>NZ_CP051677.1:1502500-2800000 GCF_012849055.1 Spirosoma rhododendri | reverse complement strand
CGAAACCGATGTAACCGGCAGTCATCTGCTTTTGAAGTTGTTCTTCGGTGCCGGGCGTCATGTCCTGCAACATACCGCGCCAGCGGAGTTCTTCGATGAAATTCATAAAAAGTATAAAGAGCGAAAGAACGGGAAAGCTACAGCGTGAAAGAGGTTTTAAACCGCTCTTTCACGCTGTAGCTCTCAAACTATGTACCCGCAAAAGTAAGGCTTTACGGTAAAAGCAACGATGAGTCGCCGTAACTCAGGAAGCGGTAGTCCTGCTGCAAGGCTGTCTGGTAAACGCGCTGCCAGTCGTCGCCGATAAGCGCGGCAATCAACAGGATCAGCGTTGAGCCGGGCTGATGGAAATTTGTTATGATTCCGCGGCAGAGCCGAAGCTGATAGCCGGGCGTGATGTAAATGCTGGTGTGCGCCGTTACAGTCTCCAGTTCGTGGATGGTCATGTAGTTGAGCACAGCCTGTAGGGCCTCGTTAGGTGACGGCTGCTGATCGGCGGGTAGTCGGTAGGCGTAGTGCTGATCCAGCGTGAACGGATTCGCGTCCTGACGCATCGCTTTCACGCCCATCCAGTATAGACTTTCCAGCGCCCGCATAGAGGTAGTACCGACGGGAATGATATGCCCGATTTGGCCGAGCAGGTTTTGCAGATTGTCCTTAGTGTAAACGATCTGTTCGGTATGCATAAAATGCTGCCGGACATCGTCGGTTTTGATTGGCTGAAACGTCCCGGCACCCACATGCAGCGTCAAGTAGTCATGGCCGATTCTGCGTTGTGCCAGCGCGTCGAACACAGCGGGGGTGAAATGCAGGCCGGCGGTTGGAGCTGCTACGGCCCCGTCTTTTTCCGAATAAACCGTCTGATACGTGTCGCGGTCGGTGTCAGTGGCTTCACGGTTGAGGTACGGAGGTAACGGAATCTGCCCGGCGTAGTCGATGAGCTGCGCAAACGCCCGGTCGGCAGGCTCCCAGCTGAATCGAATCAGTGATTGCTCAGGATCGAACCAGTCGGCGCGGAGGACTACCTCGCCCTGTGGCGTTGGCAGACGGGTCTCCAGCGTTTCGTTTGGTTTCCAGCGCTTGCGGTTACCGATCATCACTTGCCATATTACGCTGCCCGTTGCCTCCATTGCCTGACTAATCGGCGGAATCGCGTCTGTCTCAGGGTCGACGGGATTTAGCAGAAAAAGCTCAATAAGCGCCCCCGTTGCTCGTGTAAAATGCAGCCGCGCAGGAATGACCCGCGTGTTGTTGAACACCAGGTAACTGTCAGCGGGGAGCTGATTGGGTAAGTCCGTAAAAGTCGCGTGCTCAATCTGGCCGTTTTTATAAACCAGTAATTTCGACGCGTCGCGCTGGGGCAATGGGAAGCGGGCAATCCGGTCGTCGGGTAGATTGTACTGTATCTGATCCAGCCGGATTTCGGGCAGGTCATTCATCGGCCGACGGTTTCATGAATAAACGGATCGGTAAGGCCGCCAGTACGATGATGATAATGGCGGTGCAGACAGGCAGCAGACCACCGTAATCGATAAAGCGAACGGTACGAGCCGACTGATTAAGCAGGGACAGCACGAACAGCCCCAGAGCCAGTATTGTCGTGATAGCGGCTGTGAGCGCGTAAAACCAATTGATGAACACCGTGTTTAGCTGAGGGCGATGCGCAGCCCACTCCGCCTGATTCGGTATGGGCAGACTGTCGGAGGGTACGCGGGGAAACATCCGCCCCAATGCCCGCAAACTCATCAGGCTAATCAGAAAAATTGCGATTGAGACGTAAAACAGCGTTTCGCGATTGATGTACTGAATAGCCCGGTTGGTGTCATCGAACCGAACGGCTACTTCTTCCGGGTAAGATATATAGCTACTGAATAGCGACACCAGGAAACCAAGTATGGCTACTATGCGCCAGGCGCGAATGAATAAGGTACCAGAGGTCATGTAAATAATCGAAAGAGTGAACGTCTGAACATGCGGTTAGCTGTCATACCTGCACTCGTTACTGCATACGTTTTTAAATCAGGTGGCAAAGGTACGGCCTGAACGGGCGAATTCCGTTAGCTTAGCTTTTTGTTGCAACAGAGGGTTTAACGATTCATGAAGATTTACACAAAAACGGGGGATACTGGCCAAACAGCTCTGATTGGTGGTCGGCGGGTGAGTAAGGCGGAATTACGGATTGACGCCTATGGTACGGTCGATGAGTTGAACGCCTGGGTGGGATTGCTGCGCGACCAGCCCGTCAATACTACACGAATTGCCGAACTGGCAGAGATTCAGGACCGGCTGTTTACGATCGGTGCCGAACTGGCAACGGACCCCGACAAGTCAGTAAAGAAAGCGCTACCTGCCATTGTTGAGTCGGATGTGGTGCGACTGGAAGAAAGCATGGATGCTATGGATGCTGAGTTACCGGAACTACGCGCGTTCGTGCTACCAGGCGGACATCAGTCGGTATCGTTTTGTCATCTGGCTCGGACAGTCTGCCGCCGGACTGAGCGGATCGTTATCGCGCTGAACGCGCAGGAGACGGTTGACCCACTGGTGATTCAGTACCTCAACCGATTGTCAGATTATTTTTTCGTCCTGGGCCGGTCGATGGCGCAGGCGCTGGCAGCTGACGAGATTGAATGGAAGCCAAGAGTTTAACGTAAAAAAGAAAGTTGTCTTAACAACTAAACTTAGTCCCGCTATTTTTTTAGCTTTGCCGAGCCCCGCTTATACCAGCTCGGCGCATTAACCAACACCCTGATTATGACGACGGACGTCTTGCAAATTGAGTTGCGGAAAGCGGAACGCTCCCGCATTCAGGAGGTCGATTTCAACAATCTGCCTTTCGGAAAACACTTCTCCGACCATATGTTCGTGGCGGACTTTATTGACGGCGAATGGACAAGTCAAATGATTGTGCCGTTCGACAACTTTACGCTGAGTCCGGCCCTATCGTCGCTGCATTACGGTCAGTCGATTTTTGAAGGCATGAAAGCGTTTAAAAACGAAGCGGGTGAAGTGCGCCTGTTCCGTCCGTACGAAAACTTCAAACGGATGAACGAGTCGGCCAAGCGGATGTGCATGGCCACGCTGACGGAAGACGTATTCATGGGCGGTCTGGAAGCGCTGCTGCGCGTCGACGCCGACTGGGTACCGTCGTCGCCGGAAAGCTCGCTGTACGTTCGTCCGTACATGTTTGCGACCGATACGTATCTGGGCGTCGCGCCGTCGAAAACGTACCGGTTCTGCATTTTCACCTGCCCGGTCGGTGCGTATTACTCGAAACCACCAAAGCTGAAAATCGAGACGGAATACATCCGCTCGGCCCCCGGTGGCGTCGGCTTCGCGAAGTGCGCTGGTAACTACGCCGGATCGATGTATCCGACCCTTCTGGCACAACAGCAGGGCTACGACCAACTGATCTGGACCGACGCCCGCGAGCACAAATACATCGAGGAATCGGGCACGATGAACATCATGTTCGTGATCGACGGTAAGCTGGTGACGCCCGCTACGTCGGATTCGATTCTGAAAGGCGTTACCCGTGATTCGCTGCTTCAGATTGCCCGCAGTATGGGTATCGAAGTCGAGGAGCGGCTGGTATCGATCGACGAGGTGCTTACGGGCATTGAAAGCGGTCGTCTGACGGAAGCCTTCGGTGCCGGAACGGCGGTTGGTGCGTCGCCTTACGCGCTGATCGGCTACAACGGCAAAGACTATATGCTGCCCGAATATGGCCCTACCGATTCGGTAGCGGTTAAACTACGCGATCAGATGAACGCGATCCGTACCGGTCAGGTAGAGGATACGTTTGGCTGGGTGCATACGGTGTAGCGGTTTACGGTATTCTGTATTCAGTGTACGGTTTACGGCTGCGGCCCTCACGGCTGCGGCCGACCATCCCTGCCCCTCTCCCAAAACGGGAGAGGGGTTCTTTTTTATTCGGAAGTCGTCGGTGTGTGGGCTGCGGCATTTTTACTGCCTTTGCCCTCACCCCCGGCCCCTCTCCCAAACAGGAGAGGGGGGAAACATTGGAAGTTCTGCCCCCCTCTCCCGTTTTGGGAGAGGGGCCGGGGGTGAGGGAAACCACACATTCCTAAAAATACAGCCCACTCGCCAGCCGAAACGTGTTGCAGTGGGCTTCGACGATGTCAGTTAAGCGGGGTGAGTAGCCGCCCCCCATCGATACGGTGATCGGGAGGTTGCGCTGGATAGCTTGCTCGAACACGAAGCGGTCGCGTTGTAGGCACCCCTCCCGGCTGACAGCCATTTTACCCAGCCGGTCGGACGCCAGAATGTCGACACCCGATACGTAGAACAGGAAGTCGGGCTGGACTCGGTCGATTAGTCTGGGGAGCGTATCGTAAAGTGTGTTGAGATACAATTCGTCGGCGGTGCCGGTGGGGAGTTCGACGTCGAGGTCAGACTGTTCTTTGCGGAGCGGGTAGTTGTCTTTGCCGTGAACGCTGAACGTGAAAACGCGCGGTTCGTGCTGGAACATGACCGCCGTTCCGTTGCCCTGATGTACGTCCAGATCAATCACCAAGATTTGCCGGACCTGCCCCGTTTCGAGCAAGTAGTGTGCTGCTACGCCCACGTCGTTCAGCATACAGAACCCTTCACCCCGGTCGGGGAACGCATGGTGTGTTCCTCCGGCTACGTTCATCGCAACACCGTCCCGCTTGGCAATCTGGGTGCAGTCGATGGTCCCCTGCGTGATGATCCATTCACGGTCGATCAGCTCGGGTGTTAGCGGGAAGCCGATTCGGCGCACCATCTCGGCCGGTACGGTCAGCGTTTTAAGCTGTTGTACGTAGTTGGCGGTGTGTACGCCCAGCACCCAGTGGTCATCGACCGGCGAGGGCGCGAAAAAGTTATCGTCGGTGCAGGTGCCTTCGTAGAGAAGCTGCTCGTATATCAGTTCATATTTAAGCATTGGGAACCGGTGACCTTCGGGTAGTCGGAGCCGGTATACTAGCGAAAAGGCAATCTGAAGCATGCTGTAATCAATTACGTATGGGTACACCGTTCGCCCATGATACATACGACTTTCGGCGAAATGACGTTACCAGTTTTACGTCTCTTGCCTATAGGTAACCGACCGGGGTCGTTCCTAAAAGCTGATGGTTTCATAACCGACCGGTGCCGGTTAGTGTTACGAACGGACGTAGTTTGCCTTTTACGCTTACCCAACACATCTATGAAAACAGCTATCATTACCGGAGGAGGCCAGGGTATCGGCCGTGTGACGACACAGTATTTATTGACGCATGGTTACCGGGTGGCGGTCTGGGAGGCCGATACCGAAGCACTGGCTGAGATGCGCGACGCCTTCAAAGCCTCATCGGCCCAGCTCCTGTTTGTTTCCTGCGACGTATCGCACGAGGGTAATGTCAAGAAAGCCGTCGACCAGACAGTCAGTCACTTCGGGCATATCGACGTGCTGATTAACAATGCCGCCCAGATGACCCGCAAGTCGATCGATAAGCTGACGATGGACGAATGGAACCGGGTTATCGGCACCAATCTCACGGGTACGTTTCTTTGCGCCAAGCACTGCGCTCCCGCCCTTGCCGCCCAGAAAGGCTGCATTATCAATATGTGTTCGACGCGGGCTTTTCAGTCGGAGCCCGACACATTTGCTTACTCGGCCTCCAAAGGCGCAATACTGTCGCTGACGCACTCACTGGCAGTTAGCCTGGGCCCATCGATACGGGTCAACTGCATCAGCCCCGGCTGGATCGACGTGTCTGCGTTGAAAAAAGCAAAAGCAAAGCCCGATGACCTGACGCCTGAAGACCACGCGCAACACCCGGCCGGGCGGGTTGGCACAGCTGACGACATTGCCCGGATGATTCTGTTTCTGATTTCACCCGAAAACAGTTTTATCACGGGCCAGAACTTCACTGTTGATGGCGGTATGACGCGAAAGATGATCTACGTGTAAACACACGACTGGAACAGCTGGTTAGGAAAGGTACCAAACGCTCATTTGCGAGCCCGGTCAGACAGTTTTTCTTGTTAACAGACTGTTTGCTACCTAACTAGCTGTTCCATTTTCATCGACGCATGACTTTAGAAGTTACCACTGCTTCGGAGACCGCTCCACTTGAAGTTCTCGACGTACAGGTTTCCAGCCGCCGATCGGCCGGGCCGTTGCTGCTTTCCATCGGTTTGTTGTACCGCACTGGCCGGGCCAATCGCTCATTCAGTGTCCCTACCCTTTCCTGGTTCGATGCCAGTCGGTTGCAGGATTTCTCCCAGCAACTGGCCGTTGCACAGTATCCTGAATCCTGCTCAGTTGATTTACCCGATGCAGGTCTGCGGTTGACCGGATCAGTACGTCGGCTGGCGGGTCGCTGGACAACCGGTCGGACGGTAAAGATCGAGCCATTACCCGGCGCAGCAGTCTCGTTTGTGCCATTTCAGGTTCACGCGTCGCACACCGACATTGCCAACTATTCGCACAAGTTGTACAACCGGCTGTGGGAAGTGTTTACCCGCGGCTAGACTGCCTTTTATCAATTAACTTTTTTCTCGACGTTACGATGAACAGTGAAAATCAGGATGCGATGCTGAGTCAGCAGAATCAGACGTATCAACCGGAAACAGGTGGACCCGCTCAAACACCCGTCGATGGGCAGATGATGGACGAAACGTATAACCCTACCGATCTGTCGGGCGACGCGCAGACAATGCCGACGACCCCAACTGACGAGGAGGAAATGGCCGACGGGTCGGGAGCCGCATCGGGTAGCCCGAATATGGAGCCAGATATCGATAACTACGGCAACGGCGATTCGCTGGGAAACAACGACGGTACCGAGCCAGACCCAGCCGCTGACGACGATGACATGCGGGGCGGCTTGTAATACATTATTTGTGGTTTGTGGTTCGTAGTTGCTCTGAGCAGCACGACTGTCCCAGACAGCATCCTGCTGTCGGAGCCGCAACAGCGGCTAACTAGCCGATTACAAATTAGCCTACGGCTAGACAGCAGGATGCTGTCTGGGACGATAAGGCGACAACATTAAGAAACGGGATTGCTTCATCGAGGCAATCCCGTTTTGCTTCTGCGGCTGTTCTGAACCTCAAACAGTGAGCACGGAGACCAGGTTATTCAGGCAGTTCTATAACCTCCTGTCGATGACGATTTACCAACGTTTGAGCGGCCTTGCCTTTGCCGCTGTATCAGGCAGTATTCTTGCCCTGACTGCTCCAGCTACGCAGGCCCAAAATAGGATGCCCATAAAGCCAATCGAGTACCAATCGCCATCAAAACCGGTCGAAACGGGCAAGGCGCCGGGGCTTCAATCCCGCCTGCTTAGTGATGTCAACGGCACGAAGACCTACGTGCTCATTTTCGCCAAAGGCGACGAAGTACTGTCTGGCCTAACTGATTTTGCCAATCAGAATAAGGTGCAGTCGGCGCATTTTTCCGCGATTGGCGCGTTTCAACGGGCAACAACCGCCTGGTTTGATCCGGCGAAGAAACAGTACCGGCTCAATCCAATTGAGGGACCGGTCGAACTGGTATCGCTGCTGGGTGATATTGCCGTACACGATGGCAAACCAACCGTTCACGCCCACATGGCTGTCGGGCACCCCGACGGGCGGGTTGAAGGCGGGCACCTGATAAACGCATACGTATTCCCGACGGTAGAGCTGTTCATGACGGTTTACCTGACGCCCCTGTACAAGAAAGACGACGCCGAGACAGACCTGAACTTCATCGATCCGGCCCAAAAAAGTAAGCCGTAGCCGCTGCCCTGACCTACCGTCAGTTGAACGACTGGCGGTAGGTCAGGGGCGACATCGTTGTCTTTCGCTTGAATAGTTTAGTAAACGACTGCGGGTACGCAAAGCCTAGCCGGTACGCAATTTCACTGACTGGCATCGTCGTCGTAGACAGGGCCTGCTTGGCTTTGTCGATCAATTTGGCGTGAATGTGCTGCTGGGTCGATTGCCCCGTATGCGCCCGTAACATATCGCTGAGGTAATTGGGCGACAGATTCAGTTGGTTAGCCACAGACTCCACGCTCGGCAGCCCCGACTCGATCAGCTGGTCGCTGTTGAAGTAATCATCCAGAACAGCTTCCAACCGGCTAAGTACGTCGTGACTAGCCAACTGCCGGGTGATAAACTGACGGTGATAAAACCGGTTGCAATACGTCAGCAGCAGGTCGATAGTCGATACCAGCAAGTCATGCGTGAATGCGTCGAGCGTAGCCTGACTTTCCTGCCTGATGGTGTGCAGCAGCTGCGTGACTGTCGCTTCCTCCGATTCAGACAGGTGCAGAGCCTCGTGCACGGCGTAGTCAAAGAATCCGTACTCCTTGATACGGTGGGCGAGTGAATACGTCCGAAAAAAGTCAGGATGGACCATCAGCATCAAACCGTCCATCCTGACAGGGGTGTCTTTATCGACGCGGACAAGCTGGTGGGGAGCTACGAACGACATCAATCCCTCATCAAAATCGTAGTACTGTTGCCCGTATCTTACCTTGCCCTCAACGTTCTTTTTGATGGCAATCGTGTAGAACTCGTACACTAGAGATTGATCGACTCGGTCAGTATCACACTTGACAGTCGACAGGTCCACTACACTGATCATTGGGTGACTCGGCCCTTTCACACCCATATGCCGGTGCATGGCCGAAACAGACTCAATAGTATGGGGTGACGTTGCTTTCATACGTTGAGGTTGATTGTGACTAAGCAACCAGCGCGGCTTGCTGCTGCTTAATCGATTGTCTGCATCATTATTTCGTTATACCGATCACCCGTAATGGTACCCAGCGGGATGATACTTTCTAAACGAGCCAACTCAGCTTCGGATAAGTCAATGGCCGTCGACGCGATGTTTTCTTCGACGTACTTCACCTTTTTCGTACCGGGGATCGGGACGGCCCCCTTGGCTATCGTCCAGGCCAGTGCCAACTGCGTTGCCGTGATCTGCTTTTCCTGAGCCATCGCCTGAATCTCGTGCAGCAAATCCAGGTTTTTCTGGAACTGTTCGCCCTGATACTTGGGAAGAGCGCGCCGGAAATCATCCGCTGGAAAATCATCCGGCGACTTGAATTGCCCGGAGATAAAGCCGCGTCCGAGCGGGGAGTACGCCACCAGACTAATACCCAGTTCGGCCAGGGTTGCGCTGATACCCGCTTCTTCGACAGACCGCTCGAATAGCGAATACTCGGTTTGAACAGCAGTGATCGGATGCACAGCGTGCGCCCGGCGAATGGTTGCCGACGACACTTCCGATAGCCCAATGTAGCCAACCTTACCCGCTTTGACTAACCCGGCCATGGCGTCGACGGTTTCTTCGATTGGTACGTTCTTGTCGAGCCGGTGCAGGTAATACAGATCGATATAGTCTGTTCCCAGGTTTTTCAGCGAGCGTTCAACCGATTTAGCCACGTACGCCTTATCCGCCTTGATCTGGTACGTGATGGTGCCCGCGTCGTTGATTTCCCAGCCAAACTTGGTCGCGATACGGTATTGATCGCGATTGCCTTTAACAGCCTTTGCAATCAGCTGTTCGTTGAGGTAAGGCCCGTACAGATCGGCGGTGTCGAGGAAATTACCCCCTAGCTCCAGCGACCGGTGGATGGTCGCGATAGCTTCCGTTTCATCGGCTTTCCCATAAATATCGGCACCACCCATCGGTGTCATTCCCATGCAACCCAAACCAATGGTTGGTACGACCAACCCCTGACTACCCAATTCTACTTGTTTGATCGTTGACATACTAGCGTTGTGGTCTTGGTGAATCCGGTAGCAAATCTGGAGCAAAATTTACCCCCGGACTTATCTATACTCCGGATATACTAATCCATTTCGCAGGTTACAGGGTTAACTACAGTCAAGCGACGAATATGACAGCATACCCAACCGATTTATCCGCCTATGACCCGCGCCGAATTCCTGCTGAGCAGCCTGCCGCTTTTCGCCTTACCTGATATGGATACTGATAGCCCTACACCCGAATCGTACTTGTTTGCCGACGACGGGCAGATTCCGAACAGCCGCTACCCGCTGCTGCTCTATCGCAACGCCTTTCCGACGCGGGGTACGGCGGGAGCGTCGTGGCTGGAGCAGCGGTTCGCCGACAACAACTGGACGAACTCATGGCGTAACGGCATTTTTTCCTACCTGCACTACCACAGCATTTCGCACGAAGTGCTGGGCGTATATAGTGGATCGGCAACGGTGCAGTTGGGTGGTAAACAAGGCAAGACCATGACGATACAGGCAGGCGACGTTATCATAATTCCGGCGGGCGTGGGGCATCAGAACCTTGGTTCTTCAACTGACTTCGGAGTAGTGGGCGCTTACCCGGACGGGCGAACGTTCGACGTGTTACGCGGGCAACCCGGCGAACGACCCAAAGCCGATCAGACGATTGCCGCCCTGCCCCTACCCACTACGGATCCGCTAGTAGGCAAGTCGGGAGGGCTACGTCAGTTATGGAAATAATATAATTTATTGTAGACAGTCTGTGACAGTCCGCTTCCACTCTAGTAAGCGGCTTTTTCATATGCATACTTTTTGAACTATTTTAATATTCTATCTTTCCCATATTCTGAAAATTACCAAATTCAATAACCAAATAATTATAAAAGTAGGCAAGTGGGGGTAAGTTCTGCGGGTTAGGGCCGTAATCTTTGGGCACCTAACTCTTAAACCAGACCCTCATGAACAAGCTCTATCCGCTGGCAGCGTTTACGCTGCTGGCAGGCTCCGTTCCTCTTTTAACGCTGGCCAGACCCTATGATTGGCTCCCCGACCGGCAGAATTCAGCCGTCCGGGTTCCGTCACTCGCTATCCATTCAGGTCGCCCCAAACCAATGTCTGTTGCGAAGACTGCGCCCGTTGATGAAGAGGTGTCGGGGCGGGTTGTGGACGAAAACAACAATGGCCTACCGGGCGTGACGGTCGTCGTGAAAGGTTCGCAGAAAGGTACGACTACCGATGAGCAGGGTAGTTTTAAACTGGCCGTACCGGGGCCACAGTCGGTACTGGTGTTCAGCTTCGTGGGGTACGAAACCAAGGAAGTACCCGTCGGGACGAACAAGGTGCTGAACGTGTCGTTGGGGGCGGGCGACCAAACGCTGAATGAAGTCGTGGTCGTCGGGTATGGCAGTCAGTTGAAGAAGGAAATTACGGGGGCGGTGCAGAACGTTAGTGCGCAGGAAATCAAAGACCTGCCCGTTTCACAGATCGGCCAGAAATTACAGGGCCGGCTGGCGGGGGTGCAGATCAATCAGACGACAGGCAAGCCGGGACAGGGCATCAATATCCGCATCCGGGGGCAGGTGTCTGTATCGGCCGGCAGCGACCCGCTGTACGTGGTCGATGGCTTTCCGATTACCGGCACCATTGCTCAGCTCAACCCCGATGAGATCGACGATATTTCGATTTTGAAAGATGCCGCGTCGACTTCACTCTATGGGTCGCGGGCCGCCAACGGGGTGGTGCTGATTACGACCAAGAAAGGAAAGGTTGGCCAGACAACCATCAGCTTCAACGCGTTTGCGGGCGTGCAGCAGGTACCGCAGCGGGGCCGGGTGAAGATGCTCAACGCCGTGGAGTTTGCCCAGTTCAAGAAAGAGTACTATCAGGATCAGGGGCAGGCGGTACCGACCGAATTTCAGGACCCGTCGCAGTACGAAGGCAAAAACAACGACTGGTATGGTGCCCTGCTGCGGGTTGCACCGATTCAGAGTTACAACCTGACGGTGTCCTCGAACCGCGAACGGTCGAGCACGTCGCTGGTAGCGGGGATTTTCAATCAGGAGGGCGTGGTGATCAACAACAAGTACAAGCGCTACTCGCTGCGGATGAACTCGAACTACAACCTGACCGACCGGGTAGCCGTGGGGTTCAATGTGGCTCCCTCCTACGTGTTCGACAATACGCCCCGCACCGACGGCGACCGGGGCACGGGGATTCTGTTCAACGCCCTGCACACGTGGCCCGTCATGCCGATCCGTGATGCCAACGGCGACCTGACTAAGTTCAATCGCTTTCCGGGCAGTACGGGCAATATTTTTGATTACCCCAACTGGGTACGGGCGGCCAACGAACTGACCAATGAAACGCGCAACACCAACCTGCTCAGCAACGCCTACATCACCTACCGCCCCATCGCCGGGCTAACGCTCAAATCGACTATCAACATCGAATACCTGAACTCGAAGTTCTTCTTTTTCAACCCCTCAACGGCGACCAACGCCATCAACGTACCGATTCCAACGACGGCCGTTTCGATCCGGCAGAGCATCGAAAACGTGTCGTGGCTGAACGAAAACTTGGCGACGTATTCAAAGAGTTTTAACGACCATAACTTCGAACTGCTGGCCGGTTTTACGAATCAGCGGTTCCGGCAGGACATTACCCGGATTCAGGCCGACACTTACGCCAACGATCAGATCCCGACGATTCAGGGTGGTTTGAATATCAACCGCGCCGGAACAACGAGTGGGGTAAACGACTGGGCATTAACCTCCTATCTGTCGCGGCTGACGTACAATTACAAAGGCAAATACCTGTTCACGGCTGCGATTCGTACCGATGGATCGTCGCGGTTTGGCAGCAACAACCGCTGGGGTACGTTCCCATCGGCGTCGCTGGGCTGGGTGCTGTCGGACGAGAATTTCATGAAATCGATACCGACCATTTCATTCGCCAAAGTCCGCAGCAGCTACGGCATCATCGGCAACAACAACATCGGTAACTACACGCAGTACGCCCTGGTCGACAATACGACCAACGCGGTTTTCGGCAGCAACGTCGTGTCAGGGGCGGTACCGACGTCGCTGGCCAACCCGAATCTGGGCTGGGAAACGACCCGGCAATTCGACATCGGGCTGGACCTGGGCCTGCTCAACGACCGGATTCAGTTTGTGTATGACTTCTACACCAAGCGCACCACCAACCTGCTCTATGCCGTGCAGATTCCGCAGGAATCGGGCTTCACGAACTACAGCGACAACATCGGCGAAATCAAGTTCTGGGGCCACGAATTTTCCCTGACGACCAAAAACACAACGGGCCGACTCCAATGGACCACCAACGCCAACATCTCGTTTAACCGCAACCGGGTCGAAGCGCTGGCGCCGGGTATCGACCGGGTCTATGGCTCGTTCCACATCACGCAGGTCGGGCAACCCTTCGGGCAGTTTTATGGCATGGTGAAAGAAGGGTACTACCAGAACGCGCAGGACCTGGCCAATTCACCCGTCATTCCGGGCCGGTCGGCCGTAGGTACGATCAAGTTTAAAGACGTCAACGGCGACGGGGTTATCACCTACGGGGGCGACGCCGACGACCGGGCCATCATCGGCAGTCCGTTTCCGAAGTTCGTTTACGGTATCACCAACACCTTCCGCTACGGCAATTTCGACGCGTCAATTGTGGGGTCGGGTTCGCAGGGCAATCAGCTTTGGGTGCGGCACCTCTACAGCACGGCCAATCTCGATGGGGTGTTTAACCTGGTAGCGGGTGTGAAAGATCGCTTCCGCGTGGGCCCCGATGGTACGGTTATCACGCCGGGGGCTGGTCAGTTCGGCGCCACCAATGGCGGGGGCAACTTTACTGGCGTCGAGCGCGACTGGAACAGCAGTCAGTTTCTGGCCAACGCGTCGTATTTCACCATCAAGAACATCACCGTTGGCTACACCTTCGGACCGATGAACCGCTTTTTCAAGTCGGCGCGGGCGTACGCATCGGTGCAGCAGGTGTACGTCTTCACGAAATACACGGGCGGGCCAAACCCCGAAACCAGTGGCAACAACGCCGGCGACGGCGACGGCGGCAACCTGAGTCAAGGCGTCGACCTGTCGAATTACCCTGTTCCGCGCACGTTCACGCTGGGGGTCAATCTGAATTTCTAATTTTTTGTAGAGACGCGATCCAAAAGCATAGCTGCTAAGTGCTAGTCCGTTTGCCCCCCGGCCCCCTGAAGGGGGAGAAACTCATTCGCGGAATGCTCCCCCTTCAGGGGGCTGGGGGGTAAACGAACTAGCACTTGGAGTGAGGTATGATAACTGTTCGCAACGCTGTTTTTCAATTCAATTCCGACTTCAACATGAAAACACGATATATCGTAACCGGATTGCTGGCCGTGGCCATAGTCGGTTGCAAAAGCGATTTTCTGACCACTGTGCCGGAAACGGCCCTCAGCTCGGCAACCTTCTACAAGACCGAAGCCGACTTTCAGCAGGCCGTCAACGGGGCTTACGTACCGCTGCGGGCGCAGTATAACGAACGGGCCTGGGTGCTCGAAGAAATGCATTCCGACAATACGTACTACGCCCGGAACGTACTCTACGGCGCGGTAGACCCGACGGAGAACGTGGCTGACTTTGCCGTTCCGACAGCGGGTGGTGTTACGGCCAACGACAACGTACTCTGGGCGTTTCGGTACAACTACCAGATCATCGCCCGGACGAATCAACTGCTGTCGCAGATCGACGGGGTAACGTTCAGTAGTGCCGATACCAAAAACAACATCAAAGGGCAGGCGGAGTTTCTACGCGCCTTTGCCTACTTCGATCTGGTGCGGCTGTTCGGTAAAGTACCGCTCCACCTGACGCCCGCAACGGGTCGGGAAGATGCCGCGCTACCGCTGGCAACGACCGACGAGGTGTACGCGCAGATCGAAAAGGACGCGAAAGACGCCAGTTCGATGCTGCTGAACAAAGCAAAGCAGGAAGCAGGTCGGGCTACGTCGGGAGCCGCGAAAACGTTGCTGGCGAACCTGTACATCACGCAAAAAAAATGGGCGCAGGCCGAAACGCTGCTTCGGGAGGTCGTAACCAACGACGGGTACGCGCTGATGCCCGACTACAACGACGCCTTTTCGTATACTGGCTCGAACAAGAACAATCAGGAATCGGTGTTCGAGGTGCAGTACATGGAAGGGTCGGGCGGCTACAACGGCAACCAGATTTACCGCTTCATGCCGTCGCCGATTACGGCTGCCGAGCTGAAACCGATCACGGGTACGAGTAACACCCAGCCAACCTCACAGGAAAGCAACAACATCCCGACGCCCGACCTGATTGCGGCTTACGAATCAGGCGACAAGCGCAAGGACATTTCCATTGGCTCCGTCACGCTGAGCCAGAGTCTGCGCGACGACAAGACGTATCCGTACATCAAAAAATACGCCCGGACGCACGCGCTGCAAAACATCACGGGGCAAAACTGGCCAGTATACCGCTACGCCGAGGTGCTGCTGTTCATGGCCGAATCGCTGAACGAACAGGGCAAAACGGGCGAAGCAGCTACCTATCTCAATCAGGTGCGCAGCCGGGCGGGGCTGGCTGTAACAACCGCCAGTTCGCAGGCCACCATGCGCGAAGCGATTTTCAAAGAACGGCGCGTTGAACTGGCCTTCGAAAACAAGCGCTGGTTCGACCTGACGCGTACGGGTCGGGTAAAAGAGATCATCGGTGCGTACGGGGCAAATGTGAAGGCCAGGCCGCAGGATTATTACTTTCCGAAGGGTGCCGTTCCACCGCCAAACGCCTTTACGGTGCTGGATGATTACTACGGCCTGCCCGCCGTTGAAGCGGCTTTATCCCCGTATTTCTAAACTCGATATAATTATAAATCACGCCGATCTGTCTTATGCTGTTACCTACCGTAATGGCCTCCCCGGCCTGATTTTACCGCGCACGTTTCATCCCCAGATGGCACTGTAGAGACGCAATCCGTTGTGTCTTGGCGCCAGATGACATTTCACTGGATGGTGCGCTGAGACGCGAAAGATCGTCGCACCAGTCTCTACCTGAACCACCAACTGCACTGTTTCCAGGGGTCGTCGCAAAGACCGGCCATAAACCGAATACTCTAAACCGAAAACCGGACAACCGTCTATGCATTCCCGAATCAACGTACTAAAACTTGGCGTATTCGTGTCGGCCCTTGTGCTACTTGGCGCATCGTGGGTGAGCCTGCACTACCCAGAAACGGACCGGCAAGGGGCCGAAAATCCGAAGGTCGAGAAGATCAAACTGCAACCCGGTTTCAAGGCTGAACACATTTATAGCCCGTCGGAAAACAAGCAGGGGTCGTGGGTAGCTATGACCTTCGACGACAAAGGGCGACTCATCGTGTCCGATCAGTACGGTAGTTTGTACCGGCTTAAAATACCGGCTGTCGGTGCCGGATCGACCGCGCCCGAAATCGAGAAGCTGGCGGTGAGTAAGGATACGAGCGTGGGTATGGGTTACGCGCAGGGATTGCTTTATGCGTTCAACAGCCTCTACGTGATGGTGAATAACCGGCCCAGCAAGCAATTCCCGAAACCCAGCGGACTGTACCGCTTGCAGGATACCGACGGCGACGATCAGTTCGACAAGGTGACGATGATTCGCGAACTGAAGGGCGAGGGCGAACACGGCCCGCATAGCATCGTGATGGCCCCGACAAAAAATCGCTCTACGTCATCAGCGGTAACCACACCGACGTACCGCCGATGGACGCGTACCGGCTGCCGTCGAACTGGAAGGAAGACAACCTGTTTCCGCTGATTAA
Organism: Spirosoma rhododendri; assembly: GCF_012849055.1. Classification (NCBI taxonomy): domain Bacteria; kingdom Pseudomonadati; phylum Bacteroidota; class Cytophagia; order Cytophagales; family Cytophagaceae; genus Spirosoma; species Spirosoma rhododendri. The sequence continues at coordinate 2,783,461 of NZ_CP051677.1, read as the reverse complement.
AGACCCGCGCGGCCACGCCGTCGATCGAATGGCACCGGGCGGCTGGGTGGCGCAGATCGACCCGGAAGGGAAGCGCTGGGAGTTGATGGGCGCGGGCTTCCGCAACGCCTTCGACGTAGCGTTCAACGAAGCAGGCGACATGTTCACCTACGACTCCGACATGGAGTGGGACTTTGGCCTGCCCTGGTACCGCCCAACGCGCATTTGCCACGTACCGAGCGGGGCCGAGTTTGGCTGGCGTACCGGCGACAGCAAGTGGCTACCCGGCAACCCCGATAACTTGCCCCCTGTGCTGAACATCGGGCAGGGGTCGCCGACCAACGTCGTCTACGGCGGCACGGCGAAGTTTCCGAAGAAATACCGCGAGTCGCTGTTCGCCTTCGACTGGAGCTTCGGTATCATCTACGCCATTCACCTCAAACCCAAAGGCTCGACCTATGAGGGCGAGCGTGAGGAGTTTATTTCAGGAACACCCCTTGCCGTAACAGACGGCGTCATTGGTCCCGATGGTGCGCTGTACTTCATGACCGGCGGTCGTCGGCTGGAGTCAGACCTGTACCGGGTCTACTACAACGGCAATGAATCGAACGCACCGCAGACGCCCACACTCACCGCCGAGCACAAGCTACGTACCGATCTGGAGGAGTATCACAAAGGGCCGAACCCGGCGGCTGTAGCAGCTGCATGGCCGAACCTCAACCACCCCGACCGCTTCGTCCGCTATGCTGCCCGTATCGCCGTAGAGCACCAGCCCGTTGCGCAATGGCAGGAGAAAGCCCTCGCTGAAACCGACCCGCAGCGGGCCACACAGGCCATTATCGCGCTGGCCCGGCAGGGTAGCCCCGACCTGAAAAGCAAGGCGTTGGCCACGCTGATGACGATCAACTACGACAAGCTATCCGAATCGCAGCAGTTCGATCTGACGCGAGCGTTTGAGCTGGTTTTCCTGCGGATGGGTGCGCCCGATGCCGCTGACAAAGCAAAAGTCACGGCCTACCTAAGTCCGAAATATCCTGCAAAAACCGCCCTACTCAACCGGGGCCTGAGCAAAGTGCTGATCTATCTGGAAGCGCCGGGTGTGGTGGAGAAAACGCTGGCGCTGATGGACAAGAAAGACGAGCCCGGCAGCAACAGCCTCGGCCTGACACCGTCCACCGAATCGTCGGACCTCATTCTGCGGAACCCACAGTACGGCATGGATATCGCCAAGATGCTCGCCAAAGTACCGCCCCTGCAACAAACCTATTACGCCGTGATGCTCAGCCGCGACGCGTCGAACTGGACACCGGCTTCACGGGATAAGTACTTTACGTGGTTCGGCAACGCGTTCAAATACGAGGGTGGCCGCAGCTACGTTGGCTTCATCGATCGGGCGCGGAAGCTGGCATTGGCGCACGTACCAAAAGAGCAGTTTGCGAAGTACGACAAGCTGTCCGGGGCCGATCTGCTGACGAGTTCGGGCAACGACATCGTTATGAGCGGCTACGCACCCAAAGGTCCCGGTCGTCGCTGGACACTCGACAATGCCGTTGCCATGCTCGACACCGGTTCGCACCACCCTGATTTTGCGACGGGTCAGAAAATTTATTCGGCCATTCTGTGCGGGCACTGCCACGCCATGCAGGGCAGCGGTGGCGACATCGGCCCCGACCTGACGCAGCTCGGCACGCGCTTCTCGAACAAAGACATTCTGGAAGCCATCATCGAACCCAGCAAAACGGTTTCGGACCAGTATGCGTCGACGGTGTTTGTGCTGAAAAACGGGCAGTCGGTCGTGGGGCGACTAGTCAACGAAGACAAGGCGAACTACATCATTTCGCAGAATCCGTTTGCCGCCGATCAGACGCGGAAGGTGCCGAAGAAAGACGTCACGGCGAAGCGTTACTCGCCCGAATCGATCATGCTCCCTGGCCTGATCAACAGCCTGAACAGCGACGAGCTGAAAGACCTGATGGCCTATCTAAAATCAGGCGGCAACCAGAAAAACGAAGTCTACAAAGCTGGCGGCAAGTAAAATACCCCACCTCAACTCACTATGCGAACAAAATATATCATTGCAGTAGCCCTGCTAATACTCGGTACAGCTACCGCCAGCCACGCACAGCGCAAAAAAAGCAACGACGGCTTCGTCGCCATTTTCGACGGCAAAACGCTGAACGGCTGGGATGGCGACAAAACTTACTGGCGCGTGGAAGACGGCTGCCTGACCGGCGAAATAACGCCCGAAAAGCTACTTAAAACGAACTCATTCATTATCTGGCAGGGCGGCAAACCCGGCGACTTTGAACTAACAGGCCAGTTTAAAATCACCGAAGCGGGCAACTCCGGTATCAACTACCGCAGCGATCAGCTCACCGACGTGCCCTACGCCCTACGCGGCTATCAGGCCGACATTGATGGCAAGAACCGCTACACCGGACAGAACTACGAGGAGCGCAAACGCACGACGCTGGCGTACCGGGGGCAGAAAACAGAAATCGCCCCCTATACCGGTCCCGCCAACCCCGACTCGATTCGAACGCGGGTGAAGAACAATGCCTGGACGGGAATGCAGGTCGTCGGGTCGCTGGGCAAGTCGGATTCGTTGCAAACTCTGATTAAAACCAACGACTGGAACACGTTTCACCTCGTCGTCAAAGGCAACCGGCTTCAGCACTACATCAACGACGTACTGATGAGCGACGTCACCGACGACGACACCGTCAACCGCAAAGCCAACGGCCTGCTCGGCGTTCAAGTTCACGTCGGCCCACCCATGAAAGTACAGTACAAAGACCTGATGCTGAAGCAAATGTAACTTCTGTTCAAGGTTTAATGGCCAAGGTTTAAGGTTATCACCAACTACCGGCAACCAACGTTAAACCTTAAACTTTAAACCTTAAACCTATCTTGACTCCCTGGACCAATAAAGTCTCGAATCCGGCGCAGATCGGAGGTATTGAAACGTCGGTGCTCGACAATGGCACGGGGCGGGGTGTGCGTATCGCGTGGATCAACACCGGCGCGGGGTTGCGCTACAAGGTCGTACTCGACCGGGCAATGGATATCTACGACGCCTTTTACAATCAGCACAGTCTGGCGTGGCTGAGCGACACTGGCATCACGTCGCCCGCCCCCTTCTCCGACAAAGGCGTCGACTGGCTCCGCACGTTCGGCGGTGGTTTGCTCATAACCTGCGGACTCTCGCACGTGGGCGGACCGGAGAAAGACGAGTTTGGCGAACGAGGTATTCATGGCCGCATCAGTAACCTCCCCGCCGAGTTGGAGTCGATTAGTCAGCCCGATCCAATGACCGGCAAACTGGACATGAGCCTGACCGGTCGGGTACGCGAAACAACCATTTTCGGCCCGCGATTGGAGATGAAGCGAACCATCAGTAGTACACTCGGCCGACCCGCAATTCGCTTCCGCGACGAGATTACGAACCGGGGTAACACCGCCGTGCCGCATATGCTGCTGTACCATTTCAACTTCGGCTGGCCGCTGGTCGATGAAGGCACGAAGATCATCTGGCAGGGCGATTGGCAGGCGCGGGAAGGCGGTATCAACGACCGAATTTTCCGCGACGGCAACGATTTCAAAACCTGCCCCGCCCCCCTCGACGATCACCTCGGCAACGGGGAGGCCGTCGCCAACATCGACATCACACCCGACGCTAACGGCCTGTGTACGGCGGGTCTGTACAACGAAAAACTTGGGTTGGCGATGGCCTTGCGGTTCAACAAAGCGCAGTTGCCGTGGCTAATCAACTGGCAACACTGGGGACAGAACGAGTACGTGACGGGTATCGAACCAGCCACTAATCGGCTCATTGGTCAGCAAAAAGCCCGTGAACGGAACGAGCTTATTTTCCTTCAACCCGGCGAAACCCGCACCTACGAACTCGAACTGGAAATCCTGACCGACGCAGCCGCGATTCAGCATCTTATAGAAGAAAGAGGATAGACGAAACTGTCCTCGACAGCAGGATGCTGCCGAGGACAACCTTAAACCTAAGACCTTAAACCTCAAACCTAATGGAAACCACTGCAACGATGAGCCTTGCCCAGAAAGCCCTCGAACAGGGGCAGGGCATCCTCCGCCTGACCCCTACCTGGGTCCCGCGTTCGTTCTGCGTCCCCGGTCGGCGCATCAAACTCCACCCCGACGATTACTACGTGCTGGGTGGCGAGCGGGGCGGCATCGACGAACGCTGGTTCTCGTCGACTACCCCCGCAAAGAACGGACCATTGACCGGCGAAAACGAAGGGCTGAGCCACATTGTCTGCACCGACGAAGACGGCAACGAAACGCAGTTTCTGCTGAAAGATGCCGTCGAGGAATTGAAAGGCGAACTCATCGGCGACCGGCTCTGGAACGAATACCAAAGCTGGCCGATGTACTCTAAATTCTTTGATAACATGGGTCCCCTCCCCCACCACCTGCACCACAACGACGAGCAGGCGGCACTAATCGGGCAGTTGGGCAAACCCGAAGCGTACTATTTCCCGCCACAGGTCAACAACCACGGTGGCGACTTCCCGTACACGTTTATCGGCATCGCGCCCGGCACCACCAAAGAGCAGATTAAGGATTGCCTGCAAAACTTCACGAAGGGCGACAACAAGATCACCAATTACTCGTCGGCATTCCGGCTCGAACCGGGCACGGGCTGGGACGTACCGCCCGGTTTGCTGCACGCGCCCGGCAGCATGTGCACGTATGAGCCGCAGAAAGCGTCGGACGTGTTTGCCATGTACCAGTCGCTGGTCAACGAAGCGATTATCCCGGAAGAACTGCTCTGGAACGGTACCCCGAAAGATCAAATCGGCAACTACGACCAACTGATGGAAGCTATCGACTGGGACCTCAACACCGACCCGCAGATGATGACGAACCGGTTTATGCGCCCCAAACCCGTCCGCGACGAAGCGCAGATGGAAGCCGACGGCTACCGCGAAGTGTGGGTGTGCTATAAGTCCGACGCGTTCAGTGCCAAAGAGCTGACCGTCCTGCCGGGTCAAACGGTGACGATCAGAGACAGCGCGGCCTACGGGCTGATTATGATGCAGGGCCACGGCAAAATGGGCGTGTGGGACATCGAAACGCCGACCATGATTCGCTATAGCCAACTGACCAATGACGAGTTCTTCGTCAGCGAAAAAGCTGCGATGGAGGGTGTACAAATTACCAATCACTCCACCACTGACCCCATCGTCATGCTCAAACACTTCGGCCCGAATAATCCAGACATGATTCTCTAGTTCAATGTCTAAAGTTTAACGTTTAAGGTTGTAACTCTCTGTTGTCAAGCACCCTAACCTTAGACATTAAACCATAAACCTTAAACCCAATGGAAAATAACTTCCCCAAACTACACAACGCCATGTGGCCGGGTGTGGTGGGCAAAGGGCCGGACTCGGAGCCGGTCGTACCGTTCGATACGATGCTCGAAATGACCGCAGCGGCCGATGTTGGTGGCGTAAAATTCGACGGTGTCGACATTGCGCTGTTCGAGCACATGGACGTCAATATGTCGGACGATGAGATCAAGCGGATGGCCGATAAAGTCGCGAGATACAATCTGAATATCGGGTCGATGGTCGCGCCGATCTGGGGTGGTTCGGCGATGGGCAGCAAAGACAAGCGCGACCATTTTATTGAGATGGTGCGCAAAGCCTGCCACATCGGTCAGAAGCTGAAAGAAATCGGTATCCGGCCCTACGGCGTCATCCGCATCGATTCGTCGGCCTCCCCCACCGACTGGGACTCCGACCCGACCGGCAATCAAAAGCAGATCGTGGAGACGTTTCAGCAAGCCTGTGACGTGGCCGCCGACTACGGCGAACAGCTCGCGGCCGAGGGCGAAATCTGTTGGGGCGGTATGCACAGCTGGAAAACCATGCTCGACACGCTCGAATCCGTTGACCGGCCGAACATGGGATTTCAGGCCGACATGGCGCATACACTACTCTACACGATGGGCTACAACCGTGAGCAGGACCGTATTCTACCCCCCAATTTTGACTGGAACGACCGGGCTACGCTTGAAGACGCGCTACGCACCCTGACCAACGCCCTGCGCCCCTGGACCACCGATTTTCACGTCGCCCAGAACGACGGCACGGTGTTCGGCTCCGGTTCGCACGACAAAACCGGGCGGCACTGTCAGGCCCTTGACCCCAATGGCAAACTCGACGTCGTACACGACGCGGGCTACTGGCTGCGCGACGAAAGTGGTCAACTGACCAAAGCGTTTAAGCACATTTGCTGGGACGGCTGCATGTTCCCCAACAACGTAATGACCAGCCAGCAAACCTGGAACGACATCCTGGCCACCATGATCGACGTGCGAAGAAAACACGGTTGGCAAATGTAGAGACGAGAACGGTCCGGCGTCCCGGCCTTCGCGTCTCAGCCCGCGTCAACCTAGATGCGGCAGCAATACCGTCCGGCGCGGCAACCATCCGGCGGTGAGACGCGAAGGCCGGGCCGCCGGTGCGGTCGCGTCTCTACAATTCCACAAACCCTAAAAACTATGCCCTCCAAAAAAGAAATACGTATCGGCCTGATTGGTACCGGGTTTATGGGCCGGACGCACTCCAACGGCTACAACCGCGTGCCTAACTTCTTCCCCGACCTGATGCATACGCCCGTGCTGAAGACAGTATGCTCACGCAACGCCGAAAAGGTGCAGGCGTTTGCCGATCAGTGGGGCTACGAATCCATCGAAACCGACTGGCGGGCCGTCATCGCCCGCGACGACATCGACGCCGTCGACATCTGTACGCCCAACGACTCCCACGCCGAAATCGCCATTGCTGCGGCCAAAGCGGGTAAGATGATTTTGTGCGAAAAACCGCTGGCCCGCACCGTTACGGAAGCGCAGCAGATGGCCGACGCGGTGGAGAAAGCGGGCGTCGCCAATACGGTCTGGTACAACTACCGGCGCATTCCGGCCGTAACGCTGGCGAAACAGCTTATCACATCGGGCAAGCTCGGCCGGATTTTTCACTACCGCGCCAACTTTTTGCAGGACTGGACCATCAGCGCCGACGTCCCGCAGGGCGGTACCGGCACCTGGCGCATGGACGTCGACGCGGCCGGTTCGGGCGTTACGGGCGATCTGCTGGCGCACTGCATCGATACGGCGATGTGGCTCAACGGGGCCATTACCGACGTATCAGCCGTCACGGAAACGTTTGTGAAAGAGCGGATGCACGCGCTGACCGGTAAAGTGCAGCCCGTCGGGATCGACGATGCCTGTATTTTTCACTGCCATTTCCAGAATGGGTCGCTGGGCCTGTTCGAGTCGACGCGATACGCACGGGGGCACAAGGCGCTGTATACCTTCGAGATCAACGGCGAACACGCGTCGATCCGCTGGGATTTGCACGACCTGAACCGGCTGGAATACTTCGATCACCGCGACGAGGGCATTGTGCGCGGCTGGCGGTCGATTCACGTCACCGACGGCGACCAACCTTACATGGACAAGTGGTGGGTGCCGGGACTGGGTATCGGCTACGAGCACAGCTTCATCCACCAGGCCGCTGACTTCTTCAAAAGCCTGGACACCGGCGAACCCTGCCGCCCCACCTTCCGCGACGCACTCGAAACGCAGAAAGTATGCGAAGCCGTACTGGAATCAGCCACTTCGCGCCGTTGGCAAGACACCGGCGTCGAAGAATTCGCCGGATTCAATCAAGAATTGGTGTAGCATCTGACAGTCTACTACCAAAAACGAAATTTGTCATTCCGAGCGTGCGAGGAATCTTCGCACTGAGCAGATAAACATCCTCATCCGAAGATTCCTCGCACGCTCGGAATGACAAATTCTTCTCATGGGAATGTTGATTGTACGTCTGGGCTATACACTACATCAACACCCCCTGAAACACCTCGTCGAGCCGCGATACGGGGCGCAGGTCAATTTTGAAGCCTTTCGCGTCCAGCCCTTTCAGGTTGTATCGCGAGATGAACATCTTTTTAAAGCCCAGCTTTTCCGCTTCGGCAATGCGCGACTCGATCCGGCTAACGGCCCTCACTTCGCCACCCAGCCCAATCTCAGCGGCAAAAGCAACCGACGGCGAGATGGCAATATCCTCGTAACTCGACACGACGGCCGCGCAAACGGCCAAATCAATCGCCGGATCTTCGACGCGCAGGCCACCGGCAATGTTGAGAAATACGTCCTGCTGCCCCAGCCGAAAACCACCGCGCTTTTCCAATACGGCAAGCAGCATGTTCAGCCGCTTGGCATCGAAGCCGGTGCTGCTACGCTGCGGTGTACCGTAGGTCGCGACGCTGACCAACGCCTGCGTTTCGATCATCAGTGGGCGGTTACCCTCCAGCATCGACCCAATCGTGACGCCACTCAGGGCTTCGTCGCGCTGCGAAATCAGAATCTCAGAAGGGTTCGTCACCTGCCGCAACCCCGTACCGAGCATTTCGTAGATACCCAGTTCGTCGGTGCTGCCGAAACGGTTTTTCGTCGTACGCAGAATCCGGTAGGTCGTGTGGCGGTCGCCTTCGAAGGTCAGCACCGTATCGACCATGTGTTCCAGCACTTTCGGTCCTGCCAGCGAGCCTTCCTTCGTGATGTGGCCGATCATAAACACCGGAACACCACTTTCTTTGGCGTATTTCATAAACTCCGACGTGCACTCGCGTACCTGCGACACGCTCCCCGCCCCCGACTCTACCAGCGACGACTGCATGGTCTGAATCGAGTCGATAATCAGCACTTCGGGTTCAAAATGCTCGACCACACGGAAGATGTTCTGCGTGGAGGTTTCGCTCATCACGTGGCAGTCGCTGGTAGGTGCGTCGAGTCTTTCGGCACGCATTTTTATCTGCTGCTCGCTTTCTTCGCCCGACACGTACAGCACCCGCATCCCGGCCAGGCTGAGCGCGATTTGCAACAACAGCGTCGACTTACCGATGCCCGGCTCTCCACCAATCAGCACCAGCGAACCAGCCACGATACCGCCCCCCAGCACCCGGTTCAGTTCGGCGTCGGTAGTGGCAATGCGCGGCTGCTCCTCGTAGTTGATGGCATGCAGCGGTTTAGGCTTGGCGGCTACTCGGACGTTACCCGGCCCGCTCGACGGACTGCGCCAGCCCCCCTTTTCGGGTTCGTCTTTCTGAACGACTTCTTCAACGATGGTATTCCACTCGCCACAGGCCGGGCAACGGCCCAGCCATTTAGGCGTCTGGTTCCCACAATTCTGACAGAAATAGGTAGTTTTTAGCTTGGCCATCAATGAGTTGACTACTATTATTTGTGCACAGTCATCGGGCCAATTAAACCCAAATTACTGTTTGCATTCTAACCGCTGGCAGTCTTAGAAAGGCACTGTTTTTGACGTACCAAACGGTACAAGTAGAACGCCGTTCCATCGAAATTAGTTGGCCCCACGTACCCTGCCGCTTCATTTCCCGTTACCTAAAAGCAAGTCACTACAAACACATTAACGTATGAAAAAGACAGTCCTTTTTGCCGCGCTTACCTTATTGCCGGCCCTTACCTTCGCCCAGTTTTCAGTTGGTATCAAGGGGGGCGTTAATCTATCAAAACTGTCGTTCGGTAATTTCGTAAACGTCGGCACCAACGCGAATGGATCACCAAACGTCGGCGTCGACGGGCAAACATTCCGTAATAGTTTGAGCGATAGTTATTCTACCCGCACCGGCACCTCGTTTGGCGTGTACGCCCGCATTGGTAAAAACCTGTTTATCCAACCTGAGCTACTTTATTCCACCCGGCAGGGATCACTCGACGTGGTCCGCAACGGCGTAACGGAGTCAGCAACGATCCGGACAACCAGTTTCGATGTGCCACTGCTGCTTGGCATCAAAGGTGGTCCCATCCGGATCATGGCAGGGCCGGTCGCGTCGTTTCGTATCGACAACAATCAGGGACTTGGTGATGCCCTTCGCCAGTATACCAACAACTCGCTCAACGACGCCTGGAAAAAAGCCTACTACGGCTATCAGGTGGGTGGCGGTCTCGACCTCGGTCCGATCGGTCTCGATGTGCGTTACGAAGGCAACCTGACTGACATTGCGCAGATCAACGCCAACGGCTCCAGCGCTCAGTTCGGGCAGCGATTCAAGTCGTGGCAGATTACACTGGCTTACAAATTACTGTAAGTCGTCCCGGTCAGTCAGCAAAAAGGGCCACCCGCGCGGGTGGCCCTTTTTGTTAGCTGGTATATCCTGAATCTAGTTAACCAGCTTTTGCTGATACTGTGCCAGTTGCAGGGCGATCTCCTTCATGCGTCGGCGTGAAATAGCTACCTCACGTCCATCGGCCAGCCGAATCCGCCGTTCGGTGCTGAATGGCCCCTGCTGAACGTATGCCATATTAACCATGTATGATTTGTGGATGCGTAGAAACATCGACTCATCCAGTGTTCTTTCGAACTCTTTTAGTGTCTTCGACACTAAATATTTCTTCCGATCCCGCGTACACAGGTACGTATAATTTCCTTCGCCCTGCAAACAAATTATGTCATCTACCGAAATAAAAACGGTACGATTCAGGTACGGGAGTGCAATGCGTTGCATGCCGCGCTGGTAAGCACTCGGATACTGCGGAGCGATGATACTGGCAGCAGTTGAAGGAAATTGAGTCGGTTTCATGGGCAGGTGTGTCTGATTGTTTCTCCGTTCTTGTTGAAACAAAATTATCGACCAACCTCCACCTCAGAAAAAGACGCTTAACTCAAATCTGCCTTCTTCAACAGAGAACTAATTTATTTTCAGGCACTTAGCTAACAAATAGAAAAACCTTTAGGGGGTATTCACTCGACTTAATACGTAGAAATACGTGGTCGATCCCATCAGCAGTTTACACCAGTTAATTGCGCATTTTCGCAGCCCGAATTAGTTGACCAGCACCGACTGATAACTACGAATCCGATCCATAAACATTTGCGCCCGACGCCGGGAGATTTTCACCTGCTGACCATCTGTTAGTTCAAGCTCACCTTCTTTTTTAATGAAAAACTTGCGCACAAAACTCAGATTAACAATGCACGATTTGTGAACCCGTACAAATGACTCGTCGGTGAGCAGCGTTTCGTACTCTTTCAATGTGCGTGAAACCAGCATTTTCGTCCCATCCTTCAGGAAGAAGTTCGTGTAGTTCCCGCACCCTTCGAGCCGTACAATTTCATCCGCAAAAACTGTTCGTTTCCGATCGTAAAAAGGAATCAGCAGCTTTTGAGTTGTGGTAGAATCGGCAATTTTTTCTACACTTTTGGGGAACGGAGTAGACATCGACTCGAAAAGGGGTTCGCTGACAAATGGCTTCATGATTATCTTGTGAAGTTGGTAAGTAAGACTGATTACGTGTTGACAGTCAGCCTCTTGCAAAAGATTAACACTATCTGTTTACAAGTATCAGCCAGGTATACTAATCGCTCATTACTGTGGCCTGTCAGTCAATGGTAGTACAACAATCAGACCCTAACGGACTTATCGACGTATATTCATTCGTCCAGTTCCCTTCACTGTAATTTTTTGAAAATCAGGCACAAGAGTCTGTCACATCGCACCTTTCCGGTAGCGACCGTTCCGCTACAACGTCAGTATCAGCCGCTTACGTTAACATATGTTACTGCCTGACAAGACACAGCCAGCCATGAACAGGCCGTGACTTTTCTGTACCTTTGTGGTTTGACAATAGCCAATAAGCAGACGTATGCTGGAGAACGTTGACGCGATCCAACAGGAGATAGAACAGTACGAGGTGCGCTCGAAAGATGAACTGGAACAGTTCCGGATGCGCTATATCAGCCGTAAAGGTGTTGTTACAGCTTTGTTCGATGCCCTCAAACAAGTACCGGCCGATCAGCGTCGGGCGGTGGGGCAGGCGTTGAACGGCCTGAAGAATGCCGCTCAGGCCCGATTCGATGCGTTCAGCGAGTCGCTTGAACAGCAGCAGGCTACCAACACTACCCCGCCATTCGACCTTACGCTACCGACCGTGCCCAACCTGACCGGTAATCAGCATCCGCTGAATCTGGTACGGCAGCGCATCATTCAGATTTTTGAGCGTATCGGCTTTAACGTTGCCGACGGCCCGGAAATCGAGTCGGACTGGTACAATTTCGGGGCACTCAACTTCCCCGACAACCACCCGGCCCGCGACATGCAGGACACGTTCTTTATCCGCAAAGCGACCGAGGGCGAGCCGGGGGGCGATGTGCTGCTGCGTACACACACGTCGAACGTGCAGATTCGGCTGATGGAACATACCAAGCCGCCCATTCGGTCGATTATGCCGGGGCGGGTGTACCGCAACGAAACGATTTCGGCCCGCGCCCATTGCATGTTCCACCAGGTCGAAGGCTTGTACATAGACCGGAACGTGGGTTTTAAAGATCTGAAAGACACGCTCTATCATTTCGTGAAAGAGATGTTCGAGCCGGGTACGCAGATTCGGTTTCGCCCGTCGTACTTCCCCTTCACCGAACCCAGCGCTGAGATCGACATCTCCTGTCAGATTTGCGGGGGTAAGGGCTGCAACATCTGTAAGCACAGCGGCTGGGTCGAGATTGCCGGTTCCGGTATGGTCGATCCGCAGGTGATTGCCAATTGCGGCATCGACCCGGAGGAATACACCGGCTTTGCTTTCGGTATGGGTATCGAACGGATCACCCAGCTGAAGTACGTCGTCAACGACCTGCGTCTGTACACCGAAAACGACATCCGCTTCCTCCGGCAGTTCGCTGGTCAATGATAGAATGAGTGAGTGATAGAATGAGTGAATGAAAAGTTGCAACACAGCGATTAATCAGTCATTCTATCACCGCACGGGTGGCCCCGTCAATCATTCTGTCACTCAATCATTCAATACATGTCTCCCATCCGTCTGTCTGATCTGGCTTTTACGCTGAACGCGGTCGTCGACGACGCGTTTGGAGGTCGGCCATTGTGGGTGGTGGCCGAAACGAGTGACATTAAGAATTATCCCGACCGGGGGTACTGCTTCATGACGCTCGTGGAACGGGAAGGCCGCGAAACGACGGCCAAGCTGGAAGCCTGCATCTGGCGCCGACATTACCACACGATTCGCGATTTCGAACAGGCAACGGGCGTGGCCTTTGCCCGTAATATTCAGTTGCTGTTGCAGGTTGTCGTCAGCTTTAACCCCGTCTACGGACTGCGGCTGGAGATCGTTAAGATCGACCCGGCTTACACACTAGGGAATCTGGAGCGCGAACGGCAGGCCGTACTTGACACGCTCGTCGCGCAGCACCCCGACCTGATCTGGGTTGAAGCCGGGCAATACATTACGTCGAATCAGCTCCTGCCCCGCCCTACGGTGATACAGCGGCTGGCACTGATTACTGCCCCCAACTCCGATGGATGGCGCGACTTCCGGCACGAACTGGCGCAGAATCCGCTGGGCTACGACTTTGTGGTTGACGAGTATCTGTCGCAGGTGCAGGGGCAGGGTGCCGAACGGGCTATTTGCGCGCAACTCGACAAGATTCTGGCTAGTCAAACTGCCTACGACGCGGTCGTGATCGTGCGGGGGGGTGGTTCGCAGCTTGACTTCGGTTCGTTTGATACCTACGAACTGGGCCGGGCCGTTGCGGGCTTTTCCATACCCATCTTGGCCGGTATCGGCCACGAACGTAACGTCAGCATTACCGACCTGCTGTGCCATCAGAGCGTAAAGACGCCGACGAAAGCCGCTGCGTTTCTGATTGAGCACAACCGGCAGTTTGAGGAGCGTTGCCTGTACCAGCGCGAACGACTGCTCAATGCTACCCGGACCAGCCTGCAACATGCCCGCGAGCAGCTCGACAGCGAGACCGAGCGGTTCCAGTTTATAATGCACAACTATTTCCGCGATCGCCACACCGACCTGACGGAAAAAGCCGTAACGCTACGCCACCTCGACCCGGCCAACGTGCTGAAACGGGGTTACGCCATGCTGCTGCGCAACGGACAGATACTGACGAAAGCCTCCGATGTCCGCCCGGGCGACGCGCTCCAGGTACAGTTGAGCGACGGCAGCGTACAGGTGATCAGTCAGTAACGACACATTCAGAACATGACCTACCAGGAAGCCTACGAACAGCTCACGATGCTGATTGACGACATAGAAAGTGATGCAATTCCACTCGATGAGCTGCCGGGAAAAATAAGGCAGGCGACCGAACTGATTACGTTCTGTCAGGCCCGGCTGCGCGACGTAGAAACCGATTATCAGGAAGTTATCGGGCGAATGGCCAAGCGGTAACGGCTACTTTATCCCGTTGGATAGGGTGTCGATTTGCTAATCGTTACTTAATTTTATGCCGGGCCGGTATCTGCGGACGTTTTCTTCCGTCTAACGCAGACTACTAAATCTATAGCCTGTTTGAGATTGTCCTCTATGACGTTATTTGCCACGTTTAATGATATTCTGAACTCGGATGTTCTGTCGCGCATTGCCAACTATGTCGACGAACCCGCCGAGAAAACACAAAAGGCCGTTGATGGCCTTGTTTACACAATCGTTGGTGGGTTAATGAAGCGCACCACCACCGAAATCGGTGTCAATCAACTCTTTAATCACATAAAACGGGGCCGCTATGAGGGGCAGTTACTCGACTCGCTCAACACCGTTCTGCGCGACCCGAACCAGACGAACGCCCTCATTACGCAGGGAAACGACGTAATCAGCCACTTGCTGCCTGCCATGAAAAGCTCGATCGGCAGCATGATTTCGGGTTATGCCGGTATTCGTAATTCGTCGTCAATTTCGCTGCTCGGGCTCATCAGCACCATCACGTTGCACGTGTTGGGCAAGACGGTCAAAGATCGCAAGCTCGACGCCGACGGCCTGGCAGCGTCGCTGTTTGCCGAGCGCGAAGCCTTCGTCAACGCTGTACCGGACGAGTTTATGCCCCGGCTGGTTGAGAAAGTTGGGTTACAGCAAATCGTTTCAGGCGTTGCGGCTCCCGCCCGACGGCAGCAGGCCGAAGCGAGTGGACAGGTTGTGGTAAATCGCGCTCCCGTCAGCTATGAGCCATCGGGCGACAGCGACACCAGTTCGCTGGGCCGCTGGGGTGTTGGTGCGTTAGTGCTGCTTGCCCTGCTCGGATTAAGCTACTACGTGTACCAGAATACACAAAATCACGATGCCTCGGCAGATGAGCTTAGCGCAACCGGCGACTCAACGCAACTCAGCGATACGGTAGCCCGGTCGCTGGATGTACCGGTTGATTCCGCCAATCGTCGGCCAGCTACAGCTGCGTTACCCGGAACAACGGCAGCACCTGCTACGACGGGCGCTCTCAGTCAGGAAATAACCCCTTACATCGGCAACGCGGCCCTACCGAAAGGGCGTGTATTCCCGATGCCGGGTCTGACATTCGAGCCAGGGTCTTTGTCGCTAACTGCCAGCGGTCAGGCCACTATTTCGGAGCTGACCACGCTGCTGAAAACGTATCCACGACTACAGGTTCAACTGGTTGGTTTTGCCAACGACGCAGCCGGTGGGCTTTCCAACAAGAGCCTGTCGTTCAAGCGGGTAAATATGGTAAAGCAGCAACTGGTTACGTCGGGAATAAACTACTTACGTGTCGATGCGATCGGGCGCGGATCGGGTGCGCCCCGCCGTCGGTTCGACAGCACGGCCGTGGCCCGGCCTACGATGCGCAAGATTGATCTGAAGGTTGTGGCTAAGTAAGCACGTGCAAACAACTTCGGTTGGGATGGGTTGAGTACACATCAACCAATCACGCATACACGTATGACCACCGAAGTTGGCAAAAGTGTACTGATCACCGGCGCATCGAGCGGTATCGGTAAGGAACTAGCCACTCTATTCGCACGAGACGGCTATCATTTGATCCTGGTTTCGCGCAGCGAAGACCGTCTGCAAACCGTTGCAGACGAGTTTAACCGGCAGTATGGCACGAGCAGCACGGTTATCGAAAAAGATCTGTCGAAGCCGGATTCCGCGCAGCAGGTATACGACGAAGTAAACCGACAGGGTCTGACCGTCAATGTGCTGGTCAACAATGCCGGTGTTGGCGCACATGGCCTGTTCGCTACCGAGACCAATCTGCAAAAGGAACTGGATATCATTCAGCTCAACGTCACGACACTGGTTCAGCTGACTAAATTATTTGTGCGTGACATGGTGGCACGCAACGAAGGTAAGGTGCTGAATCTGGCATCGATTGCCTCAACGATGCCGAACCCGCTGGTAGCTATATACGGTGCTACCAAGGCCTTCGTCTTATCGTTCTCGGAAGCGCTGTACAACGAGCTGAAAGACAGCAACGTTACCGTTACGGCTCTGCTCCCACCCGCTACCGACACCGACTGGTTTAATAAGGCTGGTGCTGAAAACACAGTCGTCGCTCAAGGCGATCTGGCTGATCCGGCCAAAGTAGCCAAAGACGGCTACGAAGCCCTGATGGCGGGAAAAGACAAAGTAATTTCCGGCGCATCGACCAAGTTGGCTGCGGCCATGGCCAGCGTATTGCCGAGCCAGCAAAGTGCCAACGCGTCGCGCAAGCAGATGTCGCCCCCATCGGAAAAATCAGATTCATCGTCGGCCAATCTGGTGATCGGCATCGGTGTCGCTGCACTGGTCGCAACAGGCGTCGTCGCGGCCATCATGTACCGCAATGCAAATCCGCTGGAAAAAGCAAAATACCGGTACAAGTGGAAGCGGGCGCTGGGCACGGTGCAGGACATTGCGCAGTCGGCAGTCAAACAGGCTAGCGATGCCAAATCAAAGGTGCAATCGCAGGTCAGTGACTTGGGAGACGAAGTAACGAGCAAGGCTCAGGCGCTGAAAGCAAAGGCAAAAGCAGAACAGCTCAAGTATAAGGTGAAGCGCAAGGTTGCCGATATTGACGACGCGTCGATAGGCTCAATGGTTATGGATTAATGTTTCCCGTCGACGGGGCCAACATTGGACGTTAAACCTTGAACTTAAAACAGGCAACGAGTATGAAAACCACATCAATCTGGCGTATCGCTACGGCCGTAGTCGCGGTTGGCAGTATCGTTTACACGTCGCTGTCGAGCCGTAACGCCCGGGAGAAGGGCAAGCAGATGCAGGAGGCCGAAAGCGAACCTGAATACGACGTACCAGCACAGTACCAGCAGGTATTCGACAAGAACCTGATCATCCCGGCGGGCTGGTCGTTCGGTGTTGTCTGGTCGACGGTATATTCCGGGCTGGGCGCGCTGATGGTGCATCAGGCCCTGAATTCGCAGGAATACAACCCGCGCTACAAGGAAGCTTTGCCGTGGTGGGCCGCCAGTTGGGCACTCAACGCCGTCTTCGGGCACTTTTTCTCAAAGAATGACGAAGAAAGTGTGCTGATCTCCGACGCGACCACGAAAGCGAATCTGATCGCTGCGCTGGGGCTGCATCACGCGCTGGAGATTGGAAAAACCGACGTTCCAACTCCCGAGAAGTACCTGCGTATCCCGGTTAGTTTGTACGCGGGTTGGCTGACGGCCGCTACTGTCGTCGGTACACCCGATACGCTGCTGACCACCGACGTCTGGAACCGCGATGACGAGCGTGACGTACCTCTGGCCGCTGGCATTCTTGGTGTAACGGCCGGTGCCGGTTACCTGATCGCCCGCAAGCTCAACGACCCCTGGTACATGGTACCGTTTGTCGCTGGCTTTGGCGGCATCGCCACCCGGCAGTGGAACCGCTACCCCGTCGTTGGCTGGACAGCCGCTGGTCTGGCCGCAGCCTACGCTGGTCTACTAGCGTACTGGCTACCTAAGGGCAAGTTTGAGCCGTATGAGAAGATCGTCGTCCACGATGCTGAACTGTTAGCCGGTCCCGTTGAAACCGACGATCCGTACCAGGCTAACATCGCCCGCGAGCGTATGACACCCATTGAAGCAGAAAGCCTTGATTAAACAAGAAAGCCCCGCTGTGAATGCAGCGGGGCTTTCTTGTTACCAGATAATATCAATCAATTCAGAATACAACTTGAATCGGTGATCTGAGGAGACAATGCTCATCTGCTCCGCATAGGCTATCGCTAGAATGAGTCGGTCAAACGGATCACGGTGGGGTTCGTGTAACGGAATCATCTGATAGGCTTCTATCTGCTGACGAGTAAGCGTTAGCCACTGAAAACCAGAAAGTAGTGTTTCCGTAATAATCTCGTTTATCGGCCGTAACGAGCCAATGTCTTTGCCGATTTTCAATTTAATCGCCAACTCATAAAAGCTAATGGGGGTGACGAAAACGCCCTCGGCTTCTCGAATGGCGTTTTTCGCTGTTGTTGTCAGTAAGTCAGCATTTTCCAGCGACCAAATAAGCGATTGAGTGTCCAGTAGAACGCGCATCACATATAATCGGTCAAATCATCCAGCGGTTCGTTAAAGGTGTCGGACATCCAGAATGTTCCTTTCATCCGACCGAATTGAATTGCTGGCTTCTGTACTTCGTTCATTTCGCTAACTACTGTCACAACGACTTTGGTCCCGGCTATCACTGGTAAATCCTCGTCCAACGTGATATGTCCGTTCTCGTAAGTACCTCTCACAGATGCTATCATGTCTGTATTAACTTTTACTGTTTTAACAGAAACGCTTTTTCGTTGAAGTTAAGTCAATTTTCAACACTATCATACCCTATAAATGGTACCCTGCTGATTCCAGTTGATACGGCATTGACTAAAATAAGCCGCCATTTTGACACAAAAATCACAATATACTGTCTAAATTCAGACAAAATGACCGCAAAAACCCTACGGTACGCGATTTGTTTATAGGTAGGTAACCAACCGAAATCCTGACCGCCACGGCGGTTAACCTATATACAGACATGGACTTTAAGAATTACACGATAAAAGCGCAGGAGGTCGTGCAGAAGGCGTCGGAAGTCGCCCTCGGCAGCGGTCAACAGGCCATCGAAACGGGCCACCTCCTGCTGGCGATTCTCCAGGAAGACGAGAACGTCATGGATTTTCTGGCGCAGAAAGCCGGTACCACCCGGCAGGGCATGATCCCGATTGTCCAGGCCATCGTCAATGGCTATCCGAAAGTATCGGGCGGCAACGGCGGGGTGTACCTGAGCAACGATACAGCCGCTGCGCTGGCCAAGGCAACGACGCTGTCGAAAGAATTTAACGATGATTTTGTTAGCGTCGAATTAATGCTGCTTGGCTTACTGGCCGGCAGAGACCAGATTGCAACGTTATTGAAAGAAGCCGGTTTCCGCGACAAAGAAATGCGGACGGCTATCAACGAATTGAGAAAAGGAAGTTCAGTGAAAGACCAGAACGCAGAAGCAAAATACCAGGCACTGGAACGCTACAGTGTCAACCTTAACGAACGCGCCCGGACCGGTAAAATCGACCCGGTAATTGGTCGTGACGAAGAAATACGGCGGGTTCTCCAGATTCTAAGCCGCCGGACGAAGAACAACCCGATTTTGCTCGGTGAGCCGGGCGTTGGTAAGACTGCCATCGTGGAAGGGCTGGCGCAGCGTATCGTGTCGGGCGACGTTCCCGAAAACCTGAAGACCAAGACGATCATTTCGCTCGACATGGGCCTGCTCATCGCCGGTGCCAAATACAAAGGCGAGTTCGAGGAGCGGCTGAAGTCGGTCATCAAAGAAGTGACGGACTCTAACGGCGAAATCATTCTGTTCATCGACGAAATACACACGCTGATCGGCGCGGGTGGCGGTGGCGACGGTGCTATGGACGCAGCTAACCTACTGAAACCGGCTTTGTCGCGCGGTGAATTGCACACCATTGGTGCCACGACGCTGAAAGAGTATCAGAAATACATCGAGAAAGATAAAGCCCTCGAACGCCGATTCCAGGCCGTTATGGTCGACGAACCGGATATGGCTGATGCTATCTCGATTCTGCGGGGTATCAAGGAAAAATACGAGCTGCACCACGGCGTACGGATCAAAGACGACGCGGTAATTGCCGCCGTTGAACTCTCGACTCGCTACATCACCGACCGCTTCCTGCCCGACAAAGCCATCGACCTTATGGACGAAGCGGCTGCCAAACTGCGGCTGGAAATGGACTCGGTACCCGAAGAACTGGACGAACTCAACCGGCGCATCATGCAGCTCGAAATTGAGCGCGAAGCCATCCGGCGCGAGAACAACGTCGATAAAGAAACATCGCTGAACCGCACGATTGCCGACCTGACCGAACAGCGCAACGATTTGCAGGCCAAGTGGGAAACCGAGAAAGCGTCGGTCAACGAAGGGCGAACGCTGAAGGAACAACTCGACCAACTACGGTTCGAAGCTGAGCAGGCCGAACGTGCTGGCGATTATGGCAAGGTAGCCGAGATTCGCTACGGCCGTATTCCCGAACTGGAAAGCAAGCTGACTGGCCTGGCTAACGGCGGTGCGGAGGAACCTACCGGCGACCGGATGATGCAGGAGGAAGTAACGGCCGAAGATATTGCCGAAGTTGTGGCAAAGTGGACGGGTATTCCGGTGCAGAAGATGCTACAGAGCGACCGTGAGAAGCTCCTCAATCTTGAAAAAGAGCTGGGCAAGCGGGTAGCGGGTCAGGCCGAAGCGATTGAAGCGGTGTCGGATGCCGTTCGGCGGAGCCGGGCCGGTATGCAGGATCCCAAACGCCCCATCGGTTCGTTTATCTTCCTCGGTACGACCGGTGTTGGTAAGACCGAAGTGGCCCGGACACTGGCCGAGTACCTGTTCAACGACGAGAACGCGCTGGTCCGGATTGATATGAGTGAGTATCAGGAACGCCACGCCGTTAGCCGGTTGATCGGTGCTCCTCCGGGCTACGTGGGTTACGACGAAGGTGGTCAGCTAACCGAAGCCGTGCGCCGGAAGCCGTACTCGGTGGTGTTGCTCGATGAGATTGAGAAAGCGCACCCCGACGTCTGGAACATCCTGCTGCAAGTACTCGATGAAGGTCGCCTGACGGACAACAAAGGCCGCACGGCGAACTTCAAGAACACAATCATCATCATGACGTCGAACATCGGTAGCCACCTGATTCAGGAGAAGTTTGCCGAAGACGAAGGCTGGAACCACACGCTGGTGCTGGAAGAAGCCAAGTCGGCGGTGATGGAGTTGCTGAAACAGACCATCCGGCCGGAGTTCCTGAACCGGATCGATGAGATCGTAATGTTCGAACCGCTGACGCAGAGCAACATTCGCAAGATTGTCGACATTCAGTTCAACGAAATTAAGAAGCGACTGGCCGAAGGTGGTATTCAGCTCGACGCTACCGACGAAGCCCTTGACAAGATCGGTCAGGAAGGATTCGACCCCGTCTTCGGCGCCCGCCCGCTGAAGCGCGTTTTGCAACGCCGGGTGTTGAACGAACTGTCGAAGGCCATCCTGTCGGGTGAAGTTCGCAAAGATTCGGTTGTGCTCATGGAGTTGAACGACGACGGCGAAATTGCCTTCACCAACCTCGACGCTGAGATTGAACTATAATAATAGCCGCAAACAGCAGAACGCTGGTTGAGATGACATAAGCCCGGTTGCTACAGAGTGACCGGGCTTTGTTTGTTTACAGGGTAGAAGCTCGCACTTTTACTTCTGATTAGTCGACTGTACGATTATGGTTCTGAATCAAGCTTTAGCAGAAACACTGCGGCATTTCTTCGCAGGGCAACCGGTTAGTCGAGCTTACTTGTTCGGCTCAGTTGCACGCGGTAATGCAACCGAACAAAGCGACCTGGATGTGTTGGTCGAACTAGATAAAGGAACCACTTTATTTGATCACGCCCGTATGTCCTGGCAGTTAGAAGATCTGTTACAACACCGGGTCGATATCGTAACAGAAGGCGGTTTATCTCCGCACATTCGGCCATTTATAGAACGTGATCGTATTCTTGTGTATGAACGATAACATCGGCGATAAGCAGCGAACACGTTTAGGCAGTATGACTAGTCGTCGCTGGCGGTCGGGTTTGGAAACGAAACAGTTTTCGCTGGCAGAGGAGCAGGCCAAATGGTGACTTGAACGCTAATGACAGCGGGCGGTCAGGGGGGGGATTTGGGTAACTGCGTATTAGCGTTCACTTTTGCAGTAAAATTAATTCCTAAATCAATCACTGCAATCTGATGAGCGATCAATCACGCCGGCGTTTTGTAAAAAGTGCCCTTGCTTCGGGCGTCGTGGCGACCAACCTGCCCGACGTAACGGCATCGAAAGAAGTGTTCGTGCACCACGTACTGTTCTACCTGAAAAATCCCGGCAACGTAGCCGACAAAGCCAAGCTGCTGGAAGGACTGAATAAGCTGGCGAAATGCCCAACGATCAAGATGGTCAACATCGGTGAACCGGCCAATACCAACCGCGAGGTGATCAAACGCGACTATACATACTCGTGGCTTTGCCTGTTCGACAGTCCCGCCGATGAGGAAGCGTACCAGAAACACCCCATCCACGACGACTTCCGTAACAACTACGCCCAGCTTTGGGAGAAGGTTGTCATTTACGATTCTATCGGACCAAAGCGATAGTTAGTTTTCAGTTTACGGTAATTTGTCATTCCGAGCCTGCGAGGAATCTTCAGTAGCATGTAATTTTTCATATCTCCGAAGATTCCTCGCAGGCTCGGAATGACAAAAAAAGCGCAGGGGCCCTGGACGTACGTCCAGGGCCCCTGCGCTTACTGGAAACCGTGTACCGAAACCCTATTGTAGGTTTGCGTCTTCGTTACTGTTGAAAGTATCACCCTGCCGAATATCGCCGGTTTTCAGGCCCTTCTTGAACCAATATACTCGTTGCGCCGATGTACCATGGGTGAACGCATCCGGTACGACACGACCCTGCGTTTCTTCCTGAATCTTATCATCACCGATGGCGTTGGCGGCTGTCAGGGCTGATTCAACGTCGTTTTCATCAATTGAGATGCTCTTTCCCTGCGCGTGGTTTGCCCACACACCCGCGAAAAAGTCGGCCTGTAACTCAAGCCGGACAGAAAGCTTGTTGTACTCACGCTCGCTCATCTGCTCCCGCGCCCGGTTGACCTTTTCCATGATACCCAGCTGATTCTGTACGTGGTGCCCAATCTCGTGGGCCACCACATAGGCCATCGCAAACTCGCCGGGAGCCTGGAACCGTTGCGACAGTTCGTCATAGAACGACAGGTCGATGTATACTTTCTGGTCGAGAGGGCAGTAGAACGGTCCCATCGCCTGCTGTGCCGTACCACAACCTGACGACGTAACACCTCGGAACATCACCAGTGTAGGGTCTTGGTACTGCGAACCCTGTTGCTGAAAAATGGTACCCCAAACATCTTCCGTACTGGCCAGCACTTTTCGCGTGAACGACGCAGCCGCATCGTCGGGCTGGGGTCCGTCGGGTGCCTGGCTCCCGGCCACCTGCTCCTGCTGCGCGTCGCCACCCCGGTTCAGAATCTGCGACGGGTCGCCACCGAGCAGCATCACGATAACGGCGATTACGACCGTTCCAATGCCACCGCCCACGATCAGTCCACCACCACCACCGCCCCGGCGGTCGTCTACGTTGTCGCTTTCACGCCCTCCTAACCATTGCATAGCTGTTCGTCGTTAAATGTGTGTGTAGTCTGCACAAAGTAATCAATCCGGGCGCGAAATGTTTTCGACCCACCAGCCAGGTACGTCCGCTTCCGATTATAAGATCACAACACGAACCTGTCGACCGTTAGCCTTCAGCGGACTCACCGGTTGCGCTTATTACCCTGATATTCGTTTTTACGCGGTCTACTTTCTCACGCAATGTGTTCATATCCGCGTCCATAACTGTCACGTGGCCCATTTTACGGAACGGTTTGGTAATGGCCTTCCCGTAGAAGAACGGAAACACGCCCGGCATCGCCAGCAGGTTTTCCAATCCTTCGTACTCGGCCGGCCCCGTGTGCCCTGCTTCACCGAGTAGGTTCAGCATGGCTGCGGGCTGGTAGAAAGTCGTGTCGCCGAGTGGGTAGTTTAGAATGGCGCGCCAGTGTTGCTCGAACTGCGACGTTACGTTAGCCTGAATCGTGTGGTGACCGCTGTTGTGCGGGCGTGGCGCTACTTCGTTGATCAGTACCTGCCCCTGCTTATCAAGAAACATCTCAACGGCCAGGATACCGACGATACCAAAGGCATCAGCTGTTTGCCGGGCAATGGTCTGCGCCTGTTGGTCAACATCAGACGTGATCTCAGCGGGCGCAAACAGGTATTCGACCAGGTTCAATTCAGGGTGAAATACCATCTCGACGGTCGGGAACGTCTGTACCTCGCCCCGCTCGTTACGGGCAACGATCACCGCCAGCTCTTTCTCAAAATCCACGGCTTTTTCAAGCAGACCGGGCGCAGCGAATGCCTTGTCGAAGTCGGCGGACGTCGCGATGCGTTGCACCCCACGCCCATCGTACCCGTCACGACCGAGTTTATGAAAAGCGGGCAGAAAGTCGCCGTGACGGGCCGTATCAGCGCGGTCGGCGGTCAGGATAAAGTCGGCGGTGGGCAGGTTGTGTTCGCGGTAGAACTGCTTTTGCAGGCGCTTGTCCTGAATGGTGCGGATCACCGATGGCTGCGGATAAACGCGTTTACCCTCTCGCTCCAGAGCTTCCAGCGCGTCGACGTTAACGCGCTCTATTTCAATCGTCAGCACATCGACCGACTGACCGAACTGATAGACCGTGTCGTAATCAGTGAGGGAGCCGGTCGTGAATTGGGTGCAAAGTGTGCGGCAGGGTGCGTCGGCGTCGGGGTCGAGTACATGGATGCGCAGATTCCAGTCGATGGCGGCCTGTAGCAGCATCAGCCCCAATTGTCCTCCGCCGAGAATGCCAATGGTAGGTGTCAAAAATGTATGCGGTTTGGTTGCCGCAAAGGTACGAGAGAAGCAAGAGGAACGGAGAAGCGGGCGGAAAGAGAGCATTCTTCTCGTTTCAATTACACCGTGTACCATACCCGATACCCCTAAATCCCCTGAAGGGGACTTTGCTCGCAATCAGACAAAGTCCCCTTCAGGGGATTTAGGGGTAAGTCAATCTATCTCTTTTCTCAAAAACTTAGTCCCGCCGGGTGATGTCCGAACCGCCCGACGATTGTTTCGAGACTACGCGGCCTGAGCCGTAGTAATAAATATCTGAGCCGCCCGACGCACGCAGGCTCATGTCGCCCGTTGCCCGCACATACACATCCGACCCGCCCGACGATGTCGCATTGCAGGTTTCGGCGGTCAATTTACGGGCATCTACGTCAGCTCCACCCGAGCCGCTTACGTTCACCCGCCGGGCCGTTCCTTCCAGCATTGTATCGGCCCCACCTGATGAATCAATATTCAGATCGTCGGCTTTCAGCGACAGTTTCACGTCGGCACCGCCCGATGCGCTAAGTTGCAGATCCCTGAACGATAGTACGCCCTGTCCGTAAATATCCGACCCACCCGACGCAGCAATGGTCGTCAACTGCCGGAATGTGAGGTACGCTTTCACCGAGTTGTTACGGTTTCTCAACCAGTTCATGCCCCCCGGCCGGTCGATGTACAGCTTCAGCGTTCCGTTCTTAATCTCTGATCTGACCTCATCTTCGTCCAGTCCTTTCACGTCGAGGGTCAGTTTTTCGCTGTTTCCCTGCGTGAGGTAGACGTCGATACCGCTACTGACGCTGAGGCCCGTGAAACCCGATACGGTACGATCTTTTTTCCAGTCGTCGGTAGCTGAATGGGCGGCAGACGTGAGCAGTAAGGTGGTTAGTAGTAATGTTTTCATGCGATGTGTCTTTGCGTTTTCCTGAAGATGACCAAATCAACGGAAACGTTGCATGACTGTAAAGAAGTTATACAGCAACGGTCGACGCGCATCAATCCCAGGTCAACGACAGCAGCGACACGCCTTGCCGGGGCAGGGTAAACGGTAACGAAAGACGCCCGTTCTTATCCACCGTTACGAGTTGCGATTTACCAACTGTTTGTAGCTGCCCCGCCTGTTCCAGCTCGGCAATCTGCGTAGGCGTCGGCGCTTTGGGCGATCCCATACGTTTCCACGCTTCGTACGCATTGCTCGACTGCTGATCGACGCGATAATGCGTTAGCCGCGCCTGCTTCCCCGGCACACCACTAATCTGCACCGTCACGGGCGCAGCCGGACCGGGCAGGTTGTCGTCGTGATAATGCCAGACCAGCACAGAGGCTGACTTATTAGTATGCGTCGCCAGCGCGTTTACGTCGGGTTCGGCCCGTACGCTGCTGTCACGAAGTCGGGCATAGTCGTAGCCCAGCGTGGATTCGCCGGTGGGGCGCGTGGCTGCAACCCGGTTTCCGCCCATCTTGCCAAACATCCGAAAGACGTTAAGCACGGGCTTGTCAACACCGTTGGTTGCGAGGTCGCGGAAGCCGCGAAACCAGGCCTGATCTTCAAACTCGAACGCCCACGTCACGGCTCCGGCCAGATTAACGCCATGAGCTTTGGCCAGATCGTATTTCCGGGCAAACGACGCAGCCGTGTAGCTCGAATACATGGTCCCGTTCCGATAGGCATTCTGCGGATGCAGGTCTTCCGAACAGGCCGCGCAGCCCTCCGGGTCCGACTCGCCGATGATGATGGGCAGCTTTTTCAGCGTCGGGTAAGAGGCTACGATAGCAAAGCCCCGGTCGATGTCGCGAAGTTGCGCACCCATGTCCATTCGGACGTGCCCGTCGACCACTTTGGGATTGCCCTTGGCGTGAAAGGTGATGAAATCGAGCGGTGTACCCGTCTGCCCCGTCACGTAATTTTTCCCGCTGACGACGTGGTCGAGAAACGTACGGAAGAATTTAGCCGACACGTCCCAGTTGGGGCCGGTCACTTCAGGACCGCCGATTTTGGCCGTCGGCAGGGCGCGTTTAACAGCGTCGGCAGTGTAGTCGTAGAGTTTGATGTATTCCTCCGTCGTGCCCTTCCAATAGCCGATATTGGGTTCGTTCCAGAGTTCCCAGTACCACTTTTCAACCTCCGCCTGCCCGTACCGACTGACGGAGTGTTTCACCCACTGATAAACCAGTTCACTCCATTTCTTGTAGTCGTTTGGTGGGTAGGCCCAGCCGGTATAAATGTCGTTGTAATCGTCGCCGGGTTTCCAATGGTGGCGGTACGGCTGCGGGTGGCTCGACAGGGCTTCCGGCATGAACCCGATCTGCGCAATGGGCCGCATCCCGCGTTGAATGAAGGTATCAAAAATCCGGTCGACAATTGTCCAGTCGTATACCGGATTACCGTTTTTATCTTCTGTATACGCGTTGGTCGACCCCCATTTCAGGGCGGCTTCCCCGTCGCCCGTCACAAGCAGGCTATGCACCCGTACGTTGACTGGCACAGGGCTTAGCTGCGACAGTTCGGTGAGCAGCTTTTTGCCGTCCTTCATGTACGTGTAATTCGGCTCGTCGTAGCCAAACCACGCCCATATCGGCGGCAGTGGCCCCTGATCCTGTTTCAGATCGACGGAGATAACGGTTGGTGGGATGGTTTGAGCGACGGCCGCACACTGAATCAGTAGACTGATACCAATTGCGGATAAAAGAGATTTGAGCATTTGTAACTGGTTGAAACGAGGTAGTATTGCTAAAACCTATTCCAGACCTTTTTTTACCGCTACAATTGTGTAGACTGGTGCAGCTGTGTAGCCTATCGATGTGTGTAGCCTGGACCGGTGCGCCGGTCCAGGCTACGCATCTGTCCGGTATTCTCCAAAACTTGTCCGACAATGGACGTTTCAAAAGAACACACCAAATCCAAATAACTAACTGTCAGGCAATTACAAAACCGGCATTTAGCTTGCGCATATTCGTTTACTATGATCGACTTACACCAGATTTCGAAATATTACCCGACTGGCTTCGGGAAAACCTACGTGCTTCGGCAAATCGACCTGTCGATCAAGCCGGGCGAATTCGTCTCGATTATGGGCCCAAGCGGATCGGGTAAATCAACGCTGCTGCACATTCTTGGGCTGCTGGAAGAGCCATCGGAAGGTGAGTATCTGTTCGATGGAGAGCCGGTGCAGAAACTGTCGGAGAAAAAGCGTACCGAACTGCACCGCACCCGCATCGGCTTCGTGTTTCAGGCCTATCACCTTATCGATGAGCTGACGGTATACGAAAACATCGAAACGCCGTTGTTGTACAAGGGCGTGGGTGGTTCGGAGCGGAAAAGCCGCGTGGCCGAATTGCTCGACCGGTTCAACATGGTTGCCAAGAAAGATTTATTTCCCGCGCAGCTATCGGGCGGACAGCAGCAGTTGGTGGGTATTGCCCGTGCACTGGCCCACCAGCCCGCCGTCATCTTCGCCGACGAACCAACCGGCAACCTGCACTCCGATCAGGCGCACGACATCATGGCCCTGTTCCGCGAACTCAATCAGCGCGACGGGGTCACGGTCGTGCAGGTGACGCACTCTGAAGTCAACGCCGAATACGGCTCCCGCATCATTCGGTTGAAAGACGGCTGGCTGGTCTGATACAAAATGGGGCCGAAACGATATCGCTTCGGCCCCATTTTGTAAACTGTGCTGGGCTGCTTACGGAATCGGATTCCCGTTTTCATCGACATTACCCGACGCGACAGTGCTGCCTCCGTCAAGAGACAGATAGTAGGATCCACTACCAGCGCCTTTACTAAGCGTATTATTTCTGAGCACGTTGTTGGTGGCGCGGTTGCCGTACGATATAAATGTAGCCCGGTTGTCGGACGAGTTCTTGTTTGATAGTCGGTTGTTCGTAAACGTGTTGTTGGATACGTTGTCGCAGATTACCGCCCTGTCGAATGTCGTCTGGATAACATTGTCGGCAAACGTTCCTCCGCTGGTCGAGTGGGCCAGTTCAAGCATACCCGTCATGTTGAAGTTGTTTTTGCTGAAGTTGACGGTTCCCCCGTTGAAAAGCTGAATACCGCCCGTCACGAGTCCGACGGTTGAGTTGCCGGTTATTTGGGCGCCGGTCAGCACGGACCCGCCCCCCTGCCCCTCGCCGGAACCATCGTTGGAACCGGCCAGAAACCGGCTGAATGTACCTTCAAATGTGTTGTTGGTAATCTTTACGTTGCGGGCAGCCCCGGCAACCTCAATGCCGTAGAAGCTACAGTTTACAATACGGTTCTTGTCGATGGTCAGGCCATCCATCGGTCCCGACAGCGAAATACCGAACCAGCTGTCGTGGAAGTAATTGTTCTGCACGGTGATGTTCTTACCCGCGTAGACACCGTAGTTGTCGTGGTTGAATATCTCGCAGGCTATGCGCTTGGCCCGCACGTCGTTGTTCTGTACCAGAACGTTGTTGGCTGTCTTTCCCGCCTGAATCTTAAGAGTCAGCCAGTTGGTGCTGTCTTTAGCGGTTTCGTCGCGGCTGCTGCAATTTTGAATGATCAGGTTGCTGACGGATGGGCCGTCGATGTAGATTGTGCTTACCTGCGTTTCTTCCTGCGAGGTTACGTTCCACGATAGCCCATCGATCGTAATGTTTTCGAGCGGTTGTAGGGCGTCCTGCGGGCGGGTCAGGTACACGAACGACGAATAACTGTTCGGTAAATTGATAACCACTTTCCCCGGATTACCCTGTACGGTCATCCCACTCCGTAGTACCACCGATTTCCGCTGCCGGTACGTGCCGTCGGGGATAATCAGAACCGTAGCCGCGTTGACAGCCGCCTGCAAGGCCGGGCCAATGTCATCAGACTCAGGCGTGATGCCGAACCAGTACGCGTTTGCCGGACCAGTGTACTCGCGCACGTAGCGGATGCCGTTGATTGTAACCAGCACCGTTCCCATATTGTCGGCCGAGCTATTATCGATCGGGACCGCCCGGAACAACCCTTCTTTACCGGCATCGGTAATGCGAATGCTACCCGGCAGATTATACCCAGACAAAGCACGCACATCAGCTATCGTCAGCGCGTCCTGCCGGTTCCAGACCAGATTAGGCTCAGGATCGGCCGGGTGGCATTGCGCAAGTAATCCAATCAACAGCGAGAGCCAGCCGAAGCGACTCAGAACGTTCAGTCTCATAAAAATTCGTTTCAGGTTGAGTATGTACACAACAGTGCCTGCTGAGCACCGTCATGATTCGTCGGCCCTTATGGCAAACGTTTAGCTAAAATACGTCAGTAACGACCTATTAAAATCCAGAAAATCAGCGAAGTGATGTAACGGTAATCGTGTCGCGTACGACTACCAGCCAACAGTGGCTTTATAGGACCCGCCTGGGGGTTAGGGAGAGCCGCTTAGTCAGCGGTTATACAAAGATTAAAATTTAGTTAAGCGATCCCTAGTTAAATCATCTGTTCTGTGGGAATGGGTATACAACCAGTCTGACCTGCCCTTTCTTCGCCCTTTGGCCTCGCCCGACATTTTTCTTTCCGTTCCGACCCACGCTGCTTGCACAGCAACTTCGTCTTCGTTTACTTTGCAACACAAAGTTCTTTCCATCTTATGCAAACATCATTATTTTCATTCCAGCCTGCCCGGTCGGGTCGGGGTTTGGTCGCGTTAGCGGGTCTGACGGTGGGCGGGTTAGTTCTGACCGTGGCACGGGGGTTTATCACGGGCAACTGGTGGTTTTTCATCATGCTTACCTGGAATCTGTTTCTGGCGTGGTTCCCGCTGGGGGTTGTGCTGGTGTTGCGCGATTTGCGGGCGTCGGCAGCGGAGCGGCCTTTGTTCGGCAGTACCGAAGTGCTGCTGGCGGCCCTGACGATCTGGCTGGCGTTTCTGCCCAACGCACCGTACATCATTACCGACCTGTTTCACATTCAGGACGTGCCGATGCCGCTGCTGTGGTTCGACACCATGACTATTTTTCTGTTTGCTATGACGGGCCTGCTCTGCGGACTGTACTCGACGTTGTTGGTCCATCGGATACTGCGACCATTGCTGGGTACCACCCAAACCTGGCTGGTGATGCTGGGCTGTCAGTTTTTGTCGGGATTCGGTATTTATCTGGGGCGGTTTGGCCGGTGGAACAGCTGGAATGTGTTATCATCGCCAGTTGATCTGGTTCGGGCTGTCGTCTTCGCCTACCGGGATCACCTGAGTATTAAACTGACGCTGGCTTATGGCTTTGTACTCGTCGTTTTGTACGTGGCCTTCTGGTGGCACAACGAGCAGGACGAACCTGCGCTGACTCGCTGATCGTTTATGATTGATACCCGCAAAGTGCTGCGCAGCTTCCGGTTTGCGGGGCAGGGCATCGTCGATCTGTTCCGGTTTGAGAACAACGCCAAAGTACACGGGCTGGCGGCTTTGGCTGTACTGGGACTGGGGTTGTGGCTCGGGCTGGGCCGGATCGAGTGGGCGTTGCTGGTTACGCAGATCGGGCTGGTCTGGGCAGCCGAAGCCGTGAATACCGCCCTCGAAAAACTCTGCGACCACGTTACCCCCGACCGTCACCCACAGATCAAAGCGATTAAAGACATGGCGTCCGGCGCGGTGCTGATTATGGCCCTCACTGCCGCCACCGTTGGCAGCATTATCCTGGGCAGTCACCTTATCGACCGTTTTTTCTGACCTTTTCTCTTCTGTTCAACTCATGCACGAATCACGTGAACACCTTCAGACGCTGACCGAAATTCGCAGCCTGATGGAGCGTTCGTCAAAGTTTATATCGCTCAGCGGCTTGTCGGGCGTTTCGGCCGGGCTGGTGGCACTGGCGGGCGCTTTCATTGTGTACACCCGGTTTCGCTGGCAGGCGCTGTTGCCCGCTCCCTACGGCGACCGAATCACCAGCCAGCTGTACGGCAGCGACCGGACTTTTCTGGTCGGCGTTGCGCTAGTCGTGCTGGCGCTGGCACTAGTGTTTGGGGTGTATTTCACCATCCGCAAGGCGCACCGGCAAGGGCTGTCGGTCTGGAACAACTCGTCGCGGCAACTGCTGCGATCGATGGCCGTACCGTTGCTGGCCGGGGGAATTTTCTGTCTGGCCCTGTTGTCTTACAATCTGATCTGGCTAACCTTGCCAGCCACGCTCATCTTCTACGGGCTGGCGCTGGTCAGTGGCAGCAAGCACACCCTGCGCGACGTGGAGTCGCTGGGTTACTGCGAAATCGGGCTGGGTTTGCTGACGCTATTCTGGCCGGGTTATAGCCTGCTGGCATGGGCTGTCGGGTTTGGCCTGCTCCATATTCTGTACGGACTGGCCATGTACTATAAATACGAACGGGGTACCGAATGAATCAACTACTGACAAACTTCAACAAAGCCTTTGAAAGCAAAGCGCGGCTGAGCCTCATGTCGGTACTAATGGTCAACGATTCGCTCAGTTTCAACGCGTTCAAAGAATTATTGGGCCTGACCGACGGGAATCTGGCGACGCACCTGCGCGCGCTGGAAGAAGCGGGTTTTGTATCGGTGCAGAAGCAGTTCGTCGGTCGCAAACCCAATACAACCTACACCGCTACCGAAGCGGGCAGGCAGGCGTTTACCGAGCACCTCAACGCGCTGGAAGAATTTATCAAGGGTATCTGACGAACGCATCGTGCCCCGGCTTGCTCAGCCGGGGCACGATGCGTTTGTCCGTAGTTCCGATGGCAATTACTCCACCGTTTTCGACGCCAGCCCACCCTTCTGACTGTCGACCTCGACGGTTGCCTTACCGGGTTTGCCGCTTACGATCCAGCGCACTTTGACGTAGCCCATGCCTGGAATATTCGGCACCTCAATCGTAGCCGGGTTGTTTTTTTGCTCGCGGGCGATGCCCAGATCGTCGTTGTCGACAATCATTCCCGCCAACGCCGTAGCGCCTTTCAGCGAAATGCGGTCAGGCCGTTCGATTCGGTATTTCAGGTCGTGGCTCGAGTGGGTCGGGATTACGCGCTGATTCTGCACCGTCGCCGTAATCTGGGTCAGGCCGTTGGCGAGGGGTTTTATTTCGATGTCCTGCACCGTCAGCATCGGCATGTTATCGGCGTGAAAGAGCGTAAACGCCATGTTGCGATGGGCGTCTTCTTCGAGCATAAAACCGGGGTGGTTGCGGATGTAGTTTTTCTTCGGCCCACCAATTTCAATGTCGCCAAACTGCGGGTGCTTGTACGCTTTCCACGGCACATAGGCATCTTTCAGCAGCAGGTACTTGTCGAACTGGTTGAACTCGTCGTTCTGAAACCGATTCTCATCTGATTTCTGGTTAAAGAACTTGTACGACGTCATCAGCTCCGTTGAGAACGTAAAGACACCCCGGCCCAGCGAGAACCAGTCGATTTCACCGCCGTACACGGTGTACAGGTCTTTGTAGATGGTCAGGTAGCGGTAGCCGGGAATCATCTTCTCCCCCACTTTCCCAATCACGTCGTACACGGCAATATCACCGGGTGTGTAGTAGGGCACATCTTCTTCCGAACCCGGTCCGCGCAGAAACATACCGCCGTAATTGTGGTAGCTCTGCGCTCCGGCGATGTTGGGGTGGCTCATCGCGAATTTCTTCACGGCCTGTGTTTCGGGCAGCGTACCGGGGTAGTACAAGGCCCCGCGCTGAATATAGTCAGGTTGCCAGCCCCAACCCCAGTCGCGGTTGGGGTCGTACTGCCCGATCACGTCTTCATTTACCAGCCCATCGCCGTCGTTGTCTTCACCCTCGTAACCCAGAATTTCGTACGTCCCCGGCTCGTCGGGTTTGGCGGGCACCATGCGGTTTGGATCGCTGGGGTCGACGTTCCACCGGCCCAGCGGACTCTTCCGGCGCATCTGCACGATGTTGCCGTCTTTGTCCAGATCGTCGTATTTATCCTCGTCAACCTGCCCGTCGCCGTCGTCATCCAGCGGCATCATACCGGAGCGGGGCGTGTTGGGGTTGTTGGGGTTCTTGACGAAATCTTCGCGGGCGTCGGGGTTGATCGTCGGGGCAATGTAGAACACCCGGTCTTTCAATAGCTGTTGAATGTATGACTCATCAGCAAACGATTCGGCCAGGTACCAGGCCGTGTACATCGCGACCTCCGACCCCTGAATTTCGTTGGAGTGAATATTACCGTCGATGTAAAAACCGGGCTTGCGGGCCGGGTTCCCCGTTTTTGTGTCGGTAATGGTCAGCACCCAGATGTCGCGGCCCTGATACGATTTGCCCATCGACTCCAGCTTCACCAGATCGGGGTAGGCTTTGGCCAGATCCTGACAGAATTTGGTAATCATGCCGTAGTCGTTATAGTGATTCCACCGCATCGGCACTTTTGGATTCACGGGCGACCCAATGGCTTTCAGCCCGCCGGGATCGTCGGTTTTGGCCGGTTGCTTCTGCCCAACGGCTGTCAGCGCAAACAGGCTAAGCGTTATGAGGAGTATATGTTTCATCGAAAGTATGTTCAAGGTTTAAGGTGTACTGTTTAACGTTGAAGAGTAGCTACGCGGAGCAACATTGACCGTTAGACAGTACACCTTGAACCGGTTTATTTCAGATTGATTTCCTGCTGCTGAACGCCGGTCATGGCGTTACCGGCTTCGAGCGTGACGCGCCCGGACCCGCTGACGAGAAACGTTACGTCCATCGTTTCCCCCGCTGCCATCGGGCCGCGCAGCATGATCCGACGACCCGACACGACGCTCTGTTTGTCAGCTAGTTTCAGCTCGACTTTCATCTTCGGCACCCAGCGCACGCGGTCGCCCAGTTCGCTACCCGTTGGCAACAGTCCCCGATTCACGACCTGCGCCGTAACACGATGCAGCCCGCTTCCCAGCGATTCGCTGCGCACATTGACGATCTCGATCCGCGGCATCCGCCCGGCCAGCGCCGTTACGAACTGCACGTGTTTCTGCACATTGTCGGCCAGGAACCGGACCGGCGGATTCTGTCTGGCAAACGGAACCAGCCCACCCACTTCGGCCCTGCGATTCGGGAAATCGGGGTGGTCGATGGGTGTCCAGTTGACGTACACGTTGGTCAGGCCGTTAGCGTCGGCCCATTTCAGGAAGCGGACGTCTTCGTTGTCGTCCCCACCTTTGGCCGCCGTAGCCGTCGCAGGCGGGGTGGGTTTGGCGGTGGCACTGCTATCGCGCCGGGCGGGAGTAGCGGCCGTAGTTTTGGGTGCCCACCAGCCGGGCGTCGAGAAACTGAACCGGCCGTGGTGGTAGTAGGCCGTCTGGGCAAAGTTGCCTTTGGTCGCGGGCATGGCCGGGGCGTCTTTCAGACTCGTCTGCGCGTTGTACAGTTTCGACACCTGTTCGCCCACTGTCGCGTCTTTTTCCAGCAACCCCGTAATGATGCGCTTCGTCGTTTTGGCCCGGTCGAACCTGGGCGCTTCGCTCAGATTGTTGTACGGTCCAAAAGTCAGGACGGCGTAGATGTTCGGCGATTTGGCAAGGAAGTCGAGCAGAGCGCGATTTTCGGGTTCCGAAACGGGCATTTCGCCGGAGCCGGGCGTGAAAAACGGGTAGTCGAAGGTGAAGTTTTTGTCGATTGCCACCCCGCCCTCACCGTCTTCGTTGTGCTGCCCGTCTTTGTCGGTGTCGGTTCCTTCCGATACCAGCACGTAACGGCCCGTTTCGCCTTTCGCCGGATCGGCTTTCACCAGCACGCGCGCGTCGTCTTTGCTCGGTACGTACTGCCCCGTCGGGTCTTCGACGCGCACCTGCGTAATCTGCCCGTCGCGGTTCAGGTCGTCAAACGGGTCTTCGTTCAGGTGCCCGTCGCGGTCGTCGTCGGTGTCGCGGGCGTTGCCGGTGCGCTCGAAGCGGAGCTTGGCGAACGCCTGCGCCTGTGCATCGGGGCTGACGAGGGGTATGACGTAGATAGTCTTGGTGTCGAGCACCCGGCGGATACTGTCACTGGTGCTGCTCAGCAGTTTTTCGGCCAGTTCAACCGCCATTTCGGTACCGGCGAGATGACTGCCATCAATACCGGCCACGATCGCCAAAGCCGGTTTGGCGGTTGCCTTCCCCCGGCCGAGGGTGAGCACCCAAATATCGTTACCACTGAGTGATTTACCGATGGATTCAACCGCAGCGGCATTGTCCGACCGGCTGGCCAGTGCTTTCAACCGGGCCGATAGCTGCGCGTGATTCTGATAGTCTGGTGGTGCCGGGGCGGGTTGTGCCCTGAGCAGTGGACTCCATAAGCTGATGAAGAAAACAGTACGAAAAAGGTGTTTCATGCGGGTTTTGCAATAGATACGTTGGCGCTAAAAATACAACCTGACTAACAGACTATCACAACCATAAACAACCGACGCAGTTTGTATATCGTATATACTGCGCTAAATATGATACCCGGCGGGTTGCCCGGCTGCTCACTGCATCATACCGATCACTGCAAACCTGTTTACTTACCTATGGCATCCGATACCAGTTCCGGCATTCCTATTCTGCGCAGTAGTCGCGAGCCGGGTCATCGGCAAACCACCTGGCCGGAACTGCTGAACGACCTCGTTTTCACGGCTATAATCGCCCAACTGGCGCAGCGACTGCTGACCGACGACAGCGATATGTCGTTCCTGGAATTCGTGCTGCTGTTCGTGCCGATCTGGTGGCTCTGGAACGGCGAAACCACCTATTCGACCCGCTTCGACAACGAGCGCGACGTTACGCACCGGGTGCTCACCAGTATTCAGCTGATCGCCCTGATTATTCTGGCAACCACCATTCCCCGGTCGGTCGAATCGGAAGCCCTGTCGACGGTCTTTGCCATTACGTATTCCATCACCCGCTTCGCACTGCTTGTGGAGTATGGCCGGGTGTGGTATTACCTGCCCGAAACTCGGGACTATATCCGACGCATCGTGCTGGGGTTTAGCGTTTCCATTATCCTGTGGGTCGCGTCTGTGTTCGTGCCGATTCCCTATCGGTACTGGCTGTGGGCGCTGGGCCTACTGATCGAGTTGACGACACCCCTCGTTGCGATAGGTGCCGAACACCACAAAAAATTTCCGCCCGACGTACGGCACCTGCCCGAACGCTACGGGCTGTTCACGCTGCTGGTACTGGGGCAGTCGATTACCAGCATCGTCAATGCGATGATCGACCACGGCCTGACGATGAGGTCTGTCAGTGCCACGATTCTTTGTTCCATCATCGTCATCGGTATCTGGTGGGCTTACTTCGACCGGGTTGACGATGAGGCTGTGCGTAAGGTGGAAAAAGACGGTTCGAATTTGCCGTACCGCTTCTGGCTTTACCTGCACTTGCCCCTGACGATGGCGCTGACGATGGTTGGCGTTGGGATGGAGATGACCGTACGAAACGTCGACACGCTCGATCTGTCGCGGTCGGCGCAATGGTTCATCACGGGGGCGCTGAGCGGCTATTTCCTGACGCAGGCCTGCATCAGCCTGACAACGCTGCTGTCGGGACCGTGCCACCCCAGCTTCAGACGGGGGATTATCGTCCGGTTTGGGCTGGCAGTGGCCTTTGCCCTGCTCGGCTTCCTGGAAAACATCGGGCCGCTACAGCTACTGAGCATACTGGTGGCAAGTGTGCTGGGCCTGATTCTGAGCGACACCCTGGGGCCCGAACCGCCGTCCAATTTTGAAGGCGGTAAGGAAAAAGAGAATCAACCGTGACGTGCGGCTGCCCCTGCCGGATTGCTCAGCAACACTGTGCGGTTGAAATCGACGGTGGCTGGCCGAAAAATAATCAACCAAATTGACCGTTTTGCTAGTAAATCGACAAAGCCGGGTGCTTTTGTAGATAACTTCCCCCGTAAAACAACTTACTTGCTGACTCGGACAGTCATCAGCTTCAACGCTGGTGTCCTGCCTTTTTTTGTTTACCGCTATCTCAACAGCGCGCAATGCCTGATTACGCCAATCATCTGTCCGACGAGCTTCTTTGGGAAGCGTTCAAACAGGGCGACCGGCTGGCCTTTCGGCAGATTCTTACGGTGCACTACACATCGCTGTTTCGGTTCGGCGCGCGCTACAGCAAGAACCCGGCGTTTGTCGAAGATTGTCTGCACGACCTGTTTGTGTATCTCTGGGACCGTCGGCAACACGTCAGCCCGACCAATAGCATTCGGAAATACCTGTTCACGTCGTTTCGGCACAAACTCCTGCTCGAACTGCAACGTACGCACCGGCGCGGCTGGGTCGACGAGGAAGAAGCGCAGGACGTAGCCCCCGACCAGACAATCGAAGACTTTTTCGTCTTCATCGAAACTGAACAGCTATCGGCGCAGAAGATCAAATACCTGATCGATCTGTTGCCGCAGCGGCAGCAGGAAGCGCTGCACCTGCGCTACTACGAAGACATGGACATTGATCAGATTGCCCATGTGATGACGATCAACCGGCAGTCGGTTTCCAACCACCTTTACAAAGCACTTAGCTTCCTCCGCGAGAACTGGTAAAAATTTTTCTCAAAAAAAATCACGAAAAGGCAGGGTATCAAACCCGAGCTGGCTAATTATACTAGCACGGACGCACCTAAATAGTCCTTTTCGGTGAAATCATTTGACCATTCCGATTTAGCTGATTTTCTCAACGATCCTTCCTTCCGGGCGTGGGTGCGTGGCCATGCAACGCCCGACGAAGCCGACTGGTGGGCGCAGTATGCAGCACAGCATTCCGCGAAAGCCGTGCTGCTCTGGCAGGCGCGTGAAACGCTGCTGGGCCTCGAACAGGCTACGTTTCCGGCCAACCCCGATCGGGTTAATATGGCCATCGACTCGATCATGGCGGCTACCGAACCGACCTTATCAAGACCCGGTCTGGCACCTGCCACCTGGCGATTCGGGTGGGCCGTAACGGCTACGGTATTGATTTGCCTGCTGGCGGGCTGGGGCTGGCATCTTAATCAGCAGCGGCCCGTAACGATTTACAAACAACTGGTTGCCCACGCCACAGTGCCGATGCAGGAAGTGGTCAACGACGGGTCGAAAACGCGGCTGGTGTTGCTGGCCGATGGGAGCTCGGTTGTGTTGCAGCCCAACAGCCGGATTAGCTATCCAGCCAATTTCACCGCGCACCGTAACCGCGAAGTGTACCTGACCGGCGAAGCGTTTTTTGAAGTAGCCAAGAACCCGCATCGGCCGTTTCTGGTCTACGCCGACAAGGTGATTACCAAAGTGCTGGGCACCAGCTTTACGGTGCGTGCTACGGCGAAAGAAGGCGTCGATGTGGTGGTGAAAACGGGCCGGGTATCGGTCTTCACGCGCGACGACGGCCAACGTACCGACAAGGTAGCCTCGCTTCAGCTGAAAGGATTGGTGCTAGCACCGAATCAGCAGGTGCGCTTCGACCGGGCCGACAACCACCTGACGCGCTCGCTGGTCGAATCGCCCGCGCGGCTCGACATGGTTATTCAGCGGCCCGTATTTGAGTTCAACAATACGCCGGTCAGTACGGTATTTGCGGCCCTGACCAACGCGTACGGTATCGAAATCATCTACGATGCCGATATGATGAAGAACTGTTATCTGACAGCCTCGCTGGACGATGAACCGCTCTTCGAGAAACTGACAATGATTTGCCGGACGCTGGATGCTCAGTACGAGCAGATGGACGGGAAGCTCATTATTTCCAGTAAAGGTTGCCCCTGAAATTACTCAACGTTATTACCCTGCCTATGACATGAACAATTCGTAAACCAGACAAAAAAAGAGTCAGCCGTGCGCCAACACAACTGACTCCGAAGTAACTCCCCCACAGCTTTCTGCGACAAAAGCACCCCCAATGCCGGGGTAAGGGATTTTTATTGCCGTTCTGAACCGACAATTATTTCAAAAGTATGACAAATCGAATACAAATGCAGCACCGGCTGCTCAGATTCATGCGGACAAGCTGCTATCTGTTTTTAGTCGTGACTGCCTTCGCCACCGTGGTCCGGGCGAACGACGGCTACAGTCAGGAATTACTCAACCGGCGCGTCAGCCTCGACCCGGCCGACCGCCCACTGGAGCAGGTTATCAGTCAGCTTAGCAAGCAGGCCAACGTAAAATTCATGTACAACCCGCGCATCTTCAGTACGCAGAAAGTGCGGACGGTGGCGGTAGCTAATGAGAAACTCTCGACCGTACTCGATCAGCTGCTGGCCCCCGCCCAGATCAGCTACGAAGTCGACGGGAAAACAATTATTCTGAAGCGTATTGCCATCACAACGCCCACTACCGGTGCGGCCACAACCACGTCGATACGCCCAAACGGCGAAAAATCCGTCCCGCCAATCACCGTCACGGGCCGGGTTCTCGATGAAAAAGGCACGGGCCTGCCCGGCGCAACGGTACTGGTGAAAGGCACGGCCAACGTGGGTACCGCTACCGATGCCGAGGGTCGCTACACGCTCAACGTGCCCGACGGTAACGGTACGCTGGTCATTTCGTCGATCAGCTATACGTCGCAAGAGATCCCGATCAACAACCGGACAACCATCCCCGATGTGCAGCTGGCGTCTGACGTGAAATCGTTGAATGAAGTCGTCGTGGTTGGCTATGGTACACAGCGTAAGAAAGACCTGACGGGCGCGGTTGCCGTGGTCAACGTCGCGGAATTGCAGCAGCAGCCAACGGCGCAGATCACCAATCAGTTGCAGGGCCGAGCATCGGGTGTAACGGTGCTGGGTTCGGGACAGCCGGGCGAAGCACCGCAGGTTCGTATTCGGGGTCTGAATACCTTCGGCAACAACCAGCCGCTGTACGTTGTCGATGGCGTGCCGACGCAGAACATCAACGACATCAACCCCAACGACGTAGCGTCGATGCAGGTATTGAAGGATGCGGGCTCAGCGTCGATCTACGGGTCGCGGGCGGCAAACGGGGTCATCATCATCACGACCCGGCGCGGTACCGGCAAGGTAAAAGTGCAGTACGATGCCTATTACGGTATGCAGTTTCCGAAAGGCGGCAACGTCTGGGATCTGCTGAATCCGCAGGAAACAGCGCAACTGAAGTTCAACGCGCTGCGCAACGCCAACCCCAACGCGGTCATCAACGACCCGCTCTACGGCAGTGGCGCGACGCCAACCCTACCCGACTACATCGCGCCACAGGGAGCCAAAGAAGGCGATCCGTCGGTCGACCCATCGCGGTATAACGTCAACCCGAACTATACCAGTCCTGAGCAGTACAACTCGTTTTACCGGATCACCCGCGCCAACAAGACGGGCACCGACTGGTTCCACGAGATTTTCAAACCAGCGCCGATCACGAGCCATAACCTGGCCGTTAGTGGGGCGGTCCGCAGGGCAACTACCTGTTCTCGTTCAACTACTTCAACCAGCAGGGTACGCTGATCAACACGTATCTGAAGCGCTACACGATCCGGTCGAACAGTCAGTACAACATCCGCGAGAATATTCGGGTGGGTGAAAATCTGGCCTTCTCGGTTACCGACAACCCGCGTGTCAACGCCTTGCAGGAAGGTAGTGCTATCGGTATGGCCTTCCGCCAGCAGCCGATCATTCCGGTCTACGACATTGCCGGCAACTACGCTGGCGGCTACGGACAGGGTCTGGGTAACGCCAACAACCCAGTCGCCATTCAGCAGCGTACCAGCAACAACCGGGGGCTGGGCAACCGTCTGTTCGGTAATATGTACGCCGAAGTTGATTTCCTGAAAAACTTCACGGCCCGCACCAGCTTCGGGGGTGAACTGTTTATGGGTAACTTCAACTCGTTTGCGTACCCGACCTACGAAAACCAGGAAAACACCACGACGAACTCGTACACGGAGAACACGTACAGCGGTAATAACTGGACCTGGACCAACACGGTGCAGTATCAGCAAAACTTCAACAACGTACACGATCTGAAAATCCTGGTGGGTACGGAAGCCTACCAGAACCGGGGCCGGAACGTGGGTGGTAACACGCAGAACTACTTCTCGTTCGACCCCAACTTCACCAACCTGTCGACGGGTGCGGGAACGCCGACCAACTACAGCAACCGCTACGCCGATGCGCTTTTCTCGCTGATCGGCCGGGTCGATTACAGCTTTAAAGACCGGTATCTGATCGGGGCAACCGTCCGGCGCGATGGGTCGAGCCGATTCCAGAACTACCAGTACGGTGTATTTCCAGCGGTGAGTGTGGGCTGGCGGGTGTCGCAGGAGTCGTTTATGAGCGGGCTGACCTGGCTGAACGATTTGAAAATTCGCGGGGGCTACGGCGTCATGGGTAACCAGCTGAACGTCGATCCGGCTAACGCCTACACAACCTACGGTGGCGACCGGACTTCGTCGTACTACGCCATCACGGGCTCGAATTCGGCCAACTCGCTCGGCTTCCAGCGTACCCGCATCGGTAACCCCGACGCGCGCTGGGAGAAAAACATCAACGCCAACATTGGTTTCGATGCCAGTCTGTGGAAAGGGAAACTCGACCTGACCGTCGACTATTACAACAAAGAAGTACGTGACCTGCTCTACACGCTCGAACTGGCGGGTACGGCCGGTCTGGGAACGCCCCCGGCGATCAACATCGCCCGGATGCGTAACCACGGTCTCGACATTGCCGCGTCGAGCACGGTCGACGTATCAAGCGATCTGCGCCTGACGGGTACACTGACCTTCACGACTTACAACAACAAGATCGTATCGCTGGCCGAAGGGGTCGATTACTTCGATCAGGAAGGTCGCCGGTTCAACGGTAGCTACATCGTGCGTAACGCTGTGGGCCATTCAATCGGACAGTTCTACGGCTACAAAACGGCGGGCTTCTGGAATTCGCAGGAAGAAATCAACGCAGCCAACACGCAGGCGCAGCAGGCCACCGGCAACCCGTCGGCCGTGTACCAGAACGACGTGGCTGTGGGTCGCTTCCGCTACGCCGATACCAACGGCGACGGACAAATCACCGACGCCGACCGGACGTACCTCGGCAACCCGAACCCGAAATTCAGCTATGGTCTGAACCTCGGCGCGACCTACAAGAAGTTCGATTT
This sequence comes from Spirosoma rhododendri, assembly GCF_012849055.1. NCBI lineage: Bacteria > Pseudomonadati > Bacteroidota > Cytophagia > Cytophagales > Cytophagaceae > Spirosoma > Spirosoma rhododendri. Next base: position 2,740,721 of record NZ_CP051677.1, on the reverse strand, counting down.
CAGCATCTTCTTCTACGGCTCGCAGGGCAACGACATCTGGAACAACGTACGCTGGTGGACCGATTTCAACGCCAACTTCCAGGGTGCCAAGAGCCATACGGCCCTGTACAATTCCTGGACGCCGGAAAATCACGACGCGAAAGCACCGATTCAGGAAACGGTCGGTTCGTTCAGCTCGGCCAACGTACCCAACTCGTACTTCGTGGAGAACGGTTCGTACCTGCGGGCGAAGAACGCCCAGCTTGGCTATACGCTGCCCGCCAACACGCTGAAGCGGCTGGGTATCGAGCGGATGCGGGTATACGTGCAGTCGGCCAACCTCTTTACGATTACCAAATACTCGGGTCTTGATCCCGAAATCGGCACGACGTCGAACACCAACAACAGCGCGGGCGGTAGTCTCAACCAGTCGTTCTCGAACACCACGTCGTTCGGTATCGATGAGGGCGTTTACCCCAACCAGCGCCAGTTCCTGTTCGGCCTGAATGTCACGTTTTAAAATGCGTTCAAGGTTTATGGTTTAATGGTCAATGTTCCTCCGGAAACCTTAGACAGTAAACCATAAACCTTGAACCTCAAACCAAAACCTAAATGAAACTATCTCACTATATGGTGGCGATGCTGGCCGTTACGGCGGCTGGCGTTACGCTCGATTCCTGCACAAAGAGTCTGGATATTCCGGCGCAGGGGGCACTGAGCGATGAAGTACTGGCAACCCAAAGCGGGGTCGACGCGCTGCTGACGGGTACGTATGCCGCCCTCGACGGGCAATACAACAACGGCTCGGCCCTGAACCTGGCGGGTACCGATGGCTGGCAGGCATCGCCCACCAACTGGACCTACGGCAGCATCGCCGGGGGCGACGCCCACAAAGGCAGCGACGGTAGCGACCAACCGGCCATCGACGCCATCGCTAAATTCACGGCCGACCCCAGCAACGGCTTTTTCAACGGCAAATGGCGGACGGTCTACGAGGGCGTCAACCGGGCCAATTCGACACTCCGGCTGCTGGCTGCTGCAACGACAATTTCCGATGCCGACCGCGTCAGCTTTAGCGCGCAAGCCCGCTTTCTGCGCGCGCACTATTACTTCGAGCTGAAGAAGATGTTCAACCGGGTGCCGTGGATCGACGAAACCATCGCGACGCCAGCTGCCAGTTCGCAGCCCAACACTGAAGACATCTGGCCGCGTATTGAAGCCGATTTCCAGTATGCCTATGATAACCTGCCTACTACGCAATCGGATCTGGGCCGGGTCAACAAGTGGGCAGCGGCTTCTTATCTGGCCAAGACGTACATGTACGAGAAGAAGTACAGCCAGGCCAAGACGCTTTTTGACCTGATTACAACGCAGGGTGTAACGACCAGTGGCCTGAAATACGTCCTGACAACCCGCTTCCACGACAACTTCGACGCGGCTACGGAGAACAATTCCGAAGCAGTATTCGCGATTCAGATGGTTGCCAACGACGGTACGAACACCATCGCCAGCGCGAATCAGGGCGATATGCTCAACTTTCCGTACGGCAACAGTCCGTTCCGTTGCTGCGGCTTTTTCCAGCCGTCGCAGGATCTGGCCAACTCATACCGCACCGATGCCACCGGCCTGCCGCTCGTCGACACGTACAATAGCAACCCGGTGAAAAACGACCAGGGCGTCGCGTCGACACAGCCGTTTACCCCCGACGCCGGAAACCTCGACCCACGCATCGACTGGACGATTGGCCGCCGGGGCCTTCCTTATCTTGACTGGGGGCTGCACCCCGGTGCCGACTGGATTCGGAGTCCGGGCCAAACCTACGCTGGGCCGTATTCGCCAAAGAAAAACATCTACATGCAGTCGACGCAGGCACAGTACGCCGATCAGCATTCGTGGGCACCGGGCACGGCCATCAACTACAACGTCATCCGCTACGCCGACGTACTGCTGATGGCGGCCGAAGCGGAAGCGCAGTTGGGTAATCTGCCACAGGCGCAGACCTACGTCAATCTGGTACGGGCGCGGATAGCGAATCCGGTCAATTTCGTCTATCAGTACACCAACAACGCCAACCCGCTGGCCGGCAATTCGACTACGCCAGCCGCCAACTACACGGTAGCGGCTTACCCAACCGGCCGGTTCGCGAGCCTGGGTAAAGACGGTGCGTTGAAGGCGATCTATTTCGAACGTAAGCTCGAACTGGCGATGGAAGGTCACCGCTTCTTCGACCTGGTGCGCTGGGGTACGGCCGAAACGACGCTGAATAACTATTTCACCTACGAAAGCACGATCACGACCGACATCCGGGGTGGCCGGTTTATCTCGGGTCGTAGCGAGTACTTCCCCATCCCGCAGCGGCAGATCGACCTGAGCCGTTCCGGCGGCACATCGTCGCTGACCCAGAATCCGGGTTACAATTAAGCAAGTGTGCGTTCAACAAAACGAGACAGCTATCCAGTTGTCTCGTTTTGTTGTTTCTAACCCCAACATAAATGTTTAAACCCACCATCCTATACACGTTGGCCATACTCGGGTTGCTCACAGGCTGTCAGTCGAGTAGTGAAACGACAAACGCGACAGTCGGCGACCCCGTGGCAACCGAGGGGGAAGCGCTGGCGAAGCAATATTGCGGCTCCTGTCATCTGCCCGTTTCACCCGCGATGCTGGATAAGACGACCTGGAAAAATCAGGTGCTTCCCGCAATGGCGCCAAAGCTGGGGCTGGAAGTCTGGCAGAAAACGCACTACTTCCGCCCGGCCAGTGCCAGCATTTCGCAAACCGATTGGGATAAACTGCGGACGTACTACGAAACACTGGCCCCGGACAGTTTGCACCCGGCCAGCGATCAAACCAAATCGGCTGACGACTGGGCGGGTTTCTCCCTGCTGAAACCCGGTGAATCGACGGGTAACACGGCTACCACCACCATGGTCGCGTTTGACCCGGCACAGCAGCAGGTGTATTCCAGCAACGAAACCGACGCGGGTCTGTACCGCTGGGGCAGGAATCTGAAACCCGAACGCCTACGCACGCTGCCCTCTCCAGCCGTGCAGGCTCGCTTTATCAACGACAACAGCAAGCCCGAGCGGATAGCACTAACCTGCATCGGTACCATGCTGGCCGTCGATCAGCCAGCTGGTCAACTCATTGAACTTGCACCCGATCAGGCCAATGACCCCACTGTACTGACGCAGCAACTCCCCCGCCCCATCGAATCGACGCCGGGCGACTTCAACCACGACGGTCTGACGGATTGGCTCGTCTGCGGATTCGGGCATAACATGGGGGGTTTGTATCTGCTGCGCCAACGTCCCGACCATCAGTTCGACAAACAGGTTATTCGTAACGTCGCTGGCGCGACACAGGTCATCACCGGCGATTTTAACCGCGATGGCTGGCTCGACTGTATGGCGTTGTTTGCTCACGCCGACGAGGGCATCTGGCTATTTACCAATGATCAGCACGGTGGCTTTACAGAACGCATGGTGTTGCGTTTCCCGCCCGTCTACGGCTCGACTAGTTTTCAACTTATCGACATGAACCGCGATGGTCGGCTCGACATCATCTACACAGCGGGTGATAACAGCGACTATTCACGTATTCTCAAACCCTATCACGGCATTTACATATTCCTGAACGACGGGCACGATCAGTACAAACAGCAAACGTTTCTGCCCCTCAATGGTTGCACAAAGGCCGTGGCCGCTGATTTCGACAAAGACGGTGATCTGGACATTGCCGCCATTGCGTTCTTCGCCGATTTAGGCCCGGCATCGCCCCAAACGTTCGTGTATTACGAAGGTCAACCGGCACAAACCTTCCGGCGGCATCATCTCCCGATCAGCCAATACGGACGGTGGATTTGCATGGACGTTAACGACTGGGACCACGACGGCAATCTGGACATTGCGTTGGGTAACTTCAGTCGCGGCTTTCTGAATTCCCCCGCTTACAAGCCTACCTACGACAGCTATCTGCCCTTGATTGTGTTGCAAAACAACGCGCATTGAGCACCGAAGAAACGCGTACCAACGTTATTTTTACGTGATTTCGTCAACGCATTTCTCATGGCCGATCAACCACCCATTCCGTTCCACCGGGGCCACTTTTTGTTTGGTAGTACATTCTCCCTGCTGCGCGACTCGCTGGGTTTGCTCCGTCAGCTACAGCAACAGTACGGCGATCAGCGCGTGGTCCGAATAAAGGTCGGGCGACGCATGATAACGGTGTTGCTGAAGCCGGAGGAAACCAAATATGTATTGCAGGAAAACAACCGAAACTACGGGCGGGGCCGCTCGTACAAGATCCTGCGCGAGTTTCTGGGCGATGGTTTGCTAACGACCGACGGCGACTACTGGCGTCGGCAACGTCGGCTGGCGCAACCCGCTTTTCACCGGCAAAAGCTGGCCCTGCTGGCCGACACGATGATCGACGAAGCCGTTAGCTGGACCAGTCAATTACAGCGGCTGGACAAAACGCAACCCGTCGATATGTCGGCCGCGCTGATGGAGGCCACGTTGCGAATCGTTACGAAAACGCTGTTTGGCTCGGGGCTGGGCGACCAGACGACGCGTTTGTCGCAGGCGCTGAATGACCTGAACCATATTATCAGCCAAACCGTACTGAACCCGCTACGCCTGCCGAACTGGGTACCAACTCCCGCCAACAAGTCATACATCAACGCGTCTGGGCTGGTAACCGATCTGATAACGGGTATCATTCGGGAACGGCGGCAATCGACCGGTAAGCACGACGATCTGCTCGATATGCTGCTGCGGGCCACCGACGAGGAGACGGGCGAAGGCATGACCGACGCGCAGCTGCTGAGCGAACTCGTCACGCTGTTTACGGCGGGCCACGAAACCACGGCGGCCTCAATGAGCTGGACACTCTACCTGATGGCCACTCACCCCGACGTACAGGCCCGCGCCCGCGCCGAAGCCCTCCGAACACTCGGCACCCGCACCCGCTTCTCCGCCGACGACCTGCGCGCGATGCCGTATCTGACCCAGATCGTCAACGAATCACTCCGCCTGTACCCACCCGCCTGGGCGATGAGCCGACTGTCGCTGGGGCCGGATCAGTTGGGAGCGTACCATCTGAATGCTGACGAAGGTGTGCTGATTAGTCCCTATCTGCTGCACCACGATCCGGCCAGTTGGCCCAACCCCGATCAGTTTGACCCCAACCGCTTTGCACCAGACCGTTCGGCAGATCGACACAGCTATGCGTTCCTGCCGTTTGGCGGTGGCCCCCGGCTTTGTATCGGCAATCAGTTTGCCCTGATGGAAATGGTTGCCCTGCTGGGCCAACTGCTGGTCACATTCGAGTTGCAGCCTATTACCTCCGAACCCATGCTACCCCGGCCGCTAATTACGCTTCGCTCGAAACAACCGATCCGGCTTTACCTGCGTGATTGGCCAGTGTAGCACCTCGCCAGTCTGGAAATTATACTTTACAAAGAACTTTGATTAGTTACCGTTCCACGAATTTCGTTAAATCAGTTCAAGTCAGCCAGTGACGACGACTAGACGGGGGGCACCGTGAAACGAGTTTGTATCTTTCAAAGACGCCCTTGACATTGTGGTGGGTATACCCAAACTTAGATAGTCCATTGATGTTCTGTTTCAATTCACTTAAAAGGCGACACAATGAGACTAAAAATGCACGCCGTACGCTTCACGGCCGATCAGAGCCTGTTCGATTTTATCCAGGCTAAGCTGAATAAGCTCGACACCTTTCACGACCACATTGTTAGTGGTGAGGTGTTTCTCAAACTCGAAGGAGCCGACTCCAACAAGGTCAAAGAGAAAATCATCGAAGTCCGGTTAATGCTGCCGGGTAAAGAGATTTTCGTCAAAGAAAACGACAAAAGCTTCGAGGCCGCCACGGATCGGGTACTCGAAGTACTGAAAGATAAACTGGTGCGCTGTAAACAGAAACGCAACGACTTTTCGAGTCAGGCAATTGTGGATGAAAAAGCCCGTATGCAGGCCGACGAGACGGTGGACGTCGATGATTTATAAAATTGGCATAAACGAAAAAAGCCTCATCGTGTGATGGGGCTTTTTTCGTTTATGCCTGGACTACAGGCCAAACGCTTCTTTTACTTTATCGACGAAATCAAGTTTCTCCCAGGTGAAGAGTTCAACTTCGACTTCTTTGGTTTTCCCGTTCGAGCCGAATGTTTTGGTTACCACTTCATTTTTACGGCCCATGTGTCCGTAAGCGGCTGTCTCCGAATAGATCGGATTCCGCAGTTTCAGCCGCTGCTCGATAGCGTACGGACGCATATCGAAAATCTGGGCGATCTTTTCAGCAATCGCGCCGTCGTGCATATCGACCTTCGACGTACCGTACGTGTTGACGTACAGACCGCAGGGCTTGGCAACCCCGATCGCGTATGATACCTGCACCAGCACCTGATCGCAAAGGCCCGCAGCAACCATATTCTTGGCAATGTGCCGGGTTGCGTAAGCCGCCGACCGGTCAACTTTCGAGGGGTCTTTACCCGAGAAAGCACCACCGCCATGCGCTCCTTTACCGCCGTAGGTATCAACGATAATCTTCCGGCCCGTCAGCCCCGTATCGCCGTGCGGTCCACCGATGACAAACTTACCCGTTGGGTTGATGTAGTACGTGATGTCGGCGTCGAACAGACCATGCAGTTCAGGCTTTAGTTTAGCCTTCACGCGGGGAATCACGATGTTGATAACGTCTTCCCGAATCTTGGCCAGCATCGTCTCATCGTCGGCGAAATCGTCGTGCTGCGTCGATACCACGATAGTATCGATACGAATTGGCTGATCGTCGTCTGAGTACTCGATCGTTACCTGCGACTTGGCGTCGGGGCGCAGATACGGCATCAGATCAGACTCGTTGTTACGAATGTGCGACATTTCCCGCAGGATGGCGTGCGCCAGATCGAGCGGCAAGGGCATATAGTTGTCGGTTTCGCTGGTCGCGTAGCCGAACATCATCCCTTGGTCGCCAGCACCCTGTGCGTTCGCCAGCGTTTCAAAGTCGTTGTTCTCCACCTTCCGGTCGACACCCTGATTGATGTCAGCCGACTGATCGTGCAGGGCAGAAAACACACCGCACGAGTTCGCTTCGAACATGTATTCGCTCTTCGTATACCCAATCTTGCGAATTACTTCGCGGGCAATCTTCTGCACGTCGAGGTACGTATCCGTCTTGATTTCACCGGCCAATACAACCTGTCCGGTCGTTACCAGCGTTTCGCAGGCAACCTTGCTGGACGGGTCAAAAGCAAGAAAGTTATCAATTAACGCGTCAGAAATTTGATCGGCCACCTTATCAGGATGCCCTTCTGATACTGACTCAGACGTGAATAAATATGGCATTAGGCTATACAGGCTTAATTTGACCCACAAAACTAAAGCTTATTTAAGAAGGGGCAAATAAAATACCCGACCCGTCGGGTTACAGTTCCCGCCGTTGGTGGATGCGGTGCGCAATGTCGCGCGCGCGCTTCAGCCGCATCTTTATAGCGCTGATACTGACCTGATGTTCATCGGCCAGCACGGCAATGTCTTTACCGAGCAGATATCGATCGCGAAGGATTCGCTCATCGCGCCCCGCGAGCTGATTCAGCGTCTGTTCGGCATGATGCCAGCGGTCGTCGAGCGATGCCCCATCCAGCCCCGGCAGGTGATGCGTTTCGAGCAGATCCGTATCGCTGAACAGCGTATGCCGACGCAAATCGCGCTGCTGACGAACGGTAAAACAATGATTCCGGGTGAGGGTGTAAAGCCAGGTTGAAAAGCTCGCTTCCTGGCGAAAGCCACCAAGCCGTTTGAGCACCTTAAAAAACACTTCCTGCATCTGGTCCTGCGCTTCGACGGAATCTTCCAGATAACGGATGCAGGATTGGTACACTTTGCGGCTGTAGCGGCAGTAGAGTTCGGCAAAATCGGCAGCCTCGTGCGATTGAATAAACCGATCTACCAACTCTTCGTCAGTAAAAGTCTTTTTCATGGGTCAATAACGTACCATCGGTTAGCAAAATGAATTTGCTAGCCGACTCGATTCATATGGGTTGAATACAAGACGTACGTTACCGCGTGAGGCATGTAAGGTGGAGCAACTACCGAACAAAGCAAAAAAAAAGAGGGTAATCACTCACCTATCGGGCAACAATCCTATGACTACGTTTTCGACATATGGTAACAGTGCCGTGCTGTAAATACTAACGCATCACCATTTATATGACTGATTGACAGCTGTTCCTAGCGGGAAATAATTTTCCGGCGCAGCACATCGACCAATCCTTTCAGGAATGGCCCTATAGGCATGGTAGCAAACAGCCGGATTTCCTCGAATAGCGTTGTGTCTTCGTCGAGGAATCGAAACACGCGGCCGGGGTTACGGGCGTATATACGTGTAAACAGGGCGTCGGCGGGGTAACGGTGGTTTTCCAGCACGTTCAGGAAGATACTGTCGTAAAGCGCGAATCGCCGTTTGAACCACGATACATCACGTGCTGGCTTTTCCCGACTGGCCAGATTATCGACCAGTTCGCGCAGATACCGCTGCGATCGGTTGAACGTGTAGCCTGTCGATGGCTTCGTGTAGCCGCCCGAGGTACCGATTCGGATAATGTGCTCCGATGGCAGTTCGGTTGTCGGCACGTCGGACATGGGAATTACGCCCGTTTCGACGTCGGTAATCTGGTAAGCCCCGGTATCGACGTGCTGACTCAGGTAATGGCGGAGGGCGTATTCGTATTCGGCTTCGGTCAGCAGCCGGTCGTTGAACAGGGTGAACTCCACCAGCGCACGATTGGTATCGAACGGCAGGACGTACACAAACCGACAGTCGCCGTGCTGTTCGGCCCGGAAGTCCATAATAGTTGGGATGGCCGGATCAAAACATGCCCGTTCCGTTTCGACAAACCAGCCTTTAAAATGTTGGAGCAGGTTGTGCCGCTCCGGCTGATCGAGGGACAACTGGAATGTACTGTCGAATACGTAATCGGCGAGATACGGTTCATCGTCGGCGATCACAAAACCGCCCTGTGGCGTGTCCTTTATGCGGTTGATCGTAGCCTGCCGCCGTTCGACGTTCGGAAACTTGGCCAGATGCTCTTCAACGAAGGCGTAGAAGTCGATACCGCGCAGCATCTTGTACCGATAGCCCCCCATGCCCAGGCGACCCGTATAGCCCGGTCCGTAGAACAGGGCGGTATCCCATTTCTGAAAAAGAATCGGCTCGAACGGCCCCGTTTCTTTTTCCCAGAAGCACCAGGTTCGGTCGTTGCGATTTTTCAGATCGCGTTCCAGAATAAGTATCGATCGGTCGCGTAGTGCGGAAGAGGTCAGGTAGTACGCCAGACTCAGACCCGCCATACCACCCCCTGCGATGATGAAGTCGTATTTTTTCATGCAAAAACAAAAGCCCGGGCGCACCGCCCGGGCTTTCTACGAAATAAGGTCGCTATTGTCAGGTTTACAAATCGTTACCTAGACATTTACGTGTTTTTCCGCGTGGTAACTCGACCGAACCAGTGGCCCCGACTCAACGTACTTCAGTCCGCGCCGGAGTCCTTCTTCCCGGTACATCGCAAAGGTGTCGGGGTGAATCCACTCGATGACTTCGTGGTGCATCTTGGTTGGTTGCAGGTATTGGCCCAGCGTCAGGATGTCCAGCCCATTAACCGCCAGATCGTCCATCGCTTTGAACACTTCGTCGTGGGTTTCGCCCAGCCCCAGCATAATGCCCGACTTGGTGCGCTGCCCGTAGTCTTTCGTGCGCCGGATTTGTTCCAGACTGCGCTCGTAACGAGCCTGTGGACGTACACGCCGGTACAGCCGCTCGACGGTTTCCATGTTGTGCGATACGACTTCCTGCCCTGCCGAGATCATCCGCTCCAGTGCCTCCCAATTGCCTTTCGTATCGGGAATCAGGGTTTCGATGGTTGTTGCGGGGGATGCTTCCTTGATAAGACGCACCGTTTGGTACCAGATTTCGGCACCCCGGTCTTTCAACTCATCGCGGTTTACCGACGTCAGTACAGCGTGTTTGACTTTCATCAGCACGATGGCTTCGGCCACGCGCCGGGGCTCGTCAGTATCGTATTCGTTGGGCCGACCGGTAGCAACGGCGCAAAACGTACAGCTACGGGTACAGACGTTACCCAATATCATAAATGTAGCCGTACCTGCGCCCCAGCACTCACCCATGTTGGGGCAGTTGCCGCTCTCGCAAATGGTATGCAGCTTGTGTTCGTCAACCAGTTTCCGAACCTTGGCGTACTCCGGCCCGATGGGCAGCTTCACACGCAGCCAGTCGGGACGTTTTTTGCGTTGTTGTTCGGAGGGTACTACGGGTAATTCGATCATATCTCCTCGTGCCTTTCTACGAAAATTCGTTTTAGCGCCGTAAAGTTCGTTCGTGGCGCATTGAGAAGAAAGAAGCGAGACGTAAGAAGAAAGATTGGTCTGTACCAGTTTCTTTCTCCTTACGTCTCGCTTCTTTCTTAGCCAAAAAATCTATTTGCGGCTACCGAAAAACAGCGTGATATAGCCCGACGTGAAAAATTGCCGGTTGCCGTCTGTCCGGTTGGCACCGGGCGACGTATCGGGGATAATGACGATTTTGTTGGGGAACACTTCGGCCAGAAAACCGATTTCGACGCCGGTGGTATTGTTGCGAAAGGTGCTCAGTTCGAAACTAAGGGCCGCCTTGGCGTTCAGTCCAACGGTGAACTGCGAATTACCGAAGCCCTGAAAGAAGCCCCCGGCCCCACGGGTGCCCCCGTAGCACCGGGCTGATACAGCGACGAAGCCGGAACGGACACCTGCCGATTGCCCTCCTGCACGTTGACATAGTAGGGTTTGATGATGCCCAGCGTCGGCCCAGCCGCAACGATACCGTTTACCGCGATCCCTTCGTCGCCCGACCGCTGAAACAGCTTGACCTCCCGGCCATACTGCCCCCGCACGGCAAACAGGTAGTTTTCTTTTCCTTCGATAAACCGACCCGATGCGTAGCCGCTACTGGTAGCCAGTTCCTTCGGATGCTTTACGTTAACGGCTTCAATACTAAGGTAGCGCGCCTGCGGCAAGCCAAACAGGTCGCCCGGCAACTGCTTCGATTGCCGAAACGATACCCCGCCCAGAATACCGGAGTTTGTGTTGGTCGTGACGCCGAAGGTAGTCGTACGCTGGTAGTTGTCGTCCTCCGGATCGCTGTTCTGCGCCACTGCCCGGCCACTCCCCAGCAGCCAGCCCAGTAACAGCGTGCCTATAACTGTATATCGTGTTCGCATCGCTCTCTAATTCAGCATTAAAGCTACTTTAATTCCTGCTAATCTGCCAGCAAAATTCGACCGGCACTAGCCTAACCCAATCTCCCTGCTTATGTTTAACGAAAAATGGGTATCGGATTGCCGAATATAACCACAGTTTCTTTGGTGGAGAAAGCATCCGGCTACCCGCATCTATTCATCAAGTAATTAGCCAGTTATGCCAACCATTCATATCGATTACCAGGGTGAACTTCGCACTGATTGCACCCACCTTCAATCGGGTACTCATATCCTGACCGATGCCCCTTCCGACAATCAGGGCCGGGGTGAAGCGTTCTCACCAACCGATCTGGTTGCCAACGCGTTAGGAGCGTGTATTCTGACAACGATGGCCATTTTCGCCCGACGCGACGGTATCGAGATGAACGGCAGCTCGGCTGACGTGACCAAAGTGATGAGCAGTGAGCCGCCCCGTCGCATTGCCCGTATCGATGTAGCGCTGACATTACGCACAACCGGTTCGCTGCCCGACGAGGCCACCCGCGCGAAGCTGGAGCGCATCGCCCACACCTGCCCCGTCGCCATCAGCCTCCACCCCGACATCGAGCAGGCGGTTACGATTGCATGGGAATAGTTTTGAAGTTGTAGAGTTGTAAAGTTGCGATTCCCCGCCGGGCCTGACGCACGCTGGCTACCGCCGGATGGCAACTTTACAACCCTATAACTTTACGACTCTACAACTATTTTTTCTCCCGTCGGGCTTTGCGGTGCTTCACCCACGATTTTACGTCGGCAGTGAAGTTTTCCAGGAAAAACGAGGGGCCAACCGATACGTACAGGCCGCTGTAATTGATCTGGCTTTCGGGTATGTCCTTTTTCAACACAAACCGATAGCCCGTCAGAAAGTACAAACCAAACCAGCGCAGGGGCTTGAACCACCGGACGTACGGAAACTGATAAGCCGCCGATATGCCCACCCCTACCGGAATGAAAATACCCCGCGCCACTTCCACGTCTTTGTCGGGTTCGGCGACTTCGTAGCGCGAATGCCCGTAGCCAATCTCCGTCGGCAGACTGACCTCAAACGGGCCCTTCCGATACAGATACCGTTCGTAGAAAACCGTGGCAATGCGTAGATGACGTGTTACGGCAGCCGACGTGTTGGGCAGAAGCCCCGGCTGATCGAGGTGTTGATTGACGAAGTAAAACCCGGCCCCCGCTTTGAAACTGGCTGCCCGACCGCTGGTCAGCGCATCGCGTTTGCGCTGCGACGGAAACAGAAAACCCGCCCGTACACCGTATACGTTGACGGGTGTCCGCTGATCGTTTTCGTTGCGGGTATCATTGAAGAAAAAGAACCGCTGATCCGTCGAGGCCGTGAACGTCAGCGAGTTTGGCGCGGTCGACGCCGTCCCGGATGAGTCGCGCCCGTCGGTAAGTTTCGTTTTTTTCTGAATCCCGGCCTGCCCCTGCGCCCACACAGCCGCACCCATGCCGACATACATAAATAGAAAGAAAAAAAATTGCCCCGCTATACGATTCATTGATCTGTGGTTGATGATGACATAACGACCGGGCTAGTCAATGGTTCTGAACACACCGCCCGCCCCCCGGCCGGTTCGGTGTACCGGCCCCGGTTTTGACTCAGCAAAATTTGTACGAGCATTAACATTTGATCGTACAGGGCGTTGAGTGGCTAGCATCGAAAACTGTGCAACGCTATGGCAACGAAAACAGATAAAACCGCCGACAAACCCAAATCGGATACCCCTAAAAAGAAAGCAGCTAAAAATTACGACAAGCCAGAGCTACGCGAAAAACTTAAGGAAGAAATCACGGCGGGGGATAAAGGTGGCAAGCCCGGTCAGTGGAGCGCCCGGAAAGCCCAGTTGCTGACCCACGAATACGAGAAAGCGGGCGGTGGTTACCTCGACGACAAGCGTACCGAGTCGCAGCAGCATTTGTCGACATGGACCAAAGAGGAGTGGCAAACATCTGACGGCAAACCCGCCGACCGCGAAGGGGGCACAACCCGGTATCTGCCCAAAGAAGCGTGGGACGAACTCTCACCCGCGGAGAAGAAAGCAACCAACGCCAAAAAGCAGGCAGGCTCAAAAGAAGGAAAGCAGTTTGTCGACAATACGGCGAAGGCGAAAAGCGCTCGTAAGAAAGCGGAGAAGTGAGCGACTTCAGTCTGTAAGTCAGCAGTTAAGAGCGGAGATGGCTACCGATAAGTCAATACACCACGGATGTATGACTACATGGCGATACGATGCGTTAGTATTGCGTCGTCACTATCCAAACGCACCCGTTCATGGTACTCAACATCCGCTCACTGGCCGTCTACCTGCTACTGGCAACCGGCTTATTTTCCTGCATCGACCACCGCCTGGGTGGCCCGGCATCGCCCGCTCGACTTCGTCTTCGTTCCGTACAAAGCGTGGAGCAAAACAGTAACACCAACTACACGTATACGTATAGCTATGACAGTCAGAACCGGCCCGTGTCGATTGACAGGGTCTTCAACGGCAAGAACAGCCTGGCTGTAATCGCTTACGGCGATCCGCAGCTGAATTATGTTAACAATGCTTCAGGGGCGAACTATACCTTCTACATTGAATACCCAGACCCAGCCGACAAGACGCAGGGACAAGCCACGCCCTATCCATTGCCACTGGACGGAGTTAGTTTTACCGTAAGACGATATTATCTACTGAGAGGGAAAGTGTTTTCTGACATCTATGACAGAACGTATCAATACACCTTCGACGCAGACAAACGGATAAGCGGCTACCTCGAAATTGGCAGCTCGTCGCCCATCGATCAAAACGGTTACAGGTACGCTTACACAGGCGAAAATATCACGAGTGAGCAATTCAGCACAGCAGCCGGGCACGGAGTACGAGGGACGGCCACCTATACATATGATGCACAGCCAAATCCTTTTTTCGGGTTGCTGGACCCGGCAATAGACCAAACGACACGATTCAGTCGAAACAACATTACGAGCGTTACCTATTCCACAACGAGTCTGCCGAACGTGACATACGCCTACGAATACAACGCACAGGGCCTTCCTACGAAGCGAACAGCAACCAGCCCCAGCGGAACCACGCTCGGAACTATTGTATATACTTACGAAAATTACTAAGTAAATCGTAACCAGTCTTTTCCAGGAGGTCGAACGGTAGCGTTCGACCTTTTTTCGTTTACAACCAGCAGCCTTCCAATTCACTATCAACTGATTGCAGAGATGATTCATCGACTTGATGGATCATACGATCATGGACGATACCGGGGAAAAATATAAGTAGAAAAAGTTTGCGTGGTTGCTTTGACGGGTACTACCTGCAATACGCCTGTGCCCCAAAAGCCATATTCTGCCTATACAGCCGAGGAATTTGCCCTCGACGACCTGTTCGTTCGCTGGGTGAAACACCCGCACGACGAAGAGGTGGCTATGCATTGGCAATTGTGGCTGAATCATAACCCCGCCCGACGGCATACCGTTGAAAGCGCCAGACAGCTGATTTTACATTCGGCATTGGCAGGCTCCGACGGATTGGCCAACGACGAAATCAGTTCGCTGTGGGGTCGTATACGGGAGTCGTTACAGGGTATGGAGGATGTCCGGCCGCTGCAACCCAAGGATCGGACGATGGTTGGCTGGTGGTACTTCGGGCGAACGGTAGCGGCCACGCTGGGTGTGGTTCTGCTCATTGGCTGGGCGCTCTGGATTCAATACGGCCCCCACCAGTCGCAGGTGGTTATCCGCACGGGCAACGAACCAGAGCGTGCCGTGCAGCTACCCGATGGATCGCAGGTGCAGCTACACGCCAACAGTCAGCTGCGCTACGATCGGCAGGGCTTTACCGATAGCTGGTCCGACGAAACGCCCCGCGCGGTATGGCTCGACGGAGAAGCCGATTTCACCGTAGCACATCGCCCGGCCCCAACCACCGATCAACGGTTTCGGGTACACACGTCTAACCTGACTGTCGAAGCAACGGGCACCGTATTTCACATTCGCCACTGCGCTAAAGGCACCAAAGTAGCCCTCACGTCGGGAGCGGTCAACCTGCTCGTCAACCGGCGAAAGCCCATTCAACTACGGCCCGGCCAAACCATTGAAGTTGCCGCCGGACTCGCCCGCCCTTTACCCTGATTACCCTTTACCTTAACCAGTATCCATTCCTAAATCCTGTTTCTGATGAGTCGAACAACTACCTGTACCCGGTCCAAACTAATTCCGCGACCGTGGCTATCCATGCTGGGGCTGTC
Source organism: Spirosoma rhododendri (assembly GCF_012849055.1). Lineage (NCBI taxonomy): Bacteria > Pseudomonadati > Bacteroidota > Cytophagia > Cytophagales > Cytophagaceae > Spirosoma > Spirosoma rhododendri. The sequence continues at coordinate 2,725,192 of NZ_CP051677.1, read as the reverse complement.
GGCCCTTACCCTGCTGACGGTTCCGGCCTTCAGTGCCCCTTCTACGCCACGCCTGACCATCGACAATCCGAAGCAGGAACGCACCGTGACCGGCCGCGTACTGTCTGCCGACGATAACAATGCGCTGCCGGGCGTCACAGTCGCCGTAAAAGGTACCACGCGGGGCACCACCACCGACGCCAACGGTATCTACCGGATTGCCATTCCGAATGAGCAGGCTATTCTGGTGTTTTCGTCGGTTGGTTTCCGGGCCGAAGAGATCGCTGTCGGCAACAAATCGACCGTCGACATACGACTGAGTTCCGACGATAAATCACTGAACGAAGTCGTGGTCATCGGGTACGGTACGCAGAAAAAAAGCCAGACGACGGGGGCCATTTCGTCGGTATCGTCGAAGCAGATCACGGAGCTGCCCATCGCCAATATCGGGCAGGCTATTCAGGGGCGCGTTGCTGGCGTCGACGTGGCGCAGTCGGGTAGCCGGCCGGGGTCTACACCGACGATTCGGGTGCGGGGGCGCCGGTCGTTCAACGCCGGTAACAACCCGCTTTACGTTGTCGACGGGATTCCGCTGGCGGGCGACCGGAACGAACTGTTATCGGGTCGGCCCCTCATTCTGGGAACAACGATGGACTTTGTATCGTCGGGCTACGAAGACTTCAACCCCAACGACGTAGCCTCACTGGAGATTCTGAAGGATGCTACCGCTACGGCCATCTACGGTGCGCGGGGTGCCAACGGCGTCGTGCTGGTGACGACCAAACGCGGCAATACCAACAACAAAACCACGATCAGCTACGACAACTACGTGGGTGTAACCGACGCGCTGGACAAGATCAACCTGTTCAACGGGCCCGAGTTTACTGAATTTGTGCGGGAAGCTTACCGGACAACGGGGGCGTATACCAACGCGGCCGGGCAGGTCGTACCGACCGGTCAATCAGACCCGGTTGCCGACGCTAAAATCTCGGTGCTTGGTGGCGACCCTAACGTGGCCGCTGGCATTGCCGCCGGGCGCAGCTCTGATTACCAGTCGCTGATTCTGCGGCAGGGCTTCCAGCAAAATCATTCGCTGGGCGTGCAGGGCGGCAATGAAAAGACGCAGTTTTATATATCGGCGGGTTATTTCAAAGACAAAGGCATCATGCCTGGTCTGGATTATACCCGTTATTCGCTGCGGGCCAACGTCGACCATCAGATCAACCGCATTTTCCGGGTGGGTCTGTCGTCGTATCTGATGTACAGCCTGCAAAACGGCGCAACCCTCAATCCGTACACGTTTACGATTCAGCAGAATCCGCTGGGCCGCCCCTACGACGACAACGGCAACCTGATCTTCTCGCCCACCAACGATGCCCTGCTGACCAACCCGCTGGCCGAGGTTGTACCGGGTGCGCAGATTGATGAGCGGAAGAAGTACCGGATTTTCAACAGTGTCTACGCCGAAGCCACCATTCTCGAAGGCCTGAAATACCGGGTCAACTTCGGACCGGACTTCTCGCTCCGGCGCGACGGTCGCTTCATTGGTGCCCAGACAAACGCCCGCAAGGGGGGCGATCCGCAGGCGGCTTCTACCAGTCAGTTTGGGTTCAACTACACGCTCGAAAACATCCTGACCTACAACAAGACGTTCGGCAATCACAACCTGGGTATCACGGCCCTTCAATCGATTCAGCGCGACAATTTCGAGTACAACATCGTTCAGGTGCAGGGCGTACCGGCCGAATCCCAGTCGTTTTATAACGAAGGGGCTGCAAGCTCGGTACTTGGCGTAGGCAGCAACCTGATTCAGTGGACGATCAACTCGTATATGGGTCGGGTCAACTACGATTACAAAGACAAGTACCTGGTGACGGCCACGCTGCGCCGTGACGGATCGAGCCGGTTTGGCGAGAACACGAAGTACGGTAACTTCCCCGGTATCGCGCTGGGCTGGAACCTGAGCAGCGAAGAGTTTCTGAAATCGTCGACCTGGGTCGATCTGCTCAAACTGCGGGTTAGCCGGGGTTCGGTGGGTAACCAGGGAGTAGCCCCTTACCAGACGCAGGGCCTGCTGACCCGCTCGGTCTATGCCTGGGGTAACAACTCCGCCTACGGCTACCGCCCCAACACCATCGGCAACGCAGATCTGCGCTGGGAAACCTCGACATCAACAAACGTTGGCGTCGATTTCAGCTTCTGGCGCGGTCGGGTAGCCGGTTCGCTGGAGGTGTACCAGACCAACACCACCAACCTGCTGCTGTCGGATCAGCTGCCCACTTCCACCGGCTTCAACGCTGTAACACGGAACGTAGGCGAGACACGAAACCGGGGCGTCGAAATAACCGTCTCGACGGTGAACATTGACTCGAAAAGTGGCTTCAAATGGACCACCGACCTTCAGTTTACCAAGAATAACGAAGCTATTCTTTCGCTCTACAATGGAGCCGTCGACGACATCGGTAACCGGTGGTTTATTGGCAAGCCCCTGACCTCGTACTACGATTTCAAGAAGATAGGCATCTGGCAAACCAACGAAGCTGACGCGGCAAAAGCGTTCGGCAACTTCCTGCCGGGGCAGGTCAAGCTGGCCGACATCGACGGCAACGGTACATTCTCCGTCACCAACGATCGGACGTATATCGGCTCGGACATTCCTACCTTCAGTGCTGGTATTACCAACCGATTCAGCTACAAAGGCTTCGACCTGAATTTCTTCGTGTATGCCCGAATTGGCCAGACTATTCTGAGCGGTTTCCACCAGAACAACAACGCCCTGGCTGGCCGCTACGAGCAGATCAAGGTCGATTACTGGACACCCAACAACCCGACCAACGAGTTTCCGCGCCCCAACGCCAACCAGGAGTTTCCGCTCTACAACACGGCGCTTATTTACTTCGACGGTTCGTTCGTGAAGGTGCGGAACATCAACTTCGGCTACACGTTCCCATCCACCTTCGCCCAGAAGCTGCGGCTTCAGTCGTTGCGGCTGTTTACCAGTATTCAGCAGCCGTTTATCTTCTCGACCTATCGCTCGAAATACAACGGGGTTGACCCTGAATCGTCGAATGGTACGGTCGACAACGGTATCGTGCCGGCGACCCGCATCACCACCTTCGGCCTGAACGTGCGCTTCTGATTACAACCCATCACCGACAATCATTATGTCAATGAAATCGACTTTTTTCACCAACAGCCTTCGGGCACTGGGGCTGACGGCCCTGCTGCTGACAGGCCAGTCGTGCAAGGATATTCTGGACGAAAAAATTATCTCCAGCATCGGCAACGACTATATCAATACGCCCAAAGGCTTTGAGGATGCAGTCCGGGCGGCCTACGTTCCGCTCCGCAGTTTCTACGGTACTCAGCAGGGCCTGACGATGACCGAATTTGGCACCGACATTTACGGAACCGGGTCCGACGGGAGTTACAAGGGCTTTCACTTCTACGACAGTCAGTTGAACAGCTCCGTCGACATTCTGCAAGGGGTCTGGGATGAGCTGTACCGGGGTATCAACACCTGCAACGCAGTTATCGAGCGGGCACCAACCGCCAGTGTTTCCGATGCGGTGAAGAAATTGCGGGTGGCTGAAGCAAAGTTCCTGCGCGCGCACTACTACTTTATCCTTACTCAGCAGTGGGGCGGAGTAGACCTGCGGCTGACGGAAACGCTGGCACCCACGAAAAAAGTTACCCGGTCTACGGAAGCCGATATGTACAAAGCGATTGTATCTGATCTGGAATCGGCAGTGCCTGATCTGGACCCCAAAATCAGAGCGACGGAGTACGGGCGGGTTACGAAAGCTGCGGCCGAACACCTGCTGGCCCGTGTGTATCTGACCAAAGCCACGTCGTCGGCGAAAGCCTCCGACGACTACGCCAAAGCCGCCACCTACGCGCAGAGCGTAATTGCCAACTACGGGTTCAGGCTCCTGTCCGATTTTGCCAGCGTATTCGTTCAGGGCGCGGGCGAAATCAACGATGAGGTCATCTTCGCCGTTCAGTACACCTCCGATCCGCTGACCAATGCCTCGACGGCTCCGTTGGCCAACACGGGCGGTAATACGGGTGGCAACACGCTGCACCTGTTTTTCGGTATGCAATACGACGTGCAGGCCGGTATGGTCCGGGACATCAACTACGGTCGTCCGTTCCGGCGGCTGCGCCCAACGACGTATCTGCTGGAGACGGTTTTCAAGGACCGCACCAACGACTCACGCTACAGGAAAACCTACCAGAACACCTGGCTCTCCAACTCCCCCGGCACCTACAATACCAGTTTCGATAAGTCGAAAGACAAAGTCACCTACAAACTGGGTGATACCGCCATTTTCATCCCCGGCTACGAAATGCCGCTGGCCGAGCGGGCGAAAAAACCGTATCAGGTGCTGGTGCCGAGTGCCTACAGTCAGGTACTGTTTCCACCGCTGCAAAAATTCTTCGACCCGCTCCGGCCCGACAGAACCTACGAGTCGGGTAGCCGCGACTATCTGGCTTTCCGCCTGGCCGAAACATACCTGATTCTGGCCGAAGCGCAGTTGAAGCAGGGCAAAACGTCGGACGCCGTAACGGCCATCAACATGGTACGCCGTCGGGCTGCTTTTTCGGGAAAAGAGTCGGCAATGGAAATCACGGCCGCGCAGATGGACATGAACATGATCTACGAAGAGCGGGCCCGCGAACTGGCTGGCGAACAAACGCGCTGGTTCGATCTGAAGCGTTGGGGTAACCTGGTGGAGCGGGTGAAAGCCTACAATCCCGATGGTGCCACCAACGTGAAAGACATACACAACCTGCGTCCGGTTCCGCAGGCCCAGATCGATCGCGCGGAAAAGAACGCCGACGGCACGTCTGGCTTCACCCAGAATCCAGGATTCTAAAGAGCGAAAGAATGAAAGAGCGATTGCTCGCGTCAGCAACATTTCACTCTTTCATTCTTTTGCTCTTTCACTCTTTAAAACAAGTAGATCATCCAACTGGCTACCTTTTGCCTAATACCGTCAGCAGTTATACTGACTTTCCTACCCTTGACTTTATGCATGAGACTGTAAACAGACGACAGTTTCTACAATCGGCCGGTCTGTCGGCTCTGGCACTCACCGCCGGGGCCGATATACTGGCCGGTTCGTTTAGAAACAATGCCAGCCTGTCGGGGCTGAAGATCGCGTATTCGGCCATCACCTGGGGCGGCAACGATGCCAAAGCCATCGACGACCTGTCGGCGCTGGGCTTCCACGGGGTTCAGCTGCGCGCCAACACGTTCGGTCCGTACAAAGCGAAGCCATCGGAACTGAAGGCGCTACTCGATCAGCATAATTTGAAACTCGCCATGTTTTCGAGCGGCAACGTCGAAATCGACCCGGCGAAGGAACAGAGTACAATCGATATGCACGTGGCCCACGCCAGTTTCGTGAAAGCCCTCGGCGGATCGGCCATTCAACTGACCAATTCGGCCCGGCCCAAAGATCGACTCCCCACACCGGATGAGCTGAAACGGCTGGCTGCGGTGATGAACGAAATTGGCAAACAAACGGCTGCAATGGGCATTCAGGCGGCCTACCACAACCACATGCACCAACTCGGTGAAACGCCGGAAGAGGTCGATACGATTGTGCAGGCGATGAATCCGAAGTACGTAAAACTGCTGCTCGACATTGCGCACTACAAGCAGGGCGGTGGCGAACCGGAAAAGGCCGTTAAGCAGTACAAAGACATGCTGTATGCGCTACATTTGAAGGATACAATGTCGCCCAACCCCGACAAGCCCGACGATAAAGCGGCCTATAAATTCGTTGAATTGGGGCGGGGTAACGTCGACGTTCCGGCGGTGATGAAAGCCCTGAGCGACATCAATTTCAAGGGCTGGGGCATCGTTGAACTCGACGGTGTTCCCGAACCCAACAAGACACCCGAACAGGCCGCCGAAATCAACAAGGAATACCTCACAAAAACGCTGAAGCTAAAACTGTGACTTCGTCTGTTCAACGTTTAAAGTTCAAGGTTTAAAGTCGTTTTGCAGGATTAACCTTAAACCTTGAACTTCAGACCTTAAACCAATAAAAATGAAATCTCTCCTTTCCATTGCCCTGCTGGCGGGTGTGCTGGCATTTACTGCGCCGGTTGAACCCAATACGCTAACACCTACCGAGAAAAAAGACGGCTGGAAGCTGCTCTTCGACGGCAAAACCACCAACGGCTGGCGCGGTGCTTATGCCAAAACGTTCCCGCAAAAAGGTTGGGCGGTCGAAAACGGGATGCTGACCATTCAGAAATCCGACGGCTCCGAATCGCAGAGCTTTGGCGACATTGTGACCGACGCCGAATACAGCGACTTCGACCTGATGTTCGATTTCAAACTGACCGACGGGGCCAACAGTGGCGTTAAATATTTCGTAGTCGAGAATTATCCCAAACCTGCCGGGTCGGCGTTTGGGCTGGAGTTTCAGGTACTCGACGACGACAAGCATCCCGACGCAAAGAAGGGCCGCGATGGCAACCGGACTGTCGGCTCGCTCTATGATCTGATTCCGGCCCAGAGCAAACAGGCCAACCCCATTGGTGAGTGGAACACGGGCCGGGTGGTGTCGAAGGGCAAGCACGTCGATCATTACCTCAACGGCAAAAAGGTCGTTTCCTACGACCGGGGCAGCGATGAATTCCGTAAGCTGGTGTCGATGAGCAAGTACAGCGCGCCCGACTACAACGCCAACGGCCGGTTTGGCGAAGCACCCAAAGGCCACATCCTGCTACAGGACCATGGCGACCGGGTTTATTACCGAAATATAAAAATCAAAACCCTGTAGATCAGAACGGTAAATACGAGTGCCGTCGCTCTTTATCAGACATTGAGGCATTCGTTTACTTGATAAGATATGGAAGATCGTCGCAGTTTTATAAAGAAATCAGCCGCTGGCCTGAGTCTGGCGGGGCTGGGCATGAGTTTTTCGGCCAGCAGCTACGCCCGTATCCTGGGGTCGAACGACCGGGTTCGGGTGGGCATCATCGGCTTTTCCGACCGGTTCCGGCAGTCGCTGGCTCCGGCGTTCATGGCCAACGCCAAAGACACCAACTTCGCCTTCGTGGGCGTGTCGGACATTTGGAGCCGCCGTCGCGACGAAGCAGAGCAGTATCTGAAAGGCAAACAGTGGAACGACAGCGCGTTCTTCAAAGCCCGCAATAACGACGAACTCCTCGACCGTAAAGATGTCGACGCCGTCATTATCAGCACCGCCGATTTTCAGCACGCGCTGCACTGCGTTGATGCGGTCGAAGCCGGACGCGATGTGTACGTGGAAAAGCCGTTTGCCGAATCGCTCGAAGATGCCCGCAAGGCAGTGAAAGCGGTCGAGAAATCGAAGAAAATCGTGCAGGTCGGATCACAGCGTCGGTCGGCCCCCAACTACCACGAAGCCAACGATTTTATCCGGTCGGGGAAGTTCGGCGATATTTCGATGGTCGAGATGACGTGGAACGTCAACCAGCCCGGCCGGTGGCGTCGGCCCAAGCTGGTCAGCGAAATTCGGAAGGAAGATACCGACTGGGACCGCTACCAGCTCAACCGGCCCAAAGCCGCCTGGGACCCGCGCAAATACCTCGAATACCGGTTGTTCTACCCCTACTCGTCGGGTATTCCGGGGCAGTGGATGTCGCACCAGATCGACACGGTTCACTGGTTCAGCGGGCTGGAACACCCCCGGTCGGTGGTTGCCAATGGCGGGGTGTACGTCTGGAAAGACGGCCGCGTGAACGCCGATACGTTTACGGCGGTGTTCGATTACGGCCCGGATAATGACAAGTCGAAAGGCTTCCAGGTACTGTATTCGTCGCGGATGCACAACGAAGCGGGCGGCACGAAAGAATACTACTACTCGAACGGCGGCATGATTAACCTCGACACGAACAAAGTGTCGCCGGAGGGTGGTCTGACCGAGCGTTTCGCGAAAGAAATGGACATGAAGCCGAACCTGCTGCCGACGATGTCGCTGGGCGAAGCGGCCAAAGTCGAAACATCGGCCAACACCGGTGGCGACCCGATGACGACGCTGCACATGCGCAACTGGATGGACTGCGTACGGAGCCGCAAGGAGCCCAACGCCCCCGCCCGCGCCGGTTTCAATCACTCGGTTGCCAACATCATGGCCACGACGGCCCTGCACACCGGCAAGCGCGTCACCTGGGATTCGACCAAACAGGACATGATCGTTACGTAGGGTTTTTATTGACAGGATTACAGGATTTTTTTGATTGAATAACAAAGACAAATCCTGTAATCCTGTCAATAAAAAATCACCCGCGTACCAACCCTGCCCCGACCTGACAGTCGAGGCATTTTTTTTGGGTGCAGTACTCATTGTAGAGTTCGATGGCCGCCTGCGAATCGAAAGCCGTGCGGATGCCCAGCCCCAGCTCGTCCCACTGTTCAGTGAGGTGATTTTGCTCGGCGGGTAGCTGTTCGAGCAGCGCGATAGCCCGGTCGATGTAAGCCGGTTGCCCCCGGTGGTGCGCGTAAGCCGCCAGCAACGGCACCACCGTATTGATGACGATGTTCACCGCCGACGTTTCGCCCAGCGACGCGCTCACCCGCTCCGCCGACGGCCCAAACCGATACCGCGATTGCCAGTACTCCGACGGGCGTTGCTGTAACGTGCGAAGTAGTTGCTCAACATCGGTCGTGCCGACAAAAAGCGAGAATAAACTGGCCTGACTGGTCACGAGCCGGGCAAACTGCGCCAGTCGAAGCGTGGGAAAACTGGCCGGGCGCATCCGACCCCATTTCCACGCGTGGGCGGGCAGTTCACTGTCCGTTAGCTGGTATTTGGCCGACAGGAACCGGTATTCTCGTTGCAGCATCAGTACGTAGTCGTCGGTGGGCGCGTCGGTGAGCAGGCCCGCCGTACCAAACAGCATCGCTTCGGCCTGCGTGATCGAATCGCGGTGTTTGAGCAGTGCCCGCAGCGGTATCGAACGGCTTAGCTGCGCCATTGGGTCGGCGTTAGTTTTGAACCCCATGTTCATCGCCAGCAGGCGGTACGCGACTTCCTCCCAGTCGTTGTTTGTCTGTTCCGCGATTGCCTCAACGCCCCGCGCCTTGCGTTCGAGCCGTTGCAACATGACCTTGTCGAGCATGGCCGTCAGGCGAAGCGGCTGCACCGATCGGAACTGCCCCGCGCAGGCAATGGACGTTTTCTCGTCGGTCAGTAACGCGTAGCGGTCGACAAGGTCGGGGCTGGTGATGGGGGCAAGTTCCAGCGTCGGCATGGGCGTACCATCGGCCCGGTCGACACGGCGGCCGGAGGTAGGTCGGTCGTCCTGCCAGACCACGTGGAGAATTACGTTGTCGTAAGCGCGGTCGTGCTGATGGCGATGCGCCAGCCAGTCGCTGGTTTTCAGATGCATCTCCACCGTACCGGCCCACTCGACCTCATTAATCAATAGCCGGGCGTTGGTAAAGTCCGGCCCAGCGTTGTTGTTCCGAAAGCCGGGCGTCATCACCTGTATCGGTTCACCGTCGGTGGTAACAATCTGTGTTGTGGTGAAATAACGGAACTGCCACAAAAAATAAAGGAACGACTCGGTCACGACGATAAACAACGACGGTGGATAGCTTACAGGACGTGCTTTTCATACGTGAGTGGTCAAAACTATCAAAAAAAGAGACATCAGCAATCACCGGGGCGGCTATCTTGCTACTCGCTCATCTGTCCCAGACAGCATCTTGCTGTCTGAGCCGAAAGGCTAAGTGGTGAGGGACTCTGTTAGCCGCTAACGCGGCACAGATATTGGACCGACTCAGACAGCTGGAAGCTGTCTTGGACAATAGGCTCAACACAACTACACACTATGAATACGTTCGCGAATCAGGTTGTCTGGATTACCGGCGCGTCGTCGGGTATTGGCGAGGCCGTCGCCGTGGCGCTGGCACAGGCGGGTGCCAAACTCGTGCTGTCGGCCCGGCGCATCGACGAGCTTCAGCGTGTCGCGGCCCGCACTGGTTTGTCGGACAGCGATCTGCTCATACTGCCGATGGATGTCACGCAGACAGATGGGCTGTCCACGCTGGTTGATCAGGTAAAGGTCAGGTTCGGGCGAATCGATTGTCTGTTTCTCAACGCGGGCATCACCCAGCGCAGCACCGTCGCCGACGCCAGTTTGGCTGATTACCACCGGCTGATGGACGTTAATTTCTTCGGTGTTGTGGCTCTAACGAAAGCTGTTCTGCCCGTTATGCTGGCGCAGGGCAGCGGGCATTTCGTCGTAACGAGCAGTGTCGCGGGGAAGTTGGGTACTAAACAACGGTCGGGCTACTGCGCCAGTAAGCACGCCCTGCATGGCTTTTTCGACGCCCTCCGGGCCGAAACCGCCGAAGCCGGCCTGTTCGTCACGATCATATGCCCCGGCTACATCGACACACCCATTTCCCTTCACGCGCTGGGCGCAGGTGGTCAGCTACACGGCAAACTCGACGCCAATCAGCAGAAAGGCATGAACCCGGCCGAGTTTGCCCGGCAGTGGATGCGGGCCGTGCTGCGCCGAAAGGAAGAAGTGTATATCGGTGGCCTGGAAACGTACGGCATATACCTCAAGCGGTTCCTGCCGGGCGTTCTGTCGCGCATTATCCGCAACCGGCCGGGGGAGTGATTTCCAAAAACAACACAGAGGCACGGAGGTCATAAAGCCTTGTATTGCTCTATCTGTGATCTCCGTGCCTCTGTGTTAATACTTATTTTACTTCTTCGCTACTGTATTCTGCGTCATGTAATCGACGGTCAGGTGAGCGAGGGCTTTCATACCCAGCACGAAGCCCCCTTCGTCGATCTTGAAGTCGGGTGTGTGGTGCGGGGCCGCTTCCGACGCTTTGCCTCCTTTGGCCATACCGCCCAGAAAGAAAAAGAAGCCGGGTACTTTCTGCTGGTAGAAGGAGAAGTCTTCAGCACCCGTCTGCGCTGGTGTAATCTGTACGTTCTTTTTGCCAGCCACCGCTTCCAGCGTCGGAATCATCCGGTCGGTCAGGGCAGGATCGTTGTACGTAACGGGGTACATGATGTCGATTTTCACGTCGGCCTTTGCCCCCGCGCTCTCCGCAATGTTCGTGGCAATTTCGTTGATCCGGCGGTGTACCAGCTTCTGCGCATCGGGGCTGAACGTCCGAATCGTACCGATCATGTTGGCTTCTTCGGGAATGATATTCTGCCGAATACCGCTGTGTAGCGCACCCACCGTTACAACGGCTGCATTATCCGTTAGCGTTACGTTGCGGCTCACGATCGTTTGCAGGCCCATCACAATCTGCGATGCCGTCACAATCGGGTCGACGCCCGACCACGGAGCCGCGCCGTGCGTCTGTTTACCGTGTACTTTGATCGCGTACTGATCAACAGCCGCCATCGTCGCGCCAGGTCGGTATTTGATCGTACCGACTTCCGTCTGCGAGTTGATGTGCAAACCAAAAATTGCGTCGACGGCTGGGTTTTGCAGGACGCCTTCTTTCACCATTAGTTCGGCGCCCCCTTCTTCACCAGCGGGTGCGCCCTCTTCTGCGGGTTGGAAAATAAACTTCACCGTACCGGGCAGGTCGTTCTTCACCGACGCCAGCACTTCAGCTACGCCCATCAGAATCGATACGTGCGAATCGTGCCCGCAGGCGTGCATCACGCCCGTCTGTTGCCCATTGTATTCCGTTCGCGCTTCTGATTTAAACGGTATGTCGACGCGCTCCGTTACGGGCAGCCCGTCCATGTCGGCCCGCAGCGCGACGACCGGCCCCGGCTTACCGCCTTTCAGCAACCCAACGACGCCCGTCTTACCGACGCCCGTTTTCACCTCGATCCCCAGCGATTGCAGGTGGGCCGCAATCTTACTGGCCGTTTGGAATTCGCGGTTACCGAGTTCGGGATGCTGGTGAAAATCACGACGCCAGCCAATAACTTTTTTCTCCAGACCATCCGCCGTCTTATCCATCCGGGCGGTCAGGGCGTTTTGGGCATAAATGGCATTTCCCGCCAGCAAACTGCCCATCAGCAGTAAACTTATTCTTGTCTTGTCCATCCGACTTAATTCTATCAATTAAATAGTTTAATCTATAATAATTGGCAATTTAATCCTTAATCGAAATATATTATTGGTTAAAATGATGTTAAGACATATTTTTGTTCCCTGATTTTTTTACAAAATCTCATTTTCATTTTTATCACTCCTATGAGAAAACTTCTATTCGGAAGTTGGTTGCTCTCGTTGTTTTTCTGCCTGTCGGTTATGGCGCAGGATGCAACGATCAGTGGCCGGGTCACTTCATCAGACGACGGCTCCGCCCTACCCGGCGTGAGTGTACAGGTAAAAGGAACGACACGCGGTACGACAACCGACGCAAACGGTCGGTACAGTATCAGCGCGTCACCACGCAGCACACTGGTGTTTAGCTTTATTGGCTTTACGAACCAGGAAGTAGTTGTCGGGAACCGTAGTAACGTAACGGTTACGCTCGAAGGCTCAGCCAATGCCCTGAACGAGGTTGTCGTAACGGGTTACGGTGGTACGGTCAATCGGCGCGAATTCACGGGAGCCAGCTCGAAGGTAAACGGCTCTACCATTGCAAACCTGCCAGTTGGTAGTTTCGACAAAGCCCTGGCAGGCCGGGCAGCGGGTGTGCAGGTAACGTCGGCGAACGGCGTACCGGGTGGTGCCATTCAGATTCGTATCCGTGGTATCGGCTCGATTTCGGCCGGTAGCGATCCGCTGTACGTAGTGGATGGGGTACAGATCAACTCGACCAACAACTCCAGCTTTACAAGCACCAACCCGCTTGCGTTTTTGAATCCAAACGATATTGAAAGCGTTGAAATTCTGAAGGATGCCGCAGCAGCTTCGATCTACGGATCGCAGGCCGCCAACGGCGTCGTACTGGTTACGACTAAGCGCGGTAAGGCGGGTAAAACCCAGATCACGCTGAACTACTACAAAGGACTGGCTGACCCGATCAAAAAGCTCGACGTGCTGAACACGCAGCAGTGGATTCAGCTTCGTACCGAAAACCTGGTAAATGCTGGTACGGCTGCTGATGCCGCCCGCTCCACTGTACTGGGTACTCTGCGCCTGCCCACAACGCTGAGCGATGCTGACATCGCTGCTTTGCCCACCTACGACTGGCAGAACGCCGTTTTCAGACAGGGACAGACCGACAACTACGAGCTGGGCCTGAATGGCGGTAATGAGAAGACCCGCTTTTTCGTATCCGGGTCTTACTATACGCAGAGTGCCAACGTCGTTAACGTTAACTTCAAACGGGGTACGCTGAACACGACGCTGACGCACCAGATCAACAACAAGCTGAGCATCGACCAGACGCTGAAGCTGAGCACGATTATCTCTAACGGTCAGTTCGGCGGTCCTAACGGGGGTTCATTCCTGGGTGCTGGCGCTTTCTCCTCGCCCCTGATTCTGCCGAGCGTTGCCATCTACAATGCCGATGGCAGCTACAACGGTACACCTGCCTTGGGTGGAATTCCGGGTATCCTGAACCAGAACGTTGTGCAGGTCAGCGAACTGAACCAGATTCGCGCCAATATCAATCAGTTTGTGGGTAGTATCGCGCTGAACTACAAGGTGAATGACAATCTGACCATCCGGCCGTTCATTAGCCTGGATTATCGCTCGATTCGCGGTAAGAACTTCTCAGATCCACGTACAGCTGATGGTATCAACGTGCGGGGCCGGATTCAGGACCAATTCAACGAGAACAAGAACTTCCTGACCAACATCACAGCGAATTACACCAAGACAGTCGGCAAGAGTGATTTTGGCGTCCTGCTGGGAGCCGAATTCCGCTCTGACGTCAACGAAAACCTGCTGACCAACATCACCAACGTTCCGACGCCCGATTTCAAGTACGCCAGTGCAGCCGCGCTACCGCAGAACATCGGTGGTTCGTGGACAGGCTACCGGAAAGGCTCGGTATTCGGGAACATCAAATACAACTTCAACAAGAAGTACGACTTGAGTTTCATCGGTCGTCTGGACGGATCGAGCCGGTTCGGGGCCAACAACCGGTTCGGTTTCTTCCCGTCGGTATCGGGCGCGTGGTTGATTTCGGAAGAAGACTTCCTGAAAGGTGGCCGTTACGTGAGCGACCTGAAACTGCGGGCTTCGTTTGGTACAACGGGTAACGACCAGTTGGGTTCGCTGTTTGCCGCAGCTAACTTCCCCGGTCTGGGTCTGGTTAGCCCCGGTTTCGACTACAACAGTCAGGCTGGCTTCGCACCATCGCAACTGGCAAACCCCGACCTGAAGTGGGAAACCAACCAGACGATCAACCTGGGTCTGGACTTTGGTTTCCTCGGCAACCGGATTACCGGTTCGGTCGATGTGTTCCAGCGGACGAGCAAAGACCTGCTCCTACCCTTCAACCTGCCCTTCACGAGTGGTTACTCGGCGATCTCGCGGAATGCCGGTGAAGTACAGAACCGTGGCCTGGAGCTTGAAATCAATACGGTAAACGTTCGGGCGGGTCAGTTCCAGTGGAAATCGTCGTTCAACATCACGACGATTAAAAACAAAGTCACGAAACTGTACCCCGGTATCGTCCCACTGAACAACCCCGACAGCACCATCCTGCTGAGCTATGTCGATTTCTACGGAGTAGGACGAAATGCCATCCTGGGTCGGCCACTGCAACCACAATTCACCACCGATTACGCCGGTGTGAACCCAGCTACGGGTCGGGCTATGTGGTACGATTACGCTGGCAACATCACGTACCGCCCACTGTCACCCCGCGACCAGAAGTATTTCGGTTCTGAACAGCCGAAGTTCTACGGGGGCTTCAACAACACGTTTGTATACGGCAACCTGACGCTCGATTTCCTGTTCCAGTTTGACTACGGTCGTCGGTCGTTCAACTCACAGACCTCATTCCTGGTTGAAAACGCCGGGCGTAACTTCAACGCACTTACGGACGTATATAACCGTCGCTGGCAGCAAGCGGGCGACATTACGGACGTCCCCCGCGCCTACAACGCCAACGCCGAGACGAACAGCGTCAGCAACCTGGGCGGTACTCGTACGCTGGAAGATGCTTCCTACATGCGTCTGAAGCAGATTACACTGAGCTACGACGTACCAGCGGCCATCAGCAGCCGCATCAAGGCTTCGAAAGCCCGTATTTACATTCAGGGAGCTAACCTGCTTACGTTCACTAACTGGTCGAGTTACGACCCTGAATTCCTGAACTTTGGCTCGGGCAACAGCGGTGTTGTGCCCAACTCGAAGACCTATCAGGCAGGTATCAACGTAACGTTCTAATCACGACTTCGACAATACACGCTATGCGTACACTTAAGTCCATATTTTTATCAACCAGCCTGTTGACGGTTAGCCTGCTGGCCGCTACAGCCTGTAAAGACAGCGCGTTGCTCGAAGTTGCCCCTCGTTCGCAGGGCGACTCGCAGACTGCGCTGACCACAGCCGAAGGTTTCGATGCAGCCGTAAATGGTATTTACGACCGGCTACAGAGCGTCGTACTCTACGGCCGCGATATGCTCGCTGTATCAGAAGCCTTAGGTGACAACGCTCAGTTTACCAATAAATCGGGGCGACTATCCGGCGAAAACCGGAACCTTATCAATAACACCTTCGGTACAGCTACGTCGGGGGGGGCAACGTGGCAGACAGCTTATTTTGCGATCAACCAGGCTAACCTTGTGCTGGATAACATCGGCAACGTAACGTTTTCTGACACATCGCAGCGCAACCGGCTCCAGGGGCAGGCTTATTTTCTGCGTGCTTTGCTATACCATGATCTGTCGCGTATTTACTCGTACGATCCGGGTGTTGCTGTTCCGTCACAGGACCGGGGCGGAGTGCCCCTCCTGACAGCTGGAGTAGCCGATCAGAGTAAGATTACGTTTCCGGCGCGTGCAACTGTCGCTGATGTTTACAAGCAGATTTACAGTGACTTGCAGAATGCCATCCGGTTGTTCAGCCGCTCGAACCCCAGCGCACCAGCGTACGGCAACCTCCAGGCAGCACAGGCGCTGTTCTCCCGCGTTGCGCTGTACAACAAAGACTACGCAACTGCTGTACAGTATGCGACCAGTGCTATTGGCGGTTCGATCAAACTATCACCCAACGCATCGTATATCGGCGGCTGGCGCGCCCCGCAGAATCCAGAGTCTTTGTTTGAAGTTCAGTTCATCGTAGCGGAGAACATCGGGGTGAACACCTCGCTCCAGACGAGCTATACAACGCTGGTTCGGACGGGCGACCGGACAGCCACGGGCGGCTTCGGCGACCTCGTACCCACAACGGCGTTTATCAATGACCTTGAAGCCGAGAAAAGCTCGACGGGTGCCGTACTCGATATTCGTCGGCAACTATACGAACTGGGCACCATAGGCCGGGGAACGGCATTCATCGAATGCACCAAGTTTCTGGGCAAAAATGGAACGATCAACCTGGACAATGTACCAGTTATCCGGGTATCAGAACTGTATCTGAACCGGGCCGAGGCTAACTACAATCTGGGCAACACGACTGACGCGCTGACCGACCTGAACGTGATCCGCCAACGGTGCGGCCTGACAGCGGCTACCCTGACGGGCTCGGCTATCCTGACGGAAATCTACCGGCAGGAGCGCTTGGAGTATGGCTTTGAAGGGCACCGCTGGTTTGACCTGAAGCGCACGGGACAGAACGTAGTGAAGGCAACCGCGCAGGGTGGTGGCCTGGCTTACACGGACAA
This sequence comes from Spirosoma rhododendri, assembly GCF_012849055.1. Taxonomy (NCBI): domain Bacteria; kingdom Pseudomonadati; phylum Bacteroidota; class Cytophagia; order Cytophagales; family Cytophagaceae; genus Spirosoma; species Spirosoma rhododendri. Next base: position 2,708,481 of record NZ_CP051677.1, on the reverse strand, counting down.
CCGCATACTGGCTCCTATTCCGGTTAACGAACTATCGACGAACCGGAACATCGTACAAAACTTCGGCTACTAATTAACTGGCTCAACGGGAGTAATCTCCGTTGAGCCATTCAAACACATTTGATTGATGAAAAAAATAGCAGCTTTTCTGGCAACTGCCCTCGCACTAGTCGGTATGTATGCCTGTAATAATAACCTGGATAAAGTATTCGACGATAAAACACTGGTCGAGTTTCAGCCAGCCGTTGTCAACGCTACCAGTGTTGGCCGGACGTATCCGCTTCTTACAGCGCCCAACAGCACCACCGCTGGCGCAACGATTACGGCCCAGCTTAATCTGGTTGGTCGCCAGCGGGCTAACGAACTGACCGTACGTGTTGCCCCGGATCCGACAGCAACAACGGCGTCGGCATCGAGCTATACTCTGTCGAACGGTGGAACGGTTGTGTTCCCGCCCATGTCGAGTACCGTAAACATGACCGTTTCCGTTGCCAGAGCCAGCAGTTCTACCGCTGCTTCGGGTGTCCTGGTACTGGTTATCGATAGCACCAGCACTGACTATCAGGCCAGTCAGAATTACAAGCGAATTGGCTACTCGATTCGGCAATAAGATCGCCTGAACGACTCGTCAACAAAACGATTATCTGCAAACCCTCTGACTATCAATGGTCAGAGGGTTTTGTTTTTTACAGACTTCCCGCGAATGAACAACATAATTACTCTATAGAAAAACTTATTAAATCTGAATTAATGATATATTTGTTGCCCCAATTGGGGCTTAAGCTACTTTTTAAAACCACAGTCACCTCATGAACAAAATTTTATTAGGAAGCTGGTTATTGACTTTCCTGTTCTGCCTATCGGCAGTGGCGCAGGACGGCACGATCAGCGGCCGAGTCACTTCATCAGATGATGGTTCCGGGCTACCGGGCGTAACTGTCCAGGTACGGGGAGCCAATCGAGGCACAACGACCGACGCCAATGGTAATTACCGACTGACCGCTACGTCAGCCAACACACTTGTCTTTAGTTTTATCGGTTACGTTACGCAGGAAGCAGCCGTCGATAATCGGTCGGTGATCAATGTTTCGCTCGTTGGCGATTCGCAGCAGCTAAGTGAAGTCGTCGTTATTGGCTACGGTACACAGCAGCGGCAACGCGTCACGTCGTCGATTTCCGAAGTGAAGGGTGACGCTATCGCGAATCTGGCTACACCAAGTTTCGATCAGCAGCTGGCCGGTCGGGCAGCGGGTGTGCAGGTGTCGACGCCATCGGGTATTCTGGGTCAGGCACCCGTTATCCGGATTCGGGGGATCAACTCGATCTCGTCGGGTGCCAGTCCATTGATCGTTGTCGATGGGGTTCCGCTTATCACGGGCAACCAGAGCGGTACTACGCCCACCAACCCGCTGGGCGACATCAACCCGCAGGACATTGAGTCATATGACGTGCTGAAAGACGGTGCGGCAACGGCTATTTACGGCTCGCGGGCTGCCAACGGCGTTATCCTGATTACGACCAAAAAAGGCCGTAAAAACAGCGGTGTTCGCGTAAACCTCGATGTGCAGGGTGGCGTTACGAACCCGATCACGCGTTTCGATCTGCTGAACGCGCAGGAGTTCGTTCAGATTTCAAATGAGAAAAGCGCGAACGCTGGTGGGCAAACGATTGCCGCACTGGACGCTAACAACACGAATACCGACTGGCAAAACCAGATTTTCCGGCAGGGTACGTCGAGCAACTACAACTTGAGTATTGCCGGGGGTGGTGAGCGGACCAACTACTATACGTCGGTTGGTTTTAACAAGCAGGTCGGAGCGATCCGGCCCAACGATCAGACGCGTTTCTCGTTCCTGAGCAACATCGACCACAGCTTCAACAAGTTTTTGTCGGTTGGCGCGAAAGTACAGGTAGCCCGTACGATCAACAACGGTCTGAACACCGGTACGAACGCCCTGTCGGGTAATATCACGGCGGCTGCGCGGCTGCTGCCTAACGTTCCGGTATACGATGCCAGCAACCCAACCGGCTACAACATTTCGCCCGATGGGGCCATTCTGGGTTCGGGTGCCAACAGCCGCAACATCGATAACAACTACACCAACATCCGGTTCGTTATCGACAACAACAAGCTTGGCGCAACGACCACGCGGATTCTGCCAACGGCTTTCGTTAACATCACGCCGTTTTCGGGGCTAAGCCTGCGCTCGCAGGTGGGTGCCGACTACACCGATGTTCGCACACTGCTCTCCTACGACCCCCGTCATGGTGACGGTCGTGGCTCGAACGGTATCGTCAGTCAGACGTCGCGTGAGGTGATTCGCTGGAACGTTCAGAACGTCCTGAACTTCGACCGCGATTTCGGTGGTCATAACATCGGCCTGACGCTGGGTACCGAATATCAGAAAACCACAACTTCGTCGTTCACCGCCGGTGGTCAGAACTTTTCGGACCGCTTTTTCCTCCAGAACGGCCTGATTACCGGTAACTACGCGACGCAGTTGTCGAGCGGTACGTTCGTACCGTCAGGCTTCGACTCGTACTTCGGTCGACTCCAGTACAGCTACCGCGATAAGTATCTGGCTTCGTTCAGCGCCCGTAACGATGGTCTGTCGTCGCTGCCGCTGGCCAACCGCCGGGGTACGTTCATTGGTGGATCACTCGGTTACCGCATTGCACAGGAAGATTTCTACAAAAATTCCAGCCTTGCGCGGGTCATGAACGACCTGAAAATCCGGGCCAGCTACGCCGAAGTGGGTAACACGGAAATTGGTAGCTTCCCATACGTTGGCACCTTCTCGGCCGCGCAGTACGGCTCCCAGAACGGTATCGGTTTTGGGCAGGCGGGCAACCTCGATCTGCGCTGGGAGCGAAGCAAGAAAATCGACATCGGTTTGGATCTGGGCTTCCTCAGTAACCGAATCACGGCCAGCTTCGACTTCTTCCGCAACAACATCGACGGGCTGATTCTGGCGGCACCAACGCCAAGCTCGCTGGGTATTCCCAACAACTCGATCAACCGGAACGTCGGGGCGATGTACAACCAGGGTTTTGAAGCAGCCGTTACCGTCGACGCGATCAACAAAGGTGGTTTCCGCTGGAATGTCAGTGCCAACTTCACGACGCTGAACAACAAAATCGAAGCCCTCAACAAAAACAACGAAGGCGTCGATCAGGACATCATCTACACGTACAACATCAACCGGGTTGGCTACGCTGTCGGCTCAATTTACGGGTATGAGTACGCCGGTGTAAACTCGTCGAACGGTAACCCGATGTACTACAAAGCAGATGGGTCTATCGTACAGCGCATCCTGTCGTCGGGCAACTACGCCGTATACGACCCCAACAGCCCTTCGTCGGTGGCGCAGTCTGCCACCCTTAATGCCACTACCGACCGGAAGATTCTGGGCAACACGAACCCAACCTATTACGGTGGTGTAACGAACTCGTTCAGCTACGGCGGTTTCGACCTGCAAGTGTTTGTACGCTATTCGGGCGGCAACAAGATCATGAACGTGACGCGTCAGGAAACCCTGCTGAACCAAGATTTCAACAACAACGGCCGCGAAATTCTGAACCGCTGGCAGCGTGAGGGCGACGTCACCGACGTACCCCGCCTGTATCTGTCGCGTACGGCGCAGGCCAACCAGACGGGTAACGCCATCAGCCGGTTTGTGGAAAAGGGCGATTTTGTACGTATCCAGAACATTGTGGTTGGCTACACCCTGCCGAAGGGCCTGCTGGGCCGCGGTGCATTCCCGATCAACAGCCTGCGGGTTTATGCACAGGTGCAGAACGCGTTCACCTTCACGAAATACAAGGGACTTGATCCCGAAATCAATGCCAACGTAGGTGTCGACAACGAAAACAGTCAGTTTGGTGTCGATTACAACACCAACCCGCAACTGCGGGTGATCACCTTCGGTCTGAGCCTTGGCCTGTAAACTCGCACATTCATGACGTTCAAAAAATCATATATATACTTCGCGTTGGGGGGCTCACTACTGATGTCTTCCTGCAACGTGACCGATCTGGAGCCCCAGACGGCTCTTTCTGAAACGACCGCCTTTCAAACTCCCGAACGTATCGCCCTCGCCGTTGCGGGCGTGTATGACGGTGGTCAGTCGGGCTTTTACGCGGGTGGTGCCGTACGCGGTTACTCGTTCGGAGCCGCCCACCTCGAACAGGGCGATGTACGCGGTGAAGACATGGCGCTGGCAGCCACCTTCTACGGTGTTACCTACCAAAGCACTTACGACGCGACGCAGCCCAACAACGTGTACTACTGGCAGAACGCCTACGCGATGATTAACCGGGCCAACGTCGTTATCGCGGGCCTGAACAGCGTACAGCCGTCGACAGCCCTCACACAGGAGCAGATCAACGCTTACATTGCCGAGTGCCGGTTCCTACGGGCAATGGGTCACCACTACCTGCTGGTCAATTTCGCCCGGCCATACGGCGATAATCCGACGGCGGCTGCGGGCGGTGTTCCTTACCGGACAACGGCCGTAACGGGCGGCAGCACCGTTACAGAAGCTATTCAGCAGGGCCGCAACACGGTAGCTGAGTGCTACACCCAGATTTTGGCTGACCTGGATTACGCCGAAACCAACCTGCCCGAGTCGCGGACGGGTAACCTGAAAATAACCCGCCTGACCAAAGGCGCGGCCATCGCGTTTAAAACGCGGGTCCGTCTGCACCAGAACAACTGGGCGGAAGTGATTCGGGAGGCCAACAAGCTGGTTCCGAACGCGTCGCCATTCAACAGCACAGTCGGTTCGTATGCCCTGGCATCGACACCACTGGGGGCTTTTGGTTCAGCCAACAAGTCGAACGCCGAGTCGATTTTCTCGATGGAGAACAACGACGTCGACAACGCGGGCGTCAACGGGGCACCAGCCGCTATGTACACGGCGAGTTCGCTGGGTGGCCGGGGCATTATCCTGATTAGCCCTATTCTCTGGAATCAACCCTTCTTCCCAGCTGGCGACCTGCGCAAGGCACCCGGTACGGCTACCGCAGCGGATGCAGTCGGTTCGTCGGGTAAGGGCGGTTATTTCACCCGCAAGTATCCGGACGCGACGACACGCACGGAAAACGCGCCGATCATCCGGTACGCGGAAGTACTGCTGAATCTGGCCGAAGCCCTGTCGCGCGGTGGTTCTGGTGTCGATTCGCGGGCGCTGGCGTTACTCAACGCCGTTCGGAACCGCTCGGTAACGACGGCGGCCAACCAGTACACGGCCGCCAGCTTTGCTTCGGCAACCGACCTGACCCGTGCTATCATCAACGAACGTCGGCCGGAGTTTCTGGCCGAGGGTATGCGTTGGCTGGATATTCACCGGCTGGCTACGGATGCAACCTTCCGGCAGGCATCGGGTATTCCGGCAAAGGCCGCGATCAACATCACGAACTTTGCCCCGCTGTATACCAACAGCACGACGACGACGTTTGCAACGGAACCCGCCATTCCATACAACGACTACCGGTTTGTGTGGCCCATTCCGCTGGAGGAAATCAACAATAACCCGGTGCTGGCCCGTCAGCAAAACCCCGGCTATTAAGCCAGACAGCATACCTAAATGTGAAAAGCCCGCTCAGTGTGTAGCGGGCTTTTCGCGTTTTATCCAGACATTACACCCTCCTTACGCTAACCTGCCTCCCCTACTCACATGCAACCGGGCGATACGTACAGCCACGAATACCAGTTCTCGCAGGACGACGTCCGGCGGTTTGCCGAACTAACCGGCGACGATAATCCGCTCCACCTCGATGCGGAGTATGCTGCGCAGACGCCGTTCAAACGCCCGATCATGCACGGAATGCTGAGTGCCAGCGTATTTGCTAAAGTGTTTGGGCGCGATTTCGGCGGAACGGGTGGGGTGCACCTGTCGCAGTTACTGGAATTTGTCCGGCCTATGTACCCCGACACGTCGTACGAAGCGCGGTTCAAGTGTGAATCCATCGACACGCGCCGACACACGGCCGAAATCAGCTGCACGGTTGTTGATCCGTCAACGGGCAAAGTGACATTGCGCGGTACGGGGGTCGTGTTTCACAAAGACATGTTCAGCTAGTTGCGTAGCCGCACAAATGCGGAATGGCATCCTTCGATACAGGGTGGTGACAACCGGAGTGTGTCGTTGCGAATACCTACCCCCATCTGCAAACCAAGCAATTTACCTGCTGCATCGAACAGCGACACGTAAGCCACACGTACTGCTCCTCGCTGTAATGAATCGATGCGGTATGTACGAGCTGACGAGAAGAACTGATCATCGATTTTCGAGGTCAGTACCGTATTATCTGCCAAAAAATCGATCCGCTGAATAGGTTTTCGGGGTATCTGATCGACGATATAGCCCGCACCCGGTGAATAGCCCCGCTCCACGTATTGCCACGACCCAATCAGCCCCGCACCGGGCGCAATCAGATCCTTCGTTGACTGACAGGCGAGTGTATTCAGCAGCACAAACAGCAGGAGCGTAATCCGGTTCATACAAAAGTCAATTCATTTTTTTCCGTATAGACCCATCTATTGGTTTATGGGTTGTAGTCCTGCTATATGCCGCTAGCGAACTATACCACTCTATCCAATAGAGCGGAAAACTGCTGGAGAAACGGTTACATACACGAGCAGGACCCGTCAGTACGTTGTATAGACGTTTACCTCGTACCTCTATTCATAAAACTAACAACGCCCCTTTTGCCATGAAACGATACGGTATCGGCCTGGTTGCGGTTTGCTGGTACCTGCTAACCCCGGCCCTACTATCGGCGCAGACGCGGATCAACGCCACTGACTGGCCGTACCTCGACCCGAAGGCCGATTCTGTTGCGGGCATCAGCCTGAACAAAGCGTATGATCTGCTAAAAGGCCGCCCGTCTGTGCCCGTTACGGTGGGTGTCCTCGATTCGGGCGTCGACCTTGAGCACCCCGATCTGCGGTCCGTACTTTGGACAAATCCGAATGAACAGCCGGGCAACGGCACCGACGACGATAAAAACGGCTACGTCGATGATGTGCACGGCTGGAATTTTCTGGGTGCTCCCGACGGCACGACTTACGAGTACGATCAGCCCGAGATTACGCAGACCTACCTGCTGCTGCGCGGTAAATACGACAACGCAAACCGGGCGTCGCTATCGCCAACGGAGCAACGGCAGTACGATACTTACCAGCAGGCTAAGAAGCTGTTTTTACCCCGCTACAAAGCCGCCCTGCCCCAGTTGCTGGCCTTCACCGACACGGCCCGGTTTTGGCAAACCGCCAATCAACTGGCCACGCTCCTGCCCGACTCGGTCACGTCTCAAGCCGCCATTCGCTCGGCAAACATCGGCACCGACTCCGTAGCTGTAGCGGTTCGGCAAACGTTGGCCCGTGCTTATCAGCCGCCCTACGGTTCGTTTGCCAATTACCTGAATCTGGTGCGGCAACACTTCGATCGGTTCATGCTCATTGCCGGTGGCGAAGCCCTGATTGCGTACAATCCAGCCTATAACGCCCGGCAGTCGGTTGGCGACAATCCGGCAGATTTAACCGAACGCTACTATGGTAACCCGGCGGTTGTAATCGGTAAGTCAGCCGAACTGGGGCTGCACGGTAGCCACGTGGCGGGTATCATCGGGGCCACTCGTGGCAATGGTATCGGTATCGACGGGGTGGCCGACAATGTCCGGATTATGTCGGTAGCGGTGGTTCCGGCCAACGGCGATGAACGCGATAAAGACATCGCCAACGGCATTCGGTACGCCGTCGACAATGGGGCGAAAGTGTTGAATATGAGTTTCGGCAAGCGCTTGTCGCCGTTTAAAGAGCAGGTTGATGCCGCCATTCGCTACGCCCTCGATCACGACGTAATCATTGTTCACGCGGCTGGCAACAACGGCGAAGACCTCGACAAAACAACCAATTATCCCTCAGCTACCGACGAGCAGGGCCGACGCGCCCCCAACGTACTGACCGTTGGGAACAGCACCCGATACCTGAATAATCGGCTAGCGGCTTCGTCGTCTAACTACAGCCTGAATCAGGTTGATCTGTTTGCGCCGGGCACCGATATCAACTCAACCGTACCGCACAACCAATACGCCGTTTTTTCGGGAACGAGTATGTCCGCTCCGCACGTGGCGGGGGTCGCGGCCCTGATTCGCTCTTATTTCCCGCAGTTGACAGCCGTTCAGGTTTGTAACATCCTGCGGGAAAGCACACACCGCCCCACGCTGGTGGTAAATCGCCCCGGCCGTTCGGGCGATCTGACGCCGTTCAGTACCCTGAGTCAGACGGGTGGTTTGCTCAACGCGGCAGCTGCCGTTCAACTCGCCATCGACCGAACGCGACAGCCGTAAACGCCGTAAGCTCAACCAACGACCGCTTACTCAGACATTAGTCAGTTCCATTCGCTTATCCGCTAAACTTACACTACCGATTTATGAATCCGTTCTGGCACACCAATTTGTCGGCACTAGTTCTAACAGGTCTGACCACCGTTTCGGTGCTGGGGCAATCGGCTCCGCCCAACCGGCAGCAGGCTTTGTACGATCAATACAACGGCATCAGTCACCGATCGACCGGGGTCAAACCGGTGACGAAGCAAAAACAGCCTGTTGTCGGGCAGCCGCGCCCGGAATCAGCGCCTGCGCCCGTCGAAACTGACAGCCGGACTGAGGAAGCTGCGATGCCTGTTGTGCACATCTCCGAGCGGACACGGGTACGCATCGGGGCGCGGGGTGGTGTGCTGACGCCCGTTCTGACGGGAAACAACCGGTATTCCGCCGGAACGGACTTTATCGGTGGCGTGATGCTGGTGGTGGGTAGTGGACGGGTGCAGTTTCAACCCGAAGTAAACTATAGCCGTACCGCCTTCCGAAGCCGGTTTCTGGGAAACGGCATCGCCCGGTCGGCCGTCGATCAGGTTGTTGTACCGTTGCTGGCCCGGCTATCGTTTGGTCCCGTTACGGGTACTCAGGTGTATATCAATGCCGGTCCGTACAGTGCGTATGAAACGAGTAACAGTGTAAATGGCTTAAAAATACCGTTCGACCGCGACGAGCAGCGGCTTAGTTACGGGGCAGCAGCCGGGGTCGGTCTGGCCGTTCGTACCGGGCCGGGCCATATTGGTCTTGATGTGCGGGGACGCTATCAGCTAACCAGCACGACACCGGCAGGCAGCGAGGCCCGTTCCAGTGCTCTCTACACGGAAGCCACCCTGAGCTATCTGTATCCGCTCGGCCGACGACGCTGATTCAGACAAACTATTCTCATAGAGTGGGTTTTAAAATGGCGGTGGCTGTCTGGCTCCCGCCATTTTTGTGCGGTGCAGGTTTCAGGTTTGAAGTTTAAGGTTTGAGGTTCAACGTTGACCAACCTTAGACCTTGAACATTAGACTTTAAACCTTGAACCTCAAACCTTGAACCCAAAATCAAACCTCCTCCACATAGGCCATTGACTTTGTCCACAGCCATTCGGCGTTGGCGTCGGTGACGTCGCGGTTTGCCGTCTTCTTCGGGCGGCTGTCGGCGAAATAAGCACCGTTGTTCGATTCACCAATCGTTTTGAGTGGGGCCGAAGCCAGAAAAACGGACGTCTGGGCACCCTTTTCCGGTGATCGCATCAGAGGACCTGCCAGTTTGAGTGCCTGCCCGATAAACCCGGGCGTGTCGCTGCCGAAACTGGTTCGCACTGCGCCCGGATGCACCGAATAAGCCGTTATGCCAGTGCCGGACAGATGGGTGGCCAACCCTTTCGTAAACAGTACATTCGCCAGCTTATCATCGCCATAGGCGGCCCAGGTCGAGAGGTTGTCGATGTGGCGGAAGAAGCGGGCCTTACTGCCGAACGCATGCGCAGCCGACGAGAGATTGATAATCCGCACGTCGCCTGTTCTAGCCGCCGTCTTCTTCATCAGATCGAGCAGCTCGTGCGTCAGGACGAAGTGCCCAACGTGGCTGGAGAAAAACGACAACTCCGTACCATCGGGGGCAAACTCGATCGATGCCGGTGTGTAGCCTGCGTTGTTGAGCAACACGTCGAGTCGGTCGTAACGTTTCCGAATGTCGGCCGCTGCCTGCCGAACGGAGTTTAGATCCCCCAAATCGGCCGTTATCAGATCAACCTGCACGTTTGGATTTGCGGCTTTTACATCAGCCAATGCAGCTTGTCCCCGCTTTTCGTTTCGACAGATCAGCACCAGATCAAACGACCGAACGGCCAGCGCTTTCGCCGTAGCCAGGCCAATACCCGAATTAGCCCCTGTAATTACTGCTCGTTTAATACCCATAGTATCAATACCGTGTTTCATAAAACTGATAGAACAGTTTATAGACGAACGGCGGGAGAGCAATGTTTGCCGCAAACGAAAATCGCCGGATGTTGTCCGGCGATTTAATGATTAAAACAGGAGTTTCCAGTTGTTGAAAAACATGTCCTGTCCCGGTTGCCCCGACCAGTGTTTACTCTCTTCTATTGGCTCGTCGAGCGTGCTTTCTTTCTGCCGAACGATGGCCGAAACGCCTTCTTCAGCGAGTGAACGACATAGGTTTCGTACGCTCTGATCGCACGATCCTGCTAACATCGTAATGATTTTGTTGTCCTGTTTCATGGTTGCCTACTGGTTTAGTTGTTTGCACATACAAAATTTCACAAGTCGATAAGCCATCTGCTTACCAGCTATTCATCACCGGTCAACGCTTTTGCCGCCTGAAACACCTGCTTGGTTAACTGACAGACATTCGTTTCACCGATGGCCGCTGCGTACCGTTGCCCCACCCGACCCCAGGCTTCGTTGATATCCGCCTGGAGCGCTTCACCTGCTTTAGTTGGCTGGATCAGCGTTTTCTTACCTTCCGACTCCCGCCGGACGAGTTGCTTCTGCTCCAGTTTTTCCACCAGCCGCGTGATCGTTGATGGCGTCAGGTACAGCGTATCACTTAATTCAGAGGGCGTAATGCCCGGCTGACTGATTACTTCCGACAGCAGGTAGGCGTGCGAATACGACAGCCCCACCCGACCAAACTCTTCATCGCCGATGGCCGTGATTGCCCGCGCCAGTGCGTTTGCCGAAAAAAGCAGACAGGCACTGAACCGGGTTCCGCTCTTCTCTCCACTCCCAACTTTGCATTCACTCACTACGTCCATATCCGTATTTGCTGCTTGCGTGGTACAAAGCTATGCATAACATTTGTATGTGCAAACAAAAAAGATAATATAGTTGTAAAGTTATAGAGTCGTAGGGTTGTGAAGTTGCTGGCGCGTCCTGGCTGACGCCGGATGGACTGACGCGGTAGCAACTTTACAACTCTACGACTCTATAACTTTATAACTTCTATTTCAAAGGGAGATGTACTTCGGCCATCATGCAGCGGGCTGAGCCGCCCCCGTTGCCTTCGATCACATGCAGGTCGAAATGCATGGGCGTTGCGTACTCGTTGAGCAGGCTGATCTGCTGCTTCGTGAATGCTTTGTAAGCCTGCGTCGACATGACCAGCAGTTTGCGGCCCTTGTTAGTTTTCACCTGCAACACGTTGCCCGCAAAATGCGCCATCTGGTCCATCGTAATATCGACCACGCGCTTGCCCAGCGACTCCAGTTCCTGCCGCACCATCAGCCGCTCGTCGGGGTCGGGGATGGCCGATAGGCAGATGATGGCGAACGTATCACCGATCGACATCAGCACATTGGTGTGATAGATTGGGGTTCCGTTGGCGTCTACGGCGTCGAACGAAACCGTTCTGTAACCCGTCTGCGCAGCAAATTCGGCCAATACAGCGGCATCTGTCCGGGGCGACAGACAGGCGAACGCAACGCGGTTCATGCGGTCGAACACCAGGCTACCGGTGCCTTCCAGAAACTTACCTTCCTGCTCGAAGTGCGTCAGGTCGACGACGCGGGAAACGTGGTATGTCTTGGCCAGATCGTCGATAATCTCCTGCCGCCGTTCGGCCCGGCGGTTTTCAGCCAGCATCGGATACAGCACAACTTTGCCACTGGCGTGAAACGAGACCCAATTGTTCGGAAAAATGGAGTCGGGCGTGTAGGGTTCGTCGGTGTCATCGTACACCAGCACCTCAACCCCGCTGGCCCTTAACTGCTGAACCATGTCGTCAAATTCCTGCCGGGCGTCGTTTTGGGCAACGTCTTTCGTTTGCGCGGCTATCTCGCTGTCCTGAAACGTATTGGAATCGGCCGTTTGATCATTAAACCCGAACCGAACCGGGCGAATCATGAGAATGGTAGACGTTGCCTGTGATTGCATAACGGGGGTAAACAAGTAGATCAGTTGTGCCGGACTGGTGTAACTGGCAGACCAGCTTCCGGCTTAAAAGTACGTAAAAGGCGTCTCTTTCCGCCACTGCACCCGCCTTTACCGATCAGATTGCATCGCGGAGCAACGGTAAGCTCATGCAGTGCGACCCGCCCCGCGCCCGGCTCAGTTCCGCTGATGGCAGCATAATAAACGTTTTTTCGATCGTTTCCGGCGACGATTCTCCGCGCTCAAATCGCTGCAACAAAGCTGCCGCACCCACTACATCGAAACCGGCTTCCCGGAAGGCTTCGGCCGTTTTGTCGTTGCGGTCGTAGCCCACCACAACGCCGTCTTTCAACGCGAGCAGGTTACACGAGTCGGTCCACTGCTCGCGGGCACCAAACGGAAATTCGTTATTGCCCGAATAAATAAACCGGATGGGTTCGGTAGCGCCCAGCTCGCTACGACTGATGCTGCTGAGCAAGTCTTCCAGATTCTCGATCTCGACGGGTCGTTGTTCCTGCCCTTTCGTAAACTGGAGAATCTTCAGCTCTTCCGACAAATCTTTAGCCGCGAAAAAGTGGAGCACATCACGCTTGCGGGTTTCGTCGCCGGTGCGGGCCAGCGAACCCAGCACCACCCACGTATTGCGGCTCACCTGGGTAAACACGGTGTCGATGTGCATGTAATCGCGCTTCTTCGGAATTCTGATAATCGTCAGCGTATCGACCAGATCGCGGTCGAACACCAACCGCATGACCTGTTGGGCGGCATACAGGGTCGTGCGTTCGCTGACGCCTACGAGCAGGTGGCGCGGGGCAATCATCATCACGTCGCCCCCTTCCAGCGTCGAGCGGGTCAGGTCGCGGTTTATATCGGCATCGGCCAGCAGAAAGGCGTGTTCGTTGTCCGGTATTTCGATGATCTTGTCGCGGTACGGGGCAAACAGCGGATGGTTGAAAAAGATGTACTGCGCCAGCAGAGCTTCGCGCGTCCGGGCCGATTTGGCAGGCTTGTTCAACAGAATATGATCGCCGATGACGATACCAATGTCGCGGGTAAAAATAAAGTTGGGCAGGGGCGCAAACAGCATCGTCAGGTCAGGCATCGACCCCGAAATCATCACTTTCGCCAGTTCCATCGGGTCAAGCTGCGTGAGTTGCTGCTGGGTCCGAAACGACGTTCGTTCGATGCCGCAGATGGCCGCAATCAGCCGCGTCCGGATCGTTTCGTCGGCCAGTATATCCGACAGTAACCACTGAATATCGATGACCGCCGTAGACCGAAAATAATCGGGACTGTCGGGTTTGAAGAACGACCGGTCGTGCTCCCCAGCGTATCGACCCGCCCGCGTACGGTGTCGGGTTCGAGAAAATACAACAATAGATTGACGTAATAATCGTACTCGTCCCGGCGCATCATATCAAGATGAACGATGTCTTCAAACAGCCAGTCCTGCGCTTTTGAGGGTACCACTTTGCCCAGCCCCCGGTCGGGACTGTGAATCAGCAGCCGCCGGAGCCGGCCTATCTCCGATGACACGTTAATAGCAAATTTCTCTGAATCAGGCGAATACACTGTTTTTGTCGATTCTCGCCCTGTGGTTTGTTGTTGCTTATCCATGCACTAGCCGGTCGCCGTTAGTAAGCAGGCCGGGCGGTTAATGTACGCTTTTTTGACTGATGCGTATACCGCGACGCCATAGCCTGCAAGCGATCGTCAGAGTCATACGCTCACTCTTTTTTCCTTTCTCTATAGAGATGTTCTAAATAGCTGGATGGCCGTCAACTTTTAAGACCCCTATTTTGTTGTCCTTGAAAGGCAGATACCGTTTCGTCTGCTAACTTTGCGGCTTTGTTTGGCCGTACACGCTACAACCTATTATGTTATCCATCAGTAATTTACAGGCCGCTATCGGCGAAAAGCAGATATTAAAAGGACTTGACCTGGAAGTTAAAGCCGGTGAGGTTCACGCAATTATGGGTCCCAACGGGGCCGGTAAAAGCACACTGGCATCCGTACTGGCTGGTCGGTCAGACTATGAAGTAACGGGAGGCAGCGTATTGTTCGACGGTAAGGATCTGCTGGACATGGCTCCCGAAGAACGGGCCGCTGAAGGTATCTTTCTGGCATTCCAGTATCCGGTCGAGATTCCGGGCGTCAGTACGACCAACTTCCTGAAAACGGCGATGAACGAGATCAGAAAGCACCGGGGTGAGCAGCCGCTCGACGCCGTGCAGTTTCTGAAACTGATGAAGGAAAAGATGCAGCTCGTCAACATCGATCAGTCGCTGCTGAGCCGGTCGCTGAACGAAGGCTTTTCGGGCGGTGAGAAAAAACGGAACGAGATTTTCCAGATGGCCATGCTCGAACCGAAACTGGCGATTCTGGACGAAACCGACTCGGGTCTCGACATCGACGCACTGCGGATTGTGGCCGAAGGGGTCAACAAACTGCGGTCGCCGGAGCGGGCTACCATCGTTGTTACACACTATCAGCGTCTGCTCGACTATATCGTACCCGACTTCGTACACGTACTGTATAAAGGCCGGATCGTGAAGTCGGGACCGAAAGAACTGGCCTACGAACTCGAAGAAAAAGGATACGACTGGATCAAGGCGGAAGTGGCCTGATCCGCTCCGTAGTGACTCGACCCCCAACCCACCACCGCTACGACGGGCCGTTTCAAACTACCAACCAATGACTCCGACTTACGAATCATATACTGATTTTAAAAACCAGCTACTGACCGCCTTCCGGGCCGGTGAGGAACGCATGAATGGCGAAAGCAAGACAGCCCTGCACCAGGTTCGGCGGCAGGCCCTGACTGCGTTCGATCAGCTTGGCTTTCCCACCATCCGGCACGAGGAATGGAAATATTCCAACGTCAATAGCCTGATTAAACAGCGGTTCGCCATCGACGGGACGTCGACACTGACCGCTGACGACCTCTCGTCGCTGGAGATTCCCAACCTCGACGGCAACATTCTGTATTTTGTCAACGGGCACTACAAACCCGAACTGTCGCATATCGTTAGCCCGGCCTCGCAGGTGCAGATCAGCAGTCTGGCCGACGCCATCAAAGCTGATCCCGACGCTGTTGGTAGCCACTTTGCTACCTATGCCGACTACAAAGACAGCGCGTTTACGGCTCTGAACACCGCCCTCGCCAGCGACGGCGTCGTAATTCGGGTACCGGCCAACACCACCGTCGAGCAGCCGATCATTCTGCGCTTCATCTCTGATGCCCGCGACAATAACGTGGCGTCGCAGCCGCGCAACCTGATTCTGGTGGGCAAAAACGCCGAGGTCACGATAGCCGAGTCGTTCCGCACACTGGGCGACAACAGCAGCTTCGTCAACATTGTAACCGAGATTTCGCTGGAACGCGACGCCCGGATGCAGTACTACAAAGTGCAGGACGAAACCAACCAGGCCTACCACATCGGCACGACGCAGGTGCATCAGACCGACAACAGCCACTTCTACGCGGCTACCGTCACGCTGAACGGCAACTTCGTTCGCAACAACCTGAACATTGTGCTGAATGGTCAGTACGCCGAAGCGTTTATGTATGGGCTGTATATGCCGAACGGCCGTCAGCACGTCGACAACCATACGCTGGTCGACCACGCGATGCCAAACTCGTATAGCAACGAACTGTACAAGGGCATTCTGGACGACAGCGGCACGGGCGTGTTTAATGGTAAGATTTTCGTCCGGCCCGACGCGCAGAAAACCAACGCGTACCAGTCGTGTAAGAACGTGGTACTGTCGCCCAACGCGACGATGAACACCAAGCCGCAGCTCGAAATCTTCGCCGACGACGTGAAGTGTTCGCACGGCACGACGACTGGCCAACTGAACGACGAGGCCCTGTTCTATATGCAGTCGCGGGGTATTCCAAAAGCCGAAGCCCGGACGCTGTTGCTGTATGCCTTCGCGCAGGACGTGCTCAGTCAGATCAAGATTCAGCCAATCCGCGACTATCTCGAAGGTGTCGTAACGGCCAAGCTGGCGAAATAGTAAACACTGTCTTTCTGTCACTCCAACGACAGGAGGAATGATAAGGAACGGGGATTAACTGAGTTCTATCTAGGATTCGTTAATCCCCGATTTTTTTGCACCTTTCCCGCGCTCAGCCTGTTATTTATACAGCAACACCAGACAGTCTTATGCAAACGGCTATCGCCCCGTCTCTCGATATTCAGCAAATCCGGCAGGATTTTCCCATACTCGATCAGCAGATCAACAACCGTCCGCTGGTCTATCTTGACAATGCCGCTACGACGCAGAAACCCCGCGCCGTGATCGATGCACTGACGAATTATTACGAGGGCTACAACGCGAATATTCACCGGGGTATCCACCACCTGGCGGAGCAGGCTACGGCCGCGTTTGAAGCGTCGCGCCGGGCGATGCAGTCGTTTCTGAACGCCGAACACTGGCAGGAAATCATCTTCACCTACGGTACCACCGATGGGATCAACCTTGTCGCGCAAGCCTATGGCCGTCGGTTCCTCAACGCAGGCGACGAGATCATTATCTCGGGTATGGAGCACCACTCCAATATTGTGCCCTGGCAGATGCTGTGCGAAGAACGCGGCTGTGTGCTGAAAGTGATCCCGGTCGATGAACAAGGCGATCTGATGCTCGACGAATATGACAATCTGCTGTCGGAAAAAACGAAGCTGGTGTCGGTCGTCCACGCGTCAAACTCGCTGGGTACGGTCAACCCGGTCAAAACGATCATCGACAAAGCCCACGCTGTTGGTGCCGTTGTCCTGATCGATGGAGCACAGTCGTCTTCCCACCTGACCGTCGATGTGCAGGACCTCGACGCTGACTTCTTTGTTTGCTCAGCCCACAAATTCTACGGCCCGACGGGTATGGGCGTGCTGTATGGTAAAACGGCGCTGCTTGAAGCCATGTCGCCCTACCGGGGTGGTGGCGAAATGATTCGTGAAGTGACGTTTGAGAAGACGACATACAACGACATCCCCTACAAATTCGAAGCCGGCACGCCCAACATCGCCGATGTGGTAGCCGTGAAAGCCGCTATCGAGTATATCGGTCAGCTTAGCAAGGAAGCGATTTCGGCTCACGAGCTGGATTTACTCCACTATGCAACGGAGCAACTAAGCGAAATCGACGGGTTGCGGATCATCGGTCAGGCCAGGGAGAAAATCGGCGTTGTATCGTTCGTTATGGACGGTATTCACCATCAGGACATGGGCGTTATCCTCGATCAGCAGGGCATTGCCGTCCGGACGGGCCACCATTGCACCATGCCGCTGATGCATCGCTTTGGCATTGCCGGAACTACGCGGGCGTCATTTGCCGTTTACAACACCAAAGACGAAATCGACCGGCTCGCTCAGGGCATCCGCCGGGTTCAGAAAATGATGCTGTAAGGCTTTAACCGAAGTTGGTCATGCACAAAGACGAAATTTTGCTTGATAAGAACCAGGTCTTAGCCGCACTCAGCGACTTACCAGACAAAGTTTCTTCCGAGGAACTGATCGAGCGCATTCTCTTTATTAAGTTGATCGAGAGCCGACTGCTTGAAACAGCTGAGGTTCCAAACGATCAGGTTATGCAGTTGTTACGTGACGTAAAGCAGCAGAAGGTGGCCGAAGTAAACCGTAATGCATGATTACCTGGAAAGAGTCAGCGCAGGAGGAAGTTCGCGTCATTTACGAATACTTACTTGATCAGTCTTTTGCAGCGGCCGATGATTGGTCTGATCAGTTGGAACGCAAACTCGCCCTGTTAGATCAGTTCCCGGAAATGGGCCGTATCGTACCAGATTTGCATATTTCGTTCATTCGGGAAATTTTTGTGGGTAGCTATCGGGTTGTTTACAGCACGCAGGAGCCTAACGTAAAGATTATTGCCGTGCGTCCGATGAGCAGACCACTTGGCAAGCTATAACGATGACAATCAACGAGAAACAGGACGAGATAATCGACGAATTTGATTTATTCGACGATCAACTCGACAAGACGCAATACATCATCGACATTGGCAAGAAACTCCCGCCGATGCCGGAAACAGCCAAAACCGACGAGAACCGCATTATGGGTTGTCAGTCGAAAGTTTGGCTCGATGCCGAATTACAGGGCGATACCATTCGTTTTTACGGCGACAGTGAGCCAACAGCGCAGGTGTCGAAAGGGCTGATTAGCCTGCTGATCCGGGTGCTGTCGGACGAAAAGCCGGAAGACATCGCCAAGGCTGACCTTTATTTCATCCCCGCGTGGGCATGGGTAACCTGATCACGTCGCTGCGGGCGGGTGGTCTGGCCTCCATGATCGAACGCATGAAAGCCTACGGCCGGGCGTATTCGGCCAATTCCGTACAGTGATGACAGACGAAGAATTGAAGGAACAGGTCGTGCTGGCGCTCAAGAGCGTGTACGACCCCGAAATCCCGGTCGATGTATATGAACTGGGGCTGATTTACGACATCAAGATATTTCCCGTCAACAACGTGTATATCCTGATGACGCTGACGTCGCCCTCATGCCCATCGGCTGGTACGATTCCCAGCGAAATCGAAGAGAAAGTACGGGCCGTCGAGGGGGTTAGCGACGTTAGCGTCGAACTAACCTTCGACCCACCCTACTCAACCGAACTGATGTCGGAAGTTGCCAAACTTGAACTGGGTTTCATGTAATCAGCGTTTACGGTTAGCAGCATTCGGTTTACGGTTTTAGCAACTAGTATGCGAGTCAGCACCGAAAACTTTAAACCACAAACATTACAACTAACAAACACTTATGTATCCTCCTCATTTGCTTGTCCCGATGCGGGAAGACCTGACGAGCGTCGGGTTTCAGGAACTGACTACCCCCAAGAAGTTGATACGGCTATGGCCGATCAGCAGGGCATCACGCTACTGGTTGTCAACTCGGTTTGTGGCTGCGCGGCTGGTGCTGCCCGTCCGGGTGTGAAGGCCGCGCTGGCAGCGTCGCCGGTTAAGCCCGATCAACTACTAACGGTTTTTGCCGGTGGTGACACGGAAGCTACAGCCCGGATGCGGGAACACCTGCTGCCTTACCCGCCATCGTCGCCATCGATTGTACTGTTTAAAGACGGCGAGCTGGCGCACTTCATCGAGCGGCACCACATCGAAGGCCGGTCGGCTCAGATGATTGCTCAGCACTTGGTTATGGTGCTTGATGAGCTAAGCACACCTGCAACGGCTGCTTAATTTTTCGTCTCAGACAGCATCCCTGCTGTCGTGGCAATGCCTAGTTAGCCTACGGCTACGACAGCAGGGATGCTGTCTGAGACAAAATCATATATAGCCTGCCTGCCAAACGAACTTGTTTGGCAGGCAGGCTCTTTTTTTACCCCTCCGCTACCAGCGAAACGACGCAAAACGCGTCGACTATCAGCAGGCCAGCGGGCACTTCGCTGTATTTGCCAACGGCCAGTTTGATAACCGTCCACGACAGAAAACCCCAGATCAGACCCTGCGTAATAGAATAGCTGAATGGAATCAGGACGAGGGCCAGAAAAGCGGGTATAGCATCATCAAGCTTATCCCAGTTGATCCGCACGACGGGTGTCATCATAAACGCGCCGACCAGCACCACCGCCGGGGCCGTTGCAATAGCCGGGATCGCGGATAGCAGTGGCGACAAGAACAGGAACGGCAGGAAGCAGCAACCCGCCACAATCGCCGTCAGACCTGTGCGCCCGCCCTGCGCAATCCCCACCGCCGACTCGATATAAGCCGTTCCCGAACTGGTGCCCAATACACCCGCCAGCGTCGTTGCCACGGCATCGGTCAGCATCGACTGGCGCAGGTTGCGCGGTTCGCCAGTTTCGTCCATCAGGTCACCCGCTTCGGCGACGCCCACGAACGTCGACAGGCTGTCGAACAGGTCGGTAAAGGCAAAGGCGAAGATGACCGGGGCCACCGACCACCGCAACGATCCCCACAAGTCCAGCTTACCGATCAGCGAAAAGTCGGGAGTTGCAATCACTGACACCAGATTCACCAACGTTTTCTGCCCATAGTTCACCGCCGATGCGTCGCCCCAGTATCGGCCGATGGGCCAGGCCAGCAGGGTCGTCAACACAATGCCGATGATAATGGCCCCCGTCACCCGTCGCACGACGAGTACGCTGGTCAGCAACAGGCCGATAATGAATGTGAGTACGACAGGATCATTCAGCCGGGCCACACCGACGAGTGTAGCCGGGTTGTCGATGATAAAGTGTGCGTTCTGAAAGCCGATCAGCGTGATAAACAAGCCGATACCCGCCGAAACAGCGTAGCGCAGCGGCAGCGGAATGATGCGTACCAGTGCCGACCGGATATTGAAAATAGACAACGCCAGAAAGATAATCCCCGCCCAGAATACCGCCCCCAGCGCTGTCTCCGGTGCAATGCCCATCCCTTTGACGGCAGTGAACGTAAAGAACGCGTTCAGCCCCATACCCGGCGCGACGACGATCGGGTTACGGGCATACAGCCCCATCATCAGGCTACAGAAAAACGCCAGCAGCACCGTAGCTGTCAGTACCCCGCTAAATGGCAAACCCGCCTGACTCAGAATGGTGGGGTTGACAACGATGATGTACATCGTCGCCAGAAAGGTAGAGATACCGGCAAGCACTTCCGTCCGGCGGGTCGTTGTCGTCATAGTTCTGTAACGGTCGTATTCGTCACAAACTACGCAGGAATGGCTGAAATTCGGCAGTGTGTAGCCTGATGCGTAGCCTGGACCGGTCCGCCGGTGCGGTCCACGTCCGGGTGCCCGTTAGGGCAACTACGCAAGGCGGCAGCTTTGTTGGTCGCTTCGCGCCCACCCGGACGTAGACGTCCAGGCTACACAGACACACCAGACCACACCCCACAAACTTACCTCCGCTGGTTCAGGCGGAGTTTGCGACGGCGGTTCGAGACACCCGGCGGCTCATCGGTGACAGCGGTCGGGGCGGGATTCGAGCTGTTGTCGGGTAAGGCGGGGTCGCCGGAGGGGCCGCGCTGCTCGGCCGTGAGTTCGGCAGGTCTGGGCGACCGTTCCCAGTCGGCGGATAGGTCGCGGGTGAGCTGGGCGGTGCCCCGGCGCGTTATGAGCCGAACCTGTGCCATCAGCGGCTGGGTACCAAGAAGCAGGCCAAAAACGAGCGTAGCGTATGTAGTTGACATGAGCAGAAGATGCGTAATTTTGCGGTTCGTTTTTACACCAGTATGCAACTTGAACCATCTTCGGGTCGGTCGGCCCGCTACCAGATTCAGGGCGTCGATGTACTCAGCATAGCCGAGCAGTTTGGTCTGCCGCTGTATGTGTACGATGCTAACAAAATTATCGAAAAAATCGGCGACCTACGGTCGGCATTTAGCGGGGTAAATCTGCGCATAAAATACGCGGCAAAAGCCCTGACCAACGTGTCGATTTTGAAGCTAATGCGGCAGCAGGGCGTCGAGATGGATTCGGTGTCGATCAACGAAGCACGAATGGGTATGCTGGCCGGGTTTGCTCCGGAGCAGATCATGTTCACGCCCAGCGGGGTTTCGTTCGACGAAGTTCGGGAAGCCATCGAACTGGGCGTACAGCTCAACGTCGATAGCCTGTCGCTGCTCGAATGGGTAGGGCAGAATTACGGCGGCAGCGTCCCGGTGAGTATTCGCATTAACCCGCACATCAGCGAAGGCGGTAACCTGAAAATCTCGACCGGCCACGCCGATTCCAAGTTCGGTATTTCGGTGGAGCAACGAGCCGACATTCGCCGGATCGTGGAGCAGTACGCCATCCACATTGTCGGGCTACACGTTCACACCGGCTCTGATTTCAAAAACGCCAGTGCGTTTCTCGACGGTGCCGCCGTGCTATTCAACATGGCAACCGACTACACGGATCTGCGCTTTATCGACTTCGGCAGCGGTTTCAAAGTTGCTTACAAGGAAGGCGATCACGTAACCGACATTGCCGATCTGGGTCAGAAAGTGAGTACTGCTTTTCAGGCGTTCTGCGAGCGGTACGGTCGTAACCTCGAACTGTGGTTTGAGCCGGGCAAATTCCTGGTCAGCGAGAGTGGACATCTGCTGGTGCAGACAAACATTGTCAAGGAGAATCCAACCCGGACGTTTGCGGCTGTCGACTCTGGTCTGAACCACCTGATTCGGCCAATGATGTACGACTCGTGGCACGACATTCGGAACGTATCGAATCCGGAAGGCGACGAAAAGCCGTATACGGTTGTTGGTTATATCTGCGAAACTGATACGTTTGCCACCGATCGGCCTCTGCCGGAAGTACGGCCCGGCGATGTATTGTCGTTCGAGAATGCGGGAGCGTATGGCTTCAGCATGGCCTCGACCTACAATGCCCGGTTCCGCCCAGCGGAAGTGCTGGTCTACGACGGTGCGCCCTACCTGATTCGGCAGCGCGATACTTTCGAAGACCTAATGCGCGGCCAGGTCGACGTACCAGTTTTGAATACGGAAGAAATTGCTCAGTAAGTTTAATGTTTCAAGTTTAACGGTCAAGGTTGACTTCGATTGCCATGAACGTTAAACGTTAAACCTCGAACCACAAACCAAGAAAATGGGACGCGCGTTTGAATACCGGAAAGCCCGGAAAATGAAACGGTGGGGCCAAATGGCCAAAACCTTTACCCGCATCGGAAAAGACATCGTGATGGCCGTGAAAAGCGGGGGCCCTGACCCTGACTCCAACGGTCGGCTGCGGGCTATCATCCAGAATGCCAAGGCGGCCAACATGCCGAAAGACAATGTCGACCGGGCGATCAAGAAGGCATCATCCAAAGATCAGGAAGACTACAAGGAGATCGTGTACGAAGCCTACGCGCCCCACGGCATCGCGCTGGTAATCGAAACGGCAACCGACAACCACAACCGTACCGTTGCCAACGTTCGCAGCTATCTCAACAAGCTGGGCGGTAGTCTCGGCACACAGGGTATGCTCGACTTCATGTTCGATCGTAAATCAGTTTTCCGGATTCCGGCCGAAGGTATCGATCAGGAAGAACTGGAACTGGAACTGATCGACATAGGTGGCGACGAAATCGAATTCGACGACGAGACGGAGCAATTCGTTATTTATGGTGAATTTACGGCCTTCGGTGCGATTCAGAAATTCCTCGAAGAAAAAGGCTACGAAATCAAACAGGCCGAATTTGAACGTATCCCGAACGACTACAAAGAACTGACAGACGAAGAGGTTGCCGACGTCGAGAAGCTGATCGAGCGCATCGAGGAAGACGACGATGTGCAGACGGTTTACCACAACATGAAGTAAACGATCTTCTGGCAAGTAGCTATCAGGTGATGAAACGGAAAGGTTCTCTCGTTCCCGGCCCTTGGACGCTGATTTTCGTCATAGCGACAGCGCTGTTCATACTGGCTGTCTGGTGGCTACTTAACCGGTTTATGTAACAGTTACGCTTACGCAAAAAAGGGGGCCTTGTTTCGACAAGGCCCCCTTTTTTGTGTGTCGGTGCTTACCGCATGCTGACCCCTTCGCGTAGAATCTGCACGTAGCCTTTGAAGACCTGCGCTGGGGTATTGCGATCCAGTACCGCGTACCGAACCGTGGCCTGATAGTAGTACAGACCACTGGGCAGCTCCGTACCATCGCTGGCCCGGCCGTCCCAGTTGAGCACCGCCGTCGTTGTTTCGTATACTTTCGTGCCGTAGCGGTTGAAGACCACAAACGTGACGCTTTCTACCGCCCGCGCACAGCGCATCGGCTGGAAGGTGTCGTTTTTGCCGTCGCCGTTGGGGGTGAACACGTTAGGCAGGGCGAAATACGGACAGGCATCGTTGCAGACACGGTTGGACGGTACACTCTCCTGCCCTCGCGCATTTACCGCCGTTACGTAATAACAACCCGCCACCGTCGTCAGGCTACTATGGTCAAATGTGGTCGTAGGTGCGTTGACGCTGGTCAGCAGCGCGGGCGTATCCTGACTGTATCGGCCGTAGTAAATTTTGTAGCTGGCCACGTTGGGATCGCAGTTAACCCCGCTGGTCTGACGCCAGCGCAGCTTATTGGTAAAGCTGCTCAGGTTGCACTGACTCTCGGGGGACAGGCTGGCGCAGTTCAGACTATCCAGACCTAGATTGACCGGGCAGGGCCGGGTGGTATCGGTGGGCATGGCGCAACTGACCTGACTGTCGTTTTTTAGTATGCCAAACACCGCCAGCCGCGTGTCGGTATAACGGCCCTGCGTCGTCACCCGGTAGCAGTAGCTGCTGTCGGCGGTTAGCTGGCGGCTGGTGTTGCCGTCGGCTACGTAGGTATCGTTGCCCGTGTCGGTGAAGGTGTAGGTACCACTACCCTGCACAGATACGTCGGCGATGCGGTTGAACGGACCGTTGGGGCCGGAACGACTGCGGTAGACAATATGGGTCTGGTTGTCGTTGCTCCAGGGCGTGTTTGTCTGCCAGCTTAGCACTACGCTCCGGTTGGCCGGAGCCGTGCTAAGCCGCACACTCGAAGCCGCATCAGCCACGCCCAGCGAGGTGAGTTGCCGGGTTGTGGGGTCGGTGTAGAAGAACTCGATTTGGTAGCGATAGGCATTGGCAGTCGTGTTGAGCGCACTGGTTGAAGTACCCTGATCGACATAAACCGTATCGACTACATTCCGGTCCAGGTTGGTACTAACCGTGCCAATAGTGGTGAACGCCGTGCCACTCAAGCCCGTCGCCCGCTGAATGCGGTACTGGTAAGGCGCACCCAGATCACCCGCCCGCAGGTCGAGGGGACGGGCCCAGCGCAGGGTAATACGCCCGCGTGTTTCGTTGGTACTGTCGACGGTGACCTGCGTCAGCACGGGCGTCAGGCGCGGGAGTTCAAGACACACCTGCTGAGACGGCAGGCTCAAGCCCCCGTTGTTGACGTCGCCGGGGTTACGGGCAACGATGATGTAGGAGTAAACGACGCCCCGTCGGAGAGCCGTAGTGTCAGTAAACGTCGTAGCCGTGTAAGGCACCCGACCAACTTCCGTGAAGCCTAGTCCCGCCGGAACGCCAGTCGTACAGGAGACGGATGGGATGTTCGAACAGCTTCCCTCGCGCCGGTAGATAATCAGTTTGGTCGTATCAGGTCCGAGGCCCACGTCGACGATGCGGCCACAGCTATAAGCCGCCCAGTTGATCTGGATGGCGCGGCCCCCGGCCACGGCACTGGCCCGGCCAGTGAGGTTACGCACGGCAGGGGCAATGATTTTCACACTCAATGTCGCGAACGAAACAAGCGTAGTCGTACCACGAGGCGGCACGTCGCTGGCTTTTAGGGTAATATCATACGGCTGATTGCGGACCTGGTTACAGTTGGTCTGCCAATAAAACGTAGCCGTACCGGGCTGCGCCAGCGGTGTCCCGCCGTTGATGAGCCGGGCATATTCCTGCGGAACGCTCAAACTGGCTGGCAGTGGCGACCCATCCGCCAGTACGTTCAGTGGTCCGCCATAGGCGTTGATGATAACCCGTTGTCCATCGGGGTCAGTGGCGGTAATCGGTTGCTGAATCAGCGTACCCGCTTCCACGCAGAGCGACGCCCCCGCAATCAGCGGTCGTTTATTCGGCTGATCGACTACCACAATCTGCATATCGCGGGTGACTTCGCCAATCAGTACGCCATTGCGCCATTCCTCCACAATGAAGGCAAAGTTGAACTGACCAATTCGGTTAGGTGAATCCCAACAGAGCTGCCCGGTGCGGGAGTCGATCGTGAAACTGGGCGCACCTCCCGTCTCGCTGGTGGTGCTGTAAACGGTCGGATCCTGATAAGCCGGAATTACGCGGCTCCGGCAGCTGTTAGGCAAGCCTTCCTGTGGTTTGCTCAGACGGTAAGCCAGGCTGTCGCCGTCGGCATCGTAAGCCGCCGGGTTGTGGCAAAACCGCTGACCAACACGAGCTGAGTCGAGGGGTGGGTTGAGCATCACCGGCGTCGAGTTCAGGCCCAGGTTCGTCGGAATTAGAATCGTGGTCGAGACGAAGAACGTCAGGTTGTCCGACGTAGCCGGTGGCGGGAGGTTGATCGTACCGGCGTTCCGGTTGGCAATCTGCACGCTGATCGTGTAGACACCCGGCCCCGGAAAGGTGTGCGTCGTCCGGTAGATGTTGATCGACGACGTACGCCCGTTGATAAACCGAATCGGTAGCTGCCGGTTGACCGACTCCGTCGTGTTATCGCCGAAACAGAACGTGTACGAGTTCGCATCGCGGGCGGCAGCGGCACCGGTCCGTTCGTCGTAATAAGCCGTCAGCGTCACCTCATAGCTGAGCGACGTAGCCGACAAACGCCGAGTGGTGATTTCACCGGCTCGTACGTGCGTCGCCTGACTCACGTACGGCAGCAACAGTAACCCGAAAAAAAGGGCTGTCAGCCCGTATCTGTACAGTAAACGCATAGTCTTGACGCATTTCAAATACAACGCATATTCACCCTGAAAGCGTATTAATTGGGCCACCTGAAACCTGTGTTTTTCAGACCTTGTACAGCCCGGACCGATTGAATATAGTTTTCCAGAAAAAACGGCCAAAAATTCCTACCTGCCGGGCAAACATCCGCTGATTGTCCAGCTCCAGAAACGGTGATTTTCGGTTCTTCAGGTTGATGAGCATCTTCCCCGCAAAGACCACCGGCACAAGCAGTTCGTAGTGGGCCATGAGCAGCAGATAGGCCCCTACGCCATACTGCTTGCGCACCCACAACAGCTGCGATACCTGAATCTGCGACCGAAAGCGGTTGATGTGTGTTACGACGTGCTTACTGTTGTCGCTGCTACCGTATTCGAGGTGAATAAACCGGGCGTCGGGCAAGAGTAGCAACCGGCCCTGCTTACCGAGCCGATAGCCCCACTCCACGTCTTCGCCGTACATAAAAAACGATTCATCCAGCCCACCCGCTTTGGCAATGGTCGAGGGGCGGGTCATCAGAAACGCGCCCGACAGCCATTCGACCTGCGCGGGGTCGGCAAACTGAGGGTCGGGTAACTGACGGCTGAGCCAGTCTTCAGACCGCTGCCCCGCTGGCAGGATGTAGAACGCCCGGCGCATCTGATTGAATGTCGTGTATAGATTCGGGCGCAGGCTTCCGTCAGCCCCGAGTTGGTGCGCACCCACAGCCGCTACGTCGGGCTGTTCATCCAGCACCCGAACGCAACGGGCCAGTACGTTATCAATCAGCAGCGTATCGGAGTTGAGCAACAGCACGTTGCGGCCCGTTGCGTGCTGAATACCGAGATTATTTGCCCGCGCAAACCCGGCATTATACCCCATATCAAACCAGCGGACGTCGGCGTAGTAGGCCATCACCTGATCCCGACTGTCGTCTTCCGACTGGTTGTCAACGATAATTATCTCGAACGTAATGCCACTGGTATGGGTGTATACCGACGCCAGACAGTCGAGAATCAGTCGGGGCGTTTTGTAATTGACAATGATGATACTCAGATCCGGCAAAGCAGGCAGGGTTGGTCGGCGGTAAAGATAGTTTAAGGTTTACTGTTTAACGTTTAAGGTTGCTGCCGCAGTCAATCTTTTCACCGCGATAGCAACCTTAAACGTTAAACAGTAAACCTCAAACTTAATACAACACCCACGTATCCTTGCCGCCACCACCCTGCGAGGAGTTGACCACGAGGGAGCCTTTGCGGAGGGCAACGCGCGTCAGACCGCCGGGAATTACGTTGACACCATCGCCGTAGAGAATGTACGGACGCAGGTCGACGTGACGCCCCTCCGCCCGGTCGCCAACCAGGCAGGGCACCCGCGAAAGCGAAATCGTCGGCTGGGCGATGTAGTTGCGCGGGTTTTCGCGGATCTTCTGCCGGAACAGTTCGTGCTCTTCTTTGTCGGCTTTCGGCCCGATCAGCATCCCGTAGCCGCCCGCTTCGTTGGCTTCTTTCACGACCAGTTGCTCAATGTTGTCGAGCACGTACTGACAGTCTTCCTCTTCGCGGCAGATGTAGGTCCGTACGTTCGGGATAATCGGCTCTTCGTTGAGGTAGTACTCGATGATGCGGGGCACGTACGCATAAATTACTTTATCGTCGCCAACGCCGGTTCCGGGGGCGTTGGCGAGTGCGACACGGCCTTTTTTGTAAATCTCGAAAATACCCGGTACCCCAATCATCGAGTCGGGGTTGAACGCTTCCGGGTCGAGGAAGGTATCGTCGATGCGCCGGTAAATGACGTCGACAATCTGGAAACCTTTCGTGGTTCGCATCTTCACGTAACCACCCGACACGACCAGATCCCGTGCTTCGACCAGTTCAACACCCATTTGCTGGGCGAGGTATGAATGCTCGAAGTAAGCCGAGTTGTAAATGCCCGGTGTCAGCACGACCACCGTCGGGTTGGGCCGGTCGGCAATGAACTGAAGCATTTGCAGCAACCGCGTCGGGTAGTCGGATACGGGCCGAACGCCGGTTTTTGCCAGCACTTCCGGGAACGTCTGCTTGGTCAGTTCGCGGTTTTCGAGCATGTACGACACGCCCGACGGACAGCGCAGGTTATCTTCCAGCACCATGAACTGCCCGTCTTCACCCCGGATCAGGTCGGTACCGGTAATGTGACACCAAATGCCTTTCGGCGGATGAACCCCCATGCAGACGGGCAGGAATGACTTACTCGACTCGATCAGATCGCGGGGTACCACGCCGTCGTTCAGAATCCGCTGATCGTTATATACGTCGTCGAGAAACATATTCAGCGCCTTGATCCGCTGAATGAGTCCTGCTTCCAGCCGATCCCACTCGGCCGATTCGATCACGCGCGGGATAATGTCGATGGGCATAATCCGCTCAGTACCCTCGCCTTCCGAGTACACATTGAACGTGATACCCATGCTCATCAGCGATCGCTCGGCAGCATGTTGCCGGCTCACCATGTCTTCGCAGGTCAGCTGTTCGACGCGTTGCTGGAACGGCGCGTAGCCCGAACGTACCTGCGTTTCATCGACGAACATTTCATCAAAAAAATCCTCGGTGCGGTAGTCGGAAAAACTAAAATTGGTGGGCTTCTGGCTCTGCGACTGATTCATGCCGTTGAGCGATTGCGACTGCGACTGCATAGGTTAGCTAAGACAATAAAATACAATGTATGGCTAAATAGGCCGTAAGCCAAATAAACGACGCAACATAGACCCAAATGCCACATAAAACAAGCACGTTCCCTTTTTACAAACCAGATGAACCGCGCCATAAACACGTTGACCCGCCTGAGCGGGTCAACGTGTACTATCGGTTACCCGTCGTATCGGGCGGGGTAGTCGGCTCGGTAGGCGGGGCAGTCTGAATAAAGGTTGAATCCGTGGCTTCGCTATTCGTACTCGTCGAATCAGATTCGTCCGATTCTTCCTCATCATCCGGGTAGCTACATCCTTCGTACTCTTTCGTCACCGCAAATGTCGGCTTCGGAAATGGCCCCTGTAACGGTTTGAACTTCGGATCGGCGTAGACTTTCTGGAGAAACGTACCAACGATTGGCAGGGCCGTTCGGGCTCCTTCGCCCAGATCGGTCGATCGGAAGTGAATGCTGCGATCGTCACCGCCGACCCAGGCCCCCACCACCAGATTGTTCGACACAGCGACAAACCAGCCGTCGGAGTTATTGGACGTCGTACCCGTTTTAGCCCCAATCTCGTTACGATTTTTGAACAGATCGTATTGCCACAAACTCTGCGACGTACCACCTGACTCCTGCAAACCACCCTGTAGCATGTAGCGCATCAGGAAGGCCGACTCAGGGCTGATTGCGCGTCGGGTCGTCGCTGTAAAGGTCTGAATCTCTTTACCATCCCGGTCTTCGATCCGCTGCACAATGATCGGGTCGGTGGCTTCACCGTCGTTAACGAATGTGCAGTAAGCGCCCACCAGTTCGTAAAGCGACACGTCCGACGAGCCAAGCCCGATCGACGGCACAGCGTCGAGCCGGCTTTTTATGCCCATCCGATGCGCGTATTCGGCCACCCGCTCCGGCCCTACCCGATCGGTCAGTTCAGCCGTGATCGAGTTGACCGACCGGGCCATTGCCCGACGCAGCGTCATACTCGAATAGGTATAGTAGCCCGTCGAGTTGCGGGGTTCCCACACTTTATCCTCGCCGTTTTCGCGGTAATCCTTGCGGAACGGTTTGTCGGTAATCCGGTCGCAGGGGCTCATGTTGCTGAGCGTGTCGTCGATGGCGGTGGTGTACACAAACGGCTTAAAGGTCGATCCCGGCTGCCGCTTGCCCTGTTTGACGTGGTCGTACTTGAAATAATCGTAGTCCAGCCCACCGACCCATGCCCGGATGTAGCCCGTGTGCGGGTCCATGGCCACCATGCCCGCCTGTAGAAAATGCTTGTAGTAAGCAATGGAGTCGTACGGCGTCATCTCGGTTGAGTCGTAGCCGCGCTTATTATTCCAGCTGAACACCCGCATCTTGTACTTTTTATTCTTCATGTAGTACATGATCGAATCGGGGTACAGCGGCATGAAACGACGGCTCAGCGATTTGTAACGCTCGGTCCGGCGGGCTACGGAATCAATAAAGCCGGGCAGTTCGTTGCCGTCTTCGTCGGTCCACGGATTTTCGTCGCCCCAGTGATCATTGAACGCCTGCTGGAGCTTCTTCATCTTTTCCGATGTGGCGCTCTCGGCGTAGGTCTGCATGCGTGAATCGATGGTCGTTACGATGCGCAACCCATCGGTGTAGAGATCGTAGCCGTTCTCGTCGCCCCACTTCTTCACAAAATCCTGCACCGCGTTCTTGAGGTAACTGGCCGGGCCGGAGTACGGATTTTCGGGTGTAAAGTCAGTTACCAGCGGCAGGGCACTGATCGAATCGGCCTGATTTTTAGTCAGGAACTTGTACTTCGCCATCTGGGCCAGCACGATATTCCGCCGATCTTTCGACCGTTTGGGGTTTTTCAGCGGGTTATAGGCCGTCGTTGCTTTCTGCAAACCAACCAGCACAGCCCCTTCCTGCACGTTCAGGCTGTCGGGCTCTTTGTCGAAAAACGTACGGGCGGCTGTTTTCAACCCGAATGAGTTACTGCCAAAGTCAACCGTATTGAAGTAATAGGTCAGGATTTCGTTTTTCGAGAAATTACGCTCCAGCTTCAACGCCATTAGCCATTCCTTCGACTTGTAAACGATCGTCCGGACCACCGGAATACGGGTCAGCAGACCGGTATCCTGCTTCCGCCGGGTCTTGAACAGGTTCTTGGCCAGCTGTTGCGTAATCGTCGACCCACCGCCATCGCGCCCCAGGCTCAGCACAGCCCGACCAATGGCCCGGGGGTCGATACCGCCGTGCGAGAAGAACCGCACGTCTTCCGTCGCGACGAGCGCGCTGATGAGCGGTTTCGGAATGTTTTCGAACTTGATGGGCGTGCGGTTTTCGGCGTAGAACTTCCCGATCATCACCCCGTCCTGCGAGTAGATCTCCGACGCCTGATTGAGCTTCGGATTTTTCAGTTCCTCCACGCTCGGCATCGGGCCGGTGAGGTACAGGAAGTTGTAATTGATTACGAAGACGTACAGCCCGAGCAGCAATGCCCCGATCATCGCGAAGCGGGTGCCGTTTTTCAAATACGGATAATACCAGCTATTGGGGTCGACGTAGCGGTGAACAAACGAACGCAGGCGGTCGCGGTACTCGTAATAGCTTTCAGACCAGGCACTGACGCGTTCTTCACCGGCTACGCGGGCCGTTTGCCGGTAAATGTGTCGGCCGACTCCGCGTCTGACATCACCAAGCTGCGCCCGGCGCCGTCGAATTCGCTGCCGGAACGTGCCAAAGGCGTGCCTGACAGCGCGGAATCGCTTCCTATCTTCACTCATGCGATTAGTTGCGAATAAGAGGTTGGTTCAGGGTTTCCTGAGTCCCCCGAAGGTTGTATTTACGTACTGGCGGGGTCTCAAATATAACGTATTTCGGCCCATCTCGCGCATACCGCCCATCCGATTCACCGGCCGCCCCAACGGCCACCCAGCCATAAAACGAAACAGCCGACCCTTGGCGGGGTCGGCTGTTTCGTGCGAAGTGTCTCTTATTTTTTGTCAAACAACATGGCGGCTCCGTTCATGCAATAGCGCAGGCCGGTTGGCTTAGGGCCGTCATCGAACACGTGACCGAGGTGACCATCGCACACGCTGCACAGAATTTCGGTCCGCGCCATGCCATACGACTTATCGACTTTCTCTTTCACCGCATCTTTCGCGATGGGCTTATAAAAACTCGGCCAGCCTGTTCCCGAATCAAACTTCGTATCCGACACGAACAGCGGGTTTTTGCAGGCAGCACACACAAACGTGCCGTGCTCGTGGATGTCGTTGAGTGGGCTGGTGAAGGCACGCTCCGTACCGTGTTCGCGCAAGATATAGTACTGCTCAGCCGTGAGTGTTTTCTTCCACTCGGCGTTGGTCTTCACCACCCGACGGCCACCCGGCGATGTATCGCTGATCGTCTTTTTTAGTGGATCTCCAGCGGCATTCGACAGACTGGGAATCAGCAGGATACCAGCCAGCAGGCCAGCGTACAGTTTCGATAGGGGTGTCTTTTTCATAGTTCGTTCAGTAGGTATTGTCAGAAGCCCGGCGAGTGGCCGGGCTTCGTAAGTAAAACGTAAAATTGTGGGGCTGCGTTCCCATTGCTAGGCAGTAGGTGACATCGCCAGCAGTGTCTCCATCGAGGGCGTTGGGCTTCCTCCGCGTTTCTCTACCGTAACGGCAAACGCATCGGCTTCGGCAATAGCCCGGTTCAGTTTCTGAAGGGCCGTACCGTCTAGATTACCATCAAACACGCCAGCATCAATCGGCTTACCGTTAACCAGCGACCACAGCTGATACTGCTTGTCGGCGGGTAAGGCAGGCAGCGATTTTACTTCGACGGCCACCTGCTTGGTGCCGGGATTCCAGAACACCAGGATATCGCCCTTGGGTGATTTGTCGTTGCCACGCAGTTCCAGCGTGCGGGTGCCGGGCTGCCGCAACATGGCAAGCGTCTGCTCGGTTTGCTGTTGACTGGTACGCGTCTGCTTCAGTTCATTCTGCATCGATTCGTTGGCTTCCCGCAGTGAGGCCATCGCTTTCTGGTTCGACTGAAGCTGGGTGATCAGGAAATACGAAAAAAACAGGACCAGCAGCGCAGCCGCAGCCGCTACCATCCAGGTCGTTTTGTACGTATATGGTTGTGTGGCGGCAACGGGCGCTTCCCGGTCAAGGGGTAGCGGCCGGACGATTGTGTTATTATCGTCGGCTTCCTCAAACGTCAATTGACTAGCAATCCGGTCCCGCAGGCCAGTTGGTGGTTCTATACTGTGCAGCAGGGCGTAGTTCTCCACCGATAGCATCAGCTCGTCGAGCTCGTGCCTAATTTCGGGGTATATAGACGCCAGACAGTTAACCTCCCGCAGTTCCTGATCGCTAACCGCGCCGACTGCGTATGAGTCCAGAATGCCTGAAGCTATGTACTCTTCTACGTTCATGACTTAAACAATTGTTTCAGTTCCTGTAAAGCCGCGCGAATACGGGTCTTGACCGTACCGAGAGGCAGATTTAGTTCATCGGCCGCTTCTTCGTGGGTGTAGCCACCAAAATACACCAGGTCGATCAACTGTCGACGGTCGGGCCTGAGCTGGCTGACCACATCCTGTATGCCGATATGCTCGGGGTTAGGTTGCTGGGTATTATGCTGCCGATCAACTACATGTACGTTTTCTTCATCTGTACGGATTGCGTTGGCTGAAGAAGGCTGCGATTTTTGTGCGCGCAACGCGTCGATTGCCGTGTTGCGGGCTACGTTCAGCATCCAGGTAAACAGGCGACCCTTGCTGGGGTCGTAGGCATCAAGATTTTTCCAGATTTTGACGAAGATGTCCTGCACCAGATCCTGAGCATGCTCTTCTTCGCGCACAATCCGCAACACAACACCGTAAAGCGCAGGCGAATACTGATCGTATAGCCAGTGGAATGCCTTCTGATCGCGCTGGACCAACTTCTCGATCAGGACACTTTCCGAGACCAGGGATGATTGACGTTTCACAAGGAGGTAATTATACGCACCAATTGGAGATGAATTTTACAGGAACAGAGTAGCATTTTAATCAAATGCTAATCCAATTATAAAGCCCGTCGGGGTAAATGTATCCTTTTTGGTTAACAATATTTTCGCTGAGTAAA
This sequence comes from Spirosoma rhododendri, assembly GCF_012849055.1. Classification (NCBI taxonomy): domain Bacteria; kingdom Pseudomonadati; phylum Bacteroidota; class Cytophagia; order Cytophagales; family Cytophagaceae; genus Spirosoma; species Spirosoma rhododendri. Next base: position 2,674,069 of record NZ_CP051677.1, on the reverse strand, counting down.
CAACGTCTATAGACGAGCCTATCACCCGTGCGTTGCTCCATACCGTTACCAACAGGCATCAAACTAAAGCATAAAACACCAGATTGCCTAAACATCGAGAGGCAGTGACTATTGCGAGGCAAGTCGTGCCCATGCAATAATCACTGCCCGACCGACAGCCCATTGGTGATTACACCCGTCAGGCGGGGATTACCCTAGCGGTTACCCCGTTTTTTGGGCTTCGGCGTCGCTGCCGGACCTGCGGCTGCACTACCCACGCCCGTCGGAGCGTTCGTCACGGCGTCGGAATTGTAATTCGTAACGTTACTGTTGTTGATGGCCGTGCCGTCGTCGGTGGCTGCGTTGCGGTAACGCTCTTCCTCCACCCGGCTCGATACTTTGGACGTACCCCGTTTTTTCGACATCATCTTTCCGCCTTTTCGCGCCGATTTGGGCATGGTATCGGCTGCTACAACATTATGACCCGGGCTGGGTTTCCGATCAAACGACAGCGCTGGTACGGCCGAAACAATCAGCAGACTCAGTGCGATATGCATACTGGTTTTCATAACAGGATAGGTTAATCTGGTTTACTGAATATGCCAGTATGAACCCGCGTTATTCCGAAAAGTTTTAGCAACTACACGTTGTTTACCGACGGGCCGATAGCTTTGTTAGGTAATCAGCAAACCCGTTTTGTTTGTATGCAGACCATCCTTCCCTTACCGACTCAACACGTCAAGCCCGGCACCAGCACGGGGCAGCAGTTCTGGAGTTCGACCGAGAAAACGATTGATTCGTACTCCCCCGCCGATGGGCAACTCATCGCCCGGGTTCACCCCTCCACCCGCGCTGACTACGACCGCGTAGTTGAAACAGCACAGGCCGCACTGACCGAATGGCGGCTGGTACCGGCCCCACGCCGGGGCGAAATTGTCCGGCAGATGGGTGAGCAGTTCCGGCGTTACAAGCGTGAACTGGGTACACTGGTCAGTTACGAAATGGGCAAGTCGTTGCAGGAGGGGTTGGGCGAAGTGCAGGAAATCATCGATATCTGCGACTTCGCCGTGGGGCAGTCACGGCAGCTATACGGGCTGTCGATGCACTCCGAACGACCGGCGCACCGGATGCTGGAGCAGTGGCATCCGCTGGGTGTCGTCGGGATTATTTCGGCGTTTAACTTTCCGGTAGCTGTCTGGGCCTGGAACGCGATGATTGCCTGGGTCTGCGGGAATGTCTGCGTCTGGAAACCGTCGGAGAAAACGCCCCTCACGGCCCTCACCTGCCAGCAGATCATCAGCGACGTGCTGCGCAACAACGACGTACCGGAGGGTGTATCGTGCCTGATTACCGGGGGCAGGTGGCGGGCGAATGGCTGGCGCACGACCCGCGCATTGCGCTCCTTTCTGCCACGGGCAGCACCCGCATGGGCCGGGCGGTGGCGACGGCGGTGGCGAGTCGGCTGGGGAAAAGCCTGCTCGAACTGGGTGGTAACAACGCCATTATCGTCACCGAACATGCCGACCTCGACCTGGCCATTCCGGCTATTGTGTTTGGGGCGGTCGGCACAGCCGGGCAGCGATGCACCACCACCCGCCGAATCATCGTGCAGGACAGTATCTACGACGATGTAAAAAATCGGCTGGCGAACGCGTACGCGCAACTGCGTATCGGTAATCCGCTCGACGAGTCGTTTCACGTGGGCCCACTGATCGACACCGACGCCGTGCGGGGTTATCAGCAAGCCATCGACGCCGTTCAGCAGGCGGGTGGTCGGTTTGTGGTGGAGCCGGGCATACTCGACGGTCCGGGCTTTACGTCGGGCTGTTACGTGAAGCCGTGCATCGCCGAAGCGCAGAACGACTGGGCCATTGTGCAGCACGAAACCTTCGCCCCTATCCTGTATCTACTCCGCTACACGACGCTCGACGACGCCATTGCGCAGCAAAACGCCGTACCGCAGGGCTTATCGTCTGCCATTTTTACGCTGAACCTGCGCGAAGCCGAGCGGTTCCTGTCGGTGGCAGGTTCCGACTGCGGCATTGCCAACGTCAACATCGGTACGTCGGGTGCCGAAATCGGGGGTGCGTTTGGTGGCGAAAAAGAAACCGGCGGTGGGCGCGAATCGGGCTCTGATGCGTGGAAAGCGTATATGCGTCGCCAGACCAACACTATCAACTACGGCACGACGATGCCACTGGCGCAGGGGATTTCGTTTGAATTGTAAGTGGGTGCCTGTTCACCAGTGATACGTTCCAACTGATCGCTTGGGCAATGTGCTGACTATCGACTGGCCTTTGTACCGGATATTGAACGACCTAGTGGCGTCACTGTCGTTCAGCACAAGCACCGTGATACCGCCATCGGGGTCTTAAACGCTACATTGGGTAGCGCGCTGACGGTATTGGACGCGATACGAACCGACCCCGGCCGCACCAGCTTCGAGGCCGTAGCAATGGTGTAATAAGCCGGGTTGCGCGTTACCGCGTTCCCCGCCAGCGTAACGGCTCCCAGGCACTGTGTACAGCCGCCGGGTGTATGCGGTTTCTGATTCGGGTCGGCGGCCAGATTCCACTCCAGCACCGTCCGGGCCCAGTTGCGCGTGGCCCCGATGATCAGCGTTTTTACGTGCCAGTTCACATCAACAACCATGTTGCCTGGTGCGCCAACCCATTGCTCGGTGAAATATATGTTCTTGTCTGGGTAGGCGTTGTGTACGTCCGACAGTGCCGTAATCGGACCGGCGTAGAAGTGAAAAGCCGACCCATCGACGTATTGCCGGGCGTCGGGGTCGTTGAGGATGGCAAGCGGATAATCGGGGTGGTCGGCGTTGTGGTCGTACAGCAGGATTTTCGTAGCGAGCTTCGCCTGCCGGAACGCGGGGCCGAGGTTATGTTTGATGAATGCAGCCTGTTCGGTCGGCAGCATCAGCAAACTCGGGTTGTTGCCCGGATGCAGCGGCTCATTCTGAATCGTGATCGCGTCGATCCGAATACCTTCCGTCTGCATACCCTGAATGTACTTCACGAAATATCGGGCGTAGGCATCGTAAAAGTCAGGCAGCAGGCTCCCTCCTTTCGACTCGCGGTTGGTTTTCATCCAGACCGGCGGGGACCACGGCGACCCTAAAATCCGGATCGCTGGATTGATCGCCAGAATCTGCTTCAGCACCGGAATCAGATACGTTCGATCGGGGTCAAGCGAGAAGTTGGTCAGTGCCGGGTCGGTTTGTCCATCCGGCAGGTCATCGTACGAAAACACTTTCCCGTCGAGGTCCGACGCGCCAATGCTGATACGCAGATAGCTCACGCCGATACCGTTGCCAGCCGTAGAAAACAGTTCATTCAGCAGTGCCGACCGCGCCGATGTGTCCATCTGTTGCAGCAGCATGGCACTGCCGCCCGTCAGGGTGTAGCCGAAGCCGTCGATGGTCTGAAACGTCTGGCTTTCGTCAATACCGATCGTCGGGTTTTCATTGGCAACGCTGCCAAACGATAACATTCCGGGTTGCTTCACGAACAGAGCCGAGCCGTCGGGATTGGTGAGCCAGTACTCAGCGCCTTTCGCAGCAATTCGGCCTACGGTTGGGCGGAAGCAGGCGGTCGTCAGACCAAACAGTACCAGGGCGGTCAGCAAAGCCGGTACGTTACGTAGAAAAGTCATTCGTCTAATCTGCTAAGTGATGTCGCGGTGTGAAGCTAGCGGTTAAACGGCAAACACGGAAGCGATTACCCACCGGCCTCTACCCGTCCCACTCCCTCACTCCCCAGGCCGGTTTTCAACGATTCGGGTACCCCGGCAGTAGCTGTAGAAAAACAGATCGCAACTATGGCTTCGTTTCGTTGGGTGGTCAGTACGGCCTGGATACTACTGCTGGGCTGCGGGGGCGACAATACATCGTCGAACGTTAAGTCGCCGGGCGAAACGACGACCGCCAAAACCAAGACACTGGCCGCCGGTGCCGACCTGCTCCAGAATAAAGCCCCGCTGCGTAAGCTGAGCATGTATCTGGACGGTTTTCACTTTTACAACGGCGATCAGCGGGGGCAGATGGAAGCGCACCACTTCTGCTCGGTCATCAACGAAGACGTAACCCAGTGCATCATCTACGACGGCAATGGCGAAAACGCCAAGATCATGGGGGTTGAATACATCGTTTCGGAGAAGCTGTTTGCCAGCCTGCCCACTGACGAAAAAAAGCTGTGGCACAGCCACGTGTTCGAAGTAAAATCCGGTCAATTGATTGCGCCCGGCATTCCGGAACTAGCCGAGCACGAACTGATGGAAAAGCTGGTGTCGACCTACGGCAAGACGTTTCATACCTGGCACACCGACCAGGATTTTACGCTACCCATCGGCCACCCGATGATTATGATGGGCTTTACGAAAGACGGACAGCTAAACCCAGCGTTGGTAGCCGACCGAAACCGCCGGTTCGGCGTGTCGACGGACGCAAAGAGGAAAGACCGGGCCACGATCGCATCCCCGCCGATTCAGCCCGGTGCCGATGCCTGGCAGCAGGGCGACGTGGTACAGCTTACCCTGACGGACTCCGCAGCACCAGCCCACAATCACCGGGCCGTTAGGCAATAATTAACGCCCCTCCCATCAGGGCTATTACGGTTTTTTGGCATGAAGGTTTTGACAGGACCCTTCTACCCCTAAATCCCCTTCAGGGCAGGGCCGATAATGGTCAAATTTTCTTCGGTCTGTTTACCCCCCGGCCCCCTGAAGGGGGAGAAGTCTATTTACGGAATGCTCCCCCTTTAGGGGGCTGGGGGGTAGATTATCCAGAACATAACAACCCTGCCCTTCAGGGGATTTAGGGGTAAAATAGCCCTCTCCGTCAGGGAGAACTCGGAGGGGGTTCAACGCCCCATTGCCTTACTCAAGCCGGACACTTATGTCTCCGCAGAACGTGTGGCCCGGTGTCAGCACGACTAATCCTTCACCGTTGTTGAACGAGTCAACGTTGGCCGACAGTGGCTCAATGGCGACACTGTCCCGGCGGGGTGGCGTGAAACATACCAGGTAGTTAAGTTTGCCCGGCCCCGTTTGCTGGCGCATAACGATACTGGCGTTGGCAGCATCCGAACGCAGGCTGGTTTCCAGATAGCCTTCCTCACCCGTTTTCAGCTCATAGGCATTGTCAAGCTGAACACCATTCAGCGACAGTGGTTCTTTCTCGCGAACCGCTTCGCGCCCCGTCGGAATCATCGTTTTCTGATCGAGCACGATGGGCGCGCGGTCCGGCATCGTGATCGTCAGCGTATCGACAGATTGACCGTTGAACGTAAAGTACGGATGCCAGCCAAAAGCGACCGGACAATTGACCGACCCGGTGTTCAGGGCTTCGTATGACAGGTGCATGGTCGTCGGCCCGGCGGTTTTACGCAACGAATAAGACACGGTAAAATCAAACGGAAACGGATACCCTACCGTGTCGCCTTTGTGCTGATACCGGATCGTCAGGCACGCTTCAGTCGAGGTAACTTCCTTGTTGACGACGGTAAATTCTTTGTCGCTGATAAACCCGTGGATCGAGTTGTCGCGGTTCATTTCGTTGAGCCGCAACGCGTGGTCGCTGCCCTCAAAACTATACGTACCGTGCTTGATTCGGCTGGGGTACGGAAAAAGCAGCGCACCAGCGTACATCTCGTCGGCTACCAATGACGAAAGCGAGGTAGGGGCATGAAGAATCGGAATCAGCTTCTCGTCTTTCCGGAGGGCGAGCCGCCGGAGAAGACCGCCGTAACCGGGTATGACGGTCATGTATTCCCCGGTTTCGGTATCCTTGATTGTGTATTCAATAATGGGGTCGTACTGATCGGGCAGCACCCCAAACGGTTCTGACGTGATTACGTAGGCCATGCAGCTATGTGTAGGAAGTTTGTCTGCCAAAATAAGCCATTACAAACGGATTTTGTTTGGTATGACCCGGCCCGGCCCGCTTTATAACTCCCCTTCGACACCCAGCCCAAACAAGGCAAAGTCGTATCGGACGGGGTCGTTCGGATCAAGTTCGCGCAGCGTTTCGGTCAGGCGAAGGGCCGTCTTCCAGTCGGGTGAAGCGGGCTGATCGGTGCGGCTGTCGAGCAGACCCAGCCGGTGCGCCACCCGGTTGACGTGTACATCGATGGGGATAACCAGCTGACTCGGTTTCAGGCGGGACCAGAGGCCGAAGTCAACGCCTTTATCGTCCTGCCGAACCATCCAGCGCAGAAACATCAGCAGCCGTTTGCACGACGAGTTGCGGGCGGGCGTGGCGATGTGCTTGCGGGTGCGGGCGGGGAAATACTCACTTTCGGCGCAGAACCGGTCGTGAAACGCCATCAGGGCGGGGCCAACCGTCTCGGCGTTCGGGTCGACGCCCTGCACAAACGCATCTTCCAGCGAATTATGCTGTAGGTAGTATTCCCGGAAAAAGTGAATGAAATACAGCGCATCCGTCGCGTTGAAGGTGCGGTGTTTGAAATCCAGAAAGCGTTTGAGGTCACTCTCCTGATGCGTACGGATAAACTCGTAGGGCGAGCCGTCCATCAGGTCAATTAACTCGGCGGTCTTGCGCAGAATCACCGGGCGCTGTCCCCAGGCCAGCACCGCTGCCCAGAAGCCCATGATCTCGATATCCTGCCGAACCGTGAATTTGTGGGGAATGGAAACGGGGTCGCGCTCAATAAATGACGGCCCATTGTACTGATCGACCTTGCGGTTTAGCAGGTCGGCGACTTCGGCCCGAATCAATGCGAGCGCCCTCCGCTAACAACCCAGGCCATTGCTTTCGAAACGCCCGAAAAGAGGGCCAGCAACGTCGACATAACAAATGTGAAGACCGCAATGAACGGATAAGCCAAGGTAAACATGATGTTGAACGTCATGTAGCCGGGCGTAGCCTTCATCTTCTTTTCCCGTTCCTGATGCCGCCGGGCAAAGCGCTCTTCTTTAGTTTCCATAGTTGGGTTTAAGGTTTGTTGTTTAACGTTTAAAGTTTTGCCAGCGCAGAAGGAACATTGAACCTTGAACAACAAACCTTAAACTGCGCACCTACGGCGCGATATAACTGACTTCGGCTCGAAAACGCCGGTCGTCGGGGGAAAGTTTCGCGAATGCCTGACTCGACAGCTTTATCAGAATCTTGTCGTTGACACCGGTATCGGGCAAACGACCGATGACTTTCACCCAGATACTTTGATTGTTGAACGCATTGCGCACCTGCACCAGCGTACCGACGGGGGCACTCCGATGCAGGGCAAGGTACTTGCCCGATCCGTCGGTGCCGTCGATCATTTCGGCTACCCCCGTCGTCGATAACCGACGCCCCCGTGTCGGCATGGGCGCATCGTTGCCGGGGTGCGGCAATTCTATTTCGGTGATGGGCACGGCCGACGTGGGGCGGGACTCCGTTGGGCGGGTCGACGCGGGTTCGGTGGTGGCGGGTTTGGTCGTCGGTTTCGGCTCAGCGGGGCGCTCCGTACGGGTTGGCTCGGTTTTGGGCTCTGTCTTCGGCTCCGACTTGGGGGCTTCTGCTTTGGGCGTTTCAGCCTTTGCCGTCGGTTTTGGTTCGGCCGTCCGGGGTTCCGGCTTCGGGGTTTCTGCCCGTTCGGGCGTGGCCGGGCGCGACGTGTTGGCCGCTACCGACGGGCCGGGCACCCGTTCCAGATGTGCCTTTTCCGTCACGATCAGCGCCTGCCCGATCAGCACACTGTTCGACGGCAGATTGTTCCACTGACGGAGCTGATCCTGCGACACCCCGTAGCGCGTTGCCAGGCTGTAGAGCGTCTGCCCTTTTTCCACCACGTGAATACCGGTCCGCGTCGGGTCGGCGGCTTTGGCGGCAGCTTTTACCGTGCGATCTTCCTTGATAATAGCCTTGTCGATAGCGACCGCCTGTTTTGGGGTCAGCGCGTTGGCTGGAATAGGGATGCGAATGACCTGATCGAACCGGACGGCATCGGCCATATCGGGGTTGGCGGCTTTGATGGCACTAACCGACCGCTTGTACCGACGGGCAATGGCGAAGAGCGTCTGCCCCTGATCGACCCGGTGGAGAATGTATCGTTTGCCGTCTTTCTTCTCGACCCCCACCGAGTCAAACGGGACCGGCCGGGCGTGAACAGTGGCACTCAGAACAAGCAAGCCAAACAAACTCAAAAGGAACTGCTTCATAGGTTTTTATACGTAGTCTTCGGGGAGCGAAAGACTGCTGTAAAAGTACGCCAAAATTTATGGTTCGTTTCGATACAAACGGTGACAGACCCATTTTCTGTCTAGGTTTTCAGTTTATGCTTTTCCCTCGATTCACCCCCCGTCCCCCTGAAGGGGAGAGGACGCAGTTTTTGCTGCGGGGACTTCTCCCCCTTCAGGGGGACGGGGGGTAGATGACGACCAAACCCAACACCTTCCCGCTGTTAAAAAACCTTAATTCTGAACCCGCCGAACAGAAGGAGACGTTTGCAGTTAAACCAGTTCGGGCTTTATTCTTTGGAAAATGGCCCGCCTAACCGTTGATCTCATGCAAAACTATTCGATACTCTGGGCCGACGACGAGATTGATCTGCTCAAACCGCATATCCTGTTCCTGAAGAATAAAGGATACGACGTGACGCCCGTCAACAGCGGAGCCGACGCACTCGATCAGGTAGAGCAGTCCAATTACGACGTCGTCTTTCTGGATGAAATGATGCCGGGTATGACCGGGCTAGAAACGCTTGGGCAAATCAAGCAGATGCGGCCCAACCTGCCCGTCGTGATGATTACCAAGAGCGAAGAAGAGCACATCATGGAGGAAGCAATCGGCTCGAAAATAGCCGACTACCTCATCAAACCGCTCAACCCGAATCAGATTCTGCTGTCGGTTAAGAAAATTCTCGACAACAAGCGACTCGTCACCGAGCGAACCAACATCGGCTATCAGCAGGACTTCCGCAACATATCCATGCAGTACAACGACCGTATGGATTTCGACGAATGGGCGGAAGTCTACAAAAAGCTGATTTACTGGGAATTGGAACTCGACAGTTCGCAGGATAAGAGTATGCTGGAAGTGATGAATATGCAGAAAAGCGAAGCCAACGCGACCTTCTGCAAGTTCCTCATGGACAACTACGAAGACTGGCTCAACGACCCGAAGGCACCTCACCCGGTGATGTCGCATCAGCTGATGCGTAAGAAGGTATTCCCACTGCTGGACGCAGGCAACACGCAGCCTCCGCTGTTTTTCTTGCTCATCGACAACCTCCGCTACGATCAGTGGAAAGTGATTGAGCCGCTGCTGGCCGATTATTTCACGGTGGAAGAAGAGTCGTCGTACTACTCGATTCTGCCCACCACGACCGGCTTTGCGCGGAATGCCATTTTCTCCGGTATGATGCCCAGCGAAATGGAGCGCAAGCACCCCGATCTGTGGGTCAATGACGATAACGAAGACGAAGGGCTAAACAACCACGAAGACGAGTTTTTGCGTCGGCAACTGGAGCAGAGCCGCCTGAACGTGAAGATGTCGTACCACAAAATTCTGAACGTCAATCAGGGCAAATCGCTGGTCGACAACTTTAACAACCTGCTGCAAAATCAGCTCAACGTAGTCGTGTTCAACTTCGTCGATATGCTGTCGCACGCCCGCACCGATATGGCGATGATTAAGGAACTGGCCCCCGACGAGTCGGCGTATCGCTCGATTATGCGGTCCTGGTTCCTGCACTCGCCCCTGCTCGAATTCGTGCAGAAAGTAGCGGCAAAAGGCGGCCGTCTCGTCGTTACGACCGACCACGGCATGATTCGGGTGCAGAAACCGGCCAAGATTGTCGGCTACCGCGAAACGAACACTAACCTGCGCTACAAGCAGGGCAAGAACCTTGGCTTCGACGACAACCACCTGTTTGTCGGCCGCAAGCCCGAGCGGCTTTTCCTGCCGAAGCCCCACGTCTCGACGGCTTATGTGTTTACGCTGGAAGATTACTTTTTCGCGTACCCGAACAACTACAACTACTACGTGAATCACTACCGCAACACGTTCCAGCACGGCGGTGTCTCGCTGGAAGAGGTAATTATCCCGTTTGCGTATCTGAAGGCGAAATAGGGAGTTGTAGAGTTATATAATTGTAAAGTTGGCTGACGCCTGACTTGCGCCCCGGTTCTTATGAAGAACCGGGGCTTTTTTTGTCTAAAATCGCTTATAAACCGCTATCTTTCAACGTCAGACTCAACATCACTATCCGTATGATTGCAACAGAAAAGCGGCTCTATACGCCCGAAGAGTATCTGACGCGCGAACGGCAGGCCCTCGACAAAAGCGAATACTTTGCCGGTGAAATTATTCCGATGGCCGGCGCAACACGCAACCACAACCGCATTCGCGACAACGTAAATGGCAAAGTTATCAACCATCTCGAAGAGGGACCCTGCCAATCTTTCTCATCCGATATGCGGGTCCATCTGCCCGAAACGGGCTTGTATGCTTATCCTGATCTGGTAATCGTCTGTGGCGAGCCAGCCTTGTTGCCCGGTGAATTCGACAATCTGCTCAACCCAACCGTACTGATCGAGATCATGTCTGACAGTACGGAAGACTACGACCGGGGCCGTAAATTTTTCCGATACCGCGCCATTCCAACTGTTCAGGAATACGTGCTGATTGACGCGCAAACGATTGAAGTGGAGGTATGGAGCAGAAACGAACTCGGTAAGTGGACGTTGGCTGAACAAATAACCGACCCCGCCGGTCAGTTTACGATTCAATCCATCGACCTGACCATCACCCTGCAACATACCTACGCCCGTACGGTTGGGTTGCTGGCATAGACTACGAATTCAACTTCACAGACAAGCCTTCCATGCAGCAATTTTCTACACTGACAATCAACCTTACGAATCAGCAAATAGAGTCGAGTCTGGTAAAGATTAAGGCCGGCCTTGCCAAATATCTCGCGATTCAGAAACGATTCAACGAGCTGGAAGGTCAGCCAATACATAGTGACGACAACTTTAAAAAAAGCGTCAACGGTTTTTACCGCATTCGACAAAAACCGGCTACCTGGTACGCTACTTTCTACAAACTACTCGATGACTCGCGTAGTACAAAACCTGATTTCGCCACCGTATTGCATGAGTTGTCCAAAGCCACGAACAGGTTTGAAGTTTCATTCGCCAGCAAACTGCTCGCAACGATTGACCCTCAAATGCCCGTCATCGACTCTGTTGTGCTAAAGTACCTGAACGTAAAAATACCAGCTAGAAAGGGTGAAAATTATCAGGAACGGCATGACGCAGTTTGTGCCCTGCATAGCGCAATGAGCCGCTGTTACATGGATTATCTCGCATCGGAGCAAGGACAACGGCTCATTACTCAGTTCAGGCAAACATATCCCAAAGCAGATATTTCGACTGTCAAAATGCTTGATCTAGTTCTGTGGCAAACCCGTTAGACTACGCCAGCACAACGAAGCTGTAGGCAGGTACGCTTACTGTACCATCCTGAAAAGTACCCCCCTCCACCGACGACCAGACCAGTTGCTGACACCAGCTTTCGTTGGGCGACAGCACCACATCAATCGCCTTTCGGGACAGATTATGCACGACCAGTACACGCTGCCCATCGGCCGATTGTCGGGTAAAGGCCAGCGTACCCCGCTGCCGGATACCCGCTTCACCAATCCGGCTCAGGTTGTCGTTGAGCACCGGGTGGCTGTTGCGGAAGTGAATCACGCGTCGGTAATGGCTAAACAGCGAGTTTGGGTCGTTGCGTTGGTCCGATAAGGGCGGATAGTTTGGCTGGTCGAGTAGCGGCCCCGTCGCCAGGAGGTGCGCTGCTTGTCGTGGGCACGGTCGGCCCAGAGAAACGGCTCCCGGATGCTCTCGTCGGGTTTCATGCCCAGCATCCCGATTTCTTCGCCGTAGTACAAATACGGATTTCCCGGCAGGGTCAACAGCAGGTTAGCGGCCGTTGTCAGGTGTTTTGGGCTTCCCTTCAACAGACTACCGATGCGGTTCTGATCGTGGTTCGACAGGATAATGCCGTCGATAAACTGCGGGTTCACTTCTGCAAAGGCCCCCTGTACATACGTCACAAACTCCACCAGATCGTCGGAGTCGTATTCCCGGCGCACCACCGATTCAATAGTTTCGGCCAGATCGAAATTAAAATTGGCGCGCAGCCCCCGGAAGTAAGGCGCGATGCGTTCCGGCCGGGTCCAGACTTCACCGACGGTATAGGCCCCCGGTTTGGCGGCTTCTACCACCTGCCCGAACTCGTACCAGAACTGATGATTTTTCGGCTCCTCAAACTCGCGGTACAGATGCCGGGCCGCGTCGAGCCGGAACCCGTCGACGCCAATGTCGTTGAGCCAGTACCGGGCCAGTTTGAACATCTCTTCCCGTACGGGTGGGTAGTCGAAATTCAGGTCGGGCATCCCGCCCCAGAACATACCGTAGTACTTCTCCGGATAGCGCGCGCCCGGCACCGCATGCCACGGATTTTTCTCCCCCGAATCGGCTGTGATGTCGCGGGTGTTGAGCTTTCGCCGACGAATCTCGTCGGGTGTCAGCCAGTGGTAATAGTTTCGGTACGGGCTGTCCGGTCCTTTTGATGCGTCGACAAACCACGCGTGCTTCGTACTTGTATGGTGCAGTACGAGGTCGATAATCACGTCGATACCGCGCCGGTGCGCTTCGGCGATTAGTCGCCGAAAATCGTCCAGCGTACCGTATTCCGGGTCGATGCCGTAGTAGTCCGTGACATCGTATTTGTGGTAGGTCGGCGAGGGGCTAATGGGCATAAGCCAGATGGCCGAAATACCCAAATCCTGCAAGTAATCGAGGTTGGCCGTTACACCGTTGAGGTCACCGATACCATCGCCGTTGGAGTCGGCGAAGGAGCGTACAAAGATTTCGTAGTGAACCCCCGTCAGGCCGGTTTTCAGATTGCCGTGGGGCGTATGTGGGGAAGACGTATTCGGTACAGATTGGGCAGATTGTAGTGCCGTCATTGACATAGGTTATGGGAATCGACCGGAGAACGGCAGGCGGTCTAAATGAGTTTGACGAAGCCGCGAAAAAATGGACCCAAAATCATAAAAATCAGCTGAGCTGACGGTGGGATTCCATCAATCCTATCTTTACAAACAGAACTAATTGCGCTATAACCTTGGAAAAAATTTGGTGGAAAGAAGCGGTCGTTTATCAGATTTACCCCCGCAGTTTCAACGACAGTAACGGCGATGGTATCGGTGATTTACCCGGTATTATCGACAAGCTCGACTACATACAAAGCCTGGGCGTCGACGTCATCTGGCTCAACCCGATTTACGGCTCGCCCAACGACGACAACGGCTACGACATCTCGGATTATCAGGCTATCATGGCCGAGTTTGGCAGCATGGCCGACTTCGACCGCCTGCTGACCGGCCTGCACGAACGGGGTATCAAACTGGTCATGGACCTCGTCGTCAACCACAGCAGCGACGAGCACATCTGGTTTGTCGAATCCCGCAAATCGCGCGACAACCCGTACCGCGACTATTACCACTGGTGGCCTGCCGAAAACGGTAAACCGGCCCCGCGCTGGAGTTTTTTCGACAAAGACGGCGACGCCTGGAAATACGACGAAACGACGAACGCATATTACCTGCATTACTTTTCGGAGAAACAACCCGACCTCAACTGGGAACACGAACCCCTGCGCCGGGCCATCTACGACATGATGCATTTCTGGTTCCAGAAGGGTATCGACGGCTTCCGCATGGACGTGATTACGTTCATCTCCAAAGACACGACCTTCCCGCCCATCCCCGACCGGTATCAGGGCAAAATGTGGGATTATTTTTATGCCTCGGGGCCCCGGCTGCACGAGTATTTGCAGGAGATGAACCGGGAGGTGCTGAGCAAATACGACGTGATGACCGTTGCCGAAGGACCAGGTACATCGACCGAAACGATTCTGGACCTCGTCGCCGAAGACCGGCACGAGCTGAACATGGCGTACCACTTCGACATCGCTTATCTGGGACTGCTGCCCCGCAAGATGATATCGCCGACGGGCTGGAACCTGGTCGAGTTCAAGGCGATACAGTCGCGCTGGGATGCCGTTTTCGCTGAGCGGGGCTGGGGCACTATCTACCTCGGCAACCACGATCAGCCGCGCATGGTCAGCCGGTGGGGCAACGATAGCCCGGCATGGCGCGAACTGTCGTCCAAGATGCTGACGACGTTTATTCTGTCGATGCGGGGAACGCCCTACTACTATCAGGGCGACGAACTGGGCATGAGCAACATCCGGTTCGACCGGATCGAGGACTACCGCGACCTGGAAACCATCGGCTGGCACGGGCTGGTGCAGCGCGAAGGGGGCGACCTGACGCAGTTTATCGAGTCGCACAAAGTGACAGCCCGCGACAACGGTCGTACACCCATGCAGTGGGATAATTCGGCCAACGCGGGCTTTACCACCGGCACGCCCTGGCTGAGCGTAAATCCCAATTACCCGACGGTGAACGTAGCGACGGAAGAAGCCGACCCCGCCAGCTGCCTGCACTATTTCCGAAAGATGGTGCGACTCCGCAGGGAAAACGACGTGCTGATTTATGGCCAATACGCGCTGCTCGACGCGGCCAATCCGCAGGTCTACGCCTATACGCGAACCTGGGAAGGCCGCCGTCTGCTGGTACTGCTGAATTTCTCTGCCGAACCGGCCACGGCTACTATCGACCTTGACTTGAGCCGGGCTACCGTCCTGATCGGTAACTATCCATCCAACACGCCTTCGACTGAATTTCGCCCTTACGAAGCGGTAATTTACGATCTGTAAGCAGCACACCGTCTGCTCGTTACCAAAAGCAGCCCTGAGATTTGGGGCTGCTTTTGTTTTTACCAATCGCCCGGCTTATTCGCAGAATAACCGTTTACTCATTTCGGCTTCCAGGAGTATGAAATCTGGCAAATAACTGACAGATAATTAGCTACTTAGCACGATTTCACAGAACCCCTTTTTTACCATGAAACTATCCAATCTAGTAGCACTAACTCTCGTTTTTGGCACCGCCCTGCTGACGGTCAGTTTTTCCAGCAAACCCGCTGAGCCGCCAACCACTGCGGTTCGGCTACCACCCGATCAGGCACTCGTCAAGCGGGGTGAGTATCTGGTTGCAATTATGGGCTGTGGTGACTGCCATTCGCCAAAAGCGATGGGTCCCCAGGGGCCCGAACCCGTAGCAGGCAAAGCCCTTTCCGGTTACCCAGCCGACCGTACGCTGCCTGCGCCGAATACGGATGCACTAAAAGAGTGGGTGCTGTTCAACGGCGACAATACAGCCGCCGTGGGGCCGTGGGGCGTTTCGTTTGCCGCCAACCTCACCTCCGACGCGTCAGGCATCGGCAACTGGACGAGAGACCAGTTCAAACGGGCGTTGGTACAGGGGAAGTCCAAAGGTATTGCTACCAACCGCATGCTGCTGCCACCGATGCCGTGGCCCAATTACCGCACCATCAAAGACGCGGATCTGGATGCCATCTTCGCGTACCTCAAATCGACGAAGCCAGTAGAAAACGTTGTTCCGGCTCCGGTCCCGCCTAGACGTTAGTCGCTATATATAGTTGCGGATAGCCAGTTTTTGTCATTCCGAGCCTACGAGGGGGCTTCGAAGCTGGGCTGAACCCTTTTTCTACCGAAGATTCCTCGCAGGCTCAGAATGACAAAAAGCGTCAAATTTCAACAAATCAAGCACTTGCTTTCGTACATCACTTCACGACGAAGCCGTTCGTTGACCCTACAGAAACGCAGGCCCAGCGAACGGCCTCGTTTCATTTTCTATTACTGCGCCAGCGTTACACCGAAGCGTTCACCCAGTTCGAGCAGGCTTTTCATAACCGGCTCCACGACGGGAATCCCGTTAGCAAGTCGGTCGGCTTCCATCATCCGCTCGGGGTCGCCGGGAATCAGCACCTGTTTGCCTTCAACCGCTTTTGCCTGCCGGAATCGCTGAATCCAGGTATCCATGTGGGTTTTGAATTCATCGGCGGGGCGGAAGGCGTCGATACGCATGGCACCGAAGAAATGGCCCGTCCCCTGCCCTACACCTTCGTTAACACTCATAAATCCCGCGGTAGCGAAAGGTGGTACCCACGGCCCGTAGTTCGCACCCGACAGCACGCCCGAAAAAATATCGACGATCGCGCCCAAGCCATAGCCCTTGTGCGAACCGTGTTCACGGTCGGTACCCAGCGGCACGAGTGCGCCCCCGTTCCGCACGGCGTTGGCATCGGTCGTGGGGTTGCCTTCGGCGTCCTGCGCCCAGCCCAGCGGGAGGTCCTGCCCTTTGCGTTGCAGGATTTCGAGTTTTCCGTAGGCCACGGCCGTGCTGGCAAAATCGGCCAGAAACGTCGGTTCGGTAGCGGCCGGAACAGCAACGGCGATCGGGTTGGTACCCAGCATCTTCTCCAGCGAATAGGTCGGCGCGACGAGCGGTGCCGCGTGCGTCATGGCCTGCCCGATCATGTCGTGATCGGCAGCCAGCAGGGCATGGTAACCGGCAATGCCGAAGTGGTTGGAATTACGCACCGCGACCCAGCCCGTTCCAGCTACCCGCGCTTTCTCGATGGCAACCTGCATTGCCCACGGGCCCACCACAAGCCCCAGCCCCCTGTCGCCATCGACAACGGCAGTCGACGGTGTTTCGTGGACGATCTGCATACGTGGCTGCGGGTTGATTCGTCCATTGTCGTACAATCGGACGTAACCCGGCAGGCGAGCCACTCCGTGCGAGTCGACCCCGCGCAGGTCGGCGCTGACCAGCACGTCGGCGGCTAGTTGGGCGTCGGATTCAGAGCAGCCAATGGCCAGAAATATCTGTTCGGTAAAAGAGCGTAGTGCGTTGGCAGAAATCATGGCGCAAAAATACGTCTTTCTGCGCTTTGCTCTCCCCTCCCCCATTTTCCGACGTTGATTCGTTGACGAGCCACGGTTAGCCCGTCCTGCTCGTACGGATTCTCACTTTTTTCAAGCCGACAACCCGGCGGCAGGGCACTGTGCACTGGTGGATGTTATGCATTGACTGACAACGTCAAGTACGCACCCGTCAATGCCAGACAGTCCGTAGCACGGGTCGAATCGGCTTTTTTGGTCAATCGATCTGAGGAACCATCTTCGTCGGGCGGTCGTACGTTTTGTAGTTCCGGGTTCTCACCCTGCTGACGAGCCTGATGCTCGCTTCGGGGCGTTAACCGTTTAGAAAAACACCCTTGCCAACGAATGAAGAAACTTTTTGTGGGCCTGTTGCTGCTCGTCGGCACGGTCGCCAATGCGCAGAAAACAGCCGATGTATACGTCGATAAAGCCGGTGTGCTTCGCTGGGGAAAAACACCCGGTCAGCGGCCGGGTGCCGAAGTGCAGGGGTTTGGTACCAACTACACCGTACCGTTTGCCTACGCGTATCGCACGGCGAAGAAGCTGGGTGTTTCGCCCGAGAAAGCCATCGCCGACGACGTTTATCACTTCTCCCGACTAGGCTTCGACTCGTATCGGGTCCATGTCTGGGATACGGAAATCAGCGACACGCTCGGCAACCTGCTCGACAACGACCATCTGCGGCTCCTCGATTTTACGCTCAAACAGCTGAAAGACCGGGGCATCCGGTTTGTGCTGACGCCGATTGCATATTGGGGCAACGGCTGGCCCGAACCCGACGAGAAAACACCCGGCTTTTCGGCCAAATACGGCAAGGCAGCCTGCCTGACCAACCCCGATGCAATCCGGGCGCAGGAGAATTACCTGTACCAGTTTCTCAATCACGTCAATCGCTACACGGGTATTGCTTATCGTGACGAACCGAATCTGACGGTGCTGGAAGTCAGCAATGAGCCGCACCACGGTGGTACACCCGCGCAGGTGACGACCTTCATCGACCGGATGGTGACGGCGATGCGCCGGACCGGTTGCCAGAAACCCATTTTTTACAACATCAGCCACAGTATTCACCTCGCCGACGCCTATATCAACTCGACGATTCAGGGCGGTACATTTCAGTGGTATCCCACGGGTCTGGAATCGCGGCACGCCCTGACCGGCAATTTGCTGCCCAACGTCGACCGGTACACGATCCCCTTCGCCGACAAGCCGGGGTTCAAAAAGATGGCGAAGATTGTCTACGAATTCGATGCGGCCGACGTTGGCAGTTCGTACATCTACCCGGCGATGGCGCGGAGTTTTCGCGAAGCCGGTATGCAGCTGGCGCATCAGTTTGCCTACGACCCGACATACATGGCCGCGTCGAATACCGAATACGCGACGCACTTCATGAACCTGGCCTACGCGCCCCAGAAAGCGCTGAGCCTGAAACTGGCGTCGGCGGTTTTTCACCGGGTGCCGCTGTATCAGTCGGGGAAGCGGTTTCCGGCCGACACGCTATTCAACGATTTCCGCATCAGCTACGTCCGCAACCTCGCCGAACTCGTCACGGACACGCAGTTTATCTACACCAACGATACCGACGCCAAACTGCCCGCCCCCGACAAGCTGACCGAGATCGCGGGATACGGCCGGTCGGCGGTGGTCCAGTACGACGGCACGGGCGCGTACTTCCTCGACCGCATCGAACCGGGCGTATGGCGACTCGAACTCATGCCCGACGCCGTCTGGGTGCGCGATGTGTTCGAACGCAACAACCTGAGCAAGGAAAACGTGGTCATCAACTGGCGAACCTGGCCCATGACGATCAACCTGCCCGACCTCGGCACCGACTTTACCATCCGCCCACTCAACGACGGCAACGCATTTACCGGGCAGGTCAGCGGCATGACGGTACCCGTATCGCCCGGCTCGTATCTGCTGGTACGCAAGGGTGCGACGACACAATTGTCGGGCAATAGCCGCTGGAAAAATCTTACGCTAAACGAGTTTACGGCCCCGGCAACCTCAGTCGCGCAGACGTATGTGTTGCACCAGCCTTTCCCGACCGCTACAACCGGACAACCCTTGTCGCTGACGGCAACGATCGTTTCGGTCAACGAACCCGAAGCGGTCAACCTGTTTCTAACGGGTGTCGATCAGCAGCGGCAAACGATTCCGCTGCAACGGAGCCGGGGGTATACGTACACGGCCCAGATTCCGGCGTCGCTGGTTCGCGAGGGCATCCTGCGCTACACCATCGCCGTAACGGAAAAAGGCAATACACGAACCTATCCGTCGGGCGTAGCGGGTAGCCCCGACAGCTGGGATTTTTACGATACGGCGGCCTGGTCCGTCCGGGTGATGCCGAAACAGACGCCCATCAGCCTGTTCAATGCCGCTACCGACACCGATCGACTGAGCCGGGATTACCTGCCGGAGTCACGGCTGTTGCCCCTGTCGGAAACGGGTGATGCCGAACTGTGGCTGCCGATTACCAACCTGGCGACGACCGACCCGGAAGACAAAAACGCCAAACCGATTTACGATTATTCGATGCGCTACTACGTCGCGGCAAACGTAGCCGGGCGACGCCGTGACGTATCGTCCTTTCCCAATCTCGTGCTGTACGGCCGCTCGCTCGATAACCAGCCCTGCCCGGTGCAGGTAGCCCTGATTACGCGCAGCGGCACCGTTTACGGCGGCACGGTCCTGGTCGACGCGACGACGGGTCGGTTTGCGGTGCCTGTCAATCAGTTGAAACCGGTACCGTTCGTCAGTCTGCCCCGTCCGTACCCGTCGTTTCTGCCTTACTTTATCAATACCACGAGTCCGGCAACCCGCTTAGATCCGGCGACGATCGAGTCGATTCAGCTGTCGGTTGGGCCGGGGATGACGCCGGCGCAGGCGAACCAGAAACACGACCTGCGCATTCGCCGGGTAACGCTGGAGTAAGAAAAGTTTACAACCCGGATTAAACGGAGCCGTATCGGGTGGGGTCTATGGAATAACTACGTCAACGTACTCTAGTGGGTAGTTTACCATTCATTAACACAAATCCGATGAACCGATTACCGTTGTTGCTTTTCGTTTTTCTGTCCACACTTGCCCAGGCCCAGTCGGCTGATGAGCTGCGCGTGCAGGCTACGCTTCGGCAGGCCACCGTTTTTCTAAATCGCGCGCAGCTCGCAGCACAGGCCACGGCAACCATCGACGCGGGTACAACCCGGCTGATCATCGACAATGCCCCGCCCAGACCGACCCGCAAAGCATACAGGTATCGGGCAAGGGCGATGCTGTTATTCAGGGGGTTCAGTTTCGCACCAACTTCCTCGACAAAGCCCCGCGCCCGGCCTCGTTGCAGCGGCTGGACGATTCACTCCGCACGACGCGCGACGCCTACGAATCGCTGCTGGTGCAAAAGGACGTGCTGGAGCAGGAGCGCAGCCTGATTCTGGCGAACAAGGAAGTCGCTGGGAAGGATCAGGGCGCGACGGTCAAGGCGGTGTCGGAGATGGCGGCTTTCTACCGCGAACGCCTGACCCGCATCGGGCAGGAGTTGCTGGTGCTGAACCGACGTATTATCGAACAGAAAAAACGCGTCGACCGGCTGGATGCGCAGGTAAAAGAGCAGGACGCCAAGCGCGAACGGCCCGTTGGTGAGATCGAAGTGACGCTGACCGCCCGCAGCCGCACGGCCGTTTCGCTGAATCTGAGCTATGTCGTCAACAGCGCGGGTTGGTCGCCCGTGTACGACGTGCGGGTGCGCGACACGAAAAGCCCGGCGTCGCTGGCGATGAAAGCGCAGGTGTACCAGAATACCGGCTTCGACTGGCAGAACGTCAAACTCACGCTCTCGACGGCCAACCCCACCCTGTCTGGTTCGTCGCCCACGCTAAACACCGACTATGTTGGTTTCTATGACCCGAAGCCACCAGTAGCATACAGTCAGGCAGCACCAACACTTCGCATGAGCGCACGTGCTAAAAAAGCTGAACTCGAAGGTGGTCCGAACGCCGAAGAAGTCATCCCCGCCCCAGCCGCCGACCTGACAAACACCGCCACATTTACGCAGGCCGTCGATCAGCCGACCAACGTCAGTTTCGACATTGCGATTCCGTACACAATTCTGACCAACAATCGTCCGCAACTGGTCGACGTACAGACGGCAGAATTACCGGCGTCGTACCGCTACGAAATCACGCCCAAGCTCGACCCCGACGCGTTCCTGACGGCCCAAATCACAGGCTGGGACAAGCTTAACCTGCTCAACGGCACGGCCCGCATCTATTTCGAAGGTACGTTTGTCGGTGAATCGCAGGTAAGTCTGGCCGAAGCTAAAGACACGCTTTCCCTGTCGCTGGGCCGCGACAAGCGCATCATCGCCAAGCGCGAACAGATCGAAGACGTCAACTCGCGGCAGACCTTTGGCGGCAATCAGCGCGACGCCCATGCCTACCGCATTACGTTGCGCAACACCCGCCCCGAACCGATCAGCCTGACCGTCTACGATCAGATTCCGGTGTCGACCGACGAGCGGATTGTGGTGCAGCTAACCGAGAACGGCGGAGCGCAACTGAACCCCGAAACGGGTAAGCTCACCTGGCGACTGACGCTCAAACCCGGCGAAAGTCAGGCACTGAGTTTCCGTTACGAGGTCAAGTTTCCGAAAGGTAAAGTCATCACCCAATAAGGGCTTACACGCCCTTTCCGAACCGGCTCCGCTACATGGCAGAGCCGGTTTTTTTGTTTTCAGCCAACGCTATTTCACCGACCAATCATCACCTTTTCCGGCTCCGGTCAATAAAAGGAGGAGTCGGCAGTCGGGTAACGCTGCTTATTTTTCATGTAGCTCATCGGCTACTGCCGCCAACGTAACGATATACCTCAATCGCAACCTGTCAACCTCCTTACAACCAATACCTTATGAAATTCTATCAAGTCGTAGCTCTGTTACTGATTGGCCTGGCGTACACCGCGGTTTTTATCGCCAACAACTACCTCATGAATGGCCTGTATGGCGACGAGATTCACTTCTGGCCCACGGTGCTTCTGTTTAGTCACGAACCGATTCCGTCGGCCCACCTGCTGAATACGTACCCCGAAGTCATTGCCCCGCTGCCGTTTATGGTTGGCGGCTGGGTTATCAACGTGTTTGGCGAATCGCTTCAGCATCTGCGTCTGCTCAGTTTCACACTAAGCTTCGGCATCCTGACGCTATTTCTGGCGATGAGCCCCAACGCCAAACGGTTCTGGCTGGCCGCGCTGGGGCTAGTCGCGTTTCCATACTACTATTTTTGCAGCACGCTTTTCTACACCGACATGACCGCCCTGACGTTTATTCTGCTGGGCTGGGTGGCTTACCTGAAGCGGGTGCACTGGGCCAGTTGCCTGTGTTTCGTGGCGGCTGTCAGCTCCCGGCAGTACGCCGTCGTCTTTCCGCTGATCATCCTGTGCTACGAAACGCTGCCAGCCCTGTTTGCCGATCCCCGGCCCGGCACGATTACGGGGCTGATGCGGCAGAAGCCGTACCTGTTTTTCTACGTGCTGGCCGGGCTGACGCTGGCAGGCTGGTTACTCTTCTGGAAGGGCCTGGGACCGGCTCCCGAAATTGCCCGTCAGAAATACAACGGCACGGTGTATCAACCTTCCTACCAGCCCGGCTTTGTGTTGTACGCAGCGGCCTGTCTGGGGCTCTACTACGTCTTGCCGGAGCTACTGCTTACCCGCAGATTCCAGTTTTACGCCCTCCGAACGCAGTCGGCGGCTAGCGTGCTGGGCTGGCTCGTACTCATTGGTCTGCTGGTCACCACCTTTCCGGCCGTGCAGATGAACGACGGCTTTTTCGTAGTCCCCAACCTCGGCTTTTTCGACCGGCATCTGGAGATGGTTGGTATTAGCGGAACAACAAAGCAAATCCTGTTCGGCGGGCTGATGTTCCTGACAGTGCTGCGGTTTGCCAGTCCGGTGAGTGGGCTGGCGGGCTGGGTCGTTCTGCTCAACCTGCTGCTCATGGGCAAAGCGCATATCGCCTGGGATAAGTACCTGATGCCCACGGTGGCTACGCTGTGGTTACTTACCCTGTTCGATGCTCACTGGCCAGCCGCCGAACGCAACATGCGTCCGTCAACGCTGATCCGATTGGTTTCCCGCCGGGTAAGTCGGGAACCTGCTCCGGTGGACGAATAGCTTATTCCGGGTATCGGCGAACAAACGGGACGTTTTGCGTTTATATCAGGTAGACCATTACCCCCACCTGCGCCACCATGATTCGTCTGCTCATCACAACGCTATTCTCCATTGGTTTCTTCCTTTCCGGCTACGCCCAACCCCGCGACACGCTGACGATTGAGCAGCAACTCGAACGGCGGGGCGGCATCTATCTGGCCCAGACCCGTCCGACGAAATACCTGGCTCTCGACGTCAACCACGCGCTCGGCGGTTTTCACCGGTATCGGTTTTTTCCGGGCGATGAACTGCATTTCAAGGCGCGGGGCGAAAAGTACCGGGAAGAACTGTATGCCGTCAGCGATACCACGTTCACCATACTAATGGCCAATGAAGTGATGAACCGCGACGAACCGGTGTCGTTTCGATTTGACGAAGTGCAGAAGGTGATGCTACACCGTCGTATTCCGTTCGTCACTGCTGCGGGGACGCTGTTTCCGCTGGCGGGGTCATCTACGGAGCGGCCGACCTGATTCGCGACGAACGGTTCAACCGAGGAGTAATTCCGGTTGTGGGCGGTTTGATTGTCAGCGGTGGTATCTTCCACCTGCTGAGCAATCCGCGCATTCACATCAACAAAAACCACCGGCTGCGGGTATTGCGGACGTATTGAGTTGGCCGAACAACGGGTAGCCCCCTATCTTTGCGGCAATGACTGCCGTTCGACTCTCTCACCCCCACCGCCCCGTCCGGGCGACGATTCCGCTGGCTTCTTCCAAAAGTGAAAGCAACCGCGCCCTCATCATCGACGCCCTGACCGGCTTCCGCTGCGACCTGACTAACCTCGCCAGCGCCCGCGATACGCAGACCATGATCCGGCTGCTGAAAAGCACCGAGCAGACCGCCGATGTTCTGGACGCGGGTACGACGATGCGCTTTCTGACGGCTTATTTCACCGTCACCAACCAGCAGAAAATTATGACCGGCACGGCGCGTATGTGCGAGCGACCCATCGGTATTCTAGTCGATGCGCTGCGGTCGTTAGGAGCCGACATTACCTACCTCAACAACGAAGGGTATCCACCCCTGCAACTCAACGGCTTTACGGCCAACGGCAACAGTGAACTCAGCATCCGGGGCGACGTGAGCAGCCAATACGTATCGGCCCTGCTGATGATTGCGCCCCTGCTGCCCAGCGGACTGACGATCAACCTGACGGGTGCGGTTGGCTCGCGGCCGTATATCGAAATGACCATCGAGCAGATGCGTCATTTCGGGGCCGTTGTCGATACCGACTGGACAGCCAACCAACTGCGCGTTCAGCCGACACCGTACACACCGCAGAGCTACGCCGTTGAATCTGATTGGTCGGGGGCCAGCTATTGGTACAGCGTAGCCGCCCTCGCCGACGACGATACGGCCGAACTGGAACTGCTTGGGTTGAAAGCCCGCTCGTTGCAGGGCGACAGCGCCATCGTCGACATCATGCGGCCGTTGGGCGTCGAAAGTACATTCACCGAAACCGGCGTCCAGCTGACCAAGCGCCCTGCCGAACCCACGCTCGAATGGGACTTTACCAACTGCCCCGATCTGGCGCAGACGGTAGCGGTTTGCGCGGCCATGAAAGGTATCCGGCTGACGCTGACGGGGATTGAAAGCCTGAAAATTAAGGAGACCGACCGGGTCGCGGCTTTGCAGGCTGAACTACAAAAACTCGGTGCCGAACTGGTAGAGGTCGAGACAAACCACCGCTACGAAGTGCGTCGGCTGATGCAGCCGCTGGAAACGCTGTCCGTACCCGAAATCGACACCTACGACGATCACCGGATGGCGATGGCCTTCGCGCCGGTAGCGATGCTGCATCCCATTGTTATTCACGAGCCGGGCGTGGTTGCTAAATCATACCCGAGTTTCTGGGACGATATGGCGCGGGTCGTGACGGTTGAAGAAGTGTAGCTTACCAGCTTACGTTTCGCTTCACCACGCGGGCCGGGTTCCCGGCAATCAGCGTGTTTGGTTCGTCGAATGTTCCTCTGACGACCGAGTTGGCGGCTATCACACAGCCGTCAGCGATGGTCGTGCCCTTGTAGATCGACACCCGCGACCCGACCCATACCCGCCGGCCCAGGGTAATATCGGGCGAGGGTTGCGCCTTGCGGCCTTCGTAATAAATCTCGTGAAAATCGTCGTCGAGAAACTGGCATTCCCACGAGATGTTGCAGTCGTCGCCGATGCGTAGTGTGTGCATGATAACGAACGTGGTCAGTGCGTTGATAAACGTGCGCTGCCCCAGCTCGATACGCCCCTGCGCACCAACTGCCATCCGGCACCCCCGCCCGATCGACGCGGTACCCTTACAGTCGAGCCGGCCATCGATGTTCAAATACGTTACGTCGTTGCGATGGACGAACCCAGCATAGTCGAGACCAACTTTCAGCGGTCCGTTGGTTGAGATATGGTCGGCGTGTTTGATAATGGCCTGCTGGTGCGCGAAGATCATCTTGCCCGATAGCCGGTAGCCGAGGTAGCGCATCAGCACGGTTAGAAAAACAGAATCTGACTTCCGGCACAGCGCGTACAGCCGCTTCAACTCATTCATAGGTACTGCGTAAATCGACGGTGAAGATAGGCAGCGAACGGTCGTTAGCGCGCACACCGCCATTTTTTCGTCATCGGTCAGTCGATTTGCACGTTCGGTCACCAGCCGCCCGGACGCCCCGCACCACCTTTGTTGCGTCTTCAAACAAACACGTTTTGTTATGCACACGCCCCCTAAAACACTGGTGCTGGGCGCAACCGGCGGTATCGGTTACGCGATTACGAATAGCCTCCTTGCCCGGCAGTGGCCAGTAACGATACTGGTCCGCAACCGAGCCAAAGCAACGGCACTGTTTGCCACCAACCAACTGCTCACTATCGTCGAAGGCGACGCGCAGGATGCCGCCAGGGTCGATGCACTGGCGGCCGATGTCGACTTCATCGTTCATGCCATCAACTACCCGTATCATCAGTGGTTTGGCCGGATGGAGTCGGTGACGCGCCACGTCATCGAAGCCGCGAAGCCCCGCCCCGAACGAACCCTGCCCGGACCGGCAACGATTGTATTTCCCGGCAACGTCTACAACTTCGGCAATACCCACCAGCCCATCCGCCCCGATAGTCAGCCAGCGCCCTGCACCCGGAAGGGGCAACTACGGGTCGAGCTGGAGGCCATGTTACAGCAAGCCGCCGACGCCGGGCAGTGCCGCGTGCTGACGGTTCGCCTGCCCGATTTCTGGGGGCCGAACGTACTGAACGAAGGCATTGCCCCGGTGCTGCGGGGCGCACTAACGGGTCAGCCGATGCCCTGGCTCGTAAACGCCGACATTCCGCATCAGTTCGTCTACACACCCGACGCAGGCGAGGTAACGGCCCGGCTAATGGAACAGCACTGGCACGACCGCCTGACATCGGCAAACGAAGTACCGGCGTATCGCGTCTGGAATTACGGTGGCACTACGCACACGTCGATGCGCGACTGGTTTGGGCAGATGATGCAGCAGACCGGGAAAGTTTCGTCCGTCCGGGTCTATCCGCGCTGGCTTTTCTCGGTACTGGGTCTGTTTAATCCGGTTATGCGGGAAGTGAAAGAGATGCTGTACCTCTACGAAAATACAATTCGGCTCGACGACCGCGACACGCTGGCGGCCCTACCCGACTTCCGCCCGACGCCGATGAATCAGGCCCTGCGCGATACGCTGCGCTGGTTCTCCGAAACGCAATTGAAAAACTAACTCCACCACTTTATCTACCATGAAAACCTTGCTCAAACTCGAAGAATTGGCCCTGTTTCTTGGCTGCGTTTATTTGTTTTCCCGCCTGGCGTTTGCCTGGTGGTGGTTCCCGGCGCTGCTGTTGGCACCCGATATCAGCATGATTGGCTACGCAATCAGCCCGGCCGTTGGCGCATTCACCTACAACGTGGCTCACCACCGCGCCCTGGGGATTATCGTCGGCTTGTGCGGGCTGGCGATCAGCAGTCAGCCGCTGATGCTGGCGGGGCTTATCCTGGTAGCGCACACCAGCTTCGACCGGATGCTGGGCTACGGCCTGAAATACCCGGACGATTTCAAACACACCAGCCTGGGCTGGATTGGCCGCTCGTAGCTCAACGGGCAAGCTGTCGGTACGCGCCGGGCGTTTGCCCCGTCCATTTTTTGAACGACCGGAAAAAGACGCTCGGTTCGGCGTAGCCAAGCAGGTAGGCAATGTCGGTGGTGCTGAGAAACGGATCGCGCAGGTGGCGCTGGGCCAGTTCTTTCCGCACCTCATCGAGCAGGTTCTGGTAGGTCAGTCCTTCGCTGCGCAGATGCCCTTGTAACGTCCGAACGCCTATTGCCAGCCGGTCGGCGACGGCTGTCAGCGTTGGCTCCTCGCCTTTCATCAACGTCACGATTTCGTTGCGCACCCGCCCCGCCAGTGAAGGCGTCGTGAGTCGGTTCAGCAACGCATTGGCATGTTGCTCAAACAACGGCATCATACCGGGACTAGCATTCAGCACCGGCGTATCGAGCAGGCTGGCGGGTAGCACCAAAGCAGTCTCCGGGGCATCGAATACCAATCGCGCCGGGGCGAAAGCGCGCTCATGCTCACGGACATCCGCCGGTTGAGGATAGGCGAACCGAACTTCAGTAGGCGTGACCAGCAAACCGGTTAGCGCCCGGAACGCCGACAGAACGATCGACAGTTCCGAATTGTAGACCAGCGCCGGATACACAATGTCAGCACTGGTAATCCGCGAAACGAGCGCTACCTGATCGCCTTCCTGCCGCACCAGCAAGCGTGTTCCGTCGCAAATAATATCCTGATACCGACATAGCTGTTTGATTGCGCGGTCCAGCGTAGGACTGTGCATCATCACGTACGCCACCACGCCCACCGCCGACGGATTAATCAACTCACCCAGCCGCAGCGAAATCCGGTTTGTGTTGGTCAGCGCCGACAGTTCGCGCCAGATCGCCTGCACCTGCCGGATCGGCAGGCGACCATCCGGGTCCCGGAGGCAGTCCGGAGAAATACCAACGGCTTCAATCAGGGTATCCGTGTCGATCCCCTGCTGACGGGTCGCACTCAGTATCATATTCACCGACGCGGCCGATAGTGTATTGGTGGTAGGCAAGTGAGTCATTGTCGAATAAATTGTCGACGCAGTTGGGCAAAGTAAGCGCCGGATTTCACCAATCGACTGCCGTACCACGAAAACAGTTCACCATCGACCAGTTCAACCCGCGCATCGGGGCAGATGACTTCCAGTTCCGCCCGGTGCTTATCGCGGAACGGGTACGGCTCCGACGACAAGAAAATCAGGTCAGGGCGGGCCGCGCGCAGGTCGTCGGCGGTCAGTACGGGGTAGCGGGTCTGGTTGGCCAGGGCGTTGCAAAACCCAGCCACCCGCAGCATGTCGTCGATAAACGTGTGGCTCGCAGCGGCCATGTACGGCTTGCGCCAGATCAGATAAGCAACACGCAGGGTCGACGCGATCGGCGGGGGCATCGACGCCCTGATCTGGCTCACCAGCTGCTCCGCCTGCGACGGCTTCCCGACCAGCTGCCCCACCTCCTGAATCATCTGCAAAGCCTCCGGCAACGTAGCCATGTCCGTGACGTGAACGGGGTAGCGTTGGGCCAGATACTCAATCTGTTCGCACTCATTTTCTTCCTTGTTTGCCACAATCAGATCGGGCCGGAGCGTATCAATCAGATCGAGGTTCAGGTTCTTGGTACCCCCCACTATGGTTCGCTGCTTAACCCGGTCGGCGGGGTGCGTACAGTAGCGCGTCACGCCCACAATCTCCGCGTCGAGACCCAGATCGAAAAGCAGTTCCGTCTGGGAGGGAACAACCGACACCAATCGGCGCGGATATTCAGGAATTCGGCGCATTAAATCGGTCATTGCGCGGTATGTATCGGTGAATCGCCCGAGGAAAATCGTTGAATTTCGGAAATTTACGCAACACATCGCACCAAAACTCATCTTTCACGCATGGTCCGTTTTCCCGCTCCGCTTTTACTGGTCATGCTACTGACTAGCCTCTGCACACTGGCACACGCCCAGACAGCTGCCACCGCCCCATCGGGCAAAATCACCTACGAAGGGCTCCGCCGAATCGACATGTCACGGATGCGAATGAACGTCAACGGGCAGGACGTACGGCCCGGCAGTGGCGACGCAGCGGAAGGTATGCCCGACGTGATTTCGTTTACGCAGAAACTGATTTTCGCTGGCTCGTTCGCCAAAGAAGAGCGCGACCGGCCGCAGAACCCGATGCGCCAGAACCGGGCGGGCAACGCAAACAGTTCGCCCGACGGCGCTCCCACTGGTGGCCCGTCCGCTGGTGGACCCAACATGCGCATGATGCGGATGAACGATCAGGAGACGTATCTCGACATGGCCAATCGCCAGCGCATCAGCATCATGACCGTTCGGCGCGACTCGACAACCCAGCGGTACCGCACCGAACGACCGTTTCCCAAGCCCGAAGGCTGGCAGACGAGCGACAAGACCAAGAAGATCGCGGGCTACGTGTGCCACAAAGCGACCGTCACGCGTCGGAACGCTCCCTACACCATCTGGTACACAACTGACCTACCCTTCACCTACTCCCCCGTCGCCGACCTGACACCCGACAAAGGCGTGGTGCTCCAGATCGAATCCGATGATGAATCATATAAAGCATCAGCCGTCTCGCTGGAACCCGTCGACGCGGCCAGTCTGCAACCACCAACCGACGTCAAGACTATTTCATCCGAAGAAATGGAGCAGATTCGGCGCAAACAGATGGCCGACTTCCGGCAACGCATGATGCAGAACGGCGGCTTCCCCGGCCGTAATTGATCCAGCGTCAACTTCCCCGAAGTCTATGTCCGCACAGACCTTACTCGCGTCATCTACTCAACCGCTCTTCCTCTTTTCCATGCGCCCTCTTTACGTCTTCCTGCTCCTCCTGATTCCGCTCGCGTCATTGGCGCAAACGCCCGGTACGATCCGCGGTTCCGTCGTCGATTCCACGACCCGCAAGCCGCTGCTGGAAGCGTCGGTGTCGCTGCTGTCGGGCCGTGATTCGTCGCTGGTGACGTTCGGCATTACCGACGGCGACGGGCGGTTTACGTTTACGGGCGTGAAGGAAGGCAACTACCGCGTGCTGGTCAGTTATCTGGGCTACCGGAGCCGCGCGCGCCGGGTATCGGTCAGCGCCGACAAGCCCACCGCCGATATGGGGCCATTCGAGATGACTGGGCAGGCTAACGCGCTGACGGAAGTGACGGTGCAGGGCGAGAAAGCACCCGTTGCCGTAAAAGGCGACACGCTGGAGTTTAATGCTGGGTCGTTTAAAACGCAGCCCAACGCCATTGTTGAAGATTTGCTCAAGAAGCTGCCGGGGGTAGAAGTAGCCACCGACGGAACCGTAAAAGCCCAGGGGCAGCAGGTGTCGAAAGTGCTGATCGACGGTAAGCCGTTTTTCGGGAACGACGCAAAAATGGCGACCCGCAACCTGCCCGCCGACATTATCGACAAGGTGCAGGTGTTCGATCAGGCGTCGGAACAATCGCAGTTTTCGGGCGTCGATGATGGCGACCGCGAAAAGACGATCAACATCACCACCAAGCGCGACAAACGCAAAGGCGCGTTTGGGCAGCAGTCGGCGGGGATCGGTCCCCGGCCCGGCTCCGACCCGCGCTACTCCGCCCGGGCAACCCTCAACCGCTTCAATGACGGGCAGCAGATTTCGGTGCTGGGCATGGCCAACAACATCAATCAGCAGGGCTTTACCGGGCAGGACCTGGGCCTGGGCAGTAACTTCGGCGGTGCCGGGCAAGGGCAGGGTGGCGGAGCCGGTGGGGGTGGCAACGTAATCCGGGCCGGGGGCGGTGGTGGCGGAGCGGGCAACGGCAGCGGACAGGTCGGTAACAACGCCATTACGCAATCCTGGGCCGCTGGCATCAACTACCGCGACGGCTGGGGCAAGAAAATCGACGTGGTGGGCAGCTACAATGCGTCGAACACAAACACGCTGACCAATCAGACGAGCCGCCGGGACAATATTCTGCCGACAACCACGGCGGGTAGCACAACCCGTACTGACTCCGCCTTCGTCACGAACCGCGCCAACAACTCCGACAACACCAACACCAATCACCGCGCCAACCTCCGGCTCGACTACCGGCTCGATTCGATGACAACGATCCGGGTCATTCCCAGCCTGTCGTGGCTGAATTCGACCTATCAGAACAACAGCGATTCGCGGACATTCAGCGGATCGGGCGTCCCGACCAACACCAGCCGCACCAACTACAATTCGACGGGTTCGGGCTTTACGGGCAACAACACGGCCCTCATCATGCACAAGTTCAGAAAGAAGGGCCGCACGATCTCGCTGAACTGGAACACCGCCATCAACAATCAGGATAACGTAGGTTTCAACAGGTCGGTCAACACTTTTTCCCGACCCAACACGCCCACCTCGTCGACGGCGGTATCCACGTCGGCGGTATCCACGTCGGCCATCTCCACGTCGGGAACGTCTGGTACGGCCAATGGGGGGCTTTATGCTACCAATATCGATCAGCGCAGCCAGCAACGGACCGAATCGATGACCCATAGCATCAACCTGTCGTATACCGAACCGCTGTCGATGCGGCAGACGCTGGAGTTCCACTATTTCCTGTCGAACAACCGCAACACCTCCGACCGGGCCGTATTCGATCGCAACGCCGAATCGCAGCAGTACGACCTGCCCAACGCGACACTGACCAATAATTTCGTCAACACATACATGACCAACCGGGGCGGACTGACCTGGCAAACCAACCGGTTGAAATACACCTACGCCCTTGGCCTCGACGCGCAGCAGGCCACACTTCGCTCCGACAACCTGAGCCGCCCCGCCGATGTGCCGCTCAACCGAACGTTCAGCAATCTGCTGCCCAACGCGCTGTTTACCTACAACTTCGCCAAAAATCAGCGGCTGCGGTTCAACTACCGCACGCGGGTCAATGCGCCGTCGGTCAATCAGCTACAGCCCGTCATCAACAACACGAACCCGCTGAATATTCAGGTGGGCAACGCGGGGCTGCAACCCGAATACAGCCACAACCTGAACCTCAACTACAACCGCTTCAACCCGGCTACGTTCCGCAGTATGTTCGTGTTTATCAACGCCAGCCGGACCGACAATAAGATCGTTAACTCGACCACATTCAGCAACGCGGGCGCGCAAACCACCCGCCCCGTCAACACCGATGGCTATTACACAGTCAACGGTAGTCTGGCGTTGGGTCGACCCCTGCGATTCGATGAACAGCGCGTCAATCTGAATCTTAGTACCAATCTGACCTACAACACGGGCACGAGTTATATCAACGACCAGACCAACCGGTCGCAGAACTGGCTCATCGGGCAGAGTCTGGGATTCAACACCAATATCAACGACAAACTCGACGTTACGCTGCGGGGCGACATCACGCTGCAATCGGCCAAATACTCGCTGCAACCCCAGCAGAACACGACCTTCCTCAACCAGACGGCATCGCTCGACTTATTCTACCAGCTCCCCTTCCGCTTCACGTTTACCAGCAACGTACTGTTCAGTCACTACGGTGGTAGCTCATCCTCGTTCAGCCAGTCGTTTACGCTGTGGAACGCGGCCCTGTCGCGGCAACTCTTCAAGCAGAAGCAAGGCGAACTACGCCTGTCGGTCTTCGACCTGCTGAATCAGAACCGCAGCGTCGTACGAAACGTAACCGACACCTACGTGGAAGAAGTGCAGAGCCAGGTGCTGACGCAGTATTTCATGGTAAGCTTCGTTTACAACCTGCGCCGGTTCGTTGCCGGGACAAACGTCCCTTCTTCTCCTTTCGACCAACAGAACCGGGGCAACCGGGGTAACGGCGGCAATCGGGGTTTTCGGCGGAACGAATAATCTGCCCGGCTGACCGTTCAGCGCAGACCTAATCAAAGTCAACTGTCCCCGGCAGCTTCCAGCTGTCGGAGCCGTAGGCTAAACACAGCTGCCCAAGCAGCCGCTATCGCGGCTCCGACAGCTGGAAGCTGCCGGGGACAACACTGGTATCACCCCACAGTTATCTACATCTCCTATAGGCTGATATTAAAATCGGCTTTATCGTAGCTTGCCGTTTACTAAGTAACAGCACTGAAAACCAGCGCCATAAGAAAATTGGTATAAAAACTTTGTGTTACCATTGTGGAATTTAGTCCCCATTTATTTGGCATTCATTCCACAACACAGTAGTTTTATAAAACCTGACTCGGTTTTAACCTCTTTCGCATGACGAAAAAAATGCTCCTGACGGCGCTCCTCGCCGGCTCGTTTGGCATCAGTATGGCACAGTCCGTACCCACCGTTACCGAAAACGCATCCACCGTAGCTGTTTCATCAATACCCGCTGAAACGAACGAACAGACGTCTTTTTATGAGCGGATTCCGCTGGTGAACGACGTTATCGGCTTCGCAAAACAGCACCTGTCCATTCGCTACCGCTCCGGCGGTACCACCCGCAGCGGCTTCGATTGCTCCGGTTTTACCCGCTTCTGCTACAAACATTTCGGCGTTTCGCTGCCCCATTCCAGTGCCGCCCAGGGCAACGTGGGCCACTCGGTCGATAAAGAGGAAGCCCAGCCCGGCGACCTGATTCTGTTCAAAGGCCACAGTTCGGCGGGGAGCCGGATCGGGCACGTCGGCATGATTACCGAAGTCGTCGGCAACCGCATCAAGTTTATTCACTCAGCCTGGAACGGCGGTGTCCGCTACGATTACCTCCACGCCGACTATTATCAGCGTCGATTTGTTAGTATCCGCCGGGTCACCACCCTGCTGGCCAGTCGATAAGCCGTTTGACATACAACTAAAAAGGGCCTTACAATCGTCGTAAGGCCCTTTCCTTTTTGCAGATTACCTCGATTTACCGCTTATCTGCGTCGTTGTACGTCACCTCACCGTGCTGGAGCTGATCGGCACGACCGAACAGTTGCAACGCCTTCTTGTAGGTATCGTCGGTGTTGTTGATGACCTGGAAAAACTCGTTGTTCTGCCCGGCTTTGTTGCCCCGCTGGTAAATAGACCGGGCCACCAGCGCCTTGATCTGGTTCCGAATGTAATTCTTCGAGCGCAGGTACTCTTTCTCATTGAACCGAATTCCTTCGGCCGTCGCGTCGTTGAGCAGCTCGTTCATCTGCTGATCGGTGATGATGACCGACTTGTCGAACTCGGCAAACGGCATTTTCTCCAGCCGCTTCCGGTTTTCGTTGGCGTACTCCATCGCAAACTCCCGCACGATATTCTTGCTGTAGAGCTGAATCAGGTAGTTCGTCTGCCAGGTCGAATCGCGGGGGATGAAATAGTCGGGCGTGATGCCGCCACCACCGTAGACCGTGCGGCCGTGATCGGTTTTGAACTTTAGCTTCGGATCATTTTTGATCGAATCGGCGATGTAGTATTCGCCCCGCTTCGAGCGCAGTTCGAGGTCTTTTTCGTAGTCGCCCTCCTGCCCCATCACGTACGGCTTCTGAATGCTCCGGCCGCTGGGCGTGTAGTAGCGCGAGATAGTCAGGCGCAGTTCCGAACCGTCAGACAGTTGCACCGGCATCTGCACCAGCCCCTTACCGAACGACCGCCGACCAGCTATCAGAGCCCGGTCGTGGTCCTGCAAGGCACCCGCCACAATCTCCGACGCCGACGCACTGCCTTCGTCGATCAGCACCACCAGCGGGCCGTCTTCAAACTGCCCGGCGATGCGGGCGAACGTCTGCCGATCGTAGCGCGTGTCTTTACCTTTGGTGTACACCAGCATTTTGTTACCCGAAATAAACTCGTCGGCCAGGCTCGTTGCCCGGTCCATGTAGCCGCCGGGGTTGTTGCGCAAATCCATCATCAGTTGCGTCATGCCTTTCTCCTTCAGCGACGCCAGCGCGGCCTTAAACTCGTCGTATGTCGTTTCCGAGAACCGGTTGACCTTGATGTACCCTGTCTTGTTATCGATCATGTAAGCCGCGTCGACGGAGTAGGTCGGAATTCGGTCGCGGGTGATCGTAAACACACGCGGGTCGTTGCTGCCCTTACGCAGGATAGTCAGCTTCACGGGCGTCCCCCGCTTACCACGCAGCGCTTTAAACACCTGTGTATTCTCCACCTTGCCGCCTACCAACGGCGTTTCGTCGACCTTGATGATCCGGTCGCCACTCAGGACACCCGCCGTTTCCGACGGCCCACCCGAAATCGGCGTCACGACGTACACCGTGTCTTTGTAAATGTTGAATTCGACCCCGATACCGTCAAAGCCACCCTCCAGCTGCGACCGGGCGGCTACGGCATCCGTCGCGTTGAGGTAGGCCGTGTGCGGGTCGAGTTTGCTCAGCATCTTCTCGATCGAATAGTCGACCAGTTCGTCGGTGTTGACCGAGTCGACGTAATTATTTTCGATCAGTTGCAGAATCTCGCGGTACTTGGTGTAGCCCCGCCCGATGGTGTTGAGGCTCTTGGTGCTGCCGAAGAATGTCGCGCCGATCAGGATACCGCCCGCCAGTGTAATGCCCAGCAGCATCGGCAGCCGCACCGTTGCCCGATCATTGTGTATGCCTTCCTGCTGATGCCGCCGGGCCGCATCGTCCCGGTGCATCGCGTCTTTATGCTTATTTTCTTCGTGCTCCATTCGTTTGTCAGTCCCTTCTATTCGGCGTCGTATATACCCCTAAACGTTTGAATGGCAGCGAAATGTTTGCCGAAATGCAGGCAATACCAAAAAAAAGAAAAGGGGGCTGATTATCAACAAAGTAGCTTGGACGTCCACGTCCGGGTGGCCGTCAGGCCAACTCTGTAAGGGGCAGCTTTTTTGGTCGCTATCGCGCCCACCCGGACGTGGACGTCCAGGCTACGTAGTCGCGCCAAGTGAC
The DNA here is from genome assembly GCF_012849055.1 of Spirosoma rhododendri. Lineage (NCBI taxonomy): Bacteria > Pseudomonadati > Bacteroidota > Cytophagia > Cytophagales > Cytophagaceae > Spirosoma > Spirosoma rhododendri. The sequence goes on along the minus strand of NZ_CP051677.1, from coordinate 2,638,104 downwards.
AACCCCACCACGCGAACCCACCGCCCCCGCCCGGTGTTAACTACATAGACGGGATAACTATCCGATCACCCGTACGTTTGGCTGAATGCTATACCCTACTACGCTAGAACACAAACTTGGTTTCGACACGATCCGCCAACGGCTGAAAGATGCCTGCATTAGCCCACTGGGGCAGGATTACGTCGACAAAATACGCTATACCGATAACGGGCAGCTGATCGATAAACTGCTGCGACAGACCGATGAATTTCGGCAGATCGTACAGTTCGAATCCGACTTCCCGAGCAACAACTACATCGACATTCGCGCCCATCTGGGCCGCGCCCGTATCGAAGGCCTGGCCCTGAGCGAAGCCGAGTTTTTCGATATCAAGCTGGCCCTGCGTACCGTGCAGGACTGTTTCCGGTTTCTGGCCAAGCGCGCCGAAACCAATGCATTTCCGTACCTGCGCGAACTGGCTCAGATGGGCGGTACCGGCTCGACAGGTATCGACAAACAACTGACCGACGCCATCGAGCGGGTCATCGACGACCGGGGGCTGGTACGCGATTCGGCATCGCCCGAACTGGCCAGCATTCGTCGGCGCATCATCAGCGAGCAGGCCAATTTGCGCAAACGACTCGACAGCATTATCCGGCAGGCCCGGCAAAATGGCTGGATTCCCGACGATCTGAGCCTGACCGTACGCGGTGGGCGGCTCGTGATTCCGATTGCGGCCGAGCACAAGCGCAAGATCAAAGGCTTCGTGCACGACGAGTCGCAGACGGGGCAAACCGTGTTTCTGGAACCGGCCGAAGTGTTCGACGCCAACAACGCGATCCGCGAACTGGAATACGAAGAACGGCGCGAAATTCACCGCATTCTGCTGGCCCTGACCAGTCTGCTACGCCCGCATCTGGATGAGCTGAAGAGAGCCGTCAACTTCCTGGCGCAGATCGACTTTATCCGCGCCAAAGCCAAACTGGCCCTGCAACTCGACGCCGTACTGCCCAAGCTGGTCGACCGCCCGCTAATCGACTGGACCAACGCCCGGCACCCGCTGCTGTTTCTGTCGTTTCAGAAGCCGACCGTAAACGAAGACGGGACGACCGCCGAGCGTAAATCGGTAGTGCCGCTGAGCGTTCGGCTCGATGACAAAGCGCGGATTCTAATTATCTCCGGCCCCAACGCGGGCGGTAAGTCGGTCGCGCTGAAAACCATTGGCCTGATTCAGTACATGCTGCAATGCGGCATGCTGGTACCCATGGCTGATTACTCGGAGATGGGCGTGTTCCAGAACCTGTTCATCGACATTGGCGACGAGCAATCGCTGGAAAACGACCTGAGTACGTATTCGTCGCACCTGACGGCGATGAAGCAATTCGTAATCGGTGCCAACAAGCGGACGCTGTTTCTGATCGACGAATTTGGTACGGGTACCGAGCCGGGGCTGGGCGGAGCCATTGCCGAGTCGATTCTGGAGGAAATCAACAAGTCGGGCGCGTACGGCGTCATCAACACGCACTACACCAACCTGAAAGTATTCGCCGATAAAACGCCGGGCCTGGTCAACGGGGCGATGCGCTTCGACGGCGAACAGCTGGAGCCGATGTATCAGCTGGAAATCGGGCGGCCGGGTTCGTCGTTTGCGTTTGAGATCGCGCAGAAAATTGGTCTACCCAAAGGCGTCATCGACCGGGCGAAAGAGAAGCTGGGCACGCAGCAGGTCAACTTCGAGAAGTTGCTGAAAGAGCTGGATATCGAACGGCGCGTGTTTGCCGAGAAGAACATGGAAATCGGCATCAATCAGCGTAAAGCCGCCCAACAGCTTGCTGAATACACCGCCCTGAAGACCCGCATCGACAACGAGCAGAAGCAACTCATCAACGACGCCAAGCAGAAGGCCAAGTCGCTGGTGCAGGAAGCCAATCAGCGGATCGAAAATACCATTCGGGAGATCAAGGAAAACAAAGCCGAGCGCGAACCAACAAAGCAGGTCCGGCAGGAACTGGAAACCTTCGACCGCACGCAGCTACAGCCTCAGGCGCTGGTCGTTGAAAAACCACAGCCTGCCGAAGAGGAGTTTGAAGCCGACGGCGGAGCCATCACGGTAGGCAGCTACGTCCGGATCACCGGGCAGAACGCGATCGGGCAGGTGCAGTCGATGCGGGGCAAAGACGTGGAAGTACGCATTGGTGATCTGAAGTCGAATGTGAAGCTCAGCCGACTCGAAAAAGTCAGCCGGAAGGAGTTTCGCAACGCCACCGAGAAGAAAGACGATACACCGCGCAGTCGTGGTCTCGACATCAACGAGAAGATGCAGAACTTCAACTTCAACCTCGACATTCGGGGCAAGCGGGGCGAAGAAGCCATCGGCGAAGTCGACCGCTTTGTCGACGACGCGCTGATGCTGGGTTTTCCCGAACTGCGCATCGTTCACGGCAAAGGCGACGGCATCCTGCGGACGCTGGTACGTAACCACCTACGCGGCTACAAGCAGGTGGCCCGCATGGCCGACGAACACGCCGACCGGGGTGGCGCGGGCGTCACGGTCGTCACGATGAAATAACTGACATTCATAGTATTACGCCAACCGTCCGGCATTAGCAGACTCTCTACACTGCTGATGCCGGACGGTTGGCGTTGTGGGGTTTACCAACGGTAGTGTCTGCCTGTCAGCACATCGCGCACCCAGCTGGTCACCCCTTGTAACTATTCAGGTTTTGTTTATGAAGTATCGATGTTTCGTTAAACAAAATGGACAAACGGTGGCATTGACTAGCAGGGCCGTAGAGTACTGCGGCATCATAAAACAACAAACTGATTGTACGATGAATACGACACAAATTTCCCACACGATCCATCCGGCCAACTACGGGCCAATTCAGGCACTGCAACAAAGCAAGCCTGCGCAATCTGTACAGCAGGAAACCACCGTTTTGGTGGACATCACTACCCCTACGGGTAATGTCCAGTCGGAGCTGCTCACGTTCGTCTGGCGTCCTGAAATCAACTGCTGGTACTCGATGCATCCCCTTTGCATACGGGCCTAACGGAAGGCCGTTCCTGCCCTGACATTGGCGCTATACCAATGACATATTAGGCTGGTTGACTGTTGACTTACCCAAGCCGTGCAGCGCGTTTAGATGCGAATAAGAAAACAGGTGGGGTGTGGAAACTTATGCAAGTTTCCACACCCCACCTGTTTTCTGCACAAACATCACTTGCCAGCAACCTCCTGCTGCACGGTTCTCACAAATTCGGGCGAGACACCGGCAATTTGCGCGATTCGGTCCGGCGCAAAATCAGTGTTTGTAAGTAGATTCGATATGATCTCCTTTTTAGCCCTGATGTAGAGATAATCATTCTCTGCATCAATGTATTTATCCATGTTCTGGATCATGTCGTCGAATTTTAAATCCAAATTACGCAGTTTCGACAAAACCCGCAACTGCCGCATATGCTTCTGAAACGTCCGCTGATCGGGGGTAGTTTCTTCCAGACGGTGAATAATTTGACCCAGTGCCTGATCGGATTTCTCCCGGTCGAAATCCGCCAGTACAGACAGAATTACCTCTTCAGGATTGTCTGACGTCAGGAAACGCAGATAGTCGAACTGCGTGATGTTGATAAGCTGAAACTGGAAATAGTTGCCGTCTTCGGTGAGTACCGTCTTCATTTTCGGCAATTGATTGCCAATGTAGATAACAAACTGCCGAACCGGAAGGCCGTATTTCGATTTGAGCAGTACCCAGTAATCAGCCATACGGAAAACCATTTTCAGGTAGTCGTCTACCTGAAACTCCAGATGCAGAATAAACTGGGCCCCGCCCGGTGCTGTCACAATGCGCAGTGCATCTGCCTCTTTTTCTTTCGTTTGTTGCAGCTTTTCCCGGATGACAACCGCTTCTTCTACCCGAAAGCCCAGTACGCTGCTCATTAGTGCAGGAATGATACTGTCAATGTTCTCTTTGACAATCTTGTCGTATTGGTTGCCTTCCCGCTTGTCAGTTTTTCGGTTCATCGCAGCAAATCTACACAACGCACAGTAGTCGCCAATAGCCTATTGTTTAGACGTAAAGGCGTTCAATTCCACGTCCAATACCATCTCATGTGTGAGGGGATATCTCACCCTGAAACCATCACAATCTATTCATAATACCGCCTTGCTATCAGGTGATTATTGCGTATCTTTATCATCCCAAAAAAACAACAGACAACCATACTAATGCGTCGGCGGGAGCCTGTTTGGGTAGCCCAATGACCTCAACCCGATGAAGCGAGGACGCTCGAATCCGAATCAACTCCAAATCGATTTTCTGGCGGCTTTCCGCCGGATGCTTATCAGTCTGGGCGGGCCGGAAAACCTGCCCGTCAACGAAAGCCTGTTCATGCGCATGACCGATCAGTGGGAAAACACGCAGGTGATCCCCGCCGATCTGTTGTTTCAGAAAAGCCCCGTCGAAGCGGTGGTGTTCCGGCTCAAAAAACTGGACGCCGACAGCGGTGATAACCGGATGCAGTTTCCCACTGAACTGATCGCCGGTGAGATTCGCGGAGAGCAGGGCCTGACCGGCTTTTCGGCTACGTTCCGCGAGCAGGGCTGGATTATCTTGCCTGCCGAACTGTCGGCCATGTACAAGAACCTGTTCCTGAATATACTGGCGGCATCCATCGGCCTGAATCATCTGTATACCTCGCGGGCGCAGTTGCTGGCCGAAGCGGAAAAAGCGGCCCTCGCGGCTCTGTTGCCCGAAGCCGAAGTGCAGAAGTTCTTTGGCCTGCGCCTGTCGAAATTCCCCGACAGTTTCCGCAGCGAAGTGGCCAACTACTTCAACCTGCCGTTTAACTACGTGCTAAAACGGGCCAACCACCTGGATATGGTATCGGAGCAGGTACTCGACGAAACGCTGAACAGCAAGCCCTCGCCACGGGCGATGCCGCTGCGCCGGGCAACGAGCAGTAAAGCGGCTTAATCCGCATTTAACAAACTTTCTTGCAGGGAGCCGGTTGGTAGCTACGACGAACGTACACAACCGGCTTCTTTATTTGCGTATGATTTGGCGAATCCTGACAGGTTTTCTTATCGTACTGATTCTACTATTGCTCGTGCTGCACATTCGGGCGAGGGGCCATCGCCGTGAAGAAGATATTACTCTGGCGACATTACCCAGAACCATAACGCTGTCGAGCCAATCGTTTCCGCCCGGTGGCGACCTGCCGATGGCCTGTAGCTGCAAGGGGCCGGGCAACTCCCCCGCCCTGGATTGGAGCAGTACCACAGCAGGTGTCAGAAGTTATGCGCTGCTGGCTACCGATTACGATGCTGTGCTGGCCCGTTTCCCCATTTTCAATTTTTCGCATTGGGTTGTGTACAACCTGCCGCCCACGGTTCGCAGCCTCCCGGAAGGCGTTACACCTGAGCAGATGCTGTTGCTGGGCGGCAAGCTTGGCGACAACGGTATGAACGAACAGCGTTTTGTACCGCCCTGCCCCCCCTTCGACCGACACCGCTACACGTTCCGCGTGTATGCCCTCGATACCACACTTTCGTTCAACCGCATCCCCGACCGCCAAAACCTGCTCGACGCCATGCAGGGGCATATTCTGGAATACGGCGAGCTAACGGGGCTGTTTGAGAAATAAAGAGTGAAAGAGTGAAAGAGCGAAAGAGCGAAAGAGTGGCCATCCGGCAAGATCACTCTTTCGCTCTTTCACTCTTTGGAAATGTTGTGAATCAAAAACACCCGGGCAATGTGATTGCTCACGAAGGCGTTGCCGGACGGCTGTTGGGTGAACTGGTTCATGTACCCCGCCTGCACTGACAGCGATTTGCTAAAGGGGTACGTGATGCCGACAAATAATCGATTCTGATCGAACACGTTGTAGGTGATCTGATGACCCGCGTTGACCATTACCTCATTTTGAAATACGGCCAATGGAACATGCCGGGCCGTTACAGAGCGAATGAGCGGGTATTGCAACGTCAGCATGAGCCGAAAACGCCAGTTGAACCCGTAGGTATCGAGAAGTTCGGAGCCGCTGGTACGCTGAATAAATCGTTCCTCGACGCGCAGCCGCTGCGTGGTCAGCAGGCGACCGTACCGGGTATCGACGCTGATCTGCTGCCACGGCCGGTGTTCGGTGCGCGTCGGGGCGGGCGTTGTCTGGGCGTAAAGTCTGGCGAACGTGTAGCCCCCCACCACACGGATGTTGTCGGACGGATAGTAGATGATGCCCGGCCTGACGAGGTGCATACTCCAGCGGTCGAGAAACGAGCTGGTCCGGCGGGTGTGGATATCCAGCCAAAGGCCCCAGTGCTTACTCAGTCGGGTCTGGTTGAGGTAGCCCAGCCACGTCTGCTGCTGGGGGGTAACGGTGTAGGTCGGGGCGGTTTGCGCTTGAAGAGTAGTGGCACTAAACAGCAACAGGAACAATACGGCGGGTAATCGGTATGACATAATGGGAAGCACATACGCAGCGACCGGTGCAGAACGTTGGTCGATGGGTCTGGTGCGTGACAAACCCGGCCAATTCACACTAAAAGCAGCCGTTAAGTTCCCAGTTTAGGTAAGCGACTCTGCCCCGCAGCCGTCAGTTGCCGGGGTGATGTCAGAGCCGGTTTGTCCGCTGCTGGTATGTATTTCCGCTGAATCGGTAGGTAGGATTACCGGCATCTGGTAGACTGGGGGGTTGTTTAAGGGCTATTTTTGTTAATCTTTACGATAGCCTCGTCATAGATGCTTTTCCAACCGCTTATGAAACGTTACGTTCTACTCCTGATCGGCTGGCTCACGCTGACGGCAGTGCACGCCCAGCTTATTCTGGGCGGCACGGTTACCGATGAGCAGCAGCAACCTTTGGGAGGGGTTAAACTTAGTATCCAGGGCACCTCAGCCAGTACCGTTTCGCTACCCAATGGTACATTTTCGCTGCCAACCGATCATTCATTACCCCTGCTCCTGCTGATTTCGCGAACCGGTTACCGCGACGAGCGAATCAAGGTACGTAGCGGCAACTTTCGCGCCGTCGATGTACAGCTGCGTGCCGAAGTTGCCGTGCCCGAAACAGTGCTGACAGCCGATAGCAAAGCCACCGACGAACAGCCGCTGGAAGGCGTCACGGTCGAAAAAATCCAGACGCGTCATCTGGCCAGCTCCCCCGCCCTATCGCCCTTCGATGCGTTGCAGAACATCAAGGGCGTCGATCTGCTGACGTCCAGTTTCCTGTTTAAATCCGTCAACATGCGGGGGTTTGGCTCAACGACCAATGGGCGGGTGGTGCAGTTGATTGATGGCATGGACAATCGCTCACCGGGGCTTGGCTTCGGGTTCGGTAACGTAGCGGGCCTGCCCGACCTGGACGTTGAAACGATCGAACTACGGCCCGGCGCTTCATCGGCTCAGTACGGTCCCGACGCCTTACAGGGGCTGATGCTGACGACCAGCAAAAGCCCGTTTGAGTATCAGGGGCTGAGTGTTCGGGCAACGCTGGGGGCCAACAACTTCGGCAAACCCGGTTTTGGCCCCAAAACCTACGCCGACTACGGCCTGCGCTACGCCCTGCAACTGGGCGACCGCCTGGCGGTGAAAGTAAATTTTCAGCGGCTGACCGGCACCGACTTCATCGCCGACGATTATACCGATAGATCGGCAGCGACCCGCCCCGGCTTTTTCGCGATCGACGCCAGCCGGAGCGGTCTGGCAACGGGCCTTGCATTTCGCCCCAACAACGACCCCAACACCAACTTTGAATACGATGGCGTCAATAGCTACGGCGACGATCTGAGCAACGGGGGTGCCTTTCGCTTTCCGGCCAGCTACGCCAATACCAGCCTGCAAAACAAACTCGTTACGCGAACTGGCTACACCGAACTCGATCTGCTGGGCAATCAGGGCCGGGTGTTCAACAACCGGGCAAATGCGTCGCTGCATTACCGGTTTGGCAGTAACGTAGAAGCAAGCATAGGCTGGTATTTCGGCAACGGCAATCTGATCGAGACGGCCGGGTTCCGCAACTACCTCCCGAACTATCGGCGCAACCAGTTCAGGGCCGAAATCAAAGGCGACAATTTCTTTGTCCGCGTCTACACGACGCAGCAACAGGCGGAAGGCTGGAACATTGGCCTGACAGCCAGAGCCGTCAACAACAGCTGGAAATCGCTGAATCAGTGGGCGGCCGAAGTGGGGCTGGCTTACGTCGAAAACAAAGTGTCGATCGGCGACGCCCGCTTCACCGCCAACCGCGGTCGTTACCTGCCCGGTTCGACCGATTTTAACCGGGTTCGCGACGCGTTCGCCAACACGGCCAATACCGACTCTATTCCCGGCACACCCCGTGCGCTTGGCCTGCGCTTCCGCGACAATTCGCAGCTGTGGCACTACGAAGGCATGTATACGGTATCGGCGCTGGCAGACATCGTTGAGGTAACAGTCGGAGCCAGTTTTCGGCAGTACCTACTCGAATCGGGTGGTACGCTGTTTGCCCGTCAGCCCAATGGCGCGGAATACACCATCAACGAAACCGGGGGTTACGTGCAGGCAGCCAAAACGGTGGCGCTGGGCCCTGTGACAGTCCGGCCACTGGTGGCGGTTCGGTACGACAAAAATCAGTACGTAACGGGCGGGTTTACCCCCGGGCATCAGTAGCCGTTCAGCTGGGCGTACACGTGTTCCGGGCTTCATGGCAGTCGGCGTTTCGCAATCCTTCCCCCGATCAGCTGTTCGGCATCGCACCCCGTAGCCTGGCTGGGGAGGTTGGCGGTATGGCCGTCGCTTACCGCGCAGCCGGGCTTGATACCAACCGGGCTTACCGGCAAACCGACGCAGTCGTTTACCAGCGTGCGCCCACAGCCGCAAACGCCCCCCAGCCATTGACGGTGTCGGCCGAGCCGATGCGTACCGAAAAAGTCAGCACGTGGGAGGTGGGGTACAAAGCCCTCATCAACGGAAAACTAGCGATCGATGGCGCTTACTTCAGTAGCCACTATACCGATCTGATCACGCCCGAACTGGTCTACCAGCCACTGTCGGCCACCGCCGGGGTATCGTCCCTGCTCACCCCAACCAGCTACCGCACGTTGCTGCTGAACCGAAATAGCCCCAACGATTTTTTTGTCCGGGGGCCAGTATCGGTATCGATTACAGCTTCGCCCGGGGCTACACGCTCAGCGGCAACTTCACACATCAAATCGGCCTGGTTACCCTGCGCGACGCCAGTGGCAATGTCCGCAACGACCGGGCGGGAGCACCGGTCGTACAACGGTTGACGAGCAATCCTGAAGTTGCCCAGTTAGGCCGAACGTACTTCAATTCGCCCGCCAACCGCTACACTGTTGCCCTGAGCAACCCGTACCTGACAAACCGGCTGGGTATGACGCTCGCTTACCGCTGGACCGACCGGATGTGGTATGAGCAGGGCATCACGCAGGGCGACGTGTGGCTACCCGCCTGGAGCAGCGTCGACGCGCAGTTTTCCTACAGACTGCCCGAACTCAAAACCGTACTCAAACTCGGCGGCACCAACCTCTTCAACACCTACTACGCGCAGGGATACGGCCTCGCCCGCATCGGGGCGATGTACTATCTGGGCCTGACCTTCGACGAACTGTTCAAGTAGTTCGCCTATCGCACGATCAGCAGTTTCTGGCTTACAGGGTTAAGCGCGCTGTGCCGCCGGACGATGTACGAACCCATCGGCAGTGACTGCACCGACACCTGCTCGGCATCGCTGACGCAGGTAACTTCCAGCAGCGTATGGCCCGTCAGATCGGTGAATGTCACGAGCTGATCTTTTGCCCCCGTAATCGTTATCAGGTCCGTCGCCGGATTCGGGTAAGCAAACAAGTTAAAACCCGCTTCCGGCTGGATATCCACCGCCGACAGCCGGCCCGAACCCGACGCGATTTCCGAGAGCAGGAATTTCTGACTGTCGCTTCCTCCACAGGTGTTTTGCACGATAGCCGCGCCGTCGGCCGTCGATTGGTTGGTTATGTCCAGACATTTCTGACTGTTGTTGACGACGATGTTAACGTACCCGCTACCCGCATCGACCAATTTGAACTGCTGGTTTGTCTGCCCATTAGCCGACCACTGATTCACCTTCGCACCGTCGGCAGTCGAGGCAGATACTATATCCAGCACTTTCCCGCTGTTTACCGACTGAAACGTGAAATAGCTACCCGTAGCCTGCGTTAATTTCCACTGTTGGTTTTTTCCACCGTTGTACGTCCATTGGATAATCGATTCACCATCAGCCACTGACTGCCCGGAGACATCTATGAACTTAGCGCTTTGCTTTGCTTTGATGGTATACACCTTACCCGACGTTGCGAAAGTTGGTGTCGTCGGCGTTGGGGTTGGGGTCGGCGCCACACTGGCGGTCGTGACTCCTGTAATGAAGCGTAGTTGCTGAATATCGATCGTGCGTTCGTAGTTACGCCCGTTGCACCAGAAAAACAGCCGGACCGTGCGCGGGTTCTGAAGGTTGCCCCCGGCCTCAAGCGCGCCGGTCGTTACGGCCGGATAATCCCGGTACTTGATAGTCAGCGACCCATTGCTCAGGCTGATGTTTATGGCATCAGCGGCAGAACCTACGGCCGATGCGGGATCGAAATAATAGCCCTGCGCAATCTGCTGGCCGTTACCCATTGTTTTAACCGGCGTACCTGCCTGATCGAAAAACACCTGATTATACAGCCGCGCCAGCACTTTCCCGGCGTTGTCGAGTACCTCGAAATACGACCCACCCGAATCCGACTGTCCGGGCGTACCGTTGTTGGGGTTCGTATTGTCGAAGCTGATTACGCCCTGCAAACTCCAGCTACCCAGGTTGGTGTTGTTGCCCAGATCGCGCGTAACGGTGTACTGGGTGGACGCTTTTGAGAAATTCACATATAGGTCGGGGCTGGCAAACCGATCATAACTCATAATACTGGTTTTTGCCGTCCATTTATTATCAGCTCCCGCCGTATTCTCCGCAGCCGGGTTTCGGTTCCAGCCCGCCGTTCCGTCCTGCAATACACTCGACGGCGACAACCCGCTGAGCAGATCGATGCCTTCCGTACCGGGTGTGGTAGTCGATACCGCGTAGCTGTCGAGCGATTTAAGCCCGATAACCTGCTCCTGAATAGACTGCATATTGTCGATGCGCCAGCGGTGTATGCCACCCCAGCCCGACTCTTCGCCGTGGTACAGGTAGGTAACGCCATTCGACGCCCGCACAGCCGTTCCGAAATACACGTTACCAGCCATGCCCGCCACCGGCCGGCCGTCCGGCGCTTCGATCCTCACTTCGGGGCCGGTTTTCCCGAAAATACCCAGCAACAGCCCGTTATCGTATACGTGCTGCCACTTGTTGACCTGACTACCTTTCCAGAACTCGCCGTGGTAATTCCAGAAGATAGATCGGTCCAGCACGGCGATGCCGCCCCCACCGTACTCCACACCATTTCCTACGTCGTAAGCTCCGTCGTTAGGGTAGGGTCCTTTGTAAGCGGCAGTAGTTGCCATCGCCGTTTTCCAAAGCCACTTGTTGTCGCCTACCCGCAGCCCGCCCAGGTGATAGCCGGCTCCCGTAGGCCCGTTGATTTTACCCTCGTCGAAGGAGACCACAACACCCGACGAAGTCGTCTCGCCCGTACGGCTTTGTCCACCGTACCAGTTGATGGGCTCACCACCCGAGTTGACCGGCGCGCTGGCGTATGAGGTAGCGGGTGCCCAGACCGGATCGTTATCAGCATCGAAGCCCGTCAGCCGGCGCGATTCCCAGACCACCGACCCCGACGTTCCGTTTATATTGTTGGCGGACTGCCGCAGCGATCCGTCGCTGGCGATGTGGTAAGTGTAGCGGTTCTGGGCATCGAACGCGATCTTTGTTATACGCAACGGTCCATTGGCAGGCAGTTCAGCCAGCACCCACTTGTTATCGTTGAACCGACGCAGAAAGCCGTATACCCGCCCATTGGACAGCGTCAGTACGTCCCGAAAAATGTTGGTGATGTACGTATGGTTGATCGTAAGCGACTCGAAATAGTTGGCCGGCATGGCTGCCCGCCAGTTCTTCACCAGCGTCCAGGAACCGTTGGTACCACCCAATGGCTTCGAATAATCGACAGCGAATTCCAGAAATTCGGCGAACAGCCGATTGGGGTTATTCTGGTCAATGAAGCTGCTGTAGTTGTTTTGAAGGTACATGATCCGGTCGATGTAGCTGCGACCTGCCGAATAGTGCTGCACCCGGTAATTACCCGAATCCCCAACCCAAAACGACCCATCGGGCGCAAACGCGACGAACGTGTCGTTGATACCACCGCTGGCATCGGAGAAGTAAAATTTGTCGTTGGCAACAGTCGGATCGGTTCGATAGCCACCCGCCTGCCCAAGTGTCCAGACTGACGCACCGGTGCTGTTGCTGTACGCCTTTACCTGCTGACTATCGCCACCATCGGCAACCACTACCGTCTGATTATCGGGCGATACGGCCAGTGCCATCGGCGAATTCAACCCCGACAGCGACAGCGTCGCGTTACTCAGCGTCCCATCATTATTTACCGTGAATCGGCTAACCGTGTTTCCGTTGATGATCCACAAATTATCCTGACCATCGACGGACAGCCCGGCCGCATCGTTGAAAAACAGCGACTGCACCAGGTTACCAGTCGTTTTATCCAGCACCCGTATCTGATGCCGGCTCTTGTGCGACACAAACAGGTACTTCCCGTTTTTTTGAACGGCCATTCCCGTTACTACCCCGGCCGCTCCGTTGATGACGTCGATTGCCGACGCGTAGGTCCGGCCCATCGCCATTTTCAGCGCCTGTCCGTTCGCGAACGACTGCTCACCATTGTCGGCGGTACGCGTAGCAAACACAAACCACTTATTACCATTGTCGTAGCCATCATAGCCCGCCCAGTAAACAAGCTTACCGTCTGTCGCTACGAAAAGCGTAGCCTGATCGGTACTGCCTTTCGGGAAAAAGTCGAGACGTTGTTGCGGATTCGACAACGCAAACCGAGCCTGCGACGGGTTCCCTTCGGCGTAACCAGCTCCGTAATACGCATAGTCACCCGCAATGGCCATACCTTTGGTACGGATGAAAGCCCGTTGCAGCCCGTTGCCCTGACTGTTACCAAACGACGAGTTACCAATTACGCCCTCCCAGGTGTAGGAAACGTTGTTCGATATAAGCCGAATATCGTACGTCGCGTTGGCAGCCGTCTGCCCCTTATCGTCGAGCCCATCCCAATATTTGGTGTAAGCACCGGCATTGAGCGAGACTCCGCTCCAGAGAGTTCTGACCAGCGTACCATCTTTGGCAAACACGCCTGCGCTGGTCTGCGCATTGGCGGATAGATTGAAGGAGAAAGGGACTGATCGTCTGGTTTGCGAGTAACTTTGTATCGACAAAGCCAGCACTAAAATCAATGTACTTGCTACGGTAAAAAAATATTTCACTGTCAATAAAATTTATTATTCGGTTAAAGAGAGAGAACGAAGATACGGCGAACTGAGTATCTAAAATATTTTAAGAAATGAAATTTAACAGAATTTTATTTTTGTTAACTAGTAATTAACAATATATAAACATAGGAATCACTATTGTTAGAATATATAGTACTAGAAAGAGATCAGCGTTTTTGCTCTAATTTCTCCCCTTTTGACGAGTGCGGCTTCTACTACAACAATAAGTAGGGTTTATACTCAGGCACTATTCATATGTAAGTCGGTAACCTCGCCAATACCAACACAAAGCCTGCTTCGTGTTGGTATTAGAAAGTATCGGACAGTTCGTTCGGATTACATTGGAAACGTAAACAGAACTTGTGTCTAGTCACCTGGTCGACTGATGTCTGGTATATATAGATATGCCTCAGTTTTTCGCCCCAGATACAGCAGCCCATGATTATCAGTCCGGAGAATCATGGGCTGATAACTACTTATCATTCAAGTTTTAATAGGTGTCTGGCTTACCGCTCACTAAATCGTTGCCCGTAAATCAACGAATATGTAAAAGTAGTCTCTATGTTGATAGACTCCTTTATTAACTTGCAAACTCTGTTCAACTACCATCTTCATCAAATAAGTATACAATAGCCAGATTGGCTACTCTGTAAAATATATACTGTTTTGACGAACTTGTGTACATTCATTATTCATCCGCCCCAACCTTATCCATATGAAGTTTTTTTACCGGCTTGCCGTTTTTTCATTACTCGTCACTATTCAGTTTAGTTGTACCAAAAAAGCTGTCGTTCGTTTCTCGCAAAAGGCTCCGGAACTTACATCAGCTGATATATTGACCGAGATTATGCTCGTCAATAAGTCGCCACGTATAGTACTCCGCGTTCCCAACACACGCACGGGCATTACAAACACGCAGGCCAACAGCAATTCGCCAATTGATCGCGTAGCCAGTCAGAAGAAGCAGGCCAAACGGATAGGGTTTGACGAACCGTCCGACGCTTTTCAGTACGACGAAGTATCGTTGTACAACGCTATCGAGAAACAGCTCTTCCGGGAGGGATTCAGCGTACGCGACCGGGCACTTTTCAACGAAGTACTGGAGGCCAATCAACGGCCTGATTACTCGAAAATCAGTTCGCTGACCAACACCGATCTCATCCTCGAACTCGTCCGGCTCGATGATGCCATTGGCTACACCACCAATGTATGCTACACGCAGCCCGACGATCAGCAGCGGATCATCAATGAGTATCGCGACATGCGGGGCGCTTCCGTCGAGTTCAAACTGATACACGTCAAGTCGAACGAGATCGTTGGCTCGTACAAACTCCACTACACTCCCTGCCTGAATGGCTGCCCCGGCCTGTACAAAAAAGTCGGCTCATCGGGCCTGTTTCTGAACCCTGCTTTGCTGAAGCTAAAAGAAGAAGCGCGTCGCAAGCAGAAGACTAAGCCGTACGAAACGCTGGACCAGGACGAACTGGAAGCGTTCATCGTCGATGCTACGCATCAGCTGGTCAAAACGATGCGCTAGTTTACAAGTAACCCCACATCTATGAAGCACCTTCTACTGTCCATCTTACTGGGCCTGTCTGGCAGCGCGCTCGCGCAGGACGCCATCTACACCAAAAACGGGCACCAATTACCCGACGCACGCCTGACCGACGTTCAGGACGACAAAGTATCGTTCACCATCAACGGCAAGACGCAGACGTTCAAGCGGGAGAATATTCTGTTTGCTTTTACCAGCAACGGCAATTATCTGGTTATCAACGAACTGAGCACCAATACAACAAAAGCACAGGAACAACTCAAGACGTTTCTGGCCGCTCCACCCCGCAACGACGACCGTGACTACCTGATTCAGGCCGTGCCACTGAAAGTGATTCCGGCCATGATTGCCTACGAAAGCGATCAGTTGGTCAACTACAACACACTCGAGGGCAAATCCGGCTCGATCTCAAAAGGGGAACTAGTGGCCATCCTGCACCGTGACGGGCATCACACCATCCTGCGCCCCGACTATGGCGAGGTATCCCCGCTGCTAGAGGCCGTACATGATCGCATCAGGCCCAATGCTTCTCCCAAGTCGGTACAGACCAAGCCCGAAATTTCTTCTGGACCAGAAAAGGCGAGTGAAAATCCACCGCGCAACGACTCGTCAGTCGTTATAAAACAAACAGAAGTTGATATTGCAGCAAAATATAGTCTTAGCCCTAGTCAGCAGCAGTTATACAGAAAAAAATCACTTCAGAAGGTAAACGAGTTCGTCGCTTATCTAAATGTCATTACGAACAAATCGCTGCCTACTACCGTCCGTGATGAAGCAATTAGAAACGCTTGTGAACTGTTCATGGAAGGTTCTACGATGGAAGTAACGTCCACAAGCCAGCCTGGATCTAGAAAATATACCATAACTGAATACTTGAACAGACTCAAACTCATATCCTATAGCTCCACCAAAATAGAATGGAGCGAAGTAAATTTTATAAAAGAATTAACCCAAGCAGTCGACGGCAGTTATTACGGCCTCATCTCAGGTTCGCAGAAATTTACAGGTAGCAGCAATGGTCGGGTGAAGTACATTGATTACACTGATAAAAATGTCCGGGTCAAATTAAAAAGGGGTATAAAGACTCAGGACGGAGAGGAGGTAGTAACCTGGGATCTTCTTCTGGGATCCATTAGTGTAGCTCATCAGTAAATGGTAAGCCTTATATATAGATGGCTTGCCGCAGTATTACTCACCCTGTCGGTTTTCCCTGCCGTTGCTCAGCAACCTGCTGAGCCTGCGGGGATTTCACTATCGGGGGTACTGATCGATCACAGCACGAAACGACCGTTGGGTAACTGTCGCCTTACAGCAAAAACCCCAACGGGAAACGTGCAGGTAAGTTTGAGTGCTGATTCTGGCAAGTTCTCCGGAACCCTGCCCTACGCAGCAACGACCTTGCTGGTAGAATGTGCTGCCTATCAGTCACGGTTGATTCCGATTCAGCGGTCGACTGGTAAGGCGTCTGTCGTAGTGATTATACCGCTCCTGCCCGTGACAGAACAGGCAAAGAATAAACCCTACCGGCAGACTGAGCAGACAGCGTATGTGCAGGACAACGAAACGCGTTCGGCGGGGCACGATACGGCTGGTGTACAACGCGGTATATTTCGGGTCTTCGACGCTACCCGTAATACGCCATTACCAGCAACCGTTTGTTTTTTCTTCACAAAATCAGGGCGCAAAACCTGCCTGACAACCAATGCCTCGGGCCAAGTATCACTCGCGTTTCGGGAGCGCGACATTGTTGCCCTCGAAGCTTCAGCCTCTGATTATGAACCTTACGCGGGCAACCTGGTCATTGAGCAGTTGGGTGGTTCATCGGTTAAGCACGCGATTCCAATGAATCGTACCCTGACACTATTAGCCGTTGAGGCCAAAGGAGCTACCCGTTGCATGATTCGGGTCGGCCAGCAAATCGTACCGTTGACAGTCCTACAACCCGGTCGATTTGCGGCCTACGACCTGCTGCCCGGTCAGTACGAATTAAGTATAGGGTACGGCAAACACGCCGTACAGCGAACAGTCGACCTCCGTAGTGGCCTGAACTGGACTTCGTTCACCAAGAGTGCCGATACTATTGCTATTGTAAAATCCCCTCGGCCCGCTACCGCACCGGAGCCATCGGTACGTAACCACGAGTTGGCCCCGTCGCTGTTGTCGATTGATTCGATTCCAATGATCTACTTCGAGCAGAGCAGCTATGTGCTCAGACCCGATTCGCAACGCGTATTGCAGCAGGTGGCACAGTACATGAAAACGCACCCGGACTATACGCTGGAGATTACCGGCCACACAGACAACGTGGGTACGCCTTCGCTGAATCAGACGCTATCGATGTACCGAGCCATGGTAACGGCCAGCTTTCTGGCCCGGCAGGGCGTCGACGACGACCGGTTCATCAAAGCCGGGCTTGGCGGTAATCAGCCACTAGCAACAAACGACACTGAAATCAATAAAGCCCGCAACCGACGGGTATCGCTGAAATTAATTTCTACTCGATGAGGAAACGTTACGCAATTAGAGCATTGGGCTTGCTAATAGCATTGACCGGTGTCAACATCGGCTGTCATCAGGAACCCGCCGTGCCCAAATCAGCCATTCCACTAACCTGCCAGATTTATCAGATAGCAGCCGTTGAAGAAAACGTACACGATACGACAACGTTTACCTACGACGCTTTCGGTAGCCTGACCGAAAGTCACTTCCGGCGTTGGTGGCTGGATACACTGAATACCCGTTTACGCCAGACTTATTCCTACAACGCCGATCACTATCTGACGATCCGGGTGGATCAGCAGGATCGGCTCGGCCGATCAACTGAGCGACGTAGCTACGACTATTCGTACCAAGATGGGCTAATTCGGCAGGTGGTCGTTAAGGACTACCAGTCGGGTCAGATTACGGGCTACCTCGATTACGAGTACGACAATGGCAAGCTGAAAACTTACAAGGAGAGCAACAGCCAAAAGACAGTACTGCGCCAGTACACCTTCGACACATCGGGCAAGCTGACCGATTATCAGGACCCGGACCAGTTGACTTCAGCACAAGTGACCAACGGTAAGATAGTATCGAAGCTGTTTAAAAACGGCGCCCGCGTTGCTAGCACCTTCGACAGTCAGGGACAACTCATCAGCGAGACGACCCTTGCCGGTACCGCCGAAACGAAAACCACCTACACTTACGACAACGAGCCGTATTGGGATAAAACACAGCTCCGGCTGCGCGGCATACCCATCGTAGACATGGGGGGCCATATGAACGTGCATAACCTGACCTCGGTAGCTGTTCAGCAGACAGTTGGCGGGCGAGTCACGCAGGCCCGCACGCTTACCTACCGGAACGCGTACAACCAGGCACGCTACCTGTTCGGCTACGCCCGCAGCGACGGTGCTCAGCAACGAACTATATACGCCAACTGCTTATGAGACACAAACTTATACTCCTCTTACTTGTACTGTGTGGCTTTTCCGGCGCGTCGGTAGCGCAGAAGAACACGGCCAAAGTATATGTGGCGAAAGTCACGAGCGGTACGGGCATTATTGCTAACAAACGCGACCGGGATGAAATCACGTTTCAGGCAAAGAACACAATCAAGGAGCTGGAAGCAACGCTCAATATGCTGACCGATACCAGCCTGACTGAATCGGAGCGTACCACCATCATCGAAAACTGCTACTTACCCAATCAGAACAAACTGTTTCTGAACGATGCCGTCGTAATCGAAGATGATATCGACCCCAGACACCGGAGTGCATCGACCACCGCCGACCTGCAAGTTGACCGCTACCTGCGGGATTTGGGTCTGTTTTACGTAAAGACCACGCCCCAAGCAACCATTGCTTTTACTCAACAGATTGCAACGGCCATACAGCAGGGTAAAGAACACCCTTACATCAAAGTCTTCTTTCTATCAACCTTCAAAGGAAAACGATCGGATTCAGATACACTGTACCAGCCTAATCAACGTGTAGCAGAACTGCGCCCCGAAAAGGTAGACGGTAAGTGGCGCACGTATATTACGCGCCTGGCAT
The DNA here is from genome assembly GCF_012849055.1 of Spirosoma rhododendri. Classification (NCBI taxonomy): domain Bacteria; kingdom Pseudomonadati; phylum Bacteroidota; class Cytophagia; order Cytophagales; family Cytophagaceae; genus Spirosoma; species Spirosoma rhododendri. The sequence continues at coordinate 2,619,073 of NZ_CP051677.1, read as the reverse complement.
TTCCTCAACCCGGCGAAGGGGTGAGCGAGTTGACTAAGCCCATTATAACTGCGCTCGAATCAGTCAAACTACCGGCTATCAAGGGCGACGAAACAACGTTCCGACGCATGGACGGGCTGGCTGATTCGCTGCTGGTAAAATGGGATCAATCGTATTTCAACGTCATTCGGTCGTCGACGTCAGCCGTACCAGTCGGAGCCTATCAGCGCAGTGGTGCGGTCATCGCCGACCAAACGAGCTTACGGATCACACTGACAGACAACGACCAGCAACTTGCCTTCACCCGCATCGATAATACCAGTATTCCGTTCCAACGTGTGGGTAAAAAGCTGCCACCACCAGGTACTGTTACAGGAGGCAATCGTCCAAAACCAATCGTAGCCTGGCTGCAAATCGTGATCGGGGCGGCTGCGATTACGGCAAGTGTCATCGGCTACTCGTCAATCCGTAGCAGCTACGACGCGTATACAACCAGGCTCAGCGCGATGAATGCCGAATATGCCGTCTGGCAGACATTGTCGCAACAACAGGGCGTGTCCCCAGCCGCGCCGATGTCGTTTAGCACCTACGCGCAACCCGGCATTTACGGCGTCTACGGTGGTACTACCGTCGGCAGTGGCCTTATCATCAACGGTGTTCGGCAGTTACTGAAAATCAATAAGCTTAACAAACAGGCTGCCCGGTGATGACATCTCAACCCACTCCATTTCAAACTCAACCTATGCCCTCCTTTTTACGAACCTACTGGCTTCCGATACTTCTTTTCATCTGTAGCCTGACCCCATTGGCCGCCCAGCCTACACTGACGCTCTACTATGGCGACCCGGCCGCCAGCCCTGATGCTGCCTTCGACGGCAACGTGTTACAGGCGGGCAGTCAAATTGGCGATGCGCCGATCTACGCCAAATTTGGCGGCACTGGCACCAAATCGTTTCAGATCGACTCGCCGGGCGAAAACAAAACCATCACTGTCGATAAAGACGGCTTCTTTTTCATACGACCAACGGCCAGTATGGTTGTCGACGCCAGTAAAATCAAAAATTTTACGGGTACTGTGACCGGCTCGGTCAGCATCACAGTAAAGCAACTTGCCATTACAACAATCAGTGCCAATGTCACCTCCAGCGTGACGCCCGGCTCTGATCTGTTGATTTCCTACACAACAGGAGCCGGTACGTTTCCCGTCGACCTGACCGTCAATGGCTTTACGGTTAACCTGCTGACTTCCAGCGGCAGTTACGTTACTACCTTGCTCTCACCCGCCGACCAGTATAGTGGACGGGAGCAGAAAGGTTCCAGCTTTGGGGGCACCCGAACGATCCGAGCAACAATACCTGCATCCGTTAGTAGCGGTACATACCGGGTGCAGGTTTCAACAACGGCCCTGAATCAAAACGTGATCGGTAGCCAGAGTCCGACGTTTACTATCGCGGCCAACAACCCCTCTATCACGGCCAGCAGCATCAGCACAACAGCCTGTGCCGGGTCGTCGGTTTCGTTTCCATTCACGGTCACAGGCGGTACGTTTCCCAGCGGGACAACATTCAACGTCCAGCTCGTCAGTTCATCCGGCTCAGTGCAGACCTTGTCGGGAGCATCAGCCAGTTCGCCAATCTCAGCCGTCATACCCGCTAGTTTATCGACAGGCAGCTATTCCTTTCGAATCGTTAGCTCAACAGGTGCTACTAGCAGCATCGCGACAATACCAGTACGCGGGTTACCAACGATGGTCATCTCAGGCGGGGGAACCGTAAACGTGGGGGCTACAGCTCCGGTTGTACTAACCCTGACCGGCGTTGCCCCGTGGACAATTATCTATACAGATTATACATCGGCCACATCATCGTCGCTACGTAGCGTGACGACGTCGGTAAGCCCATTCACGATCTACCCGACATTCTACGCGACAACGACGTATTCAGCCACACAGATTAGCCTCCGCGATGCTGGCAGTTGTGGTACCAATGCGCCTATTTCGGGCTCGGCGCAGATCAACGTCGGACAAACGACCATCACGACGAATACGCTGTCCGGTACGTTCTGCCCCGGCACCACTATTTCGGTTGGCTTCGTAACCAGCACTGCGCTGCCATCCAATGTTACGTACCAGGCTGAATTGTCCGATGCCAACGGTAATTTTTCAAGTCCTACAGTCATCGGCAGCGGTAGCACCAGCCCGATCAGTGCCAGACTACCGGAACAACCCGACCTCAGCCTCAACTACCGGCTGCGAGTGGTTGCGCAGAAACCCGCTACGGCTGGCACGACGGACTACAGCAGTCTGACTACACCTGTGCCTACGGGCCTGCAAATTACCCGCCCGGCGGGGCCAATCGTCTCTGACGTGTCGTTCTGTCCCGGTGAGTCGCTAAAACCGCTGACGGCCATCGGTGCCAGTGTAAGCTGGTTCTTACAAGGTTCGACAGCCGTTGTTGGTAGCAATCCAATACCGGCCAATAACCAGTCGAGCGTTTATCTGGCTAATCAGATGGTCAATGGCTGCGCGAGTGTACTGTCTAGATTAAACGTGATCATGAAAGACGTTCCCGCTGCGCCGTCCGTTAGCAACGTAACCGTGTGTCAGGGTGGTCAGGGACAGTTCAACGCATCGATACCGGGAGCGCTCTGGTACACCAGTGCAACGGGCGGCAGTGGTTCCAGCCAGCCACCCGGCATTAACAGCCAGTCAGCCGGTGACCAGACGATTTACGTATCACAAACCGTCAATGGGTGTGAAGGACCACGCGCAGCCGTGAAAGCAACCGTCACGGCACCACCAGCCGCACCAACCGTTACCACATCAACTGTGTGCCAATACGCGACTGCCAGTCCGCTTACGGCCGTAGGCGCGAACCTGATTTGGTACGGATCATCCGGGCAACTTGCCAGTGCGCCCACCCCCAGTACGTCGGTACCAGCGACGCTGACATACGGCGTTACGCAGACCGTCAACGGCTGTCAAAGCGCACAGGCAACAGCTAGCGTCGTTGTGCAGGCAGCTCCGGCTATGCCAACAGCCAACCCGGCCCGGTACTGTGTTGGCGACACGCCCCAATCGCTGACGGCTACAGGCAACGGTACGGCTTTCCGCTGGTACCAGACGGCATCGGGTGGTGCGGCTTCCACCACAGCACCGGGTTTCTCTACTCAGTCGCCCAAAGTGCTCACGTTTTACGTCGCGCAGGTCGACGGCGGTGGTTGCGAAAGTCTGCGCCAGCCGGTATCGATATCGGTTGTAGCAGCTCCATCCACGCCATCCGTGACGGCGCAGCAGTTTGCCTGCCAGAATACGGTTGTGGGTCCGCTGTCAGCCAACCCCGGCACCGGATTAATCTGGCAGGGATCGGGTATCAACGGCAGCACAGCTACCGCCCCAACGCCCCTTACAACGCAGCCGGGCACCTTCACCTATCTGGTTACCCAGCAGGCTGGTAGCTGTAGCAGCCCCGCAGCCCGGATCTCATACACGGTAAACCCGCAGCCTGAAGCCCCCCGCGTGCAGTCGCCGGTAAGCTTCTGTCTGGGCAACACCGCCAGGCCGCTTTCCGCCACAGCCACTGGTCAGCTGACCTGGTACGTCAACCCCGACCGGTCGGGCACGGCATCAGCTTCACAAACACCAGATTTAAATACGGTGGGCAGGAAACTGTATTACGTTACGCAGCGCGACGGCAACAACTGCGAAAGCATCAACAGCATCGTTGAGGTGCGGGTAGCCAACCGAGCCACCGCCCGGATCACCGGCGACGGTAATATCTACCCCGGCGACAGCACGGCCCTCCGCGTGCGACTGACCGGCGACGGCCCCTGGACATTCACCGACTGGACGGGCAAACCCATCACCACGCAGGATTCGCTATATGTAAGCTGGGTACGACCAACGGCTACCCGTGCCTATAGTATCACTAATCTGCAAAGTGCCTGTGGAATCGGCGACAACGGTAGCGGGTATACGCTGACCGTCCGGGCACCACTTGCGGCCCAGCCCATCGCCGAACCGCTGACCGTTATCGCTTACCCCAACCCTACCCCCGGCGACCTCACCGTCGACTGGAGTTCGCCCACGCGCCAGCCAATCACCCTACAGATCGTCGACGCAACAGGGCACATTATCCGGCAGGTAAACCGCACGGCAACGACCCTGCGCCAGACTGAGCAGTTTCAACTAGGCCCCCACCCAACCGGCCAATATTATTTACGCGTACTCAGCGACACGAACACCCCCGTCATCCGCACCATAACGAAGCAGTAAATCATCCTTTTTTATAACGTCAACCTAAATTTCACATCACCCATGTTAAGTTTCAAGCAATTCACTTTTCCCCCAATAGGGCAACTGAACAATAATCCATTTGATCCATCCCTTTCCACCAAAAGACGTTGGTTTTATACCAAAAAGAACGAACTCAATTTTGGTGTAACATTACCTGGCCTGTGCGAAACAACAGATTACTCGACGCAAATGCTTGCCTTCTTCGGTATATTGTTGCTGGAGATAATTCCAACTGTATACGGAATAGCACAAGGCTTATTATGGGAAGCTGTAGCAGCAGCAATATTAATAGATATAGCACTAGCTATAGCATCTCATCTATGGCACAATAAAATTCTTGTTGCTAAAAATCAACTGGTTATAACATCTAACCCTATTCAGATTCAAAACATACAAGGCGAAATAAGCAAGTACAAAATCTGGACTAATTTTTTCTATGCCTTAATTTTCCTTTCGGGCTGCATAAAGTTTGCTTTCTTTTACGTAGCATACATCTATGTAGACGCCATATCAGGTGCGGTTCTAGTATGCTATTTGTTAGGCGCGGTCTTACACATTACTTACACGGGTTACTTTATTTACACATCCAGATATTACTGGTTTGTCAACAGCGAATACAATCAATACTTGAAGACGGGTGGTGGCAGATTCGCCATAAATATAGTTAACAAGCAACCTATATTAGTAGATGGCGCACAAGTTGCGCTCAACACCGCTCAAATTGGATTACATAGAATTTCTGTAGATAGCAAAGGCACGTATTTCTTCGAGACACTAGGCATAATGACTGACAAAGAACTCGTTGGTTTCATTAATGCTCAGCAAAGTCAAATTGCGCAAAGTGTAATCGCAAAAGAGGGATTGAAGCATCAGCTTCAATCTTTGGGAATTCTTCCGAATGGAGTCAATATGCAGAACAATCCCGGACCACAATTCAACGTAGCTGCTATCAATCCCCCAACAATCAATGGCGTGAGTGCAAATCAAAATATCATCACAGGTAACACACAAAACTAGTTTCGATATGCACGCTTACATAGCAAGATACACTACGGCTAAGATCATTGCACTAGCCACAGTATGCCAAATTCTTTTAGGGTGCGATGGTAGCGGTGAGAAGATAGACCGAGTAAAGCTGAAAATAATCTTCACAAACAAGCCGACGACGCTTTTCAACGAAGGCAATAAACTTTCGCCGGACGGCATCACTCTCTTAAGTGGTATGCACATAGAAAGACCGTGCAAAGACACGGTCATATTAGACCCATCTTTGATCAGAGCAGACATAGACAATTCTGATACGTCTGTTGCGTACCCAGTCGAAAGATCTAGTCTTACTCGAACGACAATGAATAGAGAGTTTAAGCTTTTAGGAGAGCACTTGCAAAAAACAATTATTCCGTCCTCTCTAACAGGAAAAACCACAACAAAGTCTGATAGTCTTTTCAGATCATACGTTCTATCAAACAACGACCTGAGCGCAGATTCACTAGTTGTTTATTTGACGACTAAACGGGTCGATTCACTAGAAATAAACGCAAAAAAATATAAAGCGTTTTCTGACATTGGATTAGTCAAGAAGCAGATTGAGACTATCCTTTGTAGTAATTCGAAAGCAACGATCGCTTTGCTCATTGATCCACCTAGCACTGCCATATCGTCTCAACTGACGATCACTGACATACAGCAGAATTGTAACATGAGCACATTGACTGTTCAAGCCGTTGGAGGTAATGGTAGCCCTATCATGTATGGTATTGATGGATTGAGCAGCGGTCAGTTAAGCAATAAGCTTACATTACCCAAAGACATGAGAAACGGCAAATCATTTGCTGTTTTCGCTATGCAAAAAGGACAACGGGTTAGGAAACAGTTTACGACCAGTTGTCCTTTAACATCACCTCAAGGAACGGTTGAAGAAAGTTCGACTATTTCTCGACGTACTGTAGTAAGTAGAAGATGGACGCGGGTGGCTGGCAGCAATTTTTGCGTAGGTAGTTGTATACTAGCATATACTGAAAAGGACAACCTAGGCAACACTCGTGAGCGTAGGGTTGATAATTACGCAGGCTGTTGCCCAGCCAATAATTAAAAACAAAAATCCGGTTTACGGTCGCCCGATGAGCCACCGTAAACCGGATACCGAAAACTGTAAACCGCCTTATTCTACCGTTACTGACTTGGCGAGGTTGCGGGGCTGGTCGACGATGCGGCCGCGCATAACGGCGATGTCGTAGGCCAGCAGTTGCAGGGGAATGAGCGTGTGGTATATACCTTTCACAACCAGCCCTCCCTTCTACTATCTGTCGAAGGGAGGGCTGGTTGTTTATCGGGCAATCAGTAATTTTTGGGAGACCACTGTATGCTGATCTGTCCAATGCACGGTGTATTGACCAGTGGGCAGCGAATGCACTGATACACGCTCTTCATCACTTGTACACCGTACTGTCAGCACAGTCTGCCCGGCTGAATTGACAAACGATACCAGCTGATCCGCAGCTCCGAGAATCGTAACATAGTTCGTTGCCGGATTGGGATACATCAGCAACACCGCTTCTGTCGATATCGATGCTGATTCAACACCAACCCGACCTCCTGCTGAACCAACCTCAGTGAACGTGAACTTCTGGCTATCGATGTTTTGGCAGGTGTTCTGCACGATAAGTGCGCCATTAGCAGTCGACTGCCCTTGTACGTCTAGGCATTTCTGACTGTGGTTAGCCATGATTTTGAAGTAACCACCACCAGCATCCACCAGCTTAAACTGCTGGTTTGCCTGCCCGTTCATCATCCATTGATTAACCTTCGCGCCATCTGCCGTCGATACGCCGACAATGTCGAGCGCTTTACCGCTGTTTACCGACTGAATAGTAAAGTAGCCCGTAGCAGCCTGCTTCAGTGTCCACTGCTGGTTTTTTCCACCGTTGTACGTCCATTGAATGATTGACGCGCCGTCGGCTGTCGACTGACCGGAAACATCGATGTTTTTATCGCTTTGCTTCGCTTTTATGTAATACGTTTTGCCAGCAGTCGGACCCGTTGATGCAGGTGCTGGTGTAGTTCCGGTAGCAGACACGCTTCCGGCAAAGAACCGCAGTTGCTGAATGTCGATCGTCCGCTCGTAGTTGCGGCCGTTGCACCAGAAAAATAATCGGACAGTGCGCGGCTTTTGCAAATTACCACCGGCTTCCAGCGACCCAGTCTTTACGGCCGGATAGTTCTGGTACTTGATCGACAGGGTTCCGTTGTCCAGGCTGATGTCAATCGCATCCGCTGCCGTCGCCACCGCCGATGCCGGATCAAAGTAGTACCCCTGTGCAATCGTCTGCCCATTGGCGATCGTTTTGACGGGTGGGTTGCTCGGGCCGAAGTACACTTGCTGATACAATCGGGCCAATACCTTACCCGCGTTGTCGAGCACTTCGAAGTACGACCCTCCCGAGTCCGACTGATCGGGCGTACCGTTGTTGGGGTTTGTGTTGTCGAAGGTGATGACGCCACTCAAACGCCAGCTGCTCAGGCTGCTATTGTTACCCAGATCGCGTGTAACCGTATACCGACTATTCGCCTTCGAGAAATTAACATACAGGTCAGGGCTGTCGAAGCGGTTATACCGCAGGATACTGGTCTTCACCGTCCATTTGTTGCCACCGTCCACGACGTTGTCGGTAGCTGGGTTACGGTTCCAGCCAGCCGCACCATCGCTTACGACACTGGACGGCGAGAGACCGGCCAGCAGATCAATACCTTCCGTACCCGACGTCGAACTGGCCGTTGAGTAGGTATTAATATTTTTTAAGTTGATGACCTGCTCCTGAACCGACTGCATGTTGTCGATGCGCCAGCGGTGTATGCCACCCCAGCCCGACTCTTCGCCGTGGTACAGGTAGGTAACGCCATTCGACGCCCGCACAGCCGTTCCGAAATATACGTTACCAGCCATGCCCGCCACCGGCCGGCCGTCCGGCGCTTCGATCCTCACTTCGGGGCCGGTTTTCCCGAAAATACCCAGCAACAGCCCGTTATCATATACGTGCTGCCACTTGTTGACCTGGCTACCTTTCCAGAACTCCCCGTGGTAATTCCAGAAGATGTGACGGTCCAGCACCGTGATGCCGCCCCCACCGTACTCCACCCCGTTGCCCACATCGTAAGCCCCATCATCGGGATAGATCCCTTTGTAATCGCGGGTAGTTGCCATCGCCGTTTTCCAGAGCCACTTGTTATCGCCTACCCGCAGCCCGCCCAGGTGATAGCCGGCTCCCGTAGGGCCGTTGATTTTACCCTCGTCGAAGGAAACCACAACACCCGACGAGGTCGTCTCGCCCGTACGGCTGTATCCGCCGTACCAGTTGATCGGCTCGCCACCCGAGCTAACCGGCGCGCTGGCGTATGAGGTAGCGGGTGCCCAGACCGGATCGTTGTCAGCATCGAAGCCCGTCAGCCGGCGCGACTCCCAGACGACAGCCCCGATGTGCCGTTGAGGTTGTTAACCGACTGCCGCAGCGATCCATCGCTGGCAATGTGATAAGTGTAGCGGTTCTGCGCGTCGAAGGCCACTTTGGTGATGCGAAGTGGCCCTTTGCTGGGCAGCTCGGCCAGCACCCACTTGTTATCGTTGAACCGACGCAGAAAGCCGTACACCCGCCCATTGGACAGCGTCAGTACGTCCCGAAAAATGTTGGTGATGTACGTGTGGTTGATCGTCAACTTCTCGAAATAGTTGGCCGGCACGCTTGCCCGCCAGTTTTTTGCCAATGTCCATGACCCATTGGTACCACCGAGGGGCTTCGTGTAGTCGATGGCAAACTCCTGAAATTCCGACAGCAGCCGGTTGGGGTTGTTCTGATCGATGAAGCAGCTGTAATTATTCTGGAGGTACATGATCCGATCAACAAACGAACGACCGGCCGAGTAATGCTGCATGCGATAGTTGCCAGAATCACCCACCCAGAACGAGCCATCGGGCGCGAACGCCAGAAACGTGTCGTTGATCAAACCACTCACATCCGAGAAATAAAACTTATCATCAGCCACTGTCGGATCGGTTCGGTACCCCCCTGGCTGGCCGAATGTCCAGACGCTGGCTCCGGTGCTGTTGCTGAATGCCTTCACCTGCTGGCTACTGCCCCCATCGGCCACCAGCAGTGTCTGGTTGTCGGGCGAGACCGCCAGCGCCATCGGGGTCTGCAATCCGGCCAGCGAGAGTTCAGCCTTGCCCAGCGTCCCATCATTATTTACCGTGAATCGGCTAACCGTGTTTCCGTTGATGACCCACAAATTATCCTGACCATCGACGGCCAGCCCGGCCGCATCGTTGAAAAACAGCGACTGCACCAGGTTACCAGTCGTTTTATCCAGTACCCGTATCTGATGCCGGCTCTTGTGCGACACAAACAGGTACTTCCCGTTTTTTTGAACGGCCATTCCCGTTACTACCCCGGCCGCTCCGTTGATGACGTCGATTGCCGACGCGTAGGTCCGGCCCATCGTCATTTTCAGCGGCTGCCCGCTGGCAAATGACTGTTCGCCGTCGTCGCTGGTGCGGGTGGCAAAGACAAACCAGTTATTGCCGTTGTTGTAGCCATCGTACCCCGCCCAGTACACCAGTTTCCCATCCGTGGCGACGAAGAGGGTGGCCTGGTCGGTACTTCCTTTTGGGAAAAAGTCCATCCGCTGCTGTGGACTTGACAGGGCGAGCTTGGCCTGTGAGGGATTGCCTTCGGCGTAGCCCGCCCCGTAATAGGCGTAGTTACCGGCGATGGCCATGCCCTGGGCATGCAAAAAGGCGCGTTGCAGTCCATTTCCCTGACTGTTGCCAAAGGATGAATTGCCGATCACGCCCTCCCAGGAGTAGGAAACGTTGTTGGCCAGTAGCCGGACATCGTAGTTGGCCGATGCCACAGTCTGCCCCTTGTCGTCGAGCCCGTCCCAGTATTTGGTATACGTGCCGGCGTCCATTGGCACGGCGCTCCACAGCGTACGAACCAACACGCCGTCTTTGGTGAAGACGCCAGCACTTGTTCGGTTCTTACCAGATAGAGAAAACGTAAATGGGACGGAGCGTTTAGTTTGTGCATGACACACAAAATCGAATGCGCATAGAAGGACAACCAGCGTTGTCCACACACAATACTTTTTCACAGTTAACAAAAGTTTATCTTACGGTGAAAGGCAATACGAAGCTATAGGGGACATATTTTTGTCTATCCTGTTCATTGACAGACTATTAGGCTAGCGTATTCATTTACTTGCATAAGAGAAAAGTAAATGAATACATGTTAATACACTTTAATTTCAGAGGTCATTACATACAGTGATTTGTTGACGAGTTGCATAGGCGAGTTCATTTTTAGAATGAGTTAAATAAGTAAAGAATCGGCATATTTTTGTTTATGATTTCAAAAATAATTAAATATAAATGATACCAATTGATAGCTTTTATAAATTTCTGTAAACAAAAAAACCGGCGTATAACAGCACTTTGCTGTTATACGCCGGTTTTTATACCTGTCAACTCTAACGGCTTATTCTACCGTCACTGATTTGGCGAGGTTGCGGGGTTGATCAACGTTGCGGCCGCGCATGACGGCGATGTCGTAGGCCAGCAGTTGCAGGGGTACTACTGATACCAGCGGCATAAGTACCTCGTGCACATTCGGGATTTCGATCGTGAAGTCGACCATACCGGGCAGGAGCGTGTCGCCCTCTGTGGTGATAGCGATAACGCGGCCTTTGCGAGCCTTCACCTCCTGAATATTCGACACGACTTTTTCGTACGAACTGTCTTTGGTCGCGGTTACGACCACCGGCATATCTTCGTCGATCAGGGCGATGGGGCCGTGCTTCATCTCGGCAGCCGGGTAGCCCTCCGCGTGGATGTAGCTGATCTCTTTCAGCTTCAGCGCACCCTCCAGCGCCACGGGGAAGTTCAGGCCCCGGCCCAGGTAGATGAAGTTGCGGGCGTAGGTGAAGATATACGCGATTTCCTTGATCTTGTCGGCCGATTGCAGCACCTTTTCCACCTTCGCCGGGATGCTTTCCATCTCGACCAGCAGTTGCCGGAACAGCGAATCGGAGATAGTGCCTTTGCGTTTGGCAGCGGCCAGGGCCATCAGCGTCAGTACCGTCACCTGTGCGGTGAAGGCTTTCGTGCTCGCAACGCCGATTTCTGGGCCAGCGTGGGTGTAAGCCCCCGCGTGAGTCGCCCGGGCGATAGAGGAACCAACCACGTTACAGACGCCGAAAATGATCGCGCCTTTTGACTTCGCCAGTTCGATAGCCGCCAGTGTATCCGCCGTTTCGCCCGACTGCGAGATAGCAATCACGATGTCGCCCTCCTTGATAATTGGGTTGCGGTAGCGAAACTCCGACGCGTATTCAACCTCGACGGGAATCCGGGCCAGTTCCTCAAAAATGTACTCGGCGACCAGCCCCGCGTGCCACGACGTACCGCAGCCGACGATTACAATGCGCTTCGACTTAGCCAGCTTGTCCATATAGTCGCGCAGGCCACCGAGTTGCAGCATACCGGCTTCGGCCTGCACCCGCCCGCGCATCGAGTCAGCGATAGAGCGGGGTTGCTCGAAGATTTCCTTGAGCATAAAGTGGTCGTAGCCGCCTTTTTCAATGGCTTCCAGTTCCAGCTCGACCGTCTGCACGTAGGGTGTCGTGGTAGTGTTGTCAAGCGTAACGACCCGCAGTTGGCCGTCTTTGATCACCGCGATTTCGTAGTCGTTCAGGTAGATTACCTCCTTGGTATACTCAACGATCGGCGTAGCATCCGACGCCAGAAAGTATTCGTTCTCGCCCACGCCAATTACCAGCGGGGAGCCTTTCCGGGCAGCAATCAGCTGAGTAGGGTCAGCTTCGCTCATGACCACGATAGCGTAGGCACCCACAACTTCCTGCAAGGCCAGCCGCACGGCTTCTTCCAGCGTTCCACCCGCATTTTCCCAGATCTCTTCGATAAACTGCCCGAGCACTTCGGTATCGGTCTGACTCGCGAAGGTGTGGCCTTTCTTGAGCAGCCGTTGCTTGATGGCCGCGTAGTTTTCGATGATTCCGTTGTGAATAATCGCCAGTTTTCGGTGAAACGAATAGTGCGGGTGAGCATTAACGTCGTTGGGTTCGCCGTGGGTGGCCCAGCGCGTGTGGCCCATTCCGATCGTCGACTGTACGGCCTTGCCAGCCAGTTCCTGTTCCAGCGCCGACACTTTGCCCTTCTTCTTATAAACGCTCAGCCCGTTATCATTCATCAACGCAACACCGGCACTGTCGTAACCCCGGTATTCGAGTCGTTTTAAGCCTTTAATTACCAGGGGGCACGCATCGCGATACCCCACATAGGCCACAATTCCACACATACTCAGTCTGTTAAAATAGGTTTATCAAGGTAGCTGAATCCGAAGATTCAGTAGTAAAGTAATGCAAAAAGCCGGGAAACCCCGGCTTTCTGTAATCGAATAGTATTACGCGGCAATGCGGTTAGCTGACCAGCTGATTGTACAGATTGTAGTACCGCTCGGTAACGTCTTCGTCTTCAGCGCTGTCGAATTTATGTTCCGGCAGATCGTTCAAAATGGCGTTCAGACTTTCGCTCGATTCTTCTTCGGCCCGAACAACGGCGTCGGCGTACGCGCAGCCGATGCGGATGAAGCCCGAAAAATCAGCGGTTTTCAGCTCGGCCAGCATCGAATCGTCGATGTCCATCATCCGGGCTTTTTCCACAATGTCGCCGTCGAAGCGGTGCTCAAAGGCGTTGTTGTAGACCGTGAAGACCGACTTGGTGTCTTTAAACATCGGGTCGTTCTTGTAGGTCGTCTTGAGGTACAGCGGAATCAGCGAGGTCATCCAGTCGTTGCAATGCACGATGTCAGGGGCCCAACCAAGTTTTTTCACCGTTTCCAGCACGCCTTTACAGAAGAAAATTGCCCGTTCGTCGTTATCATCGTAGAACCGATTTTCCTTGTCGTGGAAGACGTATTTCCGCTGGAAATAATCTTCATTGTCGATAAAATAGACCTGTAGTTTCGCGGTGGGAATCGAAGCCACCTTGATAATCAGCGGCTTCTCTTCGTCGCCAACGGCGATGTTAATGCCTGACAGACGGACAACTTCGTGCAACCGGTTCTTACGTTCGTTGATGAGACCGAAGCGCGGCACCAGAATTCGAATCTCCATTCCCCGCTCCTGCATTGCCTGCGGTAACTTACGGACGAAGTCGGCAACGTCGGATGTTTTGAGGAACGGATTGATTTCGCTGGCCACATAAAGAATACGTAATTTGCTCATAAACCGGGCTGGGTGTGTTGGTTAGATCACCGAAAAACTTGCAAAATTATACAAATTTTTCCCGTATTTCAATACGATTTGGCCATAAAAGATAGCGATCCTGTATCATTGCAGATTCAATACTGCCTATTGCTATGCTTCGCTTCGATACCATTGCCAGCCTACGTCAGCACCTCGCCGGACTGCGCGTCAGCCAATCAATCGGCCTTGTTCCGACAATGGGTGCCCTGCACGATGGCCACCTAACGCTGATTCAGCAGGCTCGTCAGCAAGCCGATGTCGTCGTGTGCAGCATCTTCGTCAACCCCGTTCAGTTCAACAACGCCGATGATCTGGCCCGTTACCCACGTACACTCGATGCCGATTGCGCTTTACTCGAAACCGTCGGCTGCGACATCGTATTTGCCCCTTCTGTCGACGAAATGTACCCGGCAGCGCCCAGCCTGACCCTCAACTTTGGCGCGCTGGAAACGGTAATGGAAGGCGCCTTCCGACCCGGCCATTTCAACGGTGTCGGCCTGGTAGTAGCCAAGCTGTTCAACATCGTTCAGCCTGACAAAGCCTTCTTCGGCCAAAAGGATTTACAACAGGTCGCCGTGATCCGTAGTCTGATCCGTAACCTGAGTTTTCCCGTTGAGCTGGTCCGTAGCCCAACCGTACGCGAAGCCGACGGACTAGCAATGTCGTCCCGCAACCGCAACCTGACGCCCGACGAACGCGATCAGGCAACGACGCTGTTTGCGGCCCTGACGCTGGCGCACGACCTACTTGCTGACGGACAGACACCCGCGCAGGCGAAAGCTGCTGTAGGCGACTTTATCAGCGCCAGACCGGCCTTTCGACTGGAGTACATCGAAATTGCCAATGCCGATACGCTGATGCCCGCCGATGAAGTGCTGGCACCGGGGCAAACGGCCATCTGTATCGCGGCTCACCTCGGCAAAGTTCGCCTGATCGACAATCTTGTGTTCTGAGTTTGTAGAACTGGTTGATTGATATGTCCCCGATAGCTTCCCAGCCGCTCGGCGGTCCGATGTCGGAGCCGTCAGGCTAAATAGCAAGAGTCCCGTTAGCCGCTATCGTGGCTCCGACATCGGACCGCCGAGCGGCTGGGAAGCTGCCGGGGATATACTGATTTAACCGGCAAACACTAGCATAAAAAACGGGGTACCCTGCGCAGGGTACCCCGTTTTACTTATTGATCGGATCGGCGGTTAGTCGCGAATCAGCTTGACCGTCTGCTGCTGGGTAGCGGTGCTGACCTGTAGCAGATAGATACCTGCCGACTGCCGTAACCGCACCGTAAGGCGCTCGACGGATACCGCCTGCTCAATTCGGTCGGCGCTGATCGCGTGCCCACGACCATCGATTGTTTGAATTCGCACCGATTGTCCTTCGGCCCCGCGAATCTCGATGTCGACCGTTTCACCCACGACCGGGTTACCAAGTACCGTTACCGTCAATAGTTCGGTACGCTCCGTTGCGCCAGTGCGACCGTTCGTATTACAAGCGGCCAGCCAGTTGTAGGCGTAGCTCACCTCGCTGCCGCTGCCCTGCATAGCCCGCAGGTTGATCACCGGGTTGTCGGTGTAGAGCTTGAGCATGTAGGGGCCCGGTGCAGTCGTCGCCACGCTCTCGTTAACTACCCGGAAGGTGATCGTTTCCCCCGTCACCCCCGCATACTGGGGCGTGAAGCTGATCTGACGCTCACCCGCCGAAATGGTCTGGCAGCTGTTCAAGGTCACCCCCGTGATGCTGAAGGGACCCGTCGGCGTGGGCGTCGTGGTCGCGGCCGGATTGACCGTGATCGTGAACTGGCTGCTGCTGCTCAGGTTGCCCGGATCGGTCGCCGTCAGGGTCACATTGCTCACCCCACTCATCGAGGGCGTACCGCTGATGGTGCTACCGCTTAGGATCAGACCCGCGGGCAGACCACTAGCCGACAGAGTCAGTTGGTTGGGTGTCTCGGCATCGGTGAACACGTTGGCCACTGACAGGGTGTAGCCACTGCCCACCGTCGCGCTCTGCGGGCCGACTGGGTTGGCTACCGTGGGAGCCGTGTTGGTCGGTGTGGGCGTGATGTTGTTACAAGCCGCCAGCCAGTTGTAGGCGTAGGCCACCTCGCTGCCGCTACCCTGCATAGCCCGCAGGTTGATCACCGGGTTGTCGGTGTAGAGCTTCAACGTGTAGGGGCCCGGTGCCGTCGTAGCCACACTCTCGTTAACCACCCGGAAGGTGATACTCTCACCTGTCACTCCCGCGTACTGGGGCGTGAAGCTGATCTGGCGCTCACCCGCCGAGAGAGTCTGGCAGCTGTTCAGGCTCACCCCCGTGATGCTGAAGGGACCTGTCGGCGTGGGCGTAGTAGTCGCAGCCGGATTGACCGTGATGGTGAACTGGGTGCTGCTGCTCAGATTGCCCGGATCGGTCGCCGTCAAGGTCACCGTGCTCACGCCACTCACCGAAGGTGTACCGCTGATGGTGCTGCCGCTCAGGCCCAGGCCCGCAGGCAAGCCGCTAGCTGACAAGGTCAGCTGGTTGGGCGTCTCGGCATCAGTGAACGCGTTAGCCACTGACAGCGTGTAGCCACTACCAACTGTTGCGCTCTGCGGACCAACTGGGTTGGCTACCGTGGGAGCCGTGTTGGTCGGTGTGGGCGTGGTGTTGTTACAAGCCGCCAGCCAGTTGTAGACGTAAGCTACCTCACTGCCGCTGCCCTGCATGGCCCGCAGGTTGATCACCGGATTGTCCGTGTAGAGCTTGAGCGTATACGGGCCCGGTGCCGTGGTGGCCACACTCTCGTTGACCACCCGGAAGGTGATCGTTTCCCCCGTTACACCCGCGTACTGGGGTGTGAAGCTGATCTGGCGCTCACCCGCCGAGAGGGTCTGGCAACTGTTCAACGTCACCCCCGTGATGCTGAAGGGACCCGTCGGCGTTGGCGTCGTTCCCGCGGCCGGATTGACCGTGATCGTGAACTGAGTGCTGGCCGTCAGGTTGCCAGGGTCAGTTACCGTCAGCGTCACCGTGCTCACCCCGCTCATCGACGGCGTGCCGCTGATGGTCGTGCCGCTCAGATTCAGACCCGCGGGCAGACCACTAGCCGACAGGGTCAGCTGGTTGGGCGTCTCGGCATCGGTGAACACGTTCGCCACTGACAGCGTGTACGCACTACCGACCGTGGCGCTCTGCAGACCAACGGGGTTAGCCACTATGGGGGCCGTGTTGGCCATTGTCACTGTCACACTCACCGTGGTGAAGCTGGTTTGAGCCGAGGGCGTGGTCGCATCGGTCACCGTGACGGTGAACGTCTGCACACCCGCTGACAGACCCGATACCGTAGCCGTATTGCCGTTAGGCGTAATTACACTGGGGCCAGTAAAAGCGTAGCTGTAAGGGGTCGTACCACCCGAGACGCTGGCTGACAATGTAGTCGTACCCGTCGTCAGAATTTGGGCTGGATTAGCCGAAGCAACCAGCGACAGGGCCGATGGGCTAACAGTCAGGGTAAACGTGGTACCAGCCGTGTTACTGGCCGGGTCAGTGGCCTTAATCGTAACAGTCGACGTGCCGCTGCTCGTTGGTGTACCCGACAGCGTGCGCGTGGCCGGGTTGAACATCAAAGGCGTAGGAACACCAGAGGCCACATACGTCAGCGTCTGGTTCTCGGCATCACTAAAGGCCGGAACCACATAGCTGAAGGCCGCACCCACCGTCGCCGTCTGGTTACTGACCGTCGATGCGACGGGAGCCTGGTTGGCGTTGATGGTGATAGTAAACGTACCAGCCGTCGTCGCGCTCTGCGGATCAGTGGCTACCACCGTCACCGTCGAGACGCCCGTCGTGGTGGGCGTACCTGAGATGACGCGGGTGCTGTTATTGGCGCTCAGGCCCGCCGGAACGCCGGTGATGGTGTAGGTCAGCGCGCCGTTTTCAGGATCGGTGAAGGCAGGCACGGTGTAGGAGAAGGCAACGGCTACCGTACCACTCTGGTTGGGCAGCGTCGGCGCAACGGGCGGCTGATTAGCTGTAGTCACCGTTACGCTGACGGTGGTAAAGCTGCTTTGGGCCGTAGGCGTTGTCGCATCGGTTACCGTGATCGTGAACGTTTGTACACCTGCCGACAGGCCCGATACGCTGGCCGTGTTACCGCTGGGCGTAATCGTACCTGGACCAGTGAAGGCGTAACTGTAAGGGCTCGTACCACCCATCGCCATACCAGTCAGCGTCGTACTACCCGTGGTCAGGATCTGGGTTGGGTTCGCCGAGGCCGTTACCGTCAGGGCGGGCAGGGCCTGAATCGTCAGTGTAAACGTCGTCGTTGTCGATAGGTTGCCCGGATCGGTCGCGGTAACGCTGATCGTATAGGGTGAACCAACCGTCGTCGAGGGTATACCGCTGATAGTAGCCGGAGCCGTGAAGTTTAACCCGGCTGGTAGTCCACTCACCGACAAAGTCAGCTGGTTGGGCGTCTCGGCATCAGTGAACACATTGGCCAGCGAGAGCGTGTAACCCACCCCTACCGTTGCGCTCTGAGGAGCAACTGCATTGGCGACTGAGGGAGCTGTATTCGGCGTCGTCACCGTTACGCTGACGGTGGTGAAGCTGCTTTGGGCCGTAGGCGTTGTCGCATCGGTTACCGTGACCGTGAACGTCTGTACACCTGCCGACAGGCCCGATACGCTGGCCGTGTTACCGCTGGGCGTAATCGTACCCGGGCCGCTGAAGGCGTAGCTGTAAGGCGTTGTGCCGCCCATTGCCATGCCCGTCAGTGTCGTGCTGCCCGTAGTCAGAATGTGGGTTGGGTTCGCCGTAGCCGTTACCGTCAGAGCTGTTACCGGCGCGGGGTTGACGGTGATGGTGAACGTCGTGCTCGCGCTCAGACTACCCGGATCGGTGGCCGAGATCGTCACGCTGCTCACACCAGTCATCGTTGGCGTACCGGAGATGATGCGCGTCGCCGGGTCGAAGCTCAGTCCGTCGGCCGGGTTGATGATGGCCGCGTAGGTCAGCTGGTTGGGCGTCTCGGCATCGGTGAAGGCGTTGACCGTGTAGGTGAAGGCCATGCCGACCGTCGCCGTCTGGTTGTTGTTAGCCGTCGCTACCGGAGCGGTGTTGAGTGGCGAACCAAGCGTTACAATCTCCGAACGAAACTTCTTGAAATTGTTCTGGGCCAGATCTTTGGCCACCATTCCATCGTTGTAATAAACTGCGTCACCATTGTCGATCAGCAGTTGCAGCGACGTGTTGTTATCAAGCGAAGCAGGTACTTCGACAATCGACTCGAAGCTACCGTTTACCATCAATGCCGTCAAATTAGCATTGTGTTCTACCAGAGCATCGCTGGCATTACCCGTCCAGGTAAACAGTCGGAAATCGTTAGGTGATGCACCAGCATCACCCGCTGGTCCGGCGATAATTACGTACTGATTGCTGACGTTTCGTCGCATTTCCCGGATGCCTCGTCCGCCCAGATTCAGTTCGATTGGCGCACCGAACGTAGCCGCCCCCTGCGATTGTCCGCTTACCAGGCTGGTCAGATTCGTTACGGGTACAATGAGCGCCTTCGTCCGGTTACCGGGCAGTACCTGCGGAGCCCGGAATCCCAGATAAACGGTAGTACCATCCGGCGCAAATTCCGCCCCTTCGATGTTATAACCACTCGTTTGCTTCGACCCTACACCAGCGGCTGCACTAGCCTGCAATCCATAGTGGTTGGCTCCTTTGCCGTGACCGTTGTTGACGTCCCAGCTGATGATGTCTTCGCGCAGGTGATCGTACCGACCCACGTAGCTGAGCGATGTCGATGCACCGTTACCCGACACGTCGGTGGCAAACACGCGGTCGCGGTTGACGCGGGCATTACCACCATCGGCGTTGCTTTCCGAGCCAATCCAGAAGATACGGTTGTTCTGCCGAACCGACAGTTCCAGATCGAACTCACGGGGTACACCACCCGACACGTCGGTCAGGCCGAGCGACGAAGTGAAATCGAAACCGGCAACGGGCAAACCTGAATTTTGCCGGTTGTACAGCCGAAGTACCTGGTTTTCGTCATCACCAACGAGCATGTAGTTCGCATCGACGAGAATGGCCGTCGAGGCATCGCTGGTTCCCGTGTGAAAGCGAGTGGTCGAGGGAGCAACCGAAGCCGCCGATCCCGCATAATTGACCACATAATTCGTCGTGTTCGTCCCGTCGCTGACCGATACGGTAATGGTTGAATAACCAGCATTGACCGGCGTAATTTTCAGGTTCCGGCTGCTGCCCGAGCCGGTCAGACTGACCGTAGCGTTTCCGTTGTTGCTGGTGGCTGTCGTCGTCAGCGTGTTTACGTCTGAGTCGGTATCAGCGAGTGTAAAGTCGATACCAAGTGTTTTCGCCGGATCAGTCGGGTCGTTTATCACTCCACTGACGTAACCGGGGCCGCTGGTGGGCAGGTTCACGTATTTCGTGGTCGTATTCGCCACCTGAATCGTCGGTGCGGCCGTTACGGGCGAATCGTTGTCAGTAATCGTAACAGAAACAGGATTCACTGCGATACCGTTGTAAGCTGCGTCGCTGCTCGTTACGTTTTGCGTGATCGTTACCGAACGGGGTGCACCCTGATACACATTATCGTCAATGGCCGTTACCGTGACGGTTTGCGCGGTGCTATAATTCGCCGACGTAAATGTCAGCGTAGTCGGGTTAACGGTCAGTTGCGAACCGGGGTTGATCGTCACCGTCACGTCGGACGATGGCTGGCTGTTGAGTGCCACCGTGTATGTATCTGTCGGACCACCTTCCGTTACCGTTGTCGTGCCGCCTGACTCACGTACCAGTACCCGGTTGAGCGGTACGAAATAGCCACCGGGATTACCCAGGTCGCCGGTAGTGGCGACATACGAATTCTGCGCATCACCCGCGACCGATAGCTGCCAGCCTGCCGTATTCGTCTGGCCCAGCAGATTACGCTGCGGCCACGCACTGATGTATTGCGTTCGAACCGTGTTGGCAGGATTCGTTCCCTGATCATTGTAGGTCAGGCTAGTTACAAGCGTACCTGATGCATCGTAGATGTTTATTTCGTCGTTCCGACCCAGGCCCTGATCGCTTCCTCCGACTATTTTCACCGAAGCAGGGAGGAACCAGAACTGACGGAACAGCGCGGCTGTCGCATCGGTAATGATAACCGATTCATTTGGCTGTACCGTACCCAGGCTGCCGATGGCAAACGACCCCGCCGTGCGGGTATTGTCGTCAAAGCTCCAGCCCGTCAGGTCGATAGCCGCATTACCGACGTTGGTCAGTTCAATAAATTCGCCGACGCCGTTTCCTGCTCCGTTGTTTGACGAATACATGTACTCCGTTATCCGAATTACCCCAGCCGCAGGTGCCGGGTTTACCGTCAGGGTAAACGTGCCGCTGGTCATGTTACTGGCCGGATCAGTCGCCGTAATCGTGATCGTCGACGTGCCGCTACCCGTTGGTGTACCCGAGATGGTACGCGTGGCCGGATCGAAGCTCAGGGGCGAAGGAACACCCGATGCCGCATAGGTCAGCGTCTGGTTCTCGGCATCACTGAAAGCCGGAACCACATAGCTAAAGGCCGTACCCACCGTCGCCGTCTGATTGGTGAACGTGGGGGCTACCGGCGGCTGATTGGCGTTGATGGTGATGGTAAACGTACCAGCCGTGGTCGCACTCTGCGGATCAGTGGCTACCACCGTCACGGTTGAAACGCCCGTCGTGGTGGGTGTACCTGAGATGGCGCGGGTGCTGTTATTGGCGCTCAGGCCCGCCGGAACGCCGGTGATGGTATAGGTCAGCGCCCCGTTTTCAGGATCGGAGAAAGCAGGCACGGTGTAGGAGAAGGCGACGGCTACCGTACCGGTTTGATTCGGCAGCGTCGGCGCAACGGGCGGCTGATTGGGTGCCACGACCGACGTCGTTACCATTTGCGTCGAACTGTTGTTGTTTTCGTTGCTTTCCGTGATCGTGTTAGCGGGATCGATGACGGCGGCTCCGGGCGACACGGTTTCTGTACCGGCCGCGTTCGGCGTTACCGAAACTAGCAGCGTGGCACTGCTCCCCTGCGTAAGCGTTCCACCCGTAAACGAAACGACTGAACCGCTCTGCGTCGCTGCGAAACTGTTGCTACCCGATGCATTGGCGTAGGCTACCCCACTCGGCAGCGTAAACGAAACCGGCACATTGCTGGCGTCGGCAGTACCGCTGTTGCTCACTACCAGACTATAGCTGTAGGCCTGTCCCGTCGTGGCCGATGCGGGTCCAGCCAGTGCTAGGGTCAGATCAGGTAGCGGCTGGGCATCGTCGTTTACGATCGTGCCAGTACCCAGGCCTTTCGATACCGTCGCCCCCGTTACATTCGCTACGTCGACGAAGAACGTCTTATCCGCTTCAAAGGTCGTGTTGCCGTTGACCAGTACGCTGATCGCAAACGTGCTGCTGCCTTCAGGAATCGTTCCCGTACCGCTGGTAGCGACGTAATCCGTACCCGCGGTGGCGGTGCCGTTGGCCGTTGCGTAGTTGAAGCTGACGCCACCCGCCGGAGCCGGAGCCGCCAGACTGATGGTAAACGTGAACGTGGTCGTGCCACTATTACCTTCGGCCATCGACACATCATTGATGCTCAGGCCGGGGGCTACATCGTTGTCGGTGATAGTGATGTTCTGCGCAACCGTGTTGCCCAGTGCCACGCCCGATGACGGGTTACTGATGGTCAGCGTTGCTGTTTCGGTGCCTTCGACAGCGTTGTCGTCGACAACCGTAAACGTGACCGAACCGGCCGTTTGTCCGTTCAGAATCGTGATGGTGTTGCTACTTAGCACGTAGTCGCCCGAGGTGATGCCCGTACCGGTCACGGCCAGGCTAACCGTCTGATCACCCACGACCGGAGCCGCAGCCATCGCCGTCACGGTGATAGCCGTTTTATCCGCTTCCGACCCGCTGTTGCTGCTCACCGACAAATTGACGGTGGGGTTCGATACCGTAATCGTTACGTTGCTAGCTGATGGTGTACAGGGTGCGTTACTGATCGTCCAAGTCAGGACGTAGCTGCCCATGCCGCCCGCCGGAGCGAATGTGGCCGTCGGACTGGTGATACTGCTGAACTGTGAAGCCGCCGTCGAGGGGCCGCTCGTCACCGACCACATCCCCGTTCCGGTTGTGGGTGTGTTGGCTGCCAGCGTTGCTGACTGCCCGGTGAAAATCGTTTGCGCCGTGCCTGCGTTAGCCGTCGTAGGAGGCTGATTGACTGTTACCTGCGCTGATCCGCTTACCGTAGCCGCACAAGCGTTAGCATCGGTTACGTTGACCAGCGTGTACGTCGTGCTGGTTGTAGGGCTAATGGTGATGTTAGCACCGCTGGTGTAGTTGCTTACGACCGTATTGGTTGTACCGTTGGAATACGTCAGCGAGTAAGGCCCGGTGCCGCCG
The DNA here is from genome assembly GCF_012849055.1 of Spirosoma rhododendri. Lineage (NCBI taxonomy): Bacteria > Pseudomonadati > Bacteroidota > Cytophagia > Cytophagales > Cytophagaceae > Spirosoma > Spirosoma rhododendri. The sequence goes on along the minus strand of NZ_CP051677.1, from coordinate 2,596,065 downwards.
GTAATGGTAGCGGTGAGATTGGCCGAACTGCCCGTGCAAATCGTGGATGTACCGTTAAGCGAAGCAGTGATTGAAGGGCAGACATTGACTGGGGCCATTGCTACCCCACGAAAGACAGTGTTAGTAGGCGCTGTAGACAGCAAGGTGGCAGTCGACCCTGAACCAGTATCCGTAATTTTTATGAGACGATTAGCCGTTGATTCCGTCGTAGTTGCGTAGATAACAGGGTTTGTCCCTGAAAAATCAACCGTCAAACCGAAGGTTCCATTAGTAGTGGCACTCCCTGTGGTAGTACCCAACGTGTATGATAGTGACCAAGTAGTACCGTTGTATGTCCATTTTTGGATTCCTCCTCCATTAGCGATAGTACGGCCATCAGCAACATAGCAAACAGTGCCCGCTGTGTTGAAAAAGAAGCCTGCCGACGCAGGGTTTCCGGTACCAGTTCCTGTCGTACTAAAGACGGGAGTTATCGTTTGACCAGCTGTTTTCGGTAGTCCGGTCCCAACTTGAAATATACCATAAGAACCGGCAACTTGGCTGGAGAAGTAAAGATTGCCATTAAAGACAGCAACTTCACGAGTGTTGGTCACCGTATTTTGCACAGTAGCTGGAGTACCCGTACCAAAATAATCTGTACCGTCGACCCCACCGGCAGCCCAGTAATTAGTACCGTCCGAAGTTGCTCCTCGAATGTTATTTCCAGAGTAAAATGTGCTACTGGTTAGAACCCGATTAAAGGTGCCGTTGATATCAACTGTACCAATCGCCCGATTGACTGTGGCAGCTGAAGTACCTGCAAGTGCAACCGTATTAGGTAGTACTTGGGCATATCCTGTCAAAACTAGTGACAGGCCATTGGCAGAGCGGGTCAGCATACCCTCCGAAGTAGCAGACCCGCTAATAATCATCGGATTACTTCCTGTAGATGGAATGGCTACGGTAGTGGCGGCCACTCCTGACGGGCTGAATTCTTTGAGAAGAATAGGATTACCCGTATTCGTCAGGCTGGTTGGCGACGTTCCATTACCAGCCTGCAACACGACCAGATTACCCGGCGTGTATTGTGCCCAAACTGTAGGGCCTGTAATTAGGATACTAAGACAGCAGAGCAGAGCCAGCCATCGGCATTGTAAAACGTGTTTCATGAAGTTAGTTGGGTTGGTAAAAGAACGGTTGTCTATTGGTGTGATATGAACAATGAATAAATGCGGATAAAAATAGTGGATCAGGCCATGCATATATGAAGCCTTAACAATCTGATAACATTGATTAACAGACTGTTAACACCAGCGATATACTAGAGAGTAGAGCATTGGAAAGCAGAAAACCCAGACCGTTTCCGATCTGGGTTTTCTACCCTAAATACTACTCGCTTAGTTTACTTTAAGCAGCTTCACCGTCTGCGACTGCGTTGGCGTCGTAACGCGTAACAGCAGCGTACCGACGGGTTGCCGGCCGACCGCGAACGTGTGCGCTTCAACCGAGCCAGCCCGCTCAACCTGATACTGACCGACTGTCTGTCCCTGCATATCGGTTAACACCATCGTCAACGGCTGACCGCTTACGCCACGCACTTCAACAGATGCCTGGCCGTCGTGGATTGGGTTGCCGATCACGCGAACATCCATCGTCGATTCAACTACACCGACGCGGCCGTTAGCATTGCAAGCGGCCAGCCAGTTGTAGGCGTAGCTCACCTCGCTGCCGCTGCCCTGCATGGCCCGCAGATTGATCACCGGATTATCCGTGTATAGCTTGAGCGTGTAAGGGCCCGGTGCCGTCGTGGGCACACTCTCGTTGACTACCCGGAAGGTGATCGTTTCCCCCGTTACACCGGCGTAGCGGGGTGTGAAGCTGATCTGGCGCTCGCCCGCCGAGAGGGTCTGGCAGCTGTTCAGGCTCACCCCCGTGATGCTAAAGGGACCTGTTGGCGTAGTAGCCGCGGCTGGATTGACCGTCAGCGTGAACTGGGTGCTGCTGCTCAGGTTGCCCGGATCAGTCGCTGTCAGCGTCACATTGCTCACTCCACTCATCGAGGGTGTACCGCTGATAGTCGTGCCGCTCAGATTCAGACCCGCAGGCAGGCCACTGGCCGACAAGATCAGTTGGTTGGGTGTCTCGGCATCGGTGAACACGTTGGCAATTGAGAGCGTGTAACCACTACCAACTGTCGCGCTCTGCGGACCAACTGGGTTGGCCACCGTTGGAGCGGTGTTAGTCGGTGTGGGCGTGGTGTTGTTACAAGCGGCCAGCCAGTTGTAGGCGTAGCTCACCTCACTGCCGCTGCCCTGCATGGCCCGCAGGTTGATCACCGGGTTGTCGGTGTAGAGCTTCAGCGTGTAGGGACCAGCCATCGTGGTGGGTAGGCTCTCGTTGACCACTCGGAAGGTGATCGTCTCCCCTGTCACCCCGGCGTACTGGGGCGTGAAGCTGATCTGACGCTCACCCGTCGAGATGGTCTGGCAGCTGTTCAGGGTTACACCCGTGATGCTAAACGGACCCGTTGGCGTGGGCGTCGTGGTCGCAGCCGGATTGATCGTGAGGGTGAACTGGGTGCTGCTGCTCAGGTTGCCCGGATCGGTCGCTGTCAGCGTCACATTGCTCACTCCACTCATCGACGGCGTGCCGCTGATGCTTATGCCGTTCAGGCTCAGCCCCGCGGGCAGGCCACTGGCCGACAAGGTCAGCTGGTTGGGCGTCTCGGCATCGGTAAACACATTGGCCACTGACAGCGTGTAGCCACTACCAACTGTCGCGCTCTGCGGACCAACTGGGTTGGCCACCGTTGGAGCGGTGTTAGTCGGTGTGGGCGTGGTGTTGTTACAAGCGGCCAGCCAGTTGTAGGCGTAGCTCACCTCACTGCCGCTGCCCTGCATGGCCCGCAGGTTGATCACCGGGTTGTCGGTGTAGAGCTTCAGCGTATAGGGACCAGCCATCGTGGTGGGTAGGCTCTCGTTGACCACTCGGAAGGTGATCGTCTCCCCTGTCACCCCGGCGTACTGGGGCGTGAAGCTGATCTGACGCTCACCCGTCGAGATGGTCTGGCAGCTGTTCAGGGTTACACCCGTGATGCTAAACGGACCCGTTGGCGTGGGCGTCGTGGTCGCAGCCGGATTGATCGTGAGGGTGAACTGGGTGCTGCTGCTCAGGTTGCCCGGATCAGTCGCCGTCAGCGTGACGGTGTAGGGTGAGCCCATCGTCGTCGAGGGTGTACCCGAAATCGTCGTCCCGTTCAGGCTCAGACCCGATGGCAAGCCGCTAGCTGACAAGGTCAGCTGGTTGGGCGTCTCGGCATCGGTGAACACGTTGGCCACTGATAGCGTGTAGGCACTACCCACCGTGGCGCTCTGCGGACCGACTGGATTAGCTACCGTCGGAGCCGTGTTGGCCTGCGTCACTGTCACGCTGACAGTGGTAAAGCTGGTCTGGGCCGTTGGTGTGGTCGCGTCCGTCACCGTGACGGTGAACGTCTGTACACCAGCTGATAGACCCGATACCGTGGCCGTGTTGCCGCTGGCCGCGATGTTGCCCGGACCTGTGAAGGCGTAGCTGTAAGGACTCGTACCACCCATCGCCATGCCGGTCAGCGTCGTGCTGCCCGTGGTCAGGATCTGGGTCGGGTTAGCCGTAGCCGTTACCGTCAGGGCCGTTACCGGCGTCACCAGTTTGGTCAGATCGAAACGGGTTACAATCGGGTTGTGGTCCGACGTCGTATTGCCGTAGTTCGGGATGCTGAACGGTTGCAACACATAGGTCGAATTTGAGATAGCCGCTGGTGCCAGATCATTCGAGATAATCATGTGATCGATGAAGCTGGCCGACGAGTTGAAGGTCGAGCATCCGTTGTTTTCCAGCGGCAGTGTCAGCGCACTGTAATTCGAAGCATCATCGACAAACGGCTTGTACGACGACTGTTGACCCGACGCGATGGAGCCGTTCAACTTATCGTTATAGTCACCCAGAATAATCAGTTTCGCGTTTGGATACGCTGCGTCCAGATTGGCTTTCAGATCAGCGATATCCTGTTTCCGGCGATTGTAATCAGCTGTAGCACTTCCCGATTTCGCGTGGATCGCCACAACGTGAACGCGCTGCGTAACACCGTTGATAGTCGCATCACCAACGAACAGGAACGGTAGTCGGCCCGACGACCAGTTATTAGCGCTGGGGTAGTTGTAGTTACCATCCAGCAGGGGCTTCGTTTCGGCCAGTACGGGCGTTACCGTTGCTTTGTTGTAGATCACGCACACCTTCTGCGCAAACTTGGTCGGACCGAATACCGTTGGCGGATTGCCCGAAGGCGTCTGGGTACACTCATCCTGGAAATAGTAGGAGAAGCGGTTTGAGCAGGTATAGCTGTAACTACCGGGGAGAGACGCTACTGTTGCGGCAAACCGGTCGATGTCGCTGATTTCCTCCACCGCAACGATGTCAGCTTTCAGCTTGCCTAATACCGTAACGGAATTACTCTGCTGTAAATCTTCGTTCGTCGGCCCCATGTCGTTGTAGTTCAGGTTACCGTTGGGGCAGATGATCGTACCCGCATCAGCACCGAAGAACTCCATGTTCCAGGCGGCAATGTCGAGCGTCTGATCTGTACTGAGCGTGCTGTTGCTCATGCCAGCCGTACAGGTCAGATCCTGCGCGGGTGTCGAGCCGGGAATATCGGCCAAAATCCGGGGTTGCAGTTGCAGTCCGTTTGTTCCGGTTGTCGTAGCGCCCGACACAAATCGATCGGCAATACCGGTCACACTAACCGGGTTGGCGGGTTGACCAGCACCGGCCAGTGGTGAGTTGGCATTAATGCGCAACGTAGCCGACTGATTGTTGGCCGTGATCGTGTAATTCGTTCCGCCCGTGAACGTCGACGCAACCGGTGTGATACTGGCGTTCGACACACTAACCAGTTGCCCCTGATAAGCAGGGAGCTGGTCAAGCGTGATGGCGACCGGTGTCGGAATGCGTGTACCGGCTCCCGATACGACCGTAAAATTGGTTGCCGCTGCCGACGTAATTTCCGTGTAGCCGCTGAATACGCTAATCGGGCCCCGTGCCTGTACGGAGTCGCCGAGTTGAACCAGCGTACTCAGGTCCGTACCCGTCGAACCGCTGTAGACAACGATACCACCGGTATTGTCCTGAATGTAAATCTGGCGCGAGCCAAGCTGATTCGTCACCGTTACCCGACCCGCAATCGTCACCGTCTGGCCAACGCTGTTCCGGGCCGTAGCGATCGGGGTATAAGGAGTGTTCGAGGCAACCGTGCCACTAACGGCAACATTGCCCGATACCGACCCGCTCACGTTGGTGATGTTGCCTGATACCGGACCGGCCGACGCACCCGTCAGCCGAACTGTAATCGTAGCATTGACCGACCCGTTTGACTGCGCAACGGTAATACTGTTTTGGAACGTCGCCCCATCCTGGCTAACCTGATAACCCGCCGGAGCCGTTACCGTTACGTCGTTCGTCAGGTTGCTACCCGACAGCGCGTAGGTCTGCGTAGCCGAAGCCGTACCCTGCGTCGTTGAGAAACCCGACAACGTAGTTGGGTTTACCGACAGCGACGGGCTATTCGGTGCATTAACAGTGCCGCTTACCGACACAGCTGCCGTTACGGTTCCGTTTGCCGTATTGGTAATTGTTCCGCTAAACGCGCCAGTCGTTGCTCCGCTGCTGATGCGAGCATAAATCGTAGTTGAAACGGAACTGGTCGTTGCTGGAATTGATAGCGTCGAGGCAAACGTGCTGTTATCTGTGCTAAGTTCGATACCTGCCGTAGCCGACACTGAAACCGGATTACCGTCCAGATTACTACCCGACAGTGCATAGCTTTTCGAGGTCGACGCTACTCCCTGTGTAGCAGCATAACCCGTCAGCGACGTTGGGTTTGTCGAAAGCGAAGCCACTGGCGTTGTCGATCCGTTACATGGATTAGCCGCCGTAGCCGAATTACGTGGTACAGGAGCGGAGACAATCGCGAAATCAGCATTATTATTATTTGTATCCTGACAGCCGTTGCTTTTTCTTACGGACCCCTGCGTACTCACGAGTGCAGTACCGTTATTGGCAGACGTCCCACCCTCAGCATTGTTGGCAGTTCCGTACGAAACGAGGTCCACAATATTAGCATTGGGCAGAGCACAGGGAGTAGCAGTTGCTCCGCAAGCTAATCCTGTGGCGGTAGTGGTTAGCGCTATCTTGCCGCTTCCAGCAGCCATGTTTATGTTCGTACTTACTTGGTCAGGTGTGACTGGTAGTGCCGCACCTGCAGTTCCAGTGGTACCAAGCTGTACCAGATAATACTTACCAGCACCTATTGTCCCTGCAAGGCTAAGTATGTTCGACGAAGATGCACCGAACTGTCCTGTTGAACTACCGTACTGGAGCGCGTAGCCATTGAGGCTAACAGATGCATTTCCTTGGTTGAATAGCTCTATGTAGTCATTGGTGTATGTAGGTGACCCTGTGTTAACACCTCCACCACTGTAAACTTGACTGATGACGATCTGCGCCTGTGCCTGTTGCGCAAAGAGCAAAGCCAGTACCCACAGCCACAATCGGCCGAGTAACCGTATAGATTGTTTCATTAAAATTGGATTAGTTAGATTTTTCAGTAAAAATAAACGCCTTAGCCAAGTATCCATGTTTCCTAATTGTTAATAAGGCCAACTGGACCCCGTATGAGCATAAGTTGATACGTGTAGACAGCACATTGTTAGTAAGCGGCTTGCACTAGTCTACTCCACAACCCGATACGTTGCTTTGGCGCGGCTGCGCGAGAGGGCGTTGAAGTGCCACCATTCGTATTCGATCCGAGTAAAACCGGCCCGCAGCATGGCCGTGCGGAGAATCTGCCGATTGGCGAGTTGCTTCTGCGTAAGCTTTCCCACCTGTAGCAATTTGGTTTCGCGGGATGGGTACGCCAGTTCGCCGAAGTAATCGTAGGGCGTCCCCATGTCGAGCGGGGTGCCGTCTTTAGTCGCTACCGTCAGATCGACCGCGCAACCGTAGCTGTGAATAGACCCTTCCCGTGGGTCGGCGACGTATTGCCGGCGCTGCCGTTCGGGCATGTCGGGCAGGGCATTCCAGAGTTTCACCTGCGCGGCACGGGGTCGGGCCGCATCGTACACAAGCAGGCGCAGGTCGGGGTGCTTTTCCTGCAAATAACGGCTCGCAGCCGCCAGTTTCAGAGCCGCCATCGGTTGCAGGTACGCCCGCGTCAGGTCGCCGTACACGTCTTTATGCACGAAGTTGTCAGTCGTCGAATACTTCAGCTCGACCCGAATCGACGGATCCGCCTGTTGCACATCGACCAGCCCCTGCTTCACCATAGAGGTTTCGAGGGATTGACCAAAGAGCGAAAGAGCGAAAGAGTGAAAGAGCGATACCAAGACGGCAGTTTTTGTTCTGAAATGGGCTAGTTTCATCGGGAATCCAAAGGCAGAGTTGATTTGTGCCGGTCAGTGCGTAAACTTACAGCATTTGCCGTCTTGGGACGCTCTTTCAATCTTTCGCTCCGCTTCGGCGGTCCGATTTCACTCTTTATACCTCTTGGCTCTTAACTACATCTGGGTTCTGTTTTTTCTGATTGCGTTTCTGGTCGCGCTCGTCAAGCTGATTTTTCTGGGCGATACCGAGATTTTCCGCGTCATTGTCGAAGGGTTGTTTGATTCCTCGAAAGTAGCCGTGATGGATATTGCGCTGCCACTGGCGGGGGTGATGACCTTCTTTCTGGGCCTGCTTAACATCGGCGAAAAAGCCGGGGCGATCAACTTTATGGCGCGGATTATCGGGCCGTTTTTTCACAAGCTGTTCCCCGAAGTACCGCGCGACCACCCCGCCAACGGGCAGATGATTATGAATTTTTCGGCCAATATGCTCGGCCTCGACAATGCCGCGACGCCTTTCGGGTTGCGAGCCATGCAGAGCTTGCAGGAGCTGAACCCGCAGAAAGACACGGCTTCCAACGCCCAGATCATGTTTCTGGTACTGCACACGTCGGGCCTGACGATTATTCCGCTTACCATCATGGCGCAACGGGCCATTCTGGGCGCGAAAGACCCGTCCGACATTTTCATCCCGTGCCTGATTGCCACTTACGTTGCTACCGTCGTCAGTATGATTGCCGTGGCGATCAAACAGCGCATCAACCTCATCAACGGGGTGGTGCTCGGCTGGCTGGGCGGCATTACGGGCCTGATCGGGCTAGCGCTCTGGTACCTGTCGACCAAGACGAAGGAGGAAATCGAGGTGATCTCGAAAGTGACGGGCAACCTCGTCCTGATGACGATTATCGTGGCCTTTCTGCTGGGGGCGATGCGGAAGAAAGTCAATATTTTCGACGCGTTTGTCGAAGGCGCGAAAGGTGGTTTTGAAACGTCCGTGCGGATCATCCCCTACCTCGTCGGGATGCTGGTGGCCATCAGCGCGTTTCGTAATTCGGGCGCGATGGATTACGTTATCGACGGGCTGAAATACGCGTTTAGCCTGACGGGGATGAACACTGAATTTACCGACGCGCTACCCGTCGCGCTGATGCGCCCGTTGAGCGGTTCCGGCTCCCGCGCCCTCATGATCGACGCCATGAAGCAGTTTGGCCCCGACTCGTTCGTGGGGCGGCTAGCCTGTATGTTTCAGGGCGCGGCCGACACCACGTTCTACATCGTCGCGCTGTACTTCGGCTCGGTCGGTATTCGTAACTCACGCTACGCCATTCCCTTCGGCCTGTTTGCCGATCTGATGGGGGTTATCGCCGGTATCGCGCTGGGTTACCTCTTCTTCCACTAAATGATACCGGGCGGTGCCATGTCGCTCGCTTATCGGGCAATGGCGTTAGCGCACCCAGTTGCGGAGCGCGGGCACAGCCGAAACACGAACCGCCGGACTGCGTTGTGGAATCAAAAAAACGGTCAGCGTTTTCGACTGTCGGGCAGGTAGCGGGGTTTCAAAACCGAGTAACGTTGTGCCGGGGTTGGGGGCGTCGTAGGGCTGGGGTGGTCCGGTGGGCCAGGTGCGCAATGTCGTACCGGCGGGTGCCTGCACAATCAGCGTTTTGCCGTTTTTCGTCAATTCCGCGCGATTGTCGCCTAGCAGTTTTACCGTAGCCGGGGTTAGCATCGTCCAGCGCACCGTTGCGTTCGTATCGCCCGCGGTCAGTTCATCCTGCACCACAACGTATTGCTGCTTCGCGATGGCTACACCCCGGTTTGCGCTGGTCAGTACGTTGGCGTAAACACCGGTCATATCGGTTGTAGCACCCATAAACTGGGGCGTGCTGACGGTACCGATGATAGCCGCTTTTCCATCGACCTGCTGCAAAGCGTCATTGATCGTCAGCGTATTGTGCACGTAGTTGTTGTACCGAAAGATGCGCCACCGCTGCGAATCCTGCTTCATGTTCCACAGGTCGACACCCTTTGATTCCAGCGACTCGTACTCCTGCATTCCAAAATCCATCGCCCAGCGTACGCCATCAGCTTCCATCACAAACGACCCCACATCCATGTGGGCATGGCTGAGTCGCGGGCTCCCGCCTTTCAGCCCGATGAACAGGGCCATCGCATCAGTCCACGACGTACGAAACAGAGCCACCGGGTTTTTGCTGCTCCCCCACCAGCTTGTTTCGCGGGGCGGTTTGATAGTGGCTATCGGCGTCTGACTCCCCCACAGCAACGCGGCCGGGAGTAGCCGGGCGTTTTCCTGTTTCTGAATCAGGTCGGGCCGTTGCAGATACCGGCGTTCTTCCCACAACCGATCGGGCTGACGAGTGCGGGCGGCAAACCAGAACATGGCCGGTTGCAGTTCGCCCCACATCCGCGCGTCGGCGTAGTTGAACACCTCGCCGGTCGGACCGGTCATGTGTTCCATATACCCCGCCGTTTGCAGAAAACCGGGTTTCTCCGCCAGTCCGAAACTCCGGCCGAACGCTTTTTCCAGTGCGCTGATGAGCAACACGTTGAAGCCCGTACCGTAGCCCCAGTAGTTGTAGCCTTCGGGGTAAACGCCGTCGGGCGCGTATTCACCCATCGGCAATATCACCGTGCGGATAGCCCGGTTCAGCACCTGCCGGGCCAGTTGGGGTTGCGTTTCGAAAATGGCCAATGCGCCGTAGCTCATGCCCGCGTTACAAACCTGATTCCAGTTGTTGGCCGAGCCGAGCCAGCCATTGTTGCGCGGGTCGAGCGACGGGCCGATGCCTTTGGTTTGAATCGCTTCGCTAACCAGTTGCCGGGTGCTGTCGGGCAGGGTGTCGTAGAGCCAGTCGTAGCCGATAGCCACGGCCATCGTCATCTCGCCGACGTCCAGAAAGTGCGACGGATTCCAATCCCGAAATCGGGAGACAGCACGCAGTTCGGCCTCGGCCCGGTCGCGGTAGCGGGTGTTTCCGGTCAGCCGCCAGGCGTAGGATAGATAGAAAATTCGGCGCAGAGCCTCGCGTGAGGTTGCCAGCAGGCGTCGGCCAATCTGCACCCGTTCGAGGGGGGTGGTGGTCAGCATGGTGTCGCACTGCGCCAGTACCGATCGATGTAGCCGGGTCCAGGTCGTATCAGCGCGGATTTGGGTGCGCAGCGTCTGCTCTTCACCCCGCAACAGCAGAATCCGGGGATGAGCGGGTGGGCTGACAGAAGCTGTCAGGCTATCGACCTGCGCCGACGAAACGGCCGCCATGTTCAGCCAAAGCAGTCCGGCCAGTACTATGTCATGAAAACGAATCATCAACGCTACGTTCGGCGGTTATCGGCCCGGTCGGCCCATCTGAAAATTACGGTGCGCACTACTTCCCGGAGCGTTTGCCCCTACCCGGCTTATCGACGTACCGGGCCATCTCGCAACTTGCCAGCAGGAACGCGCCGACGCCAAAATTCGTGGTCGATGCCGCGTTGACCACCTGCCCCGGAATAGCTTTCTCGCCAATGGGCTGCACATAGCCCACCGCGCCGTCGGGTTGCAGGGCTACCGTCGAGAGGTAGTGCCACGCTTTCCGAACCGTGGGTTCGTAGGTCTTTTTGTCGAGGTAGCCGTTGTTGATCCCCCACAGCAGACCGTAGGTAAAGAACGCCGTACCGCTGGTTTCGGGACCGGGCGCGTGCGCGGAGTCGAGCAGGCTGCGCGTCCAGTACCCGTCCGGCTGCTGACTTTTCCGTACTGCTTCGGCCAGCCCTTTGAACTTCTGCACGTAATCGGCGCGGTGCGCGTCATCGTTGGGCAGGTCGGCCAGCACTTTCGCCAGCCCGGCCATAACCCAGCCATCGCCCCGCGCCCAGAAATCCTTGCCGCCGTTGGTGCTCTTGTGTTTGGGGTACACGTACTTGGCATCGCGGTAGTACAGCCCCGTTTCGGCGTCGTACATGATACTGTTGGCGTAGGTGAAGTAGTCGTGCAGCTTGTCGAGGTACTGCCTGTTGCCGGTTAGTTTGTACAGCTTGGTCATCACCGGCATCACCATGTACAGCCCGTCGGCCCACCACCAATAGTCAGTACGCGGGGTGCTCATTTCGTACTCCATCACGGCCCTGGCGCGGGCTATTTTGTGCGGTTCGGGCTGGACGTTGTACAGGTCGATATACGTCTGAAAGCAAATCTGCCAGTCGCCGAACAGGACGTACTCGTCGGTTTCGCCGTAGCTGTATTTCCAGTTTACCCGGTCGTCGGACTTCGCGCCTTTCCAGTCGTTGTGGCTGGCCCAGGCTTCGGAATACTGCCGGTACGCGTCGTTTTTGGTCAGGAAGTACGCTTCCATGTTGCCGGTATGGTAGGCGGCATTGTCCCAGAACGCCCGCCTGTGGTCCGGATGCGTCGATTGCCAATGGTCGTTTACGCGCTGAATCGTGGTCAGCACCCCGATTTTCGTGGGCAACGGCTGCGCCACAACGGTCAGTCCTGAGAGCAGGCAGCACAGCAACAAAGCATAGTTCATGGGAGACGCGGCTTACTTTTTCCAGACACCCGTGGTCCAGGCATCGGTCCACTCGACAACGGGCTGATTGTTGGTAAAGGAAATGGGCAGCCACAGATACCGGCTGTCTTTAAGGTCTTTAGGATTCCAGCGGTCGGCGATAAAAATAAACGCATCTTTCTTACCCTGCACCGGCTGAATATAGGTCGATTGCCCGTCGAAGGTTTTGTCGGCCATCGGCCCTTTCATGGGGTCGCCCACCAGTTTCCAGGGGCCAAACAACGACGTGGCCGTGTGTAGACTGGCCCGGTTGGGTGCCCAGCCCGTACAGCCGCTGGTGATGAGAAAATACTGGCCATCTTTCTTGAAAAGAGCCGGGGCTTCGCGGTGGTTGCTGAACAGCAGCGTGTCCTGCGTGGTGGCCGACAGGTAATCGTCAGTTAGTTTCACCAGCCGCAAATCGTAGTTGTCGCGGGCGGAGTAGACGTGATAAGCCGAGCCGTCGTCGTCGACGTAGAGCGTCATGTCGCGCGACATGTGGCCGTTGGGGCGGAAACTTTTCTGGTACGTGTAGGGGCCGGTTACTTTATCGCTGACGGCCACTCCGGCACGGGCGGCATTGTAGCCCTGCCCCGGTAGTTCGAGGTGAAACCACATCACGTATTTTTTGGTCTTCGGGTTGTAGATAACCTTCGGACGCTCCATCAGCCCATTGGCAGCAATTTCACTGCCCGGATCGGTCGACTTTGCCAGCGCCATGCCTTCCGGTTTCCAGTTGTACAGGTCTTTCGACGAGTAAACGTTTACCCCCTCCGATGCCGATTGGCCGCGCTTCTCGCCAAACCAGTAGTACGTGCCTTTGTCGTAGAGCAGCCCGCCCCCGTGGGCATTGATGACTTCGCCTTTGGTGTCGAGCCACACATCGCCCGGCTTGAATTCAGCCTGTTTTTTGGGAACGTCCTGCGCCTGTCCGGTCAGCGAACCAGCTAGACAGGCCGTGAAAAGAAACATGGAGAAACGCATACGTAATCGGTTTGAAAATTGGTGGTCAATAGTCACTGATTTTGCCCCTGCCGGGCCGACAAAAAGCCGCTGGCATCAGCGAATGGAGTAGAGTCCCGACGCGTGGGCGGGCAGCGTTACGGAGAAGGTATTTTCGGCTTTTTGCAACGGCTTACCAGTCCACATATTCGTGATGGTCGCCTTTTTGGCAATACCCAGATCAGCCAGATTCACCGATACAGCGACCGGCTCTTTACTCTCAGACAGGTTGAAAACGGCCAGATAACGCTCGCCCGTTTTGGGGTTGCGCGACGTCACGGCTACTTTCCCATCCTGCTGAAACAACTGACGCACATCGGTGCTTTCGCGGTGCATGTTCAGTACCGCTTTGTTGGTCAGGAGCGAAGCCGTAAACGGGTCGAGGCTGGGCAGATCACCGCCAAACATCAGCGGAGAACGGAAGATCGTGAAGAACGTCATCAGCGACACCTGCTCATCGTTGGTCAGGCGCGTCTGCCGGTCTTTGCCACGCTCACCCCGAATCGAGATGCGGCCCAGCGGAATCATATCGCAGTCGGGCCACGTGCCGGGCTTGATATACGGATACCACGGTTCGGCTACTTTCATCAGGTGAGTCAGGTGCGGCCACGTATCCCAGACGTCGTCGACCATGCGCCACATATTGGCGTGATTACTGACGTGTTCGGCCTTGCTGACCGGCGTTTCGCCCGGCGACGTACTCAGCAAGATAGGCCGTCCGGTGCGGTCGATAGCCTTGCGGATCAGTTCGATTTCGGCCTGATGGTAAGGGCGCGATAAATCATCGATCTTGATAAAATCGACACCCCACGACGCATACAGATCCATGATCGAGTTGTAGTATTCCTGCGCACTGGGTTTATCGGCCACAACGGTATAATTGTCCCGCAGCCATTCGCACTGCATGGCCGTGGTGTAGATCTGATCGGCGGTGACAGACGTGCCTTTGATGGGCAGCTTTCGGGCAACGGCTTCCTTCGGTACACCGCGCATGATATGGATACCGAATTTCAGTCCTTTACCATGAACATAATCGGCCAGCGGTTTGAACCCCTTCCCACCCGCTGCCGACGGAAACCGGTTGACGGCGGGCAGATAACGGCCATATTCGTCCAGCACGTAGCGCGGGTCGGTCTGGTTGTAGCCGCCTGCTTTGTCGTTCTCAACGAACCAGCGAATATCGACCACCACGTACTCCCAGCCGTAGGGTTTCAGCTTCGCGGCCATGTAATCGGCGTTGGCTTTTACTTCGGGCTCAGTGATCGTAGGGCCGTAGGCATCCCAGCTGTTCCAACCCATCGGGGGCGTTTTTGCCCACTGCCGAAAGTCCTGTTGCGCGTAAACGCCCCCCGTCGAGGCACTAAAAAGCAGCACGGTGAAAAACAGAATCGTCTTCATTTGATGCGTATGGACGTGTTGTGATTGCGTACCAGCCCGGCAACGCAGCGCCGGGAGAACGAGGCCGTCCATGACGTCACGAAATTATTGGACGAAACCGCGTTTTTCTGACACAAAACCAGCCAATAGTAAGTCATTTTTGACCTACCCGGCTACTTCCGGCGTTGTCGCCTGGTTGAAGCAACCCGCCTGCCACTCATACCCACCGAGTAACGTCTGCCCGGCAGCACAGTCAAACGCGGAAATCGACCTGAGTCTGCAACCCTATCTACGCGGAACGGGTTAATTTATCGAGACTAATCCATTTTCCCCACTGCCATGAATATCAATCAGGTGCGCGAACAGCTCCATCTGCTTATTGACGAAGTCGACGATCTGTACGTGCTGAATGGCCTGTATCGTAACCTGCTGGCCGATAAACGGCAACGTGAAATCTACGAGAAGGAGCAGGCCGAAAAGGCAAGCAAGAAGAAAGAGAAAAGATGAACGAAGAAGTCTAATTCATCAGCCCCGATACCCCGCTGATCGTCAGGGCGATGATAATGGCGTTGAATACAAACGACAGTACGCCATGCAGCAGGGCTGTCCGGCGCTGCGATTTCGAGCTGACCGCCACGTCGGACACCTGACTTGTCATACCGACGACAAACGAGAAATACGCAAAATCGAGGTAATCAGGCTCGTCTTCATTGGGAAAATCAAGTCCGGCGGGGCGCTTCTTTGGGTTCGTACTGTCGCCGTAGTACAGGTGAGCGTAGCGGAGGGTGAACACTGTGTGCACCAGCGTCCACGAGCAGGCAACCGACAGCACAGCCAGCCATATAATCCACGACGGGCTGCTTTTGGTCATCGAATCGAGCAGCATAAGCACCACAAACAGACTGAGTGTTGCCGCCAGTGACACGAGCAGTGAGATCAGCGTCCGGCTCGAATCTTCCATCTTCGACAGGCCGGGCAGGTCGCGCGGGTGCGCCACCGTGATCGTGACCCACATCATCAGCAGCGTCGACAGCGAGAAGCCGACCCACGTAAACGCAATGCGAATTGGCCAGCTAAATGACGACGACGTGGCAAAAGCCGTGATAAACGCGATAGCAACAGCGATCACCAACCGGCGGCTGGTATTCAGGCGACTGATTCGGTCAAGCATAGACATCGATGCACGTACAGGTTAACGTAAGCGGTAGATACTGGTATCGTATGCGTCGATCGAAACTGGCTTGTATTCTGACGTTCCAGTCAGCGCACGCAGCGATATAACCCACGAAGCTGACTACTTAACCGAAAAATAAGGCTGCTCAGCGATTCGGACCGTGCATCACAACCAACGATGACTATCTTGGTCGGTTGCCAGCCTTATTCGGTGCCTGCTTCGCATGATACAACCCAAACTGTCTGCTTTTGATTTGACGATGATCGTCGTCAGTCTGGTCATTGGCATTGGTATTTTTCGCACCCCCGCCATCGTGGCCCAGTCGGCGGGTGACCCAACCATCTTTTTCGGTGCCTGGCTGACGGGAGGGCTAGTCAGTCTGTTCGGTGCCCTGACCTTCGCCGAAATCGGCTCCCGCCGACCGGTCGCGGGTGGGTTCTACAAACTGATTTCGGAGGCTTTCCACCCCGTTTTTGCGTTCATGCTCAACTGGGTCATCGTACTGACCTACGGCGCGGGCAACGTGGGGGTCGCACTCATCGGAGCCGAATACATCAACCCATTGCTACCTGCTTCATTGCAAGGCCCAACCGGCATTCGCGCAACGGTCATTATCACGGTGCTGCTGTTTTACGGCATCAACCTGCTGGGTATCCGGTCGGGCGCACGAACGCAGAATCTATTGAGTGGCCTGAAAATTGGTATGATGGGCCTGCTGTGCCTGGGTGCGTTTGCCGCAACTACGGTCAGCGAGACGCCAACGCTTACGCACGTTGCCAGCCCCGGCACGGCGTTTTTCGCCAGCCTGATCGCCGTTTTCTACACCTACGGCGGCTACCAGCAGGTGCTCAACTTTGGGGCCGATGTAAAGAATCCGCACCGCAACACGCCACGCGGTGTCATTGGCGGAATGCTGCTGGTTATGGCCCTGTACCTGACGCTCAACTATGCGTATGTCCGGCAGTTGGGCTTTTTACAGCTCCCCAACTCCAAACTCGTTGCCGCCGACCTCGCCCGCGCCCTCACCGGAGACGTAGGCTACCGGCTCTTTTCAGTCGCCATTTTCGTATCCGTTCTCGGCTACCTCAACGCCAGTCTGCTCTCCCTGCCGCGCGTATACTACGCCATGGCCGACGATGGGATTCTGCCGCCTATCTTCAAACGGGTTAACGAACGAACGCAGACGCAGGAATTTGCGCTGACGTTTCTGGTCGTGGTGATGCTACTGTCACTGTTTTTTCTGGGCACGTTCGAGAAGATCGTCAGCTACGTCATGTCCATCGACACCGTCGCCCTAGCCAGCGCAGCCGCGACCCTATTCGTCTTTCGCCGTCGCGCCCGCTCCGGTGATACCTACACCGGCTACCGCGTCTGGCTCTACCCGATACTACCGGCACTGTTCATCGGCTTTCTGCTGGTCGTATCGGCCAATGTTATCATCACCGACCCCGGCCCGGCCGCCGTTGGCTGGGGGCTATTCGCCAGCGGCTTCCCGCTGTATTATTTGCTGAAGCGTGTGTTTTGACGGGGTACCCTCACCCCCAACCCCTCTCCCAAAACGGGAGAGGGGCTTATACGTCCTTCATAAGTTTGATACTTTCAGAAGATATTATCGGTGTCCGCTCCCCTCTCCCGTTTTGGGAGAGGGGCCGGGGGTGAGGGGAATCAACAAAACCGAAAACCATATACCACATACCCACTCATGGACCTATCCTATATCCTCAACGAACTTGGCGAAGAGCGCGACCAGTATTTCAACGCCATCGCGCCCCCCATTATCCAGACCAGCAACTTCATGTTTCCGAGCGTTGCAGCCATGCGGGCCGACCTGCCGTTTGAGTACGAACGGCATTTCTACACACGCGGCAACAACCCCACCGTGGCTATTCTGCGGAAGAAACTGGCGGCTCTGGAAGGCACCGAAGATGCGCTGGTGCTGGCCAGTGGCAGCGCGGCCATCGCTGCGGCCGTGCTGGCCAATGTACAGCAGGGCGACCACATCGTCTGCGTGCAGAAACCGTATAGCTGGACGCTCCGGCTCATGCGCGACTACCTGCCCCGCTTCGGCGTCACGACCACCTTTGTCAATGGTACCGATATAGCCAATTTCGAAGCCGCTATCCGCCCCGAAACCCGACTGATCTATCTCGAATCGCCCAATACGTTCACGTTCGAGTTGCAGGATATTCGGGCCGTAGCAGAGCTGGCAAAGTCGCGCAACATCGTAACCATGATCGACAACAGCCATTGTACCCCCCTGTTCCAACGACCCATCGAGCTGGGCGTCGATATCGTGATGCATTCCGGCTCCAAGTATTTAGGCGGACATTCCGACGCGATTGCGGGGGTAATCTGCGGCACGACGGCGATGATGAAGCGTATCTTTTCGGGGGAATACATGACCCTCGGCGCGATCATTTCGCCCCAGAACGCCTGGCTACTGTTGCGGGGTTTGCGGACGCTTCAACTCCGGGTGCAACGCTCCGACGACAGCGCACGGCAGGTTGTCGCGTTTCTGGAACAACACCCTACCGTCCGCCGAATTTATTTCCCGCTGGCCGACAGTCACCCGCAGATCGAACTGGCCCGGCGGCAGATGACCGGCTGCGGGGGGCTAATTACCCTTTCGCTCAATACCGATCAGGTCGCTACCGTCGATACGTTTGCCGATGGGTTGAAACGGTTCCTGCTGGGTGTGTCGTGGGGTGGTCACGAATCGCTGGTATTTCCCGCGAGCATCGGCTACGACCCAACCACCCCACCCGCCGATGAGAACTACAACCTGATCCGGCTATATGTCGGACTGGAAGACCCAGCGGTACTCATCGACGACCTGCGCCAAAGCTTAGATGCGCTTTGATTTTTCAACACAAAGTCACAGAGTACACGGATGGTTTTATTTTGTCTCAAACAGCATCCTGCTGTTTGCCAATCATGCTTAACCTACCTAGCAAACAGCAGGATGCTGTTTGAGACAGGGGCAATTCACTGTGATCTCTGTGCCTCTGTGTTGAAAAACCTGTTCAACCCCTAAGCCGCACATTTTCGTACTTTTACCCGTTCACGTCTCAACGCGTTTCGTTCTCATGCCCCGTTACCGCCTTTTTCTGGCCACGCTACTTAGTCTGTTTAGCCTGACCGTCGTTGCCCAAACCAATACCCCCGCTTTCCTACGTCCCAACCCACGCATTGACCGCTGGGTTGACTCTGTATTTACCACGCTGACGCCCGACGAACGCATCGGACAGCTGATTATGGTGGCGGGCTACTCCAACCGCACACCGGCCTATGAAGATTCGCTGGTGACGCTGGTGCGCACCTACAAGCTGGGCGGGGTCGTAATGTTTCAGGGCGGACCCGTGCGGCAGGCCAAGCTGACCAATCGCTTACAGGCTCTCTCGACCGTGCCGCTGCTGATTGCCATGGACGCTGAATGGGGCCTGGCTATGCGACTCGACAGCACCGTGCGCTACCCCTACCAGATGACGCTGGGGGCCATGCAGGGCCACGACTCGCTGATTTACAACATGGGGGCCAGTCTGGCGAAACAGGCCCGGCGGCTGGGTGTCCACGTCAACTTTGCTCCCTCGGTCGACGTCAACAACAACCCCGGCAACCCGGTCATTAACTTCCGGTCGTTTGGCGAAAACAAGTACGCGGTGGCGCGCAAAGCGCTGGCGTACATGAACGGCATGCAGAACAATGGCCTGCTGACCACGATCAAGCACTTCCCCGGTCACGGCGATACCGACACCGATTCACACTACGACCTGCCCTTGATCGCGAAAAGTCGCGCTGAAATCGATTCGCTCGAACTGTATCCCTTCCGGCAGCTGATGCAGGCGGGCGCGTCGGGCGTGATGATTGCCCACCTCAACATTCCCGCGCTTGACACGACCCGCAATCGCCCGTCTACGCTCTCGCCCGCCATTGTGACCAGCCTGCTGAAAGACGAGCTGGGCTTCAAAGGGCTGATCTTCTCCGACGCCATGAACATGAAAGGCGTCACGAAATACTACCCCGCCGGGCAGGCCGACGAACTGGGACTGGAAGCGGGTATGGACGTGCTGGAATTCACCTACGACGTACCGGCTGCACTCCAGCAAATCCGGCTCGGCATCGCCAGTGGTCGGCTGTCGCAGGAATCGCTCGACGCGCGGTGCCGTAACGTACTGCGCGCCAAAGCCTGGGTCGGGCTGGACAAATACAAGCCCATTGTACTCGACAATCTGGTCAAAGACCTGAACCCGGCCAGCTCGGAACTGCTCAACCGGCAGCTAACGGAGAAAAGCCTGACCGTGCTGAAAAACGATCGGAGCATCCTGCCCCTGCAACGGCTCGACACCCTGCGCATTGCCTCGGTATCCGTAGAAAGCAACACCATTACGGCCTTCCAGAAGATGGCCGCCAACTACACCAAAGTCGATTCGTTTACGATGACATCGCAAACGCCCGACTCCGTACTGACGGCTATCCGCGATTCACTCAAGCAGTATAACCTGCTGCTGGTCGACGTACACCTGAGCAACATTCGCCCACCCCGCTATGGTACGCAACCCCGCACGGCTGCGCTGGTCAGTGAGCTGGTGTCCACGGGGAAAGCGGTCGTTACCGTCTTCGGCAATGTCTACTCGCTCGACAAGCTGACCATGCCGAACGACACCGTTACGGGCCGCTCCATCGAACAGGCGCAGGCCATCGTAATGCCGTATCAACTCACGAACTACACCGAAGAACTGGCCGCACAACTGATCTTCGGCGCGATTGGCGTGGAAGGCCGGTTGCCGGTTACGGTCAATCAGCGGTTTCGGGCGGGCGATGGGCTGAGCATACCGTCGCTGAACCGGATCAAGTACACCATTCCCGAAGAAGTGGGCATCGACGGGGCTTACCTGACGCAGCAGGTTGATTCGCTGGTTAGTGTTGGGTTGGAGAAACGGGCGTTTCCCGGCTGCGTGGTCGAGATGGCGAAAGACGGTAAGGTGATTTTCCAGAAAGCCTACGGAACACACGTCTACGATGCTTCGCTCGGTGGCGACCCCACACCCGACAAGCTCGACGACCTCTTCGATCTGGCATCGGTGACGAAAGTCAGCACCTCTACCCCCGCCCTGATGCAGCTGGTTGACGCGGGAAAATTCAACATCGACGGTAAGATGTCGGATTACCTGCCCAGCTATAAAAAGTCGAACAAGGCCGATATCGTCTGGCGCGACGTACTGACGCATCAGGCCCGGTTGAAAGCGTGGATTCCGTTCTGGCAGACAACCAAAAATCCCGATGGCACATGGAAGCCGAAAACGTTTCAGAACGAACGTACGAACCGCTACTCCATCGTCGTGACCGACAGTCTGTTTGAGTTCAAGAATTACCCGCAGACGATTTTCGAGCAGATCCGCGATTCACCACTCAACGCCAAAAAAGAGTACGTGTATTCCGACCTGTCGTTTTACCTCTACCCGCAGATCGTGAAGCGCCTGACGAAAACGCCGTTTGAAGACTACCTGAAAACCAATATTTACCAGCCGCTCGGTGCGTACACGCTGACCTACAACCCGATGCGCTACTATTCGCGCGACCGTATCGTTCCGACCGAATATGATTCGCTGTTCCGCAAAACCCTGATCTGGGGCCGCGTCCACGATGAAGGAGCCGCCATGCTCGACGGCTTGTCGGGTCACGCGGGTCTGTTCGGCACAGCCAACGACCTGATGAAGCTGATCGAACTGTACCGCCGTGGGGGCACGTACGCCGGCAAGCAGTACATCACGAAAAAAACGCTGGACGAATTCACGCGCTACCAGTTTCCTGAACTGGGCAACCGGCGCGGACTGGGCTTTGAAAAACCGTCGTTTACATACACCGGCAACGCCCCCCGCTCGGCGTCGAAAAACAGCTTCGGCCACTCCGGTTTCACCGGAACCTTCGTTTGGGTTGAACCGGATCAAAACCTGTCGTACGTGTTTCTCTCCAACCGCGTGTACCCAACCCGTAACAACAACCTGATCAGCACATTAAACACCCGTACCTACGTCGCCGAAGCCCTCTACCGGGCCACCAAGCGCGGGCTGCGGCCGGAGTAATCCTGTAGCTAATTTCATCCATAATTAATACTGACGATAGGGCTACAATTGCAACCTTGTTGCAATTGTAGCCCTATCTTTGTTTCCAAACCAATCAGCAAACCGACCGATGAAACTGTTATCTGTACACATCCCTGCCGCCCTACTTGTCAGTGCCATTGTTTTGTCTGCCTGCAATTCGAGCACTAAAAACTCCGAAGCGCACCAGAAACTTGTGGCCGACCATGCTACACTGGAAGCCAATCATGAGAAACTGGAGGCTACCCACCACAGCATGGAAGCCGATCACGAAACGCTGAAAGCTGCCCACGACTCGCTGCCGGAATCATTTACCAGCCACACAGCACTGGAAGCCGACCACGAGAAGCTGTTGGCCGAGCATGCGGAGATCGTAGCCCGGCACGAAGCGATGATAAAGCAGCATACTGAACTGGAAGAGAAGCACGAAAAAGGCAATATCTCGGACGAACAGATGGCGAAAGACCACAAGAAAATGAAAACCGAAGACGATCAGATGATGCAGGAAGACAAACGCATGGCTGATGAGGAAGCGCAGATGGTAAAAGACCACGAAAAAATGATGGCCGACCACAAGGTGGGCAAAAAGTAATAATCACAACGCGTCAGTAAAGCCGCATTGCTCCTTGGGCGATGCGGCTTTGCTGTTTTACAACGGTCTTGTCCGTGTTTCTGTAAAAATCAAGAAAAACTTGACTCGTTAATTTTTAATTCTACATTTGTAGAACAAGCTCTATAAATGTAGAAAATGAAACTGACGGCGGCTGAAGAAATATTGATGCACCACCTATGGGAGTCAGAAAAAGCCTTTATGAAGGACATACTCGACGCCTATGACGATCCCAAACCCGCGACAACTACGGTGGCGACACTGCTGAAGCGGCTAATCGACAAAGGAGCTATCAGCTACAGAGAGTACGGAAACTCCCGGGAATACTACCCGCTGGTTGCCCGTGACGCGTATTCCCGAAATCAGGTTAGCGGACTGATTCGGAATTTCTTCAACAACTCATCGGCGCAGTTTGCCTCCTTTTTCGCGACCGAAACGGACTTGTCAGCCGATGAACTGGAAACGCTTAGGAAGATTGTCGAACAGGAAATTCAAAAGCGAAAAGCATGATCCTCTACGGTCTGAAGTCCATCCTTATTTTGTCGGTGCTGGCCATCGCGTATAAGCTGCTGCTGGAAACCGAAACCATGCATCGGTTTAAACGGGTGTATCTGCTGGCGAGTGTACTGCTCGCGGTGGTTGGGCCGCTGTTGTCGTTTCCAGTTACCGTTCAATCCGATTTCATCCCGCCGACACCGTTACCGGCATCGGTTGTAGCCCGAATCGAGCCCACTCGCATTACGTTGCCAGCCGACACGGCACCATCTCCCCCAACCGACCATTCGCCCGACCTATGGTTGCTGGTATACGGCGCAGTCACGGCCGTGTTGCTTGTTCGACTCGTTCGAAATCTGGTTAGCATCGCTTGCCGAATCCGTCAGCATCCGGCCGTTCGTCATGCCGAAGCCACGGTCATTTTACTACCGGTTGCCACGCGTCCACACACCTTTCTGCATTACCTGTTCGTCGGTCAGGCCGACTACGAAAAGCAGGCGGTTGAACCCGAACTGTTTACGCATGAACTAACCCATATCCGGCAACAGCATTCGGTCGACATCCTATTCGCTGAGCTGATTAGCTGCTTCTATTGGTTCAACCCAGCCCTATTCTTCGTTCGTCGGGCGATTCGGCTCAACCACGAGTTTCTGGCCGATCAATCGGTTAACACCCGGCATCAGAATATTATCCGTTACCAGCAGTTGCTGCTGAGCAAGCTAACGCCTACGAAGACTGTCTTTCTAACCAGTGCTTTCACATTTCAAACCGCTAAACAACGCTTGATTATGATGACCAAATGCACATCTCCCCTGCGGGCGGGTTTTACCGTCGGTACGGCCGCAATCCTGTTTATGCTACTCACGCTGGCCGCTGGTTTACGATCGATTGCTCAGGTAACGAAGTCTGCTTCCAATAAATCAACCAGTACAGTCACGAAGGCAAAGGCGCCGTCCGATTCGATGACGCTGGAACAGCGCTACAGCGACAAACTGGTTATAACCTGGCTTGCGAACAATAAAAATAACCTAAAGAGACGGGTTATGAAGCGGTTTTCTGATCTGTCGGAAGCGGAAAAGAAAAAGGTAGTTTTCATTCCACCTCAGGCCGCCAAGACGCCGACAGACGAACAATTCGAGGACTGGAAAAACCCAAAGCGGTTTGGTATCTGGCTAGATAACAAACACATCAAAAACAGCGATCTCAATAAGTACAAACCCAGTGATATTGCTTCCTTCTGGGGTAGTTATGTACACAAGAACGCCCGGCAGCTGCAAGGGTATCTCTACCAGTTTGATTTGATGACCCACAAGGAATACGAGCGGTATCTGAGGGAAAAAACTGAGTCTCCTTTTTTATTCGTTGCAGATAGAGCACCCAGGCCGAAAGCCGTCTGGGTAGAACCGAAGTAGTAGCCAAGGCCGTCGCGACAAAGGCACATCAGACGGTTTGCAGGTAGATCGCTTCGAGTTCGTTGGCGGTCAGGTCGGCGGCAGGTAGTGTTTCGACCAGGTGCCCCGCCCGCATGATGCCGATGTGCGTGCCAACTTCCTTCGACCGGAAAATATCGTGCGTCGCCATCAGGATCGCCGTACCGTCGGCGCTGAGCTGGGTCAGGAGTTCCGAAAATTCGTTACTGGCTTTAGGGTCCAGTCCACTGGTGGGTTCGTCGAGCAGGAGCACCTTTGCCTGTTTGGTAAGCGCGATAGCAATACCCACTTTCTGACGCATTCCTTTCGAGTACCCACCCAGCGGACGCTTGTGTGCTTCGGCCTGCAAACCGGCTCTCACCAGCAAACTACGCAACTCGTCGGTCGACAAAGTGAAGCCAGCCAGCGACGCAAAGAAGTCCAGATTTTCCAGCCCGCTCAGGTTGGGGTACAGCAACACCGTTTCGGGCAGGTACGCCAGAAATTTCTTGGTTTCCTGCGGGTGTTCAGCCACGGTCAGCCCATTGATAAGTGCCTGCCCCGACGTAGGTTGCAGGAAGCCCAGAAACAGGTTGATGGTCGTGGTTTTGCCCGCGCCGTTCTGCCCCAGCAAGCAAAAAATTTCGCCGGGCGCAACGGTCAGGTTCAGTGAATCAAGGGCGGGTGGCGCGTCGGGCGCGTATTGTTTGGTCAGGTTTATGGCTTGTAGCATAGATATCGTTGTTTATAGTCTGAGACAGCTTCCAGCTGTCGAGCCGTTAGGCTAATTGGTGCAGATGATATTAGCCGCTATCGCGGCTCGACAGCTGGAAGCTGTCTCAGACATTATGTTCTTACGCCATTGCGGCCGTTTTTCTGAAAGTAAGCCAGCCCACACCGACAAACAGCAGGATGAACGCCAGCAGGGGCAGCAAGCCCACAAGTGTGTCGGAGGGAGCGTTGTCGCGGAAAGTTTTAACGTCGAAGCGGTTCCAGTTTTCGGCACTGACGGGCGTATCGGTGAACATCGTCTGGTAGAAATGCAGCCGTAATTCTTCGTGAAACCGGCCCGTCGCCGTCTGAAACCGCAACTGATTGCTCAGCCCCGACCCGGCCAGTTCGTTCAGCTGTAACTGCGTGTGCAATGGGGGAATAAACCGCGCCAGTTGCCGACTGACCATTTCGCGCTGTGCTACTTTCTGCCGCAGCGCGTTAGCCGATTTAGCCGCGTCGTCGTCGCCGAGTTGCTGCATGGCGTAATACCACGGCCAGTTGAAGGCCAGCTTTGGCGGAGGTATCGATCGGAACTGCGGATAGTGCGCAAAAAACGCCTGCATTGTCTGCTGCTTGTCGGTGTCCCACTTTTCGTGGTAGCCTTTGCGGGCGGTCAGCGTTGTTTCGAGGGCTTCCGGCGTTGGGTAGCGTGCAACGATGTACGTGTTCAGCAGGGTCGGCAGCAGGACGATCAGGCCCAGCCAGCCCGTCACCAGCAGCAGGGCATTGACACTCGATTGTTTCCGCAGCGAGGTCACCCAGAAACAGACGGCCGCCCAGAACAGCACATACAGCACCGACATACCTGCGAACCCCGCCAGGGCACCATCGACCGGTAGGTTCAGCACCAATACAGCCAGTACCAGTAGCACGGCCAGTACCCCCAGGATCACCCCGACGCGGATGGCGTAAAGGCGGTAGATGACGGACATCACGTCAGGCTGTTGCACCACGATCAGCTTCCAGGTGCCGTTCTCCCGCTCGTCGGAAACCAGGTTGTAGCAGCATGCGATGACCAGCAGCGGAAACAGGTAAATCAGCACGAAGCTAAAGTCCAGATTACCCAGCAGCAGGTTGGCAGGGTTGGTCAGATCGGCGTCGTACCGCTGACTCTCCAGCGCCCGAATCGTGACGCTCTGAATCGACGGGTTAACATCGCGCTGCCCCAGCGACAGCCCGCTCAGCGGCAGCGAAGGATTGACGAGCGAGAATTTCAGGTAGTACAGTAGCAATCCTAACTCGTCTTTGTGAATGGCGATGTTCCGGGCAAAATCCGTTTGCTGATACGCCCGTACGTCGGCGATCGCCTGCGCCTGCCGATCGAGAAACTGCCGCCCAATAAACAGGCTGACCACGCCCGCCACCAGCAGCAACGCCAACCCGACGCGCACGCCCCCCGACCGAATGAAATTTTTAAACGCTAATCGAATCATTTTATGCAACGGTGAATGTTCTGGCGACCCAGCGGAACGCGACTACCAACCCGACCAGCCAAACAACCAACGCGACCAGCGACCGCCACGACTGCGTCAGTGTTACACCGACCGGTACGGGCTGGTACGTAAAGTCAGGCATGGCTTCCCAGTTGGCGCGGCTGATGGCATGAGGCTTATCGGTAGGGCCGGCTTTTTTGTTTGGAATGTACTTTATCTGCAAGGCGTTGAGATACTGCGCCATCTCGTATCGGTAGTGCTCGGCCTGTTGCTGAAAATCGGCGTAGGTCGCGTAGTCGGTACCAGCTAGGGCCATCGATAGTTGCCTGATCGCCAGGAAGGGATCAACAAAAGCGACGAGTTCCGATAGCCGATTTTGCCGGGCGTACACCTGCTGCAACTGATCGAAATGATTTGTGTAGATATGGGCGCTGATTTTCTCACCCTCGGCCATCACCACCCCGCTGTAGTTGACGGGTAGCTGCTGCACCGAATCGACGTTGTAAGCCGTTAATAGCGAATCTTTGAGTTTGGCGTAGTGCGGATCGGCGGGGTTGTGGCTGTCACCTTCCTTCAGCACGTCGTCCTGAATCCGGGCGAAGAACTGCGCTTTCGACGGAATTTCGTAAACGTATGCGCCCACCGCCTGTGCCGCGCGGGGCAGCACAATCGTCAGCATCAGCCAGATACCCATGAGCGTCACCAGCGCCGTCCGGGCTGAACTGCTCCGCGCCGAGACCAGCACGGCTACGCCACAGCAGATGACCAGGTATCCTGCGTAAGCCAGCATCAGCAGCAACAGCCGGGCAGTTTCATCGGCACTGACCCGTCCGTTTTGCAGCACCAGCCAGCCTACCACCGTCAGCAGCACAACCGGAACGTACAACCGCATTACGACGCCGACCAGCCCCCGCATTTTCCCGACCAGCAGCTGCCGTGGACTGATACCCTGACTGAGCAGCAACCGCAGCGTACCCGAGTCGCGCTCGGCAGCTACGACCCCGTACCCCAGAAAGAAAATCAGCAGCGGCAGCAGCAGTTGCAGCACCATCGCCAAACTGATTTCACCGAAGCGCAGCAGGCCCGTCGAAAAGCCCGCTTCCGAGAAGTTGACTGAATTCTGCTTGTGCGCTTCCAGAAAAACCAGGTTACCCAGGTAGCTTTCCATCCCAAACTCGAACAGGCTCAGGGGTGGTTTTGGCCGAAAGGCGAAGTTGCCGAAATGCGCCATCCGGTGCGGGTGCTTGTCGGGATTGCTGAGCCAGTCGTGCCGGGCTTCCTGCTGATAGCGGACGCGCAGGGCGGTTTGCTCCCGAAAACTTAGCCAACCCAGCACGGCCGCGTACACCAGTAACCCGGCAATAAGCACCATCGGGAGCCAGACGACCCGACTGGCAAACGCCGTTCGCCGGACGTGTCGGGCCAGTATTCGTTCAGGTAGTTCAAGCATCATCAGAAACGGTACGTCACGGTCAGGTTGGTGTTGCGTGGAGCGCCGGGGAACAGCCGCAGGTAGTTTTGCGCGCCGATCCAGTAGGTCGTGTTCAGGACGTTGTTCATGTTCAGGGCCAGTTGCACGTTGCTGCGCGAGGGGTTGTAATACACGGCCAGATCGAACAGCGTGTAAGCCGGCACCTCGAACGCCCGCGTGAACCACGGAATCTTGCTGCCGCTGTACTGCGCGCCGAGACCGATACCCAGATCGGCCAGCGGAGTGTTGGGGGCAAAGTTGTAGCGCGTCCAGAGGTTGCTGCTGTGGACGGGGGTGTTCTGCTTCCGCGCGCCAATCAGGCTGGCTTCACGGTCGTTAACGATGATGGCGTCGATGTAGCTGTACGATGCGTTGATCTGCCAATTAGGGAGCAGGTAGCCCGCCAGGTCCAGCTCGAAGCCCCGACTGCGTTCGGCCCCGCGCGTTACGAGCAGGTCAGGATTGGTTGGGTCGTTGGCGTTCATCAGCAGGTTGCGCTGATTGATCTCGTACAGGGCCGACGTAAGGTGCAGGCGGTTACCCAGCAGGTCCGCTTTTACGCCCACTTCTTTGAGATCACTTTCCAATGGGTCGAACGTGCTGCCCGCTGGGGCTGTTACCGGCAACAGCGTTACCGTGTTCGACTGGGGCTGATACCCGCGCAGGTAGGTTCCGTAGACGTTGACAGCCGGATTAATGGCATAGG
Source organism: Spirosoma rhododendri (assembly GCF_012849055.1). Classification (NCBI taxonomy): domain Bacteria; kingdom Pseudomonadati; phylum Bacteroidota; class Cytophagia; order Cytophagales; family Cytophagaceae; genus Spirosoma; species Spirosoma rhododendri. Next base: position 2,567,572 of record NZ_CP051677.1, on the reverse strand, counting down.
TCAGGCCGAGCCGGGGCAGCAAGGCCGTTTTCGTCACGGTAATCGGACCGGGCGCATCGTAGTTGGTGATGTCTTCGAACCATTCGTTGCGCAGTCCCAGTAACAGCGTAAGCCGGTTTAGCTTTACCTGTTCCTGCACATAAATGGCATTGGTCGTGGTCAGGGCCGGTTGCAGAGCGGTACGGACATTCGTCACGTAATCGTCGGCACTGCGGATGGTGTAGGTCGGGTTGTTGAGGTCGAAGTGCGGTACATTGGGGCGGGGGATAACGACGCCCCCGGTAACGGGCCAGTTACTGTCTGCGTTTGGTAATTGGCCGCGTTAGCAGAGGTATAACTGTTGGAAACTGAGCCATCTTTGAGCAGGTAACCACGAGCTACGTTTTGCCCGCCACCCTTCAGTTTCTGCCAGCGGTGCAGGTCGTAGCCGACCACCAGATTATGCCCCAGCGGCCCCGTCTGTCCGGTAAAATTCAGGTACGCCGTTACGTTGTCAACATTCCAGAACTGCCGGCGCTGCACAAACTGCATGGCCGCCAGCGACGTAACAGATTGCCCGGCAACATCAACGCCGAAGGCACCCGTAGTACGGTGTTCCTGCAAGTCTTCCTGCCACGTCTGTTTCATGTATGACCCGTTCAGACTGACATGGTCGGTGAAGCGGTGCGCCAGCGTACCCGTCAGCAGGAGTTGATTCGACCGGAAATAATCGCTGGCAGCCCCCAGGTTCAGGCTGATAGGCGTGCTGTTGAGATTCGTTTGTCCGGCGACGGCCCCGAAAATGGGTTGCCCCCGATCCAGATTACCGTCCATCCGGCTCACGATCAGTTCGGCGTTGATGGCCGTACGGTCGCTGGGGATGTAGGAGAACGAGGGCGAAAACAGCAGCTGGTTGTTGCGGACCAGATCGCGGTAGCTGCGGGCTTCCTGGTACGCGCCGTTAACCCGGTACAGCAGCGTCTTGCTCGCGTTGAGTGGCCCCGTGAAGTCCATCGTGCCGCGCAGGGTGCTGAAACTACCCACGCTTAGCCCCACCTCACGCCGGGTTGTCGCCAGTGGTTTTTTCGTAACCAGATTTATGCTCCCGCCCGGATCGACCGACGAAAACGCAGCCGTAGCGGGTCCTTTGATGACCTCGACCCGCTCAATATTCGTCGTCAGCGGTTGCAGGAAATAGTACTGCCGGGTCCGCATCCCGTTGATAATCTGCCCCTCCTCATTCTGACTGATACCCCGAATGGCATACTGGTTGTAGAAACTCGACGGCACAACTCCGCTGACAACCTTCACCGCATCGGCCAGTTGAAACGCCTGCCGGTCGGCCATCAGCTCTTTCGTCACCGTACCAATCGACTGCGGGACGTCTTTGTTGAGCGCGGCAATTTTAGTGGCCGAAAACGAGTATTCACTGTTGTATTCGCGCGTCGCCCGACCTACGACTTCCACCGTTTGTAGTTCGTTAGTCGTCGGGATCAGTTCAATGGTGAACGGTACCGCCCGACCCGTCATCGTCAGCGGCCGGTAGCCCACCGCTGATACCCGGATCGTGCCTTTACCCGGCAATGTGAACCGCCCCGTCGAATCGGTCGACGTACCTGTTTGACCGCCCGTCAGTTGCACCGATGCGCCGGGTATCGAACTACCCGTCACGGCGTCGATAACCGTTCCCGAAATTGTCTGCGCCTGGAGGTTGATTGTAAAGAGAAAGAAGAGGAAGGTAAAGATGTGTTTCATCAGGTTGTATGTTGGGTGAGTGGTGGGTACTGGATTGTAGCCTGAACCGCACCACGCCACGGTGCTAGGCGGACCGGTCCAGGCTACAGTTACTTACTCAGTTTCAGATCATCGGCAATGAGCACCCTGTTGATCCAGGCCCCCGTTTTAACGCCACTGGCGACGGCAACCGCAACCTGCCGCATCATCGTTGTCACATCACCCACGGCAAACACGTTCGGCACTGTCGTTTCGCCGGTTTCTGTCACCTTCACGAAAGTCTGATCGGTCAGCTCGCAGCCCAGTTGTACCGCTATGTCAGAGGTTTGTTTCAGCGGTACGCGGGCAAACAGGGCTTTGGGCATAACCCTGCTCCCATCGGCCAGTTGCAGCGCCGTCAGGAAACCGTCGGTATGCTCAATCGCGGCAAGGGGCGTTTCAACAATTGGGATAGCCAGTCGCGCCAACACCTGCTGCTGCTCGTCAGTCAGCGTCGACGGGCCGTTGGTGAACAGCGTTAGTTGGCGGCTCCACTGTTGAATCAACGTCGCCATGTCGTATCCCGTCTCGCCGTTGGCCAGCACACCCAGCGGTTGACCGTGTACTTCATACCCGTGGCAGTATGGGCAATGCAGCACCGACCGGCCCCAGCAGTCGGAGAAGCCAGGAATGTCGGGCATTACGTCGAGCAGGCCGGTTGCCAGTATCAGCTTACGGGCGCTGTATGATTCACCGTCGTCGGTACGCACCTGAAAGCCGCTGTCTACCAGACTGGCATTCGTGGCCGTACCCGCCTTGAACGTTACTGTTGGGTAGTGGCTCACCTGTTCGCGGGCAATAGCGGCCAGTTGGGCGGGCGTTTCGCCATCGCGGGTCAGAAATCCGTGCGAATGCGGGGTTCGCCGGTTGCAGGGCTTCCCCGCGTCGATAACCAATACCCGGCGCAGCGACCGTCCCAGCACCAGCGCGGCACTCAGCCCGGCATAGCTGCCGCCAATGATAATAACATCGTAGTTCATTATGTAGTCGTTTGTTGGGTTCTACCCCTCCCTAAATCCCTCCCCGTTGAGGGAGGAACTTTGAACACTGAATAAGTAAAGTCCCTCCCTAACGGGTAGGGGTTGGGGTGGAGTAAGCTCTATTCCCAAACCGGGAAGGGGTCTTTGAACGCACCATCGTTTTCCATATGGCTGATCTCCAGTTCAGTACACAGACAGTCCTGCAACTCGGCCGTGATTTGCGACTGATTCAGGTCCTGCCCGATGATGACCAGTTCGTTCTGCCGGTCGCCAAACCGTTTGTGCCAGCGAGATTCAATAGCCTGACGATTTTCCAGAAACGAGCCGTACTGCACCCGTTGGCTAAACGGCATCGATGCCCACCACACACCCGCCGACTCCGCCCGTAAACTCCCCCCGGCCTGACTAAAGTTGAGCGCGTCATCGGGTCGCGACGCCAGCCAGAACAGCCCTTTACTGCGAATGATACCGGCCGGAAAATGCTCACTTAGGTACGCCCAAAACCGGACCGGGTGAAACGGCCGACGGTCGCGAAACACAAACGACGACAGACCGTATTCTTCCGTCTCGGGGGTGTGGCCAATGCCGTTCTGCTGGTTTTGCAGTTCCTGAATCCAGCCCGCCGACTGCGACGCTTCTTCGAAATCAAACAGATGTGTATTCAGAATCTGCGCCGGATCGACTTTCGAGAATTCGGATTCGATTAACCGGGCCTTCGGGTTCAGCTTGTGTAGAATAGCCTTCAACTCCCCTACCTGTTCGCGGCTCATCAGATCGGTTTTGTTCAGAATCAGCACATTGGCAAACTCGATCTGATCGGTCAGCAGGTTGACAATCGTGCGGGTATCGGCGGGGTCGTTGTTAAGTTCGCGTTGATAGACATTATCGACTGAGCCGAAATCGCGGAAAAAATTGAACGCATCGACAACCGTAACCAGCGTATCGAGCCGCGAAAACCGCGACAGGTCAATATCGGTGGTCTCGTCTACGAATGAGAAGGTTTGTGCCACCGGCAACGGCTCGGAAATACCCGACGACTCGATGAGCAGGTAGTCGAAGCGGTTTTCGCGAGCCAGCTTTTCGACCTCCAGCATCAGGTCTTCGCGCAGCGTGCAGCAGATACAACCGTTGCTCATCTCGACCAGTTTCTCCTCCGTCCGCGACAGCGTATGCTGATCCTTCACCAACTGCGCATCGACGTTGACCTCGCTCATGTCGTTGACGATCACGGCCACTTTCAGCCCTTGCTTGTTGTGCAGCACGTGGTTGAGCAGGGTCGTTTTACCCGCGCCCAGAAAGCCGCTTAATACCGTTACAGGTAGTTGTTTCATCTGTCAATTATAAATGCAACATTGTTGCAAATATAAGAACAGCGTGAATCCGTCAAACACAAAAGCGAGTTATTTTGCAGCATTGTTGCAAAATAACTCGCTCTTGTGGGCCTTACTGATCAATTTCTACTCGCTACCCGACCAGCAGTACAGGTTCCGGCTTACTCAAAAACGTCGGCCAACGGGATACTGACCGACAGCACATCGTCCAGCAGCGTATCGGTATGAGTAAATGTGCTGAATGAATCAAACGAACGGAACACGTAGATCGAGCGCAAACCGGGCAGTACCAGCCAGCAGGATTGCACCTTGTGCTCGAAGTAAGCTCTCGCCTTATCGACCAGTTCCTGCAAGGACTGCATGGGTGATATAATCTCGATAGCGCACAATGGGGGTTCGGTCATGCGAATTTCATCCTGCCGAACGTCAATGGACAATTTGGGATATATCGACAGGTCAGGTACGCTTCTCCAGCCGTTCAGATCAAGGCTCAACTCAGACAGAAATGTAAAGCGATCTTTATAGCACGACTTCAATTCAAAAATCAGATTTGCCTGTACGTAGGCGTGGACTTTACTGGGCATGGGTTTTCCGCGTTCCGCTTCGTAGGCTGTCTTTTCGGCGATGAATTCCATAGTGTATAGCGTTTACCGGTCTGTAATGATACAAAAAAAAGAGACGCCGGATTAGCGTCTCTTTCTGGCAGGAACTGATCAGCGTTAGTACGCCCGCACCAGCCGGCCTTCCATGAAATTGACGAAGGCTTTGTTGACGACGTTGTTGCCGCCGGGTGTGGGGTAGTTGCCCGTAAAGTACCAGTCGCCCGAGTGGTTGGGGCAGGCAACGTGCAGATTCTCAACGGTCTGGTAAACCACGGCCACTTCAGCTTTGAGGTCGTCTGGCGTAACGATTTGCGCGACTTTCTTCGACAGTTCTTCGTGCGTAAACGGATCGAACAGCGCCTTTACGTGGTTCACTTTCGTGGCGTTCCCCGATTCGATAGCGGCTACGCTTTGCGCGTACACTTCGTCGATCAGGTTTTCCATACCCCGCTCGCGAATCAGTTCAAGAGCCGCCCGGAACCCAACGAACTCCTTGAACTTCGACATGTCGATGCCGTAGCAGTCGGGGAAACGAATCTGCGGAGCCGATGATACGATGATGATCTTCTTTGGGCCGAGCCGGTCGAGCATTCGCAGGATACTCTTCTCCAGCGTCGTGCCGCGCACGATCGAATCATCGACCACCACCACATTATCGATGCCTTTGCGGATCACCTCAAACGTTGTGTCGTATACGTGCGACACCATTTCGTCGCGCTGTGAATCGTCGGTAATAAACGTCCGCATCTTCACATCTTTCGACACGAGCTTTTCAATCCGCGGCCGGAACGCCAGCACCTTGTCGAGTTCTTCCTCAAACAGGATGCCGTCCATAATCGCTTTCTTCCGCTGCTTGTACAAGTACTCTTCCAGGCCCTCGACCATACCGAAAAACGCGGTTTCAGCCGTATTCGGAATGTATGAGAAGACAGTGTTTTCAAGGTCATAATCGACCTCTTTCAGGATCTGCGGAATGAGCAGTTTACCCAGCGTTTTGCGCTCGTTATAAATATCGGGATCGGTGGCGCGGGAGAAGTAAATCCGCTCGAAGCTGCACGACCGCTTTTCCGTGGGCTCTACAAACTGTAGCTCGTTGTATTCGCCGTGCTTATCAATGATCAGCGCGTGGCCGGGCTGCACTTCTTTAATCTGACTATACTCAGCGTTGAACGCCGTCTTGATGGCGGGCTTTTCCGACGCAACTACCACGACTTCATCGTCGGCATAGTAATACGCCGGGCGAATGCCAGCCGGATCACGGGCAACGAACGATGCACCGTAGCCCGTCATACCGACCATCGCGTAACCCCCGTCGAAATCGCGGCACGAGCGGTGCAGTACCCGCTGCATGTCGATGTTGTCTTCGATGATGTCCGACAGCTCGGGGTTTTCGTAGATGCCCTTAAAGCGGTCGAATACGCGCTGATTCTCTTCATCGAGGAAATGGCCGATCTTCTCCATCACCGTCACCGTGTCGACCTTGTCTTTGGGGTGCTGCCCCAGCGACACCAGTTTGTCGAACAACTTCTCAACGTTGGTCATGTTGAAATTGCCCGCTACGACCAGGTTCCGGCTGCGCCAGTTGCTTTGCCGCAGCATCGGATGGCAGTTTTCAATCTCGTTGGAGCCATGGGTACCGTAGCGCAGGTGGCCCATCCAGACCTCGCCGGTGAAGGCGACGTTCTGCTGAAGCCACTGGGCGTCTTTCGCCTTGTCTTTGTTACCCTTAAGTGCCTTGCTGAATTTCTTATTGACCTTCTCGAAGATGTCGGTCACCGGACGCTGATCGACGGAGCGATACCGGCTGATGTAGCGACTGCCGGGCGGCACGTCGATCTTGATGTTAGCGATACCGGCACCATCCTGCCCCCGGTTCACCTGTTTTTCCATCAGCAGATACAGCTTGTTGGCTCCGTAGAGGGCCGTGCCGTATTTGTCGATGTAATACTGATACGGTTTACGGAGCCGGATAAGGGCAATACCGCACTCATGTTTGATGGCGTCGCTCATAGCTGGAACCGTTGCTGCAACACAAAATTGCCGGAACGGCTGATTGTCAGGTTGATGAAAAAACAACGGCCTCCGAACGGCTTTCGTTCAGCGGCTAGGTGAACAAAGATAGAAAAAAGATGGGGAGCCAACCGCCCAAAAAAATGATTTTACGGTCTGTCTTCTCCAGTGCAATTGCCTTGCCAACCGATTGCCAGTGGCTTACTGCAACCGGCCTTCCACCTGAAACGTATTCTGATCGAAGTACGAAAGCTTCTGATAACCAGCGAGTTTGTAGTGCTGCACACGCCACGTTTTTTCACTGGCGGGACCGCTGTCGAGCGTCAGGTGCCGCTCCGATGAATACAGCGCATTACTGGTTTTCAGCACGGCGTCGATCTGCCGGGGCTGGCGAGTAGCAGCATCGAGCCGGACAGTCAGCGAACGCACCGTCAGCCGTTCTTCGGTCGGTTTGAGCGTGTATTGGTACGTCAGCGAGTCGGGGCGGGTGATCCGATAGCTGCTGCGAAGGGCGGGTTTGTTGATGTCGGCCTGGGTAAACAGGTCGAGTTCACGCGCCCAGTCGATGTCGCGGGTCGAGTGATGGCTGTGCTCTTTGTTGATCGTGGCGTCTTTGTTGACCAGCGGCTTCTGCGCCGATAGCCCCGCAATCTGCTGGCGGACGTACCCCAGCACATCGAAATAAACCGGGGGTTGGTCGGACTTCGCCGGATCGGAACAACTGCTGATAGTCAGCGCAAAAAGGGCAACAAAACCAATCGAAAGACGCATAGATACGGTGGTCGGGATGCCCGAAACGAAGCCCCCCGCCGACTCTGCAACACGATTTTCCAGAAATCGGTTTGGGCAATCGAATTCTGAACCAAATTTGCACTCGCAATGCTAACAGCGTGTTCAAGGTTTAAGGGGTAAGGTTTAACGTTCTGTGGCCGTTAGATTCGGGCGAGGAACAACCTTAAACGTTATACTTTAGACCTTAAACTACATTCCCAATACATATCATGGACTACGACGTAATTTTTATCGGCTCCGGACCGGGGGGCTACACAGGGGCTATCCGCTGCGCGCAGCTTGGGTTGAAAACCGCTGTTATTGAAAAATATGCGACACTCGGCGGCACCTGCCTGAACGTGGGCTGTATTCCGTCGAAAGCCCTGCTCGACTCATCGGAGCATTTTTACAACGCGGCCCATACCTTTGCCGAACACGGCATCAAAGTAGCTGATTTGCAGGTCGATCTGGGTCAGATGATCGACCGCAAGAATACGGTCGTCGACCAGACCACGAAGGGCATTACCTTCCTGATGAAGAAAAACAAAATCGACGAACTGCACGGCCTCGGCTCGTTTGTCGATGCAAACACGGTAAAAATTACGAAAGACGACGGTTCGGAGCAGACGATCACGGGTAAGAACATCGTGATTGCCACCGGCTCGAAGCCGATGTCGTTCCCGTCGATGCCGATTGATAAAACGCGGGTCATCACCTCGACCGAAGCCCTGAACCTGCCCGAAATTCCGAAGCACATGATCGTGATCGGCGCGGGCGTTATCGGTGCCGAACTGGGTTCTGTCTACGCCCGGCTAGGTGCCAAAGTCTCATTCATCGAGTTTGCCGATTCGATGATCCCGACGATGGACAAGACGATGGGTAAGGAGTTGCAGCGGGCCGTCAAAAAACTCGGTGCTGATTTCTATTTCAAGCACAAAGTCACGAAGGTTGAAAACACGGGCGATGAGGTCGTCGTCAACGTCGACACGCCCGATGGCAAATCGATCACCCTCACCGGCGACTATTGCCTGGTATCGGTCGGCCGTCGCCCCTACACCGACGGACTGAACCTCGAAGCGGCTGGCCTAAAAGCCGACGAGCGCGGTAAAATCGAAGTCGACAGCAACCTCCGCACCAGCGTCCCACACATTTACGCGCTTGGCGACGTGATCCGGGGAGCCATGCTGGCCCACAAAGCCGAAGAAGAAGGTACATACATCGCCGAAACGATTGTCGGGCAGAAGCCGCATATTCACTACCGGCTTATTCCGAACGTCGTCTACACCTGGCCGGAAGTAGCGGCCGTTGGGTACACGGAAGAGGAAGTGAAGCAGCAGGGCATTCCGTACAAGACGGGTTCGTTTCCGTTCAAAGCACTGGGCCGCGCCCGCGCCAGTATGGACATCGACGGCCTGGCGAAAGTACTGGCTCACAAAGAAACCGACGAAATTCTGGGCGTTCACATCATCGGGCCCCGTGCCGCCGATATGATCGCCGAAGCGGTCGTCGCGATGGAGTTCCGGGCATCGGCTGAAGACGTCTCACGTATGTCGCACGCCCACCCGACCTACACCGAAGCCTTCAAAGAAGCCTGCCTTGCTGCCACCGACAACCGGGCGATCAATATGTAAGCTCTTCTAGAAGAAAGAGGTGATAAGAAAGACGCCCGGCTGCTGAGAGAGTAGCCGGGCGTCTTTTTGTGTACAATAATCAATTCGTTTCGCTCACTTTACACTAGCCTTGATGCACTTACTTACTCAAGTCACTCCCCTACCTGACTACAAACTCGCGTTGACGTTTGGAACCGGTGAAACGAAAGTGGCGGACATCAACCCTTTTTTACAGACCGAAGCGTTTGAAAGCCTGCATAATCCGACCCTATTCAACACCGTTGCCAATAAAGAATATTACGTGGAATGGCTCGACGGAGAAGTTGATTTGAGTGCCGACACACTATGGCACATCAGCACGGCCATTAAACACAAAGAGAAATAGACTGCTAACCGCAGATAACACAACAACGCCCGGTCACTGTAGCAGTAGCCGGGCGTTGTTGTGTTGACCAATACTGTGTAAGTAAATTGGGGTTTCTGTATCTTACCGGTTCACGAATACAACCCCAACCATGAAAAAAATTACTACGCTGCTGCTTTCGCTGCTCGCTAGCTCGGTGCTGGCGCAAAATTCGGACTCGGTCGCGATCCGACGGATTTACAACGAAGCCCTCGCAAACGGGAAATCATACGAGTGGCTGCGGCACTTGACTAAGCAGATTGGGCCACGGCTCAGCGGGTCGGAGGGGGCGCAAAAAGCGGTCGACTGGACAAAGCAGGTGATGGAGCAGCAGGGCTTCGACCGGGTGTTTTTGCAGGAAGTGATGGTACCGCACTGGGTGCGGGGCGCTAAAGAAGAAGCGTATATCCACAGCGGCAGTAAGAAAACAACAGTGCCGATTGCGGCACTCGGCGGGTCGGTAGCGACAAATCCGAAGGGTGTCGAAGCGCAGGTAATCGAGGTAAAGTCGTTTCCTGAACTGCGGGCCTTGGGCACCGAAAAGGTGAAGGGTAAAATCGTGTTCTTCAACCGACCGATGGACCCGACCAAACTCAATACGTTCGACGCATACGGCGGGGCGGTCGATCAGCGGGCCAACGGGGCAACTGAAGCGGCCAAACTCGGAGCGGTGGGCGCGATTGTCCGGTCGATGAGCAACCGGCACGACGATCAGCCACATACGGGCGGAACGCGCTACGGCACCGGCGTCCCGCTGATTCCAACGGCAGCTATCAGTACCAACGGGGCTGATTTGCTCAGTAAGTCACTGACCGAAAATCCGTCGCTGACGTTCTATTTCAAACAGAATTGCGAAACGCTGCCCGACGCGAAGTCATACAACGTGGTTGGCGAAATCAAAGGCAGCGAGAAGCCCGACGAGATTATCGTGATCGGTGGTCACCTCGATTCGTGGGACCTAGCCGAAGGGGCGCACGACGACGGATCGGGCTGTGTACAATCGATCGAGGTGTTGCGGATTATGAAGGCGCTGGGTATCAAACCCAAGCGGACGCTGCGTGCGGTGATGTTTATGAACGAAGAAAACGGCCTGCGCGGGGGCATCAAATACGCCGATCTGGCGAAGCAGAACAACGAAAAAACCATCGCGGCTATCGAGTCCGACGAGGGTGGGTTCACGCCACGTGGCTTCGGCATCGTCGGCAAACCCGAAGAGCGAGCTAAAGCTATGCGCTGGGCACCGCTGCTCGCTCCCTACGGTCTGACCGACATTGGTCCCGGCAGCGGTGGGGCCGACATTGGCCCGCTCGCCCAGACGGGCACGGTACTATTCGGCTTCAAACCCGATTCGCAGCGGTATTTCGACTATCACCATACGCCCGTCGACCGGTTCGAAGCGGTTAGTCAGCGGGAGTTAGAACTGGGCGCTGCGTCGATGGCCGCACTGACGTACTTACTCGATCAATACGGCCTGTAATAATCCGTCGTTGCAACGCTATTCGGTTGCTGCGGGTCTGTCGACTGTACTACTACTTGCATCATGCGTATCATACTGCTAAGCCTGCTGCTATTAGCCGGATTCGTTTCTCAGGCTCAGAACCGGCCAAGAACCGTATCGCTGCCGACTTACAATCAGATCAAACCTGCCAGCCGGGAAATCTACGATCACGTTAGTCCCAGCGGTACGGGCAATCAATCGGTGCAGGGTGCGGTTGTTCGACTATTCCGACAGCGAGGCAACGTACATTATCAACAGCAAAATTGTGAGCAATGCCGTGGTTCGGCAACGGGTAGCACAGCCGGGTATGTACATCGACAGTGTCAGCGTTAGCCAGCCAAATGATGCCGGGAAGCGACTGATTCGCATTCAACTTTTACCGAATCGGCCCTGACGATACAAGGGCTTTGTATCGTCAGGGCCGATTCCCTGTATCGTTACCGGGTACGGTAACGGCTTCTTATTTCGCCTTACCGTTCACCAGCAACTGAACACTCTTAGGTTCAGGTTCTTTGCTGAAGTCAATCGTTCCACCGTAGTTTTTGTCGAGCATAGTCAATAAAAGCAAACTCATTTCGCCAGCCCATCCTTCCTCTGCTGAATAAGCCTTGCTATCGTTTATACTCTTACCTTTTCGCAGATCGACTGCGATGGTAGAGAAAGCCAAATCATTTGCTGACAGCGTATTCACAGTCCAAGTTGTCTCCCCTTTGAAAAGATCAGTCAACGTCAGTTTTTTATCCTGCAAAGCCCATTTGCCGGTCTTGGGAACTTTATTGACCATAGCCGTGAACGTACCATCTTTCTTGAATACCAAGACGTTCTCATCACCGAATAATCCTCCTCCCGTTGGTAGTACAGCGGGTATCTTATACTTTTTAGCATCCGTCTGAACGCTAACATCGTTAAAAACCCACGTACGCACGAGCAGATCAGCGGGGCTGGATGTTGTGGCTGGGCTGACATTATCGTCGGATTTGGAACAGCCAGCCAGGGTCAGTGTGAACAGAGCGATGATGGCGAGGAAATAATTGATACGCATACTGTTTTGAGGAGTGTGATAGAGAATTGATTATCTGGAAACCTCAAACGTACTGCGAAAAACCAAACCATTCGCTGGATATTTATTGAACGTATGTTGTATTTTTAATATTTGCATACGTCGCTCTATTTCACATACCCCAGCTTACGCGGAATCGTGTAAATCTCCGTTTGGCGACCGTCAATATAGCGGAACGTCTGCCCATCATAGAAGCCGTCTTCTTCCAGCATAATCCGGACGATTTTCTTCCACTCGGGAATCTCGACGGCCGCGTTTAGCTCAATCGAATAGGCCGTGTTTGCCATCAGCGGGTAATCGCCGGAACCGGGAACGCCCTTCTGCTGATCCCACAAGCCAATCGTCGGACCGGCGGCATGACCGTGAACGCCAATGGGGTGCGTGTAAATCGTACCCGTAATTCCTTCTTTTTTGGATTGCTCCAGGGCCGCCAGCAGCATCTGATTGCCCGTCCGGCCCGCCTTGAATTGCTCAGTCAGAATGTCCTGTAGGCGATTGCCTTGCTTAAATGCAGCTTTGATGGACTCCGGCACATCGGTTTCGCCGGGGCGCAGGATGTACGCGTGCTGTTGCTGATCGGTGTTCAGTCGCAGATACGTAATGCCAAAATCGACGTGAATCAGGTCACCGGGCATGATGATCTGCTTGTCGGGTCGCTTCGAGAATGTACGCAGGTGTTCAAATTCTTTATCATCGGCGCGCTGCACGTCGACGGTGGGGTGAAACCAGGTATCGAGGCCGAGGTTGGTGATGCGCTGCCGAAACCACCACACTACGTCGTCAGTCGTTGTGATGCCGGGCTGAATAACCTGTTCCGAAAACCCTTCCTGAATCATCTCGTGCGACAGTCGGCAGATCAGCGGGTATATCGCCATTTCTTTCGCCGTGCGGGTTTCGAGCCAGCCCACCGCCACCTTTTCCGCCGACACCACCCGCGACCGATACTCCGCCGGTAGCTTCTGCAAAAATTCGTCGTGCTCTGTGTTCGACAGCCCGTCGGCGTGGGCGTAATTGGTCGACATGTTCAGCCCGATCTTTTTGGGTTTCCGCTGCTGTATTGTGTTCACCAGCGCATCCCACTGATTGGGCCGCACGTCGATGTCCCAGGCTCCTTTCAGCAGGTTCCCCACGTCGTAGCGGGCAATGGCCAGCTTTTCCAGTTCTTCCCCATTGTCGTAAAACACGATAATCGTCCGGCGACGGGCCGACAGCCACGTGCTCGGCAGCATCGTCCGCAGCACCGGGTCTTCGTTGTATTCGCGTGAGATAATCACCCACATGTCGATACCTTCACGACGCATGAGTTGGGGCAGCAAATTGGTGAACCGGTCGTCCAGAATCTCGTCGACAACCCGCGCCCGTTCCCGTTCGGGTAGAATAACGGTCGGTGTCGGCGACTGGGCAACGGAGCGCGTTGCCATAAAAAGTACAAGAAGAAGCAGGTAAAGCGGTTGATTCATGCGGAGAAATGGCGATTTTTGGAAAGATACGCGGTAATTGGTGCCGATAGTAATTTTCGCGAAGCAACCCATTTCGGGGTCACGGCATCGTTATAGCGATCAGATTACTTCCTCCGTTCTATGCACCGCTGCTTACTGGCACTCATCGCCTTCCTCTTTTTTCAATCGGTACTTGCCCAAACACCGTCGACCGGCCTGCGCGGACTGGTCAAAAGTACAGCGGGCGATGCCCTCCCCTACGCGGCTGTCGTGGTCCGCAAAAGCGCGGCCGACGACCGGCCAACCGGCACGATCACCAACAGCGAAGGCCGGTACGACATTGCCCTGGCACCCGGCGCCTATACCATTACGTTTCAGTCACTCGGCTTTCAGAACGTCCAGAAAACGGTCGAGATCAGTAACGACTACAAGGTGCTGGATGTGACGCTGACCGAGCAGGCGCTGCGGTTGGCCGAGGTGCAGGCGAAGGCGGGGAAGGAAGATCCGGCTTATACAATCATGCGCCGGGCCATTGCCAAGAGCCGGTTTCACCAACTACAGGTGCAGCGATTCAAAGCCCGTGTTTACACCAAATCCACTATCACCATCACCGACCTGCCGTTCGGGGCGGAGTCGCTGTTTCGCAAGCAATTGAAGGAAGCCGAACGCGACGCCAATTTCAAAGTGGGCGTACCGATCCTGAACGAAACGGTGTCGGAAGTGACGTTCCAGCAACCCAACATTTACCGGCAACGGGTCATCGCCAACCGCAATTCACAGGGCGATTTCCTGAGTCCGAGCCAGTTTTACAATGTCAGCTTCTACAGTCCGACCGTGGCCGGGGCCGTATCGCCCCTGTCGCCCAAAGCGTTTGGCTACTACAAGTTCGAGTATCAGGGCACCTTCCGCGAAAACGGTCCCGACGGCAGGCCGGTTGAAGTCAGCAAGATTCAGGTGATTCCCCGGCAGTACGGCGAGGGCGTCTTTCGCGGCACGATTTTCATCATTGAAAACACCTGGGCGATCTATAGCCTGCAACTCGAAACGGTGTCGAGCCTCGGCATTTCGTTCACGATCCGCAACCTGTGCAGCCCGATCAAAGGCGTCTGGATGCCGACCAACCAACGCTACAGCGGGGCGGGGTCGTACCTGGGCGTGAAGGGCAACGCGCAATATGTCCGCAACCTGACCTTCAACGAGTTTGTGATAAACCCGGCCTTTGTGGAAGACATTGAGGTGGTTGATGAAAAGAAGGCTCAACCCGCGCAAACCCTGTCGAAAGGCGACATCAAAGGGCAGCAATTCGATAATCTGGTGCAGAAACAAAAGGAGTTTTCGACCAAAAACCTGCGCCAGATGATGAAGGAATACGAGAAGCAGGAAAAGCAGACCCGCAAAAAACAGGGGGCCGACGTGACCGTGGTGCGCGATGATTCGCTGGTGATCGACACGCTGGCCCGCCAACGCTCGACGGCCTTCTGGGACTCCCTACGGTCGGTGCCGCTGACATCGGACGAGCGTATCAGCTACCGCAAGAACGACAGCCTGCGCGTAATCCGAACCGGGGACAAAACGAAGATCGACAGCCTGAATAAGGCAGGGAATCCGTCGGCGAAAAAGACGAAACCGATCACGATTGGTAAGCTGCTAATGGGCAACACCTGGTACCCCTCGAAACCGACGTCGCTGAGTTATACCGGTCCGCTGAGCCAGTTGAACTACAACACCGTTGAGGGCTACACCGCCGAGCTGGGGCTGCTGTTACGCTATCGCCCCCGCGTCGATTCGGTGAACCGGTTTGTAAAAATACCACTCAGCGAATGGAGCGTCGGCGGTACGGCCCGGTACCAGTTTGGTCGCCAGAATCTAATCGGCTACGGGCAGGCAGGCTACCGGCACAAAGCCACTCGCATCGACCTGACCGGCGGACGCTACCTGTTTCAGTATAACCCCGACAACCCGATCAGCCCGGCGCTCAACGGCATCACAACGCTGCTGTTTGAGCGGAATTTCATGAAATTGTACCAGAAAGACTTCGCCAATCTGACGGTTACGGCCACGCCCTTCCAAAGCCGCGTAACCCTGACGGGTAGCCTTGAATACGCCCAACGCACCGAACTGGAGAACTTTAAAGAAAACATCAAACCGCTGATCGACTGGCGCAACCGGACGTATACCCCCAACCGGCCCGTCAACGAAGAACTCGCCAGCACGGCTTTCCCGGTGCATTCGCTCGTCACGCTGAACCTGACGGCGTCGGCACGACTGGGGGCCACCGAATACACCATCCGTAACGGTCGTCGGACAGCCCGGCGCGACAACGATGCCCCCCTGCTGACGCTGAACTACCGGAAGGGCATGGGCGTCAACTCCGCCGACCCGGTCAGCTACGACTTCGTACAGGCGACGCTGGCGCATTCGTTCGAGCTGGGCATCCGCAGTCGGCTGAGTTATCAGGTCAGCGCAGGTAGTTTCCTGAACGACAAGAAGCTATACTTCCCCGACTTCAAGCACTTCGCGGGCAACGAATTTTTCCTGCAACAGGGCGACCCGGTATCGGTATTCCGGCTGCTGCCCTATTACCAGTACAGCACTGGCAAACGCTTCGCCGAAGGCCACCTACTGGGCGAATTCCGCCAACTGGTACTGACGCAGCTAACGGTTCTTCGGCTGTTGGGTCTGAAGGAAAACGTGTTCGTGCACTACCTCGCCACTCCTGCCTCGCGCAACTACACCGAAGTCGGCTACGGGCTGGACGGGCTGATTCCGCAGGTGCTGCCCTTCTTCCGCGTCGAAGTCATCTCGCAGTGGCAGGACGCTCAGTATAAAGGTCTCGGCTTCCGCATCGGCACAACCTTGAAGTTTGGGCGGCAGTAGCATACATAATCTCATGAGGAATACCCTTGTAGGGATTTTGAACGATGTATATTAATTGACTTTATAACCAGGCTGTTTTGCCCCCAGCCCCTGAAGGGGGAGTATTCCGCCAATGGATCACTCCCCTTCAGGGGGCTGGGGGGTAAACAGGCCAAAGAAAATTTGGCCATTGTTAGCCTTGAATCAAGAACTTAACAGCCCTGCTCTTCAGGGGATTTAGGGGTAAAACAGCCCTCCCTGAGAGCTAGCCGACTTAAAATACTTAAACCCCTCCCTGACGGGGAGGGCGGTTCGACGGCTCGGTTGGAGTGGGGTCTTTCGTCTAATCGTAATTTCCTAATGCAATCGTAATCAGCCGGTAACACAGCTCATTTCCCGATCCACTTACTTTGTGCAAACCATCGTACAGGTATGAATCGTCGGGACCTTGTCAGACGAATGGGCGCCGGATTGGCGGCCACCACCCTCTCCCCCTGGGCCATCGCCCAACCCACCACTACCCCCCAGCGCGTCCTGCGTATCGCCCACATCACCGACGTGCATATGCAGTCGCTGGTGGGAGCCGCCAAAGGGTTTGAACGCTGCCTACACCACGCGCAGAACCTCCCCGACAAACCCGACCTGATTATCAACGGGGGCGACGCAATCATGGAAGCACACGGTCGGCAGGCCGACAGCGTGAAGCGGCAGTGGGAACTCTACCGGCAGGTACTGACCAGCGAAAACAGCCTGCCCATTCTGAACTGCGTCGGCAACCACGACATCTGGTGTCGGCAGGAAACGAAAGAAGCGTTTGCAGGCGGACGTCAGTGGGCCATGGACGAGCTACAGATGTCGACCCGTTACTACAGCGTCGACCGCGCAGGCTGGCACATCGTCGTACTTGACAGTGTGCAGCCCAAAGCCGACGGTAGCTGGTACACCGCGCATCTCGACGATGAGCAATACCACTGGCTCGAAGCAGATTTGAAAGCGGTTCCCGAGCAGACGCCGGTACTAGTCGTCTCGCACGTGCCGATTCTGGCGGCCTGCGTATTCTTCGACGGTCAACGATTTGCCGACGAAAACTGGAGCGTTCCGGCGCGGTGGATGCACAGCGACACCGTCCGGCTGACGAACCTGTTTCACAAGTATACGAACGTCAAATCGGCGCTGAGTGGCCACATTCACCTCGTCGATCGGGTCGATTACGACGGCGTGTCGTACTTCTGCAACGGGGCCGTAAGTGGGGCGTGGTGGTTCGGCAAGTATCATCACACAGCCGCCGGCTACGCCCTCGTCGACCTCTACAGCGACGGCTCGGTGGTGAATCAGTATGTGAATTATTAGGTTTAAAGTTTGTCGTTCAAGGTTTAAGGTTGCCATCCGGAGGAACCTTAAACCTTGAACGACAAACCTTAAACTACAGACAAAGTCTGATCTGCTCCGCCGTTGCGGCTAACTCATCGGCGGTGGGGCGGGGTTCTAGTTTGTGGCTGAAATCCATGTCGGCCATGCTGTTGAGCGGAATCAGGTGAACGTGCGCGTGGGGCACTTCCAGCCCGACAACGGCAACGCCTATACGCTGACACGGAATCGCTTTCTCCACCGCTGCCGCCACCGTTTTCGCGAACGCCATCAGACCCGCATAGGTCGCGTCGTCCAGATCGAAAATGTAGTCGACTCCCTGTTTAGGAATGACGAGCGTATGGCCCGTCGTGGTGGGCATCACGTCCAGAAACGCCAGAAACTCGTTGGTTTCGGCAATCTTATGCGCCGGTATCTCACCAGCCACGATACGGGAGAATATAGAGGGCATTTTTGGGGGTTTGATGTTCAAAGTTTAACGTTTAATGTCGCGTCAGCCAACCTTAAACGTTAAACTACAAACCTTAAACTAACGATTTACCGGCTAATATCGACAACGTCAAACTCCAGCACGCCGGCGGGGACGGTGATCTGCGCCACGTCGCCGACACGCTTGCCGAGCAGCCCTTTGCCGATAGGCGAACTAACCGAAATACGACCCGCTTTCAGATCGGCTTCCTCTTCCGACACAAGCGTGTAGTTCATCTCGGCACCGTTTTTCTTATTCCGAATCTTCACTTTCGACAGTACCGACACCTGCGACGTATCGATGGTCGATTCGTCGAGGATGCGGGCGTTCGACAGTACATCTTCCAGTTTGGAAATCTTCAGCTCGTGCAGGCCCTGCGCGTCTTTAGCGGCATCGTACTCCGCGTTTTCGCTGAGGTCGCCTTTGTCGCGGGCTTCGGCAATCTGGTGGGCGATAGCCGCCCGGCCTTTGGTTTTGAGTTCGTTGAGTTCAGCTTTGAGCCGGTTCAGGCCCTCTTCGGTGTAATATGAAATCTTTCCCATGATGACTATATAACTAACTGATATTGGGGATAACTGCGGAATGGGTTAAAAACAAAAAAACGGCCTACCGACCGTTCTGCAACCAAATTGGTTTTCTTTGCAGACGCGTCAGGGTCGCCGTCGGCGTACCGGAGCGAGCGGTTCAGAAACAGGATAAAAGGATCGTCGCATACGCGTTACCATTGGTCTGTTCTAACGGACGAAACGCGCCGTCTCCGGCGCGTCTGTGAGACAAAAATAAGAAACTTCCGGGCGATGTCAACAGCCGATTTATCGACCGCCCCAAATTTACCCCGTCTATGCCTTCTCCACTCCGTATCGTATTTATGGGTACGCCCGACTTCGCCGTAACCACCCTGCAACGGCTGTTGGGAGCTGGTTGCCACGTCGTTGCGGTCATCACCGCGCCCGACCGGCCATCGGGCCGTGGGCTGCAACTTACGCCGTCACCGGTGAAAAAAGCCGCCCTTGCCGCCAATTTACCCGTGCTGCAACCCGAACGCCTGCGCGACCCCGCTTTCCTTGATGAATTAGCCAGTTACAAAGCTGATCTGCAAGTGGTTGTCGCGTTCCGAATGCTACCCGAAGTGGTGTGGGCCATGCCAACCGTCGGAACCTTGAACCTGCACGGATCGCTGCTACCGCAGTACCGAGGAGCCGCGCCGATCAACTGGGCCATCATCAACGGCGAAACCGAAACGGGCGTCACGACTTTCTTTATCGAAAAAGAGATCGACACGGGGCAACTGCTGTTCAGCGACCGCGAGCCGATCTACCCCGACGATACCGCCGGAACGTTGCACGACCGCCTGATGGAACGCGGGGCCGATCTGGTGCTGAAAACGGTGCGGGCCATCGAAGCGAACGAATACACGCCCACGCCCCAATCCCATTCTGACGAACTGAAAGCGGCCCCCAAACTGAGCCGCGACAGCACCCGCATCGACTGGAATCAATCGGTTCACACCATCCGCAATTTCGTGCGGGGCCTGTCGCCCTACCCGGCTGCATGGACGATGATTAACGACCGGTTCTTTAAAATTTACGCCGTATCTGTAGCCAACGACTCGCCCCTGGCCGCCGAACCGGGTCAAGCCTGGACCGACGAGAAAAAGCAGATTCTGGTCCGGGCTACCGATGGATGGCTGTCTGTCGAGTCGCTACAGGCAGAGGGCAAACGACGTATGACCGCCGAGGAGTTTTTGCGCGGCAACCGATTGTAACAATTTTGAATGACAGAATGATTGAGTGATTGAATGGAGAAGCCTTTTTGTCATCCCGAGCCTGCGAGGGATCTTCGCTAACAGGCGGTTTTGTTTGCACCTAGCGAAGATCCCTCCTGTCGTCGGGATGACAAAAAAGGCTACCCTCGAATCCTGTAATCCTGTCCATACCCGTTATGCATCGAATTTGTCTACTCCTATCGTTGCTTATTACACATACGCTGTCGGCGCAGACCGAGCCGACGTATGCGGAAAAGTTAGGCTTTCCGAAGGGTAAAAAAGTCGTTATCCTGCACGTCGATGATGCGGGGATGAGCTACGAGTCGAACGCCGGAACCATACAGACACTCGACAAAGGCATCGCCAACTCGACCAGCGTTATGATGCCCTGCGGCTGGGTACCGCAGTTTTTCGCCTACCTCAAAACCAAACCCAACACCGACGCGGGTGTGCATCTGACACTGACTTCCGAGTGGGACAGCTACCGCTGGGCACCGCTGACGGGTCGCGACAAAGCACCGGGCCTGTACGACGAACAGGGGGCATGCTGGCATTCGGTGGCGCAGGTGGTGGAACACGCGTCGGCCGACGAAGTTGAAACCGAGATCCGGGCGCAACTGGCGCGGTTTCGGGCGTTCGGCATCCAGCCTACGCACATGGACTCGCACATGGGAACGCTGTTCGAACCCAAATTCATCGGGCGATACGCCAAGGTGGCGATGGAGGAAAAAATCCCGATTCTGTTTCCGGGGGGCCACGCAACGCTGATTAGTCAGGTCAGCAAGGTGCCGCCCGCGATGCAGCAGATGGTCCGGCAACTGGGGCAGCAGCTTTGGAACGCTGGTCTGCCCGTATTCGACGACCTCGACGGCAGCAGCTACGGCTGGGAACTCCCCGCCGGTATACCCATGACGGAAGCCAACCTGCAACGCTATAAAACGCAGCGATTTATTAGCCTGCTCAAAGCCGCCCAACCCGGCCTGACCTACATCATTCTGCACGCAACGCTTCGTACCCCAACGTTCGATCAGATCAGCACCTCCGGCCCCACCCGCGACGGCGACCGGCTCGCCATGCTCGACCCCGCCCTGCGGCAGTACATTAAACAGGAAGGCATCATCCTGACCACATGGCGCGAACTGATAGAACGACGCAAAAAAATGTGAAAGAGCGAAAGAATGAAAGAGTGAAATCGGACCGCCGAAGCGGAGCGATGGCGCTAAAAATCACTCTTTCATTCTTTCGCTCTTTCGCTCTTTAAACAACATGAAAATTAGCCTCATTGCCGCCGTCGCACAGAACGGCATGATTGGTCGGAACAAGCCCGACGGAACACCCGATTTGCCGTGGCACCTGCCCGACGATTTCGCGTTTTTCAAGCGCAAAACAAGCCATCACCCGATCATCATGGGCCGCAAATCGATGGATGCGCTGGGTAAGCCGCTGCCCAACCGGACGAACATCGTCATCACCCGACAAACCGACTACGAGATGCCCGGTGCCACCTGCGTCACGACGCTGGACGATGCGCTCACCGAAGCCCGCAAAGCCAACACCGACGAGATTTTCGTGATCGGCGGGGCCGAAATCTACGCGCTGTCCCTGCCCGTCGCGACGACGCTATACCTGACGGAAATCCACCGCGACTACGACGGCGACACCCGCTTCCCCAACTTCGACCGCAGTCAATGGCGCGAAACCGCCCGCACCCCACACCCCGCCGACGACCGCCACGAAGCCGCCTTCGACTTCGTGACCTACGAGCGCGTGTAAGGTCGAAACGGTGTTTATTACCACCGCTGCGTTAGTACGAAATGGGCAAACAAGCCGGTCAGTACGATAAAATTTTCCGGGAAAACCTGGAAGCAATCATACCAAGTCTGATACAGAACGTACTTGGTATTGAGGCCGCGTCGACGGAAGAACTGCCGGACGATGTTCAGCACACGAAGGAGCGAAAACCCGATGTATTGAAGCGCGTTACCGATGTTCAGGGCAACACGTTTGTGCTTCAGATCGAGTTTCAGCTAGCCGATGAATCGCAGATGGTTTACCGCATGGCGGAATACTACGTTATGCTAAGCCGGAAATATGCATTACCTGTTGAGCAGTTTGTCATTTTTCTAGGGTCGTCAAAACCGACAATGCCCGTACGGCTTACCCACCGGAGAATGCAGTTCGAGTTTTCGCTCATTTCGTTCGCTCAACTCGACTACCGGTTGTTTTTGCGCTCGGAACGACCCGAAGAAGTGGTATTGGCCGTGCTGGCCGATTTTCATGGCAACAACGCAATTGACGTCCTGACCCAGATTGTTCAGCGAATAAGCGAAACCACCGAAAGCGATCTGTCGCTGAAAAGGCATATCAATCAGTTGCGGATACTGACTCAGCTACGTAACTTAGACATAAATTTAACAACCGTCATGGACAGTATCGCTTCGTTTTTCAAGGAAGAAAAAGACTTTCTCTACATCCGGGGACAAGAACGTACGGAAGCTAAAATCATCAGCAATCTGTTGACGAACACGGATTTCTCGGCCGAGAAAATCGCTGATCTTACCGGGGTACCTGTCGAATTCGTCCGTACGGTTCAGCGGAAACAGAGTGGTGAGGTAGATTAGCTGACCTGATACGGCTGGCATAGCTGTGTTAAATTATCTGCACTACGGCGATAAATCGGGGAGTTTGTCGTAGTTTTGTCCGGCAAATAACAACACCTGCTATTTGCCATGAGCTTAGATTCCAGCAAGTTTCTCTACGAGGCTCTCACCTACGACGACGTACTGCTTCTGCCCGCTTACTCAGAAGTACTCCCCCGCGATACCACCACTGTTACCCAGCTTACCCGCAGCATCCGGCTGAACGTTCCGCTTATTTCGGCGGCTATGGACACCGTTACGGAGTCGGCACTCGCCATTGCGATGGCGCAGGAGGGCGGTATCGGCATCATCCACAAAAACATGAGCGTTGAAGCGCAGGCCGAGCAGGTCCGCAAGGTGAAACGCTCGGAAAGTGGGATGATCATCGACCCCATCACGCTTCAGCAGGACTCCTCCTTGTCCGACGCGCTCAAGATCATGCGCGAGTTCAAGATCGGCGGTATTCCCGTTGTCGACGCCGACAACAAGCTGGTCGGTATCCTGACCAACCGCGACCTGCGTTTCCAGAACGACCTTTCGCGGCCCGTCACCGACATTATGACCCGCGAAAACCTGATTACGGCCGACGCGGGCCTGACGCTCGAAGAAGCCGAAAGCATTTTGCAGGAACACCGCATTGAGAAACTGCCCATCGTCGATGCGCAGTACAAGCTGGTGGGCCTGATTACCTACAAAGACATCCTGAAGAAGAAAAGCCACCCCAACGCCTGCAAAGACGAACTGGGTCGGCTGCGCGTCGGGGCCGCTGTCGGCGTAACGCCCGACCTGACCCGGCGTATCGAAGCCCTCGTCAAAGCGGGCGTCGACGTGATTAGCGTCGATACGGCGCACGGCCACTCGAAAGGGGTGCTGGATGCCGTTCGCAACATCAAACAGCAGTTTCCGAACCTACAGGTTATCGCCGGAAACGTCGCGACGGGTGCGGGTGCCAAAGCCCTCGCCGATGCCGGTGCCGACGCCGTGAAAGTGGGCGTTGGTCCGGGAAGTATCTGTACCACGCGGATTATTGCCGGTATTGGAATGCCGCAGCTGACGGCCGTCTACGAAGCCGCGCTGGCCCTGAAAGACACCGACGTTCCAGTCATTGCCGATGGTGGTATTCGCTTTTCGGGCGACATCACCAAAGCTATTGCGGGCGGTGCCAGTACGGTTATGATCGGGTCGCTGCTGGCCGGGACGGAAGAAGCCCCCGGCGAAGTGGTATTGTACGAAGGTCGTCGGTTTAAGACGTACCGGGGCATGGGTTCGGTGGAAGCGATGGAAGATGGCTCCAAAGACCGCTATTTCCAGGATGCCGAAGACGACATCAAGAAGCTGGTGCCGGAAGGTATCGTCGGGCGGGTGCCGTACAAAGGGCGCGTGTCGGAGATCATTTACCAGATGGTCGGCGGTTTGAAAGCGGGCATGGGCTACTGCGGTGCGGGTACCATCACGGCGTTGCAGGAGGCCAAATTCGTAAAAATTACCACGGCCGGTTCGCGCGAGAGCCATCCCCACGACATTCAGATTCAGAAAGAAGCGCCCAACTATTCGGCGCGGTAGGCAGGCGATTTTCGGCAGCTGGTGTTTGCCGTTGTCTGTTTAATTTCGACTAAACCAGCAGGAGCCATCCCGAACCAGTGGGGTGGCTCCTTTTTTAATGCGTTTTTGAGCCCACAATTAAACTTTAGTGAAATATGGCTCCGTACAATCACCTTATTGAGGAGTGAGCGATTAGTAGGCGTCTTTAGCGTTATAGACAGGCAACGAATCAGCGCGCACAGGGCGTACTCAACCATACAAGCGTTCAACACACCCAGACTCATGAATATTCTAGCAATTGGTGGGTGCCACACGGGCAACTATGGCGTTCAGGCACATCTCAGTTTTGCCCGCCAATGGGCTATTCATCTGGAAACCGCAGCGCAGGAACCGGTACAGCTACACTGCCTGAGCATGGTCAAGCTGGAACACATCGACAGCCTGATCTGCCAGTATCGGGCCGACATGCAGGCGGCTGATCTGATCGTACTGCAACTGGGTCACTACGAACTGTCGTGGCGACAGCCGTTTTCGACGCTGTTTAGCTCCCGCGCACTGGCACCGACCAAAGACGCATCGGTGTATAAATCGTCGGCGATGCCCAAACCGCACCTTGGCCCGGAGAAAATTCATAAAGCCGCTCATCTGTCGCGTCGCTGCGTGTGGCGCGACGGTGCCAAGACGGCGATGCTGCAAGCGTATCAGCTTCTGTACAAGGAGGTTCCATACCTGGCGACGTTTCGGCAGCAACTGGGGGATGCGTTTACCCAACTGGCCCCCTTCCGCGACAAAATTATCGTACTGACGCCCTTCCCCACCCTGAACAAAGTCGATTACTGGCTCCGGTGTCAGTGCCATTCGTTCATCGTCGATAGTGCCATCGAGCGGTCGTTTACCGTGGCCGACACGTTTGACGCCATTCCCAAGCACCCGGCGTTTTTTCAGGCCGACGGCGTTCACCTCAACAGTCTGGGGCATATGGTACTGGCCCTATTTCTGAGCGAACTACCCTGCGTAGTCGACCTGCACCGCGACCTGGTTTCAGTGTAGCCAATCGTCAGGTGGGGTTGTCACTTATTTCTTAAAACTGACCCATAGGCTGACGGGTTGTATAAACGGCCGGTCGGGCAAACGACCAGTCTTAACCTAATCAACGCTATGGAATACCGGACCATTGGTAGTTCTGACCTGTCGATAGCACCGCTGGCCTTCGGCGGTAACGTGTTCGGCTGGACAGCCGACAAAGCCACCTCATTCAAACTCCTCGACGCTTTTCTCGACACGGGTTTTAATCTGATCGACACCGCCGACGTGTACTCGCGCTGGGTGCCGGGCAACGAAGGTGGAGAGTCGGAGACGATTATCGGGCAATGGCTCAGCGCGCGCAACAATCGCGAGAAAGTCGTTATCGCAACGAAGCTGGGCGCGGAGATGGGTCCCGATAAAAAAGGGTTGTCGGCTGCGTACGTCCGGCAGGCGGTCGACGCGTCGCTGCAACGGCTCCAAACCGACTACATCGACCTCTACCAGACCCACTTCGATGATCTGGACACGTCGGTCGAGGAAACGCTGGGTGCGCTGGCCGATCTGGTGAAAGCCGGAAAGGTGCGGGTCATCGGCGCGTCGAATATGGAGCCGGATCGGCTGCGGCAGTCGTTGTCGGTCAGTGCGCAGCAGAAATACCCGGCCTATCAGTGCCTGCAACCCGAGTACAACCTGTTCAGCCGGGAACACTACGAAACGCAGTACGAGCCGATCTGTCAGGAATACGGCCTGAGCGTTATTCCGTATTCGTCGTTGGCGAGTGGATTTCTGTCGGGCAAGTACCGGTCGGAAGCCGACGCGTCGAAGAGTCCGCGCGGTGGAGGCATCACAAAAAAATACCTCAACGACCGTGGCTACGCAATTCTGAACGCCCTCGACGCGGTATCAGAACGCTACAACGCCACACCCGCGCAGGTGTCACTGGCGTGGCTCATCGCCCGCCCGTCGATCACGGCACCCATCGTGAGCGCGTCGGAAGTAGACCAATGGCAGGACCTCGCCAAAGCCGCCGAACTATCGCTGGACGATGACGCAATCAAGACATTGACCGACGCCAGCGCGTACTAAGAGCTGTTTTTTTTCAACACAGAGGCACGGCGTACACGAAGCATAGTATGTTTCTTCGTGTTCTCCGTGCCTCTGTGTTGAAAAAACTATTGAATCCGAATTTGATCGCCGACGGAAAAGCGCTGCCAGTCGGGGTTAGATGACCGGAACTGTGACGTAGCCGTGTCAATTACCCAC
This sequence comes from Spirosoma rhododendri, assembly GCF_012849055.1. NCBI lineage: Bacteria > Pseudomonadati > Bacteroidota > Cytophagia > Cytophagales > Cytophagaceae > Spirosoma > Spirosoma rhododendri. The sequence continues at coordinate 2,541,188 of NZ_CP051677.1, read as the reverse complement.
TGCCGTGTCGACTCATCAAACGTAATCCGTTCAATGCGTTCGCCCGAAGGCGCGGGCAGATTAGCAACCGTCGTATCCCGCACAACACGACCCTGTTGCAGGTGAACGACCCGGTCAGCAAGGGCGCGGACATCGGCGTCGTAATGACTGACCAGCAACGTCGTCGTACCCCACTGCCGGTGCAGGTCGAGCAGCACGGTACGTAGCGATTGGGATGAGTCGGCATCCAGCGCAGCAAAGGGTTCATCGAGCAGCAGCAGTTGCGGCCGACGAACGAGCGCACGCGCCAACGCCACCCGCTGCCGCTGCCCACCCGACAGTCGCGCCGGTTTCTGATCGGCAAAGGGCCGGATGCCCGTTGCATCGATCAATTCGTCAACCCGTTTCGCTTGCCCGGCCGGGGCTGCGTAGGCCACATTACCGCGCACCGTCAGGTTTGGGAACAGGGCCGAATCCTGAAACACGTAACCGACCGATCGCTGCTGCGGTGGCAGACTAATGTGTTGTGCCGTATCGAGCCAGGTGGCGTCATCAACCGCGATGCGGCCCTGCGTGGGTTTGTCAAGCCCCGCCAGCAACCGCAGTACCGTCGTTTTTCCCGACCCCGACGGCCCCGTCAACGCGGTCAGGCTACCGGTTTCGAGCGTCAGTTGCAGGTCGAGCAGGCCGGTGCCTTCCGAGAAAAGCCGGGGCATTGTCAGGGCGATGTCGATCATATCGTGACGCGTTTGTTGATGGCGTACACCAGCAGGAGAATCACGAACGACAGCCCCAACAGCAGAGCCGCGTAGGTGTGTGCCGTCTCGAAGTGCAGTTGTTCGACCTCGTCGTAAATGGCGATCGACGCTACCCGCGTCTGCCCCGGTAGGTTGCCACCGATCATCAGTACCAGCCCGAATTCGCCAATCGTGTGCGCAAACGACAGCACGATACCCGTCAGCAAAGCCGGTTTGCAGTTGGGCAGCAGCACCCGCCAGAACGTACGCACCGGCGATTGCCCCAGCGTGTAAGACGCTTCGCGCCACGAAACCGGCAGGTTTTCAAGCCCCGCCTGAATCGGGTGAACCATGAACGGTAAGCTGTACAGAATCGACGCGACGACTAGCCCCGGAAACGAAAAAACCAGCTGCACATCGAATGTGCGCAGCAGCCACGCCCCCAGCCCACTCGTGGGGCTAAACGCCAGCAGTAGGTAAAAGCCAACCACCGACGGTGGTAGCACAATCGGCAGGCTGACGAGCGCTTCAACAACGGCTTTGAGCCGGAACCGACTCAGAGCCAGCCAGCCCGCCAGTGGTATGCCAATTAGTAGCAATAGAATCGTTGTGATGCTGGCAAGCCGGAGCGTGAGCCAGATGGGTTCCCAGTCGATGGGCATAGGCAGAATCAGGTCGTGGGCAGCTTGTAGCCGAATTGCTGGAAGATACGTTGGGCGGCTGGACTGCGCAGAAACGTGATGAACTGTTGCGCGAGTTTAGGCTGTGTCGTACGCTGCAACACCACCACCCCCTGCGCGATGGGTTCGTACCCAGACGGCAGATCGACCCAATGGCCTTTGCCTTTCATAGCCGGGTCGAGCACGACGGATTTGGCCGTAAAGCACACATCGGCGGCACCCGTCAGCAAATATTGGTTGACCTGCGATATGCTTTCGCCATACACGATTTTGGGCTGGACTTTGCCGGTTAGCTTTCGCTTGTTCAGCAAGGTCATAGCGGCTTCGCCATAGGGTGCCACTTTCGGATTGGCGATAGCAATGTGCCGCACGGTTGGGTTGAGCAGAACCGACAGATTCGCAGACAGCGGCAGGTCGCCGAGGGTCCAGAGCACCAGTGAGCCGTACCCGTACACGACCGGAGCAGTCAGCGTTAGTTTCTGCTCATGCAGTGCGGTTGGATAACTCATGTCGGCCGACAGAAACACGTCGTACGGGGCGCCCTGCTGAATCTGCGTCGTCAGCTTGCCCGACGAGCCGACAATGGTTTCCAGTTGCTGGCCCGTCTGTTTTTGGAAAGCCGCCTTCAACGCTTCCATCACAAACTGCGCATTGGCGGCCACGGCTACCCGTAACTTCTGGGCCTGCACCAGCCCCGGCAACAGGAGGAGCAGCAGGAGTATTTTTTTCATCGGTTCGTTTGCGAAGTCTTTTTCGCTATTTCCTGCCAAATATAACGAGGCCGTCTGGATTACGCTTGTCAGGCTAGTGAATGGCCCGCGCCCGCCGGGGTAGCTGGCCCAAAACGCTTTCTTAATTGGTTTATAATAAGCCCGTAGGTCGAATCAGTGTTACTTGTCGGTAGTCCTTCAACCTACTTTCATATGCCGACCTCATCCCGTAAAAACACTCCTCCCACCTTCGGCCCGCTCGTTCCGCTGCCGGGAAGCGAACGGCCAGCCCCAGCCGCAACCAAATCGAGTCTGGCTAATTCAAATGAATCGATAAACGTAACCATACGGCTGCGCAGACGGCAGTCGATAAATACGCTCGTAAACCAGTCGGCAGCTGTAGCACAACCACTCAATCGCTCAGATTATGCCCGGCAGTACGGTGCCAGCCCGGCCGACATGCGACTAGTTGTCGCATACGCTGCGGCCAATGGCCTGACTGTTGTGTTGAAAAGCACAGCCCGGCGAACAGTGCTGGTGCGTGGCACGGTGGCGCAACTCAGTAAAGCCTTTGGCGTAACGCTGAACATCTATCGACTGGCCGATGGCAGCACCGTGCGCGGGCGCAAAGGTCCCGTTATGGTGCCTGACAATCTGGTTGCCAGCATCGAGGGTGTTTTCGGCCTTGACAACCGCCCGCAGGCACGAGCGCATTTTCAGATTTATAATCCCGGCGATGCGCAGGGTATCGCTAATCCTCGCGCAGTGGCAGCGTCGTTTACCCCACCCCAGTTAGCGAAGTTGTACAATTACCCCACCGACCGCACCGGCAAGGGACAAACGATTGCGATCATCGAACTGGGCGGTGGGTTTCGGCAGGCCGACATTACGGCGTATTTCAAAAGTATCGGCTTGAAAGCACCGTCAGTAAAAGCAGTGCTGGTCGATGGCGGCAAGAACGCACCCAGCAATGCCAATGGGGCCGACGGCGAGGTTATGCTCGATATTGAAGTGGCGGGGGGGATTGCGCCCGGTGCTAACATTGTCGTGTATTTCGCGCCCAACACCGATCAGGGCTTTCTGGATGCGATCACGACGGCCCTGCACGATGCCCGCAACAAACCGTCCGTCATTTCCATTAGCTGGGGATCGGCCGAAAAGAGCTGGACGCCACAGGCCCTGAATTCATTCAACCAGGCCTTTCAGTCGGCGGCTGCGTTGGGCGTTACGATCTGCGCGGCAGCGGGCGATACGGGATCCGACGACAGCGTAGGCGACAAACTGGCGCACGTCGATTTCCCGGCGTCGAGTCCGTTTGTGCTGGCCTGTGGCGGTACGAAGTTGCTGACGACGACCAACGGAACGGCGATCAGCACCGAAACGGTCTGGCACGAAAGCAACACGAGTGCAACGGGGGGCGGCATCAGCGACGTGTTCGATAAACCCGATTATCAGGCGAAAGCCAGCGTGCCGCCGTCGGTCAACGATGGTAAGCGCGTCGGTCGTGGTGTACCCGACGTGGCTGCCGTCGCAGACCCCGCCACGGGCTACGTCGTTCGGGTCGACGGACAGAATCTGGTTATTGGTGGCACAAGCGCGGTGGCTCCACTCATGGCAGGCTTAGTGGCGCTCATTAACGAGCAGCGTAGCCAGCCGGTGGGCTTTATTCACCCCAAAATCTACGCAACACCCACCGTCTTCCGCGACGTTACGCAGGGCGACAACATAACCGTTACGAACAGCAAAGGCTATTCCGCCACAACCGGCTGGGATGCCTGTACAGGTCTGGGCGTTGCCGACGGGCAGAAGCTGGCCAGTTTGTTGACGACGGTTGCCTGAACGGTCCCACGACTTATGTAATAACAAAGCCCCGCTCCTGAGAAGAAGCGGGGCTTTGTTATAACTTGTAAACCGAATGCTTAGAAGCTATAGCGAGCACCCAGTTGCATCTGCCAGCGCGAACCGAGCGGATCGATCGAGTACGGCGTGGTAGGGCGGCTCCAGGTAAACGTCGGGTCGCCGGTAGTTGGGTTCGTCGCACGAGCCAGACCAATCGACGCGGTCGAGTTGAACGTGTTGGGCGAGAAGTAGTAGTAGCCCAGCTTCTTATCAACCAGATTCAGGAAGTTAAGAATGTCGTATGAGAGCTGGAGCGTGTGCCCATTGGCAATCTTAATCTCGTGCAGGAAACGCAGGTCCATCGTGTTGTTCCAGGGCGTGCGGCCACCGTTACGCTCGGTGAACTGACCCATCCGGCTGCTCAGGTAGCTGTCGCTCTGAACAAAGTTCAGGAAATCCTGCGCCTGTGTGCCTGTCGGAATCAACCGCTGTGCTTCGCTCAGATCTTTCGGGATGTAGGCCAGGCTGTTCGCTTGTCCCGATCCGTTGATCGTGCTGTTTACGTAACCCCATGAGTAAGGCGAACCCGACTGGAACGAGTAGAACAGCGTAACGGTCGTAGCATTGCTGGGGCTCCAGGTCTGCCGGTAGTTGACCGTACCCACGATGCGGTGACGGATATCGAAGTTCGAGTAAGCCAGCGATGGATTGTTCGGCGACAACGACTGGTTCAGCTGCCAGTTCGATTCCATCGAGTTCCGGATACCGTTGGTCAGGTCAAACGCTTTGCCGTAGGTATAGGCCGCCGAGAAGCCAAAACCAGCCGAGTAGTTCTTCTGAATCTGGGCCGTCAGGTTGTAGCGGTAGCCTTGGTTTGTGTTCGACAGCAGGTAGGCGTTAGCGAAGTTGTTGTCGATCCGCTGCGCACCGGCCGTACCGGTCGTGCCAACGTAGATCGGCTGTTGTTTCTGCGTATCGTAGCTATAATAACGTACTACGTCTTTCGTATTTACCTGCTGGAATTTCAGATCCTGAATCACTTTGGTGTACAAACCTTCCAGCGTGATCTTGTAACCAGCAATCGTGTAGTCGACGGCCAGGTTACCCCGGAACATCTGCGGCATCTTGAAATTGTTGTCGATCAGGTCAACCTGCGTTCGGCGAACACCACCGTTGGCCGAGTTGTTGTTGATGCCCAGAGCACCACCCGGTGTCAGCGGATCGCCAACCAGTTTGGTCGTTGCCGTTGCGTTGTTGTTGAAGTCGTACGCACCGTAGCCGACGCCGTTGTTGTAGAAGGCATATCCCAGCCAGGCAAACGGAATACGACCCGTGAACAGACCGGCGCCACCCCGGAAGATCAGGCTCTTGTCGCCTTTAGCGTCGATGTACAGACCCAGGCGGGGTGATATCTGTACGTTGTTCAGGTACGAATTCGTAATCTGGTTCAGCGGGGTGTACGTGTAGGTCGTTCCGTAGTTCGGATCACCGGTCGACGCAGCTACCTGTGGGCTCAGCGTTGGCTTGTTTGGCAGACCCGTGTAATCCAGACGAATACCCGGCGACAGTTTAACGCGGTCGCTTACCCGAATGTCGTCCTGCGCGTAGAGGCTAAACAGGTTGACATTGAAGTGTGCGTACGGATTGTTGAACTGATTGTCGAGGTTGTTGCTGGCATCACCGAACGGATACGAACCCCGAACCCGGTTGGGTAGGTTGATCAGGAAGTTCTGAACACCATCACGGGCAGGTGTGCCAGTAGTAGCGTTTGCCGCTGTTCCTGCGTACGAAATACGACCATTAGGTGCGTTCACAAAGCCGTAGTCAATCGTGTACAATTCGTTGTGTGTACCAACCGTGAAGGTATTGATGCCTTTGTAGAAGGTAAAGTTGTCGGTAATCTCGAATGTCTTCTGGCGCAGGTTGAATACTGATGCTTCGCGGTCGTTACCCAGGAAGATCGTACCACCGTTGTAGGCAATTTCTACTTGCGGAAACGTACGAACGTTCGACAATGTCGTGCGGTAGTCATGTACTGTAGAGTACCCCACGATCAGGCTGTTCGACGCCTGACCCAGTTGCGTTTTCAGTTCGGCAACCGTGCTCGACTGATTGTTGTTCTGGCGGAAGTCGATGCTGCCGAAGCGGAAGTTAGCCGCGTCGCGCTCCAGGTTGGTCGCTTCCGAAAACACCGTGTTGTTACGGATGCTCAACTGGTTTTTCGCGTTGATATTCCAGTCAAGTCGGTTGAAGAACTTGGTGCTCTTCGAGTAAATCGCATAGTCACCGTATGAACCAGCGTCAAGACCATAATTGGTTTTGACGAAATCCGAAATCTGCTGAGCCACAGCTACATCTTTAATCAGCGACGAAGGCGAACCAGCCTGGAACTGTACGGGATCCTGGCGATTGGTGATTTCTTCGTTGGTGAAGAAGAACAGTTTATCTTTAATCAGTGGCAGACCAACCCGAAAACCAGTTTGGTATTCATGGAACGTGCTGGGCAGCTTTTCTTTCGCGTCCGACGCACCATTCCAGGAACCCGTCAGCGCAGCGTTGCGGCCAAATCCGTAGACCGAACCCGATACTTTGTTGGTACCGCTGCGCGTTACGGCGTTCACCGAACCACCGAGGAAGTTACCCAGCCGCACGTCGAACGGAGCCACGGCAACCTGAATATCCTGAATAGCATCAAGGCTAACCGGGTTAGTGCGCGTGCTCGAACCAGGTTGCCCCGACGAACCCGTCGAACCACCCAGCGATGGGCTGAAGCCGATAGCGTCGTTGTTGATAGCACCGTCGATCGTGACGTTGTTATACCGGAAGTTAGTACCGGCAAACGAGTTCTGGTTGTTAACCTGTGGCGACAGACGGGTCATGTCCGTCAGGCTGCGCGAGATCGTTGGCAGTCGGCGGATGGTTTCGCTACCGACGTTGATTCCGGCACCTTCGCGCTCACCGCCCCGGCTGCCTTTCACGACAACTTCGCTCAGCGTTGCGCTGGCATCTTCCATCACCACGTTCAGATCGGTCGTTTCGCCCAGTTGCAGGGTTACGCCCGACCGTGTGGTCGTTTTAAAGCTTACGTACGAGTAGGTAATTTCGTAAGGACCGCCTGCCGTCATGTTATTGATCCGGTAGCGACCTTCTGCGTCAGTCACGGTGGCGTAGCGTGCGCCGGTGGGGGTGTACAACGCCTGAACGGTTGCACCAATCAGGCTTTCTTTTTTGGCGTCGGTAATACGACCGGTCAGGCCGCTTGTCGTAACCTGCGCCCAGGTTAGCGTACTTAGTAAAATGAAAATCAGCGTAAAACTGTGGCGTATCATGCAGTACCGCATATTGGTTGGTGCCGCAAAGGTCTGCCGGGGGTATTGCCTGTATATTATTTCAATGTTAACAAGCCCCGCAAGTTGATTAAAAGACTATTAACAAAGCACAGTTACAATAGTGACTAAACAGACTTCTACAAACAAAAAACCCGCTAACTCATGACGGGTCAGCGGGTTCGCAACTTACTGCGGCTTTGTTAACTACAATTTCTCCTTCACAACGCGGGTGTCTTTTTTCGCTTCATCCTTGATGAGCTTACCTTCTTCTTTGATCCGGGCTTTACGGCCGGCTTTGAGGGCGTCTTTTGCTCCGCTCATCTTGTCCATTTTGCGCGCATCGCGATTTGCCTGTAGGGCGGCCTTGTCGGCAGCAACATCCATCTTCGCTTCGGCAACAGCGGCCTTCTTTTTCATTTTACCGTCCTGCGCCTGCGTCATCGTCAGGCTGGCGCTCAGGGCGAATACCAGTGCAATAGTAATACGAACTGTTTTCATGTGTAGCGGGCGATGGCTGATGTTTGTTTGTTCAAGCCATTCCACTCACTTAAACGGAAAAGGCTGGCTAGTAGCTGGTTAAAAGGCTGTTAAACTTGCTTTACAGCCTGTTGACGGGTATTTACCTTTCACCTACCGACTGATTTATATGCCCTGATTCAGTCATAGATCGCCAGAGCCGTCTACTCTTTTCCGCGCAGTACTATACAGTCCAAACGAAGCCGGTAACAGATGGCCGAATCTGACTTTAGTACAATAATATTCTACACATACTTGCTAATTTGAGATAGTTTTCTTACTTTTGCACCAGATTTTACAAGCGGCATCCGTCGCACCTCTGTTTCTCTCCTTTTTACACGCTGAGTTAGGTCTGACAGAGCCGGTACGGTGGTACCCAGTACGGATGTACAGGATGGGTTTCTGTGTGGAGGTTCCCCGGGTGGGAACGAATGCGCGTGGGCTAATCATCAATCGTTTCTTTTGTTCGGGTTCCCCTGTTTGTTGGCAGGTCGGGGAACAGGCGGGTCCGTTGGGTCGTGTGGGCAATCGTGGGTTGGTTTTCATTGGCAATATCGCGCCGGTCACCGGTAGGTACTCGTCTTAGTTTGGCAAAATCGAAACGCTATAACTAAGCATATGAACACCAACACAACAAATGCCGACGAGCAGAACGAGGTTCTGCCGTCAGACCAATCGGTAGCTGAAACTACCAACACCGCAGCCGACGACAACGAAACGCCGGTCGCCAACACTGAAGTTGAGCAAATCGTCAGCGACGTTATCGTTGCCGAACCTGCAGCCGAAACACCGGCCAAATCGATCAGCGAACAACTGGTTGCCAACCCCAATCAAATTTTATTCTCCGATCTGGCGATTTCGCCCGAGCTGCTGCAGGCCGTTACAGACATGGGCTTCGTTAGCCCGTCGCCCATTCAGGCCGAAGCGATCCCGCCCATTCTGGCTGGCCGCGACGTGATCGGACAGGCGCAGACGGGTACGGGTAAAACCGCAGCCTTCGGTATTCCTGCCCTTGAACTGATCGACGTGCAGAACCGGGCCGTACAGACCCTGATTCTATGCCCAACCCGCGAACTGGCGTTGCAGGTAGCCGAAGAGATCAAAAAACTCTCGAAGCACAAGCGGGGTGTCCGGGTCGAAGCCATCTACGGTGGCGATTCGATTGAGCGGCAGATTCGCTCGCTGAAGAGCGGGGTTCATATAGTGATCGGTACACCCGGCCGCGTTATGGACCATATGGAGCGCAATACGCTCAAGCTGGATCAGGTCAGAATGATGGTGCTTGATGAAGCCGATGAGATGCTTGATATGGGCTTCCGCGAAGACATCGAGAACATTCTGGAAGAGATGCCCGAAGAGCGGCAGACGATTCTATTCTCGGCTACGATGTCGAAGCCGATCATGCAGATCACCCAGAAATTCCAGAACGATCCAGTACTGGTGAAGGTGGTCAAGAAAGAGCTGACAAACACCAACATCGAGCAGGTTTATTTCGAGGTGAAGCCGAAGGCGAAAGTCGAGGTGATGTGCCGCCTGATCGATATGTACGACCTGAAACTGATGCTGGTGTTCTGTAACACCAAGCGGAAAGTCGACGAGATCGTGGAAGACCTGCAAATCCGGGGCTATCAGGCCGAAGGGCTGCACGGCGACCTGCGGCAGGCGCAGCGGAACAACGTGATGAGCAAGTTCCGCGCCGGTACGACGAGCGTACTGGTTGCTACGGACGTAGCTGCCCGTGGTATCGACGTGGACGACGTAGACGCGGTTATCAACTTCGACATTCCGCTCGACGAAGAATATTACGTACACCGTATCGGCCGGACGGGCCGCGCGGGTAAGTCGGGCCGGGCGTTCTCGCTGGTTGGCCGCGACGAGAAATACCGCTTCCGCGAAATTCAGTCGTACACCAAAGTACGGGTTGAAAAAGGCGTAATTCCTTCGTTCGAAGATATCGTGGGTGTGCGCAAGGCCCGCTTCATCGAGCAGGTACAGCAGACCATCACGGAAAGCAAAGACCTGAATCTGTATGACGACATGCTCAACCAACTGCACCACGCCGGTTTCTCGACCGAGCAGATCGTGGCCGCGCTGGTGAAACGTAGCATGGGTCTGGAGAAAAACGAATTCGCCGATCAGAACCTGGGCCTTGAAGACGATCGCCGTCGGGAAGGTCGGGGCAACGACCGCTATGCGGATCGCAATGATCGGGGCAACTCGCGCTTTGGCGACCGTAACGATCGGGGCAACTCGCGTTTCGGCGACCGCAACGATCGGGGCAACTCGCGCTTCGACGACCGGCGCGGTGGACCACGTGGTGACCGGCCTGCTTACGGCGATCGTAACGACCGGGGTGGCCGCAGCGAAGGTGGCGATGGCGCACGTCGTCCGTACTTCGACCGCGACGATCAGCGTCAGCCGCGTGAGCGCGATGCCAACATGACCCGCCTGATGGTAAGCATCGGTCGTCGGGATTACGTACGGCCGGGCGACATCGTAGGTGCCATTGCCGGAGAAGCCAACATCTCGGGTAGCAGCATCGGCAGCATTGATATCTTCGACAAACACACGTACGTCGACGTACCGAAAGACGTAGCCAACCGCGTTGTTGATGCGATGGAAGGCAACACGATCAAAGGTCGCCGGGTAAACATCGAAATTGCTCGATAACAGCCTGATATAAAGTAAGAAAGCCGGAGGACTCCCTCCGGCTTTTTTTTTGTGCCTTCACGAAAGGATAACAGCGGATAACCGGGCAAATGTGTTGCTTTGCAGGGAATACACCTGATCGCCGACGCCCATGAATTTCACTGCACTACTCCCCTGGCTTAGCCTGGTCGGCGCGGCTCTGTGCCAGACTGCCTGGACACTGTCGCTCAAACTCCTGCGCTGGTCTGACCTGACCACACCACAGTGGCCATCGGCCGTAGGCCCGCTATTGGGTTACATCGGTTTCGGCATTGTCAACACCATTCTGCTGGCCATCGCCATGCGGACAATAGCCCTGACCACTGCCTTTGCCGTCTGGACCGCCCTGACCTTGGTATTTATCAAGCTAGTCGACGTGCTGTGGCTGCAATCGGGCTGGTCGTGGACGGAGCTGTTTTTCCTGCTGCTGATTGGTATCGGCATCGTCGGGCTGAAAGTTGTGGCCCCGGCCCCCTAATCTTCGTAGTAGTAGCCGAAGATAATCCCCATTTCGTCCTCGCTCGTCAGGCCGAAGCCGACCAGTTTGCTGGTCGTGTTGTTGTAGGTAATCTCCGACGTCAGCCCCTCCCCTACCGCGAGCGAAAGCGGTGTTGCAAACGACACGATATCCGGGTGCTCCCAGTCGGTTGAGGTGTAGACAACCTGCCCATCGCGTGACCCACCTTTTATTTTGATGACGAATTTTTCGCCCAGCTTATGCATGTGCGAGGTAAGGGCCAGAATCTGACGGGGTTTCGTCACGGTGAACGATTTCGTCAGTGTAACACGGCTGTTGGCCGGAATGCGCAGGTCGGTGTTGTTCAGGTCCAGCGTCTGCGCGACGTGCTGCACTTTCGATTTATCGACCGTGAAAAAGTTGATCTGCGCTTCGCCCGTCATCACGGAACTGGTTTTATTGACGTAGTGCGAATTCAAATCAAAGGATGCGTTGGCCGGGATGAGCAGGGCCGCCCCCTCGGGTAGCGTGTAATCGACCGAAGGTGCCTGCGCCCCCGCCAGATACACGTGATTCGACATAGTCAATGCCGTAGCAATGTTGAGGGAGTTATCGGCGTTGCGCAGATCGCGAATATCGTTTAGCGTAGGCAGCAGGTTTTTATTGCGGAAATCATAGGCCAGAAAATGGTGGCTCCCCGACCGCATCTTTATCTGGTACCGATTGACGTACACGGCCTGCGTGTTGCCGAGCATCCGGCGTGAGAAAAATTCGCGCTCGAAGTTAGCGGGCACGTCAAACGGAGACAGTGCCATCTGATAACCAGTTCCGGCGGCTGGTACCGGCAGGGGTTCCCAGGCCGTTGTCGTCACGGTTTTATCGGCCAGCAATGCCGGGTCGGCAATACTCCCTGTCCTGGGAGCCCCCGCGTCGATCCAGCGCCGGACAAACTCGACCTGCCCGTCAGATAGCGGGCTCCCGCCCAGCGGCATTGGGTTGCCGTACTGTTTACCCGAATGGTGACTGGCCGTAGTTGTCAGTTTGTGATACAGTAAACTCTCCACCGACGCGAACGCTTTAACCCGCTTCAGTCCATCGGCTTTGGCCGAACTGTTCTTCGGATCGACCCCAACCAGATTAGCGTACGCTTTCCCGTCTGTCAGCACCAGCCCATGCTGCGCATAGCTGGCATCCTGCTCGGATGCGTGGCAACCCGACGAGGCACAGGAAGGGGTCAGTATTTTTTGCTGAATCAGCTCAAACGACGCTAAGGGTTCGGGGGTGGCAGCGGCACTATCGTCGGTGTTTTTCGTTCCGCAGGAAACGCCGATCAACGCCAGTGCAGCGGCACTTATAAACAAACCTAATCGAGTAGAGATCAGCATAGATAGGGTGCTGGTTTAGCAGTAAACGAGCTACGAAAGATAACGGAAAGAATTGGCTGTATAGCCGATATCGGCCTCAAAGATGACCGAAGCGCAATATAAAGTCCTGCCGGGGCTGCTCCTGCCGGAAAAACACCAGCCCGACGCCAAACAAATCGATCGTTACCCGCACGGCCGGGTGCGCCTGAATATAGACCCACGCCTGTTCCATCTCCGCCGACCAGTGAATGTCGTCGAACACGAACAGCGTGTCGTTATGCCGGTGCAGCAGGCAGGTTTCGAAGTAGCGAACGGTTGGTTCGTAGCGGTGGTTGGCGTCGAAAAATACCAGATCGACCGACCCCAGTTTGAGCAGTTCGGGTGCCAGCGTATCATCGATATTACCGACAACGGTCGACACGTTCGGCAGATCGAGCCGGTCGAAATTTAGCTGTGCCTGTCGGGCGGTTTGGGGGCATCCCTCGAAGGTCAGCACGCGCCCACCGGCGGAACGGACAGCTTCGGCCAGATGCGCCGTTGTCAGACCCAGCGACGTACCAAGATCGACCACCGTTTTGAGGTTCAGATACCGGATCAGCCGAAACAGCAGCCGGGCGTAACGGGGCGACTTCTGCGAGTGGCGGGCAATGTCGCTGACGGTACGCTGACGCGCACCGTTTACCTTCGACCCGGCCCCCAAGTCAGTAATCTGAATCAGTTCCTGACTCCGTCTGAGGTCGTTACGCAACAGCCGAATCGACGCCAGCGCGGGTTCGCGTCGGCTATCGGTTCGGATTGCTTTCGTATAAAGCGAGAAAACAAAGGGCGAGTGTATCGAGTGCTCGTCCTGAGCGTGGCTGAGATAGCGCAGGTAAGCGGCAATCATGGTAAGCGGTACAACGTCATGCACTCGGTTGGTTGAGGCACGCGGGCACCTTTACGCAAACTACGGGCAGCAAGCAGATGAGATTAATTGAGTTTGTAGGGCACAACCATCGTGAATTCGGGAATCGTTACCTGTAACTGCTTCCCGTCGATGACGCGCTCAACCAGATACGTACCGGCCATTTTGCCCATGCTGGAGCGCAGGTTGCAACCGGAGACGTATTCGTGTACTTCGCCGGGTTCCAATACCGGCTGAAGCCCTACCACGCCTTCCCCTTCCACCTCCCGGATGGTTCCGTTCGAATCGTAAATGAGCCAACGTCGACGCAGTAGCTGAATCGTGTGGTCGCTGGCATTTTCAATTGTGATACGGTAGGTAAAAACGTAGTGTGCCTGTAACGGACTGGAGTACTCAGATTGGTACTCAGTCTTTACACTAACTTTGACACCTTCTGTGACGGACGATACCATAAATTTCGTGTCTTTTGGCAACCTTAGAACGAAAATTAAGTTGATAAGTTTTGTTACGCAAGAACCACTTCCAAAAAAATAATTGGGGAGTGGCTTTTGGTATTTGTCCTACCCCAACACAAGAAAATCCTGACGCGTTCTCTTTATGAATGTAACTATCGCCGAATCGTGGCAATCGAGGCTACAGCCGGAGTTTAATAAACCATACTTCGTTCAACTGGCCGAATTTCTTCGTCACGAATACAGTACACAACGCATCTATCCACCGGGAAAACTGATTTTCAATGCGTTTAATAGTTGCCCGTTTGAGGAGGCCCGCGTTGTGATTCTGGGGCAAGATCCGTACCACGGTGAAGGGCAGGCCAATGGATTAGCTTTCTCCGTGGCGGATGGGATAGCCAAGCCGCCATCGCTTATCAATATTTTCAAAGAAATTCAGGACGACCTTGGCAAGCCAGTGCCCAAATCGGGTAATCTGGAGCGCTGGGCCAATCAGGGCGTGATGTTGCTCAACTCAACGCTTACTGTTCGGGCGGGGCAGGCCGGGTCACATCAGGGTAAGGGCTGGGAAACCTTTACCGATACCGTTATCAAGCTGATCTCCGACGAGAAAGAACACGTCGTCTTTATGCTGTGGGGGGCTTACGCGCAGAAAAAAGGGGCCGTTATCGACAGCAAAAAGCACCTCGTACTGAAAGCAAAACACCCCTCGCCGATGGCCGCCAATTACGGCGGCTGGTTTGGCTGTAAGCACTTCAGTCAGGCCAACGACTACCTGACAGGCAAGGGCCTCCCCCCGATTGAGTGGTAAGTACCATAGTAAATGAGTCAGTCGCGCTCCTCACTCCAGCCACATAAGTCTCTGATTAAAAACTTATTAAATAAATCAGTAACCTTATCAAGACTGTCTCTATATTGATGGTGGAAGTTACATTATCACAAACAGTAGCGTGAACAGGCGAGTTGTTTTGGCTAACCAACAAAACAACACCTGTGACTATGAAACGTACCCGTACATCGGTTGGCCAACTGCTAACTGGTTTGTTCTTTGCTTTCTTCATCAACACGCAGTCTGGGCTGGCTCAGCAACGCACTAACACCCCGACAACACCGACAACTACCGCAAACGACCCAATCCCGAACAACCGGCCGACAGCGCCCCCGACCGGGTCGCAGTTGGGCAATTACCGCAACGAGCAGGCCGATAACTGGATACCGCTCGAAGCTTCGAAGCGACAAGCTATCGTTACTGATCTGCAACCCACTGTAACTGAGTTATTGCAGCTTTATCACGACGCCAAACAAAGCCACTGGAACCTGCGCGGCCCGCTATACCTGTCGCTGCACGAAGCCTTGCAGGAATTTGCCGACTTGTTTCTCGACCAGTCTGATCTAATCGCTGAGCGTGTTCTTCAGATCGGTCAGCCAGTTGATGGACGCCCGGACGTGCTGGTACAGACGTCGGGCCTACCGCGCTACCCCGGTGGCTACCTTTCCGACCGGCAGGTGTTAGCCCTCATGGACGAGCGAGTCAACACGGTTGCCGTACGCGTAAGACAACGCGTTGAAAGCACCAGTAAAAACGGCGACGAAGTATCGTCCAACAAGCTACAGGATCTGAGCTATCAACTAGATAAAATCGTCTGGAAACTGCGCGTGATGCAGCAGTAAGCTACAGGCTTATAAACGAGTAAGGGGGCCGGTAAACGAACATGCGTTTACCGGCCCCCTTACTCGTTTAGTTTTGTTAGTCAATCGTGCGGAACAGGCGATTCCAGCGGATTTTGTTCCAGATATTGGCCGGGTTCGGGTCGAGCGACATCCAGACGAATACGGCTTTCCCCACGATGTGATCTTCGGGAACAAAGCCCCAGAAGCGCGAATCCAGCGAATTATCGCGGTTGTCACCCATCATGAAGTAGTAATCCTGCTTAAACGTGTACGACGTAATCGGCTTGCCGTTGATACTGATCGAGGTGGGCGTCAGCGTTACGTTTTCGTTGTGTTCGTACTGCTCAATGACGGGCCCGTACACGGCGATCGTCTGCGCGTTGATGGGCGTGGTAGCGCCTTTCTTCGGAACAACCAGCGGACCGAAGTTATCGTGGTTCCAGTGAAAAGTCGGCGTACCGTAGATGCTCGGCATGGTTTCGCCCGGCTTGTCGATCAGCGGTTCGATGCCTTTCACCCAGTCGAACGTGCGGAATTTCTCGATCACATCAGCCGTAGTGTTGACGGTATACCCGACCAGCGACGTCGTTTTGGTCGAATCGTTGAACTGCTCCTGAGGCTTCCAGTTTTCGGTTGGCTGATTCAGGTCGCGGTAATCGTTGACGATCTCGTATTTGCGGAAGAAATTGGCGTCGAGCGCTTCAGTCGTTTTGATGAAGTACTTCTGTTCAGACCGGGGGGGCGCGGGCATCAGCGCCCCGTTGATGTATACCGCCCGCTGCCGCACTTCAAGTTTATCGCCCGGAATACCGATACACCGTTTGATGTAGTTGGTTTTCAGATCAGTGGGGTAGTCGATGCCATCGTTCAGGTAGCGGGGCGGCACGTTGAATACGACAACGTCGCCGTTTTTTACGTGCGTAAATCCTGGCAGCCGGTACGAGGGCAACTGAATGGCTGTGCTATACGATGGAATGTTGGTACCCCAAATTTTCTGGTGCGTCAGCGGTACTTGCAAGGGCGTCTGCGGGGTGCGCGTGCCGTAGTGCAGCTTGCTGACAAATAGAAAATCACCCACCATCAGGCTGTTTTCCATCGATGGCGTCGGGATGGTGAACGCTTCCATAAACAGCCACCGAATGAGCGTAGCAGCTACAACGGCAAACAATACAGAATCGAACCATTCCCGCAGGGGGATTTTCGGGCTTTGGCCGGGCGATGCTCGGCGCGGGTGGTGTTGGTTACTGACACGTCGGAAAAGAGTTATCCGGTTATGGTTGGTCGGTTCGGACGAAAACGACCGCGCCTTGTAAACCGCTATAACGACGGTTCACAAGGCGAAATTACGAAGACGGCGCGGTTAATGCCTAACCGTCTGTCACTTGCTGCGGCTATTCGTCCGGCTCAGGCGTCGAGGAGATCGTCCATGCTGAACACCCCCGTACGGCCCTGCACCCACTCGGCAGCTACGACCGCACCCACCGCGAACCCCTGCCGACTATGGGCGATGTGCGCTATTTCAATCCGGTCCACGTCGGAATCGAAGCGGACGATGTGCGTACCGGGCACGGTTCCTTCCCGCAGCGACTCGATAGCCACGGCGTCGGTACTCGTAATCTGTGCCTGTTTGTCCGTCGGCTGTTCGACCCAGCCGTTCAGGTTCGGCAGGTTTTCGAGCAGCCCCTCGGCCAGCGTAATCGCCGTTCCGCTGGGCGCATCTTTCTTTTCGGTATGGTGAATCTCCGTCATCGACGCGTGGTACGACGGATAGTTGCGCATGAACTTCGCCAGCGTCTTGTTGAGCCGGAAGAACAGATTGACACCAATGCTGTAATTCGACGCGTAGAAGAAGGCTCCTTTCTTGTCGGCGCACAATTGCTCAATCTCGGTCCGGTGACTCAACCAGCCCGTCGTACCGCAGACAACCGGCCATCCCCGCTCCAGACAGGTTTTGATGTTCTCAACGGCTGATTCGGGCGAACTGAATTCGATCACGACATCGACCGAATCTGCGTCCAGCGTTTCGAGTTCAGTGCGATTAGTAGCGTCGATACGGGCGGCAATCTGATGGCCGCGTTCGAGCGCAATCGGCTCAATCGCCTTGCCCATCTTGCCGTAGCCAAGTAATACTATGTTCATGGTCGGTCTTTATTATTAACACAGAGGCACAGAGTACACAAAGAGAGAAGCATGACAAAGATCTCTGTGTTGGCCTGAATTTATTTAAACGTGAAGGCGACGCGGACGCCGGGAGCCATGTTCAGGCCGGGCAGCGGCAGTACGGCCGGTTGCACACGCATGGAAATGTTGTCCGACAGGTCGAAGGTTTTCAGGTGAGCTGCGACGTTGGCTTCCACGATGTTTAACCCCCACAAGGCAATCGACAGCAGAATGTTCAGATCGCGGTAGCGCCGGAACAGATCGTAATAGGCTTTGGCGGTGGTAGTCGTTGTAATTCGCTGCTCGTTGATAATTACCGATGCGGGCTTGATGTTAGTGACATACTCCTGCCGAATGGATTCCGGCAGCGATGGGTCGACACCATAATAATTCGTCCCGTAGAGCAGCAACCTGTAACCATCGGCCGCCTGCTGGGCCAGCCCCCGGTACCGGACGAACAGATAGCCCATTACGCCAAAGCCAGCGTAGATAAACGGTATTTTGTAATACTGCTTGTTATAGGCCTGACCCAGGCCGGGGAGTACGAGCGACCGGATGGTGGCCTGTTTGGGGATAATCTTGCGGATGGCGGCTTCCTGCTGCGCCGTAACCTGCGTCGTGTCGCTGGTAAACGCGAGTGAATCCTTTTCGGCCCGCTGCGTCGAATCGTTGACGAGCACCCCGTTGTCGCGCATGCCCGTCGGGATACTGTCGGTATCGATCAGGAGCGAGTCGCGGACAGGCGCGGGCGTTTTAGCGGGTGTGATGGCCGGTAGCTGCGCCCATGCCATGCCTGCACTGCCCACGAAAAGCAGTGCGATAAAGCAGAATAAGCGAGTGAAATTGGTCAAGGGGTTACGCCTGCGAGTTCAGCACTTCCAGGATTTTGGTTAATTCTTCCTGAGAGGTAAACGGAATTTTGATCTCTCCCTTATGTTTCTCGTCGGCTTTGATCGACACTTTCGTGCCAAACATCGACGAGAGTTTGAATTGCAGGCTACGCATTTCCTGCTTGGGCAGCGTCACGCGCCGAACCGATGCATTTTCGGGCGTTTCATCGCCCAGATTCCGCACCGCTTCCTCCACCTTCCGCACCGACCAGTCTTCGTCCACGGCCCGGTTGAACAGCTTAATCTGCGAATCGGGGTTGTCGATGTTGATAATGGCGCGGGCGTGGCCCATTGAAATCTTATTGTCGCGCAGGGCAGCCTGAATCACGGGGGGCAATTTCAGCAGCCGGATGTAGTTATTGACCGTCGTGCGGTTTTTCCCGACGCGTTCGCCCAGTTCTTCCTGCTTGAGACTACATTCGGTTATGAGTCGCTGATAGCTGAGGGCAATTTCAATCGAGTTGAGGTTTTCGCGCTGAATGTTCTCGATCAGGGCCATTTCCAGCATCTGCTGGTCGTTGGCCGTGCGAACGTAAGCGGGAATATGCGTCAGCCCGGCGATTTTCGACGCCTGCAAACGCCGTTCACCGGCGATGAGCTGGTACTGGTCTTTCCCCAGCTGCCGGACTGTGATAGGCTGAATGATACCCTGCGTACGGATCGAGTCGGCCAGCTCCTGAAGGGCTTCCTCATCGAAGCGGGTACGCGGCTGAAACGGGTTGGTCTCAATCTGACCCAGCCCGATTTCGGTCATCGTACTGATTACTTCAAACGGCGACGGCTTCGACTGCCGGTTAACGGCCTCGCTGTCGTGCAGCAGGGCACCCAGTCCACGGCCCAGGCCGATCATTTTTTTATTGGGTACTTTGGCGTTCGCGTTATCCATACGAAAAGGTCATTTTGGGGCACGTGTCATCGACTCACTGCTCTATCCACACCGGATGATGACAAACCGTACCAATCAATCACTACGGGCAACGTACTACACTTCGTGGGGCATCAGCCCATTCTTCACCAGGATTTCGCGGGCCAGATTCAGGTAGCTCACCGCGCCTTTGCTGTCGGCATCCTGCGCCAGGGCCGGAATACCAAAGCTGGGCGATTCACTCAACCGGATGTTACGCGGAATGATCGTGTTGAACACCATGTGCTGGAAGTGCGTCGTTACTTCGCCCACCACCTGATTCGACAGCCGCACGCGCAGGTCGTACATCGTCAGCAAAATGCCTTCGATAGCCAGGTGCGTGTTGAGCCGCGACTGAATAATTTTGATGGTATTCAGCAGTTTACCCAATCCTTCGAGGGCGAAATATTCGCACTGCACCGGAATGATTACCGAGTCAGCAGCGGTCAGGCTGTTGATCGTGATAAGACCGAGCGATGGTGAGCAGTCGATGATGATGAAGTCGTACAGGTCGCGGATGCTGTCCAGCGCGTCCTTCATCTTATCCTCCCGGTTCTGGAGGTTAATCATCTCGATTTCAGCCCCGACCAGATCGATATGCGACGGCAGCAGATCGAGATTCGGGAAATCGGTCTGAATAATCGCATCGTTGGGCCGGATGCCCTCCACCATGCATTCGTAAATACTGTGCTCAATTTCTTTCGGATTGTAACCCAGTCCGGAGGTCGAGTTGGCCTGCGGGTCCGCGTCTACAATGAGCGTCTGAAATTCGAGGGCGGCCAGACTGGCGGCCAGATTGATCGTTGTCGTAGTTTTACCGACGCCCCCCTTCTGGTTGGCGATAGCAATGACTTTACCCATGGGTCTGTGCGTTGCAGTTCCAAAGATGCCGGATAGTTTCCACGATTGCAAGGTATGTTCCACGGAATGTTTCACAGAAAGTAAAGAGTGAAAGAGCGAATGAGTGAAAGAGCGAATCTGGCTTCGCCTGAAAACACTGCTTCGGTGCATTCGCTTACCTTAGAAATCCCTACACTTATGAGAGTTGTCGTCTGCCTGTTCGCTCTTTTGTTCTTTCACTCTTTCGCTCTTTGCCAGTCCAGCCTGAATTATCTCTACAGCATTTCGGGGAAGAAAACGGCGAGTGGTCAGCACAATCGCGAACCCAACGCCCAACCCGCAAAGTGGACCAACGCCATCGACTCACTGACGGGCCATTACCCAAAGCTGTGGAGCGGTGATTTTCTGTTTCAGGCCGACAATATCGCTAACCGGGGTATGATGATCGCCGAAGCAAAACGGCAGTGGAAAAAGGGCGCATTGATCAATATCATGTGGCATGCCTGCAACCCCGCCCGGTCGCAACCCTGTGGCTGGGACAGTACGGGTGTGCTGAGCCGCATGACCGACGCGCAATGGCAACAACTCCTGACCGATGGTACGCCGATCAACGCGCGCTGGAAACAGATGATGGATGAAGTGGCGGTGTACTTGCAGGATCTGGAAGACAGCGGGGTCGAAGTCATGTTCCGACCGCTGCACGAAATGAATCAGGGACTGTTCTGGTGGGGTGGTCGGCGCGGGGCAAACGGAACGGCGCAACTATACCGGCTTACGCACGATTATTTCACAAAAACGAAAGGTTTGTCGAACCTGATCTGGGTGTGGGACATGCAGGATTTTCTATCCCTCGCCACCGACCTCACCGACTACAACCCCGGCAATGACTATTGGGATGTGGCGGCCCTCGACATCTATGATAGCGGTACGGGCTACTCCGATTACAAGTACAACGCCATGCTCAAAGTAGCGGGCAACAAGCCCATCGCCATCGGTGAATGTCAGGTACTGCCCACCGCAGCCCAACTAAAAACACAACCCCGCTGGACCTTCTTCATGGGCTGGGCCGAGCTGGTTTTCTCCTCCAACACCCCAACGGTAATCAGGGAATTGTACAACAGTAAGGAGGTGGAGAATCTTAAAGAGTGAAAGAGCGAAAGAATGAAAGAGCGAACCGAGCTACTGAATACAATACCGGAAGACTTTCACTCTTTCATTCTTTCGCTCTTTCACCCTAGTCTCCCCACACCTGCGTCCCTTCGGTGCAGTTGCGGCACATCTCGATTTCGGAGCGGGAGCGGAGCAGCGTTTGGCGGAAATTGGTGTAGGCCGGGCCGTGCCAGAGGTCGGCAAAGGATTCGGTTTGCAGATCGCCCAGCCGGTGATGCGCGTCTTTGTCGAAGCAGCAGGGTACAACCAGGCCGTCCCACGTGATGACGCAGGAGTGCCACATCTTCCAGCAGTGATCGCCGAAGCCGTTTTTGATGCGGTACGTATCGTCGGCCTGATGGGCGTAGCGGCTGTATTTGTCGATGGTCGGGATCAGATCGGAACCGTTTTCGTAGTCGTAAATCTGCGCCGTTTTCAGACCGACCTCATCCACACCAAGTTCACGGGCCAGCTTTTTCACCTGGGCAATCTGATGCTGATTTGGTTTGACGACCAAAAACTGAAACACCACGTGGGGTGTCCGCGACTTCAATTCCTTTTTCCAGCGAATGATATTCTTCGTGCCTTCCAGCACCTTTTCCAGCTTCCCCCCTACCCGGTACTGCTGATACACCTCCTGCGTTGTTCCGTCGATGCTGATAATCAGTCGGTCCAGCCCTGACTCTACTGTCTTGCGGGCGTTGGCATCGGTCAGGTAATGGGCGTTGGTGCTCGTCGCCGTGTAAATATTCCGGTCGGTTGCATACCGGACAAGGTCGAGGAATTGCGGATGCAGGTAGGGTTCGCCCTGGAAATAGAAAATCAGGTACAGCAGCGTCTCGTGCAGTTCGTCGATGGTACGCTTGTACAGATCCTCACCCAGCATTCCGGTTGGTCGCGTAAACGATCGTAACCCGCTAGGACATTCGGGACATCGCAGGTTGCAGGACGTCGTCGGTTCAAACGAAATCGACATCGGCAACCCCCGCTGCGCTGCCTGACCCGACTGTCTCGATCTGTAGTAGCTGCCCACAACTTTCAGCGCGTTGGCGACCCGCCTGGGCGTCAGCTTAGACGCGAAGTTAAGTCCATCGTACAGGTTCCGATTCATACGTTGATGCGATAGCCGTTGACAGCTAGTCAACAAAGGTCGTGAATTGCCGGGGAAGACAGACGTATAGATAGTGATTCCTGAGTCCACCCCAACAAAGCCGCAGATAACAAACTGATTTACAGTGATAATTTATTTATTATCTACTTAATATATAGAATAAACTAACATTACTTTAACATGACCCGTTGATACCTGAGTCGGTCTTACTGTGAGCCTGGCTTGTTTCAACTAATCGGCTATCTGATGATTCTGAAAATGGATCGGCTCCCTATCGAGCTCCCAACCCCCAAAAACCCGTCGGCCAATGATGCGGCTGTCATTCAGGAGCTGCTCGGTGGCAAATTCGGCGAGATGTCGACCCTGATGAACTACACCTATCAGTCGTTCAACTTTCGGGGCCGTAAAAAAATACGTCCGTTCTACGACGTTATCAGCAGCATCGCGGGCGAAGAGTATGGGCATGTCGAGGTAGTGTCGTATGCCATAAACCTGCTGCTCACCGGCACGACCAAACGCGGTTTCGACCCGACGATTGGCCCGTTGTCCGACGCAGCAAACTGGCGCAATACTCACCACGCTATCGCCAGTGGTCAGGCGTCGCTGCCGATGGATTCGATGGGGCACTACTGGACGGGGCAGAACGTATTCAGCAGCGGCAATTTGAAACTCGACCTGTTGCACAATTTCTTCCTTGAATGTGGCGCACGGGCTAACAAAATGCGGGCTTACGAAACCGTTACCGATCCCACTGCCCGCACGATGGTAGGCTATCTGCTGGTACGGGGTGGTCTGCACGTGGTGGCCTACGCGAAAGCGCTGGAAAAACTGACGGGCGTTGAAATGACCAAGCTATTACCGATACCGGAACTGAGTAATAACGCGTTTCCGGAGGCCAGGAAGTTTATGGAACAGAAGCTACACCTGTCGCTCTACACGTTCAGCCCGGACGATTACCAGCAGGCAGCCCTGATCTGGAATGGCCCGCACCCCGACGACGGGCAGGAATGTTTCGTCGTACAGGGTGGTATGGAAGGGTACCCCGTTCCGGATCTGGAAGAAGAACCCCAGCTCAACGCCCCCGGCGCTGAAGACTTCGACCCACAGGTATTCGCCGACATGGCGAAGAAGATGGGCATAAAGTACGAGTACTAACTTCTTCATTGATAACAAGCCGACGTTTCAAGAACCACTGAGCGGTTTTATGAAACGTCGGCTTATTCATGTCATTACCAGCCTAAAACTCCTGCGCGAAATTGAAGTAGAAGCCGGTGTTGCCCTGCCGGTTGATAGCTCCGCTGAGCCGGATGACAAGGTTGTAGTACGTGACGAGGTCGAAGCTCAGGCCGGTACCGACCAGGAGTTGGTTGGCCAGGCGGCTCTGGTATTGCTCAGCCACAGTACTGCCGACGTAACCCGCGTCGGCGAAGGCGGTGATGTAAGCGGCAATGGGCAGGGTGTTGAACTGCCGGATACGTAGCCAGTTGAGTTGCTTGACGGTGTCGAATAACTGATACCGAAAACTACTCCGGGCTACGGCTGAGTGCTGCCCGTCGATCACGTAGAGTTCGTAGCCGCGCACGTTGTCGGTGGAGTTGCCGATGCCGTGCAGGTTGAAATACGGCTGTCGATCGGGCCAGGTGGTACGGGCGCGCAGGTTAGCGGCCCCGTACACTTTTTTACCCATCGGCCAGTAGCGGCTGACGGACGTGGTTACGTCGAGGAAGCGGAAATTGTCGGACGGAAGCAACCCCGATACGCCGACAGAGCCGAGAAACAAGGTTCCCCGCAGCGGGTAGGCTACATTGTCGCGCCGGTCGTAGCGGTAGCCATAGGCAAGCGATGCGTAGCGCTGCTCAGTTCGGTTATCGAGAAAATAATCGGGATTCAGGCGCACAACCGTATCAGCCACCGTATTCCGGCTGTACCGAATGTCAACGCTGTGGTAGTGGTACAGGCCGTGGCGGTTAGTGAGCGTCAGCGCACCCCATGTGCGGCTCCTCAGCGTCTGATCGGCCCGGACGTACCGCCATTTATCGGCGATGGTTGTGTACGGAATATCGTTGTTGGTTTGGTACCCGACGTCAACACGGAGCCCGATTCGCTGAGCTTTGTCGATGTATGGGCGGGCGTATGATAAGACGGTTCGCTGCCAGAAACCCCTGATTATTTCCACTTGTAGACGATCGTTCGAGCCGGTTACGTTGCGGTAGCTGAGCCGACCGCCGTAGATGGTCCGGCGGAGGTCACGGCCCCGGTCATACCACCACTCGTTGAGATTGCGGTCAGCGATGTCGAATACGGGATACGCAATCAGGTACCAGCGTTCCTTCATCCTGACGGTCAGATCGAGCTGCGCCAGTTGGGTTGTATCGGTGGGGGTAGTCTGCTCAGTCTTCAGGTCGACGGTGATGAACAGATTAGTGTTGCTGATATTCCGCCGATCCCAGGTCAGGCGACCCGGCAGGTCAGAAAGCAGGACTGTGTCACCTGTTTTCAGCGTCATTTCACGGAAAACAATTCTGTCTCGGGTACGTACATTACCAATCAGCGTAACCGATCGCACGACGACTGACCGTGATGAATCGGTGTCGACAGCGGCCACAGTCGTGTCTGAATGACTGGTGGCGGCCCATGCCGACTGTGCCATTCCGGTCAATACCAGCAACACGCTCCCCAGCCATTTAATCGGGTCAGAGATCATACTGAGTAGTATCCGTTTCTAAAAAAATAGGATAACAATATCTCCGTATCCTGCAAATCCGTTCGTATCATTGTTTTCCCTTTTCTACCGCAAATGTCGCGGTAATTCTACCTTATAACCTATGAAACAAAAACCCCGCCTGACTTTCTGGCAAATCTGGAACATGAGTTTCGGATTTTTGGGCATTCAGTACGGCTTCGGTCTGCAACAGGCCAACATGAGTCCAATTTTTCGGTATCTCAACGCCGATGAAGCAAACATTCCTATTCTATGGCTGGCCGGTCCGGTTACGGGGCTGATCGTGCAACCCATCATCGGCTCCATCAGCGACCGGACATGGTCGCCCCGCTGGGGTCGCCGGAAGCCGTTCTTTCTTATCGGCGCCATCGTTACCAGTCTGGCTCTCTTTCTGATGCCCAACTCATCAGCCCTGTGGATGGCGGCTAACCTGATGTGGATTCTCGACACGGGTTTGAACATCACGCAGGAACCGTTCCGGGCGTTTATCGGTGACAAGCTAAGTGACGAGCAGCGTGGACTGGGCTTCGCCATGCAGAGTTTTTTCGTGGGTTTCGGTCAGACGCTGGCGAACTTGATGCCAACGATTTTCCGGCTGCTGGGCATTACCACAACGGCCGCCGTGGCTACCAACGTCATTCCCGACAGCATTAAATTTCCGTTCTACATTGGTGGTGCGGCCGTAATTCTGGCCGTGATCTGGACGATCTACACCACCGACGAATACCCGCCCGACGACATGCAGGAGTTCGAGCGAATGAAGCGGCAAAGCAGTGGGGTCAGCGGAGCATTTACCGAAATTGTGCATGCCCTTCGCGATATGCCGTCTACGATGAAGCAGCTCTGGTGGGTGAAATTCTTTACCTGGTTTGGCCTGCCGCTGATGTGGCAGTACCTGACGCTGGCCGTTTGCCGCCATGCGTTCAACGCCCCCACGGCGCAATCGCCCGGTTTTCAGGAAGGCACCGAATGGGGCAACCTGTGCTTTGCCGTCTTCAACATCGGCTGTTTCGGCGTGTCGTTTTTTCTGCCCGCCATCGCCAACCGAATTGGTCGTCGGGGTACGCATGCCTTATTTCTGACGTTCGGCGGGCTGGGCTTCCTGTCGATGCTGCTGTCGAACGACAAGTACGCGTTTCTGATCGGGATGGCGTTCGTTGGGCTGGCCTGGGCGTCGATCCTGTCGATGCCATACGTACTGCTGTCGAGTTCGGTACCCGCCGAGCGGATGGGCGTATACATGGGTATCTTCAACGGCTTTATCGTCGTACCGCAGATCGTCAACAACCTGTCGATCAGCTATATCTACCCGCTGCTGGGCAGCGACCCGCGTAACGCCCTGGCACTGGCGGGTGTCTGTTTGTTGCTGGCGGCTGGTGCCTGCTTTCTGGTGAAAGAAAACCGGGTCAGTCAGGTAGCGGCTTTCCCGATGGGCGCGGGTGGCCACTAAGCCACGCTGCAAAATCTCAGAAAATCAATGTTCTTTGCATCCGGCCGTTCCAACAGCCGGATGTTTTTTTAAGCAATAACCTATGAATTCGTTTTCCAGTCAGGAGCCCTTCGCCATGCTTGCCGTTGGCGAACTACTGGTCGATCTGATCGGCCATTCCATCACCGACAATCTACTCGATGCCAATGATTTTCGCCGACTCCAGGGAGGCAGCCCGGCCAATATGGCTGCCAACATGGCCCGGCTGGGCAATCGGTCGGCGTTGGTGGCCTGCGTCGGTACCGACAATCTGGGGCGGTTTCTAACCGCGCAGGTGGCCGCTGCGGGGGTAGAGACGGGCTTTATTCAGCAGGATAGCCGCGAACCGACCAGCCTTGTCGTCGTGTCTCGGACAAAAGGAACCCCCGACTTTATCGCCTATCGCAGTGCCGACCGGATGTTGCAGCCCGATCACTTACCCGATTCGCTGCTGAGCCAAAGCCGGATTTTCCACACAACCTGTTTCGCGCTCAGTCAGGCACCGGCGCAACAAACGATTGTCGATGCCGCCCGGCGGGCGCACAAGCTGGGTTGCCAGGTGAGTATCGACGCGAACTACGCCCCCAGCATCTGGCCCGACCGCGAACAGGCTTGGCAGATACTGGCGGACTACTGCTCAGCGAAGGCGTTGGTCAAACTAAGTGAAGATGATGCGGCCCGGCTCTACGGCATTCGTACGGGCGATGCGCTACCGTCGCACGAAGCGATCATCGACAAGTTTCACCAGATGGGCGCGGAACTCGTCTGTCTGACGCTGGGTGCTGATGGGAGTCTGGTGTCATCAGCGGGGGGAGCCAAACAGGTTCGGGTATTGGGGCAGCCGGTTGAAGTGGTCGACGCGACGGGAGCCGGTGATGCGTACTGGGCGGGTTTCCTGACGGCTTACCTCGACGGGCAGACACCCGAAGTCTGCGCCCGCGCCGGAGCCAAGCTGGCTCAATTGAAACTCGAACGCTCCGGCCCGCTCCCCGCGCAGGTCGACCGGGCGTTGTTGTATTAGTCTTGAACTGCCGGGCGGCCCCGTGTGATTTTTCTGATTTATTGATTTCGCTGATTCCTAGGAAAAAAGAAAATTATAGTCCATCAGCGAAATCAAAAAAATCAGGGTCAATCACAGTTCAGATTGTCTTGAACTATGATTGACCCTGATTGCCTTGATTTCGCTGATTTTAAGAGAAAAGAATCATAGTCCATCTGCGCAATCAAAAGAATCACAGTTCAGGACAATCACAGTTCAGGACAATTATCACTTCCCAATCGTATCCTCTAACTCCTTCGGTACCACGACTGGATGCTTGTAGCTGCGGACGAGGAAGTAAATACCGAGCAGAACGGCCGGGATACTGAGCAGTTGCCCGATGTTGAGCGCCATCGTCGCTTCTTTCGCTACCTGGTTTTCTTTGACGTACTCGAACAGGAAACGCAGGGTGAAAATCCAGATCAGGAAAATGCCGAGCATACTGCCGCGTGGGGTCTTGTCCTTATAGCGATTCCAGAACCACAACAGCACAACGAAGATGATCAGGCACGACAGGGCCTCGTAAAGCTGGGCCGGGTGGCGCGGCACAAGGTGCAGCTCAGGCGGGCCGAGAACGTCGCGGTAGTCGGCTTTGGGGAAGACCACTCCCCACGGCAGATCCGTCGGGCGGCCAATGATTTCGGAGTTGACAAAGTTACCCATCCGGATAAATGCACCGGCCAACGCCACCACAATCACGATACGATCCGTTACCCACAGAAACGTCTGGTTGGTGGCGATACTTTCTTTCCGGCGCGAGTACAACCACAGTGCCGTCAGGATACCGATAGTCGCACCGTGACTGGCCAATCCGGCGAAGGGGGGTGTAATTACCGTCAGCGGGTGATTGATGAGCACTTCGGGTTCGTAGAACAGGAAGTGGCCGAAGCGCGCACCGACAATTGTCGACACGACCATGTAGATCAGCAGCGTATCGGTATCGGCAACGGGCTTCCGTTCAACTTTGAAGATATAGGACATGATCTGCATGCCGATCAGGAAACCCATCGCGAAGAGTAGCCCGTACCAGCGAACCGAAAACGCGCCAATGTGAAAAATTTCGGGATCAGGCTCCCAAATCAGGTATTGCAGCATGAGGTTTGTGCGTATAAGCCCGATGCGATCAGCGGGTAGTGGGCAAAGATACAGATTGCGGGAAAGTTTTTGGCCATTTTGGTGTTTACCCCAACGTGATGAAATCAGTGGTTATCGGACTCGTCAGGGCGTATCAGGCGATGCTCTCGCCTTACCTGCCCAACGCCTGCCGGTACACACCTACCTGCTCGCAATACATGATCGAAGCAGTGCGGAAGTACGGCGCGTGGCGGGGTGGCCGCATGGGGCTGAAGCGCATCAGCCGCTGCCACCCGTGGGGTGGCCACGGATACGATCCGGTACCCTGATTAGTTTAAGGTTTAACGTCCAATGTTTGGCTCAACGAGCTAACATCCGGGACACAACCTTGAACGTTAGACCTTAACCATTAAACACAGAGTAATGCTTGGAATTTCTGCCGACAATAAACTCAAACGCCTGATCGTCGTGGGCGACCGGGTGCTGATTAAACCCAAAGACGCTACCGACCGCACGGCAAGTGGTCTGTATCTGCCGCCGACAGTACAGGAAAAAGAACAGGTGCAGTCGGGTTACGTTATCAAAGTGGGGCCGGGTTATCCCATCCCCACACCGTCGGAAGACGAGCCCTGGAAAGAAGCGGAGGAGGCTGTAAAATATATGCCGCTACAGGCGCAGGAAGGCGACCTGGCGTTGTATCTGCAACGTAACGCCATCGACCTGCAATACGAAGGGGAGCAGTACGTAATCGTACCGCAGGGGTCGATCCTCCTGCTGGAACGGTCAGAAGATCTGGATTAGAGAACCTTGTCTCAAACAGCTTCCCAGCTGTTTGCTAAACACAAAAACAAACAGCTGGGAAGCTGTTTGAGACAAACCATGCGAAAATGGCTCATTATGCTTCCGCTGCTACTGCTTGGCACGCTGGTGCAGGCACAGACAAAACCACTGAAAAACCGGCTGCGCGAAAAACGCGATGATCGCCGGGTGCTGCTGTTCTACGGAACGCCGTCGGGTGGTTTGACCGAGCAACAGCGCAAACTTCAATCCGCCCAGGCTGAACTTGACGATCGCGATATGGATGTGATCACGCTCGATGCCGCGACGGTGTCAGCCGCCGACCGGCAGTTTCTGGAGCAGACATACAAACTCAATCCCAACGTGGGCTTTATGGGCTGGCTGATCGGCAAAGACGGGGGCGTTAAAGAAACGTATCGGCACCCCGTCGACCCGGCGCAGTTGTTTGGCCTGGTCGACAAAATGCCGATGCGAAAGATCGAGATGCGGAGAAAGCAGTAGTTAGCTTTTCTTCTGCTTTTGCGCCAGCGCCCGTTTACCGGCAATGCTGTCGATAGCGGCAACCAACCGGTCGAGGTCTTTGGGTGTGTGGTAAATGTGCGGGGTTACGCGGATGCCGTGAATGTTTTCCCAGTCGATACCGACCGTATGAATTTTATGCTGGTTCATCAGTTGCCCGTCGATCTCGCTGGGTTTCATCCCGTCGATGGAGAACAACGCTACTGCGCCCGCATGTTCGGGTTTGAACGACGTATGTAGCTTCACGCCGGGTATGTCTTTCACCCGCTCCATCCAGTAGTTTTTCAGGTAATGCGCCCGGGCAAATTTCCGCGCCGACCCGATACTGTTGTGGAAGTCAACCGCCGTCCCAATCGCCATTTCCGATGCGAACGATCGTGTGCCCAGACTTTCGAACTTGCGGATGTCAGGCCCGTCGGGTTCTGTATTCGACAGCAATGCCCAAACGTTCTTGATTTTCGGCTGACGGATGTAAAGCATACCGCTGCCGAAGGGCGCGCATAGCCATTTGTGCAGACTGGTGGCGTAATAGTCCGCGCCGAGGTCGGGAATTTTGAAATCGAACAGGGCAAACGAGTGCGCCCCGTCGGCAATGACTTCGATGCCCCGCTTGTGCGCTTCGTCGGCAATTTTCCGCACGGGCAACACCTGCCCTACCCAGTTGACCAGGTGCGTTACGTGCACCACTTTCGTGCGTGGCGTAAACGCCTTCACAAACTGTTCAGTAATCGCGTCGTCATTCTCGCTGGGTAGGTCAAGATTCAGATACACCAGCTTGATACCGTCGCGCTTTTCGCGCTGTTTCCAGGCGTTAAGCATGTTGGGGTAATCCTGCTTCGTCAGCACAACTTCGTCGCCCGGCTTCAGATTTAGCCCGAAAATCACGGTGTTGAGTCCTTCCGTCGCATTGCGGTTGATCGCTAATTCTTCGGCCGAGCAACCCGCCAGATCAGCCAGTTTTTCGCGCAGCGCTTCGCGACCCTGATCCAGAATTCGCCACATGTAGTACGAGGGCGCTTCATTGGCATACTGGTAAAACCGGATATGCGCATCCTGCACGACCTTCGGCTGCGGGCACACCCCGCCATTGTTGAGGTTGAGCAGATTAGGCGATACGGTATATTCCGATTTTACCCACGCCCAGAAATCTTCGTCGGCTGCCCATTCAGCCGCAGATTTCAATCCGGCGTCGGTTCTGGTAAGGGGGTTGGCAAACGAATCAGGGAGAAATGTGGGGAGTGTCAGCGCGCTTGTAGCGGCCACCGCCGTCTGGCGGAAGAAGGATCGACGGGTTGTCATGGTCAAAAACAGGAGAGGTTGTCAAGTAGATACGCAAGTAAAACTAATCGTTTTCCACTATGAATCAACCAATTGGCTGCTTTGACCTATGATTTACCCGATTTTTCTGCACTGTGATTTTTCTGATTTATTGATTCCGCTGATTTAAACAATCTTGAACTATGATTCCCGCTGATTATATGATTTCGCTGATTCAAGGAAAAGAAAATCACAGTTCAAGACTTACTGATTTCCCTGATTCAAGGAAAAATAAATCATAGTCCATCAAAGCAATCACAAAAATCACAGTTCAAGAAAAAGCTACTGACCCGTAAATCGCCCTCCTTCCGTAACTCCCTTCCACGTGTCCATGCGGAACGGGACGGCCGGAAACCCGCCTTTGTTGTAGAGGTTGGCGTCGCTGTTATCGTCGGCCCAGCCGTAGCGGACGGCGACGGGCGTTGCTACTGAATCGGCGTGAACGACGATAGAGCCGCCCCGAATCTCGGCTTTCGCGTAGTGAAACTGCTGGTCGGCACCGGCAACTTCAAAGCCCCGGACGTAGCCGTACCTGTCTTTGGTCATCAGGCCGCCGGGCGCGTTTTTAAACGAAAGTGTCACCTGTCCGTTTGCGACCGTCATTTTGTCGAACATTGGGCCACGCGATTGCGTACCGGCTTTTCCGGCCGAATCGTAGGCCACGCGCATGGCTTCAGCAGCAAGCCGCAAACCAACGTCCTGTTTATTTTTTGGGTGAATGTCATGGGGCTCTCCGATGTCTGACGTAACGGCCATACCCGTGGCGGGCAGATCGAGCGTCATCGTCTGCGCTTCCCGTAGTTCCGCCCAGCCGCTTCCTTTCTGGCTATTTCCGCCACCCGCATCGAAACTGGCTAGTTGCACAAACAGGAACGGAAAATCACCCTCGCCCCAGCGTTGCCGCCAGTCCTGAATCATCGCCGGAAACGCCCGTCGGTACTGGTACGACCGCCCCGCGTTCGATTCACCCTGATACCAGATTACCCCTTCGATAGCATACGGAATCAGCGGCAACAACATGGCGTTGAACAACTGGGTCGGATACGAATTCGGCCCCGGTTTGTACGACCACGGACTGATTTCGGCTGCTCTATACTGCCACTGCCCGGCCAGTGGAATGTCATCATTCGGACCCGCCAGTTTCAACTGATCAGCCGCGCCTACGATGCCACCGGCTCCGCCCGTGTCTTCCACCCGAACGGCAATCACGTTGCGCCCCGTCTTGAGCAGACCAGCCGGCAAGGTATATCCACGCTTTCCCATCCCCCGCTTCGAGCCAACCAGTTGGCCATTGACGAATGTCGAATCATTATCATCAATTGATCCCATCACCAACGTCATGTTATCGGGCGATTGGCCCTCGGGAATAAGTACCTCACGCCGAAACCAGACCGATCCGTCGATATTGGGCAAGCCGCCCCACTGCCAGTCGCCGGGCATGTTCATCGATTTCCACTGACTGGTGTTCAGACCGGGATCGGCAAAAGTCCGCTGCTCGGCGGCCGTTGGTAAGCCGCCCTGCTGGGTCTGAAGTAGTGCCTGGGTTCGCTGCTTGCCCTCCCGAATCACTTCGTCGGTATCAGCCGGTAACTTCTCGACCATGTAGCGCAGCGTACTATCGCGGGCCAGGGCTTCGCGGCTCGTCCAGGTTTCG
Organism: Spirosoma rhododendri; assembly: GCF_012849055.1. Taxonomy (NCBI): domain Bacteria; kingdom Pseudomonadati; phylum Bacteroidota; class Cytophagia; order Cytophagales; family Cytophagaceae; genus Spirosoma; species Spirosoma rhododendri. Next base: position 2,508,217 of record NZ_CP051677.1, on the reverse strand, counting down.
GAATGAGTGCCGCCCCAGGACGTGTTGATCAAACCGATTGGAACGTTGAGGTCGCGCTGTAGTTGCCGGGCAAAGAAATACCCCACCGCCGTAAACTGGGCGGCCGTAGCCGGGCTGCACACCGCCCATTCGCCGGAAATATCGTCTTTGGGCGTCAGGCTCAGGTCTTTGTTGACAAACAGCTGCCGGATTGTCGGGTAGTTCGCCCGTCGTACTTCTTCCTTACCGTTGGTCGAAGCAATCAGTTGCCACTCCATATTCGACTGCCCCGAACATATCCAGACTTCACCCAACAGGACATCGGCAAGCGTTACCGAGTTACCTTTTCCCGACACAGTCAGTTGATACGGGCCACCCGCTTCCATCGGGTCGAGCCGGACGCGCCAGGTTCCGTCTTTTGCAGCTTTAGTTGTTTTCGTCTGCCCATTCAGGCTGACGGTAACTTTCTCACCGGCCCCGGCCCATCCCCAGACAGGGAGCGGCTTACGGCGTTGTAACACCATGTGATCGCCAAAGACGTGCGGCAACCGAACAGCGGCCATACCAACGGAAGCCGTCAGTAGCAGTCCCAACACCAATGCGTAAGTGGATAAACGAGTCATACCAACAAGTAACGTATACAAACATAAAAAGCGGTATCAGATCGGCTATACTGCCCTGATACCGCTTTTCAAATTAAACCATCAACTGATCGCTATTTGCCCAGTCGGCTACCCGTATTTTTCAGGACGTTGCTCAGCGGCTGCTTAAGTGCTATGCTGTAGCGCAGGGTCATGCCGTAGGTCATGCCGGAGCCGAGACCGCGTAGCTGCGCATACTGCGTTGGCTTACTCGTTGTGCTGTACGATAAATCCGTATCGATAGAGCTGCCCAGCCCCCATAGTTTCCGCGCCGAAATTCCCAGGTCGAAGCGATTGCTCAGCCGAACACTATATTCGGCTCCCAGTTCGGCAATGGCCGAAGGCGTGTTGCTGAGCTGCGTTTCGCCCGACAGCCGCAGCGTATCGACTTTTTCGCGGCTGCGATAGGCGTATTCGGCCAGAGACAGTTCCCCCCGGTTGCCGCCTTTGCCCGGTACCAGCCACACACCCGCCGTCAGCCAGAAACCCGACCGACGCCAGGGACCACTTGTTGAAAACAGTAACCGCTTACCCCGCAGCACGAAACTGTGCTGATCGTTGGCGTATTGAAACAGAGATGGAACGACGCGCCCCCGATCAACGGACAAACTCGTATGGGCAGGCGACTGAACGTAACCGGCTTCCACGGCCCACTTTTCTTTGTAGGCCCAGCCCAGCAGTGCCCCCCAGCCCGGCCGCACGACGCGTCGGGCTCCAACCATCCCACCAATCGAGTTGTCGAGCAGTGCTTTGTCGGCCCGGACGAAACCCGTCAGCGAAACATACCAGCGGTCTTTGATGTAAGCTCCGCCGTAGCGCGTCACCAGCCGATTGTACTGAACCTGGTTGTGGTCAGGCAGTCGGTAGTAGTCGCTGACCTGCTGCCCCATCGTGGGCAATGCAGCAAATACGGCGAGAAAGAAAAGCATGTAAAGTTTACTCATGGGCTTCAGACCGATACAGGGCAGTATAAATAGCTGGATATACGACAAAAGTGCGGACAGGCGATTCCGTACAGGCAGGCAGCTAACTAAATCGGTCGATACTCATTCTTCTACTTGCCGCCCATACTCGATCGAGGTTACAACCCGGATAACCGTTTGTCTGTTAGCGAATTACGAAATTTTTTTTAACAGATCACTCTTTGTTGAGCGAATGGCCCAAAATAGCTGTAAATAAGCCCTTTACAAACAAAAATCCCTTTCACAGGACGGCTGTCGAGTGAAAGGGATTGTACTAGTGGAAAGTACCTGATTCTACCGGCTTACATGCCGTGCTTCATTACTGGCACCGAAACCGTCATGTTGTCCCAGGCAATAGCGATGCTGCTGTTAGCGGGCGTGATGGTCAGTTTCTCGATCGGTGTCTTGTTCATCGATACCGGCACTTTTACCATAGCCACGTCGCTGCCTTTGATTTTTTCGTAGTCGTAAGCCCCCCACTGACCCAGCGTGCTGTTCAGCAGTACGTCCCACTCTTTTGCGTTGGGGATGGTGTATAGGGTATACGTACCCGCTTTTACCATCTTGCCACCGAACATAACATCACTCTTGAACGTCACTTCGGTTGCTTCGTTAGCACCCGTACGCCATACTTTACCGTACTTCTCCAGACCGTTTTCACCGAAGATAACCCGGCCCCGCTTCGACGGCTGACCGTAGATTACCTTGATGTTTTTATCGGGGCTCTCGGCCGTAATCTTGGGGCTCATTGGCGGCTTTTTGTCCTGCGCCTGCACCAGTGAGACAACAGCAAACAGCAGCGTAAAGAGAACAGCAAGTTTTTTCATGTTTGATTAATTGGTTTGATTTGATCGTCATGTATACGACGAACGATAAACGTTAGTTTTCCACTAACAGTTTACAGTAAGCTTAAAACGTGGTACTTTTACTTAACAACCCGTATGCACGCATACAGCTTTTCGTGTGTAGAAGAATGATGTGGGAAGAAATGGGACGCACTTAGCTCAGGTGTGGTCTCTTCTCGTTCATCTCACCTCTTTCTTCCCGTTTAATCCTAACTCTTTATCATACACATGGCAACAACTTATTTCAGCAAACGCAATCTGCATTTTCTGCTTCACGAAGTATTCAAGGCCGAAGAACTGGCCAAATATGAGTATTTCAGTGCCCACGACAAGGAAACATTTAACCTCGTGCTCGACTCGGCTACATACATCGCCGACACGATCATGCACCCCAACCTGCGCGACGTCGACCGGAATCAGCCCGAACTCAAAGACGGGAAAGTAACGGTTCACCCCAAGATCCGGGAGTATCTGAAAGCGATGGGCGATGCCGGACTGATCGGGGCTGGTTTTTCGTTCGATCACGGCGGGCAGCAGCTACCAGAGATGATTAACTCAGCGGTGAGCTTTATCCTGATGGCCGCCAACAACGGCATGATGTACACCGGCCTGACGTCGGGAGCTGCCCACCTGATTACGTCGTTTGGCTCGCCCGAACTAAGCGAATTTTACGTACCAAATCTGCTGGCCGGAACGTGGCAGGGAACAATGGCCCTGACCGAACCACAGGCCGGTTCGTCGCTCTCAGACGTAACGACATCAGCCACGCCACTCCCCGATGGGTCATACAAAATAAGCGGCCAGAAAGTGTTTATCTCGGCCGGTGACCACGATGCCGCCGACAACATTATCCACCTCATGCTGGCCCGCATCGACGGGGCACCCAAAGGCACGAAAGGCATTTCCTTATTCGTCGTGCCCAAGTTCCGACTCGATGAGCAGGGCAACGTGGTCGACAACGATGTGCAATCGACGGGGGTGTATCACAAGCTGGGGCAGAAAGGTGTTCCGGCCATGTACCTGACGATGGGGTCGAACGACAACACGATTGGCTACATTGTCGGCGAACCGCATCAGGGCCTGCGCTACATGTTCCAGATGATGAACGAAGCGCGGATTGGCGTGGGGATGACAGCCGCTGCCATCGCGACGGCGGCTTACTACTCGGCTCTACAATACGCCCGCGAACGCCCGCAAAGCCGCCGGTTGAACGAGAAAAACCTGCTCGACGCCCCCCAAACGGCGATCATCAACCACCCCGACGTCCGCCGGATGTTGCTGTTCCAGAAGGCCGTAACCGAAGGGTCGCTGTCGCTGCTGCTGGAAGCCGCCCGCCTGTACGACATCAGCGAAGTAGCTGAGGGCGAGGAGAAAGAAAACGCGTTCCTGCTGCTCGACCTGCTGATGCCGGTGGCGAAATCGTACCCCTCGGAAATGGGCGTACAGTCGGTGAGTCAGAGTCTGCAAACGTTCGGCGGCTACGGCTTTACGGAAGATTTTCCCGTCGAGCAGTTGTACCGCGACATCCGCATTACGCCCATCTACGAAGGCACCACGGGTATTCAGGCGCAGGATCTGCTGGGCCGTAAGATGACGCAGAAGGGCGGCAAAGGTCCGCAGCTGCTGTTTGCCGAGATGAGCAAAACGATCCGGGAAGCCAGTACGCACGACGAACTGAAGCCCTACGCCCAGCAACTCGGTGCCGAACTGAAACGGACGCAGGAAGTGGTCGAAAGCCTGATGCCCCACGCCATGAACGGCGACACGGAACGCTACCTCGCCGATGCTACGCTGTTTCTGGAGCTGTTTGGCATCGTGGTCGTAGCGTGGCAGTGGCTCAAGCAAAGCGTCGTGGCGAAGCAGGCCATGCTAACGCAGAATCCGCAGGGCGACGAACTAGCGTTCTACGAAGGCAAGCTACACACGATGAAGTTTTATTTCCACTACGAAGTGCCCAAAACGCTGGGCCTTGCCGTGCGGCTGAAAGACACCGAAGTGCTCACGATCGTAACGGAGAAAGAACTGGCGCTGTAGCCAGTCAGATCGAATGAAAACAGAAAAAGCCGGGACTGCTCCCGGCTTTTTCTGTTTTTGTCCACGGACGGAATCGCCGGGCTACTTCTTCAACAGACGCAGGCTCTGCACCTTTCCGGGGCTGGCAACTCGCAGGAGATATACTCCAGACGGGCGGTTGCCCAGCCGCAGCCGCACCTCATGGTGGTTGGCGGTCACCTGCTCAGTCTGGCTCAGAACGGGCCGACTCGTGATATCGGTCAACAGGAGCTGTACCGACGAATTAGCCATCCCGTCGAGACTCAGCACAAACTCGTCGTCAATTGGGTTGGGCTGAACGCTCGCTCCCAGACTGGCCGACGGTTCCGCCATAGCCCCAACACGACCACCTACCGGGCACTGAGCCCGAATGTTCCACACATAGGTCACCTCGACACCGTTCTGCCGGGCGTGTAGCGTCAGGGGCTGGGCATCGGCAGCCGTGCGCAGTTCGGCATCGACAAACTGGTTGGGGTTGGTCGTCCAGCCGGTGATGCCGATAGCCATGTACTCGATTGGCGAACTGTTACCTCCGCTTGTCTTGAAGACAAACGCACCGGTCGAACAGTTGTAGTCGGGCGCAACGAATTGAAGTGCTCCAACAGTCGTTGGCGTCTGCGTTCCCCCCACCGGGCACTGGGCCCGAATGTTCCATACGTAGGTCACCTCGACACCATTCTGGCGGGCCCGTAGCGTCAGCGGCTGAGCATCGGCAGCCGTGCGTATTTCAGCATCGACAAACTGGTTGGGGTTGGTCGTCCAGCCGGTGATGCCAATGGCCATGTACTCGATCGGTGAACTGTTGCCCCCACTCGTTCTGAACAGAAAGGACCCCGTCGAACAATTGTAGTCAGGAGCAATCAGCGTCAGACTGCCGACTGGGGTAACCGGGGTAGTACCACAGGCCCCTAACGCATTCCACGAATACGTTACCGTGACACCGTTCTGCGTAGCCGTCAGAGTAATCGGCTGTACGTTCGGCTTCTGCTCCCGAATATCCTCCGCTATACCGGCATCGACCATCGCCAGGCAGTTTGTCGACGGCACCGAGATACCAACCGCCGAGAAGGTAATTGGCGAACCATCTCCGCCCGTCGTGTTGAACTTAAATTCTCTCGTAGTGCAGCTGTACGTTGGTGCAACGAGGTTCAGCGGCTGACCCAGCGTTGCCGTCGGGCTACCGCAGGTCGTAGTCGTGGGCGAGCAGGTACCCGTCACCACAATTTGCTGCGTGGCCGTCCGTGTGTTGCCACAGGCATCAGTAACGGTCCAGGTCCGGACGATGGTGTACGACGTACCGGCTGTCGGGTTGGCGGGCGTCGTCACGTCACTGACGGTAACGTTGACCGTACCGGGGCAGTTGACGGCCGATGCCGTGATCGTGGCCGTACTGGCCACAGGCACATCGCTGGTACACGCGTACTGAGCCGTTTGAGGAATACCGCAGATCTTGGGGACGAAGCTCATACCCAGCGCCGGGTTACCGGACGCCCGAACGCTGCTGGGATTATTGTTGAGCGTGTTGTTCAGATAATCCCGAAGGGCCGGCTTCTCCTGCCCGCTACAGGCATCGACCAGAAACGCTTCCTCGGTCGTGCGCCAGTGGCCTGTCAGGTACCCCCACAGCGTGATGCCGATAACCGATGGGTGATTCCAGTACAGGCCAAAAATGCGCTGATACTCCGACTTCTGGAACGCCTGCTTCACGGCTACGTTGGTTGTGACCGTGTAGGTGCTGTCTACGTTGCCGTCGATATCCAGTTCGGTAATCATGATCGGCAGCTTGGTAGCGGCAATTTTATCCAGCTGTGTCCGCAGGTAGTTGGTATGGTCGGCGAAACTCTGGCTGGCATTGTATTTCCGGGTCGAGAATGAGTGCGCCTGCAACCCCACGACGTCCAGCAGATTATCGGCCTTCAACAGGTTGACCAGCGTTACGTAGTCGTCGGCCAGTATGGTTTCGGCGTTGTACTCGTTGAGCACCAGCTTGGTTTCGCAGGGGAAGTATTTGCGAGCCAGCTTGAAGCTGTTAATTACCCAGTCGAAGCGGCCGGGCGTGGTGCCCAGTTCCGCGTTCAGCGATTTCAGCGCGTTAACATAGTCGCCACTGGCCGGATCGTTGACGTTGGCGCCTTCGTTGTTTGGCGGATCGTTGAGCGTTTCGTTGGCTACTTCGATATATTCCAGCCGAGCCCGTGCATCCGAACTGCCATCGTAGTGATTGGCAACGGCCTGAAACCAGGCTTTCAGCTTCTGCACCTTTTGCGCGTCGCTGAGGGGTTTCAGCCAGGTTGGCTGCTGGGCACCCCAGACGAGCACGTGAAACCGGAAGGGAAACCCACGTTGCTTAGCAAACGCACGCGCCTGATCGACTTCGGTGAAATTATAAACACCCTGGGTTCCTTCGATACTACCCCATTTGCCCGCGTTTTCGGGCGTTACCTGGTTGAAATACTTATCGAAGTTTGGTATCTGGGGGTGCTGTAAGCCGACCCAAGGAATTTGTTTTTCCCCGTGGCAATCGGTGTCTGACTGGCGGGTACCTGATATTTAACCGCGCAGTCGTCGGCCCCCACCACCGTCACGTTATCGACGAAGAACGTACCGGCGCTTGTACCCATGTCCAGCACAATCCGGGTGCTGGGGTCGTTGGCCGTAAAGGTCCAGGTCATCGCTTTCCAGGCCGTCGTGGTGGTGAAGTCGGGCCCGTACTGAGCCCCGGCAGTAGCGTTGGTCGAAAACCGGATGACTTCTCCACCCGTATTCGAGCGCACATAGACCGTAGCGGTGTAGTTTTTCCCGGCACTGAGGCTCATCGGATCACTCACCAGTTGCACGCTGTACGGTTGCCCGGCAGCCGTGTTGATTACCTTCACCGCCCGGCTCCCTTCGTTCACTTCGGCGGGAACGGTGGTTTCGGTCATGTTGGCTGCGCCGTTGTACTTCGACCAGTTGGTGAAGTTGTTGCCGGGACCACCCTGCTCAAAGCTGCCATTGCTGACGAGGTTGATAACGGCCGTGCTGATGTCAGCATCGTCGAGGTAATAAACGTTCGTGTTTTTGCCCAGATCGAGCACCAGTTGGGTTTGGGTACTGTTGGCGGTAAACGTCCAGCTCAGTTTGGTCCAGGTGGTCGGAACGGGCGTATCGGGTCCGTATTGGGGGCTGGGCTGGGTCGAGAAGCGGATCGTACTACCGGCGGTAGTGGCTTTGGCCCAGATCGAGAACGTGTACTGCGTTCCGACCACCGTCGTAGCCGCGTCGTTGATAAGCTGGACAGAATAGGCCTGTCCGGCGTTGGCCTGCGTACCCGTTACTTCGGCCCGGAGCGCCCGGCTACCCGAGTGGGTTTCGGTGGTCGTTGCCGTCAGAAACGACGCGCCGTTCTGTTTGGTCCAGTTCGTAAAGTTATCGCCCAGCCCGGTTTCAAACCCGCCGTTTCCGATCAACAGCGCATCAGTCGACGTCAGTCTCATGTCGTCCACGAAATAAGTGGCGGCACTCGTTCCCATATCGATGGCGACCCGCGTGGTGGGTTCTACCGGTGTAAAATCGAGCGTCAGCTGTTGCCAGTCGGTACCAATGCTGGTGGTAGTCGAATAGGCATACGCCCCGTAGTTAGCCAAAGGCGAAATCGTCGACAGCCTGACCATGCCCCCGGCTACGGCCGCTTTGATGTAGATGCTGAACCGAAACCGTTTGCCAACCGGCGTATTGAGAAACGGGCTGGCAAACTGCACCTCGTAGGCGTTGCCGGGGGTTGCCGACACTACTTTCAAGGCTCTCGCACCCACTTTCACCTCGGCGGGGTTCGTCGTTTCCGAAAACGAGCCAGCCCCGTTGAGGGCCGTCCAGTTCGTAAAGGTGCTGCCCGTACCGTCTTCAAAACTGGGGTTAGGCAGGTAGTTGGTCAGGTTTGCGGGCGCGGGCGTAGTGACGACAGCGCCCAGCATTTCCATATCGTCCAGATAATAAACGACGTTGCTCTGCCCCAGATCCAGCGCGATGCGGGTTTGGGCTACGGTGGCCGTAAACGTCCAAGACAGTTGCGTCCACACGCCTGCCGGTACGGGGGTATCGGGGCCATAGAGCGGGCTGGGCTGGGTTGAGAAGCGTACCGTACCACCCGCCGTAGCGGCTTTGACCCAGATTTTAAACGTGTACGACGTGCCGACGGTCATGTTTATCAGATCGCTCAGCATCTGCACCTGATACTGCTGACCGGCAAAGCCCGGCCCCGCCGACTTCAGCGCACGCGTTCCGCCGTGAACTTCGGCGGCTGCGGTGGTCGCCGTCAGATAAGCCGCCCCATTGGCTTTGGTCCAGTTGGTAAACACGTCGCCGGTGCCAGACTCAAAACCCGGGTTAGGAATAAGGTTTTGTTGCGCAAGAAGCGGAGAAATACCCGACAGCAGCAACGCGCACAGCACGATAAAAAGGTAGTTTTTCCTCATAACAGACAAGCTGGTAGATCATTTGATCTGGTCTGATTTTCAGCTTACTGCGTAAGTCACTATTCTTTTCGTTATACTCATAATTTATATAATTATGTTTTTAATAATATCCTGCTTCATTAGGTAGTTATTTCATTAATGTGTGCTGATGACACCATTAGCTGGGTCGAGCCGTCAATCGACTCGATGCGAAAGCGAACACGTCTAACACTTTACCAATTAACTATATAATTTTTACGATATACAGAATAGCGATTCTACGTAAGCCCTTTGAAACCTGTACCTTCGTCCATTGAGTCATCTGCGTCCCGTTCAATGCCGCTGATTGCCCCGTCGACGTACCGGCCACCCGCCCTTTTGTGGAATGGTCATTTGCAAACGATTGTTCCGTCGCTGTTTCGGAAGGTGTCGGTCGAGTACGTCCGTGAGCGAGTCGAAACACCCGACGACGATTTTCTGGACCTCGACTGGATTTCCCCGCCTGCCCCGAAGCCACTGGCTGAGCGGCAACTGGTTATCCTGACACACGGACTGGAAGGAAGTTCGGGGAGTACGTATCTGGCGGGCATGGCGCGGCACCTGAGCCAAAACGGCTTCGACTGTCTGGCGTGGCATTACCGTTCGTGCGGGGGCGACCTCAACCGGCAGCAGCGGTTCTACCACCTCGGCGACACCGATGACCTGCACTTCATCATCACCCACGCGCTGGCCAAAGGCTACACGTCGCTGCACCTGGCTGGCTTTTCGGCCGGAGGCAGTATTACGCTTAAATACCTTGGCGAACGAAGTACGGCGATCGACCCGGCCATTCGGCGGGCGGTCGTCTTCTCGGTACCGCTCGACCTGATTGGCTCGTCGGACCGACTGGAGCAGTGGGACAGCCTGATTTATAACCGCCGGTTCAGCCGGTCGCTCAACGCCAAAGTAGCGCGCAAAGCGGCTGTAATGCCGGGCGTCTTTCCCCTCGATGCGGTTATGCAATCGCGCCGGGTGCGGCAGTTCGACGAGGTATTTACTGCCCCGATGAACGGTTTTCGCGACGCCACCGACTATTACACCCGCAGTAGTTCGCTCCAGTACATACCCGGCATTGCCGTTCCGACGCTGATCGTCAACGCCCGGAACGACCCGTTTCTGTCGCCGACCTGCTACCCGGAGTCGATGGCGCGGGAACTGGCTAACGTCTGGATGGAGTTTCCCGAACAGGGCGGTCACTGCGGCTTCCCGGCCAAAACGGGCGGCATCAACGGTACGTACTGGTCGGAACGGCGGGCGCTGGAATTTTTGACACAACCCTTCGACTGAGTAAGGTCGGAGATTTAGTAGTGAACTGTTATCGGCCCGCCTGTAAAGCCGGGTTTATCTATATGCTTACCAAGACACCAGAACAGACGTTTTTCGTCATCGATTTCGACAGCACTTTCACAAAGGTCGAGGCTCTCGACGTGCTGGGCGAAATCTCACTCGTTGGCCGGCCCGACCGCGACGACGCCCTAAATCAGATCAAGACCATTACCGACCGGGGTATGGCGGGCGAACTGTCGTTTACCGAATCGCTCGAACTGCGGCTGAAACTGCTCCGCGCCCACCGCGATCAACTTCCGGCCCTGATCGAAACGCTGTCGGGTAAAATCTCGGATTCGTTTCAGCGCAACAAGGAGTTTCTGGTCGAAAATGCTGACCACATTTATATCGTCTCGAACGGTTTCCGCGAGTTCATCGTACCGGTCGTAGCCTCGCTGGGCATTAAAGCCGATCATGTGCTGGCCAACACGTTTGTCTACGACGAAGCGGGTAACATTGTTGATTTTGACCGGACCAACCCGCTATCAGCCAACGGAGGAAAGCCGCAGGTAATTCGTAGCCTGCAACTCGACGGCGAAGTCTACGTCATCGGCGATGGCTATACCGATTACGAGATTCGGGAGTCGGGTGCCGCAGCCCGTTTTTACGCCTTTACCGAAAACGTGCTGCGCCCACGCGTGGTCGAAAAAGCGGATTTTACGGCCCCGTCGCTCGACGAATTTCTGTACCACAACAACCTGAGCCGCAGCCAATCGTACCCCAAGAGCCGGATCAAGGTCCTGCTGCTGGAGAACGTTCACCCGGTGGCGGTGCAATTGTTCGAGCAGGAAGGCTTTAACGTCGAAATCCGCAAAGGCGCGCTGGACGAAGACGAGCTGATCGAAGCCATCCGCGACGTATCGATTCTGGGTATTCGCTCGAAAACCAACGTCACGGCCCGCGTCCTCGAACACGCCAACAAGCTAATGACCGTCGGTGCGTTCTGCATCGGTACCAACCAGATCGACCTGACGGCCTGCACCGAACGCGGGGTGGCCGTGTTCAACGCGCCCTACAGCAACACCCGCTCGGTGGTCGAACTGGCGATTGGCGAAATCATCATGCTGATCCGGGGTATCGTGCCGAAAAGCAATTCGATGCATCGGGGCGACTGGGACAAATCAGCAAAGAACAGCTACGAGGTACGCGGTAAAAAGCTCGGTCTGGTTGGCTACGGCAACATCGGTACGCAGCTATCGGTGGTGGCCGAAGCGCTGGGCATGGAAGTGTACTTCTACGACATTGTCGACAAGCTGGCCTTGGGGAATACCCGCAAATGCAAGACGCTGGACGAACTGCTGGCCGTTTCTGACATCATCAGCCTGCACACCGATGGACGCAAGGAAAACAAAAACCTGATCGGCGAACGCGAGTTCGGTCTGATGAAGCAGGGCGTTATCTTCCTGAACCTGTCGCGCGGGCACATCGTCGACATTCCCGCGCTGGTCAACGCCATCAAGCAGGGCAAGGTCATCGGTACGGGTGTCGACGTGTTCCCGCAGGAGCCGAAGACCAACAACGAGGAGTTTATGAGCGAACTGCGCGACCTACCCAACGTGATTCTGACGCCCCACATCGGCGGCAGCACCGAGGAAGCGCAGGCCAACATTGGCAATTTCGTACCGGCAAAACTGCTCGAATACATCAACAACGGCAGTACCTACGGCAGTGTCAACTTCCCCGAACTGCAACTGCCGCTGCTGAAAAATTCACACCGTCTGCTCCACATCCACGCCAACGTGCCGGGCATTCTGGCCAGGATGAACAACATCTTCGCCAAGTACCACATCAACATCCACGGTCAGTACCTGAAAACCAACGAGCAAATCGGCTACGTCATCACCGACGTCGCCAAAGAATACGCCGACGAGGTTGTACAGGAACTGAAAGGCATCGACAACACGATCAAGTTCAGACTACTTTATTAATGTTGAATGATTGAGTGATAGAATGATTGAATAGGCTGACGCACGCCACCATTCAATCATTCTATCACTCAATCATTCACTCATTGCTTATGAAAAACACCTACTTCACGCCGGGGCCGGCTGAGTTGTATCCGACGTTTCAGCAACACATCCAAACGGCTTTCGATAAGCAGCTCGGGTCGATTTCGCACCGCAGTCAGGCGTTTCGGGACATTTACAAATTCACCGACGAGCAACTGCGGACGCTGCTGAACATCCCGAAAACGCACGCAATTTTCTTCACGGGGTCGGCGTCGGAAGTGTGGGAACGGCTGCTGTTCAACTGCGTCGAACACGAAAGTTTCCATTTGGTGAATGGGTCGTTTTCGCAGAAGTTCTACGACTATGCCGGATCGCTGCGGAAGTTTGCCCACAAGCTGGAAAAACCCTTTGGCGAAGGCTTCGACGCGGCAGACATTGAGGTGCCTGAATACGCGGAACTGGTGTGCATGACGCACAACGAAACGTCGTCGGGCGTGCAGATGCGCGTGGCCGACATGCACAAGCTGAAGAAAAAGTACCCGAAGAAGCTATTCTGTGTCGACATGGTCTCGTCGGCCCCCTACCCTGACCTCGACTATACACTGATCGACTCGGCCTTTTTCTCGGTGCAGAAAGCCTTCGGTATGCCCGCTGGCCTGGGCGTCTGGATCGCGAATCAGGCGTGTCTGGAAAAAGCGACCCGGTTGCAGCAGTACGAGAACCTGACAATCGGTGCGCATCACACCTTACCGACGTTGTGGAAGCACTACAAGGACTTTGAAACCCCCGCTACGCCCAACGTGCTGTACATCTACGCGCTGGGCAAAATCGCGGAAGATTTCAACAAGATCGGTGTCGGTACCATTCGGAAGCAGACCGAGGAGAAAGCCAAAATGGTGTACAAGTTTCTGGAGGATTCGGATCTGTACAGCCCATTCGTGAAAGAAGAGCGGCACCGGTCGCAGACGGTAATCGTAGCAGACACGAAAAAGCCGTCGGCAGAAATCATTGCCGAAGCGAAAACGGCGGGTATGGTGATTGGCAGCGGCTACGGCGCGCAGAAGAATTCGCAGATTCGCATCGCCAATTTCCCGGCCACATCGGCCGAACAGGTCCAGAACCTCATCAATTATTTGAGCAATAGTCGATAGACGCAATAGTCTTTTTCCGGGCACCCGTTTGCTTTTTGTCAACAGCAAACGGGTGATTTTGTATTATTCTCAGGTGAGTAACTGATTTCAACAAACCTTATCCGATTTGGCTGGTTAATAGCCTATATCAACGGTTTACACAGACTTAGAACTCAACGACGATGAAAAAACTATTCACAACTACACTGCTGCTGACGGGTTTATCCGTGGCGGCACTGGCGCAAAACAACAGCGATTCGACCAGTCGCAAGCCGATTATCAGCGACGAAACCAAGCAGGAAGTCCGCGAGAAAGCGGGTGAAGCCAAGGAAAAACTTGAAGACGCGGTCGATCAGTCGGTCAACTACCAGCAGCGTAACCAGTTGACCTGGTTTCAGCCGGGCAGCCTGTTTCTGGGCGGGGGTGTTGGCTTTGGTGCAACGGATGGCAAGGTGTACGTCGACGTCAATACACGGCTGGGTTACTTTTTCCAGCCTGGTTTTGCCGCCGGTATTCGCTACGACTACGATCGGCTGGTGGGTAACAAGTACCACGCCCGGCAGTTTGGCCTGTTCGCCCGGTACTACCCATTCCGCACCCGGATCAGCAGCTTTGTAGGAGCCAGCCTGAACTCGGGTCGCGAGTTTTCGGAGAACATTCCATCTGGTACGAAAGCGAAGTACACCAGTGTTGGGCTTGAACTGGGCGTGATGGCCTGGATTCTGCCCCGCTTAGGTGCTGAACTGAGTTACGAAGGTAGCTTCTATAACAAAATTGATCCGACTGTAGGACGCGGCAAAGGTGGCCGACTGAAGTTTGGCGTCAACTACTATTTCGGGCGCGTAGGCCGGAGCGGCAAAGTGACGCTGAACCGCTAGAAACAACCCCTAGCAGCAAAAATAAAGCGGCCCCGGAATTGATTCCGGGGCCGCTTTATTTTTATTTTAACTTGTTGATTTTCAGCAGTATAAAATTTAAAATAACTATCAATCAGGGATTCATTCAGGCTGTAGTTTCGTTGTATAAATAGCCAGTTAGTCGGCCAGTTTCGGAGCCGCTGACCGCCTTTTCTCAACGATATGACGACTAATCTGATAACCCCTGTTGCCCCCCAGCCGACCAAGTCGGAGCCGCTTGTGCGCTCACCGCGCCTGTGGATGCCGAAGCGGGTGGTCTTCACTCCCGACGCTCTCAACGAACCGTTCGGGCAGGCAATTTACGAGCGCGTCTCGGCGCTTGACCTGCCCATCGAGATAGCGAAAAGCAATCGTATCACCGGTCTGCGCGGTGCCGACGAGCGGGAGACGTATCGCATTGCGAAGAACACGCTGGCGGTAGTGAATGCCCCGCCGAGTGCGTTCCGACTCCAGCCCATTCCGCCCTCCGCCGACTGGCAGATGAACCTCGCCGAAGGGTGCCCGGCCCACTGTCAGTACTGTTATCTGGCGGGTAGTCTGGCAGGACCGCCGGTGGTGCGAGCGTATGCCAACCTACCGAAGATGCTGGCGAATACAGCTACGTACGAGGGCACCTATCCACCCAACAAAAGCTGGCAGGGTACCGACACTAATCGCCCGACAACCTTCGAGGTAAGCTGCTACACCGACGTGCTGGGCATTGAGCACCTGACAGGTAGTATGGCCGAGTGCATCCGCTACTATGGTACGCGGGAGAAAGCGGAGCTACGTTTTGTTACGAAGTACGACCACGTCGACAGCTTGCTCGACCTGCCGCATAACGGTCATACCCGCGCCCGTTTCAGCCTCAACGCCGACTCAGTGGCCCGGCGGCTGGAAGGCGGCACGGCGTCGGTAGAAGCGCGGTTGCAGGCGTTGCGGAAGCTGGCTCTGCCACGCGAGCTGGGTGGGGGCAGCTACCCCATCGGGCTGGTCATTGCTCCGATCATGCCCATCCCCGATTGGCGCGCCCACTACACCGCCCTCCTCGACCGTATTGCCGAGGTAATCGACTTTCCCGTCGACATGAATGTGGAGTTTATCAGCCACCGCTTCACACCCGGCTCGAAAGACGTGCTACTCCAGTGGTATCCCAATACATCGCTCGACATGGACGAGCAGGTACGGGCCGAGAAGCGGAACAAATTCGGCGGTACCAAGTACGTATACCGCCCGGAGGAGATGCGCGAGATGAAGGCGTTTTTCTACGCCGAGTGGCAGCAACGTTTCCCGAGTGCGCCGGTGCTGTACTGGACGTAATTGCCCTCACGGTAGGCATGTAATTACCCTCACCCCAACCCCTCTCCCAAAACGGGAGAGGGGCTTTTTTTTGCAGAATAAATGACCTTGATGTAGGTTGGACTCTATAAATACCACACTATTCACTGTATTATGAAAGGAGCATCGAGTACGTCTTCAATGAAAGAATTACGTCGAGAACTTCGGCGGGAGCAAACAGAGGCAGAAGCAACGTTGTGGAGTCTATTACGTGATAGACAACTAGATGGTGTCAAGTTTAGGAGGCAACATGGCTTCGGCCGCTTTATCGTTGACTTTTACTGCCCAACTTCTCGGCTAGTTATAGAGTTAGACGGCTCAGTTCACAATTCACCGGAGGCTAAACTTGCGGATGCCGAACGGGAATGTGCATTGTGTGACCTGGGTCTATCAATCATGCGCTTTTCAAACGACGAAGTCATGTGCAGTATAGACCGCGTTTTGGAAAAGATTCGCGAAAATCTAACGTAAAAAAAGCCCCTCTCCCGTTTTGGGAGAGGGGCGGTCCGACGGGTCGGTTGGGGTGAGGGTAAACCCCTACCAAACCTTTGCCTGATCCACCTCCGGCTTATACAGCTTGTCGCCGGGCTGCACGTTGAATGCCTTGTAGAACGGCTCGAAGTTCGCCAGCGGGCCGTTGACGCGGAACTTGGCGGGCGAGTGTGGGTCGGTTGTGATGCGAACCCGCTCTGACTCGTCGCGCACTTTGACGCGCCATACCTGGGCGAAGCCGAGGAAGAACCGCTGATCGGGCGTAAAGCCGTCGATTTTCTCGTTGCTCTGGCCCTGCTTTGTCAGCTTGAACGCCTGATACGCCAGCGTGATACCGCCGAGGTCGGCTAGGTTTTCGCCCAGCGTCAGCCGACCGTTAACGTGCATATTGTTCAGGATCGAATAGCCATCGTACTGCTTCACCACGGCCTGCGTTTTGGTCGTGAACCGCTGCGCGTCCTGCTTCGTCCACCAGTCGCGGAGGTTGCCGTTTTCGTCGTACTGCCGCCCCTGATCGTCGAACAGGTGGGTCATTTCGTGGCCGATTACCATGCCGATAGCGCCGTAGTTGATGGCGTCGTCTGCGTCTTTGTCGAAGAACGGAAACTGGAGAATACCGGCCGGAAATACGACTTCGTTGTTGCTGGGGTTAGCGTAAGCGTTCACCGTAGGAGCCGTCATCAGCCAGTCGGCCCGGTCGACGGGTTGGTTGACTTTGTCGAAATCTTCTTTGGTATGGTGCGCCCGGGCCTGCTGTACGTTGCCGAAGTAGTCGTCGCGCTTCACGTTCACGTCGCCGTATTCTTTCCACTTGTCGGGGTAGCCGATTTTCTTCAGAAACTTATCCAGCTTGACAAGCGCTACTTTCTTGGTTTCGGGAGCCATCCAGTCGAGTTTATCGATGCGTTCACGATAGACCTTTTGCAGGTTATCGACCAGCGTCAGCATTCGTTCTTTGGCTTCGGGCGGAAAATACTGCTTCACCCACAGTTGCCCCAGCGCATCGCCCAGATAGCCGTCGACAGCGTCGGCCACGCGCTTCCAGCGTTCGGGTTCCTTCAATTGCCCATACAGTGTTTTGCCTTTGAAGTTGAAGCTGGCTTCGCGGAACGGCTTGCTCAGCAGCCCCGCGTTTCCGTCGATCAGCGTAAACGTCAGGTAATCTTTCAATTCGTCCATCGACGTCGCGGGCAGGCTTCTGCTCAGTGCCTGGTAGTATTCCGGCTGGGCCATCAGTACCGAGTCGATCTTGCTCAGGCCCATTGTGTTGAGCAGGTTGCGCCAGTCGAGGCTGGGCTGCTGGCGGGTCAGGTCGGCGACGGCCAGTTTGTGGTAATTCGCTACCGGGTCGCGCAGGTCGGCGGGGGCTTTGTGGGAGCGGGCCAGCATCGTTTCGAACGCCAGAATACCGTCGGCCTTCGTCTTTGCCGACGTCGGATCGACGCCCGTCAGCGTGAACAGTTTAGCGATGTATGTCACGAACGCCTTTCGCACCGCCACCGTCGCCGAGTCGGTTTTAGTGTAGTAATCTTTCTCCGGTAGCGACAGCCCGGCCTGCATGAAATTGATCCGGTTAATGCTGCTCTGCCGATCGTCGGACCCGACGGCGAAGCCAATCAGCCGCCCGCCGGGGTCCGATTTGCTGGCAGCCAGATAGTTGATTGCGCTTTTGTAGTCGGTCAGGGCGGCAATCCTGGCCAGTTCGGGTTTCAGCGGCTCGTAGCCCAGCGATTCGATACGAGCCGTATCCATCCCGCTCGCGTAGAAATCGCCCACTTTCTGCTCAACGCTCCCCGCTTTCGCATCGGCGGCAGCGGCTTTCTCCAGAATGACTTTCGTCTTTTTCAGGTTCTCGTCGTAAAGCGTGTTGAACGAACCCCAGCCGGTCTGATCGTCGGGAATTTTCGTGTTTTTCATCCAGTCGCCATTGGCGTAGGTAAAGAAATCGTTGCCGGGCCTGACGGTCGTATCCATGCCCGACTTATCGAAGAAAACGGTTCGGTCGGGCGTAGAACTGGTGTCGGCATCTTTGTTTTTCTGACAGGCAGTCAGCGCAATAGCACTTAATCCGGCCAGCAACAAACAGGACGTATGTCGCATAATGATGAGGTGATGATTTCGTTTTAAATGGTAATTTTGGTTATCGGCCAACGACTTGCAACAACTATTTGATGTGCGGCAAGGCGCCGTTTCGTACTACAACAACGCACAACCAACCGATCAGCGATGAAAACGATACTGACGTTATTACTACTCAGTGTATCTCTTGCGGGCTACAGCCAAAGCAGCTACCACGGCAAGAAGATCACGGACTCGGGCGCAATTCCGGCCACGCAGCTAGCCGCCAAGATGGGCGACAAAGCGAAGATGACGACCAAAGTAGAAGGCACGGTCGAGGACGTCTGCAAAATGAAAGGCTGCTGGATGAAGGTCAACACCGGCGACGGACAGACCATGCGCGTGATGTTTAAAGACTACGGTTTCTTCGTACCGAAAGATATCGTCGGCAAGAAGGTCGTAATGGAAGGCGTGGCTGAAACCACCGAAACCTCTGTGGATGAACTGCGTCACTACGCCGAAGATGCGGGCAAATCGAAAGCCGAAATCGCGAAAATTACCAAACCCGAAAAGGCCCTGACGTTTATGGCCGATGGTGTGATTGTGAAGTAAATCGGCAACAGACAACCAGTTTTGTCATCCCGACGCAGGAGGGATCTTCGGAAACAGGCGATTTTACTTTCGCTTACCGAAGATCCCTCCTGACGTCGGGATGACAAAAAACATAGTCACCACACTGTAATGAGACTAGGACGAATCGGAATTTGCCTGAGCATTGCATTGATCGGCTTTTTTGCAGCCTGCCAAC
This sequence comes from Spirosoma rhododendri, assembly GCF_012849055.1. Classification (NCBI taxonomy): domain Bacteria; kingdom Pseudomonadati; phylum Bacteroidota; class Cytophagia; order Cytophagales; family Cytophagaceae; genus Spirosoma; species Spirosoma rhododendri. Next base: position 2,489,269 of record NZ_CP051677.1, on the reverse strand, counting down.
ACGACGACCCCACACCCGCCGTACCCGATGGCTACATCGAACTGAAGGCAGGCACCACAGTCCCGGTGGTAGATGGTATCAGCGTTGTCGTTGATACAGCGGGCGTTGCGTACTGTCCTAAAAATTACAATTGTCTCATCGCCGGTAGTGCTTACGCCAGCATGCGGTTAGTCAAGGCTGAGTCTAGTCAGCGGGTACGATTAGTCCATATTCTCGGCCGTACGGTATATCGCCCCGACGAGCTTGACCGCATGGACTCTACCGGTATCGGACTATCTGGGCAGTCCTATAAACTCATCTTGAGGGAACACTATTTAGGCGAAATAGACGGAGAGCCCCGAGGTAGAGCAATCCTAATGGTCAGCCGATTATAAATACGGGTCTCGATCACCAACGATTATTCGGAGATACCGCAACAATTCAATAGATTAAGGGCTGCAATCAACTGATTGCAGCCTTTTTTGTACCCAACCAATCTGTTACATGAAAAAACGTTACCTGCTGGCAGTGCTCCCGCTGCTGACTACTCCTCTTTTCGCTCAACGCACACTCATTCACTGCGGCAATCTGTTTACCGGCACCGGCACAACCCTGCAACCGCAAATGACCGTAGTTGTCGACGGCAACAAGATTACGGCGGTTGAAAAAGGCTACTCAGCCGCGTCGGGGCAGGACAAAGTGATCGACCTGAAAAACAAAACTGTACTGCCCGGCCTGATCGATATGCACGTGCATCTGGAAAGTCAGACGCGCCGGGGCGGCAACATCGACAACTTCACGCTGAACCCCGCCGACGTCGCATTCCGGGCGGCACAGTACGCTAAAACGACGCTTATGGCTGGCTTTACAACCGTGCGCGACCTGGGCGGTTCGGGCATCAACGTGTCGCTCCGCAACGCCATTAACGCCGGTATCGTCGACGGTCCGCGTGTGCTGACGGTTGGCAAATCCATTGCTACAACGGGCGGCCACGCCGACCCGACCAACGGCTACAAAAAGAGTCTACAGGGTGATCCCGGCCCGGAAGACGGCGTTATCAACTCGCCGGAAGATGCCCGCAAAGCCGTTCGCCAACGCTATAAAGACGGTTCTGACCTGATAAAAATTACGGCGACGGGCGGGGTACTGAGCAACGCCAAAGACGGGTCGGGACCGCAGTTTACGCAGGACGAAGTCGACGCTATCGTGAAAGCGGCCAACGACTACGGCTTTGCGGTAGCGGCCCACGCGCACGGAGCCGAAGGCATGAAACGGGCCATCAAAGCGGGCGTGCAAACCATCGAACACGGTACGCTGATGGACGACGAAGCCATTGAGCTATTCAAGAAATACGGCACCTACTACGTCCCGACGATTATTGCCGGTAAAACAGCCGCCGACTCCGCCCGGCACTTCGGCTATTACCCAGCCCTTGTGGTTCCGAAGGCACTGGCCATCGGCCCGAAGATTCAGGCGACATTTGCCAAAGCGTACAAAGCAGGGGTGAAAATTGCGTTCGGCACCGATGCAGGCGTCTTCATCCACGGCTACAACGCCAAGGAGTTTGAGTACATGGTCGAAGCCGGGATGCCCCCCGCCGAAGCCATCAACGCGGCCCTGCTGACCAACGCCAAACTGCTGAAAATGGCCGATCAGATCGGGTCCATCGAAACGGGCAAAATGGCCGATATTATCGCCGTTGACGACAGCCCGATTCAAAATATCAAGACCCTGCAAGCCGTCAGATTCGTGATGAAGGACGGGAAAGTGTATAAGCAGTAAAGTCCAGTATCAACTCATTCACCCGCTGGGGCGCTTCGTGCTGCACCCAGTGGGTGGTATCGAGGTATTCGGCGCGCCCATCGTCGCAGCGGGTGAGGCTGGCCTGCGCCAATTCGCGCTGGAGAAACCGGTCGTGAATACCCCAGATTATCAGCGTCGGCACGGTGACGCGGATAGATGGACGACGGGCAGCGGGCCGGCGAATCAGGGCCCGGTACCAATTGACCATGCTCCGCACCGCCCCCGGCTGCGACCAGGCTGTGCGATACTGCGCCAGATCATCGCGGGAAAACGTACCGGGTCGGCTGCTGCTCCGCAACGTCCTGGCCAGCATAGCCCCGCGTCGGCGCCCCATCAGCCATTCGGGCAAAATAGGTAGCTGGAAGAACGCGACGTACCAGCTTCGCAGCAACTGACCGGGATTGCGCCGGATAAAACCCGACAGCACAGCGGGGTGCGGCACGTTGAGAATCACCAGCCGTTCGACCCGTTCGGGATATGTCACGGCCAGCCACCACGCCACGATACCGCCCCAGTCGTGCCCGACGACGATTGCCTTCTCCACGCCGGCCGCGTCGATCAACCCCACCACATCGGCCACCAGCGTATCGAGCCGGTACGCGTCGATACCGGCGGGTTTATCGCTCAGGTTATAGCCCCGCTGATCGGGTACCCAGACCCGAAAACCGGCGTCGGCAAGGGGCTGCATCTGGGCTTTCCAGCCGTACCAGAACTCCGGAAACCCATGCAGCAACAGCATAAGCGGACCCGTTGCCGGGCCCGCCTGTACGACGTGCAGCCGCACGCCATTGGTATCAACCGTGGTGTGCGTCATAGGTAGCTGATTCGTTTAAAAACCGAAATACTGGTCAGCGTTGCGATAGCAGATATCCTGCACGAGATTCCCGATCCAATCGACGTCGTTGGGCAGTTCGCCATTTTCGACGTCGTTGCCGAACAGGTTACAGAGAATCCGACGGAAATATTCGTGGCGGCTGTAGGAAACGAAGCTGCGCGAATCGGTCAGCATCCCGACGAACGTACTGAGCAAGCCCATGTTCGAGAGAGTGTTTAGTTGTTTCTCCATACCGTCTTTCTGATCGAGAAACCACCAGCCAGACCCAAACTGCACCTTGCCGCGCACCGAGCCGTCGTTGAAGTTGCCGATCATCGTCGCCATCACTTCGTTGTCAGCCGGGTTGAGGTTGTAGATAATCGTTTTCGCCAGTTTGTTGCGGTCGTCCAGCCCACCGAGGAAGCGCGACAGGGCAGCCGCCTGCGGGAAATCGCCGATGGAATCCCAGCCCGTGTCGGGGCCGAGGTCGCGGAGCCGACGCCGGTTGTTGTTACGCAGCGCGCCGAGGTGAAACTGCTGTGTCCAGCCTTTCTCGTGGTCCCACTCGGCAAACTGCACCAGCATGAACGACTTGAATTTGGCAATATCGGCCGGGCTGAGATCAGCCAGCGCGTTGTCGTAATCGGGCAGCAGGCTGTTGAAAATGGCGCGAATCTCCGACTCGGTGTACGGTTCGGCATAGATCATTTCCAGCCCGTGATCCGACAGTCGGCAGCCCATTTCGGCAAAGTAATCGTGCCGGGCTTTCAGCGCGTCGATGTAGTCGGACAGTGAGTGAATCTCGCGGTTGGTCACTTCCCCCGTCCGTTTTACGTACGCCCGAAACGCGGCCGGGTCTTCAGCGGCCATCGCCTTATCGGGCCGGAAGGTGGGCAGAATTTTCACGCCAAAACCGTCGGCAGCAATGGCTCGGTGATGCTCCAGACTATCGAGCGGGTCATCGGTGGTGCAGACGGTGCGGACGTCAAAATGCTGGAGCAGTCGGCGGGTGGTAAAATCATGTAATTGCTCGTTACAGCGGTCGTAGACATCGCGGGCCGTTGCCGGGCTGAGCACGTCGGTGATGCCAAACGGGTTTTTGAGTTCGAGGTGCGTCCAGTGGTAAAGTGGGTTTCGCATCGTGTACGGCACCGTTTCGGCCCATTTCTGGAACTTCTCCCAGTCGCTCGCGTCGCCGGTGCAGTAGCGTTCATCCACGCCGTTGGCCCGCATAGCCCGCCATTTATAATGGTCGCCGTGAAGCCAGAGCTGCGTTATCGTATCGAACTGCCGGTCGGCGGCAATCTGATCGGGCGGCAGGTGGCAATGGTAGTCGATAATCGGCATCGACCGGGCGTAGTCGTGGTAGAGCCGCCGGGCCGTGTCGGTTTGCAGGAGGAAGTCGTCGGACAGGAACGTGGGTGATAGCGTCAGGGTGTTCATAGGGGCAAAAGAAAGAGCCGGGGTATTTCTCCCGGCTTGCTGAAAATTTTATCAACTATGGCTTAGGCCGACCATTAGCCCGCGCAGTTCGGCCAGGCCGCGCAGTCGCCCGATGGCCGTGTAGCCGGGGTTAGTGCGCTTGCCGGAGGTCAGGTCGTCGAGCATCCGGTGGCCGTGGTCAGGGCGCAGCGGCATTTGGTAGTCAGCGCGGCCTTCGGCCTGTCGGCGGGCTTGTTCGGTGAGCAACGCCCGCATCACAGCGGCCATCGGCACGTCGCCTTCGAGGTGGTTGGCTTCCTGAAAACTGCCGTCGGCGAAGCGTTCGGTACTGCGCAGGTGAACGAAATGAATACGGTTGCCCAGCCGCGTTGCCATTCCCGCCAGATCATTGTCGGGCCGGACGCCGTAGGAACCAGTGCAGAAACATAGCCCGTTGGCGGGTGAATCGGCCGCAGCCAGCAACGCCCGCGCGTCGGCTTCAGTGCTGACCACGCGCGGCAAACCCAGAATCGGGTACGGTGGATCGTCGGGGTGAATCGCCAGCCGGACACCAACCGACTCGGCAACGGGCACAATCTCGCGCAGGAACGCGTACAGGTTCTGCCGCAGTTCATGGTCGCCCACGTCGGCGTAGGTACCCAAGGCATCGCGGAACTGCTCAACGGTGTAGCTTTCTTCGGAGCCGGGCAAACCCGCGATGATCGTGCGGATGAGCCGTTTTACCTGCGCTTCGGTCATGGCGTTGAGCCGGGTGCGGGCGCGGTCCTGCTGTTCGGTCGAATAAAAATACTCGGCACCGGGACGTTGCAGAATATACAGTTCAAAGGCGGCAAACTCGGTCGCGTCGAAACGGAGGCCAGTGCTGCCATCGGGCATGGTGTAGTCGAGGTCGGTACGGGTCCAGTCGAGGACCGGCATGAAATTGTAGCAGACTGTGTCGATGCCTGCTTCGGCGAGGTTGACAATCGACTCTTTGTAGTTGTCGATGTAGGTTTTAAAGTCGCCGGAGCGCGTTTTGATGCCTTCGTGTACTGGAATACTCTCCACCACAGACCAGCGTAGCCCGGCCTGTTCGATGAGTTGTTTGCGGGTACGTATTTCGTCGACGGGCCAGACCAGGCCGTTTTTGATATGGTGCAGGGCCGTGACGATACCGGTGGCACCGGCCTGCCGGACATCGGCGAGCGAAACGGGGTCATTCGGGCCAAACCAGCGCCAGGTTTGTTCAAGCATAGCGAATCTGTACGGTAAACGGGTTGGAACAAGCCGGGCCTGACGTATGATGCGTAGTTCCTGCGACTTATTGGTAGGTAAAAAAAGCAGTGTATTCGCTTTTCTCCCCAATTAGCCCCGATTATTTTGCAGACACCTACCACCACCGGCCGCTTCCGCTGGCGAATTGTCGCCCTGCTCTTTCTCGCGACAACCATCAACTATGTCGACCGGCAGGTGCTTTCCTTTACGATGACCGATGAGGTTTTCCGCAAGGAAATGCTCGACATGGCCCCCGACGCCGTGCTGACCAAGGAGGCCACCGACCGCTTCAAAGTACTCTACAGCGACGTCGACGCAGCGTTCAAATTTGCCTATGCCATTGGCTTTCTGCTGGTTGGCTGGCTAATCGACCGGATCGGCACCAAACGTGGCTTTTCGCTGGGTATCATCGTCTGGAGCATTGCGGCTGCGCTGACGGCCTTCGTGAGCAACATGGCGGGGCTGCGCTGGGCACGGGCACTGCTGGGGCTGGGCGAGTCGGCCAACTTTCCCTCATCCATCAAGACGGTTGCCGAGTGGTTTCCCCGGCGCGAACGCTCGTTTGCCAACGGCCTGTTCAACGCGGGGGCCAACGTCGGCATTATCCTGACGGCACTCGCCGTTCCCTACCTGATTCTGCATTTCGGCTGGCGCAGTTCGTTTCTCGTGACGGGTGTTCTGGGCTTCGGGCTGCTGGCGTTCTGGTGGTTTACCTACAGCAAGCCCGAACAAAACCCGAAACTCTCGGCCGACGAACTGGCGTATATCCGCAGCGACGAAGAAACTATTGTGCCGCTGAAAGTATCGTGGGGCAAGCTGCTGGGCTACAAACAAACGTGGGCCTTTGCCGTGGGCAAGTTCATGGCCGACCCAATCTGGTGGTTTTACATGACGTGGCTCCCCGATTTTTTCAACTCCAACGACGCCCTCGACCAGAAGCTGGACCTGAAAAGTTTCGGCATCCCGTTCCTCATCATCTACGTCGTTTCGGACGCGGGCAGTATCTTTTTCGGCTGGCTGACGACTCAGTTTATGAACATGGGCTGGACAGCCAACCGCGCCCGCAAAACCACGATGCTGATCTGCGCGCTCTGCGTTGTCCCGATTTTCTTTGCCGCCCAGACGAGCAGCCTGACGGTCGCTATCGCCCTGATTGCGCTGGCAACGGCGGCCCATCAGGGCTGGTCGGCCAATATGTACACCTTCGCGTCGGATCTGTTTCCTCGTAACGTGGTAGCGTCTGTAACGGGAATCGGTGGTATGTTTGGGGCAGTAGGCGGCATTCTGCTGGCGTTGCTGGCCGGGCGTATCATCACCAGCTTCGGCTACGTACCGATGTTTATCATTGCCAGCTGCGCCTACCTGATTGCGCTGGTTATTATCCACCTCGTTCTCCCCCGTATGGAACCCGTCCGGGCGGAAGAACTGACGAATGAGTTTGTATAGGGTGCCCTGGTTTAACGTTTGTGCCGGGCCGCCGGGCGGTTTAATGTTTAAGGTTGAGTAAATGACCTTAAACATTAAACCACAAACGTTAAACCAGAGGTCCCACTCCTACCATGAAGAAAATTGTAACATTTGGCGAGGTGATGCTGCGGCTGAGTCCGCCCGGCGTGGGTCGCTTTGCCCAGACCGATACGCTGACGATGCATTTCGGCGGTACCGAAGCCAACGTGGCCGTGTCGCTGGCGCAGTTTGGGTTGCGGGCGCAGCATGTCACGCGCTTCCCCGACAACGGACTGGGGCGGTCAGCAGCAGGATATCTGCAACGCCACCACGTCGATACGCAGCACGTGCAGTACGGCGATGGGCGCATGGGCCTGTATTTTCTCGAAACGGGAGCCGGTAGCCGCGCCAGTCAGATCATCTACGACCGGGTGAACTCGGCCTTCACCCGAATCCAACCCACCGACGTCGACTGGGACGCGGTGCTCGACGGGGCCGACTGGTTTCACTGGACGGGCATCACCCCCGCGCTGTCGCAGGGTGCCGCCGACTGTCTGCTGGCCGGAATTCAAACGGCCAACCGACTGGGTGTTCCGGTGTCGGGCGACATCGTGTACCGCAGCAATTTGTGGCAGTACGGCAAAACCCCGCAGCAGATCATGCCCGCCCTGACCGAAGGATGTACGCTGGTGCTGGGCGGCAAAGCCCTGTTCTCGGAAATCTACGGCGTGGTGGGCAGCACCTTTCAGGAGGCCGGCCGGGCCATGATGGAACGCTTCCCAACCCTGCGCTACATCACCGACACTAAACGCAACTCAATCAGCGCGTCGCACAACCAACTGTCGGCCAAGCTGTTCGACGGCACGACGGTTTACAAATCGCGGATTTACGACGTGCAGCCGATCATCGATCGCATTGGCACGGGCGACGCGTACATGGCCGGGCTGATCTATGGCCTGCTGATGTTCAACGACCCGCAGCGGGCCGTGGAGTTCGGCTCTGCCGCGTCGGCCCTGAAACATACGATCACTGGCGACGTCAACCTCGCCACCGTCGCCGAAGTCGAAACCCTCGAACAGGGCGACAGCTCCGGCAAGTTGAAGCGGTGAATCGCTGGTTTGAGGTTTGTGGTTCAAGGTTTAAGGTTGCTCAGCCGACCGCTAGGCCATAACAGACAAACATTAAACCTTAAACCACAAACTTTAAACCAGACCCATGTCCCGCATACCGCGTCTTACTGTTTATCATACCATCCGGCGGGTGCCGCTGGTGCCTGTTTTTTACCACCCCGATACCGACGTGTGCGAGGGGGTGCTGGATGCCTGCTACCGGGCGGGCGTTCGCGCGTTCGAGTTCACCAACCGGGGCGATTTTGCCCACGAACGGTTCGCCGAACTGAGCAAACGCTGCGCCCGCGACTACCCCGATATGGTGCTGGGAGCCGGTACGCTGCTCGACGCGCCTACGGCCGCGCTGTACCTGCAACTGGGTGCCGACTTCATCGTTGGTCCGAACTTCAACGAAGAGATCGCCCGGCTGTGCAACCGGCGGAAGATTGCCTACCTACCCGGTTGCGCGACGCTGAGCGAAATTGCCACCGCCCACGAGTGGGGCGTCGAAGTCGTCAAGATTTTTCCCGGCGATGTGGTGGGGCCGAATTTCGTCAAAAGCCTGAGCGGCCCGATGCCGTTTGCGAGTGCGATGGTGACGGGGGGCGTCGAGCCGAACCGCGAGAGCCTGTCGCGCTGGTTCGGGGCGGGCGTCGTTGCCGTCGGGATGGGTTCGCAGCTTTTCCCGAAGGATGTGCTGGCAAACCGTGCATTCGATAAAATTGAAACCACCGTTCGCGACGTAGTTCGTATTATTGCTGACTTGTAATCTAGTTTAAGGTTTGACGGTCAAGGTTTAGGGTTATCCGATGCCGACTCTGGCAACAGTAAACTGTAAACCGAATACTGTAAACCGCTTTCCAGCCCATGCTTACCGATACCATGCCCCCGCTGAACAGAACCGTTCACCCCGCCCCGAAGCGGCCCGAAAAAGTGCTGCAATTTGGCACGGGTGTGCTGCTGCGCGGCCTGCCCGATTATTTCATTCAGAAAGCCAACGAGCGCGGCAGCTTCGACGGGTCTATCGTCATCGTCAAGTCGACGGATGGGCAGACCGACGAGTTTACCAGTCAGGACAATCTGTACACGGTGGCGGTGCGGGGAATTCAGCAGGGTAAAGCCATTGAAACGAATACGGTGGTATCGGCCGTGAGCCGGGTCATGGCGGCACAGACGCAGTGGAACGAGATTCTGATGCTGGCCCGCAATCCGCACCTGCAAATCATCATCTCCAACACCACCGAAGTCGGGCTGGACTATGTGGAGGAAAGCATTTTCCAGAAACCGCCCATGTCGTTTCCGGCTAAGCTGACGGCTTTTCTGTACGAACGTTTCCGCAGCGTGGGTGGCTCGAAAGCAAAGGGCATGATCGTGATTCCGACCGAACTGGTGACGGATAATGGCCTGAAACTGCGCGACGCTGTCGAGCGACTGACGGCCTACAACGAACTGGGTAAGCTGTTTACCAAATGGCTCAAATTCCACGTTCGCTTCTGCAATTCGCTGGTCGACCGAATCGTGACGCGCCCCACCGACGAAGCCCGGCAGGAGTTGCAGGCCGAAGTAGGCTACACCGACGATTTGCTGACGTTTACGGAGCCGTATCACCTCTGGGCTATCGAGGGCGACGACCGGGTGAAGGAAATGCTGCCCTTCGCCGATACGCCGGAGATCATCATCGACGAAGACATCAATTTTTACAAGGAACGCAAGCTGCGCGTACTGAACGGCACCCACACGCTGACCATGCCGCTGGGCTATCTGCTGGGGCTGGAAACCGTCGCCGACGAGATGAAGCACCCGCTGATGAGCCGGTTTATCGAGTCGCTGATGCTGGATGAAATCGTGCCGACGGTGCCGCATTACGACGAGCCGGGGATGGACGCAGCCGCCATTAAATCATTCGCCAACGACGTTCTCGACCGCTTCCGCAACCCCTACCTCGACCATTTGCTGCTAAATATTTCGATGCAGGAAACGGCCAAGATGCAGGCCCGTAACGTCGCGACACTACAACGCTATTACGAGCAGGGCAAGGGCGTACCGAAGCGGATGGCGTTTGGCTTTGCGGCTTACCTGCTGTTTATGCGGGCCGTGCGCGAAGAAAACGGGCAGTTTATGGGCGAAATCAGCGTACCGGGCGGGGGTGTATTAACCTACCCCGTCCGCGACGACAAAGCCGGTTATTTCTACGGTGACTGGCAGACGGTGAAAGACAAGTCGCTGACATCCGTTCAGACCTTCGTCAAAAGTGTACTGTCGGACGCCAAGCTCTGGCAGGCCGATCTGAACGCACTACCGGGTTTTTGCGAAGCTGTGGCCAACGACCTGCACGCTATGCTGACCAACGGCGTTGAATCGACGCTGGAAAAGCACATGGGCGCGGCCTAGTCCCGGCGAGCCTGCTTACCTTTGCGGGCATGAACTACGTTTTCATTCTGCTGGCTTTCCTGACGGGCGTAGCCATTTCCATTCAGGCGGGCGTCAATGCCAATCTGCGACAAACGCTGGGTAACCCAGTACTGGCCGCTGCCGTTTCGTTCGGCAGCGGCTTTTTGTCATTAGCCATCGCGCTGCTGTTCATGCGGGTTCCCCTTCCGGCGCTCGACACCATCCGGCAGGTAAGCTGGTGGAAATGGACAGGCGGCCTCATCGGGGCGGTGTACGTCACGACGGTTATTATCAGTGTGCCGCGCATCGGTACGGCCAACCTTGTCAGCCTGAGCGTGGCGGGGCAGTTGCTGGCAGCTGTCGTACTCGATCATTACGGCCTGCTGGGCTTCGCGCAGCACCCCGCCAACGCCTGGCGACTGCTGGGTCTGCTACTGATCGTGGGGGGCGTTTTGTTGGTGGTGAGAAACTAATCCGGTGGTTTCGCGTTCGGTTTCTACGCTCCCTTTCCGACGCTACCATGCCGATTCAGTACCGTTTTTACCCATCGCTGCTCAACACCTTTTCGCGTTATATGCAGGGCGGCAACCTGTCCGTTCAGCAACTTATCGACAGTATCAACCGGGTGCCGACACCGACTACGGCCGCGCAGGAACGCGGTACGTCGTTTGAAGAAGCCATCGTCAAAGGCACCGACGAAGACCGCTTCGACGCCGACATCGTCAAGCGCGTCAGAAAACTCCTCCCCCGCCCCATCGTCGATACGCAGGTGTATTGTCAGTGGGAAGTTGAGGATGTGCTGTTTTACGGGTATGTCGACCTGATCGGTACGTTCAAGGCGGTGGATTTAAAAACAACAGGCAGTTACCAGCCGGGCCGCTTCGCGCACAACCATCAAAACCTGTACCTGCACGCGCTGAAGCGTAAAGGCATCAAGCTGATGGAATACGTGATTACGGATTTTACCGACGTTTACGTCGAAAGCTACAGCCTGACGCACCCAATTGACAGGCAGATCGAAGAAATCCGGCAGTTCAAAGCGTTCTTAGACGAACACCGTGCCCTGATTACCGACAAAAAAATCTTCGTCACGCCCGGCGACAATCCCGACGCCCGACGCCGGTAAATCGGCTACTGGAATAGGTTGGCAAGTGGCAGCGAGATATTCAATCGACTGTCCGTGAGCGTTCCTTCGGTTACGTTTGTGTATTCGTCGCGGCTGTGCAGGATGTGTACAATCCGAAAGACGGGATTTACCAGCCAGTACGATTGTACGCCTGCCTGAAAGTAAGCCTCTGCCTTGTCGATCAGTTCGTCCTGAGTTTGGGAGGGCGACATGATTTCGATGACGCCAAGCGGTATCTGATTCAGTCTGACCTCGTCGTGCAGCGGGTCATACGGCATAGGCGAAAATATAGCCACGTCGGGTACGGCGCGTGGGTTTTCTAAACTGATTTCAGATAGAAACTGATACGTTCCCCGGTAATTCAGGGTTAGCTCAACCAGTAAGTTACTCTGGATAATTGCGTGATTTTTACTGGGTATGGGCTTACCGCGTTCGGCTTCATAATCTGGTAACTCAACGACCGCTTCCATATCGCACCTTTTTTGTAAACTTATCATTTTCCGGCCTGAACCGCAATCAGTCGGATAGGCTTGCAGTACTATGATTCAGCAGACATTTCGGCTTTACCGACGAGCGTATACGGGGTTGTCGCCGACGGTCTGGTTATTGGCGGGCGTCATGCTCATCAATCGGATCGGGACGATGGTGCTGCCGTACCTGACGCTTTACATGACCGAACGGCTGCACTATACGGTCGCGCAGGCCGGTATCGTGATGGCCGTGTTTGGCAGCGGGGCACTCATCGGTACGTTTCTCGGCGGTCGCCTGACCGACCGGTTTGGGTTTTACTATGTGCAGTTACTGAGTCTGGTCTTCGGCGGTCTGGCACTGGTCGGGCTTCAGTTCGTCACCAATTTTTACGCGCTCTGCGGCAGTGTATTTCTGTTTACCCTGCTGGGCGATTCCTTTCGGCCCGCCAACCAGGCGGCACTGACTTATTACGCTACGCCCGACACCCGCACCCGTTCGTTTTCGCTGAATCGACTCGCCATTAACCTCGGCTGGACCATCGGCGCGTCGCTGGGTGGTTTTCTCGCCCAACTCGATTACCGACTTCTGTTCTGGACCGACGGACTAACCTGCCTGCTGGCCGCGCTGATTCTGTTTATGCGACTGCCCATACCCGCCCGGCAGGTGGACTCAGTCACACACCCGGACACTCCTCAACTGCCCCGGCTATCGCCTTACCGCGACCGGGCCTATCTGTTTTTTGCCCTCCTGGCGACGCTGTATTTCATGGGCTTCATGCAGTTTTTTAGTATCGTCACGCTGTATTTCCGGGAAGTACTGCACCTCACCAAATCGCAGATTGGTTTGCTGATGTCGCTGAATGGCCTGCTGATCGTACTGATTGAGGTGGCGCTGGTTTACACGCTGGAACAGCGTTTTCGGAACCGGCTGATGCTGGCCGGAATGGGTACGCTGCTGCTCGGAGTGGCCTACCTGCTCATGACGCAGTCGCAACTGGCGGGGGTAGCCCTGTGGACGGTGCTTATCATCACGGCGAGCGAGATGCTGGCAATGCCGTTTATGCAGTCGTTTGCGGCCAACCGGGGCACCCCGCAGAACCGGGGGCAATATCTGGCGTTGTATTCGATGGCGGGAGCGCTGGCTCAGACCACATCGCCCGCGCTGGGCGCGCAGCTCGTAGCGCACGTCGGTTTCTCGGCCAACTGGCTTCTGTTGGCCGGACTGTGCGGCCTCGCTACGGCTGGGTTCTGGTGGCTGGGACAACGCGAAACCGATCAACCCCATCCCGAAACGGCTCCCGTTGCTTCGTAAATCAACAGTAGCCGCGACGCCCGCCCGGCTTCGGTAGGTATGACAAGATCGACTGTGTTGCCACTGCTGTTTCGTGCGTTACTGCTCACGCTGGGGATGGGCGTTGTCTGGGGATTGCTCGACTGGTGGCTGAGTGGGACTATCTGGCAACCGATGGAGATAAGCCGGTCGGCGAAAATCGTCGAATACTGCGAGTTCAACCACATTCATCGCTTTTTCCACCAGCCCAGCAACACCTATTCCAACCTGGCGTACGTGTTCTTCGGTGCATTTATCCTGCTACTGGCGAATGCCGACAGCAGCCGATCCGGCAATGCGCGGCTAAACCGGCTCGAACGATTCCCGGCACTGTCGGTACTGGTGGGTGGGTGCTTTGTGTACCTCGGCGTCGGCAGCGCATTTTTTCACGCATCACTAACGACCATCGGGCAGCGCGTCGATATGAACGCGACTTACGGGCTGATGCTGTCGCTGATTAGCGTGGCGGTGTATCACATCTTCCATACCGTCCGGCTTAACCCACGCCGACAACTGATCTGGGTACTGATTGTGCTGGTCGTGATCGCGTATTTCTGGCTGTTGGCCCCGCGCCTGCCCAGTTCGCGGCTGCTACCCGCGCTGATTGTGGCCCTGACGCTGGGGATGCTCATCAACTACGTACAGTTCCGCCGGCAACGGTCACTGTGGCTGGTGCTGGCCAGTGTCGCGCTGACGTTTATCGCCATAAAAATCAGGACGATGGACGTGCAGAAAATCAACTGCGACCCGTATTCAATCCTCCAGGGTCACGCCATCTGGCATCTGCTGACGGGACTGAGTAGCTTTTGCGCGTATCTGTTTTTTCGTCTGACAAGTATCAACATAGAGTCACGGAGAACACGGAGTACAGGGCTAGTGCAGTAAAGTCTGTGCTCTCTGTGTCTCTGTGTTGAAAACCCCTTAACCATCCCGCAAAATGTCCAGCCTGTCAATCCCTAAATCCATTGGCATTCAGTTGTTTTCACTCCCCAAACGCCTGAACAACGATCTACCCGGCACCATCGATATGCTGGCGCAGATGGGCTACACCGAAGTTGAACTGTTTGGGCCGTACCCGTTCAGCACCGACATGGCGCTGGCCGAATGGGAAGCCATCACGCCCTATCTGGGCTTTTCGGGCAGTGGCTTCTTTGGCCGGACGGTGCGGGAGATGCACGGTATTCTGTCGCAAAACGGAATGAGCGTTGCGGCCTTGCATACCGATCTCGATACGCTGCAATACCGCATGGACAAACTCGGTGAAGCCGCCCAGACGCTCGGCACCAACTACGTTGTGCTACCCGCGATTCCCGAACAGCACCGCCAAACGATGGATGACTATCGGCGTATGGCCGACACCTTCAACCAGATTGGCGAGTCGGCACGGCAGGCGGGAGTCCGGTTTGCGTACCACAACCACGGTTACGGACTGCACGAACAGGATGGGCAGACGCCCCTGCAACTGCTGCTGGACCATACCGACCCGGAGCTGGTCTTTCTCGAACTCGACATTTACTGGACCACCGCCGGAGGTGCCGACCCGATAACGCTGCTGGACAGCTACTCCGACCGCTACCGCCTGATTCACCTTAAAGACATGGCCGAACCCGTCCGGTTTTCGGGCGACGGCAGCGTATCGACGGAGTGGATGTCGCTGTTTCCGTACATGACCACCCTGGGCAATGGCGTGCTCAACGTGTCCGACATTGTCGCCAAAGCGCAGGCGGCAGGCGTCGAGCATTTCATCGTTGAGCAGGATCTGGTAGCCGACCCCGACGTGTCGCTTCGAAAAAGCAGCGACTTCCTGCGGCCGATAGGCTAACCTGTGGACGAATTCCCGTGTCTGTGTCCTCACCGCGCCACGGAGGCAGACACGGGAAACGGTATTCCTATCAAAACGCACCCCTGTTACTTGTGCCTGTTCTCGGCTATTTGCTGCGTTCTTCCCCGGCAAGTCCAGTATATTATTTTGCTGAAACCCTCTTTAAACAAATAGCAGAGCAGAATCAGCCTGTATATTCAGGCCGAAAGCGCCGTACGTTGTCATTCACTCCACAATCAGCTCTTGTATGAAGCAACCTCTTCTAATCCTATCTTTTTTAACGGTTAATCTGCTGCTGAACGACACGGCCGCTGCGGCCCAGACACTGGCCACGGCCCGGTCGGTGCAAGTTTCGTCGCAGCGCACGGCCGACCAGACCATTACGGGGCGCGTGACGGATGGGTCTACCAATAGCGGTTTGCCGGGAGTTAGCGTTGTGGTGAAGGGCACCAGCCGGGGCACCACCACCGACACCGATGGTAACTACCGCCTGAGTGTTCCGGATCAGGGTGTTACGCTGGTGTTTTCGTTTATCGGCTATGCCACGCAGGAAATCGTCGCTGGCAACCGCAGCACCCTCGACGTTACGATGGCCACCGATGATAAAACGCTCAGCGAAATCGTCGTTGTCGGCTACGGCACCCAGAACCGGCGCGAACTGACCGGTTCTGTGGCGTCGCTGAAAACGACCACCATCAAAGACCAGCCCGTTCCGAACGTGGTTGAAGGGCTGGCGGGCCGGATGCCGGGTGTGCTTATTCAGCAGAACACCGGTTCGCCTGGCAACGCGCCGTCCATCAAAGTGCGCGGGCTTGGGTCGATCAGCGCGGGCAATGGGCCGCTGGTCGTCATCGACGGGCAACCGCTCAACTCCGGCACCCAGACTAATGCCGGTGGCCTCAATCAGCTGAACCCCAATGATATCGACAAGATCGACGTACTGAAAGATGCGTCGGCAACGGCTATCTACGGGTCGCGGGGAGCCAACGGGGTCGTGATGGTCACAACCAAACGCGGCAAGGCGGGGCAAAACCGGATCAACTTCGACTACTACATCGGTTCGCAGGAGGTCAGCAAGAAGATGAGCGTGCTAAACGCGCAGCAGTTTGCTGAATTCAACAAGGAAGCTACTAATACGGCCTATCTGGAACGGGTTGCGGGGGCGTCGGTCAACGATCCCAACAGTGCGCGGCCGGCCGGTTTACGGTACCGTTACCCGCAGGGCGTGGAGTTTCCCGGCGTGAACTTCAACGACCCCAACAGCCTGACTTCCTACGACTATCAGGACATGATTTTCCGCAAAGCACCCATCAGCAACTACCAGTTGTCGGCGTCGGGCGGTAGCGAGAAAGTGCAGTATTTCCTGTCGGGCAACTACCTCAAGCAGGACGGTATTATCCGCAAGTCGGGTATCAACCGCTATACCGTCCGCTCCAACGTCGACGCCCAGCTTAGTTCGAAACTGAAAGTCGGCGTCAGCTTCAGCCCGACCTATCAGACCGAAAGCCGGGTCAATTCCGATGGTCACTGGGCCAGCAACGGGGTTATCAACGCGGCCCTGACGCTACTGCCGTTTATCCCGATCTACCAGCCCGGCACCAGCGTTTATAACTCGGAACTGTACTACGCCACGCCCTACGACTGGTCGGGCGTAACGAACCCGGTGGCCAACATTACCGAAGTCGACAACAACGTGTCACAGCTTCGCTTGCTCGGTAATGCCTACGCCGAACTGGCCATCTATAAGACGCTGCGGTACCGGGGCACCGTCGGGGCCGACCTGAACTACCTGCGCCAGAACTACTACCAGACGTCGGCAATCCCCACCAGCAGCCTGCTCCCGCTGACGCCGAACAGTGCGTACGCCTACACCAACCAGAACATAAACTGGGTTACGAACCACACGCTGAATTACACGCTCGACCTAAGCAATACGCATCATGTCGAAGCCCTGGTCGGGCTGGAGTCGCAGCGCAACGATTTCGAGGAAAGCCAGGTCAACGCCAACAACTTCCCCAATGACATCGTCCGCACCATCAATGCGGGCACCATCACGGGCGGTACGTCTAACCGGACGCAGTGGACGCTGGCGTCGTACTTCGCGCGGGTCATCTACAATTACAAAGACCGCTACCTGTTCAATGCCTCGATTCGGAGCGACGGCTCATCGCGGTTTGGCCCAACCAATCGCTTCGGTACGTTCCCATCGGCGTCGGTGGGCTGGCGCATCATCGAGGAGCCGTTTATGAAATCGGTACCCGTCATTACCGACCTGAAACTCCGCGCCAGCTACGGCCTGTCGGGTAACAACGCCTTTACCACCAACTACCCCGCCATCGGTGTGCTGACCAAAGACAACTATGTATTTGGCAACGCCCTGTCGAACGGACTGGCCACCAGCAGCATCGCCAACAACCGGCTCGGCTGGGAAAAAAGTCGGCAGACCGACATTGGCCTTGATTTGGGGCTGTTTCAGAACCGCGTTTTCCTGACGGCCGATTACTACAATCGGATAACGACGGACCTGCTGCTATCGGTGCAGGTGCCAACGCTGACGGGCTTCTCGACGGCGGTGCAGAACATTGGTAAGGTCAAAAACGAAGGGATGGAGTTTGCCCTCTCGACGCGCAACATCGACGGTGGCGGCAAGGGTCTCACCTGGACTACCGACCTGAACCTGTCGTTTAACCGCAACACGGTGCTGGCCCTCGGCCCCAACGGCGACGCCATCATCAACAACTCGGGTATCGGGTCGACCAATATCACCGTTGTCGGGAAGCCGCTGGGCAATTTCTACGGCTACCAGCAGCTCGGCATTTTCCAGAATCAGGCTCAGCTCGACGCATACCCGCACTTCTCCGACAGCCGGCCGGGCGACATCAAATACGCCGACGTCAACGGCGACGGGAAGATCGACGCCAACGACCGGACCATTATCGGCAATAACCAGCCCGATTTCATCTACGGCATCACCAACTCGCTGTCGTTTAAAGGCTTCGATTTGAGCATAGTTGCGCAGGGGGTGCAGGGTGGTCAGATTCTGAACCTGTCGCGCCGGTTTTTCGAGAACCTGGAAGGCAACCAGAACCAGCTGACGGTGGTGGAAGGCCGGTGGCGGTCGGAGCAGAACCCCGGCGATGGCAAAACCCCGCGCGCCAACGCCCGCTCGACGGGCAGCAATGGCCAGGTGTCGAGCCGGTGGGTTGAGAACGCGTCGTACTTCCGGATTCGCAACATCACGCTGGGTTACAACTTCCCGCAGGCACTGACGCAGAAGGCCAAAATCCAGACGCTGCGCCTGTATGCGGGGGTGCAGAACGCCGTTACGTTCTCGAAATACCTCGGCTACAACCCGGAAGTAAGCGGCTACGAAGGCCCGCTGACCGGTGGCGTCGACTACGGTTCCTATCCGCTGGCCCGCACCTACACCGTTGGCTTAAACCTGGGCTTCTAATCAACCTGACATCGATGAAAAAATCATATATCCTGGCGGGTCTGCTAACCCTAAGCCTGACCGCCTGCACCGATAAATTTCTGGACCTGGCGCCGATCTCGTCCATCAATACCTCGTCGTATTACCAGACCCAGTCCGACATTCTAACCGCTCTGAGCGGGGCGTATGGTGCCTTGCAGGCGCCCGGCCAATACGGGCAATACTACGTCATGACCGAAATACCGTCCGACGATACCTACCCCGTGCTGTCGGGTACCGTTACCGATCAGGATCAGTTCGATAAGTTCTATCTCATTACCACCAACCCGTACCTGCTGGCAGCCTGGAGCGACGGCTACCGGGGTATTTACCGCTGCAACACTGTGATCGGGCGTATCGAGGGCGTTACGATGGATGCGACGCTGAAAAGCCGCATTATCGGGGAAGCCAAGTTTCTGCGCGCGCTGATGTATTTCAATCTGGTGCGGTTTTTTGGTGATGTACCGCTGGTGCTGACCGAAATCACCGATCCGTTGCAGGGCTACGATTACGGCCGGACGCCTACTGCCGATGTGTATGCTCAGATCAACAAAGACCTGACGGATGCCGAAGCCGCGCTGCCCGTCAGCTACACGGGTGCCGACATCGGACGGGCCACGTCGGGAGCCGCCAAAAGCCTGCTGGGGAAAGTGTACCTGACCCAGAAAAACTACACCGGAGCCGCGACCAAACTCAAAGAAGTGATCGACCGGGGCACCTACTCGCTCCTGCCCAGCTACGCCAACCTGTTCACACCCGCCAACAAAAACAGTCGGGAGTCGATCTTCGAGGTGCAGTACAAGAAAGGCAACATCGGCGAGGGTAGCAACTACGCCAACACCTACGCCCCGACCAACTCAGGGAGCGCAGTCGTGGCATTTGGCGGGGGCGGCAACAACATCCCCACCGCCGACCTAGAACGGAGCTACGAAGCCAACGACCCGCGTAAAGCAATCTCGATGGCTACCAGCTACACAAGCACCAGCGGGGCGCGGGTCGATGCGTACTATATCAAAAAATACCTCGATCCGCCGGTCGTCGTCAACGACTCCGAAGACGACTGGTACGTGCTGCGCTACGCGGATGTGCTGCTGATGTATGCGGAAGCGCTCAACGAAACCGGCAAAACCACCGACGCCCTGCCGTACCTCAACCAGATTCGCCGTCGGGTGAGTCTGGCCGACAAAGCCATCGGCACCCAGGCTGATATGCGGCTGGCGCTGGAGCAGGAACGGCGGTCGGAGCTGGCGTTTGAAGGGCACCGCTGGTTCGACCTCGTCCGCACCGACCGCGCCATTCCGGTACTTAACTCGAAAGCGTCAGCTATCGGTATCAAAACCACGCTCACGCAGAACAACCTGATTTTTCCCATCCCGCAAAGCCAGATCGACATCAATCCGGGCAAACTCAAACAGAATTCCGGCTATTGATACCCGGTTCCCGCTGGTAGCCGTACTTTTGCGGACGCGTTCAAGGGTTTACCCCCAGCCCCCTGAGAGGTTGTTTGGGGAGCGAATTTTTGTCATCCCGACGACAGGAGGGATCTCCGGTAACAGGCGTTTTTCTGCTCCTAGCGAAGATCCCTCCTGTCGTCGGGATGACAAAAGGCACTTTTGACCCGGATTGTGCTTCCCCAAACAACCTCTGAAGGGGGAGTAGTTCATTCGCGGAATGCTCCCCCTTCAGGGGGCTGGGGGGTAAACGGGCTAGAATTTGACAGCACTGCCCCTTAGGGGTATGTCCAGTTCATGAGCCAAACGGTAGACCTTGAACCACAAACTTTAAACTAGATTCCATTGAAACTCTGGCAGAAAGAAGGCGTCTCGACGGCCGAACAGATTGAACGCTTCACCGTCGGGCGCGACCGCGAGATGGACCTGTATCTGGCTCCGTTCGATGTGCAGGGCAACCTCGCCCACGCCCGGATGCTCGAAACCATCGGCCTGCTCACCACCGATGAACTGACCCAGCTAACGACCGAACTCAACGCCATTTACGCGCAGATCGGGCAAGGGCAGTTTGAGATTGAAGACGGTGTCGAAGATGTGCATTCGCAGGTCGAGCTGATGCTGACGCGCAAGCTGGGCGATGTGGGTAAGAAGATTCACTCGGGCCGGTCGCGCAACGATCAGGTACTGGTCGATCTGAAGCTGTTTACCCGCGACCGGCTCTGGCAGGTTGCGCAGGCCATTGAGCGGGTATTTAATCAGTTAGTAAAGCGGTCGGAGCAACACAAGGATGATTTGTTACCGGGCTACACGCACCTGCAAATCGCTATGCCATCGTCGTTTGGGCTGTGGTTCGGCGCGTATGCCGAAGCCCTGTCCGACGATATGCTGACGCTGCAAACGGCCTACCGGCTGGCCAACCGCAACCCGCTGGGGTCGGGCGCGGGCTATGGCTCGTCGTTCCCGCTGAACCGAACGCTCACGACCGAACTGCTGGGCTTCGAGGGGATGCACGTCAACGTGGTTTACGCGCAGATGAGCCGGGGCAAAACCGAACAGACGGCCCTGACAGCCATTGCCGCCATTGCCGCCACCATCGGTCGAATGGCGATGGACGTCTGCCTCTACAACAGTCAGAATTTTGGCTTCCTGATTTTGCCCGACGCCCTGACTACGGGCAGCAGCATCATGCCGCACAAGAAAAACCCCGACGTAGCCGAACTGTTGCGGGCTAAGAGCAACCGCCTGAAAGCGCTGCCGATGGAAGTAACGATGGTACTAAGCAACCTGCCATCCGGCTATCACCGCGATATGCAGTTGCTCAAGGAAATTCTGATGCCCGCTTTCGACGAAATCCTCGACTGTTTGAGCATCAGCGAGTTTATGCTCGAACACCTGCAAGTAAAGCCAAACCTGCTTGATGACTCGAAGTACGACCTGTTGTTCAGCGTGGAGCGGGTCAACGAGCTAGTCTTGCAGGGTGTGCCGTTCCGCGAAGCCTATCGCGTCGTTGGGAAAGAAATCGCGGAGCACACCTACGAACGACCAACGCAACTCAACCACACGCACGAAGGCAGCATTGGCAACCTCGGCACCGACCTGATCGTCGCGCAGATGAAACAGGCCCTCGACGGCTTCGGCGCCACCCGCGCACAAGAAGCCATTCGGCAGCTAGTTGGAATGATTGAATGATGGAGTGATAGAATGAGTGAATGGGCTGTTTTCAACCTTATTCACTCATTCTATCACTCTATCATTCAATCATTGCCATTTGTACGCCACCAGCTTGTTCTTGAAGAACGTCGGGACGATCAGCAGTTTGCGCTTGTTGATGTAGGCGATGTCGGCGGAGTTAATTTTGTCGGTGCGGGTGTCGAGTACCTGCTGTTTGTTACCATCGGCGGTAACATGAAAAACCTGCCCGTTCCAGTCCGACACAAAGTAGTTTTTCTTTCCCTCCGGCTCGATACCGTCCGTAGCGGCCATGCCGTCGGCCAGTTTGGTGATGGCTTTCGTGTTGATATCGACAGCCTGCAACGCACCCAGCTTGCCGCTACCGATCAGCAGCTTATCGGTACCCACCACCAGCAAGCCGTTGGGTCCGTTGAGTTGTTCACCCTCCATCCAGACCTCCCACTTGTCGTCTTTCAGGCGGTAAATCTTGTTGTTCCGGTTGTCGGAGACGTAAACTGTACCGGCTTTATCGATGGTCACGTCGTTGAGGAAAGCCCCCTGCTGCGGTACGGCGTCCCACGTTTTTTCGGCTTGCCCGGTTGCGGTGTTGATGGCCACCAGCCGGTACAGGTCCGTCACGTACAGCCGGTCTTTGTGCAGGCCCATTCCCTTCGGCGCGTTCAGCCCCGACGTCCAGCGCAGGTTGGTGATCTTACCATCGGGCGACACTTTCGAGATAAAGCCGCTACCATCCAGCTCGTCGGATTTACCGTCGATGTTACTCACGTACAGGACGTTTTCGGAGGGATCGAACAGCACCGATTCGGGCGTTCGCAGGGTAGAGTCGGTTTCCCACGCTTTCACCAGCTTACCGGGCTTCGGTTTAGCCTGCGTCGGTAGGCTGGCGCAGACCACCAGCATACCCAGGCACAGAACAGTAGTCGATTTCATCATATAAAATTGATAATCAGTACGTTTAGGGAATGGAAAATATTTCTGATTTGGATCTTGCCGGGTTAGTGAGGGCGTCGGGTGTTGGAAAGCGTGGTTACGGTTGAACTATTCCTATTGCTCAGACCATGCGCCCAAAATTTTAACGAACAATCTCAGAATCAGCGGGTTTATGAACCCGCCTATATACCATAACCAACCGATACCAATGGAACAGTATTCGTCAGTCAACCCGCATTCTTCGCCCCTATTCTACCAGCTAAAGGAAAGCATGCGCGATATGCTTCGGCTCCAGTGTGACTACCAGCTTTCCGACGAATTATTCTGGGAAGCCTTCGACAACCGGGTTTTACTCAATATGCCGCTAAACGTTAGCCTGTACGCGGCTATGGCAGCACAGCGCTGACGGCGTATCAGCTCAGTCGTACCGAAAACAGGTTTTTCGAACGCAGGTACACGTACGAGACCACGATTATCGTGAACGCACCACCGATCAGCACCGACGGTACAGTGCCGAACAGACGAGCCATCACGCCCGATTCAAATGCACCAATCTCGTTGGACGAGCTGACGAAAATACCGTTAACAGCCGCGACTCGACCCCGCAGGTGATCGGGTGGGAAAATCTGCAAAATCGTTTGTCGGATGATAACGCTCACGCTGTCGAATGCGCCGGTCAGGGCCAGCATAAACAGCGACAGGTAGAAATTGGTCGACAGTGCGAAAATGACCGTAGCCACACCGAAGCCTGCCACCGCCAGCAACATGTTGCGCCAGGCGTTATGCGTCGGCGGGTACTGGGTCATGACCGCTAACGTCAGCACGGCCCCGACCGATGGTGCGGCCCGCAAAAAGCCGAGTCCTTCGGCCCCAACGCGCAGAATATCTTCGGCGAAGATGGGCAGAATAGCCACAACCCCACCGAACAGTACCGAGAACAGATCGAGCGAAATGGCGTACAGCACAATGGGCGTCTTGAACACAAACCGGAAGCCTTCTTTGAGGCTTTCGCGCAGGCTTTGTACCGGCCCGGCACTGACCGGTACCGGCCTGCGGTCGATCAACGTAATCAATAGCAGGCAAACCACTAGCAGGGCAATGATGATAATCAGCGTATTATCGAAGCCGAACCAGCTGTAGAAAAAACCGGCCAGCCCCGGCCCGACGATAGCCCCGGCCTGCCAGGCCGAACTGCTCCAGGTGGCCGAGTTAGCGTATAGTTCGCGGGGCACCAGAAACGGTTTCAGCGACGAACTGGCCGGCGAATAAAACCCCTTCGCCGTACCGATTAGCATCAGTACACCGTAGATGACGCTCAATTGTGTCGTCTGGGATAGCTGGCTCACGACATTGGGCTGAAACACGCCGTACAAAATCACCGATCCCAGAATAATCACCAGCAGGCTCCATTGCAGCAATCGTTTTTTGTCGCGCCGGTCGGCGAGGTGCCCGCCAAACAGCGACAGGGCGATAAACGGCAGGGCCTCCGCCAGACCGACCAATCCCAACGTCAGCGGGTCGTGGGTCATCTTGTACAGCTCATAACCCAGAATTACCTCCTGAATCAGCAGCGTGGCGGTGATCAGGAAACTGTTGGAAATGAAATAGCGGAATTCGGCAATGCGAAGCGACGCATAGGGATCGTGGGGCGGGGGGGCATCAACCATTTCAGAAAAAGGGGGTTCGGAGGGGTAACCCGAAACGGCGTATTTTTGTCCCGCCTTCATACTCATTTCACCACCGGACTATGTTTACCTGTACCCGCCTGAAAGTTTGCTGCATCAGCAGTCCCGACGAAGCCCGGCTGGCTATTCAACTCGGTGCCGACGCGCTGGGGCTGGTTGGGGCCATGCCCAGCGGCCCCGGTGTTGTGGCCGATTCGCTAGCCGCCGACATTGTTAGGCAGGTACCGCCCCCCATCGCAACCTTTATGCTGACGTCGGAAACCACGGCAGCCGGTATTCTGGCGCACCACAGCCGGGTGCAGGCTAGCACGATTCAACTCGTCGACGCGGTTCCGGCCGATACCTACGCCCAACTGCGCGACGCCCTGCCAACGGTAAAGCTGGTACAGGTTATTCACGTGACCGACGAACGCAACGTGGCCGAAGCACTAACAGCCGTAGCCAACGGAGCCGATGCCCTGCTGCTCGATTCGGGTAACCCCAACCTGAGCGTGAAAGAACTGGGCGGTACGGGCCGGGTGCATAACTGGCAGATCAGCCGGGCTATAGTCGACCAATCGCCGGTCCCCGTTTTTCTGGCGGGGGGTCTCAACCCAGCCAACGTGCGCGAGGCTATCGAGCAGGTTCGCCCATTCGGCCTCGACATTTGCAGTGGCGTTCGGACCGATGGGCAACTCGACGCCGACAAACTTCGGGCTTTCGTCGATCGGCTACGATAGCGCACAAAAAAAGGTGACCCGAAGTCGGATCACCTTTCTGCATTACCGGTACGTTTCTGGCTATTCAGATTAGCCAATCACGATTTCTTTTACTTCAGCTTCTTTAACAGCCACCTTGGGCAATTCAATGGTCAGGATACCATCCGTGTAGCTGGCTTTGATCTGCTCAGCATCGACGTTTTTAGGCAGACGGAAGCTACGCTCAAACTGACTCGTGCTGAACTCCTGACGGGTGAATTTCTCCGTCGTTTCGTCGGTTTTGTTTTCCGATTTGTAAGCGATAGTCAGTTGATCTTTCAGCACGCTTACTTTGAGATCTTCTTTTTTCAGACCGGGTGCAGCAAGAGCTACTTCAAAAGCGGCTTCGGTTTCTTTCACGTTCACAGCCGGTACGCTGGGCATGGTGTTCTGATAGCGGCTAACTATCGGACGGCCAAAATCAGCGGCAGCGTTGAATGGATTGAAGAACGTTGGGATGCGGTTGTATCGAACGAGGGTTGACATGACTAGTTTAGTTTTTGTTGTTTACTGTTCTGTTGCGAACACATCTCTCTATTTACAAACAGCGTACCAAGGCAAAAACAGCCAAAGAACACGCCATTTTGTCTTATTTTCTCAAGAAGACAAAGCGAAAACAGACAAAATGACACATGCAGATTGTATACGTTGATAAAAATGACGCATTTACCGACCTCGTTGTGTCCTGAGTGTGTTTCTTTACGTCTAAATAGTCGGATTACCCCAACAACCGTAACTTATCATGAATCAGCTTTTCCGGGCCACTACTGCCCTGGTCATCTCCTGCTTTGTTTCGTCGGCCACCACGTACGCCCAGCAAACAGCCGCTGACTACTTCGATACCGGCATTACGAAGAGTAAATCAGGTGATTTTACCGGTGCTTTGCAGGCGTTCAGCATGGCAATTACGATGAATCCGGAGAACGGACCCAGTTACTATAACCGGGGGCTGGCAAAGGCAAACCTGCGCGATCATCGCGGGGCTATTCTGGACTACGATCGGGCGGTTGAGATTAACTCGAAGGATGAACTGGCTTATCTCAGCCGGGGAATCAGCAAAAGCCGGCAGGACGATCACCGGAGTGCGCTGCTTGATTTCAGCCGGGCCATCGAACTCAACCCGACCGACGCCGTAGCCTACTACAGCCGGGGCGTTAGCCGGACGCGGTTGGGGCAGGATCGGCTTTCGCTGGTCGATTTTTCCAAAGCCATCGAAATCGAGCCAGCCAACGCGCAGTACCGCTACGTTCGGGGTATTAACCGGCAGCGGCTCAACGACTTCACGGGTAGCCTGACGGATTTCGACAAAGTGGTCGAAGCCACCCCCAAGCGGGCCCAGGCATTCGCCGGTCGCGGCTACACCCGGATTGAGTTACAGGATTATACGGGCGCTCTGGCTGACCTCAACAAAGCCATTGAGCTGAACCCGCAGGACGGCGAATCGTTCTACTACCGCGGTTTTGCCAAGAGCAAACTGGAAGATTACAAAGGTGCCATTCCTGACTACGATCAGGCGATTGCTCTGCATCCCATCAACTATAACGCTTACTACGGTCGGGGATTCTGCCGCAGCAAACTGGGGGATCAGAAGGGTGCCAGCCTGGATTTTACGCAGGCTATCGATATCAATAACGAAATCGCTGACCCCAAGACACAGGTTTATCCGGGGCGCATGACGCGGGCAATCCTCGATCAGTTGCGGAATGCCGTGGCCGACAACCTCAGGATCAACACCCTGTCGGCGGACCGGTCGGAAGCCTTTCTGGGCCGGGGAATCAGCAAAAATCGGCAGGGCGACAGCCGGGGCGCGCAGATCGACCTGAACCGGTCTATCGAACTCAACCCGACCTACACCGACGCTTATTTTACGCGGGCACTGATCCGGTCGGCACAGGGCGATCAGCGGGCCGCTCTGACAGACTGTAACAACACCATCCGGCTGAATTCGCGGTACGCCGAAGCGTACTACGTAAGAGGGCTTATCAACTACACGCTGGGCGACGACAATGCCGGGTGCCTCGACCTCTCGAAAGCGGGCGAGCTAGGCTACACCCCTGCCTACAAAATCATCAGCCAGTACTGCAACTAGCTTTCGCCAGACGGGATTTCTAGCTGACAGGATTTGTGTTCGACAGGATTACAGCCGGGCCGCCGGGCGGATTGACAGGATTTTTTCAAGTAATTGAGATCCTGTCAGTCATGTAATCCTGTCGAAATTCTTTCTACTCGAAGCGCAGGTGCTTCACCGAGTCGCCCGATGATTCGAGTTCGATCAGAGCGTCGATACCGATTTCGAGGTGTTTGTTGACAAACTGACCCGTTACGCGCTTGTCGCTTTCTTCGGTCTTCACCCCCTCCGGCACCAGCGGATTATCCGACACCAGCAACAACGCCCCGTGGGGGATTGAGTTGGCAAAGCCGACGGTGAAAATTGTCGCCGTTTCCATGTCTATCGCCATCGCCCGAATTTCGCGCAGGTAATCCTTGAACACCTCATCGTGTTCCCAGATGCGCCGGTTCGTCGTGTACACCGTGCCCGTCCAGTAGTCGAGTTCGTAGCGTTTGATGGTTGACGAAACGGCCCGCTGCAACCGAAATGAAGGCAGCGCCGGTATCTCCGGGCGCATATAGTCATTACTGGTACCGTCGCCCCGGATGGCAGCAATGGGCAGAATCAGGTCGCCGAGCTGCGTTTTCTTTAGCCCCCCGCACTTGCCCAGAAACAGCACGGCCTTCGGGCTAATGGCCGACAGCAGATCCATGACGGTAGCGGCCATCGGGCTGCCCATCCCGAAGTTGATAATCGTGATATTATTAGCCGTCGCCGTTTGCATGGCCCGGCCCCGACCCTGCACCTCAACGCTGAACTTCTCAGCGAACAATTCGACGTAGTTGATGAAATTAGTAAGCAGAATGTATTCGCCAAACTGCTCTGGTGGCGTTCCGGTATAGCGCGGTAGCCAATTGGTTACGATTTCTTCTTTTGTTTTCATAAGTAGTATAAAGAGCGAAAGAATGAAAGAGCGAAAGAGTGATAGTGGAGCAAAAAAGTTAATCGCTTATCAGTCGCTCTTTCACTCATTCGCTCTTTCACTCTTTATATTCGTGTATGGTTACGTTAAATCTGCCGACGTTCGAGCACAAAACTAAACAAGTCGAAGGCAAGGATTATATTTTCGATTTGTTACGCCGGAAGTACGTCCGGCTGTCGCCCGAAGAGTGGGTGCGGCAACACATCGTCAACCTGTTGCTGACGCATTACGCTTATCCCAAAGCCCTGATCCGTTCGGAGGGTGGGCTGGTACTCAATCAGACAATGAAACGTACCGACGTGATGGTGTTCGACCGGCAGGGACAGCCGTTTCTGATTGTGGAGTGCAAAGCCCCCACATACCCCTGAGTCAGGCCGTATTCGATCAGATTACCCGGTACAACCACGTCCACCGGGCTCCGTACGTGGTGGTGTCCAACGGCCTGACGCATTACTGCTGCGGGATCGACCACGACACGGCGCAGGTGCGCTTTCTCGACGATTTTCCGGCTTACGACTCGATTACTGGCTAGCACAGGTCTTTATAAAAACGAAAAAGCAGCAAACATAGCTGTCTGCTGCTCCCGCGTGCTTGTGTGAGGGTATCCGAACCGGGCTGACTGCGCATTCAGCTGGCCGGGCCTCAACCGGTGCCGGTCCTACTGCTCGGTGTGATTACCGTACATCCGCTCTTTGTAGGTGGCTTTGATGATTTCGGTGCGACGCTTTACCGATGGTTTCTGGAAAGCCGTCCGCGACCGCAGCTGCCGCAACACGCCCGTCTTCTCGAATTTCTTCTTGAAACGCTTCAGGGCTTTGTCGATCGACTCGTTGTCTTTGACGTTAATAATGAGCATTGTTGTAAAAAGTCTATTTTAGCTAAAACCGGACGGCAAAGGTAATAGATTTGCGGGCATGAAGCAAGCCATTATCGACTTAGGAACCAATACGTTTCATTTATTGATCGCGGATCGGCAGAATGAAGGTACAGAAACACTATTCCGCGAAAGTCGACCCGCCCGTATTGGTCAGGCTGGCATCAATCAGAGCCTTATTACGGAAGAAGGTATCGGCCGCGCCCTCGACGTGCTGACGTATTTCCGCCAGAAACTCGATGAGTTCGGCGTCGGCGACGATCATGTGCTGGCTACTGGTACGAGCGCGATTAGGGTGGCGAGCAATCAGGCCGAGTTCATCGAGCGTGTGTTTGCCCAGACGCGCATCCCGATTCGGGTACTGTCGGGCGAGCAGGAAGCCGAATACATCTATCAGGGAGTCAGGGCGGCCGGTGCGCTCGATGAGCAGACCGCGCTCGTAATCGACATTGGCGGGGGTAGTGTCGAGTTCATTCTCGGCAATCAGTCGCGTATTTTCTGGAAACAAAGCTTCGAGATCGGTGGGCAGCGCCTGCGCGAGCGGTTCATGAGCAGTGACCCGATTTCACCCGGCAGCATCCGGCGGCTGACCGATTATTTTCAGGAGCAGCTTTTGCCGCTGGCCAACGCCGTGCATCAGTACCAGCCAACGGTACTGGTCGGTTCGTCGGGTTCGTTCGATACGCTGATCGATATGTACGCCATGCACGAGAAAGGGCATCTGCCCGACCCGGATCAGACGACGTTCCTGCTGCCCGTCGCGGAATTTTACCGGGCCTACAGTCAGCTCATAACCCGCAACCACACTGAGCGGATGCAGCTACCGGGTATGATCGAACTACGCGTCGATATGATCGTCGTGGCCGTTTGCCTGATTGATTATGTGCTCAAACAATACGGAATCAGCCAGATTCGCACCTCGACTTATTCGCTGAAAGAAGGTATCTTGAGCAGCCTCGTCTAACACCATGACCGAACACCACCTGACCGTAGCCCGCACGGCCCGCTATTACACGCTCGGCAAGTTCTCTGAACACACCCGGAACGTCTGGTTCTGCCTGCACGGCTTCGGGCAGCTGGCGTCGTATTTTGGCCGCAAGTTTACGGGCCTGCCCGACGAGCAGACCGTGGTGGTGGTGCCGGAAGGTCTATCCCGACTCTACCTCGACAATACCTACACTCGCATCGGGGCGTCGTGGCTGACGCGCGAAGACCGCGACGCCGAAATCAGCGATTTTGTCAGCTACCTCAACACGCTTTACGACCAACTCCTTACCCCCCACTCATCGGCCCCGTTGCACATTACGCTCTTGGGTTTTTCGCAGGGAGCCGCAACGGCCTGCCGATGGATCGACAATGGCCACATCCGCGTCGACCGGCTCATTCTCTGGGCAGGCTTCTTTCCCAACGGCCTTACCGACATCATCAACCCCGCCCGACTCGCGGGCCTGGAAACGCACTACGTCTACGGCTTGCAGGACGAACTTCTCCAGCGACTACCTGACACTGACACGTACATTGATCGCCTGAAAGCCGACGTACCAAACCTGCTCGTAACGACCTACGACGGTGGCCACCGCGTCGAACCAGCCGTTCTTAACACCCTACTTGCCTAACTCATCAGTACGTAAAAGGCCAGCACCGACGAATCAGTGCTGGCCTTTTACGTATCTGCCGATCTGCCTTTATTGCCGAATCAGCTTGACTGTCTGGTGCTGATTCGCCGTGCTCACCTTGAGGATGGTCATGGCCTGACGAGTCGGAACGGGAATAATAACCCGCTCATCAGCCGATACCTGCGGAAGCCGTTGCAGATGCAGCCGATTACCAGCCAGATCTGTCAGACTTAGCTCCACCGACTGCCCGTCCACACCACGAATCGCCACCTCGACCGACTCCCCGACCACCGGGTTGCCCAGCACAACAACAGCTAACTGACTACCGGCTTCGGCCACCGCCTGACGACCATTTGGACTCGTCGCACAAGCCGCCAGCCACTCGAAGCGGTAGCTGGCTTGGGTGCCGCCCTGCGTAGCCTGCAAGGTAATGGTCGGATTATCGGTGTATAGCTTGAGCGAGTACGGACCCGGAGCCGTAGTCATGGACAGTTCGTTGGTGACACCAAAGCTTACGGGTGCCCCCGTCAGACCGGTGTAGACTGGCGAGAAGCTCAGGCGTCGCTCACCCACGCTCAGCGTTTCGCAGCGCACACCCGTTACCCCCGCAATCGAGAACGTACCCGGTGTCGGCGTTGGCGTGGTCGCAGCGGGCTGAACCGTCAGTACGAAGCTGGTGCTGACCGACAAACCACCCGGATCAGTCGCCGTCACCTGAATGGTCGACGTGCCCGCCTGGACGGGTGTGCCCGTAATGGCGTTCTGAGCCGCCGAGAAGTTAAGACCAGTTGGCAGACCGCTTACGCTAAGCTGGAGTTGGTCGTTGTCTGGGTCAACGAACGTACCGGCCGGAATGAAGAGCGTAAAGCCCTGACCAACCTGCGCCGTCTGGTTAGCCAGCCCGGTTCCCACCGTCGGCGGGCGATTACCCGTTGGTGGCGTGGTCGGGTTGGTCGGGCAAGCCGCTAACCACTCGAAACGATAGCTGGCCTGTGTGCCGCCCTGTGTAGCCTGCAAGCTAATGACCGGATTATCGGTGTATAGCTTGAGCGAGTACGGACCTGGTGCGGTGGTCATGGCCAGTTCGTTGGTGATGCCGAAGCTCACCGGAGCACCCGTCAGGCCGGTATAGACCGGCGAGAAGCTCAGGCGTCGCTCACCCACGCTCAGCGTTTCGCAGCGCACACCCGTTACCCCCGCAATCGAGAACATGCCCGGTGTTGGGGTCACTGGGGCCGGGTTAACCTGGAGGACTACGCTGCCCACGACCTGCGCCCCGGCCGGGTCAAGGGCCGTTACCTGCACCGTCGACGTACCAGCCTGCGTGGGGCTACCGCTGATGCGACTACCGCTCAGTTGCAGGCCGGTGGGGAGTCCCGTGGCCGTAAAGGTCAGCGTCTGCCCGTCTGGATCGGAGAAATAAGTCGTCAGGTCGAGCTGGTATGGTTGCCCTACGACCAACACCTGATTGGGAATAGGCTGTACCACGGGGGGACGGTTAGGCGCTGGTTGCGTACTGTTACAGGCGGCCAGCCAGTTATAGCGGTACGTGGCCTGGGCGTTAGCCTGCGTAGCCGCCAGCGTAATCGTCGCGTTGTCGGTGTAGAGCCGTAGCGTATACGGCCCCGGTGCGGTGGTAGCGGCCAGTTCGTTGGTAACACCGAAGCTTACCGGCGAACCGTTCAGACCGCTATACTGGGGCGTCAGACTGATTTCGTATTGACCCCGACCCGCATCGAGCAACTGACAACGAACCAACTCAACACTACTGATAGCAAATCCGCCGGGCCGAATCTGTAGGGTCAGCGATGGCGCACTCGGACTGACACAGGTACCCACGGTGCAGGTAGCCGTCAGTGCATAGT
The DNA here is from genome assembly GCF_012849055.1 of Spirosoma rhododendri. Lineage (NCBI taxonomy): Bacteria > Pseudomonadati > Bacteroidota > Cytophagia > Cytophagales > Cytophagaceae > Spirosoma > Spirosoma rhododendri. The sequence continues at coordinate 2,456,928 of NZ_CP051677.1, read as the reverse complement.
TACCGACCTGCGTGAAGGTATAGACCGATCCGTTGGCCGTACCGGTACCGCCCGTAGCCGTCCAGTTGATCGTGCCGCTACACCCGCTGGCCGTTACGCTGATGGGCGTATTTTCGGTGCTGAGCGCGGACGCGGTCAGGGTGGGAGCCGCGACGGTGGTATTTACTTCAACGGTGGTCTGGGCAGTAGCCGAGCAGCCATTCGTTGCCGTTACCGTCACGCTGTAGACGCCCCCGGTGTTGACTGTTGCCAGGTTGCTGGTGCCGATCTGGGTAGCACCGTTGCTAAACCGGTAGCTACCGTTTCCACCAGCCGTTAGGGTAACCGTCGTTTTAGCGCAGGTCAGCGGGCCGTCGTTGGTCAGGCTGGCCTGCGGATTATCCTGATCGCTGCCGACTGTCGTTTGCGCCGAAGATGAGCAGCCATTGCCGTCAGTGACGGTCACGCTGTAAGGGCCACTCATACTGACTGTAGCGATGTTGCTGCTGCTAACCTGACTGGCACCATTGCTGAACCGATAGCTGCTGCCCGGGACGCTGGCCGCCATCAGCGTAACGGTTAGCTTCGCGCAACTCAGCGGTCCGTCATTGTTCAGAGCCGCAACAGGTAGCGGGTTGACGGTGAAAATTATTGCAGCCCGGGGACCTTCACAGCCATTGATAACCTGACTAACGTAGTAGGTGATCTGCCCAACCGCATTGGTCTGCGGGACAGGTGCAACCCCCGACGCCACTCCACCCGTTGCCGTCATGTACCAGTTTAAGGATGCTCCCGGCGAGGCCGTAACACCAGTAGCCAACGAAACGGGCGTCGTATTCTGGCAAACGGTGACCGGCGTCGTCGATGGTGCCTGTGGCAACGGAGTGACAGTTACGCTGATCACAGCCCGGGGACTTTCGCAATTGTTGGCCGTCTGACTCACGTAGTAATTTATCGTACCTGGTATCGAAACGATTGGAACAGGAGCGGTACCGGATGGCACTCCACCTATGGCGTTGGTACCATACCAGTTAAGACCTGCCCCGGAAACTGGCGTCGCGCTAAGCGGGCTGGCGGGACCATTCTGACAATATACAACCGAACCAGATACAGTTGGTGCAGGCGGTATCGCGTTCACCGTAACGTTAACGCTGCTCGACGTGGTGCCGCCCCCGCTGAGGTACACCGAATACTGACCCGCCACTTGGTTCGCCGGAATAGCCGCCGTAATCGTACCGCTGGCCTGGCTGGACGCCAGTGTAGTCAACAACACGCTGGTATTGGATGGCCCGCTGAGGTATAGCTGTAGTGGTGTACCCAGCGATGAACTGGTATACGCAACACTGATCGTTGCCCCCGCACAAACCGCCGACGGCGTTACCGAGCCAATCGAAAGCGAAGTCCCGGTCGAGAACGTCTGCGTGGTTCCGTAGCTGGTACCTGCCTCGTTGATGGCGTACGCCCGCACGGAGTAAGTCGTTGACGCCGTCAGGTTCGTTACGGCCTGCGCGAAACTTCCCACTCCGGCACCGATGATTACTTTCGTATCGCTCGTCGTGGGGGTGCCATTGCCAGCGACGTAGACAACGCCCCGTTCACTAACCGTACCCGCACCGGCGTCGGTGACGTTCCCACCCAGTGTGGCTCCGCTGCTGGTGACCGCCGTAGGCGTTACCGTCGCTACGGTTACAGGAATAACCACGGTGAAGGTGTTTGTATTGCTGTTACCACTCACCGCCTGACCACTGAGTTGAGCCGTTGCCCGCACCCGGTGGCTACCCTGAGCCAGCGCCGTCGGCTGGGTTAGGTTCCAGTTACCCCCACCCGTCGTCGTGGTGGTACCGATGCTGGTGTCATCGACGTAGACGGTCACCGTACTGCCCGCTGGGGCCGCACCGGTGTAAGTGGGCGTGGTTATGTTAATCAGTGCCCCGTTGGTCGGCGAGGTCACGATGGGTGTCGATGTTTGGGGCTGGGGCGCGATAGTCAGGGAATAATCGCGGAAGCCGCTGTACGGGCCCGGTGCTGCCGATGCGTCGGTGGCCGTCACCCGGAAGTTGAACGTACCACTGCTCGTGGGCGTACCGGAGAGCGTACCACCCGACGAAAAGCTCATACCCGACGGCAATGCCCCGCTGGTTATGGCGTAAGCGTAGGGGGTCGTACCGCCCAGGGCCGTAAACGTCTGACTGTAGGCTGTACCCTGCGTACCATCGGGCAGCGAAGCTGGAGACAGCGTGATGGTGGGTGCCGCAATAGTGACCGTGTAGCCCCGCGCACCGGTGTACGGACCCGAGCCCGTCGACGCGTCTCTGGCCGTCACGGTGAAGGTAGACGTACCCCCCGAGGGCGTGCCCGAAAGCGTACCGTTACTGGCCAGCGTCAGGCCCGCTGGCAGCGCGCCCGCCGTGATGGCATACGTATAAGGGCTAGTGCCGCCCGAGGCCGTGATAGCCTGACTGTAGGCCGCGCCCACCGTGCCAGCGGGCAGCGTAGTCGGCGACAGCGTGATTGTAGGTGCGTTGATGGTAAGCGTGTAGTTCCACGCACCGCTGTAGGGCCCCGGAGCTGCCGATGCGTCGGTAGCCGTCACGGTGAAGACGAACGAACCACCAGCCGTGGGCGTGCCCGAAAGCGTACCGTTGCTGGCCAGCGTCAGCCCCGCCGGCAGCGCGCCCGCCGTGATGGCATACGTGTAAGGGCTAGTGCCGCCCGAAGCTGCAATGGCCTGGCTATAAGCCGTGCCTTGCGTACCGGCCGGCAGCGTAGTCGGCGACAACGTGATAGTAGGAGCCGCAATAGTGACCATGTAGCTCCGCACGCCAGTGTAGGGGCCCGGTGCTTCCGATGCGTCGGTGGCCGTTACCTGGAATGTGAACGAACCGCCAGCCGTGGGCGTGCCCGAAATTATGCCGGCCGACGAGAGTGTCAGACCCGCCGGTAGCGCGCCGGCCGTGATGGCATACGGGTAAGGTGCCGTACCGCCCGAGGCCGTCAGGGCCTGGGCGTAAGCCACGCCCACTGTGCCGTCCGGCAGCGTAGCCGGCGAGACGACAATGGTGGGGGCCGCAGTGATGCTGAACTGCGGAGCCGCCGTGTTGCCGTTGCCGGCCGGGTCCTGGGCCGTGTTAGACGCCACGTTTACTACCACGGTGGTGCCGCTGCTGGTGGGCATCACATTGAAGGTGTAGGTAGTGCCCGAGCCCGAGAAGCCCGAAACGGTGCCACCCGTTACTGACAGGCCGCCTTGCACGAAGCCCGTCACGTTCTCCGAGAACGTAACCGTGAACGGAATAGGTGAAGTGCGGGTGATGCTGTTGTTACCACCCGCCGACGAGCTGATACTCACGCCGGGCCGCACCGAGTCCACCGTAAAGTTGTTTGTATTGCTGCTGGAACTGACGTTACCTACCGCGTCAGCAGCCGTGGAGCGCACCGTATGACTACCCTGAGCTAGAGCCGTAGGCGGGGTTAAAGACCAGTTACCCGACCCGTTGGCCGTAGTGGTACCAATGCTGGAACCGTCAATTATCACGGTCACCGTCGAGCTGGCTTCGGCTACACCGACGTAGGTAGGCGTTGTCGTAGATACGAAGCTGCCGTTGGACGGGATGGTGACTACTGGCGCGGCCGGAGCCGTCTTATCGATCGTATAGACCGAAGTACCGGTGAAGGGCTCGTTGGAAATGCTGGGCGTGATGCCGGTATCGTTGGCCAGCGTCAGGCCGAGTGTACCATTACCACTGCCCGTATTCACCGTTACGGTGTACGTCGTACCCGAGCCACTGACGCTCGCGATGCCGCTGCCAGTAATGCCGCTACTTGGTGACGTAGCGAAATTACTCGTCGTAATTCCCGCGACGCTACTAGCAAACGTAACGGTAAACTGCACGCTACCTGCATTGGCGGGACTAGTGCCATTGGGAATGATGGATGTGACCGTCGTGTTGGTCGTGAAAGTCACATTGTTACCGTAACTGGTTCCGATCGAATTGATGGCATAAGCTCTCGCCGTGTAGGTCGTACCCAATGTCAAATTTGTCACCTGCTGGGAGAAAGAACCTGGCCCGTTACCAATAACTACCTTGGTATTACTCGTTGTTGGCGTTCCGCTACCTGCTACATAAACGATACCCCGTTCCGTTACAGTCGCTCCACCATCTGCTGTAACGTTGCCACCCAGTGTAGCACTAGTTACACTGTTGACGTTAGCAGAAGCAGTTGTCACAGTCGGAGCAACTGCTGCCGAGGCCGGTCCAACAATCAAATCATCCAGGTACAATGTATTTAAACCGCTGAATGTCAACGTTACTCCTTGCCCGGTCACAGCGACCCCGTTTGCCTTCGAAAGCGTTACTGTCTGATCGGCATCATATAATTCATCGGCCTGTGCAGCTCCCGTTGTTGCATATTGTGCCCTTAGAAAAGGATACTCGTAGAAACCGGCGATCCTGTAATTAGTGTATTGAAGTTTGACGCCGTAGAACTTGAACGCCCCCCCGTCTTTTCGTTTAATATGAAGACTCACGGTGCTTGCCGGTTGTAAACGAATAGCCGACCCGGTCCAGACAAAACTGTCGTTAATAGCGTCAGTAATTAAATAGTCTACTCCACCCAACGTGACAGTGACTGTTGGGTTCCAAGGCCAGTTAGCCGGAAAACCATACTTGTCGATGGTAGGCTGTGTAGAGAAATTTGCAGTATACTGTTGCGCATGTGCTGTGTTGAAAGACAGTGCAACTACAAAAAGCAGAAACAGGTTAAACCATAGAGGTCGTCTTCGTCTTGAAATTCCGTTGGTAACATAATCAACGAGAAAAGGGGTAGAGTTGACCATATACAGATTGAGTTGAGGTTGAAAAAAAGAGCGGTGTTTTGTGTAGTGAACTACCATGGTACAACCGGTAGCGTAGATCGTTCATACGCGTCGTGCACAGCGTTAAACAATAGTACTGGCATGTAACTGATAAGCTAAACATTTAGATGATCATATATCAATTTTCACATGATACCTTCTATGCGGAATGTCTTAGTTACCGTATTCTCATTTAGAACAACTAGAAGCAAAACTGCATTGTATTTACGCTAATTGCGACAAAAGATTACGAAATGCTACTATTTGTATATGAATACGATATAAAAACTTCTTATGAACACTTTATTTTATTATATCTACTTTTTAAGTAACAATAGGGTAATATAGTAATATAACAATATGCTGTACCAGCGGATGTGCATTGCTGGATAAGTTCGCTTCAAACCATTCTAAGTACTCAATAGATGTAGCCCGTATACTCTGTAAACTTCGGCTAGTTTATTTCAGCCTGGATCAAAATCTGCTCGTCAAGCTGCCTATAGATACGCATAGACCATAAAAAAAGCACCCGCGTTTACACGCGGGTGCTTTTTGCAAGTGGGCCAGCCAGGGCTCGAACCTGGGACTTACTGATTATGAGTCAGGCACTCTAACCAACTGAGTTACAAGCCCGTTGTCGCCTGATTGCTCAGATTCGACAGGGCAAATTTACGCTTTTTTCGTAGCCGAAGCCAGTTTAGCACAAAATTTAAGCAACCACTCCTATCCGGTCGGCATCAGGGCGGTATCTTTGCGATATGGCAGTAGCGAACAAAAAGAAGATTCTTAACGATCCGGTTTACGGCTTCATCACGATACCGACCGAGCTACTGTTTGACTTGGTCGAACACCCGTATTTCCAGCGGCTTCGGCGTATCCGGCAGATGGGTCTGGCCGATTATATCTACCCCGGTGCGCTGCATACCCGCTTTCACCACGCGCTGGGGCCATGCACCTGATGGGGCAGGCAATGCAGACGCTGCAAAGCAAGGGCCACCGCATCAGCGACGACGAATGCGAAGCTGCGCAGATCGCTATTCTGCTGCACGACGTGGGACACGGCCCTTTTTCGCACGTGCTTGAATCATCGCTGCTCGATCACGTAAACCACGAAATTGTCTCGCTGCTGCTGATGCAGGACCTGAACCGGCAGTTCAATGGGCGGCTATCGCTGGCGATTCAGATGTTTGAGGGCACCTACCCGCGTCCGTTTTTTCATCAACTCGTGTCGAGTCAGCTGGATATGGACCGGATGGATTACCTCAACCGCGATGGCTACTATACCGGTGTGGCCGAAGGCGCTATCGGGGCCGAGCGCATCATCAAAATGCTCGATCTGGTCGACGATGAACTGGTCGTGGAAGCCAAGGGCATTCTGAGCGTCGAGAACTTCCTGAACGCCCGGCGACTGATGTACTGGCAAGTGTATTTGCACAAAACGTCGATCTGCTGCGAATCGATGCTGGTGCAGATTCTGCGCCGGGCCCGCTTTCTGATCCGGCAGGGCGCTGACGTATTTGCCCCGCCCGCCTTCCGCCTGTTTCTGGCCGAAAGTGTATCGCTTGAGCAGTTCAGCCGGGAACCCCGTTACCTGCACGCCTTCACCCAGCTCGATGACTACGATGTGTGGTCGTGCGTGAAGCAGTGGGCGCAGCACGACGATTTTGTACTGGCCACGATCAGTCAGATGCTGCTCGACCGGCGGCTGTTCAAAATCATGCTCTCCACCGAACCGTTCTCCGGCGAACTACTGACCGAACTGGAAGCCCAGCTGCGCCGGAAAGGGCTATCGGACGACGCACTATCGTACTTCCTGATCGAAGGGCAGGCTACCAATGCAGCTTACCTGCCCTCGCAGGAGCGAATCAATATCAAACTACGATCGGGAAAAGTAATCGACATTGCCGATGCGTCGGACCTGTCCAATATTCAGGTGCTGACCAACATTGTGCGTCGATATTACGTTTGCTGGGCACGGGATCTGGTAGTGCGGGAGCCGGTCGGGAGTGTCTGACCGGAAGGTGATACTACCCCGACAAACGGATACACGGCATAATCAGTCGTCTACCCCAACAAAGTGCAATTTGTTACCTACCTTAGCGGCCGAAATTCCGGCTGGTCCGGGCGCTGGCGAAGGCCATTAAATCACTATGGAGTTTACTGTCAGGCAGATTGCTACACTGCTGGGTGGCGAGGTTGAAGGCGACGAAACGCTTGCTATCCGAAATATTGCAAAAATAGAAGAAGGGGCCGCGGGCGACATTTCGTTTCTCGCCAACCTGAAATATGAGCCGCACCTGTACACAACGGGCGCGTCAGCAGTTATCGTCAATCGGGATTTTCGGCCCCAGAAGCCCGTTACGGCCAGTCTGATTTACGTCGACAATTCGTACTCAGCCTTCACCCAACTGCTGGAGCAATATTACCAGCAAATCAACTTTGCGCGGGTCGGCGTCGAAGAACCGTCGTTTGTTGGGGCAGGTACCGAAACCGGCGACGGGATTTATCGGGGTGCTTTTTCCTACATCGGCCGGAACTGCCGCCTGGGTCAGAACGTCAAGATCTACCCCCACGCCTACGTCGGCGATAACGTCAGCATCGGTGATAACACAATCATCCACCCCGGCGCGCGCATTCTCAACAACAGCGTCGTTGGGCGGTACTGCGTTGTTCACGGCAATGCGGTTGTCGGCGGTGAAGGCTTCGGATTTGCCCCCCAGCCCGACGGAACATACAAAACGATTCCTCAACTGGGCAACGTAATTCTGGAAGATTACGTAAACGTAGGATCAGGCACAACGATCGACTGTGCAACAATGGGCTCAACCATCATCCGGAAAGGAGCCAAACTCGATAACCTGATTCAGATCGGTCACAACGTCGAAATTGGCCAGAACACGGTTATTGCGGCACAGTCGGGCATTTCGGGTTCGACGAAAATTGGGGCCAACTGCGTCATCGGCGGGCAGGTCGGTTTTGCCGGTCACCTGAACATCGCCGACGGTACGAAAGTCGGCGCACAATCGGGCGTGGGCAAGAACGTAACCGAAGTCAACACCGCAATCAACAGTTCGCCCGCCTTTGGCCTGAAAGAAAGTATGCGTTCGCTGGCCGTGTTCCGGAAACTCCCGGACCTTGACCGGCGACTCACGGATTTGGAAAAGAAAACGAATAAGTAGTGGTGAGGCCAAGTTTAAGGTTTAATGTCTAACGTTTAAAGTTGTTCTACACTGACCTGGTGCAGAACCTTAAACATTGAACCAAAAACCTTGAACCCGGCTCCCCCACTGGACACGAATGAATACAAAACAACAGACTATTCGGAAGGCCGTTTCGGTATCGGGCGTGGGCCTGCATACGGGTGTGACGGCAACGATGACGTTTCTGCCCGCGCCGACCAACCACGGCTATAAGTTTCAGCGGGTCGATCTGCCGGGACAACCCATCGTCGATGCCGACGTGGACAACGTGGTCGATCTATCGCGTGGTACGACCATCGAGCAGAGCGGGGCGCGGGTCCATACGGTCGAGCATACGCTGGCGGCACTGGTCGGCCTGCAACTCGACAACGTACTGATTCAGCTCGACGGCCCCGAACCGCCCATCATGGACGGCTCTTCGATCCAGTTTATCGACGCCCTGCGCGACGCGGGTATCGAAGAACAGAACGCCCAGCGGAACTACTTCGAGGTCAATGAATACGTTCATTACCGGAATCCCGACAAGGATATTGAAATGGCTGCGCTGCCCCTCAACGATTACCGCCTGACGGTGATGGTTGATTACAACTCGCGGGTCATTCCAAGCCAGCATGCGTATCTGAACGACATCAGCCAGTTTCCGGAGCAGATCGCCAGCTGCCGGACGTTCGTGTTTCTGCACGAACTGGAGGCTCTCTACAAACAGAACCTGATTAAAGGGGCGACCTGACCAATGCCATCGTCATCGTCGACCGGGAAGTCAACGACGGCGAACTCGACTACCTGGCGGAGCTTTTGAACAAGCCGAAGGTCAGCGTCAACAAAAACGACGGTATTCTGAACAACCTGGACCTGCACTACCCCAACGAGATGGCCCGCCATAAGTTGCTCGACGTAGTTGGTGATCTGGCCCTGATCGGTCGGCCCATCAAAGCGCAGATTCTGGCGGCCCGACCCGGCCACGCAGCCAACGTTGCCCTCGCCAAGAAAATAAAGAAGCTGATTCAGAAAAACGCGGCTAACCAGGTTCCGCAATACGATCCGACCCAGCCTGCCGTTCTCGATATCAACCGGATCTCGCAAATGCTGCCCCACCGGTACCCGTTCCAGATGATCGACAAGATCATCGCGCTGGACGAAAACAGTGTGGTTGGCATCAAGAACGTGACGATGAATGAGCCGTTCTTTCCGGGCCACTTTCCGGGCAACCCGGTGATGCCCGGCGTGATGCAGCTGGAAGCTATGGCACAAACGGGTGGTATTCTGGTGCTTAGCACCGTACCCGATCCGGAGAATTACTGGCCATTCCTGGTTGGTATTGAAAACTGCCGGTTCCGGCGCAACGTTTTACCGGGCGACACCGTGATTTTCCGGTGTGAATTTACCAGTCCGATGAAGCGGGGAATCGTGAAGATGCAGGGACGCGGCTACGTAGCTAATCAGCTGGTTTGCGAAGCCGACATGATTGCCAGTCTGGTTAAGAAAAAATAGTTTAACGTTCAATGTTTACCGTTTACTGTTCCGAGCGAAACCCGCCAACTCCGAACGTTAAACAGTAAACGTTGAACTCGTTGATGGACAACAATGATTCAACCATTAGCATACATTCACCCGGAAGCCCGAATCGCGCAGAACGTGGTGATCGAACCGTTTGCCATTATTCATAAAGACGTTGATATCGCCGAGGGCACCTGGATCGGGTCGCACGCGGTCATCAACGAGGGGGCCCGGATTGGCCGCAACTGCAAGATTTACCCAGGTGCGGTGATTTCATCGACTCCGCAGGATCTGAAGTTCAAAAACGAGTATACGCTGACATTCATCGGCGACAACACCACGATACGGGAGTACGCGACAATCAGCCGGGGTACCGAAGAGCACTGGAAAACGGAGATTGGCACCAACTGTCTCATCATGGCCTATGCGCACATAGCCCACGACTGCCGGATTGGCAACAACTGTCTGGTTATCAACAACGTGCAGATGGCAGGTCACGTACACATGGGCGACTGGGCAATCATCGGCGGGTCGAGTTCAGTGCATCAGTGGGTGAAAATTGGTGCGCACGCTATCGTTTCGGGCGGATCGCTGGTGCGGAAAGACGTGCCACCATTTACCAAAGCGGCCCGCGAGCCCCTCTCCTACACGGGTATCAACTCCGTCGGTCTGCGCCGACGCGGATTCGATAACGACAAGATCAATCAGGTTCAGGAAATCTACCGGTACATCTATCTGCGCGGTCTCAACAACGCAGATGCGCTGACCCAGATTGAACTCGAACTGCCCCCCTCCGACGAGCGCGATGAGATCGTTAACTTCATCCGCAGCTCCGAACGCGGCATCATGAAGGGCCCGGCGTCGGGTGGTATAGACAGAGACTAAGGGCCGTTTACGGTATTCGGTTTACGGTTTACAGTGGCTATCGCATTAGGCTACCAACGCACTGTAAACCGTAAACCGAATACCGACCACCGCAGCATATGCAGATCAAGGCTGAACAGCTAGGGAAAAAATACCGCCGGGAGTGGATCGTCCGGCGCGTCGACCTGACGCTTACAGCTGGAACGAGTTACACGTTTGTCGGCCCCAATGGCAGCGGCAAATCGACGCTGCTTCAGTTGCTGGCCGGGAATCTGCCCACCACCGAGGGCACCTTATCGTATTCCCTGAACGGCCGTGTGCTGGAGGCCGACAACTGGTTTCGGCAGATCAGCATAGCCGCGCCTTATCTTGAACTGGTGGAAGAGTTGACGCTCGACGAGTTGCTCGTTTTCCACCAGACATTCAAGCCCTTCAAAGCGGGCCTTACCCCTTCCCAGATTGCCGATCGGCTCTGGCTGACCAACGCCCGGCATAAGGAAATCAAATATTTCTCGTCTGGGATGAAGCAGCGCGTTAAGCTGGGGCTGGCCTTCTTCTCCGACGTCCCCGTCGTGATTCTGGACGAGCCAACGGCCAACCTCGACCGGCAGGGCGCTGACTGGTACCAGGAGCAGGTCAGGCTGCTTGGGGCTAATCAGTTGCTGCTTATCGGCTCCAACCAGCCCGACGAGTACGATTTCTGCCCCAATGTGCTCGATGTGAGCCAGTGGAAACGCTAGTCTGGCTCACCGTCTTTCCAAACTATTGCTCCCAACGGTCGTTCTATCGAGAAAGCATTCTCTCGTTATGGAACACTCACTGGCGGGTAAAACCGCACTCGTTACCGGAGCTTCGTCGGGTATTGGCAAGGCCGTTGCTCTCCTATACGCACAGCACGGTGCCAACGTTCTCGTATCCGATCTGGATGCCGAAAAGGGGCAGGTCGTTGTCGAGCAAATTCGCGGCATGGATGTGCAGAGTCAGTTTATTCTGGCCGATGTTGGCGACCCCGCCGATTCCGAACGACTGGTCAACGAGGCTGTCAATCGCTACGGCAAACTCGACATTGCCTGCAACAACGCGGGTATCGGTGGCGAACAGGCCAAAGTCGGCGATTATAGTCTGGAAAGCTGGCAGAGCGTGATCGACGTGAACCTGAACGGCGTTTTCTACGGGATGAAGTACCAGCTTCGGCAAATGGAAAAGCAGGGGTCCGGCGTCATTATCAACATGGCGTCGATACTCGGGCAGGTCGGTACGGCGATGTCATCGGCTTACGTGGCTACCAAACACGCCGTTGTGGGGCTGACGAAAGCGGCTGCACTGGAATATGCCGCCAGTGGTATCCGCGTCAACGTGGTCGGGCCGGGTTATATCGAAACGCCGTTGCTGACCAAAAGTCTTGACGAAGCAGCCATGAACGCCCTGACCAGCATCCATCCCATTGGTCGGCTGGGCAAGTCCGAAGAAGTAGCCGAACTGGTTATCTGGCTATCGTCGCCCAAAGCGTCATTCGTTACCGGTGCTTACTACCCGGTCGACGGCGGTTATCTGGCGCAATAATGGTTTAATGTTCAAGGTCTAATGTTTAAAGTTGCCTGTCGGTAAAACTTTAAACATTAGACCTTGAACATTAAACCCGCTATCGCAATGCCTGCCGGATGACGTCTTCGACGGAAAGCGTCGGGTCGGTGCGGAGGGCGTCGTCTACGCTCTTCTCGGCAGTCGGTTTGGGGAAACCCAGTGCCATAAGTGCGGCCAGCGATTCTTCACGAACCGGGTTGCTGGTTTGCTGCCGGTAGCTTGGCCCATCGGGAACAACGCCCGACTTCTTCATCTTGTCGCGCAGTTCCAGAATGATGCGCTGCGCCGTTTTGGCACCAATGCCTTTGATCGCCTGTACCGCCCGGACGTTTTCACCCAGAATAGCCAGTCGCAGGTCAGCCGGTTGCATCGCCGACAGCATGCCCAATGCCGTATTTGGCCCAACACCCGACACTCCGATCAGATCGAGAAACAGCGATTTTTCATCGGCATTGGCAAAACCGTACAGCAACTGCGCATCCTCCCGGAACAGGTGGTGGATAAACAATTTGATACGGTCGCCCCCGCCCGGCAGGGTCGCATACGTTTGCAGCGAGATATGAACCCCGTAGCCTACACCATGCACATCAATGATGGCATAGGTGGGTTCTTTAAAGGACAGTTGCCCGTCTAAATAAGCAATCATTCAGTGATTTACCAGCTTGTTAATTAAGCCATTACAGCTACGTAAAAATACGCAAAAAAGCTTATTTTCGGGCTATACGGTCGAGCAACCGGGCCATCATTTCGGAGAAATAAGCGCCATTGTACGGGCCGAACCAGTTCATCTCCCGCACTTCGTATTGCTGCCGATCGTAATAGCGGTCGGGTGTAATATACCCTACGTAGCCGCCCTCAAAACTGGTGATCATCAGGTTGACACTGTCACGCCGGGCTACCGGCAACAGGCCGACGGCCAGTTCACCGGAAAAATCGCAGGGCGTTCCCAGCATAACCGTGTTGCCGATGTGCAGAGCTTTCAGATCCGACGGATAGTCGCCATAGATCGCGTAAAACAGCCACGGACGTACCCGCCAGTTGCCCAGTACGCGCGGGTTCGGTTCGCGCAGACCCAACGGCAGCGACAGCATAGCCAGTGTACTGTCGGTACGTGTTTTTATAGCGGGCAGGGTCTGCTCAATTCGACTGACCAGCGCGCCGGAGTATGCCTTGATTTCAGCAGCGTCGTTGGGAGCCTTGACCTCCGGCCCCGTACTACCCACGGCCCCGGCCATAAACAAGGCAAAATCAACGTCGTTTTTCTCCAGTCGATCAACCAGCGCGCCGGGATAATCACGGCTCAGGTAATCGCTGGCGGTGTCGTCGTATAGTGTCGCGTGCCCCGCGAACGTACAAAGCAACGCCGTCTGACCGGTCTGCTTCTTCAGTTTCAATAGCCGGACAGTTCCATCGAGCGGGCCGGTTGGCCCAGAACTAGCCATCCGGTTGTAAATCAGATCGCTGCCGTTGGCTTGTCCATACCCCAGTTCGGCGGGCGCCATCGTTGCCTGCGCTTTTTTGATGGCCGATAAAATTCCGTTTGTAATCAGCGGCACCACGCGTTCATCGTACCCCCCGGCGATCAGTTGCCCGACCAGCCCCGGTGCCCAGCCGCCCATACTGTTGTGCGAATGAATAGCCCCCATGTACACATTCTCCCAACGCATCCCGACTTCGGGCAGTCGCTTTTTCAGGGCTTCGACAACGGTAGGCGGGGTGATGAGCAGATCGAGCCCGACGATAGCGACGCGATTGCTGCCATTGTCGAGCATCACGGCCCGGACGTAAATGGAATCGTTGACGACGCGCCAGTGCTTTCCCTGCCGGGCACCATAGCCGCCGGTAGCGGTTGTGAAATTGGGGGTGATATTGACTTTGGCCCAGCCGGCCCGGAGTGCCGCTGTCGGTGGTGGGGGTGTCGGCAACGCTGTCAGTCGCTCCCGGGTTTGTTGGTAATAGGGCATCTGCTGGTAGGGCGTATCGTCGACCGGGGCCAGGCCAACGACCGCGATCACCAACACCAAAGCAACTACCCCCAGCAGGGCATACAGCAACACACGAACAACCTTCATACGCAGATAACGGCCCCACCGGCCGAATGGGGGCGCAAGCAACGAAAAAAGCGCCGTTAAGCGCCTTTTGTACGCAAAAAAAGCATCGAAGAGACTCCGATGCTTTTCTACAACCTACCGGATATCCGGTCTCCCTATATAATCTTTACCGGTTGGATCACAGTTTGCAGTGCGTGGCACTCGTCAAAACTGTATCTGGCAAACCAGCATTTTAGTTTCGTATCGATCTGTTGATGCCCTACTCCTTGACGTTGGTTTCGGGCGAGTCGGTAAACAGTATGATTCACCTTACTGACACTGACAATATATGTACGAACAAGAGTTAAGTTTGGATTTATAACCGATAAAAAAAATTTTCTATCCTGACCAAAATTCAATCCTGCCAGACCGCCAACGCCTTAAAAATAGCTTAAAGAAAATGGCAATTAGTTGATTGTTACCCCCTTAAAAAAATAACCTGATTTTAAAAAATATGTCGGCAACTGACCTCAATAAACGAACCGTTCTGGCTTTTTACGAACGGATGTTCAACGAAAATGAGCCTGCCGATGCCATCAGCAGGTACACCGGAGATACGTACATACAGCACAACCCCGCCGTAGCGGACGGAAAAAACGGGTTCGTTGCGTATTTCGAGCGGATGAATCGCGAATACCCGGGCAAACGAGTGGTGGTCCGGCGCGTGGTTGCGGAAGGCGATCTAGTCGTACTGCATTGCCAGCAATTCTGGCCCACCGCCGACGGTACTGGCATTGACGAATGGGCGGGCATGGATATTTTTCGCCTTGATGAGGCCGGAAAAATCGTTGAACACTGGGATGTTCTGCAACGGGTTCCCGGCGAATCGGCCAACGCCAACACAATGTTCTGATTCCTGATTCATTGGTTGAACAATGCCGGGGATGAGCCGTTTGGGTTACATACTCAACTGGTCAATACTCATGCTCAAATCCTATTTCAACGCGTTTCAGATCGGCATCATCGCCGGGATGCGCGCCATGACTGCCCCCGCGCTCGTTAGCAATAAAATTTCGTCGGCTACGGTCAACCCGATGGGTGACAGTAAACTTGGTTTTCTCCATTCGTCAACCACGGCTACCCTGTTTAAAGTAGCGGCTGTCGGTGAATTGATTGGCGATAAACTGCCGCAGGCTCCGTCGCGCATTGAGTTTCCTGGCATTCTGGGCCGTATCGGATCGGGGGCCTTGTCGGGTGGAGCACTGAGTCAGGCAGAAGGGAAAGAGTTGCCCTACGGTGCCGTTGCCGGTGCATTGGGTGCGGCTGTTGGCAGCTACGCATTCTACTACCTCCGCCATTGGCTGACCACCGAACAGGACATTCCGGATCCGTACGTTGCCCTGGCGGAAGACGCGCTGACGATCGGCGCGGGGTACCTGATTGTCAGCAAATCGGAAATACGGGGAGTGATGAACTAACCGACGAACGGTTCCTGATCGGCAATTCGCAATGGTCGGCCCCACGCCGGCCATTTTTTCTGTCTACTCCAGAACAGCCCGTTACCCACCGAGCGACGGGTCATTGAAAACTGAACCCCAAAAACGGTAAACCAGCACAGACCCTTATCTTTGTCCTCCAGATTACACGCATCAACGTCTTCCTGATTAATTTGTGAAAAGTGACCGGCAACAGTCACTCTTTCGCTCGTTCACTCTTTCGCTTTTTATTTCCCTGATGCAGGTTCTTAAGTTTGGCGGTACTTCGGTAGGGTCCGTAGAAAGTATCAAGCAGGTTATCCAGATTATCGACAGTTATCGGCGCGATGATGGGTCGCAACCGGGCGATCTGATTACGGTGGTGTTTTCGGCAATGGGTGGGGTAACCAACCAGCTTATCGAGATTGGACGCATGGCCACCACCGGCGACACTGACTACATGGAACTGGTCCGGCGCATTGAGGACCGCCATTTCAACGTCATTAAAGCCCTGATTCCGGTTAAGGAGCAGAGTAAAGTGTTCGCGCAGGTGCGTGGGGTAATTAATGAACTCGAAGATCTGCTACGGGGTGTCTCGCTCATTCGTGAACTGTCGCCCCGCACGCTCGACCTCATCACCAGTTTCGGCGAACGCCTGTCGACCGCCGTCATTACCGAGTGTATCCGCAGCAGAGGTATCTCGGCGCAGTTTCTGGATGCTCGCACGGTGATTAAAACCGACGATCAGTTTGGGCAGGCCGATGTAAACTACCCACTGACGAACCAGCTGATTCAGGATCATTACGCCAAAACTGACGCCCTGCAACTGGTCACTGGCTTTATCGGTTCAACCGACAAAAACGAGACGACCACACTGGGTCGGGGCGGGTCAGACTATACGGCGAGTATACTGGGCGCGGCCCTTAACGCCGAAGTCATCGACATCTGGACCGACGTCGACGGGATGATGACGGCCGATCCGCGCAAGGTGACCAACGCCTTCAACATCCCGACCATTACGTACGCCGAAGCGATGGAACTCAGCCACTTCGGTGCCAAAGTAATTTACCCGCCCAGTTTGCAACCGGCTTTCGCGCGCAACATCCCGGTGCGGGTGCTGAACACGTTCAATCCCACCCACGAGGGTACGCTCGTTAGCCGGACGGCCGAACGGCGGCAGTACACTATCACGGGTATTTCAAGCATCGACGACATCGCCCTGGTCAACGTGCAGGGTTCGGGGATGATTGGTGTTGCGGGGGTGTCGGCCAAGCTATTTGGCGTACTGGCCGCTCACAAAATCAGCGTAATCCTGATTTCGCAGGCATCGTCGGAACACTCGATCTGTTTTGCGCTCGACCCGCGCGGGGCCGAGAACGTCAAAGCCATTCTCGACTCGGAATTTGCCACCGAAATCGCCCACGGCCACATCGATAACATCGCCATCGAGCGCGACCTGTCGGTGATCGCGACGGTGGGCGAAGGTATGCGCAAATCGTCGGGTATTGCGGGTAAGCTGTTTTCGGTGCTGGGTAAAAACGGGGTCAACATCGTGGCCGTCGCGCAGGGATCGTCGGAGATCAACATCTCGGTGGTCATCAACAAAAACAACCTGTCGAAAGCCCTCAACGCGCTGCACAACATTTTCTTCCAGTCGGAAGCGCGGGTGCTGAACCTGTATCTGGTCGGGACGGGGCTGATCGGCAAGACGCTATTGCAGCAGATCGCCAAGCAGGCCGATTACCTGAAATCGGAGAAGCTGCTGAAAGTGTGCGTGGTGGGCATGACCAATACCCGTAAAATGCTCCTCGACCCCAAAGGCATCGACCTCGACGATTGGTCAGAACGCCAGCTTGCTGAAGGTGTCACGACGTCGCTGCCCGCCTTTGTCGAGAAAATCAAAGACTATAACCTGCCCAACTCGGTATTCATCGACTGCACGTCAGACAAAGACGTGGTGCAGTTTTATGAGTCGCTGCTTGATGCCAACATCTCGGTTGTAACGCCGAATAAGGTGGCCAACTCGGGTTCGTATGCCGAGTACCGGCGGTTACAGCGCACAGCCCTAAACCGGGGTGTCAAGTTTCTGTACGAAACCAATGTTGGCGCGGGGTTGCCGATCATCAACACGGTGCAGGGCCTGATGACAGCGGGCGATCAGTTTCTGAAGATCGAAGCCATCCTGTCGGGCACGCTGTCATTCATTTTCAACACATTCAGCGCGGGTACGTCATTCGCCGATGTCGTACGCGAAGCCAAGACCAAAGGCTACACCGAACCCGACCCGCGCGACGATCTGAGCGGTCAGGATGTGGCCCGCAAAATCCTGATTCTGGCCCGTGAAGCTGGCTTTCCGCTCGAACCGCAGGATGTTACGATCAACAACCTACTTCCCCAATCGTGCCTCGACGCGCCTACGGTACCCGCTTTCTTCGACGAGCTAGAGCGCAACAACGACTACTTCGAGAACCTGCTGGCATCAGCCGACGCGAAGGGTGAAAAACTGCGGTTCGTAGCCAGTTTTGAGAACGACAAAGCGGTAATTGAGCTACGGTCTGTCGGTCCGGAACATCCGTTCTACCAGTTGACCGGTGCCGATAACATTGTTTCGTTCACGACGGAACGCTACAAAGATCGCCCCCTCGTGGTGAAAGGCCCCGGCGCGGGTGCTGAAGTAACGGCCTCCGGTGTTTTCGCCGACGTCGTCAGCATCGGTAGCTATCTGGCGTAAGAACTTGTGCCCAGACATGGACGTTAGTAGTGAAAACGAGTCTCCATCGAATGAACGAGAACGCTACGTACCTCAACGAGTACCACCGGCAGCAGAGCGAGCGAATGGTCAAGAAAGTCTCCGAGCAGCCCTTGATGTCATTGCAGGAGTGCATCGAGCAAGCAAAGCGGCTCAGGGACCAGCCCCAGCCAATAAAAGTGAAAAAATAGCACTAGATCGTGCGTTGAAAATTGGAGAGGAAAAGTTACTCAGACGATGGGCAACGTCGCGTCAGTTACTTATTCCGGATGAACCGTTTACCGACGCCTGGCAGGCTCAGGGTGGCGAAGGTGGTGCTGAGCATCAGGTGTATGTGCAGTTAGGTACGTACTACAAACGTAATAACCTCAACTACCACGGGACCTGGCTAAGTTATCTGCATAATCTACTGCTACACAACTGGCTTTTTCCGGAAACAGCCTATATGTTTTTAGGACTAATGGATGTCGATGGCATATTGATGTCCGTTGTCAGTCAGAAAGCGTTGCGAGGTATTCGGGGAGCAACGCCAGAAGAAGTAGCTGCCTACATGGCACCTTTCGACTTCGTTGCGCTACACGGTAACGATTACAGGAATGACAACTTTGGTATTATCGTCGGCGATCTTCACCACAGGAATGTTCTGGTAGCCGACGACGGAGAGTTGCTTGTTTTTGATCCAGTCATCTATCTCAGATAGAACGTTACGCCACTACAATCGGCCCGGGCCGGGGATGGTCTGATGGCTGATTACCGGCGATAAATGGCCAGCCATCAGCGGTGTACTGCACCCGGTCCATGCACATCTTGCGGAGAAACCGATCCGTACTAGGAATAAACCGGTCGTTCGCGTCGACGGCGTGATAGATAATCCAGTCCTGCCCCTCGGCATCGGTAACCAGGCAGTTCTGACCGGGTGAGTCCCAGGCCGCGCCCGGCTGCAAAATGACATGCTGGTCAGGAATAGGCTGAAAGTTCGTCAGTGGGTTGTCAGACCAGTACACGCTGACGGCGTACCCACCGCTTGCCCAGGTGTTGTCGCCCGACACCCAGATAAAATACCGCTTCGTTTCTGGCTTGTACACGACGAACGCCCCTTCCCGCAACGTTTCGAATTTAACACCGGGTCGCGCGGGCAGCACGTCTATGGGGTCGCTGATGAACGTGAACCCGTCGTTTGCCAGCTCATACGCCCGGATTGGCTCGTGGGCCGAACCATAGTACAGGTAGTGTCGCCCCGTTTGTGGATCGGCGAAAAAATGGGGGTCGATCATCGTGTATCCCCCACCCGACTGCGTTGTCAGCGGCTTACCAACGTCGATGAAGTTATCGGGTGTTTTCGATGTAGCAAGTGCCAGCTGCATATCAGCACCGTTGTCAGGCTTTGCCGCGTAGTAGAGCCGGTACTCACCCTCCACGAACACGACCTGCGGACACCAGAATTCCTGACAGTTTTTACCCCAGACAGGCGGTTCAGCCAGCGCACCGACCGGCTCCGACCAGTTGACCAGATCCGTTGAATGACTGAGCTGGATACTGCACATCGTGGGTGAAAACCGGTCGTGGGTAGCGTAGGCGTAGTATCCGCCCGTCTGCGCAGCGATGACCGACGGGTCGGGGAAGTCAGTAGGCAAAAGCGGATTCTGGTAGGTAGTCTGTTTCATGGGCGATACGAAGCGTCGACGGTAGGCGGCTGGGCGGCACGAGTTACCCCTCGGCAATTTTACTTCGATTATAATAAGCGAATTGCCACCCGTGGGGTTTTCGCCAAATAGATCCTTATCAACGCTGGTTAGTATAAGCCCATGAGATTTACAGACAAAGTCATTATCGTTACCGGTGCGGCCGGGGGTATTGGTATGGCAATTGCCCGGCGATTTGCGTCGGAAGGGGCCCGCATCGTGCTGGCTGACCTGGATGGCGACGCGCTGAAGAAGGCGGTACCCGACATCAAAAAAGCGGGAGCACCCGATGTGTGGCCCAGCATCTGCGACGTGTCGAACGAGCAGCAGGTTGAGGCAACGGTAAAGGGGGCGTTTGATAAATTCGGTCGGCTCGACGTCATCGTCAACAACGCGGGGCTGATGCAGTTCAAGGCGCTTGACGAACTGACCGGCGACGACTGGATGCGGATTCTGAACGTCGACCTGATGGGCGCGTTCTATTTCACCAAACACGCCTTTCTGACCATGAAGCCCGGCGGCTGCATCGTCAACGTATCGAGCATCCACGCCATTGAAACCGAACCACTGGTAGCCCCGTATGCAGCGGCAAAAGCCGCCGTACTGTCGCTGACCCGTTCCTCGGCACTGGAAGGCAAGGCGAGAGGTATCCGCATCAACGCCGTACTGCCCGGCGCTATCGACACACCTATGCTCTGGGATAATCCGAACGTGAAGCGGGGCGTTGAGAAAATCGACAAGGCCGATGTAGGTCGACCAGAAGACGTAGCCGCTACGATCGCTTATCTGGCCTCCGACGACGCGGCATTCGTACAGGGCGCCGAAATTCGCGTCGACGGCGGGCGGCTGGATCGGCTGTAGCACTTTCCTCTTATCTTGGCCGTCGATGAGTCTATAAATCGGCTATCGACTACACAGCCCGGACGCTTACGTTGAGCCAGCTAACTGCCCGCCCCCGTTCCACGGTTAGGAACCAGCTCGATGGCAGTCGTCCGATGGTCGTCGTACAGAATGGTTCGGCCTACTACCTCACGTTGTTTCTTGACACTGGTTCCGACGAACTGATTACGCTAACCCCGGCATGGATATTCGGTTGGGTGTTGGCGAATGCGTACGAATCGACGGGGTTATTGGCAGTCACTTTTTTTCAAAATGGGCGGCTTACACTCGACCCAGCAAACGCTTATTACGAGTACCGACTGGTAAAGTGAGTACAGACAAGCTCTCCCTGTTTCAGCTACGTATACCGGTCATTCAGACCGTCATTCTGCCCGATTAGTGGCGCAGGTCAACTCGCTTTACGTCTAAAATTTGTAAATTTTGGGAGCGACATGCTTCGTGTATGACGTATTGACTAAAAAGTTGGGTTTTGCCTGATTTCCATTAGCCGTTCGGGTCAGTTGATTCGAAGGTGCCTGTAATTCGCTTAACTGCGTTATGAATTTAATCCGTTCGGCTCTACGGAAGCCAATCACAATTCTGGTTCTGGTAGCGAGTTTGTTTTTCTTCGGTATCAACGCCGTCAGGAACATCAAGATCGACATTTTCCCCAACCTGAATCTGCCGGTCATCTACATTTCCCAGCCATTTGGTGGGTACACGCCGAACCAGATGGAGTCGTTTTTCGGCAAACAGTACATCAACCTGCTGCTGTATGTGTCGGGGGTGAAGAGTATCGAAACCAAGAATATTCAGGGGCTGACCCTCATCAAGCTCACGTTCTACGAAGGCACGAATATGGCGCAGGCAGCTGCCGAGGTGTCGTCGTACTCCATCAGGGCGCAGGCTATTTTTCCGCCCGGTTCGCAACCGCCTTTCATTTTGCGCTTCGATGCCTCCACACTACCCGTTGGGCAGTTGGTATTGAGTAGCCCGAAGCGTACCAACAACGAATTGCAGGATCTGGCCAACGTCTACGTCAGGGCGGGGTTTAGCTCCATTCCGGGGCTGGTGGCGCCGGCCCCCTTCGGCGGTAACTCCCGGACGGTTGTGATTCGGGCCGACCCGGAACTGATGCGGGCACACAATCTGTCGCCCGATCAGCTGGTAGCGGCCTTGCGGATCAACAACCAGGCGACACCCGCCGGCAACGTGCGCGTGGGCGATTTCAACTACTTCACGCCCGCCAATACGACGGTCAGGAATATCGAGGATTTTGGCAACATCCCGCTTTTCACCGGCGGGGTGCAGAATCTAGCGTTGAAAGACGTCGCGACGATTGAAGATGGGGCCGACATTACGCAGGGGTACGTACTCGTCAACGGAAAACGCTCGGTCTACCTGCCCATCACCAAATCGGCCGACGCATCGACCTGGGAGGTGGTGCAGAATCTCAAGGCCGCCCTCCCCCGCTTTCAGGCCCTGCTGCCGGAAGACGTCAAACTGACGTATACCTTCGACCAGTCGGTGTACGTCATCAACTCCGTAGAAAGTCTGCTGACCGAAGGAGCCATCGGCGCTGTGCTGACGGGGCTGATGGTACTGCTGTTTCTGGGCGACGTACGGGGTGCGCTGATCGTGATTATCACCATCCCGACCTGTATCATTTCGGGGGTGCTGTTTCTGTCGCTGTTCGGGCAGACGATCAACATCATGACCCTGTCGGGCCTCTCGCTGGCGATCGGTATTCTGGTCGACGAATCGACGGTTACGATTGAGAATATCCACCAGCACCTCGACATGGGCAAGCCCAAAGCCCTCGCCATCTGGGACGCCTGTAAGGAAATCGCGTTCTCGAAGCTGCTGATTCTGCTGTGTATTCTGGCCGTGTTTGCCCCCGCCTTTACCATGTCGGGCATTCCGGGTGCGCTGTTTCTGCCGCTGGCGCTGGCCATTGGCTTCTCGATGATTACGTCGTACGTGATGGCGCAGACGCTGGTGCCGGTGCTGGCCAACTGGATGATGAAGGGGCACGATCACGCGTCGACTAATCACGCGCCGGTATCGACCCTGAACGGGAAACCAATCAATGGCAATGGCCACATTAACGGTCAGAACGGTTCCGTCCAGAACGGCACTGTCAAGACCATGACGGGGCGCAACACAGACGACGATATTCTGGCCCAGAAACAACAGCTGGCCCACAAAAAAGACTTCGATGGCGACGGTAAAATCGGTTTGTTTGAGCGTGTCAGGGCGCGGTTCGTCCGATCGATCAACCGCTCGCTTCCCTACCGCCGACCCATTGTACTGGTGTACGTGGTGGGTGCGCTGGCACTGGCGGGTCTGCTGGTTTCGCTGATCGGGCGCGACGTGCTGCCGAAGGGTAATGCCGGGCAGTTTCAGGTTCGGTTACGCTCGGCCGACGGAACCCGACTGGAAAAAACCGAAACGACAATGTTAAAAGCGCTCGACGTGCTGAACGGCATTGTCGGCAAAGAAAACATCGATATCACATCGGCGATGGTCGGTATGCACGGCGCGCAGTTTTCGACCAGCCCGATCTACCTGTTTATGGCCGGGCCGCAGGAAGGCGTTTTGCAGGTCAGCCTGAAGGAAGACTACGATGTTGATCTGGATGAGCTGAAAGACGAGTTTCGGGCAAAGATGGCGAAGGCGTTACCCGACGTTAAGATGTCCTTCGAGCCGATTGAACTGACCGACAAGATTCTGAGTCAGGGGTCGCCTACGCCGATTGAGGTGCGGCTGGTGGGTAAGAACAAAAAGCAGAACGAAGAATACGCCAACAAGGTCATCGCCAAACTCCAGCAGATTCCGTACCTGCGCGATGTGCAGCTCGGCCAATCGACCAAATACCCGACTATCGACGTCAACATCGACCGGACGCGGGCCGCACAGCTGGGCACCGACGTATCATCCATCTCGCGCTCGCTGATTGCGTCGACGTCATCGTCGCGTTACACCGAAAAAAGCGTCTGGATCGATCCCAAGTCAGGGCAGAGTTACAGCGTGCAGGTGCAGGTGCCGGAAAACCGGATGAGCAGTGTCAGTGACCTGGGCGAAATTCCGGTGACACCCAACAGCAACCGGCCCGTGCTGGGCGACGTAGCCACGATTCAGAAGGGCACAACCTACGGCGAAAACGACAACCTGGGCGCGGTACCGATGATGTCGGTTACGGCCAACCTCAACGACATTGACCTGGGCACGGCCGCGCACGACGTTCAGAACGCCATCAACTCGCTGGGCGAACTGCCGCGCGGCCTGACGGTGAAGCTACAGGGGCTGAGCGAAGTACTGATCGATACGCTCAACAGCCTGCAAACGGGCCTGATCGTTGCCATCGTCGTTATTTTTCTGATGCTGGCGGCCAACTTCCAGTCGTTCAAAGTATCGCTCGTTGTGCTGTGTACAGTTCCGGCCGTGCTCGTCGGATCGCTGAGCCTGCTGATGCTGACGGGGTCGACGCTGAACCTGCAATCGTACATGGGCATGATTATGTCGGTCGGGGTATCGATTTCCAACGCCGTCCTGCTGGTGACCAACGCTGAAGAACTTCGCCTGAAAAGCGGTAATGCCCTGCAAGCGGCCCGCGAATCGGCATCGGTGCGGCTCCGCCCGATCCTGATGACCAGCGTGGCGATGGTTGTCGGCATGATTCCGATGGCGTCGGGGCTGGGCGAAGGCGGTTCGCAGTCGGCTCCGCTGGGCCGGGCCGTCATTGGTGGCCTGATCGCGTCTACCTTTGCCGCCTTGTTTATCCTGCCGCTGGCGTTTGCCTGGGTGCAGGAAAAAACAACCACCGACTCCGTATCACTCGATCCCGAAGACAAAAACAGTAAGTTTTACATTCCCGCAACGTATGAATCGGCTACCCAAAAAGACATGGTCTAGTCTGCTGGCAGCAGGCAGTTTTATCCTACTCAGTTCGTTATCCGGCTGCCAATCGTCCGCAGGAAAGGAAGATAGAGAAAAGAAAGCCGACGAGGCCAAAGCGGCCGAAGGCCCGGCCACAGTAGAAACCTTCGCGCTGCAACGCGGCAAACTGGCGTCGGCCCTGCACCTGCCGGGTGAGTTGATCGCTTACCGCGACGTCGACATCTACGCCCGCGTAACCGGCTATATCAAAACGCTGAACGCCGACGTCGGCACGGAGGTTCGGCAGGGGCAGTTACTGGCACAGGCCGAAGCCCCCGAACTCAACGCACAACTGGCATCGGCGGAGTCGAAGCTGAAAGCGCAGGAAGCCCTGTCTATCGCCAGCCGGGCCAACTACGCGCGGGTGACCGAAGCGGCCAAAAACCTGCCCGGCGCCGTATCGAAAAACGACATCGATCAGGCAATGGCCCGGCAAAACGCCGATCTGGCCCAGCTGGCAGCGGCCAAATCAGCCTACCGCGAAGTCGCCGACCTGCGGCAGTACCTGCAAATCCGCGCGCCGTTCGACGGTATCATCAGTGCCCGTAACGCCAGCACGGGTGCCTACATCGGACCGGCGGGCAAAGGCTCGGAATTTCCACTGTTTGTCCTGACCGAACAACGACGGCTGCGTCTGGTGATTTCGGTACCGGAAGCCTACACCGGTTACGTCGATCAGGGCGACCCGATCTCGTTCAGCGTCCGCGCGTTCCCCGACCGTACCTTCAACGGACAGGTGAAGCGCGAAGCCGGTGCGCTCGACAAAAAGCTGCGTTCCGAACGCGTCGAAGTCGATGTGCAGAACAGTGACCGGAAGCTGTTGCCGGGTATGGTTGCCGAAGTAAACGTACCAATGCCGACGAGCAGCAACGCGCTGATCGTACCGAAATCGGCCATTGTCAACGCGTCGACGGGCGTATTTGTGATTCGGGTGAAGGGGCAGAAAGCCGAGTGGGTGCCCATCAAACGCGGACTGGAAGCCGACGAAAAAGTAGAAATATTCGGCTCACTCACCGAAGGCGACAAGCTCATCACCGACGCCACCGAAGAAATCCGCGACGGCTCGCCGGTCAGTGTGAAGTAATGAATGTACAGTACAATCCCAGCGTAACAGATTAATGATGCTGTTTGTCAGAATTTTACTGTACAGTTTCATTATCGCAATGGTACTCAGTTGCGGCTCACCGGTAAAACAGTGCCCCCCACTACAGTATCGCTACGGGAAACAGTTGATTCAGTTCCCGATAACGGTTGAGCAGGCAAAGCAAGACTACGGTGCTCCTTTTGACTTGAAGAACGTAGTTACTGATCATCCAGATTACGAAAAATGGACGACAATTATATACTGCGCAGATTATCAAAGAGCTACGGACTCCGTTTCTGCGAGTGACACATACCGTTCCGTCTATGCTGTAACGATAAACAAGCCTGTTCAGCCCGATAGTACGCGACGAAAGATCTCAGCAGATTTCAAGAAGCCGTTTGGCAAGAAGAGGTGGGGTACCCCGCAATGGTCTGAAGACTATTACATGCTGCGTATTAACGAGTGTCATGTAGTGCTTATTCACCGATCATTTACCACGTCTTCTCCTGAGCGTCCCTGGGTTATTACGTTTGGTTACGACTTTACTGATGCTGAGGCCGAGCGATTTGTCAGGAGGGGTGGCGACATAAGTGAATTCAGTGATTATCTAAAATGATAACGAGATTGTGCATTGAATCACCCGGAGATTAACAGACCCTATTCACACAAATACCCGAACGTTTGGCGGTTCTTTTTAGTGATGGGCGTCGGGACGCTGGACTGGTAGAGCAACGCCATTTGCTCACGGGTCGTTAGTTTATTGTCGGCGTCGTAGGTCAGCGTGTACGTACTGTTTTCCCGCATGTCGGCACGGGCACCGCTGCTGGTTAGGTTGTACGATTGCAACGACGTCATGGCCAGTTGCTGCCAGAACCGGCCCGGCACCGTCTCGACGTTCATCGCCAGGGCAGCTACCGTCAGCAGGGGGCGGTACGCAAATCGGACGTAGGGCGACGGCTTCGTATCAAACGTAAAGACTTCTTCCTGCGCCAGCACCAGCCCATCACGCAGGGTAAAAACGTCGCGTTCGGTGGTCAGATTTCCCGACGCGTCGTACGTAAACGAGTAGTCGCGCAGGCGGGTCAGGGAGTTGGCCGGCAGCACTAGCCGGGTTTCCAGAATGCGCGTCAGCGTACTCGCAGCGCCGTACTCTAATGAATACGTCGCCTGCACCGTTCCACCCCGGCTGAACGTGGCGCTAACCGGCAACGAGCTGGCCCCGTAGCCCATCGTAATAACGTCCTGCCCATTGGTCAGGCGGGTAGGCAGGTTATCGTTCAGGTCGACACCGAACGTGGCACTCTGGCTGGCGGTTCGGGCCGAGATGGTGTTTACGCCCGACGTGCCGTAGGTAAACGACCAACTGGTTTCGTCGGTCAATTTGCCACTGGTTTCCACCAGTTGATCAGTTACGGTGCTCAACCGGCAGGTATCCGTAGCCGCCGGATCGTCGTGGCGGCAGCCTGAACCGATGAGCAGGCCCGCGATGAGCAGGCTAAAACAGCGGAGTAGAATTGTATGCATAGTTGTTTTGCGTATCAAACAAATATAGGTCCAGCCTGATTGACACCGACCGCTTTACGGCGGAATTTTACGGGCTCAATCTCTCGCACTATGCACCTCTCTTTCCATTGGCTTACCCGCAGCATTGGGCTGTTTATTGGCAGCTATTTTTTAACGACCAGTACCGGTTGCCAGGGGCAGCCGCAAGCGCCCGCTACCCTTGTCGTCAACCCAGCCCAAACGTTCCAGCGCATCGACCATTTTGGCGCGTCTGATGCATGGTCGTGCCAGTTTGTTGGTCAATGGCCCGATGCCAAGCGCAACGCCATCGCCGATCTGCTGTTCAGCCGGGACACGCTGACCAACGGGAATCCCATCGGTATCGGCCTATCGATATGGCGGTTCAACGTCGGTGCCGGAACGACGGAGCAGGGCAGTGCTAGCGGCATACGCGACGAATGGCGCCGGGCGGAGTCGTTTCTCAACACCGACGGCACCTACGACTGGAACAAGCAGGCCGGGCAACGCTGGTTTTTGCAGGCGGCCAAACGGCGGGGCGTTGCCAGCTTTCTGGCGTTTACCAACAGCCCGCCGGTACAATACACGATCAACGGCAAAGGCTTCGCCACCAATAAAATCCCGAATCTGGCCCCCGACCGGTACGATCAGTTCGCCCGCTTTCTGACCGACGTAACTACGGGCGTTGGCGCGAAGACCGGCGTTACGTTCAACTACATTAGCCCGGTCAACGAACCACAATGGGACTGGAGCGACGGTGGACAGGAAGGTACCCCGTTCTACAACAAGCAGATCGCGGGCATCACCCGATCGCTCAGCAAACAGCTACAGACCAGCCAGTTACCAGCCAAAACCAGCATCGCCGAAGCGGGGCAACTTGATTTTTTAGTTGGCGACAATAAGAAACCCGGACAAGGTCAGCAGATTCAGTCCTTCTTCGACAAGGCTTCGCCCGATTACGTCGGCGACTTGCCTACGCTGGTTCGCGCGGTGTCGGCCCACAGCTATTTCACGACCTCGCCCTATGCGAAAGCCGCCGAAACGCGTCAGCAGATACGCAAAACGCTGAACGGCGTGGCTGATTTGGGCTACTGGATGTCGGAATATTGTATTCTGGGCGATAACGATGGGGAAATCAACGGCTCCGGCAAAGGGCTGGGCATCGACCCGGCGGTGTACGTCGCCAAAGTGATTCACAACGATCTGGTCAACGCAAACGCATCGGCCTGGCATTGGTGGCTGGCGATTAGCCCGTATGATTACAAAGACGGGTTGATTTACATCGACAAGAATAAAACCGACGGTGCCTATCAGCCCTCGAAAATGCTCTGGGCACTGGGTAACTACAGCCGTTTTATTCGCCCGGGCGCGGTTCGGATCGACGCAACGCTGCCGCAGAATACAAGCAATTTGCTGGTTTCAGCGTACCAGAACACAGATCGGAAACTCGTTATCGTCGTGATCAATACCGGCACCGATTCCCAACTGATAACGCCGGTACTAGCATCGGGGCAGCCGGCGAATCTGGCCATGTACACGACCTCGGCCACAACGAATCTGTCCCCTTCGGCCCGGCCAAAACCGGGAACGCCACTTACTATTCTAGGCCGGAGCATTGTCACGCTGGTAGGCGATCTACCAAAGTAAGGCGCACGGGTTCGTCTTGTTCGAGAGGTTATTCATAGATTTCACTGTTTTGTACAAGCCATGATTTTTGTCATCCCGACGACAGGAGGGATCTTCGGCAGGTAGTCGAAAATTTCCCTCTTACCGAAGATCCCTCCTGTCGTCGGGATGACAAAAACGGTTTCTGAAAGATCGCTCAAAACGACCTTTTGCCGTTTACCCAGTAGCGGAATGATTCTGTTTGAGCCGGATTAAGTTGTAGCTTCGCTGACGGCAAACGCGGGTATTTTCGTTCTGGATTATACCCTATTTTCGGTTGCATCCCCCTTATTTGTGTTGATCGATACCCCACAACAGGCACTCATCGAACGAATCCGCGACATCGGCCACGCCGAAGCCGTCCGGCGTTTTTTTGGGTTGCTGAAAGAACTAATTGATGTTGTCAACCTGCCCAACGGCGACGCGCGGCTGGCATTCACGATCCGAAAAGATCAGAAAGCCATCACGGCGAATGTCAACTTTTTCTGGGCCTTACGGCTGGTGAAACCGCACCGGGGCGAACCCGAATTCTGGCTGACGATCAAGAAGTCGGCGCAGGACCAACTGGTTGATTTCCCCGAAATTGATTTCAGTGGTGTTAGCCAAAAGTCCGGCTATGTGGCGGCTGTCATCGGGCAGTCGAGCGCGCACCTGCTCTACCAGCCCGCCGTTCAACAATGCTGGCTCGACTGCCTGCCCGAACTGGTTGAAACGGGCAAGCGTGGGCCCCACTCGGCCCGGCACAACCCCGACGTGTACCGTGCTGCTGAAGACGAAGCGTTTCTGAGCGAGCTGATCCGGCTGGCCGACGACCCCTCGCTGGGCGAACGCCACCTGAACGGTCACACCGTCGAAGAACTTGGTGCTGATTACGAAACGCCCGACCGCAACGTCCCCGACAATCAGCCGCACAACCTGATTCTGTACGGACCACCGGGCACCGGAAAAACCCATGCCCTGCAACCCTACCTGCGCGACGGTCGGGCCAGTCTGATTACGTTCCACCCGGCCTACGGCTATGAAGAGTTTGTCGAAGGCATACGGCCGGAAGTGGTGGGCAGTCAGGTCAGCTACAAAGTCAGGAAAGGCATTTTCTACAAAGCCTGTCTGTCGGCGGTACAACTGGCGGGTTACGCAACGCTGGCCGACTGCCTCAACGATTCGCCCGACAATCGCCAGCGTAAACTGGCGCAGGCACCGGCTCATTTTCTGCTGATCGACGAGATCAACCGGGCCAACATCGCCAGTGTGTTCGGCGAACTGATTACGCTCCTCGAAGCCGACAAACGACTCGGTGCCGAACACGAACTCTGGCTGACGCTCCCCTACTCACAGGAGCGTTTCGGCGTACCGGCAAACCTGTATGTGGTCGGAACGATGAACACGACCGACCGCTCGATTGCCCTGCTGGATATTGCGCTGCGTCGCCGGTTTTCGTTCCGCGAACTCCGCCCCGATCCGTCGGTGCTGCCTATGGTGGAGGGTGTCGATCTGGCGCAACTGTTACGGACGATCAACGAACGTATCGAATACCTGCTCGACCGCGACCATCAGCTCGGCCACGCCTATCTGCTCAACATCTCGACGCACGCCGAGTTGTGCGACGTCTTCCGCGACCGCATCATACCCTTGTTGCAGGAATATTTTTTCAACAACTGGGCACAGATTCAGCTTATACTAGGCGATAACATGGCGTGGGGAAAAGAACCCGAGCAACGCCTGATCTGGGTTCGCAAGAAGTACACCAGCACCGCCACAACCAACTTGTTCGGCGACATCCCCGACACGGTAGATGACGTCGTCAGCTACGAAATCAACCCGCATTTGCTGGCGCATGAGTATGAACAGGTACCCCCCGCTGCTTTTGTCCGCATCTACCAAAAACCGGTGTAGGCAAATGTAGCCTAGCGTAAAAGTAGCCTGGACGTCCGGGCTACAAATAACCTACTCACGATGAAAGCACTCGTTCTGACCGAATACAACCACTTTGAGATACAGGACCTACCCCAGCCGAAACCCGGCCCAAACGAGGTACTGGTGCGGGTACAGGCCGTAGGTATATGCGGCTCCGACGTACACGGTATGGATGGGAGCACTGGCCGGCGCGTCCCGCCGATTGTGATGGGACACGAAGCATCGGGTATCATCGCCGAAGTCGGCAGCGACGTGAAAGACTGGTCCGTTGGCGACCGCGTCACCTTCGATTCGACGGTCTATGCGCTCGACGACTGGTACAGCCGCCGGGGGCAGTATAACCTCAGCGACGGCCGCGAAGTCGTCGGCGTATCAGCGCCCGATTTCAAGCGGCAGGGTGCGTTCGCCGAGTTTGTAACGGTACCGCAGCATATCCTGTACGCCATCCCCGACAATGTCAGCTTCACACAGGCGGCACTGGTCGAGCCGGTAGCGGTGGCCCTGCACGCGTTGAGCCTGACGCCCGTTCAGGTCAACGACTCGGCAGCAGTCGTTGGCGCGGGGATGATCGGGCTGTTCATTATTCAGGCGCTCAAACTGGCAGGCTGCTTCCCCATCATCGCCATCGACCTCGACGATGACCGGCTTACCCTGGCACAGACACTCGGTGCCACCCACATCATCAACGCACACTCCGCCGACGTATCGCAGCAGGTGCAGGCACTTACGCACGGACGCGGTGCCGATGTTTCGTTTGAAGTCGTCGGTGCGGGGCCAACGGTGAAAACGGCCATCGACTGCGTACGAAAAGGGGCGACAGTAACGCTGGTCGGTAACCTCGCCCCGACGGTCGAGATGCCGTTGCAGGCAGTCGTGACGCGGCAGTTGCGGTTGCAGGGTTCATGCGCTATCAACGGCGAATACGAAGCGGCACTGGCCCTGATCTCATCGGGCCGTATCAATGTCGAAGCGATCCTCAGCGCCGAAGTACCGCTCGCCGACGGTGCCGACTGGTTCAGACGCCTGTACGCCAAAGAAAAAGGGTTGATCAAAGTGGTGCTGAAACCGTGAGGGAAGGCGTCGGATCTGTCATTCCGACGACAGGAGGAATCTTCGGTAAAATGAGACCGCTATCTGGTTACCGAAGGTCCCTCCTGCCATCGGGATGACAGACAATACGGCAACTAGCCGCCTGTCTTTTACAGATAAGGTTGGTAAGTCGTCACACCCACTGCCGTCTCAATAACCAATCTGTCAGTTGATAGCGTCAGGATGTTCCCGGATGCCCCCGGCCCGAAACAGTCAACAGCGTTACACTGCTCTGCATTATCGACTGGTGGCTCAGGAATACCTTTTACATCTGTAAAATCAAGAACATTGCCTTTACGCCTAAATCGATGTGGTGAACAGCAGGCCACGTATCGGCCGTTGGCTCCGTACAGAATAGTACCATTCGGAACGAATGTCGTGATGGTGTAATTACCCGGCGGCTGGCTTACGACCCGCCCATCAGCGAATCGGACTGTGATTGCCTGCCAGGTACGATAGAGCGGATCCGCTGGGTCGACAGAATGGTGGCAACTCAATACGCTCATCAGGATCAGAAATAGCAATTGTCGATACATGTCTCAGCAACTTTTCTGAGTAGAAGACTCCGGCTGGCTGTATTTCGTTGTAATCAACAGTACTGAATTGTATGCCTGCTCCGCTTCGTATTGCCATTATCGGCCCCGGTAAAGTAGCCCACCTCCACGCTAAAGGCGTTCTGCAAACGTCAGACACCAAACTCGTAGCCGTGTACGGCCGCAACGCCGACAAAGCGTCAGACTTCGCGCAGGTCTACGGCATTCCGTTCTACACTGATATTGCTGAGATGGTCAGTCGGGAGCAGGTCGATTTGTGTCTGGTCTGCACCCCTCACCCCGCCCATCGCGAACCAACTGTTGCCGCCCTCGACGCAGGGGCGCACGTGCTGGTCGAGAAGCCGCTGGCATCGTCGCTGGAAGACTGCGACGCGATGCTCGAAGCCGCCCGTCGCAACGACCGGCATTTGGGTGTCATCAGTCAGCGTCGGTTCTACGCGCCCTGTCAGCGTATCCGACAGGCGATTGACGCGGGTGAACTGGGTAAGCCGGCGCTGGGTGTGGTGCAGATGTACGGCTGGCGCGACGAAGCTTACTACCGGAGCGATCCGTGGCGGGGTTCGTGGGCGGGCGAAGGCGGGGGCGTACTGGTCAATCAGGCACCGCATCAGCTCGATTTGCTGCTCTGGTACATGGGCGAGGTCGAATCGGTATACGGCGTCTGGCAAAACATCAACCACCCGTATATCGAAGTCGACGATACAGCGGTGGCGATTGTCCGGTTCAAAAACGGGACGCTGGGCAACATCATCGTCAGCAACAGTCAGCAACCGGGTTTATACGGAAAAGTACACATCCACGGCAGTAGTGGCGCGTCGGTGGGTGTGCAGACCGACGGCGGGGCCATGTTCATTGCTGGTCGGTCGAGCATCGCCGAGCCGCCTGTCAACGACCTCTGGACCATACCCGGACAGGAAAAGCAACTGGCGGAATTTATAGCCGAAGACACCGATTTTTTCAATCAGATCGACGCAACAAGTTACTTCTTCGGTCTACAGATCGCCGACTTCCGCGACGCCCTCCGCGACGGTCGCGCCCCACTCGTCACCGGCGAAGACGGCCGCCGGGTCGTCGCCCTGTTTCAGGCGATTTACGAATCAACCCGGACGGGAAAAGTAGTTGAATGGTAGAATGATTGAGTGATGGAATGAACGGTCCGCCGTCGCGGTGAGTAAGCTGACGCATGCAGCATTCAATCACTCAATCACTCAATCATTGCTTATAGCTCACCCGGTAGATGACACCGTTGTTGTCTTCGCTGAAAATGAGCGAGCCATCGGGCAAGGTCGCGATGCCGACGGGACGACCAAACTGAGCCTGATTGTTATCAACCAGAAAGCCGGTTACGAAATCATCGACCCGAACGGGAGTGCCGTTTTCGAAATGCACCCGAACGACTTTGTAGCCCGACGGTTTTGTCCGGTTCCACGAGCCGCGCATCGTTACGAAAGCGTCGTTCTGGTACTCCGCTGGAAACTGGCTCTGCGTGTAAAACTGCCAGGCCAACGGAGCCGCGTGAGGATCGTATTCCAGCAGAGGTTGTGTTGCTTTGGCGGCATAGTCAGCGTACGTGCCGGTAGTGGGGCGGGGATGTGGGTTGTACTGGTTCTTACCGTACAGATACGGCCAGCCGTAATCAGCCCCTTGCTTAATCTGGTTGATTTCTTCGCCCTGCACTTCGTCGCCCAGCCAGTCGATGCCGTGGTCGAAACCAAATAGCTCTTTCGTCTGTGGGTGCCAGCCGAAGCCAATCGTGTTCCGCAGTCCTTTGGCAAAAACGGTCCGGCCCGTACCGTCGGGATTAGCCCGCAGGATCGTTGCGTTTTCCGGATTAGGCTCTTCGCAGGCGTTGCAGGTGCTGCCAACCGTGATGTATAGCATCCCGTCGGGGCCAAACGCGATGGTCCGGTTGGCATGCTGCCCCGCGTCGGGCAGGTCGTTAAGGAGCTGCCGGGGCTGACTGATCGTACCGTCAGCGTTCATGTCGGCCACATACAACTCCTTGACCGTGACGATATACAACTGATTGGCGTGGATGGTTAGCCCGTGGGCGTTTTTCAGTGTGGCAACCGTCTGCTTGGCATCCGCCACGCCATCGCTGTTGGTGTCGCGCAACAGCGTGACTGTACCCGCTGTTCGGTCAGACACGTACACATTTCCCGTCGATGATACCGCCAGTTGCCGGGGCTTACCAAGCTGATCGGCGTATTTCGTGACGGTAAAGCCAGCCGGTGCCTTCAACTGGGCGATTCGTTCGTTGGTGGCTGGAACAAGGGCTGGTTCGAACACATTACCGGTTATAACGGATGACGTGGGCTGCTCGTTAGTTTCGGGAATATTGATCTTGTTGACCTCATCTTCCTTACAGGCAACCAGTACCGTGATCAATAGCATCCCGGCACAGAGTGACGATAAACGTACTGTGTTCATGCGCGACTGAGTTATAACGTTGAGTGATTTCAGCCCGCTCATTACATTTTTCCTACAGGCTAACTTATTAAAAAGACATTAAGCAGTTGAAGGTTTACATCCCAGCCCCATTAGTGAGCGAATGGGCCATTTTAAAGAGCGAAAGAGTGAGAGAGCGATGCCACTGAATAGCCACTCTTTCACTCATTCACTCTTTCGCTCCTTTAGACCTAGTTCCCCGGATCGGCGGGGGTGTTCGCATTGTTATCGCGTTCGGTGCGGGGATACGGCAGGAAGTTTCGATTGCGTTCACCCGTCGCACTGGGACCCGACCGACCAAACCGGCGGCTGTCTTCCAGCCGGAAACCCTGAAACGCCAGCTCGATCTGCCGGTTGCGGTAGATTTCTGTCAGCACAGCGTCGGCCGTAACAGCACCCGAATAAGCGGGTAGGCTTGCCCCAACACCCCAGGCGTCAGACGCGGCCGTTTTAGTCAGCACCCGGTTCAAAAAGATTACGGCATTGGTCAGGTCGTTTTTGCGGGCGTACGCTTCAGCCTGAACCAGCAGCATTTCTCCGGGCAGATACACCGGAATGGAAGCAGCATTGGCGGTGTAAAACCCAGTACCGAGGTTCTGCGTCGCGGCCGGGTTCGAGCGGATATAGAACGATACCCGTCCGTCGCCCGTTGCTGGCGTCAGCCCAGTAGGTAGCCCAAGGGCAGCATTGGTTGGCTCGAAAACGTTGCGATTACCGAAGGCATACTGAAAAACCGGGTTGCGCGTGTTGTCGTCGAACGCGAAATACGACCGGCTACTCAGGTTTACTTTAGCGGCTGCCGCCAGTGCCTTGTCGTAGTTACCCGCCATCAGGCTGTACCGGGCGATCAGTGCCTGCACCGTGTTTGGAATATCGATTCCCGTTACGATTTTTTGGGTAAACGCACTCGACACGGGGGCTGCCGCCAGTTGGGTAGCCGCTGTTTCCAGTTGAGTAATGGCTTCGGTCAGCAGTTGTGCCCGTGACACGAATGGAGCGTTCGTACCCGACACCAGCGGAGCCTGCTCGAAAAACTCGGCCAGCGTACCCAGGGCCAGTGCCCGAAAAATAGCCGCGTACCCAACAATACCACTGCGGGTTCCGGCGTCGGTTACGACACCCAGATTGGCCAGCACGATGTCGGCGTTCGACTTAACAAGCTGACTCGTTTGCCACAGGTTGCGCACAACGGCATTGGTGTTGTTGACGTTGCCCAGCCCCTTGCTTAAGTTGTCTTCATCGACGTTACCCGCGTTGAGCACGACCAGTTCACGGGTAGTCAGGCCACCGGCGGCAACGGCGTTGTAGAGTACGCTGACCGAACTGTTGGCGGTATACCGGTATTGCAGGCCGTTACAGAGCGTGAGCAGCCCGTCGACCGAACTAACGGCCTGTTGCTGACTCACCGCACTGGGGTTCAGATATTCCTGTGTACAGGCCTGCTGCGCCAGCAAAGCCCCGGTCAGGATTGTTAAGGAAAGAAGTCGTTTCATATGCTTAAAGTCTGTTATCAGGTCCGGGTGGTTTAGAACGTGGCCGACAGCCGGAGTTGATAGGTGCGGGGAATGGGAACGTTACCGAAGTCGACGGCGCGGAGCAGATCAGTGGTACCGCCTGCGTTGGTTTCGGGATCGAAGCCGTTGTATTTGTCCCACGAGTACAGGTTGCGGCCCACCAGCGACACGCTCAGGTTGCTGATCGCTTTAGTCAGCGGGGGTAGTTGGTAGCTCAGCGCCACTTCCCGCAGCTTCGTATATGACCCATCGTCGATGCGCCACTGCTGCGTGTTGTAGATACCGAAAATGTAGCCGCGCGGCAGTTCACCCCGCAGTTCTTTCTCCGCGAAATCGCCAATACCTACCCCCTGCCGGGTACGCTTGTCAGCGTTGAATACGTCGACGCCCTGTACCGCGTCGAGCAACAGATGCAACCCCAGCTTACGGTACGAGAAATTGGTACTGAACGAACCCGTCCATTTCGGGTTTGGGTTGCCGATAATGATATTGGCCGTCGTGTAGCGGGTGTCTGGCTGCCCTTCGGCCGTGCGGGCCGCTACGTACTCGACCGAACCGGTCGGCTGCGACAGCGCCCGCTCCGACTGCGGAAATCCCGACGAGGTCAGCAATAGCGAACCGTCGGTGTTGTATGCATAACCGGTTCCGTAGAACACACCGGCCGGTTGCCCTTCCAGCAGGTAAACCGGTGCACCAGCTACGTTGTCGATGGAGATGGCGGGTGTTCCCAGCGACAAAACCTTATTGCGATTTCGGTTGAAAATCAACGTCACATCCCAGTTGATGTCACGTGTTTTCACCGGTACCACGTCGAGGACCAGTTCCAGCCCCCGGTTTTCCATCGTCCCGACGTTGTTGACAATACTGGTGCCACCCGTCGATGCGGCTAGTGTCCGATTGACAACCAGATCGTTGATTTTCTGGTGGTAAAGCGTAACACCCAGGCTGAGCCGGTTATTCAGAAACGCCAGATCAACCCCGCCTTCGAGTTCGGTCATGCGCTCCGGCCGAACCCGCTCGTTAGCCAGCGTCGTTCCGGGTACAATGGTATTTTTACCGAGGAACGGCACGGGTGTGAACTGGTAGAAGCGGCTATATGTCCCCACGCCCGATAGGTTACCCGCTTCGCCGTAGGATGTTCGTAGTTTCAGACTACTGAACGCCGACGACAGCCCTGCGTTCTTCCAGAAACCCAGATCAGACACGATAAACGAGCCGCTTACTTTGGGGTAAATCTGGTTGGTTTCGGAGGCTGAAAACTTCGATGACCGATCGCGCCGGACGGCGGCCGTCAGGAAAGCCAGGTTACGATAGCCCAGCGTCGCCTGCCCGAAATAGCCGCTCAGGCTGTACCGATCCAGCGCGTAGTTACTCTGCACGGTTGTACTGGTAGCGCCGTTAATGGTTTCAATGAAGGGAGACAGGCCGCGCCCGCTGGAAACGGTATAGTCCTGCCGGTTGTACTGGTAGTTGAACCCGGCGATGACATTCAGCTTAAGATCGGGCATTAGCTGCCGTTCGTAGCTGGCATTTAGATCGGAGTTGAGCAAAAACACCGAGTTATTGGCCGTAGCCGCGAAACCGTCCGGGTACCGGGCGTCGGGCAGACCGGCCTGCGCCTGGTAGGGATACGGCCGGATGTAGTTCTGCCCAATCTGCGCGTAGGTGTCGACCCCCAGAATGTAGTCGATGCTCAACCCCTTGATCGGCGTCAGGTTCAGTTGTACATCGCTGATCGTCCGGTTTACCGACTGCGTGAACTTCATGTCCTCAATGGTCGAGAGCGGGTTCACGCGGGTTGGCTCGACAGCAAGCAGGTTGCCCCCAGCGTCGCGTTGCGTAATGTCGTAGATATTATTGGTGATGTTGACCGCGTTGATTGGGCTATAGAATACGTTGCCATTGGCCTTTTCGTTAGAAAAGCTGTTGATATAGCTTAATCCGGCTGAGAGTTTGGCCCAGTTGGTCAGCCGCTGATCGACGCGGGCGCGGAGGTTATAGCGCGTAAAATCGGTGCCCTTGATGATGCCCTGATTCTTCAGGTACCCCGCCGACACGTAGTACTGCGTATTGTCGCGGCCACCCGATACCGACACGGCGTTATCGGTACCGTAGCCCGTGCGGAAAATCTGATCGAAGTAATTGTACCGCGTCACGTCAACCAGGTTGGTAGCCAGCTGACTTGTCGTACCATCCCGAAAAATTCCCGTCGTTGTTACGCCAGGATTGGCGGTTATCTGCGCGGCTGTCGGCGTGCCGATGGTGTACAGTCGGAAGCCCGCGAAACCAAATTGCTTTCCGTACGTATTGATCGGCACGCCCTTCCGCAGTTCGTTGATGCTGACCGAGGTCGATACCGTAACGCGGGGTGCTCCCGACGTACCGCGCTTTGTCGTAATCAGCACGACGCCATTAGCCGCCCGCGACCCGTACTGTGCAGCCGCAGCCGCCCCGTTGACGACGTTAATACTGGCAATGTCGTTGGGGTTCAGGTCCGACAGTCGGTTTTGCCCCGCGTTAGCCGAACCAATATCGTTGGCCGACGCCAGTTGCGAAACGTTAGTACTCAGGTTACTGACGATAACCCCGTCGATGACGTACAGTGGATCCGACGAACCAGCCAGCGACTTGATACCCCGGAGCCGGATACTGATCCCACCCGCCGGGTCGCCGGAGTTCTGCGTGATCTGTGCGCCCGGCACTTTCCCCTGCAACGAATTAATTAGGTTGGGCGAACCCGACTGCGTCAGGTCAGCACCACGGATGGTGCTGATAGCATTTCCCAGTTCGCGCCGGGTCGTAGTAATCGTCGATCCCGTCACGACGACTTCATCCAGATTAGCCACGTCCTCTTTCAGTTGCGCGTTAGTAGCGATGGTTTCGTCGCGCCCCAGCGTAACCGACTGATTGACCACACCATAGCCCACGGCGGTAAACGTCAGCGTGTAGGTACCGGGTGTAACGGTAGCGCTGAAGTTGTAATTACCATCAGCATTCGACGCGGTTCCATTCAGCCCGGCAGCGGTACCGGTGAGTTGAACCGTCACGCCCGGCAGGGGCTGCCCGGTAGCGTCGGTTGTACGGCCGGTAAAGGTGTAGCGGGTACCTTGTCCGTACGTGGTTGTGAACATGAAGAGGGTCAGTCCGAGTAGCCACCACAGGCGGCAACGCGGACCAACGCGTGTGTAACGGTTGTTCATAGACGCGTATTTTGGGATGAAACAAACAAGTAATCAATTCGGGAACGCGAAATATAACCATAAAAAAGAGGGCACTTCACGCCATTCATCAACATATTGTTTGGCTACAAGCAGCTTCAACGTTACAGTATTGTCGAAACGGCGGAAAACCAACTCAGTATAGAGCCGCGAACGGGACCCACTCATAATCAGCCTTCATAACTCCGCTCTATAGCGCGATAAAGAAAATCGCTTTGACCCGCGCCGTCTCATGGGGCTAGCTTTGTATTGGCCGGTTCGAGTAGAGCAGGTCATTTATCTTACCACCGTACTTGTATGTTCAGGATCATGACGAGCGGCTTATTGCTGCTTTCGACGCTGGCATTGGCCCAGCAAAAACCCCTTACGACCAACACGGGTGCACCGGTTGGTGATAATCAGCACTCGAAAACCGTCGGGGCCGACGGACAGGTGCTGCTCGAAGACATTCACCTGATCGAAAAACTGGCGGCTTTCGACCGGGAGCGCATTCCGGAGCGGGTTGTTCACGCTCGGGGTACTGGTGCCTACGGTGAGTTTGTGAGTGCAGCTGATATGTCGGCCTTCACAAAAGCGGCTCTGTTTTCGCAGCCGGGCAAAAAGACGCCCGTTTTCGTCCGTTTCTCCACGGTTGTGCACAGCGTCGGCTCGCCCGAAACGCTGCGCGACCCACGCGGTTTTGCCACCAAGTTCTACACCGAAGAAGGCAACTACGACCTCGTCGGCAATAACCTGCCGGTGTTCTTTATCCGCGATGCCATGAAGTTCCCCGACATGGTACACAGCTTCAAACCATCACCGATCAACAACAAGCAGGACGCTAACCGGGTATTCGACTTCCTGTCGCACATCCCCGAATCGACGCACATGCTGACGTGGGTATACTCGGACAATGGGACACCCGCCAGCTACCGCGAAATGAACGGGTCGGGTGTTCACTCGTTCAAGTGGGTCAACGCGAAAAACGAAGTGACGTACGTAAAATACACCTGGAAGTCGATGCAGGGCGTGAAAAATCTGACCGCCGAAGAAGCATCGGTTGTGCAGGGACGCGACTTTCAGCACGCCACCACCGACCTCTACGACAACATCCGCAAGGGTAACTTCCCATCGTGGGAGCTGTACGTGCAGACGATGAAAAAGGCTGACTTCGACAAGCTCGATTTCAACCCCGTCGATCCAACGAAAGTGTGGCCGGAATCGGTGGCTCCGCTGAAGCTGGTGGGCAAGATGACGCTGAACCGCATCCCCGACAATTTCTTCCAGGAGGTCGAGCAGTCGGCGTTTGCGCCCGGTACACTGGTGCCCGGTATCGAGCCATCGGAAGATAAGCTGTTGCAGGGTCGCCTGTTCTCGTACTTCGACACGCAGCGGTACCGCATCGGCAGCAACTTCCAGCAACTGCCCGTCAACGCGCCCAAAGTGACCGTATCGACCAACAACCAGGACGGTGCGTTCAGCAATCGGGTAAAGAACTCAGATGTGAACTACGAGCCGTCGGAAGAGAGTGGTACGCTGGCTGACAATGCGAAGTACGATTATTCGGTATCGACCTTCGCCAACGCATCGACCACGCAGGCCCGCATCACCAAGCCCGACGATTTCCGACAGGCAGGTGAACTCTACCGGTCGTATTCGGAGAAAGACAAAGCCAACCTGATCAAAAATCTGGTGGGCGATCTGTCGGCCGTGCGTAACCGGAAAGTGGTGGCCAAAATGGTTAGCCATTTCTACCAGGCCGACGCCGACTACGGCAAACGCCTGGCGGCTGGTCTGAACATGACCCGTCAGGAACTGGAATCGCTGCTGGCCAGCAAATAAGCATTAGCTATAACCTATGAGAAAGTACGCAGTCAGCCCGCGCGTTTTGCCGGACTGGCTGCGCTGCTGTATGGTAAAACGACCCATGAAATCATTGCTTTTTTGCCTGCTGCTCCTAACCGTCGCGGGTGTAGCACAGGCACAAGTCGATCTGTTTTCAGCCGCCCGCAACGGTGATCTGGCAACGCTGAAGCAGGCGCACGACGCCAAAGCCAATCTTGACACGACCGACGCCCGTGGGTTTACACCGCTTATTCTGGCCGTGTACAACAATCAGCCCGACGCGGCAACTTACCTGCTAGACGCCGGTGCATCGACAGCCATCGCCGACGGTTCGGGAAACACAGCCCTGATGGGTGCGTGCTTCCGGGGGTATCTGCCGATGGTGAAGCTCCTGCTTACGCACAAAGCCGTCATCAATCAAGTCAACCGCAACGGTGCTTCTGCGCTGATCTTCGCCAGCACCTTTGGCCACGCCGACATCGTCCGGTATCTGCTGGAACAGAAAGCCGATACCAGTCTGCACGACAGCCGGGGTTACACCGCCCTCGATCACGCCCGTATGCAGGAAAACCCAGAAATCGTAGCGTTGCTGGAGAAATAAAAATCCAAAGAGTGAATGAGTGAATGAGTGAATGAGTGAAAGAGCGATGATGCCGGATGGTCGCTCTTTCACTCATTCACTCTTTCGCTCTTTGGATTTCGTAGCTTTGATGATTCAATTCACTCGA
This sequence comes from Spirosoma rhododendri, assembly GCF_012849055.1. Lineage (NCBI taxonomy): Bacteria > Pseudomonadati > Bacteroidota > Cytophagia > Cytophagales > Cytophagaceae > Spirosoma > Spirosoma rhododendri. Next base: position 2,414,636 of record NZ_CP051677.1, on the reverse strand, counting down.
ATCATCAAATGAACTATCGTATTTCTGTCGGTTGGCTGCTGAGCGTGTTGGCCCTGACCGTTCAGGTCGCTGCGGCCCAGACGACATCGGGTAAACAACGGTACAATAATCTGCAACAGGCTCTGTTTGCCAGCGGTCAGCTTAGCGGTTCGTCGGGACCGCGCAACGTCAACTGGATCGATGGGGGCACCCGCTTCTCGTACATCGCCGACCAGAACACCATCAAATCACTGTCGCCCAAAGACCAGAAGGAAAGCCTGATCTTCGACGGCAGTCAACTGCGGTTTCCCGGCACCAATAAACCGTTTACTTACGAGGAATTTCAGTGGTCGAAAGACTCGAAAAACATCCTGTTCCAAGCCAATTTCCGGCCCGTCTACCGCCGGTCGGGCATCTCCGATTACTACGTCTACTCAGTGGCCGACAAGAGCCTGAAACTGGTGGCGAAGGATGCACAGACGGCTGAACTCGCCCCCGATGGGCGCAAAGTGGGCTATGAGCGCGGTGGCGATCTGTACACGTTCGATTTCGCCACTCAGCAGGAAACCCGCCTGACCAACGACGCGAAACCCGCCTTTTACAACGGTCGGTTTGGCTGGGCCTACGAAGAAGAATTTGGACTGGCACAAGCCTGGTACTGGTCGCCCGACAGCAAATTTATTGCCTTCTGGCAGTCGGATGAGCGGCAGGTGCCCATCTACCGCCTGACCGACTACACGGGCTTCGACGAAATCTACGACTCGCTCCCCTACCCCCGCGTTGGCGACAAAAACCCGACCGTTCGCATCGGCGTGATCGAACTGGCAAACCAGCACAAGGAATGGATGAACGTCGACCTCGGCGACGGCTACATTCCCCGCATCTACTGGACCTCGCAGGAAGGACAGCTGGCACTCGTTCACCTCAACCGCAAGCAGAATCACATGCGGCTGTTCATGACCAACGGACGCACGGGAGCCGCGAAACAGATCATGGAGGAAACGGCCGCCAAATGGGTCGACGTGTTTGATTTCTTCGCCAACATCAACCACCTGCTGTATTTCCCGGCGGGGGTGCAGGAATACTACTGGGTGTCGGACCGCGACGGCTTCGCGCACCTGTACCGCTACGATTATTCGGGTAAGCTGCTCAACCCCGTTACGAGCGGAAAGTGGGAAGTGACCTACGTGCACCACATCGACCCGAAAACCCGTAAAGTCTACTTTACCTCGACCGAAGCCGCACCTACCGAACGGCAACTATTCTCGATCGACACCGACGGCAAAAACAAGCGTCGGCTGACGACCGTGCCGGGTAAGCACACGGTCGATTTTTCGCCCAACGGCCAGTATTTCATCGACCAATACTCGAACGCACAGACGCCCACGCAGGTCGAACTGCGCGACGTATCGGGTAAGCTGATTAAAACGCTGGAAACCAACGAGGACGTGAAACAGTACGTCGCCAGCCATGTCTACGCGCCGAAAGAACTGACCAGCTTTACCACCAGCGACGGGCAGAAAATCGACATCTCGATCATCCGCCCCATCGACTTCGACCCGACGAAGAAGTACCCCGTCATGCTTGACATCTACGGCGGACCGGGGGCGCAGTCGGTGTACAACGAGTTCAACACGCAGGGCTGGCATCAGTGGCTGGCGCAGTCTGGCTACATCATCGTGGGCGTCAATAACCGGGGATCGGGTGGCTACGGACGCGACTTCGAGAAGATCGTGTACGAGCAGCTGGGCAAGTACGAAAGTCTGGACTTCGCCGAAACGGCGGGGTATCTTACCAAGCAACCCTGGGTCGACGGGCAGCGTATCGCGATTCGGGGTCACTCCTACGGCGGCTACATGAGCAGTTACACCATGCTGACTCACCCCGGTGTATTCCGCGTCTCGCTCGTCGGTGCCCCCGTTACCGACTGGCGTTTGTACGATAGCATCTACACCGAGCGGTATATGGGTCTGCTGCCTGAAAACGATGGGAAGTACAGAGCCAGTGCCGTCACGACCTATGCGAAAAACCTGGCGGGTAAGCTGTTCGTGGCTCACTCGACGATGGACGAAAACGTCCACGTCCGCAACACATTTCAGCTGATGAAAGCGCTGGAAGATGCGGGCAAAGATGCCGACCTGCGCATTTACCCACCGGGTACGCACCGGGTTTCCTACAACACGGCTAGTTATGTGCTGCTCTATCAGCAATACACCGACTATTTAGCCGAGCATCTGGCCAAATAGAAGCGCGCTGTAGACCTGATTGTAAAACGCAGAAGCCCCCGACGGACCGCCGGGGGCTTCTGCGTTTTGTACGTTATACGCTATGCTGTTTTTGCAACGAGAACATGAACGGGGGTCACGGTGGGTTGTAGGCTGACGAAATATCGGTAGTCACTGGTAGACAAATGCGCTCTCAGATAGTCAGTAACGGAGCCGTACTCACTGGTCAGCAGGCTTGGGTGCATCATCTGCGCGCTTCGTACCTGACTCACGATCCGCGACAGGCGGTTCAGCCTTGTCCGGCATTGCTTGATTGTGTTGATATCACCGGACATGAATACAGTATAGACGAAAATCCTGGCTGTGTTTACGGCGATGGCTTTATTCAATGTCCAGATCATTCTCCTGAGTGCTTATGTGTGCAAACGGCGTTGTCGCATTTAAAAATGGACAACCTATATGTACCGTTTTCTTACTTCACATAAACTTACGCGAAAGAGTACATTCTGGATTTATCACTCAAATAATTTATATACTTATTTTACAATATGATTCATTATGGGCAACTTTAGTAAATAAATAATGTATTTTTATTTACTGAAGTTGCCCACAACAACTTATCAATCAGCTCACTTAACGCGTATAAAACTCACCCTTAGCGATTGTTGATTCGTATTCGTGATTGATTGTTTCGAGGAACTTACCCGTTACCCAGCCAATGTTGGCATCGCGAATAAAGACGAACTGACGCACACCGTATCCCACTGTGTAGGCTTTGACGACAGCATCGAGCCACAACGCAGCCGCAACCGTCTGCCGTTCGTTCATCGTTTCCCGGATGATACGCAGCTGACTCTCGGCTTTTGCTTTCAGAACCGGATCAGCGATGTTTGACAAGTCCGGGCGCAGCAGCTGCGCATAATTGGTCAGCGCCAGTTGACGGAACCGACTAGCATCGAGCGTTGTGATTGGAACGGCTGTCGCACCTGCTTTTTCGGGGTACAGGCACGTAACGAGTGCATTGACGGCTTCGCCCCCAACGGCTACGACCCGACGCGTCCGCAAACCCGGCGGTGCCTGCCGCAGCCACGGCACAAACGTGCTGTCGGTTATCGACTGCACCAGCTTCTCAGCCTCCCGCCGAAACGCAATCATGCCCGTCATCTTTTGTTCGGTAACCTGCTCAACCAGCTTGTTGATACCCATGTTGAAGGTTGTCCCGTAGAATTGCCGGGGCGCCATCGGGTTTGTCTGATTGATATAGCCAGCGGTAGTAGCGTCGGCACCAATGTTCAGGGCGGAGGTAGTGGCCCAGCTCTTACGCGGTACGGCCCCGATGGTAAACAGCTCGGCTTCCCGCTGGGCGGTCAGTGTCGTATCGATCCGAACCCTGTTGTCTGGCACGAGCTGCGCCAGTTGCTTATCCAGCAGCTGCCGACCTGCCGGCGACGAATTATATCGTTCGCGCAGGTCACTACTCAGCACGACAAAAATGCGTTCGTTGGGTATGTTGTACCGACGAATCGAGTCGAGACCCGTCTCCAGCGCATTGCGGGTCATTGGCAGCCGCGCCGACAGATCGGCCACCGGTTCGCCGTTCGGTATGTAAAAGCTCGACCGGATATTTTTCTCGTAAAAATCGCTCTCGTAACGCGTTTTGAAAATGGCAACCCGCACACCGTCGGCCCCCAGTTGGATACCGGCATACAGATTTTTTCCGGCGATGTTTCGTATGACCTCATTGACAGCCCAGCCACTGGCTACGTACTTAAGTCTGCCATACCGCGACCGGGCAATTTCCAGATAATGCACGGCCTCGTCGGGTTTGTGAATATCGTCGTAGGCCAGCCCCAGCACTTCGTAGGCCACGGCTGACCAGTACGGGCTTTGCGCGCGCAGGACGGGTAACGCCCTACCGATCAGCGGAATCGATTCTTCCGATTTGTCAACAGCACGCAGCGTACCTGCTAATTTCAAAAAGTGGATGGCTTGGGTAAGATTGTTGGCTGGCTGGGCTAGTACAGACATCGGCAGTGCCAAAAACAGCAACAGCCCGGTCTGGTAACCGATTCGTACAACTTGATTCATTGGGTTAGTTACGCGGGGAAAAACGAGTACGTACAGTACTCGTTACCCTTTAGACGACTATGAATTAGGCAGTCACTTGCACTACCAACTCTATAAACTTTTGTCACTAACCGTTTAAGCAGGCATTCTGAGAGGTTTTGTCGAAGAAAACGACAGCGGTGCGTTCTGTTTTCGGTGTATCTTGTGAGTTTATACAACCGACCTTACCACATGCATCGTTTTTTACTCACACTGAGTCTGTCGCTGCTCAGTTTTTTTCCAGTGCTGGCTCAGTCGACCGCACCTGCTTCGTTGCCGACAATCGGCGTGTTTACGACGGGAATGGACCGGAACCCCGGCTTTCTACCGTTTTACTGGGACGCCAGAAAGGGCAAGATCTGGCTCGAAATCGACAAGCTTGATACCGAGTTGCTCTACTACCCAACCCTGGCGCAGGGGATCGGCTCCAACGATATTGGCCTCGACCGGGGGCGGCTGGGGCAGGAGCACATCGTGAAGTTTCAGCGCAGCGGCAACAAGGTGCTGATGATTGAACCCAACTACGCCTACCGCGCCCTGAGCAACGACCCGCTCGAACGCCGGGCCGTCGAGCAGTCGTTCGCACAGTCAGTACACGCCGGGTTTGAGGTTGCCGCCGAAGAAAACGGCCGGGTACTGGTCGACCTGACGCCCTTTCTGCTTCAGGACGCCGTCGGTGCCGTGCAGGACATCGCCCGCACCAAACAGGGCGCCTACCGCTTCGACGCGACGCGTTCGGCTATGTATATGCTCCAGTCGAAAGCCTTCCCACAGAATACCGAGTTTGAAACCATCATCACGCTCACCGGCGATCAGGCCGGGCCGTACCTGCGCGAGGTGGTACCGACGCCCGCAGCCGTGACCATGCATCAGCACCATTCGTTTGTGCAGCTACCCGACGACAAGTACAAGCCCCGGCTCTTCGATCCGCGCATCGGCTACGGCGGCATCGAATTTTTCGACTACGCATCGCCCGTGAGTCAGCCGATCATGAAGCGGTACATTTCCCGGCACCGGCTGGAAAAGAAAGACCCCACGGCAGCCGTCAGCGAAGCGGTCAAACCAATCGTTTACTACATCGACCCCGGCACGCCAGAGCCCATTCGCTCGGCCCTACTGGAAGGCACGGCCTGGTGGAATCAGGCGTTCGACGCGGCTGGCTACAAAAACGCCTTTCAGGTGAAACTGCTCCCGCCCGATGCCGACCCGATGGACGTACGCTATAATCTGGTACAGTGGGTACACCGCTCGACACGCGGCTGGAGCTACGGAGCCAGCATTATCGACCCGCGCACGGGCGAAATTATCAAAGGCAAAGTAACGCTGGGTTCGCTGCGGGTACGGCAGGATTATCTGATTGCGCAGGGGCTTGTCGGCAGTTTCGGAGCCGACACCACCCAGAAAGCGGCCAACGACCCCATGATGGCGATGTCGCTGGCGCGGCTGCGGCAACTGGCGGCCCACGAAGTCGGCCATACGCTCGGTTTGCCGCACAACTACATCGCCAGTACGCAGGGCGACACGCCATTCGGCCGGGCATCGGTTATGGATTACCCAACGATGGTAGCGACCGTGAAGGGTAATGCCATCGACATATCGGATGCATACGCCACAGGTATTGGTGCTTACGACAAATGGAGCATCCGCTACGGCTACGAACAGTTCGTAGCGGGCTCGAACGAGAAACAGCAGCTCGATAAGCTGGTCAGTAATATGCACAAAACGGGGCTGAGTTTCCTGACCGACCAGGATGCCCGGCCCGAAGGATCGGTTCACCCGGCCACACACCTGTGGGACAACGGAGCTAACGCAGTCGATGAGCTGAAGCGCGTCATGGAGGTCAGGCGTATTGCCCTGAGCAACTTCAGCGAGAAAAAAATCCCGGTTGGCACGCCCATGGCAACGCTGGAAGAAGTGTTTGTGCCAATGTATATGTTTCACCGCTATCAGGTCGAAGCTGCGGCTAAAGTAGTAGCGGGGCAAACGTATACCAACGCGTTGCGGGGCGATGGGCAAGCCGTAATGGCACCCGTACCAGCCGCCGAGCAACAGCGCGCCCTCGATGCACTGGTCAGCACCCTGACACCATCGGTATTGGCGGTGCCGGATGCAGTGCTGAAGATGCTGCCTCCGCGTCCGTTCCGGTTCAATCCCAATCAGCGGGAAGTGTTCAAACGGCATACAGGCCTGGCCTTCGACGCCCTCGCTCCTGCCGAAGCCGTTGCGGGTCTGACCTATCGGCTATTGCTGAATCCTGACCGTTGCGCCCGGCTCGTTCGTCAGCACGCCCTTGACCCGAAACTAATGGGGCTGGACGCGCTGCTGAACGCACTCAACAAGCAGACGCAGACGAACAGCACTACAAATTCGCCTTATTGGAAGGAGATCAACCAACAGAATGAGCGGCTGTACGTCGATGCACTGATCCGGCTGGCAAGCAATAAAGAAACAGATGGCAGCGTGAAGGCCGCTGTTCATAATGAACTGCTAACCTTGAACACTCGGTTTACCAACGCATTCAAACCTGGTCATTATACGTATCTGCACTGGGCTATTGGCCGGTATCTCAATGACCCCGACCAGATTTCAACACCTGGCGCGATGACGCCACCCGATGGTGCGCCTATCGACCCCGGTCAGGACTGGCTCAGCAGTCCGTGCGACGTTTACTAAAATTGTACTTTTAGGCCAATTAAGGTGAATTATAAATGATCCAATAGGCCGCTATCTTGTTTTTTTGTCATCCCGACACCAGGAGGGATCTTCGGTAATTGAATGATTCTTGCTGTTGCCGAAGATCCCTCCTGGTGTCGGAATGACAAAGAGACAACAGCTAATTATTTGTCAATCAATAGCTTAGGACAAAGTCTATTCAGTAGTCGTCCTGACCAACAACAGTCAATTAACCGTCCGAAAGGCCAGCCTTATTACGCTATAAGGCTGGCCTTTTGTCATTTAGCGCAACCGTTCGTCACAAAGAAAATTTTTAATGAATTAGACGAAACTTATAAAATCTATCTTTGTTAGGTTTTTTGAAACAGGTTAGATGAATGAGTACCACCGAGCGTAGAGTTAGACAAAAAGCCGAGATACGACAGCGCATTCTGGACGCGGCCCGGCAGATAGCGCGGGAAAAAGACTGGAACGCCGTTACGATTCGGAGCATTGCCGACGCTATCGAGTACACCGCTCCGATTGTGTACGAGCACTTCGAGAATAAGGAAGATGTCCTGCTCAGCATTGCGCGGGAAGGCCACGAAGAAGTAAAGCGCTCGTTTGACACGGTCATGGCAATGGGCCTGAATGCAGAAGAAAAGCTGGCCCGGCTGTCGATGGTGCAGTGGCACTTTGCAACGGCACAGCCAGAAGTGTTCCGCCTGATGCACAACCCCGAACGCATGGAACAGCAGCGCGAACAAATGCGCGACGACATGCAGGAAGCTCGCTTCCGGATGGAGAGTCTGTTTGGGGAACTGGGTGTTTCGGAGGCCGAGAAGCCTGAGATTATTTTTAACTGGTTCTGCCTGATGCTGGGCTATATCAACCTGATTACCAATATAAAACCTGATGAAGCAGCCCGTCATCTGAAGAAAATGGACGACCCGCAGATGGCCGCTCTGTTTCAGAACCCGACAGCGCTGTATGAGCGGGCTATCCGCCGATTTCTGCACAATCTTACCTGCTAATACGTTCGGGGGTCCCACCCACATACACACATGAGAACAAGTATTTATCTGATCTTACTGTCGGCCTTACTGATTCCGCCGGTTCAGGCGCAGCTAGCCCCCCTACCGACGGCTTTTCGCTGGCGCAGTGCGTTGAATACGCGCGTGCTAACAACCCCAATATCAAGATTGCCCGCATCAACGAGCAGGTATCGACGGTGCAGGTAAAACAGGTTATCGGCCGCAACCTGCCGCAGGTAGGCGTGTCGGGGTCGGTGGTCGACAACGTCATTATTCCGGTCACGCTGCTGCCCGGCAGTCTGGCGGGTGCAGCCAGTACAACCGCCACGACGGGCCAGGCACCCACTGCTGGCGGCACGGGAGCGCAAGAGTTCATCCGGGTCAAGTTTGGTACGCAGTATAACGCTACGCTCACCGGCCGGGTCGATCAGAAATTGTTCGACCCCTCACTGGGTCTGGCGCTAAAAGCTGCTAAAGTACAGACGCAGTTACAGTCGGTTGTTACGGCGCAGGCCGAGCAGACGCAGGCATACAACGTGGCGCAGGCGTACTACCGGACGCTGGTTATCGATCTGCAACGGCGGCTGACCATCCGTGACCTGAACTCATCGGATACGCTGCTGCAACAGGAGATTGTCCGGCTGAAAAACGGCACGACGCGGGAAATTGACTTCGGCCGGATTCAGCTCAATCGCAACAACCTGCAATCGCAGCTGGAGCAGGCCAATCGTAACTACGGTCAGGCAATCAACCAGCTAAAATTCCAGATGGGTATGCCCATCAGCGAGCCCCTGCAGCTACAGCAGCTACAGATCGAGAATGATTTGCAGGTGGCCGAACTGACCAACGCTGAGGATCGTTTTTTTGAGAGACGTCCCGACTTCCGGCAACTGTTGCTGAATACGCAACTGGCCGACCTGAACCGACAATCAAACAACCGGGGCTATTACCCGTCGCTGGGTTTATATGGTACCTACGGCACCAATGCGCAGCGACAGGATTTTAACTTCTTTCAGGGGGGCCTGCCCTGGTTTCAGAGCAGTGCCATCGGTCTGACGTTTAGCTGGACACCCTTCGACGGCAATCAGCGCAAATACCGCGATCAGGAAAACCGGCTGACTCTGGAAACGTTACGTCTTCAGCAGATTCTGACCCGCGAGTCGGCGCAGCTGAGCCTGAGCAATGCGCAGGTGAGCTATCAGAATCTGGTTACCGACATTCAGCGTGAGCGCGACAACATCAAACTGGCCCAGCGGATTCTGACCGTTACGGAACTGGAGTACAAAGAAGGCATCGCCACGTCGGTTACACTGATCGATGCGAAAGATGCCCTGACGACGGCCCAGAACAACTTGGCTAACAAACTTATCAGCCTGTATCAGTCGCGGCTCGACTACGAAGACGCGCAGGGAACCATTATCGACTACGTTACCAAAAAATAAGTTAAGCCACTCATGAAACGAATTCTTATAGTACTCGGTGTCGTTGCGCTGATCGGGCTGATTGCCTTCCGGTTGATCGACAACAAAAAAGTGATCGACGACGCCAAGACGCCGAAAGCTGTATTCCAGACCACACCGGTTGTGGAAGTGCAGGCCGTGACGTTTGAAAAGCTCGACCAGAACCTGTCTTTACTCGGTACGGTCGAAGCCCGGAACGAGGGAAACATCATCGCCGAAACGCGGGGTAAGCTGACCGGCTTCAACCTGGTGCTGGGCACGCAGGTCGGCAAGGGGCAGCGCGTTGGCTATATTCAGGATGAAGTACAGGGCATTGTCCTGCAGAATAGCCAGACCGCCGTCGATAATGCCAAACGCGAGATGGAGCGGTACGAGCGGCTGTATCAGGGCGGTGCCGTAACGCAGGAAGCTTATCAGAAGCTAAAAGATCAGTACAACAACACGCTGATCAGTGAAAAGCAGCAGAAGCGGGTGCTGGGCAACGGCGCGGTAGTAGCCCCCATCAGCGGGTATGTCTACGACAAGAAAGTGGAGAACGGCGAGTACGTACAGGTCGGTGCCGTGCTGGCGTCGGTTATCAACCTGAATCAGTTGAAGTTGGTCGTCAACGTTCCGGAGCAGGCTGTCTATCAGTTGAAAATCGGCGATCAGGCCCGTGTAACGGCGCAGGCATTTCCCGGTGTTGTCTTCACGGGTGCCGTGCATTACATCAGCCCCAAGGGCGACGCGCTGCACAACTATCCGGTGGAAGTGTACCTAAATAACAATGCCAAAAACCAATTGAAAGCCGGTACGCTGGCCAACGCCAGCTTCACGTTTAAGCAGGGCGTCAATGGGTTGTTCATTCCCCGACGGGCGTTGGTTGGCGGTGCCGACAGCGCCAGCGTTTACGTCGTACAAAACGATATTGCCCGGCTGCGTCGGGTAAAACTCGGCTACGACAACGGCGATCAGTATCAGGTACTCGACGGTCTGCAACAGGGTGAACCCATCGTGGTCAACGGCCAGCTCAACCTCACCAACGGCTCGAAAGTAACGGTCAGCAACTCAACGGCAAGCCGGTAAACGTGTTTAAGGTTTGATGTTTAAGGTTTAAGGTTGCTCCGCGAGCAGACTTCGAATCTCGAACCCTAAACCTTAAACCTTAGACTTTAAACCTTAAACTTACCATGTCAGTAACAGAAATTGCCATTAAACGCCCGACACTGGTGGTGGTGGCCTTTACCGTGCTGGGTCTGCTGGGGTTCATCTCGTACAAGAGTTTGAACTATACCCTGCTGCCTAAGTTCGATGCGTCCGTCGTGACGATTCTGACGACGTATCCGGGCGCAGCAGCCGGGGAGGTGGAAAACTCCGTGACGCGCAAACTCGAAGACGCTGTGTCGTCGATCGAGAACCTGAAAAACATTAGCTCGACCAGTCAGGAAGGTTTGTCTACGATTCAGGTTGAACTCAACGCCAGCGCCGACCCAAACCAGGCACTGGAAGACGCCCAGCGGAAAATCAACGCCGTACTATCGCAGTTGCCCGACGAAGTCAACTCGCCGACGCTGCTCAAATTCTCGACCGACGATCTGCCCGTTTTGCGGATGGGCGTGCGGGCCAACCTCGAACCGACCAAACTCTACGACCTCGTCGATGACCAGATTCGAACGCAGCTGACCAAAGTCGACGGTGTGGGGCAGGTGACGCTGACGGGTGGCCGCGAACGCGAAATCCGCATCGGTATCGACCCCAACAAGCTGAAGAACTTCAACCTGTCGGTTGCGCAGGTGTCGCAGGCTATCAACTCGGCCAACCTCGACTACCCAACCGGCAAGATCGAAACCGACCGCGCGCAGTACGCCATCCGGCTGTCGGGTAAGTTTACCAATGTCGACCAGATTCGGAACGCGGCCCTGAAAACCTCGCCCGACGGTACCAAAATTCTGCTTAGCGATGTAGCAACCGTCACCGACGGGGTGGCCGACGCAACGACGATCAACCGGATCAACGGCCGCGAATCGGTCGGGGTAACGATTCAGAAGCAGACCGACGCCAACGCCGTTGAGATCAGTCAGCGGGTGCGGGCGATTCTGGGCAACATCGAAAAGCAGTACGCCAACGTCGGCCTGAAGTTCGAGATCACCAGCGACTCCTCGACCTACACGCTGGCATCGGCCGAAGGCGTAATCTTCGACCTTGAATTTGCCGTTGTGCTGGTGGCGCTCGTGATGCTGCTGTTTCTGCACAGCCTGCGCAATGCCTTTATCGTGATGGTATCGGTTCCGGCGTCGATTATCTCGGTATTCGTGCCAATGTATCTGCTGGGCTTCACGCTGAACCTGATGACGCTGATGGCCCTCTCGCTGGTTGTCGGTATTCTGGTCGACGACTCGATTGTGGTCCTGGAAAACATCTACCGGCACCTCGAAATGGGTAAAAACCGCCGTCAGGCATCGCTCGACGGTCGGAACGAGATTGGTTTTACAGCCGTCGCCATTACGATGGTCGACGTGGTAGTATTCCTGCCGCTGGTCTTCGTACAGGGTCTGATCGCCAACATTATCCGCGAGTTCTCGCTGGTTGTCGTGTTCTCGACGCTGATGTCGCTGATCGTGTCGTTTACCATTACCCCACTACTGGCGTCGCGTTTTGCCAAGGAAACCGACCTCAACGGGCCGGGTCTGGGCAAGCGATTCCTGAAAGGATTCGAACATCAGTTCGATTCACTCAAAAACGGGTACGCCCGACTGTTGCAGTGGGGTCTGTTCCACAAGCGTTGGGTTTATCTGGCCGCTATCGCCCTGTTTATCGGTTCGATCGGACTGGTTGCAGGTGGCTTTATCGGCACCACGTTCTTCCCGCAAAGTGACCAGGGCGAATTTATCATTCAGGTCGAAGGGGAGCCATTCAACAGTCTGGCCGAAACCAACCGGATTTGCCAGCAGATTGAGAAAGAGCTGATGAACACGAAGTATGTGACGAAGGTGAACTCGAACGTCGGGTATTCAAGCTCATCGCAGGGCGGTGGCCTGGGGTCAACGCCCTACCACAAAGCCGAGATTACGGTGACGATTGTTCCGAAAGATCAGCGCCCCGTGTCGATTGAAACGTTTGCGGCCCAACAGAAAGCCAAGATCATGCAGATTCCCGGTCTGAACGTAAAATCGGCCCCGGTCGGTATTACGGGTGGTGCCAACGCGACGCCGATTCAGATTCTGTTGCAGGGAAATACGCAGCAGGAACTGGAAGCATCGGCGGCTATCGTGAAGAAAGTTGTGGCCTCGGTCAGCGGTACAACAGACGTTGAATTATCGGTCGATGATCCTAAGCCGGAGCTGAAAGTGAATCTGGACCGCCGGAAAATGGCGCAGTACGGCGTATCCGTCGCGAACGTCGGTGCCACGCTGCAAACGGCCTTCTCGGGTAATACCGACAGCAAATACCGTATCGGCAATCGTGACTACGATATCCGCGTTGAGCTGAATCAGTTCAACCGGCAGAGCAAGGACGACGTAGGTAACCTGACCGTTCCCGACGCGCAGGGCAACCTGATCGAAGTCGACCAGATTGCCGACCTGACGCTGGGCACGGGTGCTACGCAGCTATCGCGCTACAACCGGGTCGGGTCGCTGTCGGTCAATGCCAACGTCGTTGGTCGGCCGGTGGGTACGGTCGGTACGGAGATCGACAATATTTTGAAGAAAACGGAATTGCCGGGTGGTGTCACATATGCACTCAAAGGCGATCTGGAACGGCAGGCCGACGCGTTTGGTAGCCTAGGTATCGCGCTGGGGCTGGCTATCACGTTTGTGTACCTGCTGATGGTTGCGCTATACAACTCGTATTTCCGCCCGTTCGTCGTCCTGTTCTCAATTCCGATGGCCGTAATCGGTGCGTTTCTGGCGCTGGCACTGGCCCGCGAATCGATCTCGTTCTTCGTTATGCTCGGTATGATTATGCTGATCGGTCTGGTAGCGAAAAACGCTATCCTGCTGGTCGACTTTGCCAATGCGCAGAAGGAAGAAGGCAAGAGCACGGTCGAAGCACTGATCGAAGCGGGCCGCGAACGGATTCGCCCGATCCTGATGACCACGATCGCCATGGCGATTGGTCTGCTGCCGATGGCACTGGCCACCGGCGACGGTTCGGAATCGAAAAACGGTCTGGCGTGGGTTATCATCGGTGGTCTGATCAGTTCGCTGCTGCTGACGCTGGTCCTCGTCCCGACGGTGTACCTGACGTTTGAGAACGGTTTCAACGCAGCAAGCCGCGCCTGGAACCGGATTTCGGGCAAGAAAAGCAAACCCGTCACCCGCGAATCGGCAGAAGTATAGTCGGTTTACGGTTTATAGTTTTCGGTTTACGGTGCTATCCGCCGTGAACTGTATACCGTAAACCGAATACCGAAAACCGCCTACCAACAAAAATGCCCGGCAGCGATTGTCGGGCATTTTTGTTGGTAGGCGAGTTATCTAATCCCGGTAATCTTTGTCGTAGGGCAGTTGGCGCGATGCTTTCCGCATGATCGTCGTGATGATCGATCCGGTGTTGCTGCCGAAGCCGCGTGACAGTGTCTTGTCGTATTTCCAGAGCAGTTCGCCCGTTTTGCCGTCGTTGATGCTGATGGTCGTTTTACCCGTATTGGTCGGGCCGGAGAAACCAACGGCGAACGACATGGCAATAGCTGCGCCGTTAGACATGGGCTGCGTGGTTTCAAACGTGCCGGATATAATTCCGTCGACCTCCAGCATTTTCGCCAGTTCTTCGGGGGTAAAGCTGGCCAGCGTTTCGTAGGTGACGGCGTTCCGTGCCAGCAGGGCGTTGGTGCGGGCCAGGTCCTGCACATCGACGGTCAGGTCTTTACTTTCTTTCCGTTTCAGAAAATACGAATGCACGGCGTTCTGCACATCGAGTCCTTCGCGTTTTTCCAGCGCAGCTACCCCCGCTGGTCCACCATTTTTTTCAACCTCCTTCGGCCGCAGTTGCAGCGTTGTTTTGAAAGGCAGTACGGCCAGCACTTTGTGATCTTTAGCCAGCGTTTTGAAGTTGGGATTGGTATAAATCTCCCGCGTTTGTGCTGTACTCACAGCGATCGAGACTAGCAGCGCGACCAGCGTGGTCATGAATCTCATAGACGAATTAAAGTTACGTGAATCCAAATCTGCGCCCTTGTCTGCTGATTGTCAATAACCGCCAGTAAAAGCACGCTAACTAATTCGTAAACGGTAGCTTACCGCACCTCAGGACGTAGACAAAGCGGGTTAAAATTAGTTTGTACAGATACGGCCCGACAACGGCAGTATGTACTAACCAGTTTATTTATCTGATACTCATGAAAGTGTGGTTTATCACCGGTACTTCGCGCGGCTTTGGGCGCGTGTGGGCCGAAGCAGCCCTCAAACGGGGCGACAAAGTAGCGGCTACCGCCCGCGATACCGATAGCCTGAACGACCTGGCCGATACCTATGGCGACAACTTCCTGCCCCTGTCACTCAACGTTGACGACCGGCAGGCCTGTTTCGACGCTATTCAACGGGCAAACGACACATTTGGCCGCATCGACGTGCTCATTAGCAACGCGGGCTACGGGCAGTTTGGTTTTTTTGAAGAGCTGAGCGAAGACGAAGTACGGAAGCAGCTCGAAACCAACCTGTTTGGCTCCATCTGGATCATTCAGGCGGCACTCCCGATCATGCGGGCGCAGGGCAGCGGCCACATCATGCAGGTATCGAGCATCGGTGGCGTTACCACCTTCCCGATTTTCAGCATCTATCACGCATCGAAATGGGCGGTGGAAGGTATGTGTGAATCGCTGTCGCAGGAAGTGGCCCAGTTTGGCATCAACGTCACGCTGATCGAGCCGGGCGGCTATTCCACCGACTGGAGTGGTAGTTCGGCGAAACACAGCGAGCCCAATCCGGCGTACGATGACCTGCGGAATCAGATTAAGGAGAACCGTAAGAAAAGCCAGCCCGGCGATCCCGACGCAACCGCCGATGCTATTCTCCAGGTCGTTGACGCCGAAAAACCGCCGTTGCGTTTATTTCTCGGCTCCGTTGGGCTCCGGCTGGTTGAGCCCAAATATCAGGAGCGGCTCGCCACCTGGCACGAATGGGACGACGTATCCAAAAAAGCGCAGGGGAGCCAGGCCAATTAATTCCACATTACCACAAACGCATCGAGGGACCAGTTGGCCCCTCGATGCGTTTGTCACAGACTAAATTCGGTTCTACTGCCGGATCAATTTGATGACCTGTTGCTGGGTTGGCGTGCTCACCCGCAACAGATACATACCCGCCGAACGGCCCAGCTCAACCGTAGCCCGCTCGACCTCGTCAGCCTGTTTGATGCTCGTTTCATGAACCGTTCGGCCCTGCTGGTCGGTCGCCAGAATCCGAACCGACTCCGCCACCACGCCCCGGATTTCCAGCTCCACCCGTTCGCTCAGCACCGGGTTGCCCAGTACACGAACCTGCATTGGCTCCCGCTGTTCGGCTACCCCAATCCGGCTGCTGCTATTACAGAAGCTGAGCCAGTTGTAGCTGAAGGTACTAACCTTGCCCGACTGAGTAGCCTCCAGCGTGATCACCGGGTTGTCGGTGTAGAGCCGCAGACTGTAAGGCCCCGGTGCCGTGGTGGGCAACGACTCATTGATGGTGCGGAAGCTGATAGGGCTGCCATCGCTGTTGCTATACTGGGGGTGAAGGTCACCTGCCGCGAATTGGGTGTCAGCTGCGCACAGCTGTTGGTGATCACTCCGCTGATGGCGAAGTTGCCCCCCACCGGTGCTGCGTTTACCGTGATGGTGAACATCCCGCTACCCGAGCCCGCCGAGTTGGTACCCGTGATTGTCACCATGCTTACCTGCGCCGTGGTAGGTGTGCCCGAGATGGTACGGCTGCCAGCGTCGAAGCTCAGTCCGGCGGGCAGGCCCGATGCGGTGTAGGTGATAGGTGTTGTACCCGAGAAGGCGGGCACTACGTAACTGAAAGCGACGCCCACCGTGGCCGTCTGGTTAGGCAGCGTTGGGGCCACCGGAGCCGCTGGGCCGGGGGCTGTGCTACAGGCGCTAAGCCAGTTGTAGCTGAGGGTAACAACCTTGCCCGACTGGGTGGCCTCCAGCGTGATCACCGGGTTGTCGGTGTAGAGCCGTAGACTGTAGGGCCCCGGTGCCGTGGTAGGCAACGACTCGTTGACGACGCGGAAGCTGATGGGGCTGCCATCGCTATTGCTGTACTGGGGGGTGAAGGTCACCTGCCGCGAATCGGGCGTCAGCTGTGCACAGCCGTTGGTAGTCACCCCGCTGATGGCAAAGGTACCCCCGGCCGGTGCCGCGCTGACGGTGATTGTGAAGTTGCCGCTACCCGACCCCGCCGAGTTGGTGCCCGTAATCATCACCATGCTGACCTGGGCCATCGTGGGCGTACCCGAGATGGTGCGGCTGCTGGCTTCAAAACTCAAACCCGCCGGCAATCCCGACGCGGTGTAGGTAATGGGGGCTGTGCCCGAGAAGGCTGGCACCACGTAGCTGAAGGCAACGCCCACCGTGGCCGTCTGGTTGGGCAGCGTTGGGGCCACCGGAGCCGTCGCTACCGGAGCAGCAGGGGCAATCGTAAAGGTAAACGTGGTGCTGGCCGTCAGGTTACCCGGATCTTTAGCCGTGACCGTCACATTGAACGGCGAACCTGTAGTCGTTGAGGGAGTACCGCTGATGGTGGCTGGTGCCGTGAAGCTCAGACCCGTTGGCAGACCAGTCACCGACAGCGTCAGCGAATTAGGCGTCTCGGCATCGGTGAAGGTGTTGGCCGGAATCGTGTAGGTGTACGCCTGCCCAACCGTTGCCGACTGGGGCGGGATGGCGTTGGCTACTGTTGGGGCCGTATTACCGATGACCTGCAAGGCCCGGTCCGCCTGAATAAATCCGTAGCCGGTGCCGAAGTCGAAACCCGTATCGAAGCCGCTGGTCGAAGGGTCATCCATATCCAGTGCCGTCGTTTCCAGAGTCGATAGGATTGCAGCCGGTGTGATCGTAGATACCTTCTGCTTCATGAGGGCCGCAACAGCAGCGGCATGGGGCGCAGCCGCCGACGTGCCGAAAAAGTTGGGAAACCCATCATTTTCGTAATCATCTCCAGGATAGAAGAAGGTAGTATTCGTACCATCGACCGCTACAATTTCGGGTTTCTGGCGTACCGTCTGCGCAATCCGGGTTCCTGATTTAGTGAAGAGAATTGGTGTACCACCAGCGGACGAGAAATTTTCAATTATCGCCGTCGATAATGTGTTTCTGTACGCCGGCGTTTGAAAATAGGGCGCAGCACCAACCGCAATGCATTGACTTGCGTTTGGGTGGCCAGTAGCCGTTGAACTTTTGGTATCGTACTCGATACCGACAGAGCTGCCGAAATTTACCCACTTAACAAGTGTAGGATTGGGCCCTGAGTATTTCACCAGCACCAGTTCGATAGCCAGATTCGCCTGGCCATTATTCCGAATGCCAATTATTTCAACAGGATCGCCCCCTATGTTTTCTTCGGCACTAGACAGCGAAGTCTGTAGTTGTCCGTTATAATACACCAGAAGGTCCATATCCGTTCTGGCTCCCGTTCCACCGCCAACCGAAAAGAAAGGGTCGTCCCACTGGAAACTAACAATTATAGTTCTGCCCGGCCCAATAGTGATCGTTTGGCGGGTATCCCCTCCACCGAAATTATGAGCCGTGTAACTTGCCGAGCTATATCCGGGAAACACAGTTGGCGCACTTGCCGTGAATTGACTTTGATAAGACGAACGTGCCGAGTTACCAGCCGATGAAAAATAAGCCACTCCCTGATTGGTCACGACATCATCAATAGCCTGCGCTACGACACCGTCCTGAAAAAAAGGTTCGGCGAAATAACCAACATCATCAGTTATGACTTTGCACCCTGCCGCTGCCAGATTCCGAATGTTTTGGGCAAAGTCGAGTTCGGTATTGTAGGCCGTGGCAAACGCAATCGCAGCACCGGGGGCCACGTCGTGAACCAGCTCAGCCATTGCCCGGCCCTCGTCAGTAGCGTCCGTATCGGTCGATGGCAAGTCCGCCAGTATCTGCACACCGGCTGGTAGATCACCAGAAGCTACCCCGGCGGCTGCCCCGCCCCGTGCGTTATAGGAGTCGGAGAGGATACCCACCTTCACGCCAGCCCCCGTCACATTGTACGTTGACCGGGCAATGTTTGCGCGCATAGCCACATCACCCTGAGACGTTACAGCACCAACTTTGTGAAACGGTCGGTATGAAGGTCGGGCAATCTTCAGAACACTTATGTTCTTCAGTTGATCCAGCCTATCAATAGGCAGATAACCAGACACCCGCTGATTCGATGAAACGGCCCTTTCAAGGCCCAGTGACTGCAAGGCCTGGAGCAGCGCCGGGCCGTCCTGTTCAGAATTAGCCAGTGCGTCGATAGCCACTTTATTCCCTTCGGTGATATACAGGTTTACCCGTTGCAAATCGCCGGCGGATGCTTGGTTCGACAAGCCGTTATTGGTCATCAACCGGAGTAGATCAGTACTGACCTTGGCTGTTTTTGCGACTTCCTTATCCGACTGTTGGGCTATGGCGCCGACACTCATGCCGAGCAACGCAACCATCATCAACAACAAGGACCGGCCCGATTGTAGTAGTTGAATCATGATTCAATGGGGTTAGATTTGGGAGTAAAGAAAGAGTGCCTGACCAGCCGTCACGACCCGTCAGGCACTCTAATGTATCAGATACCCTGTAGGTTACGGCTCCTTTTTTCGTCCGATTTATTGTCCGGTAAGGCCAATTTACCCGGCAAGAGAAGTCGTAAATTAGTATATCAATTTATTAGACATTAGTAACAAAAAATCCCGTTCTGCCAGCTTAGTCCGAGTGTGAACTAAGCTGGCAGGACGGGATCTATTCAGAGACGTAACCGCTACGGGCTACACGTTCAACGTACTCAGGACGCCATTCATATTCCGAACAGCATCGGCCGATTTGTTGAAAGCGGCCTGCTCCTCGTCGTTAAGTTTGTAGTCGATGATTTCTTCCCAGCCGTTGCGACCCAGCACCACCGGCACACCCAGACAGATGTCCGACTGCCCGTATTCGCCTTCAAGCAGCACGCAGGACGGAATCACCCGCTTCTGATCGCGCAGGATGCTTTCGACCATATAGGCCCCGGCCGCACCCGGCGCGTACCAGGCCGACGTACCAATCAGGCCCGTCAGCGTAGCACCACCTACCATCGTGTCGGCAGCTACTTTTTTCAGCGTTTCCTCATCGAGAAAATTGCT
The DNA here is from genome assembly GCF_012849055.1 of Spirosoma rhododendri. NCBI lineage: Bacteria > Pseudomonadati > Bacteroidota > Cytophagia > Cytophagales > Cytophagaceae > Spirosoma > Spirosoma rhododendri. Next base: position 2,394,887 of record NZ_CP051677.1, on the reverse strand, counting down.
GACCGGAACGCCCCCTTTGGTGGCCAGCCGGGTCAGCGGAATCATGGTCGTATCGCCGTGACCGCCGATTACCGACGCCGAAATATCGTTGGGCGAACACTGCATGGCCAGCGACAGATACGTCTTGAACCGGGCTGAATCAAGCGCACCACCCAGACCGATTACACGTTTTTTTGGCAGGCCCGACGATTTCAGCGCCAGGTACGTCATCGTGTCCATCGGGTTGGAGATGATGATGAAAATGGCGTCTGGCGAGTGTTTCAGGATGTTTTCCGTAACCCCCTTCACGATCCCGGCGTTGATGCCGATCAGGTCTTCGCGGGTCATTCCGGGCTTCCGCGGTAAGCCCGATGTGATAACAACTACATCCGAACCAGCCGTTTTTTCGTAATCATTAGTAGAGCCCGTCAGCTTAACGTCGCAGTCGAGCAGCGTCGATGCCTGGAGCATATCAAGCGATTTACCCTCGCTGATGCCTTCCTTGATATCCAGCAGAACGACCTCGTGCGCTAATTCCCGGCGGGCAATGTTGTCGGCGCAGGTAGCTCCAACGGCTCCGGCACCTACTACGGTAACTTTCATACAGTATTCTGGATTAAAGGATTAATGATTATGGGCAAAATACGGGCTGCCCGGCGACAAACCAACTGAGTCGTTCGCAAACTTAGATGCCCGTGACCTAGTTTTTAGATTATTTGAAGAATTATTTTGTTAGGATGATGTAATCGGTACGGTAAATCGCGTGGCCCCGTTAAACAAAACGGGTCAGCGGTAGTCTAACTGGTAGCAATCATCAAACACAAATGGCAAACAAGAGTCTCATAACCCGAATACTGACATCGCTCTTTTTCAAACGGGCCAACATCGGCGCAGTCCGGTACGCCCGCAACACGCGCAGCCTGTATCAGCTGATTCGCGAGGCACTGGAGAAAAGCGGTGGTTTGTCGGGCAAGAACATAGGTGTCTTTCGTGAACAGTTGGGGATCGTTACCCGCCTGTTGAAAGCGTACGCGTCGGGAGACTACCGGCAACTACCCTGGAAAACGCTGATTCGGGTCATTGCCGTATTGATTTATTTTGTGTCGCCAATTGATATCCTGCCCGACTTTCTACCGATTGTGGGCCTGACCGACGATATTGCCCTGATGCTATGGCTGTTCAGTGGCATGAAAGATGATCTGGAGAAGTTCCGGCAGTGGGAACAGACGTCGCAACCCAGCACGGGCACGGCTGCCAACCCGCAGGTTATTAAGATTGGTTAATTCAGCCTAGTCTGCTAGGGTAGTTTAGCAGAGTTTTTTACTTTTGTACATAGTCAAATCCTAACGATCATGGTTTCAAGCATTTTTGCAATAATGGGTTTGGGCAGTCAGGAAATGATCCTCATTTTTCTGGCACTGCTCCTGCTGTTCGGCGCAAAGAAAATCCCCGAACTGGCACGGGGTCTCGGTAAAGGCATTCGCGAGTTCAAAGACGCGACCAAAGATGTTCGGGAGAACATTGAGGACAGCCTGAAAGAAACAGACACGCACTCGACGAAGTAATCGGGTTTACGGCATAAAACGGACAAGCAGTCGATTCCGATTCGGAATCGACTGCTTGTCCGTTTTCAGTTTATTCCGTTCTTTGTGCGGCTTTCAGCCATTTATTTCGCTGTCTGGCAGGCTAACACCCTGATGAGCGGAATGCTTACCACGCCGGACAGTACCTTTCCGCCGACCAATCGATCCTCTGTGTTGACCGACTATCGCTCTTTTGCCGCCGTACAAACCGACCTCAAAACGGGCGTCGTTACCTGCCGCCAGCTCGTAGACCATTACCTCAACCGTATCGCTGCGCAGGCCCATCTCAACGCCTTCACCGACGTATATGCGGATGAGTGCAGGACGCAGGCTGTGCTGATCGATCAGAAGCTGGCCAATGGCACCGCCGGGCGACTGGCGGGTATGGTTATCGGCATCAAAGACGTGTTGAGCTACAAAGAACACGGGCTGCGGGCCGGTAGCCACATTCTCGATACGTTTACCGCACAGTTTACCGGCACCGCCGTCGAGCGACTACTGGCCGAAGATGCTATCATCATCGGACGGCAGAACTGCGACGAATTTGCCATGGGGTCGTCGAACGAAAACTCGGCCTTTGGGCCTGCCCGTAACGCAGCCAACCCAGATCGCGTACCGGGCGGATCGAGTGGCGGGTCGGCGGTAGCTGTGCAGGCTGGCCTTTGCCTAGCGAGTATCGGCTCGGATACGGGCGGATCGGTGCGCCAGCCAGCCGCTTTTTGCGGTGTCGTGGGCTTAAAACCAACCTACGGCCGTATCAGCCGCTGGGGACTGGTAGCCTACGCATCGTCGTTCGACTGTATCGGCCCGATTGCCAATACCGTAGACGACGTTGCCCTGCTGCTGGAGATTATGGCCGGTCCCGACGAATTCGACAGCACGGTATCTACGCAACCGGTCGGGGCTTACAGTCAGGCAGTCCACGCGCCCGGCAAACCACTGAAAATAGCGTACCTGCGTGAAGGCATCGACAGCGATGGTGTGGAACCCGCTATTCGCGATGCTACCCGCCAGACGCTGGACCAGCTTCGCGCAGCCGGTCATCAGGTCGAACCAGTCGATATCAGCCTGCTGAAGTACCTGCTGCCGACGTACTACATTCTGACAACCGCCGAGGCATCATCTAATCTGTCGCGGTTCGACGGGGTCCGCTACGGCTACCGCAGCCCCGACAGCACCGATTTGATTTCCATGTACAAACGTAGCCGGACGGATGGATTCGGCGCGGAGGTTCGTCGGCGGATTCTGCTCGGCACGTTCGTACTGAGCGCCAGTTATTACGACGCTTACTATACGAAAGCGCAGCGCGTCCGGCGGCTGATGCAGCAGGAGATGGAGCGGCTGTTCAGCCAATACGACGTGCTGCTGTCGCCAACCACCCCTACGACGGCCTACCGGCTGGGCGAGAAGATGGATGATCCGCTCCAAATGTACTTGGGCGACATTTTCACCGTTCTGGCTAATGTGGTGGGTTACCCGGCGGTGTCTGTCCCAAACGGGCACGACGGTAGCGAACCACCCCTGCCAATTGGCCTGCAACTGATGACGCCCCCCTTTTCGGAAGAGCGGCTGCTAACTGTGGCCCAATCGTTGCAACAGGCGCTGCATGAGTAAGTAAATGACTGTTGGCTATTTTAACGAGATAACCGCTACCCAACATCGCTCTCCGATTGCCATGCGCAGACGGAGAATAGATAAATCTGAACCGTATGCGTCTGAACCAGTATCTGTGGCGAATCATAGCAATCTGTAGCCTGACGGGCCTGTTTCTCACTACTTCCGCGCCCAGCCAGGCGCAAACCACCGACAGTACTGCCACCCGGCGCGACACCATAGCCAGTGTGCCGACCGTTCCGGATACGCTGCTCAAACTGCGGCTCGGCAAGCTCCAGAAAGATATTCCGCTGAATTATCACAAGGCGGTTCAGGCTTACGTCGACTTTTTTACCTTCCGCCGGGCCAGCACGACGAAACTGATGCTGGAACGGATACCCCTCTTTTTTCCGCTCTACGAAAAAATGCTGGCGCAGTACGAACTGCCGGATGAGCTGAAATACCTGTCGGTGGTGGAGTCGTCGCTGAATCCACGGGCGGTTTCGCACGCGGGCGCTGGTGGGCTGTGGCAGTTCATGCCCGGCACTGGTCGCGACATGAAGCTATACCAGGACGATTACGTCGATGAGCGGATGGACCCCGTTAAAGCGACCGAAGCCGCCTGCAAATACCTGCGCGACCTGTACAACATTTTCGAAGACTGGGAGCTGGCAATGGCCGCATACAACTGCGGGCCGGGCGTTGTGAAACGGGCCATGCGCCGGACGGGTGGCACGACCTACTACGCCATTTACGATGCCCTGCCGAAAGAAACGCGCGGTTACGTACCGCAGTTTGTCGCCTTCACGTATATTCTCAACCATGCTGCCGACCACGGTATCATTGGCGAAAATTTCCAGCACCCGATCCCAACAGATACCATGCAGGTGACGGGGTATTTCAACCTCGAAACGTTTGCTCGTCACGGGCGTGTGCCGCTGGCGGAACTGCAACGCATGAACCCGGCGATAACGACGGCTGTTTTGCCGGAGTACACCGACCATTACCCACTACGCGTTCCCCGCCAATACCTGACCTACGTGAATAGCCACCGCCGGTCCATTATGGATTCGGCCAGTCGTATGCCGGTCGTCATGGACCATATGCTGATGGCAAAAAGTGAAGACGTTCGCTACGGCAACGACTCGATGAATAGCTGGACTCGGTTGGGTGCAAACGGGTTGGCCATAGCTCCATCAGCAGCTCAGCCTGTCGCGACGAGTGAGGAAGACGCGCCTGCCGATACCCGGCCGGAGTCGGTGAAGAAAGAGGCTGTAACGGCTAAACTCGCCGTTGCGGAGTCAGCCGATGAACCGGAGGAAGACATTGAAACGGTGGTGCTGAAGAAGCCCAGGAAGCAAACGTACGTTGTCAAACGAAAGGATAATCTGGGCGATCTGGCCGACCGGTTCCACGTCGAACTCTACGACCTCAAACGCTGGAATCACCTCAAATCGAACACCTTACAGCCTGGCCAGACACTGGTTATTCTGAAAGAAGTGGCCGAAACCCGCTCTGAGCGGCTGGCCGAACAGGGCACTGCCAAAGCGCATAAAAAAGCGGAAGCTATTGCCCAGACAAGGCACATCAAACCCCGCTACCACCGTGTGCAGGATGGCGACACGCTCTGGAACATCGCCCAGCGCTACGATGGCCTGACCATCGACCGGTTGAAGCGGCTGAACAATATCCGGACGAATGCCCTGCGCCCAGGCCAGAAACTGATCGTCGGCTAGTTGAGCCACTTACGAACGTAGGCTTGCTGATGTACAGGCTTTTCGTAGGTTTACGTTCATGCGCGACTATACAGATTCTTTACCCGTCGATCTCTCCGCTCTGCCTGTCAATCAGCCGGTATTACTAACTATTCGCGGGGGCGACGGCGACGTTAGCTACTCCGTGTTCAAAGATTTTTCGGGTCGGTACACCTACGGTAACGTCGTCAACTACCCGCTCGGGTCAGTAGCGGCTGTTCGGGGGAAGTCGCTTCTGACACTTACGCTGGTCACCGACACCAATCCGTTTACCAACCGGACGAGTCTGTGGTTTCTGGTCAACAATCAGCGATTTGCGCCCTTTACCGCCGACGCTGAAGAAGATAACGGCACGGTCAGTTATTCCATAACGCTCTCGTTTGTCTGACCATGATCCGTCTTTGTTCACTCGGCTGGCTTCTGGCTGGCCTACCTCTGCTGACGCAGGCGCAGGATCTGCGGGTTGATGATCTGCACGGGGTATCGTCGCCAGCGACCACTATCCTTGGCGTTCAGCCCGCTGAAATAGCCCGCCCCAAGAGCTACAAAGCGCTAGAAACAGCCCTGCTGACTAATTTCAGTTCGGGCAACATGTGGCAGCTACCCGTCAACTACGCGCTGGAAGTAACGCCCTACTGGTTCAAACCCCGCGACATCAGCGTACAGCAGCTGATGACTCCAACGACGGGGGCATCGGTGAAGCAATCGTTTTCAATCTCGCTGGCAACCGGTCGCCGGATTAACCTCTTTGATTCTACCCGCACGGTTCAGCAAATGGGATTTGGTCTGCGGGCAACGCTCTTCCCCGGTCAGCTGACCGACGCGTTCAACACCGACCTGGCCGCACTGACGAGCCGGCTGGCGGTTATCGCACCGGCCCGATTTATTCTGGAGGCAGGCCGTAACCGCACCTTCGCCGATGGGAACGCGCTGCGAACCTATCTGGACAAAGAATTCGGCGTAGTTATCAACGATTTTATCAACAACAAAGCCTTTATCCGCGACTTCTCGCAGCTACAGATCGACGTCGTGGAGTCGGTGCTGCTGGGTCGGTTTGCCACCAACAACGCGCAGTGTCAGCTGCTGTTGGGGCAGATGATCCTGAAACTGATCGACTACGAGAAGACGTTCAAGCTCACTCAACTGGCGAAAAACGTTGAGCGGCATTATTATTTTCGGAAAGGCTTCCGGATGGACGTAGCGGCTGCCTCGTCCGTAGAGTTTCCGACCAACAACTTCGATTATTCGACACTGGGAAAGTATGGTATCTGGGCAACGCCGGGCGGCAGCTGGATCTTGAACAACGTCAATCTGGAGGTGATGGGGCTGGTGCGTTACATGAGTAATCAGATCGTCGCTGACCCAACCCGCAACTGGGATATCGGTAGCCGGGTAGCCGCCAACTGGCGCAGGCTTTCGCTGTCGGCGGAGTATATCCACCGGTTCCAGACAACCACGCTGCAACGCGTAACCTTGCCATCGGGGCAGGTCGACCGGTTGCTGCGTAGCGATCAGGATTATCGGCTGGCACTCGGTCTGGAATACCACCTCTCCGACCGCTTCGTACTGGCCTACGCGCTGGGCCGCAACTTCTCGCTCAACACTGAGTTCAAGGGCAACCTGATTTCTATTCTCAGTTTCAACGCTGGCTTAAGTGGCCCAACGGTGAAGATTGCGGACTAGCTTTATCAGGCAAGACTATTCCAAAGGTGTAATCTGCCGTATGCATAAAAAAGGGCCTGTGTTTTTCACAGGCCCTTTTTTATGCATACGGCACAAGCAACAGCAAGGTTATTTACCAGCCTTACCTTTTTCTTCGGCCAGTGCCAGCTTCACGGCTTCGTACAGATTGACAACGCCCCCCGTCTTCGACAGCGTGGCAAAGTCGACCATCGTACTCGATTCGGGGCGACGCACTTTCGTATGATAGGGCGTTGCCGAAGCCAGAATAATCCGCTTGATATCGGCGTAAGTCAGCTTGGGGAAGTACGATTTCAGCACGGCAGCAACGCCCGCTACCACCGGCGACGCCATACTCGTACCGTTGTTGTTTTCGTACTTACTACCCGGCACGGTCGAATAAATTTCTTTGCCCGGCGCAAACACGTCGACGTCGCGCTTACCGTAGTTCGAGAAGCTGGCTACCAGATCGGGCGAGATCGGCTCCGCACTTGCCCCAACCGTAATGACGTTCGGAATCGATGCGCCATCCTCAAAGCGGGGCGACGGGTAATTCATGGCGGTATCGATGTCTTTGCCGTCGTTACCAGCCGCGTGAACCATCAATACTCCTTTCGACAGGGCGTACCGCTCGGCATCCTCAACCGCTTTCCGCTGGGGCGAATAGTCTTTACCGAAGCTCATGTTGATAATCTTTGCCCCATTGTCGACGGCGTACCGAATCGCGTTGGCCACGTCTTTATCGCGTTCATCGCCGTTCGGCACCGCCCGTACGCCCATAATCATGACGGCATCGGAAATACCCATTACGCCCAGATTATTCGTCCGATCGGCACCGATGATACCGGCAACGTGCGTGCCGTGGTCGGGGTCGGGGCCGTTGATGTCGGCGTTACCGTAGTCGCGCTGCGTTACATCGTCGGGGTTATCACCCACGATACTGCGGCTGTCAAAATCTGGGTTGTAGTTGTACTCGGCGCGGGTTTTCAGCTGATCGTCGTACTTACCCAGCTCACTTTTCATCACCTCGGCGTCGGCTACTCCCTGCTGGCGCAACACTTGCAGAATGCCACCAACGGGTCGGCGTAACGATTGATTCGACAGCGTATCGAGCACTTTCGCCAGCGTTGCCGTGTCTAGTTTTGGCACGTTCAGCGCCTGCTTGATCGCATCGACGGCAGTTGCGTACTGCGTGTAAAAGCCGTGAATACCGTCGTACTGCGATTTGTACTGCGCCCGGTTTTTCTCGACGTCAGCTTTTGCTTTCACGTACAGATCGTACTCTTTCTGTTCCGCCGGCTTCAGCGACTTGCGATCTTTACCCTCGTATTTGGGCTTGAGCTTGTTGTACATCCGGGTGATTTCCACCGTTTCGTAGCTGACGTTGCGCCCGTCTTTTCCACCGATGAAATTCCAGCCGTGTACGTCGTCGATGTACCCGTTCTTATCGTCGTCTATTCCGTTGCCGGGAATTTCTTTCGGATTCGTCCACAGCACCCGTTTCAGATCAACGTGGCTGGTGTCAATTCCGCCATCGATAACGGCCACCAGAACCGGTGTGGGTTTGCGGTTAGCCAGTAATTCACTGTACGTTTTATCGACGCTGATGCCCGCCGTCTTATCTGTTTTGTCGCGCAGGTACCACTGCGTTTCCTGCGCCGAAGCCGTTGCCATCGTAGACAGCCCGACCGACGCCCATAGGAGGATTTTCTTCATGTATTGGAAACGAAATTTTCCGGCAAAACAAGCCCGCCCCCCGGTAACAATTGCTTAAAAAAGGTTAAAATGTTTTTTCACGGCTTACTGTGGACCGCGTTTCGGTAATGTTCCTCCAGCGCATCGAGCCCGAAATCGTTCGTCAGGTCGCGCACGACGGTATGTATGTGGTTGGCGTTGGTTTGGGTGTTGTCGTACTCGATCAGCACCGTTGGGCCGTGAATACGATAGTACCAGCCTTTACCCGCTCCCAGGGTGGGCGTCAGATCCCCGGCCCAGGCAAAACGAAGCTCATCGAGCCCGGCTTTGGTCAGTTTATCAAGTTGTTGGCTGGCCAGCGTCACCCGGTAACGGTTCAGATAAACCTGTACCAACTGCATAAACAGGTCACGCTGATGACCGTTCATGTCACCCAGCCGCAGGCCGTCCATGCGTTCCAGCGATAACTTGCGTCGGTTTCCCGTTACAATATCGGGGTAGGCGACAGCCGCCAGCGTAGCCCGCCGTACCTGCGCCGAATCAAGCGATGCCAGCAGTTCAAAGGCGCGGGCGGTTTCGTCTTTCAATACCTGCTTTCCCTTCTGCGGCACATCGGCCCGAACAACGGCGGGGTTACTGCCGAAAAAGATGGGTGTCTGGGCCAGTACCCGCCCGGCACCATCAGGCCCGGTTACGATCAGAAACTGCATCGACAGATGGTGCCCGTCGATACGCCAGCTCCAGGGGTCTTTGCCCGATGGATCACCAAAAATGGAGAACGCATACTGGTCCGGATCGCGATAGGTATCGTTCGACGGTCGATTTTCAATTGCCCGCAGTACGTTTTCCAGCGCCATGATTTCTTCCGCTTTGCGATACCCGTCCTGGCTTAGGCAACGTTGAAGCAGTTTCCGGGCGGCCTGTTGCTGTTGGGCATTCATCGCCCGCAGGGGCAATCCTTTTCGTTCGCGAGGAATGTAATGCCAGTCAAACCGTTCTTCATCATCAAACCGGAACACAGTCTGTTGACGCTGTGCTGGTGTGAGCAGCCGAAGAAGAGCCTCAGCCTCTTCCTGCATGTCATTACGTAACCGTTCAGCCGCCTTTTGTTGCGCTAAACTGCTTTGGAAAGTCATCAGACTGATGCATATCCCGGCTACTACCAAACGAATTGCCTGCATGGCGAGTAAAAGACTTTTTTTTAATCAACAACCGATCTTATTCCGTAGTTAAAAGGGGACATCTGCCTCTGGCCTACCCACCATGTCAACACGGCCTCCTCAAGAATCTCCCGGCTTATTGGATCACCTCGCCATGCGCTATCTGCGTCGGGCGCTCGATGCGAGCCATCCGACCGATGAGCCATATGTACTGAGTGATGATGAGCTGTTTCTGACGCAACGCGCAGCCTACGCAACGCTATTCGCAAGCGGTTTTCTGGGCGTATTGACTGTATTACTATTTCAGTTGCCACAGTTTGCCTGGCCTGACTTCTTTGCGTCGACGGAGTTTCTCATCGCGGGCAAGCCGTTTGCCATACCCCTGATTACGATTTTGTATGCGGTGCTGGTACTTTATATCGCCGTCCATCTGACGACGGGTGTGAACCGATTTGGCGCGCGGGCCATTGCGCAAATCTGCCAGTTTCCCCGCCTGCACGACGCCCGTTACGAACACCATGTTGAGACAATGGCGCGGCTGGCCCGTTCAGGAAAGTCCGGGTTTCGGCCCTATTTCAATCTGAAAACTCATCTGGCCCGGTCCCGCTCCGGCTTGTTTGCTTATTTCCTGGCCAATCAGGCGGCTGGCTTCTTTGCCAGTACGATCGTTACAATTCTACTGATTCCGTATATACCCACATCAGCCGCAATCATCATCGGGTTAGTCGGTTACGTCAGCTGGCTCGTCTACAGTGTCAGACGGATACAGTTCGAGCTAAAAATCCGGATTCTGGCCCCACTGACCATTCGTAGTTTCGTCAACGAGTTGCGTGAGGAATGGCACACAAACAGTGAGTTTCAAACCGTCCTTACCGATGTTCTGAACTATGCGGGTATACTGCGCCGTCTGCACGTATACGCGCACCTGGTTCTGGTCGAAACGCTCACTGACCGCGTCAACGAAGCCATACTACCTCATTCGCCTGACGATTTTCTGCCGCAAATGGCCGCTATGCCGCCAGATATGCAGCGCAGTGTCGAGCGGCTACTTGTTTTCAGCCTGCTCATCGACGGTCGTTTCACGGCAAAAGAGCGCGCGCAGCTTCAGAAGCTACAGGACCATAAGCTGCTGACCTACTCACTGACGGACATCGGTGAGTTGCACAAGGATTATGTGGCAGGAAAAGGGCTCTGGCTATAATCGCCCGAAAATCAACGGATTTTCTACTGTCAGTCGATGCAGACAGGATTCACTGATTAGTTTCTCGAATTTTTTTATGCAGGTAGTGACTCCAGCTTGGTCACCCGAACAGCATTGATACGCTTATCGTCAGCTGACAGTACGAAGAACTTAAAGCCAGCGTATTCGGTCTCATCATCCGTTGTTGGCAGACGACCGAACAATTCGAGCAGCAAACCACCCAGCGATTCGCTATCCCCCTGAATTTCCTCGAATGTCGTGGCATCCACGTTCAACACGCGACAGACATCGGTCAAGGGCGTTTTTCCTTCAAACACAACCGTCCGATCGTCTTCGCGCTGATAGCCTTCCGGCGTCTCGTCGTCAAATTCGTCGTTGATGTCGCCAAAGATTTCTTCGATAATATCCTCCAGCGTCACCAATCCACGCGTACCACCATATTCGTCTACGACGACGGCCATATGCACCCGTTTCTTCTGAAAATCCTGTAGCAGATCGTCGACCTTTTTGTTCTCAGGAATGAAAAACACCGGCCGCATCAGCGACTGCCAATCAAACGAATCGTCGGCATGGATGTGGGGCAATAAATCTTTGATGTACACGATACCCTCCACCTGATCAAGCGATTCGCCATACACCGGCACCCGTGAATAACCAGACGCGTTGATCTGATCGATTAGTTCGAGGAAGGTAAGGTCGTTGCAAACGGCCGAAATATCGAGTCGGGAGCGCATTACCTGCCGGGCGGTCAGGTTGCTGAAATTAACGATTCCTTTCAGAATCTCCTTCTCTTCAGTAGTGGCCTCAGCCCCTGTCAACTCCACCGCCTGACTCAGCTCTTCGATCGACAGCTTGTACCCCCGCCGTTCGATTCGCTTGTCCACCTGATTGCTCAGATTGACCAGCATCACCGCCAACGGGCGAAAAATAGCCAGCCCAACAGAGGCCAGGGTGGCCGTCCGGCGCGCAACGCGCAGGTTATTCTGACTGGCGTATACTTTCGGTACTATCTCCCCGAAGAGTACAATCACCAGCGTCGTTAACGTCGTCACCCCGATCAGCAACCAGTTCGATCGATTAGCCGCCTGCGTGTATTCCCAGGTCAGAAAACTGATGATGACGACAACAGCAATGTTGATCAGGTTATTGAAGATTACCAGCGACGCCAGCAGCCGTTTGGGTCGTTCGAGCAGACCGGCTATTTGCTGATAGCCGGGTTCGTTGCTTTCCCGGCAGCGAACCCGATCGTCGGGTGATAATGAGAAAAAGGCGGCTTCGGAGGCAGAAACCAACCCAGCCAGCGTAATCAGCAGCAGAACGAGTGCCAGATACGGGCCATATAGAGCAAGATAGGTGCTCCAGCCTAAATCGGCCGAGAGCACCTGTCGAGAAAGCGGATCACCGGGGTCCATGTAACGTAAATCTTAGTAAGCAATACGGGGCTTAGAACGGCAAATCATCGTCGCCACCGTCAAAAGGAGCCGGTTCAGGGTGCCGCTGTTGCCGCGCGGGTTGAGCAGCGGGCTGTTGGCGCGGAGCGGGCTGCTGTGCAGCGGGCGCTTCCTGCTGACGGGGAGCGGCTTGCTGCGGGACTGCCTGCTGTTGACGCGGAGCTTCGTACTGATTGTCGCCACCGTTATCACTGTTGGGGCTACCCAGCAACTGCATGGTGTTGGCCCGAACGCGCAGGGAAGTCCGCTCTTTTCCTTCTTTATCGGTCCACAATTCTGTCCGCAAGCGACCTTCTACGTAAACCGAATTACCCTTCTTTAAATATTTCTCAGCCACTTTGGCCTGTTCGTTCCAGAGTTCAACGCGAAACCACTCCGTCTGTTCAACTTTCTCGCCGTTGCGGTTCGTGTATTTTTCCGTCGTCGCTACGTTGAATGTGGCCACAACGGCCCCACCATCGAGGTAGCGCACTTCCGGGTCGGCACCGAGGTTGCCGATAATGGTCATTTTATTCAAGCTTGCCATGTGCTTTTTCGCTTGTTTTGTTGGTAAAAATATGGGGGATTAGAACAGATAAAGATACTGAATCTTACGTGTTTATCCAAGCCCTTCGTTTAAATACGTGGTAATTAAAACCGGCTTCGGCAACCGATTTACTTCATCCGCTGAGTGCCAGTTAAACCCTGCCGGCAGTGCTACCGGTAGACCATCAGGCATATCGATCAGAAAGAACTGCCCCCTGATTCGCTGATGCGACAGTAACTGAGTAAGCGGTACTGCGCCCCCCGTTACCCGCCCCTGACTCACCAGCCCGACCACCTCTTCCGGCAGTACCAGATCCGTCAGCGCGTCAACCGGTTCGTCGGTTTCGATCAGCCAGAAGTCGTGCAGATTCTGCCAGATATCCCGGTCTGTACGCTCGCGCATTGCGAGTCGGTCGCCCTGCCGGAATACGAGGTAGTTAAAATAACGATCGCGAACAGGCGCTTTCTTCGCTTTCACCGGCAGCCGCATCTGCCGACCCGTCTGATACGCATTGCAGGATTGCTGGAGCGGGCATAACAGACAGTCGGGTGAAACAGGCGTACACTGAATAGCCCCGAACTCCATAATCGACTGATTATACGTTGCCGGGTCTTCGGCGTGCTGTATCAGCTGCTCAGCCAGCTTGGCAAACGTTTTTTTAGCTCCGGTCGTCGTAATATCTTCGGTGATGCCAAACACGCGGGCCAGCACCCGGTAGACGTTACCATCAACAACCGGCACACGTTCACCAAACGCAAACGAAGCCACCGCTGCCGCCGTATAAACGCCGATCCCTTTCAAAGTCAGCAAGCCGGCGAAGGTCGCCGGAAACTCAGCGCCCAGTTGATCGGTTATATAGCGGGCAGTCTGATGGAGATTTCGGGCGCGGGAGTAGTAGCCCAGCCCCTGCCAGAGTCGCAGGAGTTCACGCTCATCAGCATTGGCAAGGTCGGTAACGGTTGGGTAACTTTCCACAAACCGTTCGTAGTACGGTTTACCCTGTGCTACCCGGGTCTGCTGGAGAATAACCTCCGACAGCCAGATACGATATGGGTCACGTGTGTGTCGCCAGGGCAGGTCGCGTCGATGCCGTTCGTACCACCCTTCCAGGGTAGGTGCAAACGTTGCTTTTACGGCGTTAGCGTCTGATTGCCAATCCAAAATAAAACGGAAAATTGCAGCGTTGAGAGTAAAAACGAGCAGCCATTACTTTTTAAATAAAGCGGAAAGGCCTACCTTTGCGGTCTCATTTTTGACACCTGAATTTTTTCAACAACACAGTAAACGTTAAAGTTTAAGAAGTCGTGACGAAAGCAGACGTAATTGCAGAGATCGCCGATAAGACCGGAATTGATAAGGTTGAAGTGACAAACACACTGGAGACCTTTTTCACGGTGGTGAAGGACTCGCTGGCCGAGGGGGAGAATATCTATGTAAGAGGATTCGGCAGTTTCATCAATAAGAAAAGAGCGAAGAAAGTAGCCCGTAACATCTCGCAGAATAAAGCCATGATAATCGACGAACATTTTATCCCTAGCTTCAAGCCGGCTAAGGTGTTTGTCGAGCAGGTTAAAACCAGCGAAAAAACCAAGGAAACCGCCGAATAATCAACTCATTGTTGACTCGCTTTATGAATAAATACGTGCTGCTTGTTGTCGTGCTGGCGTCGCTCCTTACGGTGGGTTTATACACCCGTCCCAAGGTTGTTGTGCGCAACGAAAGCAAACAGCTTGGCTCGGCGAACCCGAGTGGCCGCGTAGCACCGGGAACCCAGCCCACGACATCTGGCGCAACGGTTGACCGGTCGGAGATTCATGAAGCACCGATGACGCCCGAACAGCAGCAACGTCTCGACGGGCTGCGGACGGCGTACCTGACGGCAGCAGCGCCCCAACGCGCCAAAGCAGCAGACGAACTCATTGATGCATTCCGGCAGGCAAGCCGCTATGACAGTGCAGCTCACTATGCGGGCCTGGTTGCGAAAGCGCAGCCTAGCGAACCGAATCTGCTTCGCGCGGGCGATCAGTATTTTGAAGCGTACACGTTCGCCGTTGATGAAGCCAAAACGGCAGCTTTAGGGCAGCAGACCAGGCAGTTCTATCAACAGGCACTCGACAAAAATCCGAATCTGCTGGCCGCCAAAGCCAATATGGCAATGACCTATGTCAATACCGACAACCCAATGCAGGGTATCGCCTTGCTACGGTCGGTGTTGCAGCAGGACCCTAATAATGAGCTTGCCCTGTTTAATCTGGGTATGCTTTCGATGCGGTCGGGCCAGTATGGTCGGGCGGTGGATCGGTTTCGTCAGATTCTGGTCAACAACCCAACCAGCCGGAAAGCTAAGTTTTACTTAGGTGTCAGTTTGGCCGAATCAGGTCAGAAAGCAGAAGCTAAGCAGGTACTCGCCGAAGTAAAGACCGGTGAGAAAGACCCGCAGATTTTAGCCGCGATTCACGAATACGAAGATCGGCTGAAGTAAACGAATGCAGTTGGCTGTTTGTAGCTGGCGGCATTGGATTAGGGGGCAGGCCGGGTGGCCTCCCGACATACACACAAACCATTAAACACTGTTTACACTATGCCTTGCGGTAAGAAACGGAAGCGGCACAAGATTGCCACTCACAAGCGGAAGAAACGGCTCAGAAAAAACCGGCACAAGAAAAAATAGTCTGCGGTATCCGGTCAGTCAGTTTTCGGCTGATTTCAGTTGATCGAAGACTAACGATACCGTATACGGCGCACTTATTTGGAGAAGCCTCGGCCGGTCTGCAAAGCCCGAACGTGGCTTCTTTTTTTATATATAGCCATCCTAACCGTTCATTCATCTTGTGAGTAATGAATTAGTTATCAGTTCGACTCAAAAAGGTGATCGGATTGCACTCTTGCAAAACAAGAGACTGCTGGAGTATCACGAAGAAGAGTTAGACAGCAGCTTTACTGTCGGCGACTTGTATCTGGGAACCGTCAAAAAACTTTCATCGGGCCTCAACGCGGCATTTGTCGACGTGGGTCACGAAAAAGACGGCTTTCTGCATTATCAGGACCTGGGTCCGAACATCAACTCGCTCAACAAATTTGTCAAAGACGTAATAGCCAAACGCGTCACCACAGGTCGGCTCGATACTGTTACCCTCGAACCGGCTATCGATAAAATCGGGAAAATCGATAAGGTACTGACCAAGAATAGCCCGATTCTGGTGCAGGTGGTTAAAGAACCCATCTCGACCAAAGGTCCACGCCTATCCTGCGACATATCCATCGCCGGCCGCTACATCGTGCTTGTCCCCTTCGCTGATGGGGTCAATCTATCCAAAAAAATTACCGATCGTGCTGAGCGTAGCCGTCTGCAAAAGCTGATGCTCTCGCTCAAGCCACCGCATTTTGGTATCATCGTACGCACGGTTGCCCAAGACAAAGACGTCGACGAACTCGACCGCGACCTGCAAAACTCGCTGGCGAAGTGGGATTCGGCCGTAAAAAGCCTGTCGGAAGCCCGCCCCCGTGATCGTGTGCTGGGTGAGATGAACCGAGCCTCGTCGATTCTGCGTGACATGCTCAACGAATCGTTTGAGAGTATCACGGTCGATACGCGGGAATCGTTCGATGAGATTCGGCAGTACATCCATACCATTGCCCCTGATAAGGAGCGCATCGTTAAGCTACACAACGGCAAAACAAAAGTCTTCGAGGCATTGGGTCTGGAAAAACAGCTGAAGTCGCTGTTTGGCCGGTCTGTAAGCCTGCCCGGTGGTGGCTATCTGATTATCGAGCATACTGAGGCCCTGCACGTTATCGACGTTAACAGCGGCAACAAGTCAAACTCGGAAGAAGATCAGGAAGCGACAGCGATCAGCGTCAACCGGGAAGCAGCTAAGGAAATTGCCCGTCAGCTGCGTCTGCGCGACATGGGCGGTATCATCGTTGTGGACTTTATCGACATGAAGAAGCCGGAGAACAAAAAGCTCCTGCAAGATATCATGCGCGATGAGATGAAGCCTGACAGGTCGAAATTCACGATCCTGCCGCTGACCAAGTTTGGTCTAATGCAGATTACCCGGCAGCGGGTTCGGCCGGAAATGAATATCGTCACGCGGGAAGTATGCCCAACCTGCGGGGGCAGCGGCACGATTCAGGCCAGTGTACTGGTTACTGACGTAATTGAAAGCAACCTCGACTACATTCTGACTAAGCAGAACGAAACGGGTATTTCTATTGCCATGCACCCCTTTCTGTACGCGTACTACACGAAAGGCTTCTATTCGAAGCAGATGCAGTGGTACATGAAGTACAAAACGTGGATAAAGCTTATTAAAGACAGTTCGCTGGGCATTGTCAACTTCAAATTCTTCAACAAGGCCGGCGAAGTCATTGAAACAGGCAGTGGTTCGTAAGCCCTGCTGATTCACCGACGACAGCTCGTAATGAAAAAAGGGGTCTCTCAATTGAGGGACCCCTTTTCGGTTGATATATATTGACGGAAAAAAATTAACACAAGATCTCCATATCAACAAGCTCGTCGTACATGTCGTCGCCGACGATGCCCTTCACCGAATCAACGGCGTTGATATTGAGTAACAAGTCACGCAGGTCATCAGTAATCTCGTAGGTTTGGTACGAGCGCCGGTCGAACAGGATAGGTGCCTGCTCAAGTTCGCAAAGTGAGTAACGGTCAGCATTAAACGTTGGATGGGTGATAATCGGCCGCTTCGGACGATGCACCTCCTCCTGTTGCTTAAGGAACGACTGAATGTAGTTCCACCCCTCCCACTGTCCTGGATAACGACTCAAATACAGCCAGAAGGCATCGTAAAGCTGTTGCATAGCCGTCTGGCAATACTGCTCACGGTCGCTATGCTTCACAGGATAAATGGGTGTCAAGCTCTGTAGCACGTTCGTCATGTCATCTTCCCGATAGCTGACGACCGGTACAATCGGTACGCCAGCCGCGTGTGAAAGATAACCCACTCCCTTACGGGTGAGAACCTGACGCTCACCCATGTCTACAGTCAGAAATTGACTTTCCTCGCCCGGTTCAGGGGCCGTCTCCGGACTTCCATCGACATAAACGATGATCGACTTACCGGCTTTCAGTTCACGTAACACTGTCAGTGCCGCCGAGGGGTGCCCCGTTTCCACGATGCGGAATCCGCTGGCCATACCCCTTTCCTGCCTCAGTGATTCGACGTGGTCGCAGATACCATCGCCCTGCGACCGGTTTGCATTGTTACCCATCAGCACCACACAGTCTACACCGTGCCGTAATAGCACACTAGTCAGCAGACGATACGAGCCGAGGTGATACGTACAATAGATTCGTGGCTCTGCGCTTATCGAAATCAGTTCACTTCCCCGCCGATCCACCAGATCCCCCGCCGAGAGGCAGTTGAGGTCAAAGGTGGTGAACACCTGCTGTAGCAGAACCTGCTGAAACAGCGTTTCGTGTTGACTGCGCGGAATGAATGGCATGATGTTTTCTACGTTAGCCGAGAACGTAGTAAACTTCATTAGGTACCCTCGCTCTTTCCGCAAATCGATCTGATCGAAGTGCGACTTACACTGAGCGAGCTCCTCCCTATATAGCGTCAGAGCAGAAGCCATAACCTTGAACGTTTGGACGAATTACTACAGCGAGAAAACGGGCTTAATTAAGCCGGTAAAATCAGCGGTTGGGCAGCAATCCGCAGGCTTAAGGAATTTGAGCAGGTTGTTAGACTCAGCTTTAGCGGCCGTTGCGATGTTACCTTTTACAACATTGATAGTCTTGATAGAAAATTGCTTTTTCATGGTGATTGATTGGTATACGGAGTGATAAGATTGATTTGTGATGTCAGGCAGAATTCGCTTCGCCTTATTGACATTACAAAGGTATGGTGGCTCCGGAGGGTCATCAATCGCAGAAAAGTCTCATCATTCGGTTAGGTTTTAGTCAATAATTACCAGTATCTTAGTTTAGATTTTTGATAAGAGCGGTATGATAACGGTACAGCTAACCAGGAAATATTTACGGAATCCCATTTACAGCATTGGGATTCTGCTGGTTATTGTAGTTGCGATGGAAGGAGTCTCGTGGTCGTACATATACAGCTCAAAATTAGACAGAGTCATTAAATATGGTGGCTTCGGGCCATACATGTGGTTATTCGTACGCAGTATCATCATACCCGAAATCTTCACAGTACTTATCCTGCTCAGCTTGCTGAATCAGCAGCATAAGTACTTTCATTTCAAGGCCATCGCTTTGACACCCAGAGCAGTCTTTCATTATCAGCTAAAGCTGTTGCCGGTTGTTCTACTCGCTTTCTTCATTTTCAATCCGATTACGGAGACAGTACGCTTCGCTCTCGAGAAGTTTCCAGACTACTCGTTTCAGAACTATCTGGACTCGTTTCTTATCGGCACCTTCTCCGGCGAGATATACCTGCGTTATCTGATTCCAATCCTGCTTATAGCTTATATATCAGTCAATATTTCACTGTTGTCCGACTACTTGCGGGAGCGGCAGCGGGTACAGCAGGAAGCAGAGTCTGAATCAGCCATGATGGCACAGGTTATCGATCAGTTGAGCAACTCGCAACCGGCACCACCTAATCAGACGGATCAAAAGCTGTATCTACGGGGTAAAAACGCGCACGGCGAAATCACCTTCCTGTCGACGGAAGCTTACTTTTTTACAGTAGAAGACCGCTCTTACTACGCAGAACTACCGCGAGGTCGTTATCTGGTGACAAAGACGCTGAACGAACTCGAAACCGAACTCGATCAGGTTCAGTTTTTCCGTATCAAACGTGATTATATCGTCAACAAAGAGGCTATACTCAACTACGCATACTGGGAAAACGGCAAGTATATAGTGCGGCTCAACACGCCCGACAACCACGAAGTTATCGTGCCCCGCGCCAGAATGCATGAATTTAAGGAGTGGTTACAGGGCAATGCGCCCCCGCGCACCGATACTGACTCTACCGCCGATACGCTGGAGGTAGCTTCTTCCTAGCCTTCACAGGTATTTTCGCACGGATATGCCGTACCGTGGCAGATGCCGACAGCCATCCAGTTCCAATTTCTTGGCGATGTGCGCCTTATGGTTTGTTGCCGTACGGTAACTGATACCCAGCTTATCGGCAATTTCATCGGTCGTACCGCCATCTGCTACAAGACGTAGTACTTCGCGCTCCCGAATCGTCAGCCGACTCAACGCCACACGGGTTTCGTCCGAGATCACTTCGACACCATAATCTTTCAGTAACGACATAAAGCCGTTACTGTAGTAACATCCTCCGCTGCTCACCGTCTGAAAACATCGGTACAGTTCGTCAAGCCCGTCGTTGGCATACAGGAAGCCGAAGAAACCGATCTGCATGGCTTTGGCAACCATACGGGCGTCTGGCTTGGTGGCGTACAGGATGAATTTGGTCTGGTAATTGGCGTCGCGTAACTCCTCTACTATATCAAAACTCTGACGGCCAGCAATCTCCGATTCCAGAATAACGCATTGTGGTCGCTTAACCCGGATCTGCTGTAACGTATCCTCCATCTCTACTGCGCGGCCAACTACATTGTAACCCTGTTCCTTCAACAACTGACTTAGCACTTCGCAGCTGAAAAGTTCAGATTGAGCGACCAGGATAGAAAAATCGCGACGCCGGATGGCGAAGTTTCTCGCAGACTCCTGACTGATTGTGGATAAACTCATAGGTTTCAGTGGGTACGACGCAGGTCGAATGGTTGAATCTACTAGGACTGTGGGTTAGCCAACAAGCTATTAAGCGCGAAATCACCCTTTTCCTGCGCGAAATCACTCAAATCAATTCGTTGATTTCGGACAGTAAAAGGGTGATTTCGGACGGGGGAGCTTGTTTAAGCTGCATTAGACAGGCTACTTTTGGTCAACGGAAAGAAAAAGAGATTTTAAGTAACGTATCGCATGAAAGGTCAGGAACAATCAGCATCGATTACTTACGAAGCAGCTGCTGTCGAAGTACAGGGTTTGATTATGGATTGGGTAGAAGCGACCGAGCAATTTCACAATCGATATGCCAGATTAACCGAAGTTATCAATTCGCTTCGCGCCGGTTCTCGCCGTCAGGACACTGCTACTCGTATGCGGCTGCGTCAGTTGATGTCGCTTCGCCAGCATATGAGCGATGTGCTGATGACCCTGCTGATGGATATGAATAACCCAAAGGCAGACAAGTTCCAATCGTCGAAGCCAGGGCAACTACATTCGCATGCGCGGTTGCTGACCGACCTCAATCGTGAGATCGACGCTGAGCTCACAGGCAGCCTGTCGATGCCCCGGACGATTGCTCAGGCATAGTGTTCAATCCCCCGCTATAAAGGTAAGGCTCTCCAATATTGGAGAGCCTTTTTTACGTACACCATAGTAAATATTTACTACAAAATTGCCTAAACGGTTGCCTAACATGGTAATAAGTAAAATATGAGTAGCCTATACAATTGTACAGGTACACACTAGTATACACCGATACGATATAAGCAAATCTTAGATTTGTTACCCGGAGATAACCGTGCCCAGCAGACGGGAAATTTCTACATCGACCCGCTTCATATTCATAAATTCGAGCATGAGTCGATCCGCATCGTCGGATGAGTTGGCCGGTTCGCGCATCTGCTGTTGTATCTGAATCATGCGTTGTTCAGCCAGCATCTTCTTAATGCGCAGGATATTTTGGTAAGCACTCTTAGCCAGTATGTGGATCTCCTCCTCAGTAGGGACGTATATCTCGTGCTTTGCCCATCCATCACTGATCTTATATTTTTGTATGCACAGGGTAACAGCTGTTTTGTGCAACTCGGATTGCTCAGGTGTCAGCTGATCCAAAAAATTCTCAGCGGTAAGGATTACTTTACGCTGATACGATTTCCTGTAAAGGGATAGCATTGCATTATTTGAGGAACTTTGAAATTCTTCTATATCCTTCAATTCCTCCAATATGTAATCACATAGAGTGATTTCAGGCTCTAATTCAATGGCCCCGTAATTCATCAACAGTCGAATACATTCTTCTTCCTGGTGAGCAATGGGCGTACGCGTTACCTTGAACGACGGTGCCGCTTCAAACGGCGCATCGGGAATCGTAATCTCCGGTAAGTCGGTATCCGCGTCGCTTAAGCTGTTCAGCAGCGCGTTGATATCGTCTGTTGTAGCTGGCTGTTGCGAAGCAGTATGTCGGTTGTTGGCTTCCGCACGCTGCTGTTGTCGTTCTTCTTCCTTTC
Organism: Spirosoma rhododendri; assembly: GCF_012849055.1. NCBI lineage: Bacteria > Pseudomonadati > Bacteroidota > Cytophagia > Cytophagales > Cytophagaceae > Spirosoma > Spirosoma rhododendri. The sequence goes on along the minus strand of NZ_CP051677.1, from coordinate 2,373,025 downwards.
GTCCCTGATCCTGCTGCTTGCGCAACAGCCGATTTATCTCAGAAATAACCGACTGCTCGCTGACATGAAAGACCTGCGCGACACGCTGCGACAAGGTTTGCCGTTTAAGTAGATCGGGGATACGGGTAATGCTGGCGCACACGTCAGAAATCCCTTCCGCCCGCTTGAGCGGATCATCGCCCGCTTCGGTCAGCCACCGGCTGGCTTTGAAATCGATAAAGTCCTGGGAGTGCTGTTTTATATAAGCCTTGAAGGCATCGGCTCCGACTTTATGCACGTAGCTATCGGGGTCTTCGCCATCGGGCAGCAACAGCAGGCGCAGATTCAGGCCCTCTTCCAGCACCATATCCAGCCCACGCAGCGCGGCTTTGATACCGGCAGCGTCGCCGTCGTACAGGATTGTGACATTAGGTGTGAACCGGGCGATGAGCCTGATCTGCTCGGTCGTCAGGGAAGTACCCGACGAAGCGACGACATTCTTGATACCAGCCTGGTGCAGCGAGATCACATCCGTGTACCCTTCCGTCAGAAAGCAAACATCTTCCTGCCGGATGGCCTGCTTTGCCTGATAGATGCCGTAGAGTACCTGACTCTTGTGGTATACAGTCGTTTCGGGCGAGTTAAGATACTTGGGCTGGTTCTTGTCGGTCTTGAGGATACGCGCCCCAAACGCGATGACCCGCCCCGACACGTTATGAATCGGGAACATGACCCGCCCCCGGAACCGGTCAAACGTTTTAGCCTTGCCCCCACCCTCGGCCTCCTTCCGCAAAATCAGCCCGGCTTTTTCGAGCATATCCGGGTTATAGCCGCGCTTGGTTCCTTCCTGCAAAAGCCCATCCCACTGATCCAAGCTGTAGCCTAGCTCAAAAGCATCGATGGTTGGGTTGGTAAAACCCCGCTCGCGGAAATAGCTGAGACCGATGCTTTTTCCTTCGTCGGTCTTCTGCATCAGCTCCTGAAAGTATGTCTTGGCGAAGTTCAGGGCTATCAGCAGACTTTCGCGTTCGTTTTGCCGTAAAAGCTCTTCAGGAGTTTGCTCCTGCTCTTCAATCTCGACGCCGTACTTCTTGGCCAGATACCGCAGGGCTTCGCCGTAACCGATGTTTTCGATGTCCATCACAAACCGGACAGCGTCGCCTGCTTTGCCGCAGCCAAAGCATTTGTAAATCTGCCGAACCGGATTGACGTTGAACGAAGGGGTCTTCTCGTTGTGAAATGGGCAACACGCGATATAGTTGCTCCCACGTTTTTTCAGCGAAACAAAGTCGTTGATGACTTCCAGAATATCGCTTGCCTGCCGAATTCGTTCGACAGTTTCTTCGGGGATCCGCATTGGTAATCGTAGTTGTGACTGCTAGTCAAAGATACGTTGAAACACGGGGGAAAGGAAAGCATGTCGGCCCACATTCGTCGTCAGCGCATCTTCGCCAGCAGGTCGTCGCGCGAGGGCCGGTCGCTGTATAAGTCGTAGGCGATGCCGTCTTTGTCCAGTTCGTTCATGAACGGGATATAATCCGCTTTCTCGGTACTGAAAATGTACCAGTTGTGATATGGTTCGTTGAACAACTCAACTTCGGTCAGCGCAACTTTGCGTTGTAGCGCCTGATACTGTTCGTAGGAAATATCCGTCTGCCGGACCAGAAAATACCACATGATCGTAAAAAAAGCCCGACCTGCGAGGCCGGGCTTGCTTAATTGAGTGGGTCGGTTACTTCGACGCCAGAATATAATCGGCCAGTACCAGACCTGCTTCGTTCAGATACGTGTCCTTTTTCTTTTTTGCGTCAGGCTTGCCCGGCGTTCCCGTTTCATCGACCGGAGCCGACATCTGAGATACCTTCGTAGCAGCCGCCCGCTTGCGTTCAGCTTCGTCGCGCTCTTTACGACGCTTCGACTCCTGAAGCGACACAACCGTGTTCTCCTTCGCCTTTTTGAAATCGGCAAGATCCTGCGCCAGCTGCTTTAGTTCGGGATCTGACTTCAACCGCTGATCGAAGCGTGAGCGTAGTCGAGACAGTATTTTGTCATCGATCGCCTGCGACTGATCGTAACGGGTCGAGTTGATATGATCCCAAGGCAGCGCGCTGGGCTGCGAGCTTTCGCCGTACTCTTCAGCCGAGAACGCCGATGGCAGTTCAACATCAGGCGTAACGCCCCGGTGCTGTGTGCTGCTACCGTTGATCCGATAGAATTTCTGAATCGTCATTTTCACCTGTCCTACCTTCTCCGGTTCTTTCGGCAACCACTGATTCAGGTCGATCAGGGTCTGTACCGTACCCTTACCGTACGTTTGTCCGCCGATGATGATACCCCGGTGATAGTCCTGAATGGCAGCGGCAAAAATTTCCGACGCCGACGCGCTAAACCGGTTTACCAGTACCGCCAACGGGCCATCGTAGACGACAGAACCGCCATCTTTATCAGAATACACTTCCGTTTCGCCCGTCGATTCTTTCACCTGAACGACTGGCCCTTTGGGAATGAATATACCCGTCAGATCGATAGCTTCGGTCAGCGAACCGCCCCCGTTGTCGCGCAGATCGATAACGATACCCTGTACTTTTTCTGCCTTCAGTTCTTCCACAAACCGCTTAACGTCGCTGGTAGTGCTGCTGAAGCCTTCCTCGCGCTTACGGGCGCCCTCAAAATCGCGGTAGAACATCGGCACGTTGATGACGCCGATCTTGAACGTCTTGCCGTTGTCGGTCACGTCGATGACTTCCTTCTTCGCCCGCTGTTCTTCGAGCTTGATTTTCTCCCGAACCAGACGGATTTCCTTCGGTGGCGCACCCGCAATCGCGTTTGGCGCAATAACCTGTAGGCGCACTACCGTTCCCTTCGGCCCTTTGATAAGCTTGACAACCTCATCGACCTGCCAGTTCATGGTATTGACCATGTGACCATTATCGCCCTGGGCTACTCCCGCGATTTTATCGTTGGCTTTCAGCTGATTGCTCTTGAATGCCGGGCCTCCGGGCAGTACGTTGGTGATCTTGATGTAATCGCCATCTTCCTGCAACATAGCCCCGATCCCTTCCAGCGACTGGCTCATCTCCTGGTTAAAACGATCGGCGTTGTTCGGCGACAGATAGTTAGTGTGCGGATCAAGTGCTTCGGCAAACGAGTTCATGTACATCTGAAACACGTCGGCGCTCTTCACCCGGTTTATCGCCTTGTCGAGATTGGTGTACCGCTGCGTCATCAGAGCCGCAATAGCGCTGTCGCTTCGGTTGTTGAGCTTCAATTCCAGCGCCTGATTTTTCAGAATCTTGCGCCACAAATCGTTTTGCTCTTCGATAGTCTTCGGCCAGCCAGCCTTCTCACGGTCCGTGTTGAACGTTTCGTCGGCCGTAAACGTGAACGGCTTCTTTATCTGCTCTTTGATAAATGCATTCCGCTCCTGGAATCGCTTGCGAAACACATTGTACATGTCGTAAGCAGCCGTCAGATCACCGTTGACCAATGCATCGTCGATCTGGTCTTTGTATTTCTCGAACGAAGCTACGTCAGACGCCAGCAGGTACGTTTTGCTGGCATCCATTTCTTTCAGGTAGTTATCCCAAACCACTGACGACAGCGAGTCGTCGAGTCGCACTTTGCGGTAGTGATACGTAGTCAGCAGCTTCGCGACCAGCGTTTCTACTTTTTCCTGCGAAATCGTCGGCTTCAGATCGCCCTCGGCGTACACCACCGGCTTATTTCGCGCTACTTCCTTGTCTGCTGGCGAGTCCATTTGGAAACTCAGCATCAGTACGGGCACCAGGGTCACCAGATACTTCTTCATCTACACTACCCAGTTTAATCGCGAATGATGAATGAGCGAATGAGTGAATAAAAATGCGCTACAGCGACGTATTCACTCATTCGCTCATTCACCACTCACTCATTGTTTAACAATATCGAGCAATTCGACGTCAAACACCAGCGTTGAGCCGGGTTTGATGTCGGCACCAGCCCCCGATCGCCATAAGCGAGTTCGGCAGGGATAAATAATTTCCATTTTGAGCCTACCGGCATCAGTTGCAGTGCTTCGGTCCAGCCTTTGATAACCTCGCCTACCCCAAACTCAGCGGGCGTTTTACGCTCTACTGAACTGTCGAAAACTGTACCGTCCAGCAGCTTGCCCGTGTAATGTACTTTAACCCGATCCGAAGCCGTTGGTTTAGCCCCGGTTCCTTCTTTCTCGACGGTGTATTGCAAACCGCTGGCGGTGGTTACAACGCCCGCCTTGGCTTTGTTCTCAGCCAGAAATGCATTGCCAATTTTTTTGTTTTCGGAAGACGCTTTCATCGACTCAGCGTTCCGGACCGCGTATTGCTTCTGGGCGTACGTGTTCAGGATCGTGCCGGCGTGCTCCTGCGTCAGCCGGGTCGGACCGCCCGCCATTGCATCCTGCAATCCTTTCGTCAGCATATCCTGGTTCAGGTCGTTCATGCCCTGTTGCTTCAGATTCTGGGCCATAAACAGGCCGATGCTGTAGCTGATTGAGTCCTGCGACGATTTCAAAACTGTACCAGCCGTAGAAGCCGTTGCAGCTGATGTTGGTTTGGCGGCCGTGGCCGTTTTTTTCGGAGCGGGTTTCTTTGTCTGGGCGTTGGCCGGGCCAGCGATAACAATGGCCGACGTCATACCAGCCAGCAACCATGCGTTGAACTTCATGCGAACAGAAAAACGAGGTGTTATAAGTAATGGATACACAATCAAAACGTACAGGGGTAAACGAAAAGTTTGGTCAGACCGCTATTTGCAAAAATATTCAGTCCGTTTTTAAATCAATTTAACATACTTTAAGTACAGCATACCCCCTGACTCAGCAAAGTATTGCCCGGCGTGTGAAGTGATTTGATCCCATTTGGTAAACGAAGCTTTGTATCAGCACGGTTACTTTTAACCGCTTTATCCCGGAAAAGTCTAACGATCAGTACTGATTATAGGATATCGTCGTAGTTTTATCAAGTTTTTAACCCTACCTTTGCGGCCTAAAATCAATCGTTTAATCTCTTCATAATATATATGGAATCCGTAAGACCCGACGAGATATCAGCTATCCTGCGCCAGCAACTGGCCGGTACTCAAACCGAGGCTGAACTCGAGGAAGTCGGTACGGTGCTGCAAATCGGCGACGGCGTAGCGCGTATCTACGGCCTCTCGAAAGTGCAGGCCGGTGAATTGCTCTCGTTCGACAATGGGTTGCAGGCTATGGCCCTCAACCTGGAGGAAGACAACGTTGGCGCCGTACTACTCGGTGATTATTCAGACGTCAAAGAAGGTGACACTGTAAAACGTACCGATCAAATCGCTTACGTGAACGTTGGCGATGGTATCCTGGGCCGTGTAGTCAACACGCTGGGTCTGCCGATCGACGGAATGGGTCCGATTCAGGGCGAGCTGTTTCAAATGCCGCTGGAGCGTAAGGCGCCGGGCGTTATTTTCCGCCAACCCGTAACAGAGCCGCTGCAAACCGGTATCAAAGCCATCGACGCTATGATTCCAGTTGGCCGGGGTCAGCGCGAACTGATTATCGGTGACCGGCAGACGGGTAAGACCGCTGTGGCCATCGACACAATCATCAACCAGAAAGAGTTTTACGACAAAGGGCAGCCAGTCTATTGTATCTACGTTGCCTGTGGTCAGAAAGCGTCGACGGTGAAGCAGGTGGAAGCCACCCTTCGCAAGGCCGGTGCTATGGACTACACTGTCATCGTAGCGGCCAACGCATCTGACCCATCGCCGATGCAGTTCTTCGCGCCGTTTACGGGTGCAGCCATCGGTGAATTTTTCCGCGATACGGGTCGCCCCGCACTGGTTATTTACGACGACCTGTCGAAGCAGGCAGTTGCCTACCGCGAGGTGTCGCTGCTGCTGCGTCGCCCACCAGGACGCGAAGCTTATCCTGGTGACGTATTCTACCTGCACAGCCGTTTGCTGGAGCGGGCCGCCAAAGTGACGGCCAACGACGAGATCGCAGCCAACATGAACGACCTGCCGCCGAGCCTGAAAGGCAAAGTAAAAGGTGGTGGTTCGCTGACAGCTCTGCCAATCATCGAAACACAGGCTGGCGACGTATCGGCCTACATCCCGACGAACGTAATCTCAATTACCGACGGTCAGATCTTCCTTGAGTCGAACCTGTTCAACGCGGGTATCCGCCCGGCCATCAACGTAGGTATCTCGGTATCGCGGGTGGGCGGTAACGCACAGATCAAGTCGATGAAGAAAGTAGCCGGTACGCTGAAACTGGATCAGGCTCAGTTCCGCGAGCTGGAAGCCTTCGCCAAGTTCGGTTCGGACCTTGACGCATCGACCAAGCTGACCATCGAGCGGGGCCGCCGGAACCAGGAGATGCTGAAGCAGCCACAGTACTCGCCCGTTGCCGTTGAACAGCAGGTAGCCATTATCTACGCGTCGACCAACGGTCTGCTGGATAAAGTACCCGTTAACAAGGTAAAGGAGTTTGAAAGCGAATACTCGATGGTGCTGAGCGCTCAGTACCCGAAAGTGCTCGACGAGCTGCGTGCTGGTAAGCTGACCGACGAAGGTACTGCCACCCTGAAGAAAGTGGCCGCCGACCTATCGGCTCAATACTAAAAAGTAGTTTACGGTTTACGGTTTTCAGGATACGATTGGCTGATGCAGGTCGGTAAAGCACCAGTCAATCGTAAACCGAAAACCGTAAACTGAAAACCGTAAACAGACTATGCCTTCACTGAAAGAAGTACGCGCCCGGATCTCGTCGATTAACTCGACACAGCAGATCACCAAAGCCATGAAAATGGTGGCGGCTGCCAAACTGCGCCGGGCTCAGGATAACATTACGCAGTTGCGCCCCTACGCCCAGAAACTCAGTCAGATGCTGAGTACGGTGTCGGCGGGTGCAGACACGGCTTCGGAAAGTCCATACCATCAGATCCGGACGATCGACCGGGTGCTGCTGATCGTCATTACGTCTGACCGGGGTTTGTGCGGTGCGTTTAACACGAACGTTGTAAAAGGCGCCCTGACGCTTATCAGCGAAAAGTATGCTGCACAGGCTCGTTCGGGCAATGTACACATCATGGCAATCGGCAAGAAAGGTGGCGAAGCAATGCAGCGACGCGGCTTCAAAGTCGACACGAGCCACATGGATGTGTTTGGCGCGCTGAATTTCGGCAACGTGCGGTTAGCTGCTGAAGCGGCTATGGAGAGCTTCGTTTCGGGTCAGTACGATGTTGTAGAGATCGTTTACAACGAATTCCGCAATGCGGCCATGCAGATCGTCCGGGCGGAGCAGATGTTACCTATCGTAGCCGCCGAAGCACCGAAAGGCGCAACAGCAGCCGTCAATTACATCTTTGAGCCGTCGGAAGAAGAAATCGTTACAGAGCTGATTCCGAAAACGCTGAAAATACAATTGTACAAAGCTGTACTGGATTCGAACGCATCAGAGCACGGTGCGCGGATGACAGCGATGGATAAAGCGACCGAAAATGCGGGCGAACTCCTGAAACAGCTTCGACTGGTTTACAACCGTACGCGTCAGGCCGCCATCACGACTGAAATTCTTGAAATCGTGGGTGGTGCCGAAGCACTTGCCAATGGTTGATTGATTACCACGATTATTTACGAAAGTACGGAAACCCGGTATCGCACAGATGCCGGGTTTTTTGTTTTTGAAATACCCGGATACTCCCTTTCTTTGCTGCTGATTATCAGTCGAGAAGCGCATGGCTTATTGCTGTTTTAACATTTTTTAACGTACTGTCTGTCAGTTTGTTAAATAGCAGTTAAGCACACATTGACCATTAAAATACAGGAACGAATGCAACGGTCAGACCGTTATTAAGGTACGCTATACAAACAGCGGGCAGCCGTACGTTAGATAGTCGAGATAACCCCACAATGCAATCAAGCCATGAAAATTAACCGCATAATCAGCAGTCTGTTCATCGTCGGTACGCTGGCGTCCTGCGCCCCGTCTATCACGGTTAAGTACGACTATGACCCTAAAGTAAACGTGCGTCAGTTCAGCACGTTCCGTATCGAAGCCGACCGGCAGCGTAACGCCGATCCAATCGTGGGCAGCAACCTGAATCAGCGCCGGATCGCCGACGCCCTGGAGCAGTCGCTGCAAGCACACGGCTACAAGCCGGTTCAGCAGGGCGAGGCCGATCTGATCGTACGTTTCTTCACTGACTCGCGCGACCGGCAGCAGATTCAGTCCAACAACATGTATTCGCCTTATTCCTGGTGGTACGGTGGTATGGGTAACAATGTGTACTCGCGTCAGTACGAGGAGAACCGTGTTGTTGTCAACGTGCTTGACGCCCGGACCAACGATATCGTCTGGCAGGGCTGGGCAACGGGTCAGTTGAACACCCGCAACAAGGAGCGGGATCGGGATCAGGCATTCCGCGAAACTGTGACCAGTATTATGAAAAACTTCCCGGAAAGTGCTGGTCAGGACTACGGCGCGGCCCGGTAATCACAGCTCACAAAAAGTTCAAAAGCCCCCTTCCTGTATTGGAAGGGGGCTTTTGTATGCGAGCCGGTTTTCGTTAATTTGCGAGATACATCGCTTACCATGCCACCGGCCCGCCACGAACTTGTCTATTCGTTACTTACAATTGTTTTTGTGCTATTGGTAGGCATCGCCGGACTCTTGTGGGTGGCTTATAACCGGCATCAACATCTGGCCGATCAGACACTCGAGCTTCGTCATAGTCTGGACGAGCAGAGCAGTCAGATCATCAACCTCAAAGAGCGGCTTGAGCATTGCGACTCGACGGAGGTACGCGTATTAGCCGATCCTAGCTGGGCTGCGAAGAATACAACAAATGGCTGGTAGCTCGTTCGCTCACGCTCAGTCGTAACAGCTGCTGTGTAAATTTCGCGTCACCCGTTACAGCCGCACCCAGCCAATTTCTCCGTTGGTCTGCTTGACAAGTTGAAAACCCCCGAACGTACCTAATACCGATAGCTGACTACCCGCCTGTACCTGTTTGATAGGTGCGGCCATTGGGTCGGCGTTGTCGAGCAGGTAACTTGCCGTTGTCAGGGTGAACTGGCGCAGTGGCCGACTGATTGGCTCAACAGATTTGCTGGCGACATAGCCCGTCAGGCCGTTGGGTGTTGCGACCCGAAGCCACGTTTCGGTTCCCCCCACAATCGTTAGCGCAGCCGCTTTTGGTAACTCCTGCACACTACGCGTTTCGCTCGACGGCCCTTCGCGCAGGCTCGTCTTTGCATCCATCACCCGAATCGAATCGCCAAGCAGACCGGCTGCCAGCATCGGTTGCTTAGCCGGCCCCCGCCCCAACCGAATGTAAGGCAGCGGGTTCACAGCACCACTGTCGAAACCGTAGATGCCGTAATGCAGGTGTGGCGCAATCGTACGGGCATTACCTGTATTGCCAACAAACCCGATGGTATCGCCCACCGACACGCGCTGACCATCCTTGACGTTCCAGCGGTCGAGATGGGCATAGTAGATGCGTAGCTTACGGTCAGCATCATTGACGAAAGCCACGTTACCGCCCAGCCGGTTGACGCCCACACCCGACACGATTCCATTGGCCGATGCGACGGCTGGCGTTCCTCTCGGCGCGAAAATATCGACGCCTTCGTGTTTGCGTCGACCGCCATCGCGCGGTACGCCGAAGTAGCTGCTGATCTGTCGGCTGTCTTTACCCTGCACCGGAAAACTCAGTGCGGGTTCGCGGGTTATGGAGATGATATACCGCGCCGACCGCAGCAGTTCGGGCTGTACCCGGATCAGGTAGTTCTGGTTTTTGCGGGGTTCCCAGTTCAGCACGTTTGTGTCGGCTTTCGACGCGGCAACCAGGCTGGTCTTACCTTTGTCGTCCAGCGCGAATACGTCGACGAACACCTGCACCGGTTGTTGCCCCTGCGTTTCAACTTTCACCAGAAAGCGGTCGCCCCGCTCCCCTTTCATTTTGTAGCCGACAGCTAATGGCTTGTTGGCCGAAAAATAACCGCTTTCCCGGTACGGCACCGCGATGGTCAGCGAATCGCCCAAGGCCCGTTCGCCCGCCCGAACCCAGTCGGCACCCAGCGCCGTTTTGTCGAGTCTGGCATCTTTCAGCGACTGACCGTACTGTTCGTGGGGTGACGACGGCTTGAACAGGCCCGTTGTGGGACCAAGACCCGTACAGGCCGCTAAACCAGCCAACAACAGCACAAGGCCATAGCTGGTACTCTTAATCAAGGTCATAAATAAAGTTGGACAGTTGTAAAGTTACAAAGTTGTGTAGTTGCTGGCGCATCAGCCTATCCAGCGGCAAACGGACGCGCCAGCAACTTTACAACTGTATAACACTACAACGCTGTAACTTAATTCTTCCGCGTCGTCAGCCAGTAGACCGGAACACCGAGTCCGGCGATCAATAGGCCCATACCAGTGTTGAAAGTTTTTGTGTAAAGCAGAATCGCGCATATCGTCAGACCGGCGATCATGTAGATAGCCGGAACCAGCGGAAAACCAAACGCCCGATACGGCCGGGGAGTGTCAGGTTCTTTGCGTCTGAGACGAAACAGGCCACCGATGGTAACGATGTAGAACAGCAGCGACGCAAACGTACAATAGTCGAGCAGATCACCGTATTTGCCCGACAGACACAGAATCGACGCCCAGATGCATTGTAGCCAGAGTGCCCGACCCGGCACCGCGTTTTTGTTCAGGTGCGAAGCCTGTTTCAGAAACAGACCGTCTTTCGCCATAGCATAGTACAGGCGCGCACCAGCCAGAATCAGCCCGTTGTTACAGCCGAAGGTCGACACCATAATCAGCCCGGCCATGAACGCAACGGCGATGTTTCCAAACAGCGTCGAGACGGCGGCCGTAGCTACGCGGTCGGCTTCGGCAAATTGGATACCCCGGCCTATGATGTCGGTAGCCGTGGGCGAACCCTTAAGTGGCAACAGCGACAAGTACGATACATTGGCCAGAAAGTAAATCGTCGTCACGATCAGGGTGCCCAGAAACAAAGCCAGCGGAATATTACGCCGGGGGTCTTTGATTTCGCCCGCGATAAAGGTGACGTTGTTCCACGAATCGGCCGAGAACAGCGACCCTACCATTGAGGTGCCGAATGCCAGCACCAGCGCCAGACCAGTCAGCGGCAGCGTAACCCCATCGGCAGACGTCATGCTGGCGCTCCATGCATTTTGCAGATTGGTCGTCAACAAGCCACTATTCAACCCAACGGCGATACCCACCACAATCAGCCCCAGCAGAGCGATCAGTTTGGCCGATGTGAAGACGTTCTGGATCAGTTTGCCACTTTGTACCCCCCGGCTGTTCAGCCAGGTCAGCAGTACCAGACTGGCAATGGCGTAGAGCGAGCCCAGCGTTACTTTGGCAAATCCGAGATCCAGCAAGACATTTTCGGGACCCAGCGCGGGCATAAATACAGCCGAATACTTGGTAAAGGCCACGGCAACGGCAGCGATGGTACCTGTTTGAATGACAGCGAAAACGGTCCAGCCATACACGAATCCGGTCAGGCGGTTGTAAGCGCGCTGAATGTATACGTACTGCCCGCCCGCTTTGGGCATCATCCCGGCCAGCTCGCCGTAGCTCAGCGCAGCGGCCACCGTCAACACGCCCGTCAGCACCCAGAGGGCCAGCAGCCAGCCCGCCGAGCCGAGGTTGCGGGTCATGTCGGCCGAGACAATAAAGATGCCGGAGCCGATCATGGTTCCGGATACGATCAGCGTAGAGTCGAGCAGACCCAGGGAGCGATTGAATTCAGTTTTTTCGTCAGGAAGGACAGGTTCAGTCATTAGCTTGTGATTGATCAACTTACAAGAAGCATGTCAAACGCCGGAAAAGCAAACGATCTGCGCATGGGCCGCTGGTTCACAGTAGCTGAGCGGAGGGCACATAACAAGCCGGATGGCAGTCATAAGTGCTTCGCTACCTGGCCTGCCCGGCTTTCTTCAGGTAGTCGACGACGCGCTGCACGGGCAGCTCCTCGATTCGGTGTCCCTGATCGCCCGTCATAGTTTTAGCCGCAAAGAGCGAATTGATAATGGCTTCTTCGGTTGCTTCGATAGCCGCCATGAACAGGGCCGATGTGTTGTCGTTGCGCAGTAGCGTCAGTGTGTCTGTCGGGGTTTTGCTGTCGTGCGGAATCTGATAAGCCGTCGACACGGCAATCACGTAGTCCCCACTACCGTTGGAAGCAATACCGCCCGTTTTAGCCAGCCCCATAAATGCCCGTTTCGCCAGCCGTTTCAGGTTTCGGGCGTCCAACGGCGCATCGGTCAGCACAACCATCATACACGACCCGTCCAGATTTTCTTTAAACGAATACTTTCCCAATTCAACACCTGCGGGCATACCGGCAATTTGCAAGACCCCGCCAAAGTTAGTTTGTACCAGTGCACCGACCGTATAACTGCCCAACGAAGTAGGCAGCTTCCGCGACGCAGTTCCGATGCCGCCTTTGAAGCCAAAGCAAACTGTTCCCGTACCGGCCCCGACGTTACCTTCGGCCACGGCCCCCGTTCTGGCATCCCGAATGGCCGTCAGCACATGCTGCCGGGTTACGTGCCGCCCCCGGATGTCGTTCAGAAACCCGTCATTGGTTTCGCCTACCACCGGATTTACCGACCGAACCTGCTCATTGCCGGGCTGGCTCAGGGTGTAGTCGATCAGGGCGTCGGCAGCCGTGGGTACCGATAGCGTATTGGTCAGGACAATTGGCGTTTCGAGCGTGCCCAGTTCCTCAACCTGACTATATCCCGCCAGTTTACCAAACCCGTTGCCGATGTAGATAGCCGCCGGGCTTTTCTGCTGAAACAGATTCCCCGCGTGCGGCAGAATGGCCGTGACACCGGTCCGAACACGCTCCCCTTCCCGAATCGTCACCTGCCCGACCCGTACGCCCGGCACGTCGGTAATGGCGTTGAGCGGGCCGGTTGGCAGCACCCCAAACCGGATACCGTAGTCGCGCGGTCGCTCTTTCGATTGAGCCAGCCCCGTCGCGACGGAGCAGCAGAACAGGCCAGCCAACAGATAGTGACGGAGAGAGTAGAGCATGGACTGGGTCGGGTGGAAAAGCCCCGGTGTTAAAAATAAGGAATCATCGGACGGCATCCGTTGCTTTACCCGATCTGATTCAACATTACAGGCCGCAGGCAGTTTACGTTACAACAGTGCTGTACAACAGTACCGCTGTTTTAACCCGAACGATTCGCAACGTACTATGACTCCCGATCAATCATCCATCGACCAGCTTAGCGTCAATACTATCCGGCTCTTGTCGGTTGATGCCGTTGAAAAAGCCAATTCGGGCCACCCCGGTCTGCCCCTCGGTGCTGCGCCGATGGCCTACGTACTCTGGTCGCGCTTCTTGCGCTTCAACCCGCAGGACCCGCATTGGCCCGACCGCGACCGTTTTATTTTGTCGGCGGGTCACGGCTCAGCGCTGCTCTACAGTATGCTGCATCTGTACGGCTATGATCTGTCGCTCGACGATCTGAAAGCGTTTCGGCAGTTGCACTCTAAAACGCCGGGCCACCCCGAATCGAACCTGACACCGGGTATTGAAGTAACGACCGGACCACTGGGACAGGGCTTCGCCAACGCGGTCGGTATGGCGATGACCGAGCGGTTTCTGGCCGCCAATTACAACAAGGAGGGCCACGAGATTGTCGATCACTTCACGTATTCGCTTGTCAGCGACGGTGATCTGATGGAGGGAATGACGAGCGAGGCCGCTTCGCTGGCAGGCCACCTGCAACTGGGTAAGCTGATTCTGCTGTACGATGATAACCATATCTCGCTCGACGGTCCGACAAGTCTGGCATTTACCGAAGACCGGATGAAGCGGTTCGACGCCTATGGCTGGCACACGCAGCACGTCGAAAACGGCAACGACCTCGACGCTATCGAACAGGCGATCAAAGCCGCTCAGGCTGATACCGAACGGCCGTCGATTATTTCGGTGCGGACCATTATTGGCTTCGGTAGTCCGCAGGAAGGTACGAGCAAGGTACACGGTAGCCCGCTGGGCGAAGAGAATACGCGCAAAGCCAAAGAGTTTTTCGGTTTCGACCCCGACAAGACGTTCTTCGTCCCCGATGAGGTAAAGGAACACCTGCTCGAACCCGGCAAGCGCGGAGCCGATCTGCAAGCTGACTGGAACAAACGGTTCGACGCGTACAAGGGTGAATTTGCTGACAAGGCAACCCTGTTCGAGCTGTCGTTTGCCGGTAAGCTACCCGACGGCTGGGATACCAACCTGCCCAAATTCGGGGCCGACGAAAAGCCGATGGCTACCCGGCAGGCATCGGGCAAAGCATTGGATGCGCTGAAGGAAACGGTACCGTATCTGTTCGGTGGATCGGCGGATTTGGCATCGTCAAACGAAATGCCCAAGAATGGCAAAGCCAGTTTCCAGCCCGGTCATTACGAGAACACCAACGTCTGGTTTGGCGTACGCGAACACGCCATGGGCGCGGCTCTGAATGGTATGTCGCAGCACGGCGGGGTACACCCATACGGCGGCACGTTCCTTAACTTCTCCGATTACATGCGGGGGGCTATCCGCCTGACGGCGCTGGCTGAATCGCGGGTGACGTTTGTCTTTACCCATGACAGCATAGCCGTAGGCGAAGACGGTCCAACGCACGAACCAATTGAGCAGATCGTGTCACTGCGCACGATTCCCAATATCGTCGTGATTCGCCCAGCCGACGCCAACGAAACCGTCTGGGCGTGGCGCGTAGCCATGACCACGCCAAAGTCGCCGGTCGTGCTTATTCTGTCGCGGCAGAAACTACCTGTACTGGATCAGGCGAAATACGGTTCGGCGCAGGGTGTTGAAAAAGGTGCTTATGTTCTGAGTGAAGCCAGCAGCGGCACCCCCGAACTGATTCTGATCGGTACAGGCTCGGAAGTTTCGCTGATTATGAAGGCACAGGAAGAACTGGAAAAGCAGGGCGTTCCGACGCGGGTAGTGAGTATGCCGTCGTGGGAATTGTTTGAAAAGCAGGATCAGACCTACCACCACGAGGTGCTGCCGCCCACCGTCCGGAAACGGCTGGCCGTCGAAGCGGGGTCGCCTATCGGCTGGCACAAATACGTCACCGACGAAGGCACGACCATCAGCATGAACCGCTTTGGCCTGTCGGGGCCGGGCGAGGACGTGATGGCTTACTTCGGCTTCACCGTCGAGAACGTCGTTAAAACGGCGAAATCGGTGCTGGCAGGCAACCCGGAAGGCATCGAGAAAAAAGAAGTACTTTCTTAAAGACAAATCGGCCCCGGATTCACATCCGGGGCCGATTTGTTTTCTACCGAACCTCAACCTCGTCAACGCCAAGCTGAGCCGATTTGCCGGGGTTGCGCATACCGGCGGGAACAGTACCGATTGAGCGGGCGACGATCCGCACGTAGCGGGCTGATGTCTGCGCAAAGTCAATAGGCAGGCGAACCATATCGCGTTTGCCGTTTTCCAGCGCGTTTGTTTTCACCGTAACAGCCGGACGGAACGTCTGCCCATCATCCGACACCGACACCTCTATTTGCTTCGGCAGACAGAAATTCTTGGCGGTATATTTCAGGAAGCCTACCCGAACACCCTGCACTGGCTGCGACTGCCCCAGGTCGACGGTCGTACCAAAATCACCGGCGAACGAAACCACACCGGCTACCTCGTAGCCCCCCATACCAGCGGTGTTGCCATCGGTCAAACTACCATTTTTGTCGGGCCGACCGCTCGTTGCCGGGTATTGCAGCGTGTAGGTCCGGCCCGTCGCTTTCGACACGATAAACTCCTTTTGCACCTTCGCCAGCTGACTCAGCGGCTTACGCCCAGCGAAAGCGGCTGTGCGTACCGTTGCTGTTTTGTCCAGCAATACCGAGTCGACCAGCACTGGTGATTCAGCCGAAGGAATACTGCCGTCGATTGTGTACCGGATGTCCGTTACGTTGTCCATGCGCTTACCGGGCCTGATTGACACGGCAACGCGCCCACCGGCAACAGCCCGGCTAACCGGCACCGCATCATACACAGCCCGGGCGTAGTTGACGTTCATAACGGCCAGACGGTCGAACAGGCTGGGAACCCGGCGGCTGAATTCGTCATAATTCTTTCCTTCCAGCGGGCTCCAGGCTACCTCTGCCAGCGCAGCCGCGCGGGGCCAGATCATGTATTGCAGCTGGTTGACATCCGGAATGTATTCCGTCCAGATATTACCCTGCACACCCAGAATATGCTTCGCGTCGGCGGGAGAAAGCTCGGCGGGGGTAGGGTTGTACGAATACACCTGCGACAGGGGCAGGCTTCCGCCGAAACCGGTTGGCTCCTGCGCCGGGTCGCCCTGGTAATGGTCGAAGTAGCAGAAGCCGCCGGGCGTCATCACAACGTCGTGCTTTTGCCGGGCCGCTTCCAGCCCGCCCTTCGTACCGCGCCAGCTCATCACCGTCGCGTTGGGCGACAGGCCACCTTCCAGAATTTCATCCCAGCCGATAATCCGCCGACCTTTACCCGTTACAAACTTGTCGATACGGCGGATAAAATAGCTTTGCAGTTCATTTTCATCTTTCAGGCCTTCGCGCTTCATCAGTTGCTGACAGAACGCGCTGTTTTTCCAGGCTACTTTCGGACACTCGTCACCGCCGATGTGAATGTATTTGCCGGGAAATAAGCCCATTACTTCAGTCAGTACATCCTGCAAAAACGAAAACGTTTTCTCGGTTGGGCAGAAAACGTCGTCGAATACACCCCACTTCGTTGCGGCACTGTAGGGGCCCGGCGCGCAGGCCAGTTCCGGGTAGGCCGAGAGAGCTGCCAGCGCGTGGCCGGGCATCTCTATCTCCGGTACGACGGTCACGAACCGCGACGTGGCATAGCGCACAACTTCACGTACTTCGTCCTGTGTGTAGAAGCCGCCATACGGTTTACCGTCGAACACCTGCGGGTCGAACTCATCGTAATGGCCCACCAGTGTTTCGCGCCGGTTAGCACCGATCTGCGTTAGTTTCGGGTATTTTTTGATCTCGATACGCCAGCCCTGATCATCGGTCAGGTGCCAGTGAAACGTGTTGATCTTGTGCAGTGCCATCAGATCGATGTACTGCTTGATGAACGAGACTGGAAAGAAGTGGCGGCTCACGTCGAGGTGGAGTCCGCGATACACGTAACGGGGCCGGTCTTCGATCCGACAGGCAGGAACGGCCAGCGTTGTCAAACCGCTATCTGGCAGCGTCCGGGTCGGCGCTAGTGCGGTTGGTGGCAACAGTTGGCGCAGCGTCTGCACGGCGTAGTAAAATCCGTTGGCGCGGGCGGCTTCCACCGTCACAAGATTATCGGTGATGTCGATGCGGTAGCCTTCCGTACCCAGTGCCGTATCGCGGGCGGGTATAAACTGAATGATGTTGCCCGGCACAGCCATACGGTTGCTGACCCGTACGGTCAGGGCCACGCCCGTAGCCCGGTTGAGCTGACGGGCAAACGTATCAGCAACGGCTTTCAGATCGGCCTGACCGGGGGGTATCAGCAGCGTCGTGGTGCGGCTGATCAGAAACTGCCCGGCGCGCGGGTCAAGCCGGGCGGGGCGGGGAATGATGGTATAACGGTTGGTGGTCTGGCTGAAGCTGGTCTGAACCAACAGGAAGAAAAACACACTCAGCAACCAATGGCGGGCGAACATGAAGGAGACATTGAAAATAGTACCGTCAAAAATACGTCGATTTTCATTTGTCCCCACCGGTTGACCGTCTTAGCCCCCATTCACTTAACAGGCGACGGTTTAGCAACAGTAAACTTGTAATTTACCCAGATCACAAAGGATTAATTTGTCATACGAATTTTATTTTACGATTAAAAAACATGGCAGGGATATTGTTCCGATAAAATCACTATATATTACTATTCCGTTTACTTAGTGTGAAGAATACAAAACGAATTTTTCCACAGTTCACTTGTTCTACCATGCGTCTCTCTCTACCTGGTCTTGCTTTCACCTGTATAGTCTCTTGTAGTATACTGCCTGCCATAGCGCAGGAGCAAGCATCGATTGCATTGAACAGACCCGCCGTTTCAATGTCGACCCAAAAAACTATAGCAACGCTTTCATCGGCGGATAGCAGTGTAGCCAAAGCTCCCGCTGGCGCACAGATACTGAAAACACGCTGTTTGGACACGGGTCTGCTGCGGCTTGGGGCAGCCTGCGTATTTAAGGTCGTCGAGCCGATGAAAATTGGCGATCAGTCGTTTGCCGTGGGCGATCTGATCTACGCTCACGTCGAGACGGTACAGGGTGCAGCGGGCCGGGTGTACATGCGTACCGACCGGACGACTTCCGCTAAAACGCAGCAGACAACCCCGCTATCGATGGTGGCAACGGAACAGCCCCGGCAGCCGGGCGTCGGCATCCCACATATGCTCGACGGCTGGAAACTCAACTGGGAGCAGCTCTAGTAGCTCATTCAACCCGCTATTCTCGCCTGTAAACTGATTTCTCTCCAGCGTAGAGAAATCAGTTTACAGCTATTAGGCCAGTACTTTTGGTCCCTGTTGGTTGATTTCGGATACGTAGGCTTCGCTGGTAATACCAACGGCCAGAAACGCCTGCTGCATAGCCGCGCCAATGCGCTCGGCGACGTCGGCGTCGCGGCTCAGGGCAAACATCGATGGGCCGGAGCCGGAAATGCTGCACCCCAGCGCACCGGCATCCAGCGCAGCCTGCTTCACCTCGTTGAATTCAGGAATCAGAATCGACCGGACGGGCTCGATAATAACGTCGACCAATGAACGGCTGATCAGGTCGTAATCGGGCGTCATCAGACCCGCAATCAGCCCGGCGACGTTGCCCATCTGTATGATGGTATTCTTCAGCGAGACTTCATTTTTCAGGATAAACCGGGCGTCTTTGGTATTCACCTCAATGTCGGGGTGAACGAGCGTGCAGTACAGCGAAGCCGGGGTCTGAATTCTGACCACGTCGAGCGGGTTATAGCTACGCACAACCACGAAACCACCCAGCAGCGACGGCCCTACGTTGTCGGCATGGGCCGATCCGCAGGCGATGCGCTCTCCTTCCATCGCAAACGGCAGCAGTTGCAGGGGCGTCAGCGGGCGACCGAGCAATTCGTTGGCGGCAAACACACCCGCTACCGCACTGGCCGCGCTGGAACCAAGCCCACTGCCCAACGGCATCTGCTTGTTGAGCACCATCTCGAATCCCAGCTCAGGCTGGCCGATATGCTGAAGATATTTCTGGATGGAAATACCGGCCGTGTTACGGCTGGCTTCGCGCGGTAGCCGCCCTTCGTCGCCGATGATGTCGGTAATGCGCACACCGGGCGTTTCACTACGGGTCAGTACTACCTCATCGCCGGGGCTGGCGACGGCAAAGCCAAAAATATCGAACCCGCAGGCTACGTTGGCAACGGTAGCCGGGGCAAATACGCGAATGGATTCCACAGTAAATTCAGAGAAGCAGTCCCCGCGTTCGGGGCGGTGCAAGTTTAGCAATTCGGGGCCTGAAAACCAATCGAACCCAGCCCCGCTACCAACTGACCTGTCGCTGATACCAGCTACCACCGTCTGCGTATTTATACTCATGCTGTTTTCAGGCCGGCGACTACTGTATTATTTTTCAAAAGCGCTGTATTTACCAATGATTGTGGGGCGAAACGGGCAGATTTACAATTTTTCAGCAAAATTGCCATGTCAATCGTTTATCGATCACCTGCCGGAGCACGAAAGCCTCCTCAACTGGCTGCATCTCCATTGCGCTACTTTGTTTACTAACCGATGAAGGACTACATCCGCCCGATCAAACGCCTGCTCGTTGTCAACCGGGGTGAAATCGCCATCCGCATCATGCGGGCTGCTACCGAGCTTGGTATCACCACCGTAGCCGTTTACACCTACGAAGACCGCTATTCGCTCCATCGCTACAAAGCCGACGAAGCCTACAAAATTGGTCGCGACGAAGACCCACTCAAACCCTACCTCGACGTAGAAGGTATTATTCTGCTGGCCAAACACCATCAGATCGACGCTATTCACCCCGGCTACGGCTTTCTGTCGGAAAACGTAAAGCTGGCCCGGCGGTGCCGCGAGGAAGGTATCATTTTCGTTGGTCCGTCGCCCGAAGCGATGGACGCGCTGGGCGATAAAGTGCGCGCTAAAAACCTGGCGACAACCGCAAACGTGCCGCTGATTCCCGACTCGCGCGAGCCGGATATGACACCGGAGTTTGCCTTGCAGGAAGCCGGACGAATCGGTTTTCCGGTGATGGTGAAAGCCGCGGCTGGGGGCGGTGGGCGCGGCATGCGCGTGGTACGGCAGGCCGAAGATTTCGAGAAAGCGTTTGCTGAAGCGAAAAACGAAGCGAGAAACGCTTTCGGCGACGACACGATCTTCCTCGAAAAATTCATCGAAGACCCCAAGCACATCGAAGTACAATTGCTGGGCGATCAGTACGGCAATATCGTTCACCTCTACGAACGCGACTGTTCGGTGCAGCGCCGGTTTCAGAAGGTTGTCGAAGTAGCCCCGTCGTTTGGGCTGCGGCAGGAAACCAAGCAGAAACTCTACGATTACGCCCTGCAACTGGGCCGGGCGGTAAACTATTCCAACGCTGGTACAGTCGAATTTCTGGTCGACAAAAACGAGAATATCTACTTTATCGAGGTCAACCCACGGATTCAGGTCGAGCATACGATCACGGAAGAAATTACAGGGATCGACATCGTTAGAACGCAGATTCTGATTGCGATGGGCTACCGGCTCAGCGACAACGGCATCTATATCACGCATCAGGACGAGGTGCCGCTCAACGGCTTTGCCATTCAGTGCCGTATCACGACGGAAGACCCCGCCAACGGTTTCAAACCCGACTTCGGCACGATTACGGCCTACCGCAACGCGGCTGGTTTCGGCATCCGGCTCGACGAGGGCAGCAGCTACGCGGGCATGAAGATCTCGCCCTACTTCGACTCGATGATCGTGAAGGTATCGGCGCGGGGACGGACGCTGAAAGGCGCTACCCAACGGCTGACGCGGGCACTGCTCGAATTCCGTATCCGGGGGGTAAAAACGAATATCGGCTTCCTGCTGAACGTCATCAGCAACCCCATTTTCCAGCGGGGCGAAGCGCGGGTATCGTTTATCGAAACGCACCCCGAACTGTTCGACTTCCGCAAGCCGCAGGACCGTTCGTCGCGCGCGCTCAACTACCTCGCCGACGTTATTGTCAACGGCAACCCGGAGGTAAAGAAGAAAGACGACAGCAAGGTGTTTCGTACGCCCGTCGTGCCGTTTTCGGACCCCTACAGCCCCTACCCCGACGGTAACCGCAACCGCCTGAAAGATATGGGCCGCGAGAAATTTGCCGGTTGGGTAAAAGACCATAAGGGCATTCTCTACACCGACACTACCTTCCGCGACGGCCACCAATCGCTGCTGGCGACGCGCGTCAGGACGCAGGATTTGCAGAAGGTAGCCGACGGTTTTGCTAAAGCCAACCCCGAACTGTTTTCTATGGAAGTCTGGGGCGGGGCCACTTTCGACGTAGCGATGCGGTTTCTCTACGAAAGCCCGTGGAAACGACTGGCGGCTCTGCGCGAAGCCATGCCCAACATGCTGCTGCAAATGCTGTTTCGCGGTTCCAACGCTGTCGGCTACTCGGCTTACCCTGACAACCTGATCGAGAAATTCGTGGAGAAATCGTGGGAAACGGGCATCGACGTGTTCCGCATTTTTGACTCGCTCAACTGGATCGAAGCGATGAAAGTGAGCATGAAGGCCGTCCGCGAACGCACAGACGCGCTTTGCGAAGCAGCCATCTGCTACACCGGCGATATGCTTTCGCCCGACGAGACGAAATATACGCTTCAGTATTACCTCGACATGGCCCGTCAGCTTGAGGACGAAGGCGCGCACCTGCTGTGTATCAAAGACATGGCCGGGTTACTAAAACCACTGTCGGCGGAGGTACTGGTGCGCGAACTGAAGCAGGCCGTCAACATCCCGATTCACCTGCACACCCACGACACAGCTGGTATTCAGGCAGCTACTTACCTGAAAGCCGTCGACGCCAACGTCGACATCATCGACTGCGCACTGGGTGCGTTATCGGGCCTGACCTCGCAGCCGAACTTCAACTCGGTGGTGGCGATGATGCAGGGCCACGAGCGCGAATCACCGGTAAATCTTAGCTCGCTCAACGCGTATTCCAACTATTGGGAAGACGTACGGGAGTACTACTATCCGTTTGAGTCAGGCATGAAGGCGGGCAGCGCGGAGGTCTACGAAAACGAGATTCCGGGCGGACAGTACTCCAACCTCAAGCCGCAGGCCATCGCGACGGGGCTGGGCGACAAGTTCGAGACGCTGAAGAAAAACTACGTCGTGGCCAACGACCTGTTCGGCAACATCGTGAAGGTAACACCCTCCTCGAAGGTCGTCGGCGACATGGCAATCTTCATGACGGCCAACAACCTGACCGCCGACGATGTCGTCAGCCGGGGTGAATCGCTGGCGTTTCCAGAGTCGGTACGGGGCTTCTTCAAAGGTGAGCTAGGTCAGCCGGTGGGCGGCTTCCCCAAAGATGTGCAAGCGGCCGTGCTGAAAGGCGAAGAGCCGATTACGGGTCGCCCGAACGAGCACCTGAAACCCATCGACTTCGACGCTGACTTTAAAAAGTTCGAAGAAAAATACCCGCTCAACGCTGGTTTCGAGGACTATCTGTCGTACCAGATGTACCCAAAGGTGTACGATGAGTACTACAAGGCCAACGACCAATACGGCGATGTCAGCGTGATTCCGACACCCGCATTCTTCTACGGGCTGAAAGAGAACGAGGAGATTCTGATCGAGATCGAGGAAGGCAAAAACATCCTGGTACGGCTGCTGTTCAAATCCGAACCCGACGAGTACGGTATGCGGACGATCACGTTTGAACTGAACGGGCAAAGCCGTCAGGTACAGGTGCGCGATCGGGCGTCGAAGGTCGAGAAGCAGCAGAACGCCAAGGTGAGCAAGCCCGCTGACGTGGGTGCGCCGTTACAGGGTCGGCTGACGCGCATCATGGTCAAGGTTGGCGATGAGGTGAAGAAGAATCAGCCACTGTTCGTCATCGAAGCCATGAAGATGGAGAGCATCGTATCGGCACCAAGAGTAGGTAAGGTGTCGAAGATCGTGCTTTCAGAAGGCACCGTCGTCGAGCAGGACGACTGGGTCGTAGAATTGTCGTAAAACGAGTTTTAAAAAGTTTTTTAACACAGAGGCACGGAGAACACGGAGGTTTTACGCTCCGTGTTCTCCGTGCCTCTGTGTTGAGACATTTTTGTCTGCTCTGTCTATGTTTTCCCCTAGACATGACAAGAATCTTAGATTACAGAATTGTCGTAACTTTAGACAAAAGCGGTACGATTATGTCAACAAATCCACCTTTGTCGAATTTGCAGATGAGTCTGCTGAAGTTATATGCCAGTCAGGTATCAGACGAAGACCTGCTGGCAATCAATCAGCGCATTGTCGATTACTTCGCCGAAAAAGCATCACAGGCTGCCGATGCTGTTTGGGACGAAAGAGGCTACTCCGATGAATTGATGACACAGTGGTTGACGACTGATTTTCGAAAAGGCAGGGCAGAATGAAGATCGTTCTGGACACCAATTGTCTACTGGTATCGATATCAACGCGTTCGCCCTACCATTGGCTATTTCAAGCCATTCGCCAAAAGCGCTTTGACCTATACATCTCCAATGAGATACTGACAGAATATGTTGAGTTGATCGACCGCTATTTCAGTCCGGTGGTTTCTGAGCCAGTTTATCAGTTATTGACTCAATCGGATCATATCCATCAGGTCGACGTTTTTTTCCATTGGCCTCTGATTACCAATGACCCCGACGACGATAAATTCGTTGACTGCGCTTTCGCAGCGAACGTTGATTTTATCGTGACGGAAGACAAGCACTATGAAGTGCTAGCAACCGTAGACTTCCCCAGGCTAGAAGTTATCAATCTGGACGTGTTCAAATCATTACTGGACAAACTGTAAGGATTTTTCAATGCAGCGGCACAGAGAATACGGAGTATAAACTCTCTGTACGCTCCGTGCCGCTGTGTTGATAACCCTTTGCTTACTGGTGCGTTTACTGGTTGTTGACTAATCAACTACGACTATGTCAAAGCACAAATCTTCCTTCTTGACCCGAACCGCAGAAAAACAAATCAGTCAGGCAGCGGCCGGGCGACTGGCTATCGGTGCATTTGCCGCCGGTGCGATGGCCGTGGGTGCGCTGGCAATTGGCGCGTTAGCCATCGGGCAGCTTGCTGTTGGCCGGGCGTTAATCAAAAAGTTACACATCGGCGAGCTGGAAGTCGATAAGCTGACCATCCGCGATCAAGCTACGTCGTAAACTTCATCGCCAATACGGCATCTCGGCCTGCGACAGAATCTGTTTGCGGTTCTGCCCATTGGCATCGACAGTGTAGACATTGCGCTGACCGATGCCGGTGTTATCCGTGTTGGTAAAGATGATGCTGGCACCGGTGGGCGAAAAACGTGGTTCGAGATCGTTTGTCCCGGCGGTCTTGTTTGTCTGCGCCGTCTGATTGTTAGTTATCTGAATCCGCGACAGGTCAGTTAGCGAGCCAGTCGTCAGGTTGAGCCGGTAGAGCCGGGCATCGAGCTGGCGACCCTGCTCGTTCTGGAAATCGGTCGAGTCGGCGGAGAACAGCAGTTGCTGCCCGTTGATGGAAAAGACTGGGTTACCCACACGGGCCGCCCGTCGGGTATAGACGGTCTGGGCTGCGCTGCCATCCGTATTGAATACGCTCAGTTCGTTGTCGTACAGACCAGTACCGGTCGTGCGCGCGGCAATACGGTTGCCCTGCGGGGTCCAGTCGCAACCGGCCCAGATACGGCCACTACTGGCCCGCGCTACCACGCGCAGGCCCGTTCCGTCAGTGCGGACCGCATAGAGCCGGTCGTTGCTGGGGTACAGCAACTGCGTGCCGTCGGGCGACCAGCAGAACGACAGATCAGCCGCCGACAGCCCCGCGATAGGTACCGACGTTACCTGCTGCCGGTTGCTGCCGTCCAGGTTCATCGTGTACAGTTGCAGTTCGGTATCGGTGTTGGAAATAAAGGCGATGCGCTGCCGGTTGGGGCTTATGATGGGTCGCCAGTTACTGCCGTCACGGGTAAGCTGACTTACGGCACCAGCCGCCGTAGCACCGAATAGCTGAAACTGCCCGTTCATGCGCCGGGCGAAGACGTAGGTATAATCGGGGTACGACCCCGTCTGGAACGACCATACCGGCCCGTTCACAGTGTTTACCTTGTCGCTCACGATCACTTGCCACAGATACGTCGTGTTGTACTCCAGCCCTGACACAACCACCGAATCGGCCGTCAGGCCGGTATACGAACTGGTGGGCGTGGCGGCACCGGCCCGGTACAGCAGTACGTTGTAGGTCAGCGTGTCGCGGTTGGGGTCGGTCGACGACCATTTCAGCGTCAGCGTGGTCGATTGGGCCGTGCTGTTGAGGGCGGGCGATACCAGCGTGGGCGTGCTCGGAGGGCGGTTTTGCGACTTATCATCAGTAAGCTGAATAGTCACGACGGGCGACGTACCTACCGTTGCCGATACCGTTGCCACCTGCGTGCCGTAACCTGTTTTTGACGCCTGCACGGTGTAACTACCCACCACGACACTATCGAAGCGGAACGTTCCCGACGAGTCGGTTGAGACAACCCGGCTGCCGGGCGTCAGCTTGACGGTCGCATTGCGGGCGGGCTGCTGATCAAGGCTGTACACGACCCGACCGCGTATGGTCGTCAGTTGTACCGGGTCAACGTAAATATCTTCGTTGCAACTCCACAGGCCGACTAAGCCAGTCAGCAGTGTAAGCAGGAATAAAAACGATTTGGGGAAAAGAGGTCGGGGGATCACGGCTATTGAGTGATGAAGAGTGGTTATTTACGAGTTTTGACGGGGGTACGTTTAGGTCGGTAGATACTGCCAATGTTCAGCGTCAGGCCCAGCGTACCGCGCAGATAATAGTCGTTGCGGTCTCCGGCCACAATACCGTCGAGCGCGTCGGTAAACGGCTGGTTATAGGAGATGGTCGAGCGAAAGCCAAACAGCCCGTTTGTCGAATACTGAATACCCGCGCCCCCCTGCACCTGCAAGTAGCGGTCGCCCTGTAGATTCAAAGGTCCGCTGCCCGCCCGCGACACCATGCCCGCACCAATGAAGAGCAGCGAGGTCCAGTGCTGAAATGGTGTCGGCCGGAAGATCAGGTTGCCCTCCAGCGATGTTATGCGGGTCGAGAAGGCCCCTTCACTGGCGAGCGTACCCGTTGCAGCATTGGCCTGTAGGCCGAATTTCGAAGTAAAAAACACGTCCAGCGACGCGCCATAAACGCCTTTCATCGTGTGCCGGGCGTAGTCACCGTAGTAACGCATGACCCCGGCGTAGGGCTGTAGCGTAACGAGGGGCGCGTCGATTTCGGGACGGATGCCATACACGTCGGTTTCGCTCATCCGGGTCTTCTCGGCTTCGTACGCATCGACAACCCGCTTCATCGGCCCGGCCTGCTTGGCTTCGGCAGCCCACAGCCCGTCGCGCACGCCCTCGATGATCAGCCCCTCGACGGCTTTCTCGATGGCTTCCGTTACGGCCATTTGTCCCGGTTCGGTGGTGGTCAGGCCGGTTTCGGTTTCCAGCAATCGCTTGAACGTCACATAGCGAAACAGGCTGGCGTTGACCGTCTGCGACAGGATGGTTTTCGAGGTGTAGATGGTTTTGAGAATCTTTCCGGATTTTGTGGATACCGCACGCAGATAAACCGTTACCCGATCCTGACGATACTGAGTTGATCCACCCGCGCCAAAGTATTGCAGACCACCGCCACCCGTGATGATGTTGGCATCGTACGAAACCACACCACCCTCCAGAATAATCCCGGCGAAGAGAAGCGGGGGCAGGTTTTCGCCATCTTTAAATTGCGCCACGCTGGAGCGGACAATCTTGCGCTCATTGAGCAGGTTACTGACGTTTTCCCGCTCAATGGCCACAAACCAGCCGCTCTCTTCGAGTGCTTTGAGCAGGATGTTCGTGGTTCCCTGCGTAACAGCGGTTGAGAAGCCAGTCCCGGTTTCTGTCTGTTTGTACTGACCTGTCAAATCCCGGAATTTGTACACGGCCGCTACCAGCTTTTCTTTAGCAGCAGGCAGTTGGCGTAGACTACTGGTTACGGGTGTTTCTTCGCCCAGACGAGCGCGCCGGGCTTCTGTTGGTTGATAAAAAAAAGCGGTACAGCCGGCTAAAAGACTGGCTAAGTTGCTCAGGAGTAGTACCTGAACCGCTTTTGAAGCGCGTGGATTCATGGAAATAGAAAAAGAGAAGGTACGAGTGGGTGGAGCCTACCGACTGAAGGCGAAGGGGTTTTTATTGGATATCGCCCGATCAGAAATAAGGAATCGTAATTGACGTCTCGCCCCCTTTTCCATCCACGATCCGCAGAACGATACCATCCGTACCATTCGATATTTCGACCTGAAAATCGCCGAACTTGTACGTGCCCGGCTGCAAAGACGACTCCCCAAATTGCTTGCTCAACAGATTATTGGTGATTCGGCTTAGCAGCTGATTCTGTAAATTCTGGGCAAACGTTGAGAGCGCACTGTTGGACGTACTACTGGCGAATGCTGTCCGTCTGGCTGTAGGATCGACGTTACGATCCTGGGCCTGAGCCTGGCTTAGCATCCAGGAATAGTTGAACGTGTTACCGCCGAAGTTGGGGTTGTTGGGGTGGTACACGAACGATTGCGCTGATGAACGTGCGGCTAAACCAATCAGTAAGAAGGCTGCCAGTAAAAGTTTTTTCATAATAGATTCTAGTACGAGAGGGGTTCCTGTAATTAAAACATGCCACTTCCCTTTTGGTCGTCGCTTTCCAGTGATCGTTGCACTTCCTGATAATTGACAACGTACTGGTTGATTGTCTCAGCCGCATTGAGGGCGTACGCTTCGAGGACATCCTGCCGGGCCTGTATGTAATTCTGCCAGATAAGCTGGTCGTTCAGGGAGATAGATATGATGCTCGTGCCAACGCCAAAAGCAGGCAGTTCCTCAATGGTGACGATAAACGCGTTGATATCCAGTTCAAGGTTGGGCGTTACTTTAACCGTACTGTCAGCGGGCATCAGGGCGGGCGACGCTGCTTTGGGAAGCTCGGCGTAATACCGGAAGAATGCTTCGTAGAAATCACGCCCGATTTTTGACCGGGTGTTGTCGAGCAGCAATGTCTCGGTTCCCTCTTCGGCTATAACTGCTTCGCTCATTGTCTCCTCAATGAGTTTGCCGTCCAGATCTGGGTCCTGTGCCCGGCAGACCAGCTGGAGCAGCACCAGACAAATGAGCAGTAGGTTACGTAAGGTCGTCATCGCTTTAATTGCCAAAAATCCGCCCGTTCTGGATGGTAGCTGTAGCGCCCCCCGTTTGTTCGATGCGTAGGTTAGGGATACCGGTGCCATTGACGTCTTTGAACAACGTCGTATTATCTATAGTCAGCGAGTTATTACCAGCCCCCTGATTCACTTCGAGACGGGTGTTGTTCTGCTGAAGCCCTACCATCTGGAGCCGATCGCCCCCGTCCTGCGTAAGCGCGAGCCGGTTGTTGGTACCGTTTAGCCCGAAGGCGAGGTTGTTGTTTCCCCCCGTTTGATTGATAACAATGGTGTTGCTGACGCCCGACAATGTGGCATCTGCGTAGTTGGCATTGTTGGCCTGCGTAAGCGTCAGTTGATTTTGGGAACCTGCCATAACGGATAGCTGCGCTGTGTTGTTGAGGCCATCCTGCCGTGCGGTAACCTCATTGCTGGAACCGCTCAGGCCAGCCAGATTTGTCAGACCCGGTTGTAAACTTACCTGCGCCTGATTTGGTATCGAAGTCAGGTTCCAATAAGCATCCAGACTGTTTGTTGGAACTGAATTCACCTGAGCACTAGCCGTTCCACAAATCATACCAAGCAGCAAGATAAATAGACGTTTCATGAGTAAATCTGACATTGGGTTACTACCTAGTAAGCATTGCGCATCGACTGCCGGTACGATTGGCGTAAATATGCCAACTACCTGATCCGTACTGAGTTGTTATAGCCTGATACTGTATTGCCTGAATTCGTCTCTTACTGGTCTGACAGCGTCGGTAATCGGCTCCGCCGTAACTAGTTTGTAGACCGCTTTGGGCTGGTTTTCTTCTTTTTGTCGGTGGGGGCCATACCAGACTGATAGACACTTATCGTATTGCCTCCGTTGGTTTGGTTTATGATGGTTTCCCCCTCGCCAGCCTGTGTTGCCGTGACTGTATTTTGCGTGCTGGTATCACTGCGGGTCGACTCTCCACCCTGATTAATAGTGGTGACGTTATTAGCGCCCGACTGCGTGATGGCTACCCTATTTGAAGACCCGGCAGTTGTCTGGTTAACCACCGATGTGTTGCCCGAGCCACGCTGCACAACCGATAATTCGTGCGTGTTACCCTGCTGCGTGACAACCGCTGTATTTTGTGCAGTGGCCGATGTGGCCCCCAAAGCCGCCAGCCCTAAAAGGATGATGTTTTTCATAATGATAAGGTTTATGGGTAATCTGTTCTAAACGGGAAGGCTGGACAAACGAATTCAGCCTTCCCGTCGAGCATTTAGTTAGCCGCTTGATTGATCGTAGCCGTATTGCCCGACCCATTCTGATTGATTGTGGCCAGATTACTGGCTCCCGTTGCATTTTGAGTGACCGTTGCCATATTCATAGCACCCGTACTGATCTGGCTAAGGCGCAGTTCGTTCGTAAAACCGTTCGCTGCACTCTGGGTCACAACCGCTTTGTTGGGCGATCCACCACCCTGTACGGCAAACGTGCCCGCACCGCCCAGGCCGTACACAAAGTTGCCTGCGCCGTTCTGCGTAATGGCAGCGTCCTGACTCCCCGCTCCCTGGTCAATAAGCACCCGGTTCGACTGAGCAACGTTCGACATACCATTCTGCTGTTTGACCACTAGTTTGTCATCACCATTCTGGAGTACTTTTACTTCGTCGCCACCATCCTGGCTGATGTCAACTGAGTTGCCGTTGCCGGTAATGTACAACCCTCGGGCAGAGGCATCCGTAACTGTTGAGCCACCACCGAACCCTGTGCCTACCTGGTTATTGCTGTTGGTCTGGTTAATGGCCACCTTGTTTCCATGACCCGCAATACCACCGGTGATACCCATGTTGATGCTGTTTTTGTTGCCATTTTGCGTTAAGCCAACCGTGTTGTTGTTGCCTTTAACTTCGAAACCATACTGCCCGGTTGTTGTACCACCGATGGTGTTGTCGTCAACGCCCGACTGATTGATGGTTACCGCGTTCTGATCGCCCCAGACTAACCCGTTGGCCGTTTGACCCAGGGTACCGCCTGCCGATGATGCCGATTGAACAATCTGAACCGAGTTATTCAGGCCGGGATTGCCTGAACCGGTGCCTGAACTACCACGCACCTCCAGTTTGGCAAAATTGCTCCGACCTGTCTGGTCGATCAGGAAGTTGGGAGAGCCAGGCAGCGACGAGTTGGCTGCTCTCAGATTCAGTTCCGCGTAGTTGGCCGCACCCGATTGAGCAATCTTGCTGTTATTGTTATCATTACCACCTACCGTACCGTTTGGCAGCATCTGAATCCGGGCTCCGTTGGCCGTTCCTGCTTGCATGACGTCAAGCCGGTTGTTGCTGCCATATGTAAACTCGACAATCGAGTTCGACGCTCCATTCTGGTTGTGGGTAGATACGTTCTGGTTACCTGTCTGTTCAGATGAAACCGCATTACTGTTGCCACCTATCTGGGCCACAGTGACTTCGTTGAAAGTACCCAGTTGAGACGTCGTTGACCTGTTGTTATCCCAGGCAGATGCCGCTGTTCCCTGCGAAACAGTTGCCTTGTTGTTCACAGTGGGCCGTGCCGACGTACCCGATTGGTTGACCACAACCGTGTTGGCAGTAGTACCGGCCCCGTACTGCGTTACTGTCGATTGGTTTCCTATACTCCAGTCGTTCTGGTTAACGGTCGTTGTATTGAGTGCTCCCCGCTGCGTGCTGGTACTGCGGTTGCCACTGCTTGGCCCGTTAGTGCCGGCATTCTGGTTGATCGTTGCTGTTTGCCGATCACCCGCCTGATCAACCGAAATTCTGTTTTCCGAGCTGACAATGGCCGATGTACCCAGCTGATTGGTAAAGGCCTGACCATTGGTACCGGTTTGTACAACAGCCGACCGGTTGCCAGCACTGTTCACAGACTGAACAACGGTAGCGCCGTTGCCCGAACCCTGCTGCGACACGGTACCCGTGTTGTTTGTGCTTTTGTTATTCTGCTGAACGGTAGCCTGATGACTACCATTGCGTTGATCGATCTGCGCCGTGTTGCCCAGCGACGCACCCAATCCACCTGCATTTTGCTGACTGAGCGCCGTTGTGCCACCACCCGTTGCGATCTGGTTAATTGTCGACTGGTTACCGCTGCTGGCCGCCCCACCAACAAGACCATTCTGCTCAACAGTAGCCAGCGCTCCGTTTGTGTTTGGGCCACTCACAGCCGCCGAGAATCCCTGGCGAACAGCCGCCGTGTTGCCCGACGAATTGTTGGACTGACTAACGTTCAGGTTGTTGGAAAAGCCAAACTGATTAGTGGTTGTCTTATTGCCAGAACTGGTGTTGTTCTGGTTCACGGTTACCGTTTGTCCCCCCCCGCCATCTTGCCGGACATCGGTGTAGTTACTCGCTGAACTGTTGTTCTGGTTAACAGTTACAGTCTCATTATCCCCCCGTTGGTACGTATTGGCGTAGTTGCCTCCGTTGCCCGTTACGGCATTGATACCCGCCTGATTGGGAACGTTGTTGGCGTCGGCTACGGTACCCGGTGCGCTGGCCGCTGTGCTCTGGATGCCATTGCCACCTGTATTGTTATTCTGATTGATGGTAGACGTATTGCCGGAACCTTCCTGGCCTATGTTAGCGAAACCAGACTTGTTGCCCAACTGATTGATAGTGGCCTGGTTAGACGACGACGGCAAGTAGTTAGGGGCCTGCGAAGTGTTAGCGTAGTTTCCAGTGTTGGTAATCCCGGAAGCGCTCGTTTGCTGGATGTTCGATTGTAACGAATTGCCGACCTGCGTGACGTTTCCTATCTGCTGATTACCGACCTGATTGAGCGTAGCCTGATTTGATTGAGCGTAGCTTGCTGCGGCAAAAACCATAAGCGCTACACCGGTGAGGATACTTTTCTTCATGTGGACAAATTGAAAAGGGTGAACAGTAATAGTCCGATTAATGGCAGGCTGTATATGAAAAGGCAAGAATTGAGTACAATACCTTTTAAGTAGAATAGAAACAAGCCGCCCTGCCAGGAGGGCGGCTTGTTAGTACCATTGCAGGCTTGAGCCGCTCAAGCGAACCAATTATTGGTTACCCTGCTGGATATTGCCCATGTTTCCCATGCCAGTCTGACCAACCGAAGCAGTGTTGAAATTACTGGTCTGGCTAATCGTGAGGTTGTTAGACGTACCGTTCTGAAGGGCGACATCACCACTCAACCCTTTGATTACGTTGCTGTTGCCAACTTGAGAAAAGTCGGCATTGTTCAGAACGCCTAATTGCTCAAGCTTAGCTTTGTTCGAGTTACCGTTCTGGGTAATGGTAGCCGTGTTCGCGTCACCAGTTTTCGCATCACCCTGCTTAATAGATGCTACGTTGCTATTACCGGTTTGCTTAAATGTAGCTAGTGTGCCTCCCTGACCATCAACATTGTCAACCTGGCTGAGTGTTGCTTCGTTGCTGGTACCGTCTTGAGTGAAATACCCCGAGGCAGATGTACGGGTGATGCTCGCCTGCTCCGATGTGATCTTGTTTGAGGTTCCCGTTTGAGTCGAGGTGGCGTACGAACTACCCTGCATGTACTGCTTAAAATCGGCTGTGTTCGTCGTTCCAGACTGCGTAGACTTCAGGTAGTTAAAGGTCCCTGTCTGGCTAGACGTTAGGATATTACCACCAGCCGTTCCTGCCCCGTTGTTCTGTGTAACTAAAGCTTGGTTTTGGCCAGCTTGCTTTATTGTTGCCTGTTGGCTATTTCCAGATTGATCGAGGGTAGCTTGGTTTTGAGCAAAAGCAGTGGTGATTGCACATGCAGCAGAAAGAGAAAGAATTACTTTTTTCATGGTTTTGGATGGTAAAAATTAAAAAAGGATGAATTGGAACGTAAGGTCTTTTAGCGTCTTATGCGCCTTTCTGTGTCGTAAGAGCGTTTTCTCTGGGCGATTGACTCCTGGCCAGCGAGCGTTATCACCTTGTTGTACGTGCGTTACCCTGCGTTGTCCGGTGAACTACGATGGGTAAATTCGGAATGGCCGACTTAGCCCATATTGGGCGGTTCGGGCACACGAATCGTCGTTCGGGAACATAACTATTCCCTGTGGGCGTCGACTAATTGACAGCCCGCGGCTTACATGAATTGTAAGTGGCTTACGTGAGTTGCTTATGTACCTGAGTCGACAGCTGATAACACAGGCTGCTCAACTAAACGCCCCCAGCAAAAAGCAGCTGTATCACCGCTACGCTGTCTCAGACAGGCGTTGTTTTCGGTGCTACCGCCAGATGACTGATCGGCATGGGCCAGCAGGTAACAAGCAGTTTCGATGCTGTTTTATTCCCCCTTTGATGGCGACATCGACGATGGTTGTCTGATAAAGTTCGGGGGACTTGGGGCCCTTGCTGGCAATACCGACGCGGTAGCCTTCTCCCGGCCCGTCGGTCAGGTGCATGGCCAGACCGGGTTCATGTTCGATCAACAGAGCGTTGATTCGAGCGGACATTTTCATGGTACTTATTGTGGTTATGGATAGAAAGAATTGTATTGATGCACTACATCCATTAGACTACTCTGCACACCCATCCGCCACTTCTCGTTCGGGTATCATCTGGTCATTCGTGTACCAAACTCAGCTTGTTGTATATCAACTGCGCTTTATCAGGTGTGAATGATTATAGCACTTAGCTAACCCACTGTTGACGAACAATCTACCTTGTTGCCGCTCACGCAGAATCGGCTACTTGTTGCCGGTCGCACGAGTAGATTTACCTTGCGAACGTTGGGGTTTATACGATCTGTTTCGACCATTTGCTGAATCGGTTATGATTGGCAGGAGTACACCGATCATAACCGATTCATGACTTCGGAATGACTAATTGACCCCCATCTGGCGGATCGTTGTCATGTTGCCATTACCGATCTGGCTTACGTTGGCAGTGTTGGGTACATATGAGCTGGTACCGTCACCCGAAGTTTGAGTCACCTTCAGCATATTGTTGTTTCCCTGCTGCAATGCATACGGGCTATCGCCAAGACCTTTAATCACGTTGAAATCGCCCATCATTTGGCTCAGGTCAGCCGTGTTCTCAACTCCCACCTGCTGCAACTTCGCTGTATTTTTGCTGAAGTCCTGATTGATCGTTGCCTTGTTTCCGGAGCTGTGCGTGGAACCGTCGCCTTGCAGGATTTCGGCTGTGTTCGAACCACCTTCGGGCCGTACCAAACTCTGGTTGATGGTTGCTTTGCCGTTATCTGCGTAATTCTCAGTAATGGTTGCCGTGTTATAATTCCCGTTCTGATTAACGGCGGCTACGTTACCAGCGGCCTTAGTCTGATTGATGGCTGCCACGTTCTCATACCCTTTCTGGTTGATGTCGGCTCTATTACCAGATGCGTTAGTCTGATTGATGGCTCCCTGATTAAAGGCACCACCCTGCATGATCGATGCTTTATTGCCTGCGGAGTTGGTGTTCTGCTTAATCGTTGCCACACCTCCGTAGCCTTTCTGCGTGATATCAGCTGTGTTACCATGACTATTCTCATTCTGCTCGACAGTACCCGTATTACTACTCTCTTGCTGTGTAACGGTTGCCGTGTTACCAGACGAACCATACCGCTGCTCAACCTTGGCCGTCGATTCAATACCACCCGTCTGATTTATAGTTGCCTTGTTAGCCCGGCTATTATCATTCTGAATGACAGTTGCGTCATTGCTGCTTGTCAACTGTGTTACGTATGCTTCGTTATCCTGGCTGTTGCCCTGTTGCGACACCTGAACCCTGCCATTCGTGATAGGGGCATTGCTGGTCCCCTGGTTTACCTTTGCCGTGTTGCCGTTCGAGTTGTCAGACTGGTCAATCGATGTCTGGCGGTTGGCAGAGCCGTACTGGTAAATCTCGCCGAAGTTCTTGCTGGCGTTATTCCCCTGAATGATGTACGTGTTGGTGTTGTTGCTGCCCTGCTGGAGAATACCTGACCAGTTGCCACCTGCTGCTTTCACATCAGCCGGCGTGGTTCCGCTGCCCACCTGCAATTCACCACCACCGCTGTTGTTGCTCTGGGTGATAGTGCCCTTGTTACCCGTACCGCCCGACTGCGTTACAGCCGCCCGGTTCGACTTTGAGTTCAGGTTCTGATTGATTACCGCTTCATTGCCAGCCGCACCCGTGCTAGTTTGAAGCGTTCCCGCATAATTGCCGACGTTCGTGCCACCCTGCTTGTCCTGGGTGATCGTCGACTTTAGGTAATTGCCCGTCTGCGTCTGACTAGCGGTTTGTTTGTCGCCATTCTGATTGGTGGTGGCGGTGTTGGTCTGGGCAAAGCCTGCGGCTGCAAAAGCCAGCAGCGCGGTGCCGGTAAGGAGTACTTTTTTCATTGGGATAGTTAAAAAGAAAGGTAAAAAACATTACTGCTGCCGCCGATTCCGCCGTTTTGATGGACGGGCTTTCGAGCGACTATCGGGCATACCGGGGAGCGTGTGAATACTGTTTTCGCCCGTCGCCGACGACTGATTGATGGTCGCCGTAGCCTGACCCTCCTGCGAAATCTCGACCGAATTGGAACCGACATTTTGCTGGTTGATCGTCGTTTCGGTGCCCCGAGGCACCCGCAGACTTACCCGGTTGCCGGGCTTACTGCCATCGGTAGCCGCGCCACCACGCTGGCTGATGCTGACGCTGTTGCCTTCACCCGACTGAATAACGGATGCTGAGTTGCCGGGACCGCCGTTTTGCACAATACTGACGCTATTTTGCCCGAAGGCACTAGCCGCCGTCAGCATGGCCAGCAGCGAAGAAAAGAGATTTTTCATAATTCAACTTGCTGATTGACAGTAGTATAATTCAAACAAAAAGAGACTGTGTCCGCCCAAATTGGGTGTAGTGAAGTCCCAACTCATCAAGCCAGAGCATTGGCCGGATGAGCGACTAAAAACGAACCGATAAAGTGGCGGAGTGAGTCCGGCGGGGTTACTGGGCGGCCGGAGCGAAGAATGTGTAGATACTGTTCATGGGAGAGGTTAGGATAGTGAATCAAATATAGGATGGACCAATCATGGTTGCCCGGAAATGGTAGTGAATGACGTCGTTTGGTAGGTGAATCGCAACGATTCAGCAGTGAACGAACTAGCGGTACAGAAAGTGACGCATGAAGTCGTCTTTACAGCTGCGGCTCAGCGGCAACAGTTGCGACCCGACACTGATCTCAGCATCGTTGAACGACTCGACCGTATTGATGTTGATGGCGTACGACCGGTGGATGCGGACCAGCCAGGGCTGACTGATGCGATCAAGAATGCTGCTCAACGTTAGCCGCAGAATGTACTTGCGGGTCGTCGTAATCAGTTTGGTGTGCGTGTTGTCGGCTTCCAGGTATAGCAGATCGTGCATATCGACGCGAACGAAATGATATTTCTCCCTGATATACAGCCAGTTGTTTATCTGCAACAGCGCTTCCCGCCCCATACCATCCCGCTCGACCAGTGTTGGTAAAGCGGGACGGGCGGCAGCGTTGTTGATGGCTAATTCAATGGCTGTGCGCAGACTGGCTAGCTGAACGGGTTTATTCAGGTAGGCTGCGGGATAGGTGTGTTTGGCCCGTTCCAGCGTATCGCGGTCGGTCATGGCCGTCAGGTAGATGAGCGGCACAGGCCGTTCGGCCAGCAGGTAGCGGGCAGTTTCGATGCCGTCCCATTCTCCTTTGATGACGATGTCGCACAGGACTACGTCGACGGTGTTTGTCTGATAAAGTTCGAGCGCTTTAGGGCCGTTGGAAGCAATACCGATGACACGGTAGCCTTCTCCTTCCAGCCGGTCGGCCAGGTCCATGGCCAGAATAGGTTCATCTTCGATCAACAGAATGTTGATTCGCGTGGTGTGGTTCATGCAAGGGTACTGTGGTTTTGGGATAGGCGTAAGTGTAGTAATACACCACAGCTATTAGACTACTGCGCCCATCTATTGGCCACTACCCAGTTGGGTCGGCACTTGGCCACTCGTGTACCGAATACGACTTGTTGTATATCAACGACGTGTTATTGTGTATGAATGAACAAAACACCTGGTTAATCCACTGATAAAGAACGATCTACCTGATTACCGCTTACGCAGAATCAGCTATTTGTCGCCGGCTGCATGAGTAGATTGACCTTGCGAACGTTAGGGTTTATACGGTCGGTTTCGATCAGGCCGTCACGGAGCCGAATGATACGGTGCGCATACTCGGCGATGTCTTCTTCGTGGGTGACCATGATCACGGTATTACCCTTGCTGTGAATCTGATCGAAGAGGTCCATGATCTCGTATGAGGTGCGGGTGTCGAGGTTACCGGTCGGTTCATCGGCCAGTAAAATACTGGGGTCGTTGACCAGTGCGCGGGCTACGGCCACGCGCTGCCGCTGCCCACCCGACAGCTCGTTGGGGCGGTGGTGCGCCCGGTTTTCCAGCCCGACGTTTTTCAGGGCCAGCATGGCTTTCTCCGTGCGGTCGGCTTTATTGTAGCCTGCGTAAATCAACGGTAGGGCCACGTTTTCGAGCGAGGTTTGCCGGGGCAGCAGGTTGAAGGTTTGAAAGACGAAGCCAATCTCTTTATTGCGTACTTCAGCCAGATCGTTCTCCCCCATCCGGCTGACGTCCTGGTTGTTGAGAATATAATGGCCCGACGTGGGGGTATCCAGACAGCCGACAATATTCATCAGCGTCGACTTACCCGACCCCGACGGGCCCATGAAGGCAACGTATTCGCCCTTTTTGATCTGGATGGTAATCGACTTTAAGGCTTCGACAACCTCGGTACCCATAACGTACCGCTTCGCAATCTGACTGGTTTCAATAATATTCATCTCCGTTCCCATTATCCGGCCCGGCCTGCAAACCAGCCACGACACCAGCCAAATCTAACCTATTCAGCGAACTTCCGCCGGCGGTTTTCGTTCAACGCCATTTTTTTCTGATAATCCACCAAAAACACCTGATAGTCGGCGGGAGAACTGGCAGCCTGTAGTTTCGCCAGTGCCTCATCGGCGTAGTCGGGCAGGCCGATGGCAAGGCACAACGTAATGTACCGGCGCAGCAAATCGGGCTGATCGCCGTTGTAAGGCAGCGCCGAGAGCACCAGGTCGTAGGCGGCCTGCGTCTGTTGCCGGGCCTGCAACTGATCGGCAACAGCTGATACCACATGGGCATTGAGCGGGGCGCGGTACAGTGCCCGGCTGAACCAGTACGCGGCTTTCTGAGGCTGGCGGGTTCGCTGATAGGTTTCCCCAAGCCAGTAGTCGGCTTCGGCGCGTTGCTGGGGCAGAATCGAGTCGGCCATTGTCTCCGCAGAACCAACGCTGCGCCGAAAGGCCGACAGCCGAATGGCCGCTACATTACGCAGTGATACCGCCAGCGGACTTACTCCTTTTGTGGGCATCCCCGACAGCATCAGCTGCGCGTTGCGCCATTGCAACTGGGCCAGATAGTCATTGGCCAGATACACGCCCGCAACCGTTTTCAGATCAGGGTCAGTGATGGTTTGCCAATAAGCCCCACGACCCGCATTGTCGGGCCGGTAGGCTACGTACATTGCCTTTTCGATGTCGGTGATGGGCTTGCGTTCGTCGTACAACACCTGTTTCAGAGCCGCCACCGCCGAGTCGGTCGCAGCAGCCGTTTCCCAAAGCGATTGCGCAACCGGCAAATCGCCTTTCTTGGTCAGTGCAATGGCCCGGTAATAGATCGACGTCGTGTCTTTGTTGCCGCCAAACTGATCGGCCGCCGACTGGTACAATCCCTGCTCAAGCATCAAGACACCTGCCGTCTGCCGGTACGATGGCCCGTTGATCGGGTCATTCTCTGCCAGCTGGGTGAGTATCGCAAAGGCGTCGGCAGGGTGAAAAGCGTTGTACTCAGCCACGGCCTGCGCCAATAATAACTCGTCGGTAAAATCCTGGTTCAGCGGGCTAGTCAGCTGCACACGGAGTCGATTCGTCAGCACCGTATCGGGCTGATGACTGGCAAGGGCATAGTTGTACACGTTAGCAAACCGCCCGATGCTCAACCCCTGCCCGGCGGAGGCCTCAGCCAGCCAGTCGGGTCGCGTGGGCTGCGTCGTATCTGTTTGCGCCACCAGACGCAGAGCGAGTGCATTAGCCTGGTACGATTCGTAGTTCGACGGTTTTACGGATTGCGCCAGCGTCGAATCGGCCGACAGTACGAGCGGATGGCGCGCGTAAAAACCCAGCAAATTCGATTCGGGCACGTCAGCGTTTTTGGCCTGCTCGCTGGCGGCTTTGAGGTAAAAGTAAGCTGAGTCGGCAACACTTGTCCGGGCGTAGAGAAAGCCCAGATTATTCTTCAGCTCGCCATTATCGGGGAAAGTGCGAATACCCTGCTGCAAGGCTTTGACGGCCTCAAAAAATAAGCTGGTCTGCAAATACGCCTGGCTTAGCCCAACGTAATCCTGCGGATGCGGCTGCTTGAGGGTCGCCCGCTGGTAGTAAAACGAGGCCGTTGCCTGATCATCCTGCTGCATCGCCAGCGACGCCAGCGAATAATTCGATTTGTGGTTTTGAAACTCCTGTTCCAGCGCCAGCCGGTAAAACGCTTCCGCCGACGGCCGCTGACCACTGAGTACGTAATAATCACCCAGTCCGTTGTAATAACCCGCAATGGCCTGCCGCAGCGTAATCAGTCCCCCCGTCGAAAGCAGAATGATGGTCAGCACAAATCCGACTACGCGAAACAGGCTAAGCTCCAGCCGTTTTGGTTTGTACAGAATGCGGTAAACGGCCCGGTGCTGTTTGAAAATCGGCCAGAAATTGATGTATACGTATACGACAAACACCAAGCCCATTCCCAGATGGGTATAGACGATCACGTCTTCGAACATCTCAGTGATCGGATCGTTGGCGGTGGCAAACGCATAGCTGATCGTGAGCGTAGTCAGCAGGGCCAAACCAGCGTAGAGAAATGCGGCCCCATCGCGGAAAGACACCACGTCCTGCTGTTCGGTCAATCGCCGGAATCCCCAGATACCGACTACCGCTGAAATCATGTACAGCAGAAACGGACTGATCGCCAGCACATCCCATTCGACCAGCTTGGTGTTCTTCAACCAGATCAGCACCAGATTAATCAGGTACAAGCCCGTAATGACCAGAAAATTTCGGGTACCCAGCGTCGTTCCCGGCACCGTGGGCTGATCGACGACCAACCCGGCGATTTCGGCTGATGGGCGGTTTTGATCACGGCTGGTCGAGGTTAGCCAGACCAGCCCCGCGATGATCTCGGCACTGATAAAAAAGATGAATCCGACACTCATCGCCAGCAGTACGGGCATACCGTAACTGAGCAATGCCATAGCAGGCAACGCAACCGGCGACGACAAGCTGATAGCAAGAGCCGTTGCGCCGGTCAACAGCCCAAACGCCAGCAGGCGAACATGAATGAGCAGGTCGGAGCGGAAAGCGTGGAAGTAGTAACTCAACCCGCCGAATAGCACCGTCAGGATCAGGAAGAGCGTATTTCCTTCAAGCCCCGGCACTTCCAGCATTTCCCAACGGAAGAACGCCATGCCGAGAATCAGGATACCCATCCCGATCAGATAGCGCAACCGACCAAAGCGAGTCAGCGCACTCATTACTAGCACAAAAGCGCTGGCAACGCCCGTCAGACAGGCCGTTGCCAGCGCAGGATGCACCTGTATGGCCGACGCCAGAAATTGCTCCGACACGGTGTACGCTTTTCCCGCGGCCGTGTAGCTGAGTAACCCGTCGGTGAACGTGTGCACGGCAACCGGAACGTCGGTCAGTTCGCTAAGCACATCCCAGCGAACAGCCGTGTTAATGCCGTTTAGCCACGCAATCGCCAGCAATACCAGACTAATGACCACAAAGAATAGCCCGATCAGGTATCCCAACCGGTGCGAACGATCCCACGTTTTCCAGAAAAACAACGACGACATATTGCCAGAACGTAGGCGCGGGCGGCTTAGTGCCTGAGTAATTGCCCTCACGGCAGCGGCCGACCGTCCCCGGCCCCTCCCGCGACGGCGGACCGCCCAAAACGGGAGAGGGGAGATGCCAACGCCCAACAACAGTTCCGGTTCTAGAACGGAAGTGTCAAGGAAGAATTTACCGATAGTCACCCCTCTCCCGTTTTGGGAGAGGGGTAGGGGGTGAGGGAAACCTCTACCCTCTTCCCGTCATCTTCGTCATCTTCAGCAGCCAGGCCGATGCTTCTTCGGTCAGTTGGTCGGGGTGCAGGCGCCATTGCCAGCTACGGCCACCCAGACCGGGAGTGTTCATGCGGTTGGTTTCGTCGAGGTTCAGCAGATCCTGTACGGGGATGATCGCCAGCCGCGCTACTGACTGCATCGTCAGGCGGCACACCTGATCGACGATTGTTTCGGCCGTAGCATCGAAGCCCAGATAGTCGCTGATGCGCTGACAGACAGCTTCGCTGCTTTCGTGGAACCAGCCCAAGGTTGTGTTATTGTCGTGTGTGCCGGAGTAGACCACGAAGTTTTCGGCGTGGTTGTGCGGGATATGCGATGAAGTAGGCAGGTCCTCCCCGAAGCCAAACTGCACCACCCGCATACCCGGAATTCCGTAGTGGCGCAGGTGCGGCTGCACGTCGGCGGTACGCGCACCGAGGTCTTCGGCGATGATGGGCAGGCTGACAAATTGCCGGTACATGGCGTGCATAAACGCTTCGATCGGCGCTTTGACCCATTCGCCAACCTTCGCGGTCGGTTCGCTCGCCGGAATTTCCCAGTACACAGCAAAGCCCAGAAAATGGTCGAGCCGGGTCAGGCTGTAGAGCGACATCTGGTGCCGCATCCGGCGCATCCACCACGTAAAGCCTGTCCGTTCGTGCTCGGCCCAGTCGTAGATCGGGTTACCCCACCGCTGGCCGTACTCGCTGAAATAGTCGGGGGGCGCACCAGCTACGTAAAGCGGTTGCAGATTCTCGTCCAGTTTAAACATCGTCGGGTTAGCCCACACGTCGGCACTGTTGAACTGCACATAAATCGGGATGTCGCCAATCAGGTGAATCTTACGGGAATAGCAGTAGTTGATCAGCTCATTCCACTGACCGAAGAAAAAGAACTGCTGAATCTTCACCAGTTCAATCTTGTCGCGCAGCAGTTCGGTGTACCGACTAATAGTGGCCGGGTCGCGCCGGACCAGCTCTTCGGGCCAGCGCAGCCAGAATGGTTCGCCGGTTTCTTCCTGCAGGGCCGTAAACAGCGCATAGTCATCAAGCCAGTCGGCCTGCCGCTGCGTAAATTGAACGAAGTCTGCCTGCCGGGCCAGCGATGCATCGCGCCGGAACGTTTCGGCTGCCTGCTCAAGCAACGGCCGTTTCTTGATCCAGGCCGCGTGCAGCGTCGACGGTGCCAGCACCAGCGGCCCCGCCAGCACGGCCGAATCGCCCGAGGCCGGCTCGGCTATGGTTACATCTTCCAGCGGTTTCTCGTTCAGCGTTGTCAGATCATCGTCGCTCAGCAACCCTTCCTCCGCCAGTTTCTCCAGGCTAATCATGAGTATGTTACCAGCAAACGCGGACGGGCTACTGTAAGGGGAAAAGCCAGCGCCCGGATCGACCGGGGTCAGCGGCAGAATCTGCCAGTAGGTCTGGCCCGACGCTTCCAGAAAATCGGCGAAGCGATAGGCTTCAGGTCCCAGATCGCCGACGCCGTGTGCCGATGGCAGCGATGTAATGTGAAGGAGTAATCCGCTTGAACGTTGCTGTAGCATGAAAAAACGATAACGTTGGTACTGATCGGCGCGCCCTGCCCTGAGCGCGACGCGGGTTCGTCGGTCCGGCGCATTTTGCGGGAATGACAAACTAACTTTTGTACAAATGCGCGCCGATTGGTTTTTGTTCTGGCTAGTTGGTAAAAACCTTACTGCCAATCGGATCGTCTTGCGCGATACGGGTAAAATGCAAAAACGGACCCTTTACTTTCCGCCGTTTATGATCTACTTTTGCAGTCCCAAACAATGGGCAACTTTTCAATCAGCAATACCACATACAGATGATTACGGAAACGGCAGTCAATACAGGTAAGATTACGCAGATAATCGGGCCGGTTGTGGACGTGAGTTTCGAAGGCGAAGGAACGCGTATCCCCGCTATCCTCGACGCCCTCAGTGTAACCAGAGCCAATGGTCAGAAAGTAATTCTGGAATGCCAGCAGCACCTGGGCGAAGACCGCGTCCGGACCATTGCCATGGATTCGACCGAAGGACTTTATCGCGGCATGGACGTAACGGACCTCGGCACGCAGATCACCATGCCTACGGGCGATGGCATCCGTGGCCGGCTGTTCAACGTTGTTGGCGAAGCCATCGACGGTATTCCCCAGCCTAAAAGTTCGGGTGGCCTGCCCATTCACCGGGAAGCCCCTAAATTCGAAGATCTGGCAACATCGACCGAAGTACTGTTTACCGGTATCAAAGTAATTGACCTGCTGGAACCTTACGCAAAAGGTGGTAAGATCGGCCTCTTCGGTGGTGCCGGTGTAGGCAAGACCGTACTGATTCAGGAGCTTATCAACAACATCGCGAAAGCATACGCCGGTCTGTCGGTATTTGCCGGTGTGGGTGAGCGTACCCGCGAAGGAAATGACCTGCTACGCGAAATGATCGAAGCTGGTATCATCAAATACGGCGAGAACTTCAAGCACTCGATGGAAGAAGGTGGCTGGGATCTCAGCCAGGTCGACCTCGACGAGATGACCAAGAGCCAGGCTACGTTCGTGTTCGGTCAGATGAACGAGCCACCGGGAGCCCGCGCACGGGTAGCCCTGTCGGGTCTGACGATCGCTGAGCACTTCCGCGATGGCGACGGCGAAGGTGCCGGTCGCGACATTCTGTTCTTTGTCGACAACATTTTCCGCTTCACGCAGGCAGGTTCGGAAGTATCGGCTCTGCTGGGCCGGATGCCGTCGGCCGTAGGTTACCAGCCTACGCTGGCTACCGAAATGGGTGTCATGCAGGAGCGCATCACCTCGACCAAGCGTGGTTCGATCACATCGGTACAGGCCGTTTACGTACCTGCCGATGACTTGACCGACCCTGCTCCGGCTACGACCTTTGCTCACCTTGACGCTACGACGGTATTGAGCCGGAAAATCGCCGAGCTGGGTATCTACCCTGCCGTTGACCCTCTCGACTCGACCTCGCGGATTCTGAGCGCCGAAGTACTGGGCGACGCGCACTACAACACGGCGCAGCGGGTGAAAGAGATTCTGCAACGCTACAAAGAATTGCAGGACATCATCGCCATTCTGGGTCTGGAAGAACTGTCGGAAGAAGATAAGCTGGTCGTAAGCCGTGCCCGCCGGGTGCAGCGCTTCCTGTCGCAGCCGTTCTTCGTAGCTGAGCAGTTCACCGGTCTGAAAGGCGTACTCGTTCCTATCGAAGATACCATTAAAGGCTTTAACGAAATCATCGACGGCAAGTATGACCACCTGCCGGAGTCTGCGTTCAACCTGGTCGGCACCATCGAAGATGCCATCGCCAAAGGTGAGCGCATCATGAAAGAAGCCGGGCAGTAGTTTTGCGGGTT
This sequence comes from Spirosoma rhododendri, assembly GCF_012849055.1. NCBI lineage: Bacteria > Pseudomonadati > Bacteroidota > Cytophagia > Cytophagales > Cytophagaceae > Spirosoma > Spirosoma rhododendri. Next base: position 2,328,091 of record NZ_CP051677.1, on the reverse strand, counting down.
TAAGGTTTATCGTTTGATGTTTAAGGTTTTCCGTCAGGCCAACATTGAACAGTAAACGATAAACCTTAAACCCACCTGATACTTCCCCGACTCATGTTCGTCTAATTCAGTGACTAATCAACCAATAGGTGTATGAAGACAATTGGATTATTCGGACTGCTGATCGGCTGTATCAGTTTTGGGTCCGTAAACGCGCAAATCGTGCCGGGTGTGTCTACACCGGGCGTGCCAGCTACCTCCAAACCGACGGTGATGGGTACCGTTCGTGACTCTGCCAGCGTATCGACAGCCACTTCGCAGTCGGCGACGAGTATGACAACGGACAGCACAGATGCCCAGCTCGATAAGTCGGTGACGGCGCTGGAGAGCGGCAACAAAGCAGCATCCACGCAGGCGCTACAGTCAGGCATTGCCGGGCTGGAAGCCAGTGCCAGCAAGACCTCGTTCAAAGACAAAATCATGGCGCAGGTCGGTAAGCTCAAAGCGATTTTGCCACTGATTGCTGGTGGTGGTATTGGAGCGGGCGGGCTGCGGTCTGCAATAGGCCTTGCCAAAATGGCGTCGAACGCTGGTAAGCTGGAAGGCATCATGTCGGCAGGTTCACTGCTTGGCAAGGCTGGCTCGATCACCAGTGGCCTGTCGGGTATCAGCGGTGGACTTTCCGCGCTGGGCGGTGGCGCTCAGTCGTCGGGGCAGTCGCTGATTACAACGGCACTGGGCAGCGTCGGCAAACTCGATCAGGGCGGTTTAGCTGCCAAAGCAGCCGAACCGGTTGTTAAAACTCAGGTCGGCAGCGTTCTCAATTTTGTAAAAGGGGCTTTGTAAGCCATATAGCCATGACGCTAGATATCATTACCCCCGACCGTAAGGTCTTTTCCGGTGAAGCAACGTCGATCACGTTTCCGGGCAGCGAAGGTCAGTTTCAGGTACTGAACGATCACGCTCCCCTTGTCAGCACGCTGGACCGTGGCCCCATCGTCGTTCAGTCGGCGTCGGGTCAGCAAACGTTCAACGTCGATGGTGGCGTCGTTGAAGTACTGCAAAACAACGTGCTGGTTTTGGCCGAAGCAATCGTTGCTTAACCAGCCTATTTACGCATAGTAAAAGGGGCGGTCCTGTTGGATCGCCCCCTTTTACTTTTTATCTGTCGTGGTGTTGCGTCTGGATGGCCAGCCCGACTTGACCCGACACTACTTATACAAGTGAAAAGGGAAAGCCTATGTAGGCTCTCCCTTTTCACTTGTAATTACAGATGCACCGGCTTTTATCAGACAGCTGCTTCTTCGGTGTATGCTTCCGTTGGAACGCAGGCACAGACGAGGTTCCGGTCACCGAAGGCCGAATCGATCCGGCTGACGCTCGGCCAGAACTTGCGGGCTCGGACGTACGGCAGCGGATAAACTGCTTTCTCGCGGCTGTATGACCGCTCCCAGTTGTCAGACAGTGCGACGGTCGCCGTGTGGGGCGCATGTTTCAGCACGTTGTCGGCTTTGTCGGCGGCACCCGTTTCGATTTCGCGAATCTCTTCCCGAATAGCGATCATGGCGTCGCAGAACCGGTCGAGTTCAGCTTTCGATTCCGATTCAGTTGGTTCGATCATCAACGTACCGGCCACGGGGAACGATACGGTTGGCGCGTGGAAACCGTAGTCCATCAATCGCTTGGCGATATCTTCGACTTCGACGCCAGCCGCTGCTTTAAACGGACGACACTCGATAATCATTTCGTGGGCTGCACGACCGTTCGCACCGCTGTACAGTGTATCGTAGTGCCCTTCGAGCCGGGCTTTGATGTAGTTGGCGTTCAGGATGGCCTGCTTCGTAGCGCGGGTCAATCCTTCACCGCCCATCATAGCGATGTACGCGTACGAAATTGTCAGGATGCTGGCCGAGCCGTAAGGAGCTGCCGATACGGCCGAGATAGCGTCGTTACCACCCGTTTTCACCACCGCATGACCCGGCAGGAACGGTACAAGTTGCTCAGCTACACCGATCGGTCCCATACCCGGACCACCACCGCCATGCGGAATACAGAACGTCTTGTGCAGATTCAGGTGACAAACGTCGGCACCGATAGCAGCGGGCGAGGTAAGGCCTACCTGCGCGTTCATGTTGGCACCGTCCATATACACCTGCCCGCCGTGCTGGTGGATGATGTCGCAGATTTCTTTGATACTTTCTTCAAACACCCCGTGCGTCGATGGGTAGGTCACCATCAGGCACGACAGGTCATTGCTGTACTGCTCGGCTTTCGCTTTCAGGTCGGCCACGTCGATGTTGCCGCGCTCATCGCACTTCACGATCACAACTTTCATACCCGCCATCACCGCACTGGCAGGGTTGGTGCCGTGCGCCGACTGCGGAATCAACGACACTGTGCGGTGATTGTCGCCCCGGCTTTCGTGATACGCCCGAATCACCATCAGCCCCGCATATTCGCCCTGCGCGCCAGAATTGGGTTGCAACGACATAGCCGCAAAACCGGTGATTTCACAAAGCCATTTGTTCAGGTCGGCAAACAGTTGCTGATAACCCGCCGTCTGGTCTTTCGGGGCGAAGGGGTGCAGCCTGCCGAATTCCGGCCACGTTACCGGGATCATCTCGGCGGTGGCGTTGAGTTTCATCGTGCAGCTACCCAGCGAAATCATCGAATGAACCAGCGACAAGTCTTTCTCTTCGAGTGATTTCAGATACCGCAGCATCTCGTGCTCGGTGTGGTGCGTGTTGAAGACGGGGTGCGTCAGGTACTCCGACGTGCGGACCAGCCGCTCCGGCCAGCTGATTTCCAGATCAGCCGCCAACGTATCGAGATCAGCTTTTACGCCAAACACGTTGAGCAATTCGGCTACATCAGCCAGCGTTTTGGCTTCATCAAACGAAATGCTGACGTGCTCGTCATCAATGTTGTAGCACAGGTTGAGCTGGGCCGCCCGCGCCGATTTACGCAGCGATTCAACGTCGTCTACCCGTACCGTGACTGTATCGAAATACGTTTCCGTCGTCAGGTTGAACCCACTACGTTGCAGGGCCGAAGCAAACAACTTGGTCAGGCCGTGTACGTGTTCGCCAATAGCGCGAAGCCGGGCCGGGCCGTGATAGACCGCATAACTACCCGCCATTACGGCCAGCAGCACCTGCGCGGTGCAAATATTCGACGTTGCCTTTTCGCGCCGGATGTGCTGTTCGCGGGTTTGCAGCGCCATCCGCAGAGCGGGCTTGCCCTGTGCATCCTGCGATACGCCGATGATTCGACCCGGAATCTGCCGCTTCAGCGCGTCGCGGGTGGCGAAGAAAGCCGCGTGTGGACCGCCAAAGCCCATCGGTACGCCAAAGCGCTGCGCCGAACCAACGACCACGTCGGCCCCCATTTCACCCGGAGGGGTTAGGAGCGTCAGCGACAGCAGATCAGCAGCAACGGCAACCGTGATACCCAATTCGTGCGCCGACGCGATCAGGTCGGTGTAGTCGAACACGGTACCATCGGTGGCGGGGTATTGCAGCAACATCCCGAATATGTCGCCCTTTGTCAGGTCGGCCCGCTGATGATCGCCAATCTGCACGGTTATGCCGATGGGTGTCGCGCGGGTTTTGATAACATCGATCGTTTGCGGGTGGCAACGCTCCGACACGAAAAAAGTCGTCGCGTTTTTCCGGCTGGTCGGGCGCGTCGCAAACAGCAGGTTCATGGCTTCGGCAGCCGCCGTTGCCTCATCGAGCAGGGAAGCATTGGCGAGGTCCATACCCGTCAGATCCGACACAACCGTCTGGAAATTCAGCAGCGCTTCGAGCCGTCCCTGTGCTATTTCAGCCTGATACGGCGTGTAAGCGGTGTACCAGGCTGGGTTTTCCAGGATATTGCGTAGAATGACGTTCGGCGTCAGGGTATCATAATACCCTGCTCCGATGTATGATTTGAAAATCTTGTTCTGGGATGCCAGTTTACGAAAATCAGCCAGAAACTGCGCTTCCGTTTTGGGAGCTGGCAGGTCGAGCGGAGCGTTCAGCCGAATCGCTGCCGGCACTGTCTGATCGATCAGTTCGTCGAGCGTGGCTACCCCTACTGCACGGAGCATATCGGCCTGAGCCGCGTCGGTTTGACCGTGATGTCGGTCTTCAAATACGTCTGTTGGAAGAAGATTTAGTTTCATGCCGGACTGGCCTTGGTTATCTATCTGTCAAAACTCAAAGGTACGGCAAAAGGTGCCATCACCGGGTTGTCAACCCCAAAAACACGCCGTACTTTCGCTTCGCTCGTTTCTGGTTTGATGTTTGAGGTTCAAGGTGAAAACCAGCTATGAATCAACAGTAAACGGTAGACCCTAACCCTTAAACCCTGAAAATGATCTGTCGAATCTGCGCCAGCGAAGCCAAGCCGCTGTTTCGGGCCACCATCCTGAGCAAATACGAGGTGGGCTATTACGAATGCCCTACCTGCCGGTTTGTGCAGACCGAAACACCGTACTGGCTCGATGAAGCGTACCAGAGCGCCTTTACCACGACCGATACGGGCACGCTTCGACGCGGACAGGTACTGGGTGACTCGGCGATTGCGCTGCTGTTTTTTCTATTCAATCGGCACGGGCGCTTCGTCGATTACGCGGGTGGTTACGGCGTACTGACCCGGTACATGCGCGATGCCGGTTTTGATTTTTTCACGACCGATCCATACGCGCCAAATTTGCTGGCAAAGGGGTTTGAGGCCGATACGCCAACCGACGCTGCGGGCCGGTACGAGCTGGCAACGGCGTTTGAGTGCTTCGAGCATTTCGTCAACCCCGCCGACGAGCTGCGGAAAATTCTGGCTTATTCAGACAACGTTTTTTTTACGACGCAGCCCTGTCCCGACCCGGCTCCTGCGCTCGATAAGTGGTGGTACTATGCTCCGCACCACGGGCAGCACGTGGCGCTGTACCGGCCCGAAACGCTGGCGTATCTGGGCAAGCAGGAAGGGTTGCATTACTACAACCTGCTCAATTACCACCTATACACCCGCAAACCGCTGCCCCCGCTGGTATTTCCGCTGCTGGTAGCCGCCGGTCGGTTTGGGCTGGCGTCAGTGCTGAGGCTGTTTCTGAAAAGCAAAACCGTATCAGACGCGACCCTGCTCGAACAGCGCACCCAGGCGGGCAGACTAACGGTTTAAGGTTCAACGTCATCGTCGACGTGAAACTTTAGACTTTAAACCACAAACTTTAAACACGCAGTCAATGCCCACCGCTCCCGTTCTTTTTCTGATCTTCAATCGGCCCGATACGACGCAGCAGGTGTTTGAGCGTATTCGGCAGGCCCGCCCCGCTCGTTTGTTCGTTGCCGCCGATGGCCCGCGCCCTACCCGACCGGGCGAAGCGGCTCTCTGCGAACAGACGCGGCAGATTGCGCGGCAGGTCGACTGGCCCTGTGAGGTAAAAACACTGTTTCGGGAAGAAAACCTGGGATGTAAGCGGGCCGTGTCGTCAGCCATCGACTGGTTTTTTTCGCAGGTCGATGCAGGTATTATTCTGGAAGATGACTGCCTGCCCGAGCCAACTTTTTTTTCATTCTGTACCGATCTGCTCGACCGCTACCGCGACGACGACCGGGTCATGCATATCAGCGGTATCACGTTTCAGGCACGGCGGGATGTGACGGCGGGGGCTTCGTACTATTTTTCGGGTTTCGCGTCGATCTGGGGCTGGGCAACCTGGCGCCGGGCGTGGCAACGCTATACTGTCGATCCGGCTGAAAACGCCCGGCACGTGTCGCTGACGGCGCCTTATTTCAATCAGCGATTGCGTTGGATATTGAATGAAGTAATCACCGGCCGGCTCGACACCTGGGATGTGCAGTGGCTGGTGGCCATTCGGCGGTACAATGGGCTATCAATTGTCCCGCGCATCAGTCAGGTCACAAACATCGGGTTTGGCCTGGGCGCAACCCACACGGTCCGCAAGCCGCGCTGGCTGGCCGATCTGTTTACGGAACCGCTCGAACAACCGCTCGTTCACCCGCCAACGGTCGCGATCAACACGGACGCCGACTGGTACGACGCGACCCATATTCACCGGCAACCGTGGTACATGCGCGTGCTGGAGTGGGGTTACTTCACACTGATGGGATTGGTAAAACGCTGATCGATGTCAGTCAGCAGCTGCCGTAACGCCTGCTTTACCCGATCGACATCCAGACTATCGACAGGCACCGGTGCTTCGGCTGCGACAGCCGGAGCCAGTTCAGGCAGACGATGCATCCAGTCGTCGAAGAAAGCCGGGTATACATGCCGTATCTGCGGGGCGATAGCCGCCGGGTATGGGTGCCACCGCACAATCGACTTACCCGCCGACAGCGACAGGCAGGGTGTACCGACCGCAGCCGCAATGTGGACAATGCCCGAATCATTGGCCAGTACCAGCTCGGCCTTGCGTACCGCGCCAATCAGTTCACCCTGCGACAACTTACCCACCAGCGACTGTACCGGTGTATCGGGCGGCAGGCTGGCTTGCAGTTGCTCGTACAAATACGATTCGCTGGCAGTTCCCGTCACCAGCATTGTTAGTTCCGGCCGTAGCTCATGCAAAAACGCCAGCACCTCGGCGAAGCGCGCCATTGGCCAGATTTTGTCCGGTGCCCCCGCCCCCGGCGACAGAATCATGAACCTGTCTGGCAAAGTCAATCGCCCGACCGATACCGCCGGTAGCTGCATAGGAAGTAGCGACAGCGATGTATCGAGCAGTCGACTGAATAGCTGCCGGTTACGCTCGGCTTCAAATACGACGGCCGTGTCGGTCGGCAGCAGACGGGTAAAGTACGTGTCGCCCCAGCGGGCTTCGGTTTCTGTTGTGTTAGTCAGATCGGTAACGCAGCCAATCCGGGCGGGGGCTCCGCAAACGCGTGTCATGAAATCGTCGAGCACCAGCACCCGGCTACGGGTAGGATTTATTGTTACAGCGAAGTCACGCTTTCGCAGCTCGCTGGCCGTCTGAAAACGGTACAGCGGTTGAGTTGAAAGCCGGTATATGTCGATCCAGACAAAGCTATTGAACAGATCAGCGTCGGCAAATTCGGCCATCTGCCGGAATGCGGTATTCCCCACCAGGCAAAACGTGTACGACTGGTAATCGGGATGCGTACGCAGGTAGCGGACGTAGGCCCGCAGCATCAGGTAATCGCCCAGCGCGTCGAATTTCAGAATCGCCAGTACCGACTCGTCTGACTTCTGCCGGCGTGTACTTAGGATAGCTATTGTGTCGACCAGCCACAGCACCGCATCGATAGCCAGCAGCACCGGCCGCAGCCAGGGCGACGTTTTCAACAGGCGTATCGATTCTTTCAGATTCATACCTACCGCTTTACCAGTTCAAACATGCCGCAGCCGAATGAGCAGCCGAAGCTATGACGGGCTGCTTCCGAGTGGCAATCCAGCCCGGCGCGTAGCGTGTTGCTGTCATCGATCAACCAGAAATTGGCAATGTCGTACTGTTTCTCGAATAGACTAACCAGATAGTCGACGCGGAACACCCGGTGCGCGTTGAAAACAATACCTTGCTGCGTACTGACGGGCGTTGAGAAGTAAAAACGGCCGCCGGGTTTCAGCACTCGGTAGATGTTATCCAGCGCTTTCAGGTGCCCGTTCACATCGAGCGGATCGCCGTAGCGGCCCAGCCCGAAGTGCTCGATTACGTGCAGCGAACTAATTGAGTCGGTGTACTCGATCAGCTCGTCGGGCAACTGCATAAAGTCGACCTGCCGGAATGTAACGTTTGAAATGGGCCGGTTCAGCGGGCGGATATCGAACAGTTCGATCGGTCGGAACGTGGCTACGTGGGCCACAAAACCGTCGATGCGCGACCCGATATCGACGTGCTGCGCGGGGTTGTTCTGAAAGATGCGCTGCGCCATCGTCAGGTCCTGATCGAAATAGTGGTGCGTCAGATTGCCGCTTTCTACGTAACGATCAGTCAGGACCGGATAATAGTCGATGACGGGAAAATCAGGTTGCTGCGGGGCCAGTTTTTTAATCTCCTGCCAGTCGCGCAGAAAGGCCGACGTACCCCGAACACCCCGCCCGGCTTCGCGCGCTTTTTGCGCCAGTAAACGTGTAATTTTGTCAATCATAAGTCAGGACTGACCCGAGTCAGTGTATACAATGATTACGTTTAGCCAGTTGGGTACGTTACCGTGGGGCCGTTTGGGCAATCAGCTGTTCTGCGTAGCCGCCACCATCGGTATTGCCCACCGCAACGGTCAGCCTTTTACGCTGCCCCCCTGGTCTTACAGCCGTTTTTTTGCCAATCCGCTCCCAACAGGTCAGGTTCCCGGCGCGCGCCCTTACGAGCAGCCCTCGTTTGCCTATCAACCCGTCGACCTGCCTACCGGCGACTGGGATTTGCGCGGATCGTTTCAGAGCGAACGCTTTTTCGCTGATGCAGCCGATCAAGTACGCCACTACTTTACCCCCGCCCCTGAGCTGTCGGCCGATCTGCAAACCCGCTACGGTGCTTTATTAGCGCAACAGCCAGTCAGTCTGCATGTCCGGCGGGGCGACTACGTTCGGCAGCGGGCCGCGTTTCCGCCCCAACCCCTCGCTTACTACCAGACAGCCATCCGTAAATTCCCGAACGACACCCGTTTTCTGGTTTTTTCGGACGACATCGCTTGGTGCCGCCACCAGTTTACGGGCGACCAATTCACGTTTGTTGAGGGCGAAAGCGACATTGCGGACCTATTTCTGATGTCGCTCTGCCGCCATCATATTCTGTCGAACAGCAGTTTTAGCTGGTGGGGCGCGTGGCTTAATCCGTCGCCCGACAAACTGGTTTACTGCCCCGCTTACTGGTTTGGTCCCGCTACCTCACCCCGCCCCCAGCACTACGCCCGCGACCTCTACGCAACCGGTTTTATCCCGCTCATGCCCGATGATGTCGACCCGCGCCGGAAAGCCATTACCTACGTCCTCGCCTATCCGGTTTACTCGCTATATATGAGCGCCCTGAAAATTGGCGTCAGGGTGTTCCGCCGGTTAGGGCTTTACCCCGCCCCGCCCCGCTGAAGGAGGGACTGGGATCATTTCAACAATTTATACAAGCTCACGATTAACTGATTGTGCCGCTGGTGCAGCCAGCGAATGGTACCCGACCGGGCGTACTGCCGCATCGTTTGCTCATCTTCGCGAAACTGCTCGACATACTGTTGCCCTCCCTTCGACTGCCCGTGAATCCGAAACGCCGATGTTGGCTCGCGGAGTACGGCGGGTGGGCTTTCCTGCGCCAGTCGGAGCCAGAAATCGTAGTCCATTGTGAAGTGGAGGCTTTCGTTCAGATACCCCACACGCTCGTGAACAGACCGTCGCCAGAACGTCGCGGGCTGACACACAGCATTCGTCAGCCCTAGATACGCGTGGTTCGACAGGTTCCGTAATAGCTTTTTGTACTGTCGGATCGGCTGCTGGATCAACTGCCCCGACTCATCGACGATCAGACAATCGGCAGTAAGCCAGTTGATGTCGGGATGCGCGGCAAAATAGTGCCCTACCGTCAGCAGCGCGTTCGGCAGAAAATAATCGTCGGAGTTGAGCCAGCAAACGATGTCGCCTGTGGCCCGGTGCAGGCCTTTGTTGATGGCATCGGTTTGGCCCCGGTCGGGTTCTGAAATCAGCGTCAGCCGCGACATGTAGGGTTCCAATACGGCCAGCGTATCGTCGGTCGAACCGCCGTCCATTACGATGTATTCCAGCCCCGGATAGTTCTGCGACAGCACTGATTCAACCGTCTGCCCGATGAATTGCCCCTGATTGTACGACGGCGTGATAACCGTGATCGTCGGTAATCTCATGGCGAAACAGATTCGGGCGCGGTTGGCTGTTCGGGCGTCGGTTGCGGTTGCTGTGCCTTCAGCCGTTCGAGGTCCTGCCGCATATAGGCCATCTCGTGGGTCATGTCTTTAATCTGATTCTGTAGCTTCGATATGACGACCGACAGGTGAACCAGGAACACCAGCATGGCCGACAGAGCCCCCAGAAAAATCAGCGATGGTGGGTAAAACACGCCCAGGAGGGCCGACACCTGTTCCAACCCCTGCCGCCAGACCGAAAACACGATCAGGACTACCGTACTTAGAATCCAGATGATTGAGTATTCCTCGCGCAGCTTGCCCCGGATAATCAGCCGGAAAATCGTCAGCATAAACAGCAGCGCGCCTGTGATGCTGATGATCTGTATGGTAAGCGGAATCGTTTCCATATCAGGCAGATAGGGGCGTCAGGGCCTTGCGACCCCGCAGCCGGATGTAGACAAACAGAATACCGAGCGTCACCTTGAGCATGTAGTAAAAGGCACGCCCGGTGTTGATCGACGAGACACCCCCCTGCCGCTCACGCATCTGCACAGGCACTTCCCGGATACGCAGATGATGCAAGCCAAATTGTACGATCGCTTCGGGTTCGGGGTATTCGTCGGGATAGTACCGGTCGACGATGGCGAGCGTCCGGCGGTTAAACGCCCGAAACCCCGACGTGCTGTCGTGAATCGTTTGCCCGATCAGCCAGCGGTTCAGCCGCCGAAAGTAGTTGATCCCGATGCGCCGGGCGGCTGTCGACTGAAAGCCCGTTCGTTCCAGAAACCGCGACCCGATCACCACGTCGGCCTCTTTTGCCAGCAGCGGAGCCAGCAGTTTGGGAAGTTCACCGGCCGGGTGCTGCCCGTCGCCATCCATTTGCACGGCCATGTCGTAGCCGTGCCGGTAGGCGTAGCGGTAGCCCGCCTGCATGGCCCCGCCGATACCCAGATTAACCGGCAGGTTCAGGTACTGACAGCCAGACAGTGTCTGCAACTGTGCCAGCGTACCGTCCGTCGAGCAATCGTTGACGACCAGCGCGTCGAGCCACAAACCCGACGTCTGCCGCGCCCGCTCGACCTCGTTCACGACCGACACAATGGAGGCTTCCTCGTTGTAGCAGGGAATCACGATCAGAATGCGCGGGGCGTTGGCAGTACTCATTCGTCGGTCCGCTCGTAAATCTTCACCGAGCCCATGTTGCTGATGAGTTTGGCGCAGCGCACTTCTACGGGCTGCGGCTCCCGATCGAAGATCAGGTATTTCACCTTTAGTTCTTTGAAACGTGGAGAGCAGGGGTCCATCCCAACGGTGTAGGCATCTTCGAAGCTTTGCTGGATAATCACACTGTCGCGCCCGTCGATGTAAGTCTGGTACACGGTATGGGCGTAGCGGTTGTAGGCCGAGTCACGTTTGGCAACCGGGTCGAGCACGTGCATGATGTTACGGGCGGGCAGCGTTTTTACCCCCGACAGCAGTTTTACCCCCGTCGCCGTTACCAGATACGAGATATACTGACTGCCGAACACCACCCACCGTTTACCGGGATCTTTCTTGTCGATCTCCTGCACGGTCTTGTAAATGTTGTGCTGCATGATCGGAGCCAGCCCCACCGCAACGGGGTTGAATTTCAGGTTCGGCAGCAGGTACAGCACTACCGCCCCGGCAAACAGCGCAGTCCTGTATTTTACCTGCACATTGATGAGCAGCAGTACGTTGAGGAACGTAAAAAACAGCACCGGCAGAAACAGCTGATACGAGCGAAACAGCCCTTCGGTATCGTTTAGGTTGACATAGGCCGTATAGACAACGAAGCCCAGCGCCCCGGCAATCGCCAGTGCTTTCGCGCCAGCGCCCGTAACGAGCTGATGCCGGGTCAGGTACGCCAGGTACAGAATCGTCAGGATAACGCCCGAAACCCCCAGCGGCACCTGTGTCCGGCGGGTGGGGCTCATGCTCATCAGCGTTCCCTCAGCGAGCCACTTCGGCCAGCCGTATTCGATCCAGACCAGTTGCGCCAGAATCCAGAGCGCCAGTAGAGCCAGCATCCAGTCGACCCGGCGTTTGGCAACGAAATAGATTAGCAGACTGGCGGCAATGACCGGTGTGAAGGTCAGGTAGTGCGAGAGTTCGCAGATGTTCAGCCAGCTTTTGGGGTAGCGCTGGGGCGTAATCAGCCACGAATAATATTCCGAAAACCAGTTGGCGATGAAGCCCGTGCCGCCCGACTCCGACCGCCGACCCGGATACACCGTGTTGACCATCGCTTCGACTGTTGGTTTCAGATCGCGGTACGAGGTGTAGAACGCAACGCCTACCAGCACCAGCGCCCCCGCCCCAATGCCGATCGCGGTCCACTGATCGCTGTCGAACCGAAACTGATCTTTGTGCCGCAGGCAGTAGGCGATGAATAAGATCAGGAATGTGTAGCCCAGCGGTACCTGAAACGGTGGGTACACCAGCACCAGCGCGCTGAAGAGCGTCCAGCCGAAGAGCAGCCCCCACCCGATTTTTCCCAGCAGCGAGTGCTTGCCAAACAGGATGTATATACCGCTAACGAACAGTAGCGAAAACAAACCCACCGCCATATCACAGCCGCCGTTCCACATCTGCGACGCCGACGACAACCACAGCCACACGCTACCGAATACCGACAACAAGAAGTTATTGCCCGTCAGCAGCATGAACAGCAGAAACGGCAGCAGCAACACAGCGAAGTAATTGAAGTTTGACTGCCAGGCAATGGCCTGCTCCGGCCCCAGAAAGAAGTGGCCCCACAGCAGCGGTTTGAAAATCATCAGCGGATGATAGGCTGGTGCCCCCAGCAGCGCAATCTTCTCGCCCCCCAGCGACTCATTCGCGACCGGGTAGCCCTGGTTGGCATTTGATAACGTGTTGGGCACCCAGACCGCGTATTCGTCCATCCGGATGGCTTGTGGTGTGCCGCTCATAATGCCCCGTTTGGGGTCTGATCCGTCGGGGATCAACTGATTCCACATAGCCACCGACAGCGTATGAATTTTCAGCAGCGAGAGCAGAATAAACAAGCCCGTTACGATACCCATGTACCACTTGGTCCGGCGATCGAAGCGGATCAGTTGAAAGCCGGTTTCCGGCTGATCGGGCACGAACGGAGGAGCCACGGGCGTGGCTGGGCTGGTTGCCACAGCTGACGGTGTCGCTCTACCCGCATCCGGCGCGGCTACGGGCCTGCTTATCGGCGGGGCGATACGCTTCTTGTTTGATTTAGACATAGAACGAGAGAGAGTTGGCCCTTATCAGGCGATCAAGTGGGCTACGGACGGCACGTATTGTCAAAAATAAGTTGATCGGTAGTCTCCTGCAAACCCGGTCGGTTAGTACGCCGAACGGGGCAGCAAGTCGCTGGCTGGCAGGAGACAAAAACCGGGCCGGATTTTTGCCCTATACCCGTTCGGCGCGGGTGTCGACAGTTACCTGCCAACGGGCTTTTCTGCGTAATTTGCCGCCTTCACCGCGTACCATGACGCATCTACTGAAACGTTTTTTACCCCTCGGGCTGGGTATACTTTTACTGATTTATGCGCTGCGTAATGTGTCGTTCAGCGCCATCGGTGAACAGTTTCAACGGGCCGATTATCGCTGGATACTGCTTACCGGCTTGCTAACGGCTTGTACCTTCCTGCTGCGGGGGATGCGCTCCCGGCAACCCCTGCTGGCACTGGGCTACAAACCCACTACGTTTCGCGTGACAATAGCGTTGCTGGCCGGGACGATGGCGGGCATGATTATTCCGGGGTCGGGCGAGCTGACGCGCTGCGCCACCCTGCAACGTACCGACGGCGTATCGTTTTCGCAGGCGGTGGGCGCTGTACTGGCCGAACGGGTGCTCGATTTTTTCGTCCTGTTGGGCGTCGTTTCGCTCACGTTCGTGTTGGAGTTTGCGCGCCTGCAACGTTACTTCGGTGGGTACGCGCTTCGGCTGCCTACCACAACCGGGTGGTGGCTGCTGGCGGGTGGTTTGCTACTGGCTGGTTTACTGCTCTGGTCGGTCCGGCTGATTGATTTTACTCATCCCCGCTGGCAACACCCTGTCGCGCAGCGTATCATCACCTTTAGTCGGGGTCTACAGACGGGGCTGCTTTCCCTGCGAAAACTCCCACAGCCGGGCCTGTTCATTCTGCTGACCATCCTGAATCAGGCAATGGCCTGGCTGATGACTTATTCGCTCATGATGGCCCTGCCAACGACCCGCGCCCTGCCCCTACTATCGGTACTGACCATTGAAACCGTAGCCCTGCTGGGTGGGGTACTGGTTCCGACACAGGGCGGTATCGGTACGTATCACCTGCTGGTCGGGCGGGTGCTGATGCTGTACGGATTGCCGATGACGCAGGCGACGGTGCTGGCGACTTTTTTACATGCGGTAGGGTTTTTCCTCAACCTGATTATTAGTGGTATCGGGTTTCTGATTGCGTCGTTTTCGCTGGGGAAGGCGCCGGTACGCGAAGCGACATCTACCGGCAGACCCGCCTGATTCTTGGCTTATATGGACCAATAAGTAGACATATTTACATTTTCGACAACAAAAAGCGTCGTTAGGTATTCGTTTTGCATGGAAGCAGTTCTTAGTCAAGATGCTATCCGACGATGCGAATTCTTCTACTGCTTGTTAGCTGCTTATCAATAGTAGCCCATACACCCGTCTGGGCCGATGCGGGCCTGCTTCAAACCTACGCCGTCACCAACGTCGACGCGTCGGGGAATACCTCCCGGGCAGGGGGTGCTAACCCGGATGGTGCGCCAGCCTTTCAAGGAGCGGACCTGGGTACGGCAAACACATCAATATACCTGAACGGCGGAGAGATCAGAACTTTCAGGAATAACGGCGACAGCACGACATCAGCGCATATGTTTTACCGACTGTATCCGCAGAATATAACCCCGGGCGATTTCATTCAGATTGATCTGCCGCTCGTCAGTACCAGTCAGGATGGGAGTCAGCGATGGAGCCGGACGGATGCCGGGATCAACATTGCTAATGGCCTTGGTCCCGGTACCTACACGCTGGAAGTCTATTGGCGTATCGATGGCACATTTCTATTTTCTTTTGACAGCAATGGCGGTAACAACTACAAGGCCACATATACTGTAACGCGATCGACACTCCCCGTTTCGCTGATTGATTTTTCGGTGAAAACAGTCCAGAAACAGGTGTTTGCCAACTGGTCGACGGCCAGCGAGCGCAACAACGCCCGTTTCGATCTGGAGCGCAGCAGCGATGCCCGCACGTTTGAGTCCATCGCCCGGCTCGACGGACACGGCACGACTACCACCCGGCAAACATACAGTGCCGTTGATGAATCACCCCGGCTCGGCATCAACTACTACCGGCTCCGGCAAACCGACTCCGACGGCAAATTCAGTTTTTCACCCCTGCGCAGCGCCATCCTGCGAACCAACGGCGAGATCGTATTGGCGGGATTGCCAGCCAACGATGTACTCAGCATTGACGGACTGGAAGATGCCTCGCAGGTCGATATCAGCACCACACAGGGCAGATCTGTATACCAGCAAAAAAGCAACGGGAGCCAGACACAAGTCGACGTGCGCACCTGGCCCAGCGGCTTGTACTTGTTACGCGTCGCCGATCAGTTGGGCGTTCAGGTGCAGCGCGTCGTAGTGCAGCACTAACTTATCGGATAGCCGATCCGCCAGTGGTCATCAACACGGCGTTGATGCCGTGTACATAGCCGTTGTTTTGCTTCTGGTCAGATTCAATAATACTTGCCTTGTTACCCGCCTGGTCAGTGATTGTCAGTTGCCCGTCGGCATTCGAGGCAATCGTTAGCGACTCACCAGCCACTGTTTTCAGCGTAGCGGTGCCACCCGATTTTAGCTTCTTCCGCAGATCGTCGTCACTGAGCGCCCCCTTGACCAGATGGTAATTGAGCAGCTGAGTCAGCGCCTGCCGGTTGCGGCCTTCCAGCAGCCCTGTCTGCACAGCCGCCGGTAGTTTCTTGAACGCGTCGTTGGTGGGGGCAAACAGCGTGTACGACTTCGAACCCCGTAGCGTCTCAAACAGCCCGACCGCTTGCAGGGCGTTTTGCAGGGTCGTGTAGTTTGGCGACGACGCAATGAAATCGTGGATACTGGTATTGCGTTCGGTACTGCCAGCTGTCACAGCGGGAGAAGGCGCGGTACGGGCTTTTTGAATAGCCGAACCCGTTGCCGACCCAGTACCTGTCCCTTTACTCACTGGTTTTCGCTTCCGTGAAGAACCCGATGTGGTAGCAGGCGCGGCCGGATTACTGCCAACACCCGTCGGGGCATTCGTTACGTTGTTGCTGTTGTAATTGGTGGTGTTGCTGCTGTTGACTGTGGTTCCGTTGTCGGATGAACTCTGCCGATACGCGCCACTCTGCGCGGCTGTTGCCGAGCGGGGCGTGGTCTGTGCGTAGACCGGACTAGTCAGCGCAGCACCGATTGCCACCTGCCAGAGTATGTTTCGGGCTGTCATAAATCAATCTGGATTAAACCGTTCAACCCTATAACGGTTTCGGCCGTCGTTGGTCTTTTTGTTCGGCCCGGAATGAGCGTACAGGCCAATTCGGCAAGCAGCGACGTCAGGCCGGGGCTGCACCGCTCGGTTACCCTGCCAGCGACGACACCAGTTTATACGTCGACTATCAGTCAGTGCGTGGTAACAGGTCAGCAGTTGATGAGTAATCATCGACATAGCGGGTGCTTTTTATCGGGCCAACTGACATCGATTTATGAACGCACTATTTCTTGTGGTAGCCGCTGGTTTGCTAACCAAAGCACTGGCCCAATCGCCCGTTGTTCCGTCGCCGGATGTGCAGATTAAAACGGCTGTTCTGGCGGCACCTGACGACAAACGGGCGGGGGCAACGGTGTACGGTTACTCAGCCGCCAACGAATTTATTGTACTACGCAAAGGCACAAACGAACTGGTCTGCCTGACCGACGATCCGGCACAGAAAGGGCTCAGCGTATCGTGTTACCACAAAGATCTCGACCCATTTATGGAGCGCGGGCGGGTGCTGAAAAAGGAAGGAAAGAAGCCCGCCGAAATCCTGACCATCCGCGAGCAGGAAGTCAAAGCCAGAAAGCTAATGATGCCGTCGCACCCATCAACATTGTATGCGTACACGGCCAAAGCGGAAGATTTTACACCCGAAACCGGCGACGTGAAAAACGGGTACCTGCGCTATGTCGTGTATATACCCTATGCAACAGCTGAAAGTACGGGCTTACCGCTAAAACCCGAAGCCCCCGGTATGCCCTGGATCATGGACCCCGGCACTCACCGCGCTCACATCATGATTAACCCGCCCCAGTCAGCAACGGCGTCGCACTGATACAGGATTACGTCGACTGCTTTTTTCGCTTTAGCCCCTGATTGTAGATTGTCTCTATCGTGCTTTTTATCAGGTCGTTTGTGGCGACCGGGCTTATGGAGCGCATTGCATCCACTGATTGTTTCAGGCTAGCTGCCCGCCGGTTAAACGCATTGAAAGCTCTAACGTATTTACTGATTTTCTTTGAGTCACTTTGAAAAAGAAAGAACGTCAGGACCTCAATCACTCGTTGGTACACTTCGTCGCGAGGCTGAACCAGTACGACCAACTCAAGGATTTTTGTTTCCTGATACTCAACAAAATCCAGCCAGATTCTAATCGGAAAAGCACTGTTATCATTGGCCACCTGAACAATCCGAATCGCTTTACCCCATTGCTTGTATAATGCCGAAGCAATCGGATTTCCGTCAAGAAAATCAACCCCGTTCGCAAATTGAGTGGTAACCCACTGCTCGTGAGGTTCCGGGCTTACTTCATCAATTGTATCGTTCCAGAATTGTCGGTTAGCGAAATACGCTTCCTCGTCGACAAGAAAATTTTCGTATTTGCTAAGCGTCCTCATATCACGGCAAAAAAGCGTTCCCTTTCAAAACCTCTAAATCTACCCGTTCCGTTTCATTTCTCGGAAACGATTTTCGCAACGGCTTGTCAACGATGTTGATTCCTCCGTTCTGACTAGCCCGCTCGATAAACTGTTCGCAGGTCTGAAATGCCTCTGCACGCTTCCTCAACTCAAACAGGGGAATTTTTTCCTTCAGGTTACTGAGCAACGACTTGCCTTGCTGCAAATACAGAGGGGCTGGCTGCGCCCATGCTTCCGACTCTTCCAGCTTTCGTCCCTGCGCCTGAAAACGTCCCCTGTGATTCATGCGTAGTATGCTGGTATGCTCTTACAAAAATGTGCCAGAAACAGTTAGTAGCTATTTCTGGCCCTTGTCAATAGTCAATCAAAAAATATGCACCGCTCTTACAGCCGGATAATCTCGGCGCCGATGGCGTTGAGCCGGGTATCGATGTGCTGGTAACCCCGGTCGATCTGTTCGATATTGTCGATGATACTGGTGCCGGTTGCCGACATGGCCGCGATCAGTAACGCTACCCCCGCCCGGATATCCGGCGACGACATGCGAATACCTTTCAGCGGCATCTGCCGGTTCAGCCCCACCACCGTTGCGCGGTGCGGGTCGCAAAGGATGATCTGCGCGCCCATGTCGATCAGCTTATCGACGAAGAACAGGCGGCTTTCAAACATTTTCTGGTGAATGAGCAGCGTACCCTGCGCCTGCACAGCCGTTACGAGTACGATGCTGAGCAGATCGGGGGTAAAACCGGGCCAGGGAGCGTCGGCAACGGTCATCATACCACCGTCAAGAAACGATTCAATCTGGTAACGCTCCTGCGCGGGAATGAAAATATCATCGCCCCGGAACTCCATTTGAATACCCAGCCGCTTGAACTGATCCGGGATGATACCCAACTGCGGAATCTGGCAGTTTTTGATCGTAATCTCTGACTGCGTCATAGCCGCCATACCGATAAACGAGCCGATCTCGATCATGTCGGGCAGCATGGTGTGTTCGGTGCCCTTCAGCTCAGAAACCCCTTCGATCGTCAGCAGATTCGAGCCAACACCCGTGATTTTGGCCCCCATGCTGTTGAGCATCTTACTGAGTTGTTGCAGGTAGGGTTCGCAGGCAGCATTGTAGATCTGGGTTGTGCCTTCGGCCATGACAGCCGCCATCAGTACGTTGGCCGTACCGGTTACCGAAGCCTCGTCGAGCAGCATGTATGCACCGCGCAGGTTGCTGGCATCGACCTGATAGTAGCCGCCATCGTTGGCGTCGTAGTTGAACTGAGCCCCTAGCTTTTCAAATCCCAGAAAGTGGGTATCCAGCCGACGACGGCCGATTTTGTCGCCACCGGGCCGGGGAATACGTCCTTTTTTGAAGCGGGCCAGCATCGGGCCGAGCAGCATTACCGAACCACGCAGTGCAGCCGCTTTCCGCTTGTAGGTGTCGCTTTCAAGGTAATCCAGATTAACATCCGACGCCTGAAACCGGTACGACCCTTCGCCGACGCGGGTTACCCAAACGCCCATATCGCCCAGCAGGTCGATGAGTTGATTGACGTCGCGGATGCTCGGAATGTTGTGGATCGTAACGGGTTCTTTGGTCAGCAGAACGGCGCAGAGAATCTGGAGCGCTTCGTTTTTCGCGCCCTGCGGAATCAGTTCGCCCTTGAGTTTACGGCCACCCGTAATTTGAAAAGATGCCATGCCTGGGTTGGTTGAATTCAATATCAGCCGGGTACAGTGCCTGCCCGACGAAGATACGTGTTTGATTACTAGGGTAAGACGATTGGAGTCACGAACCTGGCGGTCGGCAGGTGATTACCGCCGACGCCGGTCGTTGTTGTTATTGTTCGTGTTGTTGTTGCGGTTCTGACCGCCACCGCCCTGATTCCGGTTGTTGTTATTGTTGCCGAAGTTACGCCGGTCGTTGTTGTTGCGGTTCTGACCACCACCGTTCTGATTCCGGTTGTTGTTATTGTTGCCGAAGTTGCGCCGGTCGTTGTTGTTGCGGTTCTGACCACCACCGTTCTGATTACGGTTGTTTTGCCCTCCGCCGATGCGTTGCGGCTGTGTTGCCTCGCCTGCCCGTTCGCGCGGGGTCGACTCTACCAGCCCCTGCTCCCGTATCAGCTTCACATCGTCGAACAGTTTACCTTTCGATAGTTCGACCAGGCTTTCGTAAATGGTTTCGTCTTCAACGGCTTCCTTGTTCCAGGCCTGATAGAAAGACCGCATCAGCCGCACCAGGTACGACACAAACGCCCGCCGTTCGTCGGCATCTTCCAGCGCCGATGCTTTCGCTACCAGTAGGTCGATATTCCGGCCGAAGTGCTTGAACCGCAGGTGGTGGGTATTGTACGGAACGGTTTGCGGCTTCTTGCCCAGCGCGTCTTCCGACGGTGGCGGATACGGGCTGTCGACGTCCAGCGTAAAATCAGAAATGATATACAGGTCGTCCCACAGCTTGTTGTAGTAGTCCTGACCGTCTTTCATACCGGGGTGGATCTGTCGCATCAGTTCGATCAGGATATGGGCGTAACGAGTACGCTTCTCCCGATCGTCGATGTTGACCATGTTGTCAACCAGTTTCTGAATGCTGCTGCCGTACTCTTTCAAAGGCTTTGCTGTTAATTATATTGACAAAAGTACGAACATTCGGGGAGTATCCAGTGCATTTCCCCGCCCCTGCACCCAGCCTCGTCAGACGTGCAAATAACCCGGCCAGTCTGCTATAGTCTACCCCTCTGACGGGTAAAAGTCAGACGTGAGCGGGGTGCAGAAACGACGTACCTTTGCCATTCACAACCGGCCTTCGCGCCCTGCTATTTCTGAAAACGTTCTTACGCACTTACCGCCCCGAACTGGCCGACACCTTCCGGCTCAGCGTTCCGATCATCATTGCCCAGCTGGGTGTAGTGCTGATGGGCGTCACCGATAACCTGTTCGTTGGGCGGTTGCTGGGGGCTGTCCCGCTGGGCGCAGCCGGACTGGCCAATTCGCTGTCGTTTCTGATGTCGAGCGTGGGGGTCGGGGGGCTGTCGGTGGTCGCGGCACTGGTTGCGCAGGCGAATAGCCGGGCCGATGCCGCCGGTATCAATCGCCTGTTTCGGGCGGGGCTCTGGGCGTCGGTGCTGATGAGCGTCGTGCTGGGCGGTCTGTCGGTCATATTGGCTTTTTATTTCGAGCTGTTCGGTCAATCGCCCGACGTAACCCGACTGGCGCGGGACTTCATGCTGATTCTGAGTGCGTCGGTACTGCCGCTACTGCTGTTTGTGGCGGCCCGGCAACTCTGCGACGGCCTGCGCCAGCCCCGCGTTGCGATGCTCATCACGCTGTCGGCGCTGGGGTTCAACGCTTTGTTCAACTACGTACTCATTCAGGGAGTGGGGCCCTTTCCGCAGTGGGGCCTGATGGGGTCTGCGGTGGCCACGCTGCTGTCGCGGGTGTACATGGCCGTTGCTATGCTGCTGTATGTGTACTGGCAACCCCTGTTCAAGCCGTATCTGCTGGCGGAATTCGCCAAACTACCCGTTCAGGTCGAGATCCGGCAGATTCTGCGGCTGGGGATTCCGGGCGGGCTCACCTTCTTTTTCGAGGTCGCTACGTTTTCGCTGGCCGTTGTGATTGTGGGGTGGCTGGGCGACGATCGGCTGGCGGCTCACCAGATCGCGATTAACCTGGCGTCGGTAACGTACATGATGGCAACGGGCATTTCGTCGGCCGCTGCAATTCGGGTGGGGGCTGCGATTGGCTACAACAATGTTGACGGTGCGCTGCGGGCTGGTATTGCCGCTTTTGTGCTGTCGGTCAGCCTGATGTCGCTGGCGGCTCTGCTGTTCCTGACTACCAACGACTGGCTGGTGTCGCTCTACATCCGCGACAACCCCGGCGTAATGCACATCGCGGCTTCGCTGGTTATCATCGCGGGGGTCTTTCAATTGTCCGACGGTGTGCAGGTAGTGGCGCTGGGCAGTTTGCGGGGCATGGCTGATGTCAACGTGCCGACGGTCATCTCGCTGTTTTCGTACTGGGTCGTTGCCCTGCCGCTCAGTTACGTACTGGCTTTTCCGCTCAAACTGGATGCCGTTGGCGTATGGATTGGCCTGCTCACCGGCCTGACCGTCGCAGCAGTCCTGTTGACCGTCCGATTTTTCCGGCGCATTCGTCGGCTGCACCGAACGACTCCCCTTCCCGTTTCGGGAATTAGCCCGGTCTAGCCCAGCATCCCCGACTGCTTGAGAAACAACGCTACTTCGCGGGCCGTCCGGGCGTTCATATTACTGCCAAACATGGTTTTTGCCTTCGCCATTATCCGCTGATTGTAGGTACGAACCGTGTTTGGTTTGATGCCTGCCATCAGGGCAATCTGCGGCACCGGGAGTTCCTCCCCTTCTTTCTCGACGTATAGTTTCAGCAGGCTGATTTCCTTGTGAGCGAACCGGTTTATACGGGCGGGCAAGTGCGCAAATACCTGCGCCATCATAGCGCTGAACTGCGCTTCGACGGCGGGGGGCATATTGATAAACCGGGGGTTGAGCGGCTCGTTGTTATACGGCTGCATAATCGTATACTCCGAGACATAGGCCGTCAGCAAGCCGGTACTGCTAAACTGCCAGGGCGAAATCATACGCTTGATTAGCATGACCTGTCCGTTGGCGCAGGTCATCGGAATGCTGGATACGTACTTGGGGTTCATAAACGTCACCATGGCCTGATCCGACATACTGAACGACTGCTTGCCCAGCAGGGTAATCAGCTGCAACATCCCCTGCGTGGGAAACGCGCTCAGGTACTGCCGAAAGGTAAACTGCGACGACTGATAGCCAAGTTCTTCCAGCCCGGCCGCTTCGACGATACGCATCGACAGCAGATCGACGACCAGGAAAAACTGCTCCGTACGAAGCCCTTCCCGAAGCTGCTTCAACTCCGCCTGTTGCTGCTCCGCCGTTACCATCAGTGTCAGGCCCGTGGGATCAGGAAATAATTCGTTCAGAAACAGGCTTAGCCGTTGCATTTCCTGCTGAACCTGTGAGTCGAGTAGCTCATTTACCATAACACCTGTCCTGATTACCGACGATATTCATCAACCAATTCAGGCAATCTACACCATTTTGTAATGGGAATCAGTACAATACGGTATGGCACAGGTCGTCATATTTGCGTACCTGCTACGGCAGGCCTTCTATCCACATCAGTTTGTTTGCGTTTCCTCGGTGAGGAGCCTTCAGGCGGTCGGCAGCAATGTCGGCCGCCTGTTGTGTTTTCAGCCCGGCTCAGAACACGAGCGTAAAGGTACTTCCCTGCCCCGGCTGCGACTCAACCAGCAGCTGTCCGCCGTGCCGCTGCATAATCTGCCGCGACAGACTCAGCCCGATACCAGACCCCGTTTTGCGGGTTGTGTAGAACGGAATAAAAATCTGTTCCAGCGCTTCGGGCTCGATACCGGGGCCGTTGTCGGTGATGCTGATTGTCGTTTGACTATCGCGCTCCCTAACCTGAACCCCGATGCTGGGCAACGGCCGATTTTCCAGACTCTCAGCCGCGTTTTTAAGCAGATTCAGCAACACCATCTCAATCTGCGTAGCGTCGGCCCGGATCGTCAGTTCGCTGGCGATTTCACCCCGTTCGATGGGGTAGTTTGGGTACGCGGCCATCGCCAGCCGGATAACCCGGTCCAGCAAACCGGCGACAACCACCGGGGCCATTACGGGTTGCGGAATGGTCGTAAAATGGCGATAGGCGTCCACAAACTGCATAATGCCCGTACCGCGCTGCTCAATGGTCGTCAGGGCATCGCGCAGATCAGCAATCGACTCGGCGACGCTGACCAACCTATTCTGTTCGATTGAACTGCCCTGGGCGTGGGGGCCAGATCAGTATCAACGATATCACGCATAGTGCCCACCAGCGACACAATTGGCGTGATCGAGTTCATAATCTCATGCCGCAGTACTTTCGTCAGGTTCTGCCACGCGTCAAGCTCGCGCTGCTGCAATTCGGAGCGAATATTCTGAATCGAAACGATGGTAACCCGCCGACCACGCAGCTGAACGGCCGTTCCGCGTATGGATAGTTCATCGTCGGTGGTCATTCGGTACACGACCGGCCCGGACGCACCGGTGACAGACCAGAACAGCGCCGTCAGGTCGGGGTGGGTGGCGTCGAGTTCGGCGAGCGTGCGGAGCCGGTAGATACCCAGCAACCGCAACGCCGTCTGATTAATCAGTTCGACCTGCCCACCCGCGTCGAACGTAAGCAGCCCAACGCTCACGTGCTGTACGATGGTGTTGACGTAGTGCAGGCTGGTTTCTTTGTCGGCTCGTGCCTGCCGGAACGCGTCGAGGACGGCGTTGAACTGCCGGTTCAGCGCCTGGAATGTGGGGCCAAGCTGGTTATCAGTACGGAATGAAACGGCAAAATCAGCGTACTGAACCGACTCCAGAAACCGGATCAGCTTCCGGTTGATGCCCGTTACGTACTGGTACAGATTGACGACAAGCCCGATCAGCACAACCCCGATCGGCACCAGCACCGCTCCGCTGCCCAGCCAATAGTAAACGGCCACCCCGCTCCCCATCAGGAGCAGAATGGCCGTTAATCGCCAGCCGATACCCAGTGCAAACCGGTCCATGACGGCTTAGGCAGCAATCCAGCTGAACGGGTATTCCAGCGTTGGAATCTTGGTGCGTTCCGCCACCCGACGCAGCCGGTTAGGCAGCGCCATCAGGTAGTCACGCGCCCGCTGACCCGCATCGTTCAGATCGGTAATAGCGTCGATTTGCCAGTCGACCAGCAGGGCATCCACGATGTCGATATAATCGTTGGTCGTGTAGACGCCGATACGCTGGGCCGCGTCGGAAAAATGGCTGAATGTCTGGCTCAGCTTCACCCCCGTTTCGCGCAGGAAGTGGGCGGGCATCACGATTTTCTTGCGCATCATTTCCTCGAAAGCCAGCATCATCTCCGATGGGTCGACTTCAAAGATTTTGCTGACGAACGCTTTGTATGCCTTCGCGTGCCGCATCTCATCGGACGCGATCACTCCACAGATTTTCGACAGCTGGGGGCAACCGGCTTGTTTGGCCAGCGTAGCCGTCCGGCGGTGCGAGACGTTGGTCGCCAGTTCCTGAAACGACGTATAAACGAAATTTTTGTAGGGGTCGGTACCAGTACCGATATCGAATCCATCGGCGATCAGGTACTGCGTCGATACTTCCATCGCCCGCATATTAACCCGGCCCGACAGGTACAGAAATTTGTTGAGCAAATCACCATGACGGTTTTCCTCAGCCGTCCAGCCCCGAATCCAGGGCGTCCAGCCGGTCGCTTCTGCCTGATTAACCCCTTCCATATCCATCAGCCACGACTCGTAGGTGGGCAAAGCCTCTTCGGTGATAGTGTCGCCAACGAGTACAGCCACATAGTCGTACGACAGTTCGCGGGCACTTTCCCGAAACAGCCGCACCTGTTCCGGGAAATCTTCCTGCCGGCTGTCGGGCAGAAAATCAGACGGTTGCCAGTTGGTTTCGATAGGTTTGAGGTAATCGCCAAGCACCGTGTCGAGATTCTCGCCGACGTGCCGCATGACGTCCAGCCGTGAGCCAGATAAAGCCATATATATAGAGCGTAAAAACGTGCTGAAAACAGAAAATGGTAAGCAAGTTACGGCTATTCCAGCCGGTTCCCGGCATCCGGTACCACTTAAATAACAATGCTAACCCGGCAACGGTTACTTTTGCCCAAAAAATCATTGTTTGCCGCGTCGTGAGTGTTTTCAAAAAACTGCTTGACTACCTGTTAAGCGTAGTTTACGCAATTTATTTTGGGTTATTGCTGCTCGTGTACCACGTGTTACAGGCGGCTGCTTTCCACGGTTTCGGCCGACCCGCCCACAAGAAAGTAGTCGATTACATGAACGCCAGTATCACCTTCGGCTGGCTGCTCACCGGTACGACCGTCCGCTTTCGCCAGACCACGCCCCTGCCTACTGATCGCCCCATTATCTTCGTTGCCAATCACCAGAGTATGTTCGACATCCCGCCGATCATCTGGTTTTTGCGGGCACATACGCCCACGTTTGTCTCGAAAATTGAACTGGCCCACGGCACACCGGCGGTATCGTATAATCTGCGAAAAAGCGGGGCTGCGCTCATCGACCGGAAAGACTCCAAGCAGGCCATTACCGAAATTTCGCGGCTGGGCAAACTGATTCAGGAACAGAACCTGTCGGCGGTAATTTTTCCGGAAGGTACGCGCTCACCGTCGGGACAGATGCGGCCGTTCGTCACGGGGGGCGTCAGCGTGCTGCTCAAGCGCGCCCCCAAAGCCCTCGTCGTCCCCATCGCTATTCGCGGCACAGGGGCCTTCACGCCCAAAGGCTTGTTCCCGCTGACTTCCTTTTCGCGGCTGTCGTGGGTGGCCCTCCCACCCATAGAACCAACCGGTCAGTCGGTGGAAGAGATCGTCCGGCAAGCCGAATCAGCAATCGCGTCGGAGCTGTCGCATTCCCTGGCCGAAGCGAAGTAAGGAAGCTGACTGTCCCCGACAGCTTCCAGCTGTCGGAGACGTAAGGCTATTTTGACGTGGCTTGTTAGCCGCTAACGCGGCTCCGACAGCTGGGAAGCTGTCGGGACAAGTCACGGGAGAACTCATTTTACATCCCAAACTTTTCGAGTCGCCGGTAGAGTGCCTGCCGGGATAGGCCCAGTTCGCGGGCAACGTCGGTGATGTTGCCCTGATGCGTCTGCATGGCCCGCTGAATCAATTGCCGCTCCATGTCGTCGATCTGCATCGTCTGCATCACGGGCGACGCGGTGGCGGTGCTTTTCCGAAAGACAAAATCCGCTGGTTCGAGGATGGTACCGGGTGCCAGAATAACCGCCCGCTCGACGCTGTGCTGGAGTTCGCGGACGTTGCCGGGCCAGTCGTAGCTTTTCATCTCGGCCAGCAGGGCCGCGCTCAGACCCGTAACAGGACGGCTGTACTGCCGGGCGTAGCGGTCGATGAAATACTCGGCCAACAGACGCAGGTCGTCGGTACGCTGGCGCAGCGGGGGCAGCGTCAGTTCGATGGTGTTGATGCGGTACAGCAAATCCTGCCGAAAGCTTTTCTCCGCTACGCGTTCGCCGAGGTCGACGTTGGTTGCGCAGATCAGCCGGATATCGACCGGGCGGGCTTTGTTGCTGCCGACGCGCGTGACCTGCCGCTGCTGCAACACCGTCAGGAGCCGGGCCTGCTGCGTGGGTGTCAGGTTGCCAATCTCGTCCAGAAACAGCGTACCGCCGTTGGCTTCCTCGAACCGCCCCACGCGGTCTTCGCGGGCATCGGTAAACGCGCCTTTGACGTGACCGAACAGTTCGCTCTCGAACAAACTCTCCGTCAGGGCACCGACATCGACGCTGACAAACGGCTTGTCGCGCCGGTTCGACCGGGCGTGAATCGTACGGGCAACCATGTCTTTCCCCGTCCCGTTTTCACCCAAGATCAGCACGTTGGCATCGGTCGGGGCCACACGGCTAATGGTGTCGAGAATCGGGCTGAGGGCGTTACCGATGAGCGAATGACCGGATGAGGAAGGAGCTGGTTTCCGCGTTTTGCCGGTACCCTTCTCCGCTTTTTCACTGGCCGACCAGCCATTGCGTTCCGGTTCGCCCGGTCTGTCTTTCGCTCTCTCGCCCGCCGATACCGCTCCACGGATCGTTTCCACGAATTTGTCGTTCTGCCAGGGTTTGAGCACAAAATCGACGGCCCCGGCTTTCATAGCCCGCACGGCCATCTCAACGTCGCCGTAGGCCGTAAACAGCACCACCCGCGCCTGCGGGTCGATGTCGAGAATACGGTCGAGCCAGGCAAATCCTTCGCGGCCACTGCTGACGTCGCGCTCGAAGTTCATGTCGAGCACGATAGCGTCGTACTGGTTATTGTTGAGCAGGAAAGGCAGCTTTTCGGGATTCTTTTCGATGTCGATGCTGCCGAAATGGCGTTTCAGCAGCAGGCGGGCCGCCAGCAATACATCGGGGTCGTCGTCGACCAGCAGCAGTCGGGAATCTTGCATACGCCAAAGATAAACCGGGCACCTGTATTGTTGCACCACCCCCCGTTTTTCTATTTGCAGGCAATCCGTATACAATTCCAGAACCCGCTCAATACAAATTTACCCTTGTGCCAGCGCGTGCGTTCCGAACCGACCAAACCGTTGGCGCTTAGCGATTCAGATAGCTCCAGAAACAACGACGGCTCACCCTGAGGGATGAGCCGTCGTTGCTGGTAAAACAGTATCAATACCGGGTGTTATTTCGTGTCCCACCAAACGCGGGCATCGTGCGTATCACCACCCGACAGGCGGGCTACCGCAGCGTCGTAGTTTGCTTTGTTAAGCGTTTGCTCACTGGTTGGGTACCCGTACCGACGTGGAATCTGCTTGCTGACGTTGACCGCGTAGGGCGTTGGCGTCAGGGCCGGATAACCCGTCCGGCGCCACTCTGCCCAGGCTTCGTAGCCGTTCGGGTACAGGGCGATCCACTTCTGCGTGCCGATTTTCTGGAGTGCATTACCACTGGCCAGGCTAACGCCCGACGACGCGATGTAGGCGGCATAGCTGGTGGCGTCGTAAACACCCCACTGCTCAAACGACGCCCGGATGGCGCTGTTGTAGAGCGTAGTTGCGTTTTCCGATGTCCAGCCACGCTGCGCGGCTTCGGCCCGGCTCAGCAGCAGCTGTGCAGCCGACAGAATATACCCTTTCGAGTCGGCCTGTACGATCGGCGAACCGGGGTGCGAGTACTGCGGGTTCTGCCCGGTCCAGCTGATGAGCAGATCGCGCTTCAGCCCGTACGGAATACCGAGGTACTTACCCGACGAGATTTTGGCGACGAGCGACGGCAACCGGGGGTCGCTCGTGCTCTGGAGAGCATTCACGAACACATCGCTTACGCCGAAGTCGTCGCGACCGTCGTAGGCGGCTGCCCAGGGGCTGCGAAACGTGACGTTGTTTAGATAAGTAAAGGCGGCATTATCTGAATTTGTCGCGATCGAACCAGCGGCATCCGCGAGGGCCGACGCAAATTCGCTCTTACCCGTCGTGGGGTCGACTTTCGACAGCCGCAGGGCCAGCACCATCCGCAGCGAATTGGCGAATTTTTTCCATTTGGTCGCGTCGCCCCCAAACAGAATATCCCCCTGCACGGTGGTGCCGCCGTCGAACTGAGCCGATGCTTCTTTCAACTCCTTGAACAGGTCGGCGTAGATGGCCTGCTGAGTATCGTACTTCGGAGTCGGAAATCCTTTGAGCGCTTCCGAGTACGGCACATCACCCCAGCGATCGGTTACGACCTGGAAGAAATACGCCTTCAGAATCCGGGCAATGGCGATCTGGTTGTTGTTCGAACCATAACTGGCCACACTGGCCTTCGTAGCCGTGTTGGTGTTGTAGTTAATTATGTTCTGCAAATCGTACAGTGGACCGCTGTAATACCCGCCGAAATCAGCGTTGACCGTCGAGTACAACGACGCTTCGGGGTACTGACTGTTAGCGATGTACTGCACGTACAGATCGGGCTCGGTAGCCGTAATGGTAAAACCACGGGCCGACTGGTTGATCACGTTCGTCAATAAGCCCGCTGTTACCGGCGTTTCCGACGCGTTGGGGTTGATGTTGGTCGTGCCAAAATCGCCGGGTTTGCAGCTAAACACCGCCATCCAGCTCAGGGCCAGCAGCGTACTTTTTATGGACTTGGAAAAATGGGTAGTCATTCGTTTGTAAGAGCGTTTACGGTTGTGGGGATCGACTAGAAGCCAAGGCGTACGCTGAAGCCCATCGAGCGGGTACCGACCAGCTGGCCATTTTCGCCGAACTTACCAGCCAGTTCCGACGCGTCGAAGTTGGGGTTAGCGACATAGATGATCCAAGGGTTCCGGGCGACGAGCGACACCGAAGCCGACCGGACTTTGCCGTTCAGGAACGGAATCTTGCGCACGGGTACATTGTAGCCCAGATTGATTTCCCGCAGCTTAACGAAGGTCGCGTCGAAGATGGATGCTTCGGCGATACCGTTGTTGCCAAACTGGTGGTAGTAGTCGTAGCCGTTTACGTAGGTATCAACCTTTTCGCCGTTGGCGTTTACGCCTTTTACGTGCACACCGCCCCCGGCCGACACGTCGTCACGGACGTTCATGCCTTTGTCGTTGGTAGCGGCTGTTTCAGCCAGCAGACCCGAATACTGTCCCCAGAAGTTCGACAGCGAGAAGTATTTGCCGCCTTTACCGTAATCCATCGACAGCGTCAGCGTCAGGTCGTCATAGCGGAACGATGTGAACGCACCACCCGTGAACTTGGGCAATACCGACCCAAAATACACATCGTTCTGCGTCTGATAGGTACCATCACCGTTCAGCACGGGTTGCCCGTCGAGGTATTTGATACCCCGGCCGCGCACCTGACCCCACTCCTGCCCTTCCTGGTGAATAACCCGGGCAAAGGAGAACGCATCGTTATAGTTGGGTATCGAAAACGTTTTCACATCGGGGGTCAGCTCGATAACTTTTGACCGGTTGGCCGCCCAGTTTACCGTCAGATCCCAGTTGAAGCGGGGCGTCCGAATCGGCGTTACGTCCAGTTGCAGTTCAACCCCGTTCCGGCGAATGTGCCCCGCGTTGATCACCTGCGAAGTGAATCCGCTGGCGGCCGGAATGTTGACCGTCAGGATTTCGTTGGTCTTGTCTTCCTGATAATACGTAGCCGCCAAACCAATGCGGTTGTTGAAGAATTTCAGGTCGACCCCACCTTCGTACGAACTTGACAGGGCCGGTGCAATACTCGCATTCGGCAGCAGATCAGGCGTGCCCATCAGGATGTTGTTGCCGTATTTTACCGCGCCAACCCCGTAGGTCAGCGATAACTGGTACGGGTCGAGGTCGGAGCCAACCCGCGCCGTACTGGCCCGCAGCTTACCATACGACAGCGTCGGAATTTTCAGCATCTCGCTGAAAATTACACTCAGCCCAACCGATGGGTAGAAGTACGAATTATTGTTGACAGGCAGGGCCGACGACCAGTCGTTACGACCCGAGAAATCGAGAAATACGCGATCTCTGTAGCCAATCGTACCACGCCCGTACAGACTGCGTACTTCTTTGTAAGACCGATAGTTACCGTAGCTGATGACATCGCGCGAGTTGCTGAGCGTATACAGATCCGGCACAACCAGCCCGGAATTAGTACTGGCGGATATGTCGCGGTAGAAGTTTTTGCGGAGGTTACCGCCCAGGTTGAAGTCGAAGGTGAACGCGCCCGCCGTGTTGTTGTAGGCACTCAGGAATTCGAAGTTATCTTCCCGGCGGGTGATCTGCGCCGTTCCGTAGGCCGCCTTCAGGCCGGTCTGCCAGCCGCTCAACTCCATGATCGTCGGCACCTTGTTTTCGTAGTTCTCGTTGCGCTGATCCCGGCGGGCAATGACCGACATCCGGAAGTGATCGTCCAGCTTGTAGGTCAGGCTCACGTTCCCCAGCAACAGGTCTTTCTGGCCCGTGTTACTGATGTTGTTGGCGTACGAGAAGAAGTTGTACCAGTAATTACCTTTGTAAAACCGGCCATTCTGCACAAAGGGGACGCTGGGGTTATCGTGGTTCCAGCTTACCAGCGTACCGATCGGCGACCGGTAATCGGCAAACTGCCGCACGATGTCCATGTCGAGATCGCGGTGAAACCACGATGAGAATGAACCCGTCGTTGCGTTGGCGTATCCGTCGCTGAAATAGCCGTTCAACCGCTGAATGTTGTACTGGATCGACGCATTCGCCGTGAAATGTTTGTTCAGAAACAGTTCACTGTTGAGGTTGATCTGATCGCGTTTCAGATCGGTGTTGGTCTGCACACCGGTCTGCCGCAGGTTAGTGTACGACAGGCGCACGTTGAAATTTTCGCCCGCCTTCGAGAAGTTGACGTTGGTATTGTAGGTGTGGCCCGTGTTGTAGAATTTCCGAACGTTGTCGGGCTGCGGGGTGAAAGCCGCCGTTTTATTGGAATACTGCGTACCGGGATACCAGGCATACCAGGGGATGTATTCACCGCCATCCATTTTCGGTCCCCAGCTGGCGTCGTCGGTGTAGTCGTGATACCGCTTACCATCCAGTGCTTTCCATTCTTCCGGGTAGCCGTTTTCCCACTTAAAGGTCTGCCACTCAGAATCGCCACCACCACCATACACGTTCTGGTATTTGGGCAACAGCGACGGACGCTCGAAAGTCGTTGTATGGTTGACCTCCAGCCCGATACCGCCGTTGGCTTTGGCGCGCTTTGTTGTGATAACCACAACACCCGCATCGCCCCGCTGTCCGTACAGCGCCGTAGCGTTGGGGCCTTTCAGCACCGTAATCGACTCCATGTCGTCGGGGCTAAGAAACAGGTTCGTGCCGTCAACAGGCGTTCCGTCGACCACATAGAGTGGTGCTTTGTCGTTGAGCGAACCCGCTCCGCGAATCCGAATCGACGTCGACGCGCCCAGGTTCGACCCGGCCTGACTCTGGACCTGCACGCCAGCAATTTTACCGGCCAGTGCGTTGTTGACGTCCGTTTGGCGAGTAGGCGAAATGCGGTCACCGCTGATCGACTGCACCGCATACGGCAGGGCTTTCGCTTCCCGCTTCACGCCCAGCGCCGTAACGACAACTTCTTCCAGCTGCGACGCGTCCGACGACAATTCGACATCCAGCGTTGTCCGATTGCCCGGTACAACCTCCTGACGGATGAAGCCGATAAATGAGAACACCAGCGTTGCCTGAGTATTGGGCACCTCCAGTTGATAGGCTCCGTTTGCGTCGGTTGTTGTTCCCCGGCTCGTGCCTTTCACCGCGACGTTTACGCCCGGTAAGGGACTGCCTTCTTCGGCCGAGATCACCCGCCCGCGCAGCGTAACGCCCTGTGCGAATGCAGCCGCAGACGCCAGAACAATGCTCAGTAATACCAATAAGGTAGACCGTATTTTCATCAAGTAATTTGTTTAGGTTATTGAATACATTTAGTGATAAGGCAACTATGTACAAGCCAACACAAACATATAATCTATCGATCCTTTTTCAGTATATGCCCTATTAGTGTTGGTATTATAGTATTAGACCCAAATAATATTCGCAAAAACGACCGAACGCAGACTTTCAATAAATCATATTCCTAATTACTTAAGTGCAACCGTGCCCGCAGCAACAGATGCACGTCTACGTTCGCGTCGGTATCCGTAGTTCGCCAGGCGAGACCAGTTCTGCGGCCTTGCCCGCGCTCCGATATGGGTAGATTTTCTGTGTAGACACCCGCTCCGGTTGCCGACAGACAAAATCGCCTTCGGCGGCAACGCCATGCAGCATATCGTGCATTTCTTGCCAATTTTGCGGCCTGACCGGGGCGGTGGCCGCCGTCGGTTTACTGCCTCATGATTACATCTTCTTCTGTCCCGCTCCCCGACCGTCTGTTCTACGCCCTCATCGCTGTTGGTGTCGCGCTCAACGCGACGGGGTTGCTGGTGCCGATTATCGAACCCGACGACGCCCTCTACGCGACGATTCCTAAGACGATGGTGCAAACCGGCGACTGGGTGCGACTTTACGTCTTCGGCCGCGACTGGCTCGACAAGCCGCATTTTCAGTTCTGGATGACGGCCATCAGCTATAGCCTGTTTGGCGTCAGTTCGTTTGCCTATAAATTACCCGCGTTACTCTTCTTCCTCGGCGGGGTGTATTACACGTACCTGTTCGCCCAACTGGCGTACTCGAAGCGGGTGGCGCAGGTGGCCACGCTGGTGCTGCTGACAGCCTTTCACACCATTCTGTCGAACAACGACGTGCGGGCCGAACCCTACCTGATGGGGCTGATTATCGGGGCGGTGTACCATTTCTACCGGCTCTACCGCAACGGCCCCGGCTGGCACCTCTGGGCGGGAGCGCTGCTGACGGGCTGCGCCATGATGACCAAAGGCCCCTTCGTGCTGCTGACTATCGGCGCAGGCCTGGTAGTCGACTGGCTGCTTACGGGTAACTGGCGCGAACTGCTCCGCCCCCGCTGGTACGCGGCCGTACTGCTCGCCATGCTATTTGCCGCGCCCGAGTTGTATTGCCTGTACGTTCAGTTCGATCAGCACCCGGAAACCGTCGTGTTCGGGCGTACCAACGTGTCGGGCATCCGGTTTTTCTTCTGGGACAGTCAGTTTGGCCGCTTCTTCAACACCGGCCCGATCAAAGGCGACGGCGACAAATTTTTCTTCCTGCATACGTTGCTGTGGGCATTTCTGCCGTGGTCGCTGCCGCTGTACGTAAGCGTGGGGCAGGCAATTGGCCGGCTGGTCAGGCGGCAGCGGGCCTTGCCGGAGTATGTGTCGCTGGGGTCGGGGTTGCTGATGTTCGTAGTCTTTTCGCTGTCGCGGTTTCAGTTGCCCCACTACCTCAATATCCTGTTCCCGTTCTACGCCGTGCTGACGGCTCAGTTTCTCGTTAACCTCAAACCCATCGACCTGCGTCGCTGGTCTGTCGCGCAGCTTGTGATCGGCCTGGCGCTGATCGCGCTGATGATACCGCTGCTGCTGCTGGTACGCCCGACCGGGCTAGTGGCAGGGCTTATTGGGCTGGTCGTCGTCGCGGTTGGTACGCTGCTGCTCTTCCGGCGCACGGATCTGCCGTCGCTGCTGGGCCGGATGACGGGGGTTATGCTCGTCGTGGCCGTGGTGGTCAATGTCTTTCTCTTTGGCACGTTTGTGCAGTATCAGGCAGGTATGATGGCGGCTCGCTTTGCCAACAAAACCCCTTCGCTGGCGGGTCAAAAGACGTTTATGTATGGGTCTGACACGTTCGGTGAAAGTTCGTGGACTTACGAATTCGACACCGACGGCCCGACGCAGTACGTCTACGCCGATTCGACAATGCGACAGCAGGCAGCGGGCCGAACGGTACCTGTTTTCACCTCCGCCCCCTACGCCGATTCGTTGTCGCGCCACGGTTTCCAGGTCCGGCAACTGGCCGTTTTTCCCTACTACCACATCACCCAGCCCGACCCGGCTTTCCTCAACCACGCCACCCGCGCATCGACCACGAAGCCCTACGTGCTACTGTTGGTGAAAGAGTGAACCGGAACGCCGGACCGGAGCGAAAGAGCGAACCGGAACGCCGGTCTGGAGCGAAAGGTTGAGCCGGGACATTGGATCAGATGCTACCAGATCATTGCTATAAGCGGACATATATTTGTCCGATACCGGACGGATTTACGCCCAGGCATTATCATTTCCTTTTGACTGTCAACTAGTTATCAAAAATGGCATAGCGTTGGCACCATGAGTTAAAGCGAACGAAGCAGCGAAGCCATTCGCTCATTCAACATTCACTCATTCGCTCATTGAACACATGGATCGCGCCTTACCAAAACGTTTCTGGACCAGTCAGCGAATCGCTCTTGCCGGGGGTAGTATGCTGCTGCTCAGCATGCTACTCTATACATTCGTCTTCGCCGACCGGCGTTCAACACTCAATGTTGAAAAGGATAAAATCACCGTGTCAACCGTCTCGACGGGTCCATTCGAAGACTTCATCGCCGTAACGGGCGTGGTGCAGCCGCTGAAAACAATCCGGCTCGACGCTATCGAAGGTGGCTACGTGACGCAGAAGCTGGTGGAAGGCGGCAGCACGGTTCGCAAAGGCGACGTACTGCTGAAGCTGGAAAATCAGAGCCTGAAACTGAGTTTTCTGCAATCGGAAACGGAAGCAAACCGGCTCGTCAACGAATTACAGAACACCCGACAACGGCTTCAGATCGAACGGTTTACGCTCCGCAAGAACCTCGCCGACCTCGACGCTCAGATCGAACAGGCCAAAGACACATACGATCGGCAGAGCAAACTCTACAAAGATAAAGTGGTGTCGGAGGAAGATTTCCTGAAAGCCAAACGGGCCTACGAACGGCTAGTGGGTCAACGGAAAATCGACATGGAGTCGCAGAAGTATCAGGAAGACAACGCCAAAATTCAGATCAAACAGCTCGAAGGCACGCTCAACCGGACACAGCGCAACGTGGCTCTCTGGCAGCAAACGCTCGACAACCTGGTGGTGAAAGCACCCGTATCTGGTCAGCTATCGAGTATCGACGTCGAAGTGGGATCGAATATCAACCGGGGACAGAATATCGGGCAAATCGACGACATGAACGGCTTCAAAATGCGCGTCGGGGTCGATGAACATTACATCAGCCGGGTCTTTACGGGCCTGAACGGTTCCTTCGAGTTCAACGGCAAGACTTTCCCGCTAAGCATCAGCCGGGTGTACCCCGAAGTAAAAAGCGGCCGGTTCGAGGTCGACATGATTTTCCCGCAAGGGGCTCCCGAAGGCATCAAGCGTGGCCAATCGTCGCCGATACAATTGGAACTGGGCAAAGCGGCCAAGGCCACGCTGCTGCCGGTGGGCGGTTTCTTCTCCGACACGGGCGGCAACTGGGTGTACGTCGTGGACAAGACAGGCAAACGGGCCATGAAGCGCAATATCACGCTAGGCCGCAAAAATCCCGAATTCTACGAGGTGCTGTCGGGTCTCGAATCCGGCGATCAGGTCATCACCAGTTCGTATGAGAATTTCGGAGAGAATGAAGTACTTAATTTTTGACCGCTGATTGTTTTGAACCGCCGGGCGGCCCCGTATGATTCGTCTGATTATTTGATTCCGCTGATTTCAGAAAAAGAAAAAATCATGGTCTATCAAAGCAATCATCTAAAATCACAGTTCAAAACTTTCTGAACTATGATTACAACTGATTATGTGATTTCGCTGATTAAAAGAAAAAATCACAGCCTATCAAAGCAATCAAATAAATCACACGGGGCCGCCCGGCGGTTCAAGATAATCACAGTTCAAGACAACCATAAAAATCACAGTTCAAGACAATGATCCAAATCGTCAACCTACAGAAATTTTTCACTACCGAAGAAGTCGAGACGACAGCGTTGAATGGCATATCCATGTCGGTGAAAGATGGCGAATTCGTTGCCATTATGGGACCTTCGGGCTGTGGCAAATCTACGTTGTTAACGATTCTCGGCCTGCTCGACAATCCGAGCGAAGGCGACTACAACTTTTACGGCACGGAGGTCGCCAAAATGACCGAACGGCAACGGGCCCAATTGCGAAAGGGCAGCATCGGGTTTGTATTCCAAAGCTTCAACCTGATCGATGAACTAACTGTCTATGAGAACGTTGAACTACCGCTTCTGTACCTGAAAACGCCCGCCGACGAGCGCAAACAGCGTGTTGAGGAGGTGCTGGAACGGATGAGCATTATGCACCGACGGAATCACTTTCCGCAGCAACTGTCGGGCGGTCAGCAGCAGCGTACGGCGATTGCGCGGGCTGTCGTTGCCAAACCCAAGCTAATCTTGGCCGACGAACCGACGGGTAACCTCGACTCAAAAAATGGGGAGGAAGTGATGAAACTTTTGGGCGAACTGAATGACGAAGGCACGACAATTATTATGGTTACTCACTCCCCCTACGACGCGGGTTTTGCTCACCGGATTGTCAACCTGTTCGACGGCAAAGTAGTAACAGAAAATTTCCACGTCTGACCGCTGATTGTTTTGAACTGTCTTGAACTGTGATTTTTTTGATTATCTGATTTCGCTGATTCTGGAAAAAGAAAAATCACAGTCTATCTGAGTAATCGTTATTAATCACAGTGCAGACAATCTTGAACTATGATTAATAATGATTACTCAGATTTCGCTAATTCAAAGAAAAAGAAAATCATAACCTATCAGCGTAATCAAACGAATCACAGTTCAAGAAAATCAAACAAATCACAGTTCAAGACGCCACAAACATAATTACTATGAAACCGCTCTTCCTCGCTCTACTGCTTGGTATCTCTTTTGCCGCAACGGCGCAAACGTCGACCTATTCGAGTACGCATTCCAGCATCAACGACACCGACAAAACGCTGTCTATTCAGATCAACGGGCAGCGCAACGGACGGGAGTTCGCCTACAACCGGACGTTCGACGTGCGGGGCCTGAACAAAACCCAGAAAGAAGCCATCAAAAATCGGGTGCTCGACTCACTGGGGCTGGGCGAGAATCCGCCCGCTCCGCATCGTCCGGAAGCGGCTATAAACGCTACCGGCGAAGTACCCGTAACGTTCGTCTGCCCGACATGTGAGGGGCGTGTAAAGCTGATGGTTAGCGGCCCCACGACTATTACCGAGGAGTTCGACGCACCGAAAAACAAGGGTCGTTTTCCCCGCACGCTGACGCTACTACCGGGCGAGTATCAGTACGAATACTGGCAGAATGGCGTGCAGCAGATGCGACTGCCGTTTACGGTAAAAGCGGGCGAAGGCAACGAAGTGAAGGTGAAATAGCTCTATCTACAGAAAGCTGTTGAGATCGAGTTGCAGGATGTCGGAAAACGACGATTCGGTGGTCAGGCCACCGTCGCCTTTGCGGTAGCGCAGCCATTGACCGGTTTTGTAATTGTAAATAAACCCTTCAAGGATACCATAGGCTTCGTCTTCAATCAGCTTGATCACTTTGCCTGTATCGTGTTTGAGGCCACTTTTCTGGCATACTTCGACGATAAGACGCGTCTGCTCATTGGAGTGATCGTAGAGAATTAAATCTGGTACTGGACTGGCATACCCCTCGGTAAGCATCGTTTCCGGCAGAGGTTCGAATGGGATCCGACCAGACTGATAGAGCGGGTATAATCCGGCGGTGAGTCGGGCAATAACGCTCTGGTGAATGATGGGGGCATTGACGCCCATCTTATCCTCCAGAACAAGATACTGTAGGGATCTTGGCGGTGGATATTCTTTCATAGTCAACAGAAAAAGTACGCTTCTTCTCAAAGTTAACCAAAAGTCCATGCTCCGCAATTACCTCAAAATCGCCCTGCGAACGCTCTGGAAAAACCGGACGCATACGCTCATAAATCTGGTCGGGCTGTCCGTCGCGTTTGGTACGTGTATACTCCTGTTTCTGACGGCCACGTTCGAGCTTTCCTACGACCGGTTCCACGCTGATGCCGACCGTATTTTCCGGCTCAACTTCCTGGAAACGAACCGCGACGGTACCCCAAATCCCAGCGCGACGATGCCTTTCCCCATCACGCCCACCTTGCAGGCCGAATTCCCCGAAATCGAGGGCGTCACCCGCTGGTTCGACAACAGGAAGTACGTGCGCTGGCAGGACAAAACGTTTGGCGAGGACGTCCGGCTGGTGGATAGCGATATACTGACGATGTTCTCGTTTCCCATGCTGCGGGGCAACGCCAAAACCGCCATGACGGGCCTGAGCAACATCGTTATCAGTGAGAAGATGGCAAAAGCTGTGTTCGGCACCCAAAATCCGATGGGCAAAACGCTCGAACTGCGGCTAAACGAACAATGGCAGCCCTTTACTGTGACAGGCGTGACTAGCAACGCACCGGAGAATTCGTCGCTACAGTTCGACGCCCTGATCTCGAGCCGAAACGCGGGCGATTATCAGCCGAATAAAGACAGATGGGATCATGGCAGTCATACCGTTTTTGTGAAGCTGAAAGTCGGTTACACGCCCGCGATGCTGCAACACCGGATGCAGGCGTTTATGAACAAGTATTTTGCGAAGGAGGTCAGCGAACGAACCGGACAGGGTTACCCAAAAAATAGCCTCGGTTTCCAGAAAAGCCTGTTCCTGCAACCACTGACGGATGTCCATTTCGACACCGCTACGACTTACGGAAACGGCACAAGCCGGGTGTACGTGTATAGCCTGCTGGCCATCGGGCTGTTTATCCTGGTCATCGCCTGTATCAACTTCATCAACCTCACCATCGCGCAGTCGATTTCGCGGGCGCGGGAAGTGGGCGTCCGCAAGTCGCTGGGGGCAAAACGGGGGCAGCTATTCGGGCAAATCTGGGGCGAAACGCTACTGCTGGCGGGTGTCGCGCTACTGCTGGGGCTGGGCATGGCCTACGGGCTACTACCCACATTCAACAAACTGTTTCGCAGTACACTGACCATCCAGAATTTCCTGACACCAACCGTATTGCTCGTTACGGGGCTGGGCTTTCTGGGCATCACACTCGTGGCTGGTGGGTATCCGTCGTGGTTCGTTACCCGGTTCAATGCAGTTGAGGTGCTGAAAGGCAAGGTAAAGGTCAGCAAGCCGGGCGCACTGCGCAATACACTCATCGTGACGCAATTTGCCATTGCCTGTCTGCTCATCGTCTGTACGCTCATCATGCGGCAGCAGGTAACTTACCTGCAACAACGACCAATGGGCCTGAATAAAGAACAGCTCATCAGCGTACCGATCAGCAGCGACCTCAACGGCACCACCGCCCTCCGGCAGATGCGCGACCGGCTGGCCAATCAGCCCAACATCGTATCGGTGACAGGAACGGGCGTGAACATCGGCTCCGGGCTGGACGGCAGTTCGTCGCGCTGGATGGTTGGGTTCATGTATGATAAACGCGAAGTGTCCTGCGACTGGCTGCGCATCGATTTCGATTACCTCAAAACGCTGGGTATCAAACTCAAAGCTGGCCGCGATTTCTCCCCTCAATACAGCACCGATTCCACGTCGAGCATACTGGTTTCGGAAAGTATGGCCAAGCGACTGGGCGAAGCCAATCCGGTGGGCAAGTACATCGAACCCGATTCGGGCAGGAAGTACCAGATCGTGGGCGTCTTTGCCGATTTCAACCTGTATTCACTGCACCAGAAAGCCGAACCCATCGTCCTGCAAATGTTGCCGGAACAGCGCATCGACTACGTGCTGGTTCGGGTGAATCCGCAGAACCTGACGAGCGCGATGGAAACCGTAAAAGCGGCCTGGAATCAGGTCGACCCGCGCAACAACTTCGTCGGTTCGTTTGTCGATGAAAACGTGGAGCGGTGGTACAAGAAAGAGCAGCGGCTATCCACTATTTTCTCGTCGGCAGCCGGTATCGCCATCCTGCTGTCGTGCATGGGTTTGTTTGCCGTCGCGCTCATCAGCATCGAGCAGCGGACCAAAGAAATCGGCGTGCGCAAAGTGCTGGGTGCGTCGGTCACAAGCATCGTGGCCCTGCTGGCGGGCGATTTCCTGAAGCTGGTGCTGGTCGCGATTGTGGTTGCGTCGCCCGTTGCGTGGTACATGATGAGCCGGTGGCTGGCCGACTTCGCCTACCGCATCGACATGCCGTGGTGGGTATTTATCCTGTCGGGCGCCATGGCGGTGGTGATTGCCTTCCTGACTATCTCGTTCCGCAGCGTCCGGGCCGCCCTGATGAATCCCGTCAAATCACTCCGTTCGGAGTAAATCCACCACCATCATGCTTCGCAACTATCTCAAAATCGCCTGGCGGAACCTGGCCAAGAACCGCGTCTATTCGTTCATCAACATCGGCGGCTTATCCGTCGGGATGGCGGTGGCTATACTGATTGGTCTGTGGGGCTGGGACGAACTGTCGTTCAACAAGTCGTTTGACCATTACGACCAGATTGCCCGGGTTATGCAGCATCAGACCTCCAACGGGCATATTGGCACGCAGGAATCCATCCCGGCCATATTGGGTGCCGAGTTACGCACCAAATACGCCACTAGTTTCAAACGCGTGGCCATGGCTAGCGGGGAGGGTGACCGGATTCTGTCGTATGGTGAGAAGAAGCTCACACGGTCGGGCAACTATATGGGTCCTGATATGCCCGAAATCCTGTCGCTGCGTATGCTGAAAGGCACCCGGCAGGGCCTACGGGAAATGAATTCCATCCTGCTGTCGGCGTCGACGGCGCGGGCGCTTTTCGGCGATACCGATCCGATGGGCAAACTCATCAACATTGAAGGGAGAGCTGATGTGAAAGTGACGGGTGTTTACGAAGACCTGCCCTTCAGCACGGAGTTTCGGAACCTCACCTACATCGCCCCCTGGGACCTGTTTGTGTCGATTAGCCCCTGGGTGAAACGATCAATAGACAACCAGGAATGGGGTAATAACTCATTCCTGTTGTTTGTTCAGCTTGCCGACAACATCGATATGCCGACGGCGAGTGCGCGCATCAAGAACGCCAAGATGGTCAACGTACCAGCCGCCGACCGGAAATTCAACTCGACGCTGTTTCTGCACCCGATGAGCGACTGGCGGCTGTACTCAAACTGGGACGAGGGCGTGCAGACGGGCGGCTATATTCAGTACGTCCGGCTGTTTGGATTGGTGGGTATTTTCGTGTTGCTGCTGGCGTGTATCAACTTCATGAACCTGAGCACGGCCCGGTCTGAAAAGCGCGCCAAAGAAGTCGGCATCCGCAAAGCGGTTGGGTCATTACGGAGTCAGTTAGTAAATCAGTTTTTCAGCGAGTCGATTCTGGTCGTCGTGCTGGCGTTTGGTGGTACCATTCTGCTGATTCTGGTCCTGCTACCCTGGTTCAATACGGTGGCCGACAAACGCATTACATTCCCCTGGTCGGAAGCCCCGTTCTGGCTGGTCAGCCTGGGCTTCGTGGGTGTCACCGGGCTATTGGCGGGTAGCTATCCCGCTTTTTACCTGTCGTCGTTTCAGCCCATCAAGGTATTGAAGGGAAGCGGTTCCGCTCTGCGGTCGCGCGTAGGTGGACTGGCGGCTGCTCCGCGCAAAGTGCTGGTCGTGGTTCAGTTTACGGTTTCGCTGACGCTGATTATCGGTACCATCATCGTGTACCGGCAGATTCAGCACACCAAAAATCGGCCGCTCGGCTACGACAGCAACGGCGTAGTCATGATGGAGATGATGTCGCCAGCCTTTTACGGCAAATACGAGCTGCTGAAAACGGAACTGACCAAGACGGGAGCCATTCAGGAAATAGCCGAATCGTCAAGTCCGATGACGGGTGTCTGGTCGAACGATAGTGACTTTAGCTGGCCGGGCAAAGACCCCGCCCTCGACCCGGATTTTTCAAAAATTTTTGTCACGCATGATTTCGGCAAAACGGTGGGCTGGCAGTTCAAGGAAGGCCGTGATTTTTCGCGAGCGTTCACCACCGATTCATCAGCGATCATCGTTAACGAAGCAGCCGTAAAATTCATGGGGCTCAAGCACCCGATTGGTACGGCCGTCAAATGGGGTGGCCGTTTCGACCCCAAAATCAAGGATTTTACCATTGTGGGTGTAATCAAAGACGTACTGGCTGAATCGCCCTATGAACCGGTGAAGCAGGCGATTTATTTCATGGATTACGAAAACGCAAACTGGATTATGATTAAGCTTAATCCAGCCAGAAGCGTGAGCGAGTCGATGGCTGTTATCGAGGCTACGTTCAAGAAATACGTACCATCGGCCCCGTTCGGGTATCAGTTCGCCGATCAGGAGTTCGGCAAAAAGTTTGCATCGGAAGAGCGGATCGGCACGCTGGCAGGTGGCTTTGCGCTACTAGCCATTTTCATCTCCTGCCTGGGTTTGTTCGGTCTGGCATCATTCACCGCCGAGCAGCGCACCAAAGAAATCGGTGTACGGAAAGTGCTCGGTGCTAGCGTACTGAGCCTATGGGCACTACTCTCGCGAGATTTCATAATACTGGTAACTGTCGCCAGCCTGATCGCGATGCCCGTCGCCTACTACTACCTGAACGACTGGCTGAACGGCTACAACTACCGCACCGACCTGTCGTGGTGGATTTTTGCGGGAGCAACATTAGGTACACTAATTATCACCCTGCTGACAGTCTCGTTCCAGAGTATCAAAGCCGCGCTGATGAATCCGGTGAAGAGTTTGCGGAGCGAGTAAATCACGCACCAATAATCTGCTGCCGGTACGACTTGGGCGTGATGCCTTCCAAGGTTTTAAACAGACGCGAGAAATAGTACGGGTTGGCAAAGCCCGCCTGTTCGCTTACGTCCGAAACCGTCAGGGTGGGGTTAGTGAGCAGTCTCCGGGCGAGGCCGATGCGCTCTCGGATGATAAACTCGACCGGCGACAGGCCAAAGGTGTCGCGAAAGGCGCGGAAGAAATTCGACTTGCTCATGCACGCTTTCCGGCACAGTTCCTCCACGCCGATTTTCTCCGTCAGGTGTTCGCGGATGTAATCGACGACGACCGCTA
This sequence comes from Spirosoma rhododendri, assembly GCF_012849055.1. NCBI lineage: Bacteria > Pseudomonadati > Bacteroidota > Cytophagia > Cytophagales > Cytophagaceae > Spirosoma > Spirosoma rhododendri. The sequence goes on along the minus strand of NZ_CP051677.1, from coordinate 2,284,304 downwards.
GCCGGTTGTCGGTCATGGGTTCTTCGTGAACGACGGCCATGTTCTGCGTCTGAATCACCCGGATGAGCAACGATTTCAGCGTTAGGTCGGCGAGGGCGTCTTTGGCGGGGTCGTCTTCCATGCTGATGCTGATGAGCTTGCTGATGACGCTGGCCAGTTCGCGGTTGTTGTAGAAATGGTATTGGCTGAAATTTAGCTTCCACTCTCCTGCCCCGCCGGTACGCGGGTACTGCTCGTTCAGAAAATTCAGCGTCTGCTGCACCACCTCCCAGTTGAGCGCGATAGTCGCGCACTGCACGGGATGCTTATCGCTGGCTTCGGGAAAATCAACTTTCATCGACACGCCTTCGGGCAGAATCACGGTTTCGCCCGGCAAAAAGCTGAACCCCGGCTGCTCCGAGAGGTACATCACTTTCCGCCCCCGCAACATACTGGTAATCACCAGCCCGTCGTACGACAGCACCACGTCGGAGCAGGGCTGGTAGGTTTCGAAGATGTTTAGCTCGCACTGATTCAGGCTATACACCCGCCGGTTTTCGACCAGCGAGGTCAGGGTCGTGGCGTCCGACAGGTTGATGGGTGACAGAGGAAATTTCGCGGGCAGAGCGTTGGGGTTGTGCATAGCTGAGTAACGGTGAAACACGGGAGCGAATTGCCAGATTATCAATTCATAACAGTAGACAATTGTACTGTTTTTTGGCACTATAGTGCAAATTCTGTCGGGGCTGGCTGGCTAGTTTTGCTGAACACGCGCCATTGTGCACTGGCGTTGTTTCACCAAAACCCCGAAACCGTTATGGGTATCACCCTCGAACAGGCTGAGAAAGCCGTGCAGGCCGCTAAAGCCAAATCCGCCGAAATCAATACGCTGATGAACATCGCTATCGTCGACGCTGGAGCCAACCTCGTTGCCTTCGCCCGTATGGACGGCGCGTGGCTCGGCTCGCTCGACATTGCCCAGAAAAAAGCCCGCACGGCCCGCTATTTCGATGCGCCTACCGGCGAAATCGGGAAGCTCACGCAGCCGGGCGGCCCGCTCTATAACATCGAGCACTCCAACGGCGGACTCATTACGTTTCCGGGTGGCCTTCCTATCACCGACGCCAGCGGCACCGTTATCGGGGCTATTGGTGTATCGGGCAGCACGGTCGAAAACGACCACATCGTAGCCCAGGCCGGTGTCGATGCACTTGCTTAATTAAAAGCCGCGGCCCCTCCCCGCCAAGGAGGGGTAACTATTTCCAAAACCCCAACCATCTTATGTGTCAGAATCATGGCGTTGCGTACATCGAACCCGGCGTGGTCGAGGTACAGAAAATAGAATACCCCAAGCTGGCCCTCGGCGACCGGCAGTGCCACCACGGGGTTATTCTGCAAATCGTGTCGACGAATATCTGCGGTAGCGATCAGCACATGGTCCGGGGTCGGACAACGGCCCCCGCCGGGCTGGTGCTGGGCCACGAAATTACGGGGCTGGTGATTGAAGCCGGGCGCGACGTGGAGTTTATCAAAGAGGGCGATCTGGTTTCGGTACCGTTTAACATCGCCTGTGGTCGGTGCCGCAACTGCAAAGCTGGTCAAACGGGTATCTGCCTGAACGTAAACCCCGGCCGGGCGGGCGCGGCTTACGGCTACGTCGACATGGGCGGCTGGGTTGGCGGACAGGCCGAATACGTAATGGTACCTTACGCCGATTTCAACCTGCTCAAGTTTCCCGATAAAGACCAGGCGATGGCCAAAATCCGCGACCTGACGCTCCTCTCCGACATTTTCCCGACGGGCTACCACGGGGCCGTGATGGCGGGCGTGGGACCGGGATCGATTGTGTACGTTGCGGGTGCCGGTCCGGTGGGGCTGGCCTGCGCGGTATCGTGTCACCTGCTCGGCGCGGCCGTGGTGATGGTGGGCGATATGATCCCGGAGCGGCTGGAACAGGCCAAATCCTTCGGCTGTGAAGTCATCGACCTGCGGAAAGAAACCCCGCTGGCCGACCAGATTGCTGAAATCGTGGGCGTTCCCGAGGTCGACTGTGCCGTCGATTGCGTAGGGTTCGAAGCGCGCGGCCACGGTCATGATTCCGGTACTGAACAGCCCGCTACGGTACTGAACGCAGCCATGACCATCACGCGGGCGGGTGGTGCCATCGGTATTCCCGGTCTCTACGTGACGGGCGACCCCGGCGCGTCGACGGAAGCCGCCAAAGAAGGCAACCTCAACATCCGAATCGGGCTGGGCTGGGCAAAGTCGCACTCGTTCTACACCGGTCAGTGCCCCGTGATGAAGTACCACCGGCAGCTGATGAACGCCATTCTGTACGACAAAGTACAGATTGCCAAAGCGGTCAACGTCGAGGTTATCAGCCTCGGCGATGCACCACGCGGCTATAAGGATTTCGACAAGGGCGCGGCCAAGAAGTTTGTGATCGACCCGCACGGCCTGATTCCGAACTGATTTTCCCCTGACTAAATCAGCTCACAAATCCGAGGCGATGTACCAGCTACATCGTCCCGGATTTTTTGCGCTGTGGCCTGTTCATTACTGGACAAAATCTGTCCACTATCGGACATATTTTTTGATAAAAACGCCGTCAGGGAGCAGAAATGGCCGTTTTACGGTGGTGGCATAGTAGTTGACTTTCCGTTGGTCAGCTTTCTACTATCCCAACGGCTATGTTTCGAAACTACCTCAAAGTCGCCTGGCGAAATCTGATCCGCAACAAAGCGTTTTCGGCCATCAACATAGTCGGGCTGGCATTCGGGCTGGCTACCTGTCTGCTCATCGGTCTGTATCTGCTCGATGAATTGAGCTACGACCGCTTCAACGCCAACGCCGACCGGATGGTACGGGTCGTATTTCGGGCGGTGATGAATGGTGGGGAGATCAACGAAGCCAGCGTGATGCCACCCGTAGCGCAGACACTCAAAAAAGACTACCCGGAAGTAGAAGCCGCTACTCGCATCCGGACCGCCGGCGCACCCGCCATCACGGTTGGTACCAAGACCTTTCGGGACGACCAACTGGCCTACGTCGACACTAATTTCTTTCAGGTATTCTCGCTCCCGCTTGTTCAGGGCGATGCCAAAACCGTCCTGAGTCAGCCCAACACGGCCGTAATTTCAGCAGATTTGGCCAGGAAGTATTTTGGTAATGCAAACCCGGTCGGGCGGTTGCTGACGATTAAAAGCTGGAACACACTCGTCCGGATTACGGGCGTCATCGAGAAAGTGCCCACCAACGCGCATTTCCATTTCGACCTGTTTCTGTCGATGGCGGGCGTTGCGGAAGCCAATTCGACCTCGTGGATGACGTCGAACTTTTACACCTATCTGGTACTGGCGAAGGGCTACGACCCGAAGCAACTGGAAGCCAAACTGCCGCAGACGGTCAGCACCTACATGGGGCCGCAGGTGCAGCAGGCGTTCGGTATGAGCATGGCGCAGTTCAGCCAGAAAGGAAACCGGCTAAGTCTGCGGCTACAACCCCTGACCGACATCCATCTGCACTCGAACCTGACGAGCGAGCTGGAAGCGAACGGCGATAGTCAGTACGTCTACATCTTCGGGGCTATCGCCCTATTTATGCTGCTGATTGCCTGTATCAACTTCATGAATCTGAGTACGGCGGGCGCGTCGAAACGAGCCAGGGAAGTAGGCGTACGCAAAGTAATGGGGTCGGCCCGGCAAAGTCTGACAAATCAGTTTCTGATCGAATCGCTGCTGCTCACGATGGTTGCGCTGGTGCTGGCGGTGGGTATCGTATGGCTGGTGTTACCGCTTTTTAACGAGCTGGCGGGCAAAACGCTGGCGTTACAGATCGGTGACGCAGGCTGGCTGCTACCAATGCTGCTGTTGCTGGGATTGCTGGTGGGGGTTCTGGCGGGTAGCTATCCTGCTTTTTTCCTGTCGTCGTTCAAACCGATTACCGTGCTGAATGGGGGCCAGCGTGCCGGTAACCAGGGTAGCCTTGGGTTACGTAGCGGTCTGGTGGTGGTTCAGTTTTTCATTTCCATCATCCTGACTATCGGTACCACTGTTGTTTACCAGCAGTTGAATTACATCCAGCACAAGAAGCTTGGCTACACCAAAGAGCAGGTGCTGGTCCTGCCCGATGCGTGGCAACTGGGCCAGAAAGCAACGGTTTTCCGCGACCAGATTTTGCGGGACCCTCGCGTAGCCAACGCCAGTATGTCGGGGTATCTGCCAGCGGGGCCGAGCAACACTAACAATTACCTGATGCACCCGGGCAGCAACCCAACTCAGTTGATAAAGGCAATCCGATACGATGTCGATTATGCGTACATCCCGACGCTGGGTATGCAGCTAGCGGCTGGTCGCAATTTCTCAAAAGCCTACGGTACCGATTCATCGGGTGTGATTCTGAACGAGACAGCCGCCCGGATTCTGGGATGGGACGGCAACGCTATCGGCAAGACCATCGGACACACGGAGAGTGATGATACGCAGAAAACGTACACGGTCATTGGCGTGGTAAAGGATTTTCATTTCCGGTCGTTGCACGAAGCGATCGCCCCGCTGGTGATGGCGCTCACGCCTGACCAGGGAACACTGATCGTTAAGGTAAAAACCGACGATGTGGCCGGGTTACTGGCATCGCTGAAAACCGAATGGGAAAACCTGGCTACGGATACTCCCTTTACGTATTCCTTCCTCGACCGGCGATACAACGAAACGTACCTGGCTGAGCAGAAAACCGGCCGGATTCTGGGCATTTTCGCCGGACTAACCATCTTCGTCGCCTGCCTGGGTCTGTTTGGGCTGGCGGCCTTCACGGCCGAGCAGCGCACCAAAGAAATCGGCGTTCGCAAGGTACTGGGGGCCAGCGTAGTCAGTATCATCACCCTGCTTTCCAGAGATTTTGTCAAACTGGTACTGATTGCCATCGTCATTGCCAGTCCGGTCGCCTACTACGCCATGAACCGCTGGCTTTCGAACTTCGCGTATCGCATCGACATCTCGTGGTGGGTATTTGTGCTGGCGGGTTTGCTGGCCGTAAGCATTGCCCTGTTGACGGTCAGCTTTCAAAGCATCCGGGCGGCACTGGTCAACCCGGTGAAGTCGCTGCGTTCTGAGTAGAACGGCAAGATTTTGCGGCTACCATCCGCATTCGTCCCATTTTTCGACCGGTTCAACCCATTTTCCCCACGAGTGCATGGCCCCACTCTAGCTTTGATCAAAAATCGAGCAACAGCCATGCAGGACCATTCACGCACACGATACGTAGAACCGTTATTTCTGATCGGCCTGGCCACTGTTTACGTCGTCCGTCGACTGATCGCCGAGGTCAATCAGTTAAATGGGATGATTGGCCTTTCAGCCAGTGGCAACGGCATTTCGGCTGGTACCTATTGGCCGGATCTGGGCAATTACGATCACACGTTGAACAACAATATCCCCCTGATTCTGGGCGTCGGCCTGTTTCTGGGTGCCTGGGCTGCATTTCACTACCTAGCGTATCCGCGTCTGTCGGAAGAAATGGGGAGCCGTACAGGCTGGCTGTACGTCGGGCTGACGATCGTGCTGCTGCTGTCGAGTGCGTTTGTGTACCACTACCTGAAGCTGCACGTCCGGTACAAACAACTTGAGACGGGAGACATTTACGGGCTTCAGGCTTATTCGCTCTACCGGAAACGAACCGTGCTGGCCGATGCCATCGGGCTGGGGATTCTGCTGGCTACGTACGAGATCATCCGGGGCTACTACGCGTACTTGTCCGACAAAACCCAGCAGGAGTCGTTACCTGTTCTTCGCGTCGTCGGGTATCTGTTGATCAGTGGTATCACTGTCTTACTGGTGTTTTTCGCGATGGATCTACACCTGCCTCCCACCTTATGGCAGGGTACGTTCCGCGATATTTTGCAGATTTTGGGACTGGGCATTCAGGTTCATTTTTTCCAGTCGTTCATTTACAGAACCATACTCAGCAAATCGGCTGATCTCAGGACAGTTTCGCCCTACACACTAGGCGTCTTTCTGCTGGCGGTCCTTGCTGCAACGACCGTTATCTGGGAGGCTGGCACCCAGTTTTATTACCACGCCCTCGACCCGATTATTACGTTCAGCGCCATCGTCGTGCTTTGTTCGGCTGCGATTGCCTACGGACGCCGGGTGCTGAACCGCGAGAAACTAGTCCTTCAAACGCAGATATCTGCCAAGTCGGCCGAACTGTCTAGCCTCCGCGCGCAGATCAACCCACACTTTCTGTTCAATGCGCTGAATAGTCTGTACGCAACGGCGCTCAAGGAAAACAGCGAAAAAACCGCCGACGGCATTCAGAAGCTGGGCGATATGATGCGGTTTATGCTCCAGGAAAATAATCGCGACCGTATACCGCTCGACAAGGAAGTCGAGTACCTGCACAACTACATCGACATTCAGCGAATGCGCGTCGACGAAACCCACCCCATCGAAATTCGGGTGAACATTCAGCAGCCTAACCGTGAGATCTACCTCGCTCCCATGCTACTGACGCCGTTCGTCGAAAACGCGTTTAAGCACGGCATCAGCTTGCGGAACCCCTCCTGGATTTTTATCACGCTCACGCTGGACGCAACCAAGCTGTATTTCAAAGTTCACAACTCGCGCCACCCCCGCCCGGCCGAATCGACCGACCCCGAACGAGAACAGTCAGGCGTCGGGCTGGACAATGTTCGCAAGCGGCTGGAGCTGATTTATCCGGGCCGGCACACGCTCGACATTCAGCAGTCAGAACAGGACTATTTCGTCTCACTGACGCTGGTATACTGGTAAGCTGAACCTGTCGGACCGGCACGTACCTGAAAGTCGGTCGCTGATACCCAACGCTACCAAATAGAGCCGTTCCAGCGAAACCCAAACTCATACAGTCACTTAACTTATCCTTCCCATGAAATTCGTTTATCTTACCCTGCTATTACTCTGGCTGATTCCCGTCACGGTCGCTCAACTGGCATCAGGTTTTATATCAGCCAGTCCAATACCACCCGTCAATGCCCAGCCGCGAATCCGTTTTATGCTACAGACGAACGACGCATCAGTTACCGTTGAAGTCGACGCCAACGGCACCCTTTCTGGTCTGGTGACGTTGGGGAAGATCGCTGGACGAAGCAACCCTAACCGCGCATGGCCCTGACTGCTATTGCTATCGACGACGAACCGCAGGCACTGGAAGTAATCCGGCTGCATGCTGCCAAGGTCTCTTTCCTGCAACTGGACGCTACGTTTACCGACGCCTTCGAGGCCATTACGTATCTGCAAACGCACCGCGTCGACCTGGTTTTTCTGGATATAAAGATGCCCGATATTTCGGGGGTTGAGGTGGTGAAGTGCCTGCCCCGGAATCCGATGGTGATCTTCACGACGGCATACTCCGATTACGCCGTACAGGGTTTTGAACTCGACGCGGTCGATTACCTGCTGAAGCCGTTTTCACTGGCGCGTTTCCTGAAAGCCTGTACAAAAGCACTCGATAGTCAGACAGCCCGTTCGGACGAAGCCCCGTTTATTTTCGTCAAAACGGGCTATGAAGAAGAGAAAGTTTGGGTGGATGACATTCTGTACCTCGAAGCCGACGGCAACTACCTGTCGTATGTGCTGCCAAACCGGCGGCTCCTTAGTCGGCAAACCATGGCCGACGCCTTGCAGCTACTGCCGCCCAGTCTGTTTTTACGGGTGCATCGGTCATACGCCGTCGCCGTCCGCAAGATTGACAAAATAGCACGTCAGGAAGTGAGCGTTGCCGGTTACACCATTCCCATTGGCGCGTCGTACGAGCATACGCTGACTGACATACGAGCCAGCCTCAATCTGCGCTGACCCACCCAATCCGGCAAAAACCAATATCCCGTCGGTTCTTTACTGCCGATTACCCCTGTCCACAAGTGAACGCAATTCGTCCGTTTGCGGACAAACGGCATACACGTTTCGGTATTTTTCGTTGACTATCAGTCGGTTATGTATTTGGTACGACTTTAGAGCTGTGCAATCTGAGTCTCTTCGTCGTTCCTAATCACTTGACCGATTATGTTCCGAAATCACCTTAAAATCGCAGTCCGGGCACTCTGGAAAAACAAGCTTTTCAGTGGTCTCAACATAGTCGGGCTGGGCGTCGGTATGGCGGCTGTCTGGCTCATGGTTTTGTACGTGGTCAACGAGCGAAGTTATGACCGCTTTCACGCCAACGCCGACCGCATTGTCCGGGTAGTACAACACGCGCAGTGGCAGGGCGGAAACCTCAACATCGCGGCCACGCCAGCCCCCTTCGCGGAAGCCCTGAAACAAGACTACCCGGAGGTTGAAAAGACGGTTCGCTTTAACCAGGAAGGCGGTGGCTTAATTACGGTTGGCGACAAAAAACTGGACGTCCCCGCCATCTTCTTCACCGACCCGACGGTGTTCGATGTGTTCACGTTTCCCTTTCTGTACGGCGATCCGCACACAGCCCTCCGCGGTCCGCAGCGTATCGTGCTGACGAAAAGCGTAGCCGAAAAACTGTTCGGCACTGCCAGCAACGCAGTCGGTAAAGTCATTGAGTTTAGTAATCATTTTCCGAATACCGTAACCGGCGTCATCGAGGACGTACCGACTAATTCGCACCTACAATTCGGCGCCTTGCGTTCCTTGCCCGACAACTACACCAGTGGGTGGCAACAGGCCGAACTATTCACGTATCTGTTGCTGGCCAAGGGCAGTGAACCCGAAAGCCTTTCGGCAAAACTGGGCGGCTTCTTTTCCAAATACCTGAAAAAAGAGATGGGCGACGTAACGTATCGACTGGAGCTACAACCCCTGTCGTCGATTCACCTGCACTCGCATCTGGACTACGAAATCAGTGCAAATGGCAACGCTCGTACGGTTTCTATTTTTGCCGCTGTAGCTGCGCTGATTTTGCTGATTGCCTGCATCAATTATATCAACCTGAACACGGTTCGCGCCCTCAAACGGACACGCGAAGTCGGTGTTCGGAAAGCGGTCGGCTCCTTTCGGCTGCAACTGATCGGGCAGTTCCTGACCGAATCGCTGCTTATGACGCTACTGGCGGGGCTGGTTAGCGCCAGTCTGGTCGTTATGGCGTTACCGTACTTCAACCGGCTCGCCGATAAAGCGTTGTCGCTCGGCAACTGGGCTGACATTATGCTAACGGTTGTTTTGTTTTCGGTGCTCATTGGTACGCTGAGCGGCCTCTATCCCGCCCTGCGGATGTCGGGCTTTCGCCCCGTACCGGCCCTACGTGGTCAGCAGAGTACCCACCAACAACCGGTTAGGCTCCGGCAGGCGCTGGTTGTGTTTCAGTTCGTCGCCACGGTGGCGCTCATCGCCTGCTCCGGGATTGTGTACCGGCAGATGCAGTTTGTCAGACAGGCAGATTTAGGGTTCAACAAAGAACAGGTACTTACCTTTCACATCGACGACGAAGCCGTCCGGCAACGCGTCGACGCGCTCAAAGAAGCCCTGCTCCGCAACCCGCTGATCGAAAGCGCTGCTGCGGCCAGCAATCCGATCGGCAACAATAATATCGGCGGCTCGGGTATGTTTTTCGAGCAACAGGGTGCGTTTGGGGCCAATGCGCAGCTGGTTCAGAAATTTCTCGTCGACCCGGACTATCTGACGACGCTGGAAATCGGTCTGGTGAGCGGCCGTAATTTTTCCGAGTCCTTTAAAAGCGACGCATCGAACGCCGTGCTGATCAATCAGACGCTGGCCCGGCAGCTTGGCCCTCGGCCGGTTGGCAAACGGGTCCGCTACGTCATCGATCAGGCCAACCACACCGCCGAAGCCCGCATCGTTGGCGTGGTCAAGGACTTTCACACCTATTCGCTACAGCATAAAGTCGAGCCACTGGTGTTGCAAATGCCCACAGCCTCCGACAAAGACAATCTGTACGTTCGTATTCGCGCGGGCAACGTATCGGCAGCTCTGGCGTACATCCAGACCGTTTACCGAACGTTTTCCCCCACGGCCACGCTCGATTTTCACTTTCTGGACGAAAATTTCTCGAAGCAGTATCAGGCGGAGCAGAAGCAGGGCGACGTGCTATTGACGTTTACGGTACTGGCTGTATTCATCGCCTGCCTGGGGCTGTTCGGGTTGGTAGCCTTTGCGGCCGAACAGCGTACCAAGGAGATTGGCGTTCGGAAAGTACTGGGCGCGTCAGTCGCCAGCATTGTCGGGCTGCTGTCCCGCGATTTTCTCAAGCTGGTCCTGATCGCCGTCATTATCGCGTCGCCCCTCGCCTGGTACGCCATGCATCGGTGGCTTCAAAACTTTGCCTACAAGATTGACCTGGCCTGGTGGCTATTCGCACTGGCTGGTCTACTGACTACGGGCATCGCTTTACTCACGGTGAGTTTTCAAAGTATCCGGGCCGCGCTGGTCAATCCAGTTAAATCGCTTCGTTCCGAATAAATCCAACACCACCATATTCCGAAACTACCTCAAAATCGCGCTGCGCACGTTGCGTAAAAATCGGGTCTTCTCGTTTATCAATATCGCGGGGCTGGCACTAGGTATGGCTGCTTTCGTGCTGATTCTGGAGTACGTTGCCTACGAGCGCAGCTACAATCAGTTCCATAAGAATCTGCCCACCCTTTACCGGCTGCTCACGCAAAATCAGGCGGGCGATGTGTGGTCAGATATGTCGCCCCCCATCGGACCAATTGCTAAGGAGAAATTCCCGGAAGTGCGCAGTTTCTGCCGCATCGCCGAACACTCCGCCAACGGTATCGTCAGCTTTCCCGGTGGTCGGTCGTTACAGTCGTTCCGGGAGGACAAACTGGCCTACGCTGACGCCAGCTTCTTCTCACTGTTCACCTTTCCACTGGTAAGCGGGACCGCTGCTTCGGCACTTTCCCAGCCCAATACGGTTGCCCTGTCGCAGTCTCGTGCCCGGATGTACTTCGGCAACCGGAATCCAATCGGGCAGGTGCTGACGCTGAATAATCAGTTTGGCAAAACGCTCTACACCGTTACCGCCGTTTACGCCGACATGCCCCCCAATTCGGACCTGTCGTTCGACGGCGTGTTTTCGCTGCAAACGCTGAATAATCCGGCCAATCTGGGCGGCAACGACTGGGCCAGACTAGATAGTTTTTACGGTACCTACCTGACAACGTTTCTCCAGTTAACCGAAGCCACACCGCCGGGCAAGCCAACCGATTTTAAAGCACTAGAGGGCAAAATCAACGACGTTGCCAAACAGATCAACCCGACTGGCGAAAACCGGTTTTTGCTACAGCCCGCCACCACGCTGCACCTGGCAACGTCGTTGAGCGATGTTTACCAGACCAGCGGCAGTCTGGGTTTCGTGTATTTGCTCAGCGGTATTGCCGGGCTTATTCTGCTGATCGCCTGGTTTAATTACATCAACCTGTCGACGGCGGGGGCCCTGAAACGGGCAAAAGAAGTAGGCGTGCGAAAGGTTATCGGTGCCGGACCGGGTCAGCTTGCCGGACAGTTTCTGGGTGAGTCGCTGCTGCTGAACGGGTTAGGCGTTGGGCTGGCGCTACTGCTGGTTGGTATGCTGCAACCAGCGTTCAACGAATTCATCCAGAAAAAGCTGTCACTTGGCGTACTCAACACCGGCGGCTTCTGGCTGGCGGGGCTGGGTCTGGTGCTGGCCGGTGCTGTCGCGTCGGGGGGTATGTAGCCTTTACGATGACATCCTTCCAGCCCATTCAAACGCTGAAAGGCACCTATCGGGGTGGCAACGGCGGCTGGCTGCGTAAAACCCTGGTTGTGGCGCAGTTCAGTGCATCGGTAGCGCTGGTCATTGCCACGCTGGTTCTGCACCGGCAGCTTCAGTACATGCAAAACAAGGACCTTGGTGTGCGGCTGACACAGCGGCTCGTCATCAAAGGGCCACAGGTAGCACAGAATGGTTCGTTCAAGGCCGGCACGGCGGTTCTCAGCGACGAACTCAGCCGACTCCCGTACGTGAAAAGCTTCTGTCAGACGAGTATCATACCGGGCAACTTCTACAATTTCACCGCCAACGGCATTACCAGGCAAAACCCCCGACCCGGCGACGATAAGCAGACCTATTCAATGGGAATCGTTGATGATCGGTTTATAAACACCTACGAAATTAAACTGGCGGCAGGCCGGAATTTTACGGTGCAGGAAGCCGAGTCGGGCTACGAGAAAAGCGCCAAGGTAATGGTCAACGAAACGGGCGCGCGGCAGTTGGGCTTTGCGTCGGCAGAGAAGGCCGTGGGACAGCACATCAACTGGGGGCAGCCGTTTGAGATCGTCGGCGTACTAAGCGATTACCACCATCAGGGACTGCAACGAGCCATTGAACCCGTCGTCTTCCTGCCGCGCCGGTCGGTCAGTGACCTAACGGTTCAGCTGACCACCGATCAGGTACAGGATAAACTGGCCACACTGGAGCAACTCTACAAAGCCGCTTATCCGGGCAATCCGTTCGAGTTTTACTTTGCCGACGAAAACTACAACCGGCAGTACCGGAGCGAACAGCAGTACGGGCAGGTATTTACCGCCGGGGCGGCCCTGGCTATTTTCATCGCCTGCCTGGGCCTGTTCGGCCTCGCAACGTTTACGACCGAGCAGCGTACCAAAGAAATTGGTGTGCGGAAAGTGCTGGGGGCATCCGTAACGAGTATTGTCGCCCTGCTCTCCAAAGACTTCCTCAAGCTGGTTTTGATCGCCATCGTCATCGCGTCGCCACTCGCGTACTATGCCATGAATCGCTGGCTTTCCGACTTCGCTTACCGCATCGATATCTCGTGGTGGGTGTTTGCGCTGGCGGGCTTGCTGGCCGTCAGCATCGCCCTGCTGACAGTAAGTTTTCAGAGTATCCGGGCCGCGCTGGTCAACCCGGTGAAGAGTCTAAGAAGCGAGTAATCAGCTATCAGATCTATTTTCAGATGGCCATCACTATAGTTCTATCCTAACTCGAATACATATAACTAACTGCTCGTATGCTTCGAAGCTATTTCCAACTTGCCTTACGAAACCTGTGGCGTAACAAATTATACTCCGCTCTGAACATCGGTGGCCTGGCGTTGGGCATGGCCATCAGCATGCTGATGCTGCTATACGTCATACACGAGTACAACTACGACCGCTTTCACCCAAAGGCGCAGCAGACAGTTCACATGACAATCGAGCAGAAACGCGACGGAATGCAGCTCAACTCGATAGCCGTATCGTTTGCGGTGAGTGATCGGATCAAACGTCAGGTGCCGCAGGTGGAGCAAATGACCCGGTTGATCTCCAGCGACTGGCAGGGGAAAGACATTATTCGTTACCAGAATCAGCAGTTTTTCGTCAAAGACATTCACTACGCCGATTCCTCATTCTTCGACTTTTTCGCATTTCCGATGAAACAGGGCAATGGCCGAATTGCCCTCTCGCAACCTAGCTCAGTTATTCTGACAGCATCACTAGCCCGTAAATTCTTCGGTCAAGCTGATCCGATGGGCAAAACGGTAGTATTCAACAACACGCATCGGCTCACGGTATCCGGTGTCTTGGAGGATTTACCGTCGAACACGGCGTTCACGTTTCCAATGCTGATTTCGACCAGCAGCTTCAAGCAGCTTGCCCCCGCCTGGCGCTGGGAAACGGCGCCCGAAGGCGAGACATATTTCCGGCTAAGCCCGCAAATTACTAGTCAGCAGTTCGCATCATTCCTTAATAAGCACGTCAAGCTTTCCGACGAGCCGAAAGTGAAAGTAACGGCCATTATCGACCCACTAACCGACATGCACATCGGTGGATTTGTCACAAACTCAATGGTCGGTAGCTACGTCCAAACCTTTCTCTGGATCGGTATCAGCGTTTTGTTACTGGCGCTCATCAACTACATGAATCTGACAACGGCACGCGCTACAGCACGGGCTAAAGAAGTCAGTATGCGCAAAGTGCTGGGAGGCAATCAACGTACGCTCATCGGCCAGTTTTTTGTCGAATCGGCTTTCGTCAGCACGCTATCGTTTTGCCTGGGCGTTGGTTTGATGCTTCTGCTCAAAGACCCGTTTCTTAGCCTGATCGACGCCAAAATAGATCAGGCCTTTTCGGTCAGTTCCTTTTCGCTACTGACACTTGCGGGTATTCTGCTAATGAGCATTCTGGTGTCGGGCAGCTATCCGGCGTTTGTGCTGTCCCGCTTTGCTCCGATCGATACCATGAAAGGGCGAATCAACCTGCCCGGTAACCTATCGGTTCGGCAAGTATTGGTCGTCTTTCAGTTCGTCGTGTCGATCACGCTGATCTTTTGCACAGTCGTTGCCCAACAGCAACTCCGGTATATGCAGACCAAAGATTTAGGCTTGAATGTCGATCAGGTGATGGGCATCTCGCTGAGTAAATCGCTGGGCAACCACTACAGCAGTTTCCGGCAGGACATACTAGCGCAAAGCGGAGTCGAACGAATTGCGACCAGCGCAATGGCATTTTACAGCGGTGGCTTCAACGTCTGGTCGGTTAAGACGGCTAAAATTCAAAAGCCTATTACACTAGCTGGCCTGAGCGTCGACAGTTCTTTCGTACCGACGCTCAGGTTACGCTGGAAAAATCCGCCACAGGACGCAGTGGCCGGCCAGTTGTTTATCAATGAAACAGCGGCAAAGGAGCTGGGTATCGCCAGGAACCCACTGGGGCAGGTATTAACTATTAACGATAGACAGCAAGAGGTGCGCGGGGTGGTCGAAGACTTCCACATGAGCTCGGTCAAAGACCCAATTCAACCGACATTGCTGATGGTTGGCCCCGACACCAGCCGGGGCTTTGCGGACTACAACGGTACATTGTACGTCCGCTTCCGAAAAGGCGTCGACCTGCAACAGCAAGTCAAGGCTATTGGCCAAATCGTTCAGAAACACGCACCGGACTCTCCATTCGATCACTACTTCCTCGACGATGCGTTTAACCGTCTCTTTCAGACGGAACAGCGGTTGGCCAACGTGCTGAATGTGTTCACGGCTGCCGGTATTCTGATTGCCTGCCTGGGCCTGTTCGGACTCGTCGCTTTCTCGGCGGAACGTCGAACCAAAGAGATTGGTATCCGCAAGGTGCTAGGCGCGAGTGTCAGCAGTCTGGTGAGTCTGCTATCGAAAGATTTTCTGAAACTCGTTGCACTGGCTATTCTGATCGCCAGCCCACTGGCCTGGTATACGATGGACAATTGGTTGCAGACGTATACCTACAAAATTACCATCGACTGGCGCGTCTTCGCCCTCGTCAGCCTACTAGCTCTGGGCATTGCCTTTCTGACTATCAGCTACCAAAGCATCAAAGCCGCGCTCGTCAATCCTGTCAAATCGCTCAGGAGTGAATAAAGCCGAGCGGATTTACGCGGTCCAATCACGCATATAGACATGAAAAGCTGGATCGGCACGAATACCATCAAAGTCTGTGTCAGCTACCACTTCCTCGGGACTTGCGCTTTTGTTTACCATACGCCATGTGTCGAGTGCCTGGATTGTTTCATCAATCTTCCCCTGTAACGCATATACACAGGCCAAATTAAACCATGCAGCTGCAAAATCAGGTTTGAGGTCAAGAACCTGTTTGTACTTCTCAATGGCCGGCTCGTACTGCCCTGAAGCACTCAGGGCAACGCCCCAGTTAACGAGTGCGTATGCATAATCAGGTTTAAGGGCAAGGGCCTTTTTATACTTCTCGATGGCTAGCTCGTACTGCCCTAACTTACTTAGGGCAGCACCCCAGTTGCCGAGCGCATTGGCAAAATCAGGTTTTAACTGCACAGCCTGCTCGTACAAACGGCATTTTTCTTGGAAATCGCTGCTGTTATAAGCCTGATTAAACAGTGAAGATG
This sequence comes from Spirosoma rhododendri, assembly GCF_012849055.1. Classification (NCBI taxonomy): domain Bacteria; kingdom Pseudomonadati; phylum Bacteroidota; class Cytophagia; order Cytophagales; family Cytophagaceae; genus Spirosoma; species Spirosoma rhododendri. The sequence goes on along the minus strand of NZ_CP051677.1, from coordinate 2,268,509 downwards.
CTTCCAGCGATTTAGTCAGTTCGTCTTTCTCTTCGGCCGGCAGAGCGGCTTCGTCAACCTGCTTTTGCATCAGGCCGTAGTAGGCGTTAATTTCCCGTTGCCGTTCTTGGGCTTTCTCCACAATCTGCACCGGTTTGAGCTGGAGTGCCTCGTGCAACTGGAGCATTAGCAGGTCGAAACTCTCAAGTTGAAGAAAAAAATTATTACGGGTGGTGTCGAGCAGATCGCGAACACGCCAGTGCAGTTGGTCAACCGGTTTACGGTCGGTCCAGATGAGCCGGAACGGACTGTGTGGCGTACGACGCTTGGCTTCCAGCAGCTGATTCATAATCGACACATCGGCCCCGCCATAGCCCATCACCACGAGGTTGAAACAGGGCGTTTCGGCCAGGGCATCGGCCAGCTTTTCAGACAAGCGGTTACGAGTTTCATCAATTTCAAACGTTGTATTTCGCATGTCCTGATAACGAAAATCGCCGTGTAGCTTAACGATATTTGGTTTTTTGTCGCGCAGGTTCAGCAAATCGCTCAGGTCAGAGTGGGCGTAAACCTTAACCCGTTCATTAAAAAACAGCATCAGGGCATCGTGCAGCAGGTCGTCAAAATTGGTGGTAAACACGTTCCGTACGTAGCCTTCGTTAATTAGCTGCGCCAGCGTTACATAGCCGTATCCGGTGTCTTTGCCATCAATAACGCGCTCAACAAACCGTTGCCGGTCGCTGGCATTTTCGCTGTACTGCCTGAACCAGTACTCGTACTGCGCATCCCGGTAAAAATCGTCTCTTTTGCCCTCGAAAAACTTCCCCTGTTCCTCGGGGCTCTGCTGCTGAAGCGGCAACGGTAGTTTGCTCGTTCTGATGGTGTCGGAAAGCGCATTAATTTGTTGCCGTAGTTGATCCTGATGCTGCCCGCAAAACGCATCGTACTTAGACCCTAGCTGGTTGGCATCAACGTAGGTGTCGAACTGCTTTTTGTAGTCATTGGCCCTGTCCAGAGGCCAAGTAATCTTGTCAATGATGTGTTGCTGCCGAAACGATTCCATCTTCAGCAGATCAACCAGACCGCCACCCAACGGAATCTGGGAATTGAATGAACAACCCGCGCCAATCAGCAGGCAACAACGCGGCACGTTGGAGTTATCAAATTTTTCGCCAATCAGATTGACAAGCTGAGGTAGGGTAGCCAGTTGGTAGGCCATGTAAGCGCGATTAATTCGGTGTGAACGTAAACTGCCTAAAAATAAGACAAAACCGGCGTTGATGAACCCGGTGAAACGTTTGCGGAGTGAACAAATCGGCCCGGCTCGACCTGATCGTGACGGGCGACAAAGAAAACCTGAACATGCAGGAACGACCATCGGGCAAGCCATAAAAAAACAAGGCCAGCCCAACCGGGCCGGCCTTATATCCTTCTATCCACATTAAAAAAACTAAGCCAGCTCGAAGCGATCCAGCATCATTACTTTGCTCCAGGCAGCCACGAAATCGGTCACGAATTTCTCGTTGGCATCCGAGCTACCGTATACTTCGGCAAGCACACGCAGTTCCGAGTTCGAACCGAACACGAGGTCGGCACGGGTACCCGTCCACTTCTGCTCACCCGTCTTCCGGTCGCGCCCTTCAAACACTTCTTTGTGGTCGGCCGTAGCTTTCCAGCTTGTGTTCATGTCGAGCAGATTCACGAAGAAGTCGTTGGTCAGCACTTCGGGCCGGTCGGTCAGGATACCGAGCTTCGAGCCGTCGAAGTTGGCGTTCAGCGCACGCATACCACCAACCAGCACCGTCAGTTCGGGAGCCGTCAGTGTCAGCAGCTGCGCTTTGTCAATCAGCAGTGACTCGGTCGATACGGTGTATTTTTTCTTTAGGTAGTTACGGAAACCATCGGCGATCGGCTCCAGCACGTCAAACGACTCAGCGTCGGTCTGCTCGGCAGAAGCATCCATCCGGCCGGGGGTAAACGGAACCGTCACCTCGAAACCAGCCGCTTTAGCCGCTTTCTCAACACCAGCACCACCCGCCAGTACAATCAGGTCGGCCAGCGATACTTTCTTGCCACCGCTCTGTGTGCTGTTGAATTCTTCCTGAATGCTTTCCAGCGTACCCAGCACCTTCGCCAGTTGGGTCGGGTTGTTGGCTTCCCAATCTTTCTGCGGAGCTAGGCGGATACGGGCACCGTTGGCACCACCCCGCTTGTCGCTACCCCGGAACGTCGACGCCGACGCCCAGGCAGTAGATACCAGCTCAGAAACGCTCAGACCCGACGCCAGGATGTTAGCTTTCAGACCAGCGACATCGCTGTCATCGACCAGTTCGTGGTTTACGGCTGGAATTGGGTCCTGCCAGATCAGTTCTTCCTGCGGTACATCGGGACCGAGGTAACGGGCGATGGGGCCCATATCGCGGTGCGTCAGTTTGAACCAGGCACGGGCGAACGCATCGGCAAGCTCATCCGGGTTTTCGTAGAAACGACGCGAGATTTTCTCGTAGGCCGGATCAACCCGCAACGACAAATCGGTCGTCAGCATCGTAGGTCGGTGGCTCTTCGTTGCGTCATACGCGTCGGGGATGGTGTTCTCGGCACCTTTGGCTACCCACTGATGGGCACCGCCGGGGCTTTTGGTCAGTTCCCACTCGTACTGGAACAGGTTCTCGAAGTAGTTGTTGCTCCACTGCGTCGGCGTGGTCGTCCAGATCACTTCCAGACCGCTCGTGATCGTGTCGGCACCTTTGCCGGTTCCGAACGAGTTGGCCCAGCCGAAGCCCTGCGACTCCAGATCAGCTGCTTCCGGATCTTCACCAACGTGTTCTGATGGACCTGCACCGTGCGTTTTGCCGAAGCTGTGTCCGCCAGCGATCAACGCTACCGTTTCTTCGTCGTTCATCGCCATCCGGCCAAATGTCTGGCGAATGTCGTGAGCAGCCGCCAGCGGATCGGGGTTACCGTCTGGTCCTTCCGGGTTCACATAGATCAGACCCATGTTGGCAGCCGCGAGGGGTTGCTCCAGGTTACGCTCGTGGATTTTGCCGTTCGGATCTTCGTCTGACACCAGTACGCCATGATCTTCATCAACACCTTCCGAGCCACGGCCATAGCGCATGTTGCTGCCCAGCCACTTGTCTTCCGAACCCCAGTACACGTCCAGTTCTGGCTCCCAAACGTCTTCACGACCACCGGCAAAGCCGAAGGTTTTGAAGCCCATCGACTCCAGCGCGACGTTACCGGTCAGAATAAACAGGTCGGCCCAGGAAATCTTGCGACCGTACTTCTGCTTGATCGGCCACAGCAGCCGGCGTGCTTTGTCGAGGCTGACGTTGTCGGGCCAGCTGTTGAGCGGAGCAAACCGCTGCTGACCAGCACCCGAACCACCCCGGCCATCGCCGATGCGGTACGTACCAGCACTGTGCCAGGCCATCCGAACGAACAGCGGACCGTAGTGACCGTAGTCAGCGGGCCACCAATCCTGCGAATCGGTCATCAGCGCGTGCAGATCCTGCTTTAAAGCGTCCAGATCGAGGGTCTTGAACTCCGCAGCATAATCAAACGACTCGCCCATCGGGTTCGAGCCCGCTGAATTCTGGCGAAGCAGATTAACTTTTAACTGATTAGGCCACCAGTCCTGGTTTTGCGTGCCGTTACCAGCAACGCTGATTTTGCCGGTAGAGCCGTTGGTCTGTGCACCACCATAAACCGGACATTTGCTAATGTCACCTGAATAGTTTTCCATGAAAGCAGAATGGTAATTGTTGCGTGAGACGATACATGCCTGCTCGCTCGCGTTGTTTTACGAGACAAGTTTACTGGTAAAATACATATATATCAAATCGATTTGTTTTATCATTTCATCTACATTATCTATATTCCTTATACGCAGCGTCGACTGTACCGGATAGTATCGCGTAGACTCATCGGGCCATGAAATCACGGCCTGACACCAACTCGGTTCCCGGAGCACACAGCAGGGGTTTCAGCAGCAAAACGATCATTCGTGACAATCGTATCCGCTCTGGTCATACCGGGTTAGCCAGATAGCCGCGTACGACTTCCTCACTCTTTGTGAAGACTATGACGGTAACTGACTCCGTTTGTAAAATTTATCCACATTCACAGTGACAATGTGTTGATAACAAGCTACTTTGTAGCTAATCAGCATTCCTTGTTCAATCAACTCTCTTTGTCTATGCGAACCCTTATCTATCTGATGGCGCTGGTCCTGCTCGTGCTGCCACCCGCCGTCGCCCAACTCGATTCCCGCGCCCTGAAACTAACACCGGCTCAGCCCGAACCCGGCCAGCAGGTCAGCATCACCTACGACCCTAAAAGCACGAAACTGGCGACGGAACCGACCGTTAACGCGACCGCCTTTGCCCTCAGTGGCGAAGACGACGGGGCGACCGCTATTGCGGTTCCGCTTACCAAAGACGGCGGAAGCTGGAAAGGGTCGTTTACCGTACCAGCCAACGCGCTGGCACTGGCGTTTAACCTTACCAATGGCGACAACCACACCGACACCAACGAGGAAAAAGGCTATGCATCGTACCTCTACAAAAGTGGTACCATCCTTCCCGGTAGCCGGGCCACCCTGGGCGACTGGTTTGGCGGGCAATCTTTTCTGGCCAGATTAGATTCCGATAAAGACCGCGCCAGAACGTTCTTTCAGGACGAGTTCAAAACGAACCCGGCCATGAAACGCAAATTTATCCGCCCCTACATCTGGACGTTCAGCCGACGGGTGCCGGCCGACAAACTGGCGATGGAAGCGGAAGCCGACGAACTGGCAAAACAACCGAACCTGACAACCGAAGAACTTAGCGTACTGGCCGGTACGTACGAGACAATTGGCAAGAAAGAAGCGTCGGAAAAGTACAGCAAGCTACGCGCGCAAAAGGACCCGAATGCCGGTGATGCGCTGTATATGGCCTACCGCCGATTCGGTGCCACCAACGATGTAGCGACCAAAAAACGGATTCTCGACAGCATCCGGACGCGCTTCGCCGATTCAAAACAGTTGCCCAGTTTCGACGGCATGCTGACGGGAAATCTGGCCCGAGCTTACATCAGCGCTGGTGAACTGGACAAAGCCGGGAAACTAGCCGACACGCCCCTGCATACCGCTTCGATCATGCAGGCTTACAATTCGGTCGCGTGGGACAATGTCGGGAAAGACACGAATCTGGTCATGTCGGCAAGGCTGTCGAAGCAGGCTACTGACTGGGCAAAAGCACAGATTGGCAAGCCCCGTAGCGATGGTGATGCCAAAAGTCAGACCGACGCTCAGCTCAACGAACAGCGTAAGACTACGTACGCCCAGTTTGCCGATACCTACGGCTATATTCTGCTCAAACAGGGCAACACCGCCGAAGCCTTACCGTACCTGAAAGAGGCCGTAACCGCCAACAACTACAGCGAACCGGAAATAAACGAGCGGTACGCGCAGGCGTTGGCCAAGGCGGGTGCCGATGCCGACCTGATTGCGCTGGGACAGAAAACGATCAAAGAAGGAAACAGCAACGACAAGCTGGAGGAATTCTTTAAAACAGCCTACACCAAACAGAAGGGGGCCGCCAGCTACGACACGGAGATTACTGGTCTGAAAAAAACGGCGTCGACCAAGGCAAAAGCTGACCTGTTGGACAAGCTCATCAGCAAACCCGCCCCCGCCTTCGCGCTGACCGATCTCGACGGAAAGGCCGTAAGTCTGGAATCGCTGAAAGGAAAAGTCGTCGTCGTTGATTTCTGGGCTACCTGGTGCGGCCCCTGCGTAGCCTCGTTTCCGGGCATGCAGAAGGCAGTTACCAAATTCGCGCAGTCGCCCGACGTAGCTTTTCTGTTCGTGAACACCTGGCAAAGCGAAACCGACAAGAAGAAAAACGCGGCTGACTTTATCGCGAAGAAAAAGTACTCGTTCCAAGTGCTACTCGACGACAACGACGACGTCGTTACGAACTACAAAGTGTCGGGAATTCCAACCAAGTTTATCATCGATAAAACCGGCACAATCCGGTTCAGGAGCATTGGCTACAATGGTGATTCTGACAAAACCGCCAACGAGATTAGTCAGATGGTCGACATCCTCCGCGACATGCCTGCCCAGACGGCCACAGCCGTTAAAACGGGCGAATAAGTCGTCGAACAGCTAACAGAAAAGGCCATCAGCGCAGTGCTGATGGCCTTTTCTGTTGGTATGAATCCCGTTGCTACGACCTAGTCGGTCTGCACGATGTTACCGCGAATTTCGCCGTTAGGATTTGCCGTCGTATGCAGATTGGCATACGTCCGTTTCCCATACATGGCATCCTGCTGATCCTGGGTAAGCGTTGCCTGACCGACGATTGGGCTGGTTAATGAGCCAAAGCCAATAGAAACCGGACCATTGTTACCCGCAGCACTGGTCGCTGTTACGGAGTGAATATGCCCCATCGTAGGCGTCAGCCCCTGATACGTCACGGTATAGCTGAGTACCTTGGTTACCCGATTGTAGTTGGCCGTGTAATTCCCGGTAGCGCTGGTGCTCACCGGCGGTACTTCGTTCGACCCACTCAGGCTTGCGCCAAACGTATCGTTTGGATCATCGGGGGTCGAGCTGCTACCGGTCATACTGCACGACGTCATAAGCAGGGGTGCCGCCACGAGCATCAGGGCAGTCGCCAGCATTTTTGGTTTAGTCATCATATACGTGCTATTGATAGTGAACGAATAAAACACATTCCCATATCAACATGTTTGCGCATGAAGTTACCCTGCTCACAGTAACATTCTTAGCGAACGACACGCATCAGGTAATCTGACACAGCTTATCAAAAAGCACTTAACACACTGACCAACAGCAAATAAAAGCGGTCTTCAGGCCCCGTACTGTGCCTAAAGACCGCTTTGTACACTACGCCGGAACAGCCCGGCTCACGTAGCCCGGCTTACGCAGCCCGACTTACTGCGCTTTCGCCAGCCAGAGCGATGCGTTGAGATGCAGGGCGGGGTGCGAGGTGTAGCCCGACGGCTGATCGCCCGACCAGCCGTTGAACAGGTTGTCGTTAGTATCGCCCGTGCCGTCGTCGGCGGGCGAGCTATCACCGACAAACACGACCCGGCCGCTACCATAGGTCGAGAGTAGGGCCATCACCCCGGTCGAGCCGTTGAGTGTGCTGCTACTCCGCCAGAATAGGCCCTGCACGTTGCTGTTGTTCGATGCGTAAAGCGTTGCGGTCGTGCCGTTGTAAAACGCCAGTTTAGACGCCGTACCAGCCGCGCCGTTCAGTACTTTCTGCGCGCTGGCGTTGCTACCGGTGTATACCTTCGTCGTGGGTTTTTCGCTGATATCGACGTAATCGACTACGAAACCGAACGGCTTGCTATTGTTGATGCCGTTGTTGCTCATCAGGTCGTTCCAAACGCGGGGCGAATCATAACCGTCGCCATCGCGATCGGAGGGGTTGTAGCCATTGGCATCGGCCCCGGCCGTTGTAGCCGCCGTGTGATCAGCCACCATCATCAGCCCACCGCCGTTGTTGACAAAATTCATGATCGCCGTTTTTTCGGCAGATGAAAACAACCGGTTCGGCTCTACCACCACGTACACGTCATAGTTGGCCAAATCCTGCGGGTTGGCAGTGTTGCCGTAGGTGATCGACGCGCCAACGGGCAGCGACTCCACCAGTTCGCCTTTTTTCACCAGCTCAACCGCCCAGGCCGAGATGCCGCCCTTCCAATAGGTTTCCGATGTGCTGGCCGTAATGCCGGTGTACGAGGGCGTGGGGGTACGCTGGGCTTTGGTTTCTACCGTTGTGCCGCCCTGATAGCTGGGCACGCTCTCGGTGCCGTCGGCGTCGATTTGCCAGTCGGCGCTGCCTGCGTTTTCGTAGTGGCTGGCGTCAAACAGGAATTTCTTGCCCGTCACGACCGTACCACCGCCCCCGGTGCTGGTGCCGCTGTTGTCGTTGATAACGATGTCGTCGATGTTGATGCGCGACGAACCGCCCGACAGTTTGCGAATTTCGAGCCGGACCGACCCCGATACGTTCAGTGTGAACGTCTGTGTCTGAATCGACGAACCTGTCGTCACGCTTGCGCCCGACTGTGTCCAGCTACTGCCGCTATTTGTCGAGTAGAACAGGCCCCACTGACTGGCGGCATCGCCACTATAGGTGCCGTGTTTGAGGCTGACGGTACTGATGCCCGACGTTACGTCGAACAGCATCGTAATCTTACCCGTGTTACGAATCCGGCCCGACCACGACCCGGCTTTCAGATCGCCACTGAGGTTGCCAATCAGGGCGTCGTACAGATTCCACGAACCCGAATTCAGGGTGACGTTATCGCCACTGGCCGAACCGGTCGGTGATACGTCGTAGGCTGTTTTGGGGCTGCTTGAACCCACTTCAAACCCTTCCGACAGCGACACAGCCGCAGCACGGGCCGCACCGGTGGTAAGGGGTTGCCCGGCGTCGGGCGTCAGGTCATTGAGCGAGTGGCATCCCACCAGCAGGGCCGCAGCCGACAGGCCAATCAGGCCCCATTTTTTCACATTCATTGGTTGGATCATCAGCGTATTTTCTGGATGGCATTGATCGGCGCAATATTCTTTATTTAACTACGGATCAGGCTCATCGACAGATTACTGTTTTGTTACCTTATCGTTTTAACCAACGATTAACCCGTAGAAAACACTCTTTTTCAGCCCTGCACTGTTCTATAACTGATCGCCTTTTCCTACGCAGATCCGCTGCCAACAGCCCTTCCCCGCAGCCTGAGTCGACCCACTGATTCATTCATTTTTAGCGTAACGAACCCATGAACGCGTTCAACAATTTCCCGACGACCAACGCCATGCTGCTGGGTCTGGGACTCCTGTTCGCCCAACCGCTGTCGACGCTGGCGCAAACCATGCCCGGCAATCAGCCCGCTCCCGTCGTAGCTGACGTCAACCAGAAAACACTTCTTTCATCCGTAGCCTCGTACCGCGACGATGTTCGTCAGGCTGTTCTGCTGGCCGCGCAACAGCCGCAGGTACTCGACCGGCTGGCCCGGCAGCAAACCCAGACACAACAGGCATTTACCGCGTTGATTCAGCCGTTTAGCCAGACTAAACAAGGCTGGTTTTACGACATGGCCCGCTTCCCCGATGTGTTGCACACGCTGGCAGCCTTACCCGCCGGTTCGGACAGAGCTACGGTACAGACGGTCACGAAAACGCTGCCCGCCGATTTGCAGGAAACGGCCTGGAAACTGTACCGCCATCACAACGCCGATCTGGTACAGGCCGATAACCTCAACCAACAGGCCGATCAGTCGTTTGCTGCGTTGCTGGCTCCGCTCGATGCACAGACGCAGGCTGCTTTTCGTCAGTTAATGAACTTGCCCGATGTGCTCTCGCTGCTGACCACTCAGCTCGATCAGACGACGCAGCTGGGTCAGTCGTATCAGGCCGACCCAGACGGTGTAACCCAGCAACTGGCGACGCTGCACGATAAGCAGGAAGCGCAGAATCAGCAGGAACTGGCCGACTATCAGCGTCAGCTGAATCAGGACCCGCAGGCGCAGCAGGAGTTGCAGCAGGCCGGTCAGGAGTACGCACGGGCCAACGGGTACAGCACCAACGGTATCAACCCAAACCCGGCCTGGACCAGTGCGTCGGCTTATAATCAGAATCCGTATTCGTACTGGTTTGGCTATCCTTACTGGTACGGCTCCCCGCTGTGGTATCCGTCAGCCTTCGGCTACGGCACCGGTTTTTACTACGGGCTGGGTGGCAACATGGTTGTGTTTGGTCTGCCGTCCATCGGCTTTTCCAACTGGTTTTTCAACCGGGGCTACGGCTACTACCCGCACCTGTACAACCGGTTCAACACGTATTACACCAATACCATCGGGTATCACCGGTATTGGTCGCCAAGTAACTCCGGGTTTATGTATGCTGCTCACCGCGCTTTCACGCCCACTGTCGGCATAATGGGTGGTCGACCAAACTGGCTCGGTACCGGTGGCCGCACATACAGTGCGCCGAGCAGTATCGGTGGCCGCGTATCGGCTCCGATGGGTAACGTTGGTGGCGCACGTACCTACAGCGGTGGCTTCGGTGGCCGATCGTTTGGGGGCAGTAGCTTTGGCGGTATGCGCTCCTTCGGCGGTGGTTTTCACGGCGGAGGCCGGGGCGGGCGGTAAATAAGTTTAAACACAGAGGCACAGAGAACACTGAGATTGTTGGTCTCAGCGTTCTCTGTGCCTCTGTGTTTAGAAACCCTTCTTTACTTATAAATCGTCGGCGTGTCGAACGTGACGGGGAATGGCTTCGGCGCGCTGGCGTTTGAGTTCAGTTCGTTCTGCGAATAGATGAACCGCCACGGCAACTGCGACCCGGTATTGGGTGTCAGCTTGATGCCCACGGCTTCGCTGCGCGTCCGGCGTTCGTCGTCCCAGCCGATGTGCTGTCCGTAGAATGATACGTAGCGTTCCTGCAAAATCTCGCGCAGCAGCGCGTTGTCGGCCGTCAGTCCGTCGGCGTTTTCGATACCACCAGCGGCAAAGTCGGCGGCAACGTATGCGTCGTATTTGTAGGTGCCCGACGTGAGGTAAGTCGGACTGATGTAGCCGCCCCCATTGAGGAACGCCCGGTAGGTGTTCAGATGGCCGAGTGCCGTAGCAAAGCCTTTGCCGCTCCGCAGAGCCATCTCCGCCAGCGTCAGAATGTTTTCCTGATAGGTCACGAGCGGGAAACTGGCGGCCTGCGCAAAGAAGCCGCTCGCTGTCGCCGAACTCGATGTGTTTGGCTCAATCTTACCCGGTGTGTTGACGCCATTTTCCAGGTAATAGAACCGGTAACGGGCCGTTTCAACGGTCTTGCTGTTGCCCCGGTAGCGCGTACCGGCGGGGTTGAGCAGCCCCACGTTGTAGGCCCCCACCGCGTAGATATCGCCCGTCCGCTGAATGGTCAAAAAGGTGTAAAACTGGTTCTGATTGACGTTGGCCGTCGTGCCGTGGGGCGCGTAGAGCGAGTTGGCGTAGGCACTGATTCCGCTCGTTGCCGCCGTGTAAGCCGCGTCGTACTGCTTTGTATCGGTCAGTAGCCGGGCCTTGAGCGTGTAGGCGACCTGCTTCCACTTCGTCGCATCACCCCCGAAGTGAATATCCTCCGTCGAAACGGTGCCCAGCCCGGAATTCAGGTCGGCGATGGCATCGTCGAGCAGGGCAATCAGTTTGGTGTACACCGTGGCCTGCGGCTCGAACGCCGGGTTGGGGTACAGCGCATTGTTGCCCGCCTGATCGAACGGAATATCACCCCAGAGTTCGGTGCCGGTCGCCAGCGCATTGGCCCGTAGAATCTTGGCGATGGCCGCCATCTTCCGGTTGCCCAGCGCGTTGGCCTGTTCAATGGTCAGCAGGGCGTTGGCGTTCACACCGGCAAACACCAGGTTCCAGTCGGTGTCGTAAATCCCGGCCGACACGTTGTAGTTGTAGTAGTCGAGCCACTGCCGGTCGGCCCCGGTCAGGTAGCCGTCCCAGATGGTTGTCAGGCGGCTGGCCATGCCTTCCTGCGTGGCCATGTTCGCGATTTCGGTACCCGTCAGTAGCAGACTGGCCGTCGAACTCGTCGGGTTATTCGGGTCGACGTTCAGGTTATCGACAATGGAGGAGCAGGACGATACCCACAGGCTGAGCAGCAGGCTAACTCCGGTTGTATACAGGCGTTTCATACGTGGCTGGGTGGGTTAGTAGTTGATTTTCAGGCTAAACAGCAGCGACTTTGTGTTGGGGCTGTTGAAATAATCCTGCCCCCGCGAGTTGCTCGCGCCGTTCAGGGCCGTTTCCGGATCGATACCCACAATCTTCGTCCACAGAATCGGGTTGCGGCCCGTCACGGTGAAATCAATCGACTGGAGTTTGGTCTTCTGCCGGAAACCGGGCGACGAGAAGCTGTAGCCCAGCGACAGTTCGCGCAGGCGGGTCCAGCTGCCGTCCTTGATAAACTGCTCCACCAGCGTGCTGAACCCGCCCCCGATGGACGTGTAGTACGACTGATCGAGCAGGACCGGTCCGGCCCCGAAGTCCTGAATGGCCCCGCGTACCGTCGTTCCGGCTGCGATGGTCTGCCCCGCGTAGTTTTTCAGCGGCTGGGCCAGCGTAACCTCGTTACCTACGTCGGCGTGGGTGCCAAAGTACGTCAGCACGCCCTGCGTACCGGTGTAAAAGTCACCCCCCTGAAACGTTTCGAACAGCACGTTGAGCGACAGTTTTTTGTACGACAGATTCGTGCCGAACCCACCCCGGTATTTGGGGTTTGGGTTGCCGATAACGCCGAACGACGACGCCACCTGCGGGAAGCCATTGGCGTTGAGCGTCAGCGACCCGTCGTCGTTGCGCATGTACGTGCCACCGTAGAGCGACGACATGGCGTAGCCCACCCGCGCCACCGTCGAGGCCGTGCTGCTAAACCCGCCGAGCGTGATGATGTCGGTACCGGCCAGGTTCGTTACCGTGTTGACGTTGCGGCTCAGGTTACCCGACACCGTCCAGTTGAAATCTTTGGTTTGCAGCAGGTTGTAGCTCAGGTCCAGCTCCCAGCCTTTGTTCATCATCGACCCGGCGTTGGTATATTTCGAGGTATACCCCGTCGAACCGGCCGTCGCAACGTCGAGCAGCAGGTCGTTGATTTCGTTGCGGTAGTAAGTGAAGCCCGCCGTCAGTTTGTTGTTCAGGAAGCGCAGGTCGGCCCCGAGTTCGTACTCGGTCTTGCGTTCGGGCCGCAGGAACGGGTCGCCCTGCCGACTGCTGCGCACGTAAGCGCCGTTGCCGTAACCCGCCCCGCTGAGCGTGCTGGCCCAACTGCTGTACGACGCGTTGGCATAGGTCGTCGTGTTACGGTACGCGTCGGGCTGCACCCCCACTACGCCGTACGACGCCCGCAGCTTACCAAACGACAGAATTGAGTTGTCGCGGAACAGGGGCAGTTGCGTAAACTGCCAGGCCACGTCGGCCGACGGGTAATAGAACGTCGACTGGGTCTGACTGCCGAAGGTAGAGCCGGACTCCCCCGCCAGCGACGCATTGACGAACAGTTGGTTGTAGAAACCCACGTTCAGCGTCGAATACAACCGGGCCATTCGCCGGTGCGTCGCCGTGCGGTACGGCTGGTCGTTGGCCGACAGGGAGTTACCGAAATTGGGTGGTGCATCGGCGATGATAAACGTGTTCATCGTGCCGCCCAGATTCAGGTATTTCCGATCGTTGATGTTGAACCCGACGATCAGCGTACTGGTAATATTCTTGCCAAAATCCCGGAAGGCCCGACCAATCAGGTCGGCGTTCATTTCCGATTCTTTGTAAATGGCTTCTTCAAACGAGCCCAGCCCGCTGTTGATCGCCGAATTGACCGGGTAGTTCGTGATGCGGTGATCGGTGTTGGCGTCGATACCAGCCCGCGCCGTAATATCGAACCACGAGCCGGGCGTTATCAGCAGTTCCGAACTGAGAATGAACCGGTCGACCTCCGAGAAGTTGGTCAGTTGGTTGATGGCCCAGAGGGGATCGTTATAGACCGGATTCGACGACGCACCGAGGTAGTTGCGGTACGACCGCTGCCGGTTGGGAATGGCACTCGCCGTTGGCGATGCGTAGTAGTTGCCGATGTAGGGGCGGCTGTCGAAGTCGGCGGGGCTACGCAGCATCCCGATGTACAGGCCGTTGATGCTGTTGCTGCGCTGAATCCGGTTCGAGGTTACCCGTGCGTAGGTCGCGTTGGTTGTGGCCTTGATGATGTTGTTGAACCGCCGTTCGGAGTTGAACCGGACCGTGCTGCGCTTGTAATCGCTCTGCCCGTTGATGATGCCTTTCTGCCGCAGATCACCGATGCTCAGGTAGAACGTACCTTTTTCGCCCCCACCGCTGATCGCCAGGTTGTTGTCGATGTACGTACCGGTGCGAAAGGCTTCGGCCAGCCGCGCGTCGTTGTAGGTTTCGCGCGAATTCTTGGTAATGATCGGGTAAATCGTCTGCCCGTTGTAGGCTTCAAACCGCTGCCCGGTCATGTTTACGACATCATCGCCACCGGAACGCGCCGAGATTTTATCACCCCACGAAAAAGCACTCGTCGGGCTGTAGACGCCCCCCGACCCCTGCCCGTAGGCTGTTTGCAGCGGGTGCAGCCGGTTGGCTTTGTCGAACGACACCGTCGAACTGTACGAGATATTGATTTTGTCGGCGTTGCCCCCTTTTTTGGTTGTAATCACGATCACACCGTTGGCCGCCCGCGACCCCCACAGCGCAGCCGCCGACGCCCCTTTCAGGATCTGCATCGACGCGATATCGTCGGGGTTGATGTCGTTCAGGCGCGACTGCTGTGTCACGCCCGCAGCCGCGTCGCCTAGCGTCGAGTTGCTGATCGGAATACCGTCGACGATCACCAGCGGCTGTGTCGATCCCGTGATGGTGTTCTGCCCGCGAATCTGAATGTACGAACCCGCACCGGGGTCACCCGCCGACCGCGTGATGAGCACCCCGGCGGCTTTGCCGGCCATGCCGTTGATAACGCCCGTTTCGCCCGATCGCACGATGTCTTTCGCGTCGATCTTCGAGGCCGTTGCCCCCAGCTTGTCCGCGTTTTCCTTGAACCCCAGCGCACTGACAATCACCTCATCGAGCGAGGTTTCGTCGCGTTGCAGCTTGACGTTGATCGTGCTTTGGTTACCCATCGGCACTTCGATCGTTTTCATGCCGATAAACGAAAATACCAGTGCCCCGTTGCGGAGTTGGCTGGTGGGCACCGTGATCGTGTAGGCCCCTTCGGCATTGGTCGATGCACCAGTCGTAGTGCCTTTAATCACCACGTTTACCCCCGGCAGGGCAGAATTGTCTTCGCCGGACGTAATCACGCCTTTGATCGTTCGGCCCTGCGCCCACCCCCGCACCGGGACGGCCAACGCAAACACCAGCATAGCAAGCAGTAAACGATTCATCATGGATTGAATTCAGGTTAGAAACACACTAAAATTGGTACGCGAAGCGGTAAGCGATGGGCAATGGCCAGCCGGCGGAAAAGGCAAGGCGATACCCGGCAACCCCAAAATGCGGGTCGCGATGGTTATCCGAAAAAATAGCTGGCAGCGGGCGTAGACTGGGTGCCCTAATGGTTTAATCCAAACTTAATAACTGACCAATCGCTTGTCAATAGACGCACCACACAATATTCTACCAATTCATATAATTTAGAATATTATCATAGTTTTACCATAAATAGTAAAATATAATTCTATCATACATAGCATTATCAAAATTTATACGAAACATAAACGCTGTTTTTCATTGCATCGACGGACCCGGTTTTTACTTTTGACCAATCACTCTATATAGCAACTCCGTCCCTCAACGACTAACCGCCTTCCGTTATGAATCAACTGATTGCTTTCACCCGCCAACCCGGTACGCTGCTGTGCTGGCTGACGTTATTGCTATTGGCAGGTTTGCCTTGCCGGGCTATGTGTGCCGACTCGCTGCGGGTCACGGTCACGGAGGGCACCAACATGGCCGCGGCCCTGTCGCCCGACGGTAAAACCATCGCCACCGATTTGCAGGGAACGATCTGGCTAGTGCCGAGCCGGGGTGGTGCGGCCCGGCCCATCACCGACGCTCTTGGCGACTGTCGGCAACCGGCCTGGTCGCCCGACGGGAACCGGGTCGTTTTCCACGCGTTCTGGGATGGCCGGTATCACCTCTGGATGGTCGACAAAACGGGCAACGGGCGCAGGCAACTGACGACGGGCGTGTACGACGACCGCGAACCGCACTGGTCGCCCGATGGGAAGTCAATCGTGTTTTCGTCGGACCGCAGCGGCAACTACGACATCTGGCGGCTGACCGTCGCCGATGGCGCACTGACCCAACTGACGAAAAACGGAGCGAACGACTATAACCCGGCCTTTTCTTCCGATGGGCAGCAGGTCGCGTTCGTATCGGAGCGGCCCGACGCGCCCGGCCTGTACCGCCTGACCGCCGACGGTAAGGAGCAACTGGTCTACGGCACGACGGCGAAACTAGCGGCTCCGGCCTTTTCGCCCGACGGCAAACAGATCCTGTACAACGCACTGACGAAAGAGCAGAGTGGCCTGTTCAGCGTATCGCTCGACGGAGCCAAACCGGTTGCCGTGTCGACACCCACCGAAGACGTGTTTCCGTTTCGGGCTACCTGGTTTTCGCCTACCGAATACCTCTACACCGCCGACGGGCAATTGAAACGGCAGACGCTGGCGAAAGCGGGGGTAACGCCCATTCCGTTTCAGGCAACGGTCGTGCTGGGCCGGACGCCGTACAGACGCAAAACCTACGATTTCAGCTCGACAGCGGCCCGGCCGGTGCGCGGCATCAAAGGCCCTACCCTATCGCCCGATGGAAAGCAAGTCGTATTCGCGGCCCTCGGCGACCTGTGGCAGTTGACGATAGGTAACCCCAAACCGCAGCCCCTAACCAACGACGCCTACCTCGAAGCCGACCCCGTCTGGTCGCCCGACGGATCGCAACTGGCGTTTACGTCTGACCGGCAGGGCAACATGGACCTGTGGGTGCGCGACCTGAAAACGGGGCAGGATCAGCGGCTGGTCGACCTGCCCGACGACATCAACTTTCCCACCTGGTCGCCCGATGGGAAGCGCATCGCGTTCTATCAGGGCGATGCCCGCAACATGTGGGGTCGGGGTACGCTGCACACCGTTGACGTGTCGACGGGTAAGACCGACAAGCAGCACGAATCGGTGTTTGTGCCAAGTCAGCCAAGCTGGTCGCCCGACGGCCGGACCATTGCCATGTCGGCGCTGGACGTGTATTCGTCGCGCTACCGCGAAGGGGTCAGCGAAATCACGCTCGTCAGCGTCGACGGGGCGGCCGATGGTTCCGCCGACCGGCACGTAACACCCACGCCCGAACACTCGCTCGGCACGCGGGGCAAGAACGGCCCGGTCTGGTCGCCCGACGGCCGCTGGATGGCGTATATTCAGGATGGGTTACTCTGGCTTTCGCCCACCGACAAAACCGGGACAGTTACCGGCAAGCCCCGGCAGCTAACGACCGAACTAGCCGACGCGCCCACCTGGTCGGGCGATTCGCAGCGGTTGCTGTATCTGGCCACCGACACGCTGCGGCAGGTGTATTTGGCCGATAACCGGATCGAAACCGTACCGATGCAGTTTACGTGGCAACCCGCCAGCCCCACCGGTTCGCTGGTCGTTCATGCCGGTCGAGTATTCGACGGCCGTTCGGCCACCTACCGCACTAACGTCGACATTGTGATCGACGGCAACCGGATTCGCGCCATCGAACCGCATCAGCCCAACCGGCCGGGCCGGGTCATCGACGCATCGACCAAAACGATCATCCCCGGTCTGTTTGAAATGCACTCGCACCAGAGCGCGATGTCGGGCGAGCAGCAGGGGCGGCTGTGGCTGTCGTACGGCATCACCTCCGTGCGCGAACCCGGTGCCGACCCCTACGACGCCCTCGAACGCAAAGAAGCCTGGGCCAGCAATCGCCGGGCCGGGCCGCGTCAGTTCTTTACCGGTGGCCTGACCGACGGCACCCGCATCTACTACGGGCTCGCCACCAGTATCTCGTCGCCCGAACAGCTCGACCGCGAACTGAACCGATCCGTACGGCTGGGCTTCGACCTGATAAAAACCTACGTCCGCATGCCCGACGCCCTGCAACAGCGCATCACGAGCTTTGCCCACGCCCACGGCATGCCCGTTTCGTCGCACGAAATTTACCCGGCCATGCGCTACGAAGTCGACGCCGTGGAGCACATCGGCGGCACGAGTCGGCGGGGCTATTCGCCCAAGATTTCGGCCATGAACCGCACCTATCAGGACGTCATTCAGCTCATCGTCAAATCGGGCATGAACATCACGCCCACGGCTTCGTTGCAGGGCGGCTTCTTCGTACTGGCCGGGCGCGACCCCAATTTTTTCGAGAACAAACAGTACAAGGCGTTCTATTCCGAGAGTTTCACTAACGCCCTACAGGCCGGGGCCGCGCAGTACGCGAAAATCAGTCCGGGCTATTTGAGCAATTTCGGCAACCTACAAAAGACCATCAAAACGCTGATCGGCGCGGGCGCCCACGTCACGACGGGCACCGACAGCCCGTTTGTACCCTACGGTATGAGTCTGCACACGGAGTTACAGGTGTTTGTCGACGCAGGACTGACGCCCTACGAAGCCCTGCGCTCGGCCACGCTCTGGGCCGCCGAAGCCGTAGGTGTCAGCCAGGATCTGGGGTCGCTCGAAGCGGGTAAACTGGCTGATCTGGTCATCGTCGACGGCGACCCGCTCACCAACATTCGCGATGCCTGGAACGTGGTAACGGTGGTCAAAAACGGCGACGTTCATTCGCTGGATACGCTGCTGAAAAAACCCTGACTTACCCCGCTGTCTGGCCTTGATGTATCCATACCGAAATCTTTTCGCACACTTACGCAACGTTTCGGCGAGCGCCTGCATCTATAGGTCATCAAACCAATCAACGCCATGACACGAAACATCTTCGTCCTCACCTGCCTGACCGCCGGTGCGCTTTCAATCACCGCATTCACACCCACCAACAGCATTCGCGACGACCGCGAAACACCCTACCAGACCAAGACGTTTTCGGGCAACATCAGCAACGTGAAAGCCGAAACATCGGGCGGTAGCCTGACCGTGGAAGGCGGCTCCGGGTCGGGCGCGAAAGTCGAGATGTTTGTACGACCGAATAACTGGAATGGACGTGATAATGTCGACAAAGCCGAAATCGAAGACCGGCTGAAAGACTACGATATCATCATCGCGCAGGAAGGCAGCACTCTGGTGGCATCCGCCAAACGGCGCAGTAATAACAACAACGACCGTGCGACGGACCGCTGGAAGCGGTCGCTGAGCATCAGCTTTGTTTTTCATACGCCCCACCGGGTAGCGTCGGACCTGCGCACGTCAGGCGGCAGCATTCATCTGACGGCCCTGACCGGGAATCAGCGGTTTCGCACCAGCGGTGGCAGTCTGAACGTCGACGACGTTCAGGGTAGCCTGAACGGACAAACGTCGGGCGGTAGCATTCACATGGACCGCTGCCAGCAGACGGAGCGCGACGGCGGTATCGACCTGCAAACGTCGGGCGGCTCGATTGACGCGCGGGCGTCGTCGGGTAAAATGCGGCTGCACACATCGGGCGGCAGCATCAACCTGAACGATCTGAAGGGCGACGTCGACGCGCAAACCAGCGGTGGCAGCGTACGCGGCAATCACCTCGACGGCGACATCATTGCCAACACATCGGGCGGCTCGGTTCGGCTGTCGGATGTAGCGGGTAGCGTCGACGCTCACACCAGCGCTGGCTCAATCGACGTCAGCCTGACGGAGCTTGGCAAGTACGTTAAACTCAGCACCAGCGTCGGCAGTGTGAGTGTAAAGATGCCCCTGAACAAGGGCCTGACGCTGAACCTGAGCGGCAACCGGGTCAACCTGCCCAGCCTGCGGGGCTTCGACGGCGACATCCAGAAAGACCGTGTTCGGGGCAAGCTCAACGGCGGTGGTATTCCGGTTGATATTTCGGCCAACGTCGGTTCAGTGTCGATCAACTAAGCAGGTTTTCATAGTTAACTGACGTTTAATTCCGGGGCTTAAACGTCGGCCGTTCATGGGCATCTAACCGGTGTAATTGGTTTAAAAACACCGATTTTGCCATGAAAACGCTCACTATGACTTCGCTTTATAAAGCCGGTTTACTGGCTCTGCTGCTGGCTCTGGCTCCAAACCTGATTTCGCGGGCGCAGGGCTACGGTCCCTACGGTAATGCGAATGGGGGTTACTATAACCAGGGGTACGGCAACGGAGGTGGCTGCAACGGCCGCGCCAATGGCTACTACAATCAGGGCCCCGGTTATGGCTACAACAACGGCTACAACCCGAACAATGGGTATTCCAATGGCGGGTATCCGAATCAGAGTGGCTACTACAACAACGGCGGGTATTATAACAATGGACCAACTGTCGTTTACCCGAATCAGCCGCGCGTAGTGGTGGTAACGCCCCCGCCCGCCGTGATCGTGCAACGCCCGCCGGTGGTAGTTGCCCGGCCGTGGGGCTGGGGTGGCGGCTACTACGCGCATCGCCCCCGTTTCTACGGCGGTGGCCGCTGGTAACAGTCGGCACGCATCGATCAGAAAACCCCGCTTCGGCACATCATCGCCGGGGCGGGGTTTTTGTATCTTTACATACCGAATCGACCCCACCGCCCATGTTTCGATTACCTGCTTCAGCTCCATTTGCCAGTCTGCTGCCTTCGTTTGAAGGCGACCTGTATTTCGACCAGTCGCCCCAGCACACGGCCCAGCGGCTCCTGTACGCTACCGACGCGTCGGTCTATCAGGAGATGCCGATTGCGGTGGCCCTGCCCAAATCCGTCGCCGATATCAAGCGGCTCCTGCGCTTCGCCCAGCAGCACATACTCGGCCTGATTCCACGGGCCGCCGGAACATCGTTGGCCGGGCAGGTGGTGGGTAGCGGTATCGTGGTCGATATCTCGAAATACTTCGGGCAGATTCTGGACGTGAACGCTTCGGAGCGGTGGGTACGGGTGCAGCCGGGCGTCATCCGCGACGATCTGAACGCCTTTCTCAAACCACACGGCCTGCTGTTCGGCCCCGAAACCAGCACCGCCAGCCGGGCCATGATCGGCGGCATGATCGGCAACAATTCCTGCGGACTGCACTCGATCATCTGGGGCACCACCCGCGACAATCTGCTCGACGTGAAAGTCGTACTGAGCGACGGGGCCGAAGTAACCTTCGGTGCGCTGACCCGCGATCAGTTCGACGCTAAGTGCCGGGGCGAAACCGTCGTCAGTCCGCTCGAACAACGACTGTATACGCAGTTCCGCGACTGGCTGACCGACCCCGCCGTACGCCAGCACATCCGCGACGGCTACCCCCGCCCGACCGTTACGCGCCGGAATACGGGCTACGCGCTGGATGCAATGCTCGACTTCTGGCACGATGAGTCAGGCGAATCGGCAACCTTCAACTTCGCCCGGCTCATTGCCGGTTCGGAAGGCACGCTCTGCTTTATCACGGAAGCCAGGCTGAGTCTGCTGCCGCTACCACCCAAAGAAACGGCCCTTGTCTGCGCTCATTTCGCCACCATCCGCCAATCGCTGGAAGCCAACCTTGTCGCGCTCGATCATCAGTGCGCGGCTTCTGAACTGGTCGACGATTATATTCTGCAACTGACCAAAACCAACATCGAGCAGACGAAAAACCGCGCGTTTGTCGAGGGCGATCCGAAAGCGATTCTGATGGTCGAATTTTTCGATGATACCGTCGAGGGCGTCAGCCGGAAAAGTGCGGCTTTCGTACAGGACCTGCGCGACCGGAACATGGGCTATGCCTACCCGGTGCTATTCGATGAGGAGACGAAAAAGCCGTGGGCACTGCGCAAGGCGGGGCTGAGTATCATGTATAACATCCCCGGCAAAGCCAAGCCCGCCAACGTCATTGAAGATACCGCCGTCGACGTGCGCGACCTGCCCGACTACATCGACGAACTGGACCGGATGGCGTGGGAACAGCACGGCCTGAAACTGGAGTATTCGGCCCATGCCGGGGCGGGTGAAATCCACGTGCTGCCGCTGATCGACCTCAAATCATCGGCCGGGCGCGACACCTTCCGGGCCCTGCTCATGGACACGGCCCAACTCGTCAAAAAATACGGCGGGTCGCTGTCGGGTGAACACGGCGACGGGCGGCTGCGGGGCGAGTGCATCGCGTTTATGCTCGGACCCGAAAACTACGAACTCTGCAAGGCCGTCAAAGCCCTCTGGGACCCGCACAACACGTTCAACCCCGGCAAAGTAGTCGACACCCCGCCGATGAACGAGCACCTGCGGTCGGAAGCCGACGTCGAGATAGCGCAGCCCGAAACCGTTTTCGACTTCTCGCGCGACGGTGGTTTGCTCGAACTGGCTGAAAAATGCTCTGGCTCCGGCGATTGCCGCAAGACCGAGATTTCGGGCGGCACCATGTGCCCCAGTTACATGGCCACCCGGCGCGAGCACGACACCACCCGCGCCCGCGCCAACATCCTGCGGCATTTCTATTCGTCACCCGAACCGGCGGCCGCTTCTGACTATGCGACTGTGAAAGACGTGCTCGATCTGTGTCTGTCGTGCAAAGCCTGCAAAGCCGAGTGCCCCAGCAGCGTCGACATGACGCGTATGAAAGCCGAGTTCATGAACACCATGAACAACGAAGACGGGGCCACCATGCGCACCCTGCTGGTCGGCAATTTTACCCGGCTGATGTCGCTGGCAAGCAAGGTACCCTGGGCTTACAACGCCGTTTACAACACCCCTACCCTGCGTCGGCTGGCTAACCGCGTCGTTGGTTTCCACCCCGACCGCACCATGCCCGATCTAGCCAAAACAACACTCCGGCAGTGGATAACGAATCGCCCCGCCAACAACCGGCAACCGAATACTGAAAACCGTAAACCAAACTCCGTCCTGTTTTTCGCCGATGAGTTTACCAATTTCAACGACGTCGAAGTCGGACAGAAAGCGATTCAACTGCTCGAACGGTTAGGGTATGCGGTCACGGTTCCTGAGCACGTCGAAAGCGGACGCACGTATCTGTCGAAAGGACTGGTCGACGACGCTAAAAAACTGGCGATTCGGAACGTCACGCTCCTGAAAGACCTCGTTGGCGACGATAGGCCGCTGATCGGGCTGGAGCCGTCGGCCATTCTCACGTTCCGCGACGAATACCCCGATTTGGTATCCACCGAGCTGAAAGCAGCCGCGCAGCACATTGCCAAAAACACCTTTCTGTTTGAGGAATGGGTCGCCCGCGAAATCGACGCCAAACGCATCAGCCCCGACGCGTTCACGACCGATACGCGGCAGGTGCGCGTCCACGGCCACTGCCACCAGAAAGCTCTGTCGAGTATGGTACCGGTCAAGAAAGCCCTGTCGCTGCCGAAAAATTATGCGGTACAACTGATTCCCTCGGGCTGCTGCGGCATGGCGGGGTCGTTTGGTTACGAAGCCGAGCACTACGATTTGTCGATGCAAATCGGCGAACTGGTCCTGTTCCCGGCCGTACGCCAACTAACCGACGACACCATCATTTCGGCGGCTGGCACGAGTTGCCGCCATCAGATCAAAGACGGTACGCACCGGCGCGCGCAGCACCCGGCCGAAATCCTGTTCGACGCCCTGCGCCAGCCTGATTGAAAAAACCTTTTCCAGCAAAGCGGGTTCTTGATAGATACTTGTAAACCCCAGTATTAATGGAAAATTCATCACTCAGCGACGGCGCACAACAGGCCGATATGGTGTCGAGCGAAAACGCAGCCACCAAATTCGGTGCCGATCAGGCAGAAACAAATATGGTCAAACTCGTCGATGGTAAGCTGACTCCGTTCGGCGATACCGAAGACGACGTTGCCGACGATCAACTCAGCAACCGTTACAGCGACGACGATGAGCGTGCTTTCAACGGCGATCAGACCAGCGGCCTTACTTACGAAAATGCGGATGCTGGTATCAAAGCCGACGACGCAGGCGAAGGCATCGTGCTGGAAAACGTACCCAACGATCCGGCGGCTGAAGCCGAAATCACGGGTAACCCCGACGCGGGTGACGATGCGAACACGGGCCTGCCCTCGGAAGACAACAACCGCACACCGACGAGTACATTCGTAGTGCATGGCGATATGATTCCGGCAACGCCCGGTACACCCGGCCCCGTAACACCCACCGAGCCATCGCAGCCCATTCCGCCAACGCCCCCGTCGCCCGGCCCGGAAATTCCGGAACTGCCCGGTACGCCGAAGCCGGAAACGCCCGAAATTCAGGAGCCTGAGCAACCCGACCGCTCACACGAGATTGGATTTCGCCAACGCAACCGGGTGTACACATCGGGCAATGCCGTTCCCGGCACGCAATACGAAGGTATGAGCGCGGGTCCCGACGATGAGCAGCCCGACACTGGCGACTCGGCACATCCATACGACGTTAGCGCAAAAGATAACGACGAGTATCAGCCCGGCGAACGGCCCGAAGAAGCTCGCGAAACCCGGCAGATGCCCCGCGAGATGATGGACGAAAGTTCGGTGCAGGCGCAGGACATGATTTCCGGCAATGATCGCTCCGACGAGAAATCAACGGATGGGCTGGATCGCAAATACAACGACCCGCAGGTGGCCCGCGACATGGCTAGCTAGGTTAGCCGGTTGATGGTTTATTTTTGAATGAGGTGGCGTTTGGGTAGTCCGACGTCACCTCATTCTTTTTTACCTACATTTAGCCAATTACAAACTACTGACTCCCATGAAAACGACTCACGTTGCTGCTGCCTTACTCGGTGTCGCTCTGCTAACAACTGCCTTCTCAGCTAAAGACAAATGGACGACGCTGTTCGACGGCAAAACCATCAGCGGTTGGCACAGCTATCAGAAGGATAAAGTCATCGGCTGGAATATCGAAGACGGCACCCTCGTCCCCGACGGTACCGGTGGCGACCTCGTGACGGATAAGGAGTACGAAAATTTCGATCTGGAATTCGAGTTCAAAATCCCGAAAGGCAGCAACAGCGGTATCGTTTACAAAGTCATCGAAAAGCCCGACCTCCGCTCGACGTATATGTCGGGACCGGAGTTTCAGATCATCGACGACAAAGGCTACCTCAACGATAAAGGCGAACTGTACCCACTGAAGCCAACGCAGCTGTCCGGTGCCAACTACGACATGATCCCCCCCGCCGACCTCAACGCCGTCAAACCCGCCGGCGACTGGAATAAAGGCCGGATCGTGGTCGACAACAACCATGTCGAGCACTTCCTGAACGGCAAAAAAGTAAGTGATTATCAGTACGGCTCTGACGACTGGAAGGCGATGGTCGCCAAGAGCAAGTTCAAAGACTGGGCTTATGCCACACCCCACGCCAAAGGCAAAATCGCCCTGCAAAACCACAACCCCCGCGAAAAAGTGTGGTTCCGCAACATCCGAATCAAAGAGTTATGATGGCTCGTTCCGGTGAACGTCAAAGCCTTTTTTCTCCGTTTATAGGGTACAATTGATTATTGCTGAATAATATGAGTGACGTGTCAGTAGCCCGCCTTATCGATCAGATCAACGCATTACCTCCTCTGAAGCGCAAAGCGGTGATGGCAGGGGTAGTCGACGGACCGCAGTCGTTGAAAGCAACCAAAGGCCAGAAAGCGGTGATCTGGCACGGTCTGCCCGTAGTTTTTGTACCTGGGCAGTACCTGAGAAAACCACAGCAGATGTGGCAACTGGATGCGATTTTTGGACCGGTCAAAGTAAAACGGGCGTTGAAACAATCGCAGATGGTGCTTGATAACCAGACTGTAGAGCAGCTCGTCGGTCGATCAACTCTGGCGTTTTTTACAAATTCCAGCCAAACATATTTACTCTCCGCAAAAAACGAACTGACCGAAGCAGATTTTGGACCACTGCAACGAATTAGCGCGCTTGATGCGCTGAAACGGTTCGGACTTGAATTGCTTGAAGCGGCAAAAGAAAAGGGATACGTCCGACTTCCGCAGTGATGAACGAACTGCCTGATGAGTGGCAAACCCGATTAGGTCCAGCCGTTTTACCCTTCGAACGTACGCAGTTCGTCCGGAAAGTGCTCGATGGTGAAGCCGTCATGTTTGTTGATGATATCATTGACGTTATCCGGTCTGGTGTCGACGGCGTCATGCGGATTGCCACATCAACTATTATCAGTGCTGACCCACCGATGCAGGGAAAGTACTTATGGATTATCGATGAGTCTGGTTTGAAACTGATACCGGAGGCAACATCAAATCCTTATGCTGCCCGTGGTGTGGTTTGTCACACAAACATAACCGGCGGAGATTCTGCCTATCAGGGAGGTGAATTGTGGTTCGGGGATGATGGTAAAGTATACATCAACAACCGTTCGGGCCGATATGGAGCGAATACGTTGCGCAATGAGACGCCGTTCTAGACTATTTTCGGTCACTCGGCTTCAACCCTGTTCAGCTAAAGCCTGTACTTTAATCCGGGTCGATGCGCCGGCGGTTGGCTTTAACGTCGCCTTTGCGCTTTTTATCGGCAATGCGTTCGGCTACAGCGGCTTTGGAGGGCTTTGTCGCGCGTCGGGCTTTGGGCGTTTCAAACGCTTTCTGAAGCAGCTTGTAGAATTTAGCTGTTACCTTTTCCCGGTTAGCCAGTTGGGTGCGCTCGGTCTGATGCGTCAGCACCAGTTCGCCGTCGGTGGTTAGTTTGCTGGCCAGCTTTTGCTCCAGAACCACTTTCTGTTCGGCGGTCAGTAGGGTCGAGTTGCGCAGGTCGAAGCGGAGTTCGGCTTTGGTGGCTACTTTGTTGACGTTCTGCCCACCCGCACCACCACTACGGGCAAACTGATAGCGGATTTCCGGGCTGAGATCGGGTAGTTTCATGAATCGCTGACGCACTGATTATTCCGTAAACATACGGGTTTGACCAATAGACCACGTTCTTCAGAATGCGGGCCTTTGGTAAACAAACCGGTAAACAGGCGGTTTATTAACAGACAAAACCGCCTGTTTACCGCACACGATTATGGGATCGAACATATTGGAAGAGCGTATGCTCGAAGACACGCTTCTTCTGTTTCAGGGTGGTAAAGCCACCGACCTGACAGCCGCGCAGGGTGTCAATCTAATCGACGGCTGGCTCATGGCCTTACAGGGCGATCCGAACATCGGACAGGTAGAGGGTCAGCTTAATCAGCTTCGCGAGGCTCTTCAAAATCCACAGCCCAACGAAGCAACAATCAAAAGTCTGCTACTCAGCTTAGCCGACGAGACGCAGACCGCTGCCGAAGGACCGAACGCAGAAGGCACCTGGACGGGTAAACTCGAAAGTTTGTCGAAAATTTTGCGTCATTTCGGCAGTTCTATTTAATTCGGCCGGTAACAGACCATTACTTTTTCACTCACTACACAATGGAAGGACAAGCAACACTTGAGCAACGTATGCTCACCGATACGCTGGGCGCTTTTGGCGAAGGAACTACAACAATCACCGCTGAACGGGGCATTCTCCTGTTAGAAGGCTGGTTGAACGCACTTCGGGGCGATGTAGGGGCCGAGCGTATTCTGGCGGAACTGAGCACGCTGCGCGACATGCTGAAAGAGCCAAACCCCCACGGAGAACAGATCCGGCACTTACTGCTGAGCATAGCGAGCCACACAGCGTCGCTATCGCACGAACCGACTATCGAACCGGCGGTTGAACGTCAGCTAAAGCAACTGGTAACAGTGCTGCGCGACGTCAGCAGCCAACTCTAACTTACTCACGTATGACTACGCCTGAAGAATTTGCCGACCTGCTCGATGATACCATGCAGGCACTGGCGTTTGATGCGATTCCCTCCGATGCAGCACCGGCTACAGATGTCTTAACCCGCTGGACCGATGTGCTGGGCGAGGGTATCAATACGGGCGAACTGACGCAGTCGCTGACTGCGTTGCGGGCAACGATTGCCGAACCAAATGCCAGCCCCGCGGACCTGGAACCGCTGCTGAATGACCTAGCCAGTCAGGTCACGACGTTCAGTGCGAACGTTGGTTCCGAGGGCGATATGGTTACCCGGTTGCAGGCGCTGGCGACGGCGTTGCAGGACCTGGCGGGTAAGCTTCACGCGGCCTCGCAGGCATAATGTGTTTAGCACATACTAAGTCGGTCGCTTGTGGTACACAGGCGACCGACTACTTATTTATACCCTTCCGCAACCCACTTAACTGACTAATAATCCGGTCGAACAGGCGATGCGGCAGGCGGGGAATGAACCAGCCACTAATCGGCTTCGGCACAATCGCATACCGAATACGCGGGCGGGACGCTTCGTGAATCTGGACAAGACGCTCTCCCAGATAGTCGATCGTCAGTCCGTTTTCTTCGGATTGTTTGACCTGTTTGGCAAACCACTGCATCGCCGGAAAATACAGGCTGTCCCGATACCGGTCGATATTGGTCCCCTTACCCCAGATTGGCGTTTTAACAGCCCCCGGCCCTACAATAACTACCTGCACACCAAACAATTGCAACTCCCGGCGCAGGCTGTGCGAGATTCCCTCCAGCGCGTGCTTCGAACCCACGTAGGCGCCCATAAACGGGATAGCCACCTGCCCGTTGACGGAGCTAATCATCTGAATCCGGCCGGGTGCCACCGGATGGTCGGCGCGGGCACCCAGCAGGGGTAAAAACGCCTGTGTCACTCGCAGCACGCCCAGCACGTTGACGTCGAAATGGTGCTGAATCACGTCTATGGGCTGCTCCTGCAACGGGCCACCGATGGCAATGCCCGCGTTGTTTATCAATCCACCCAGCCCACTGCCAGCCAGCCGGTTGGTAAGCTGTCGCGCCACGGCTTCAATCGTTGTTGCGTTGGTTACGTCGAGGAGTACCGGCTCTACATTGGGGCCGAGTTCGGCGCGGAGCCGGTCGGCATCGGCAGTCGTCCGGACTCCGGCAAAAACCGTGTACCCCTTTTGCGCAAACTGCCGGGCAGCGCCGTAGCCAATCCCGGTCGATGCTCCCGTAATCAAAATCGTTTTTGGAACCGTCTTCATCGGGTAAACATACTACGAATCCGGGTCAACAAACAGCCAAATCCATACGTTATTCCTGTGAAACCGATCACCACACGTTTCTTTCGGTTTTGCTTTCTATGCAGGATATCGAACCCTTCTACGGCTGGGAAAAATATTACTCAGCTGCCGATGACGACCGCTCTCCGTTTCACCAGCGGGAGTACAACATGCAGCAGTATGAACACGACATTTACGGCTACTATATTCACCCGCTCTGGGACGAAATTGGCTCGGAAACGCTCTACTGTAAAATTCTATTTGCCAATTACGACCGGCAGTTTGTGGTCATCGAACTGTTTGGCGAATGGAACGACACGCTTCATAACGATGTGATGTATCTGAAGCGGGAAGTGATTGAGCCACTGATCCGCGAAGGCGTCAAGTACTTTATTCTGATCGGTGAAAACCTGCTCAATTTTCACGGCTCCGACGATTCCTACTACGAGGAGTGGTTCGACGAAGTAGAAGATGGCTGGATAGCCGCCGTCCGCATCCCCGATTTTGTGGAGCGCGAGTGGAAGAAGTACCACCTCGATTACTATATCAACTACGGCGGTACGCTTGACGAAATCGAAAACTGGCGTACGCTCAAACCACCGGGCCTGTTTGATCTGATCAACAGCCTGATAATACGCCGGTTAACCTAATTTCAGACCGCTAGCACAGCCGGTATTTGTTTTTGGCTGGTTTCTATCCATTTTTCGGTCGTTAAATCCCACGTACACGACAATGGAAATCACCAAACAAACCGCTGAAAAGCAGATGATGGCCGCTAAAGACGCGGCTGCCCAAAAATTTGAATCGTTTAAAGCCGAAGCCAGCCAGCACCTCGATACGGCCGCTACCCAACTCGACGAACTCCGCGATCAGCTCGTAGCCAAAGCGCAGGAAGTTGGCAAAGACATCGATATCGACGGGCTGAAAGCAAGCGCAACCCAGCATTTCGAAGAAGCCAAAGCCAGCACTGCCCAGGCCATTACCGACTTGCAGGCGCAGGCCGAAACAGCCTTCTCGACTGCGGCCGAAAAAGCCGACGCGCTGTCGGATGCTGCTGAAGACAAGTTTGACGAGGTGCGGGCCGAAGCTGCCGTTCAACTCGATGCGGCTCAGGTAAAGCTCGACGAGCTGAAGGCCGAAGCCGCACGCAAGATCGAAGAAGCCAAAGAAAAGGCCAAAGGCATGTGGAGCCAGCTGTTTGGTGAATAGGCGCTTGTCGCAAACAGGTCGGTAAAAAATGGTCTGGGATTTTCTAATTTTTGAAGAATTAGAAAATCCCAGACCATTTTTTGTGCGAAACGATGGCGCAGCTAGTCGAATAAACGGTAGAACTGTTTAGCCGGCGTATCTTTGCGGCATGACGTTA
Organism: Spirosoma rhododendri; assembly: GCF_012849055.1. Lineage (NCBI taxonomy): Bacteria > Pseudomonadati > Bacteroidota > Cytophagia > Cytophagales > Cytophagaceae > Spirosoma > Spirosoma rhododendri. Next base: position 2,238,518 of record NZ_CP051677.1, on the reverse strand, counting down.
CAAAATGATTTGCTGCTTCGCACAGCGCGGGGCGAGCTGAACGAACGAGTGCCGGTCTGGATGATGCGGCAGGCAGGTCGGGTGTTGTCGCAGTACCGGGCCGTTCGCGAGCAGGCAGGTAGTTTTATTACGCTGGCGAAAACGCCCGAACTAGCCGCTGAAGTGACCATTCAGCCTATCGATGCCTTCGACGTCGACGCGGCTATTATCTTCTCCGATATTCTGGTGGTGCCCGAAGCAATGGGACTGCCCTACGAAATGATCGAGAGCCGGGGGCCGGTGTTTCCGAAAACGGTTCGGTCGAGTGTTGATCTGGGGCAGTTGCGCGTCGCCGATGCCGAAACCGATCTGGGCTATGTGCTGGATGCCATCCGGCTGACGAAGAAAGAACTGAATGGCCGGGTACCGCTGATTGGCTTTGCCGGTGCGCCGTTCACGATCTTCTGTTACATGACCGAAGGCAAAGGCTCAAAAACGTTCTCGGTTGCTAAAAAACTGCTGTATACCGACGCGGCTTTCGCGCATACGCTGCTGCAAAAAATCACCGACAGCACGATTTCGTACCTGAAAGCGCAGGTGCTGGCCGGAGCCGACCTGATTCAGCTATTCGATTCGTGGGCGGGTATCCTGTCGCCTGAGCAGTACCGGCAATTCTCGCTGCCGTACATCAAGCAGATCTGCGACGCCATCACCGATGTACCAGTTACGGTTTTTGCCAAAGGCGCGTTCTTCGCCCGGCACGAAATCGGGCAGCTCGACTGTCAGGTCGTTGGTCTCGACTGGAACATGGACCCCACCGAATCGCGCGAACTGGTGCCAAACAAAGTGTTGCAGGGTAACCTCGACCCCTGCGTGCTATACGCTGATTTTGCGCAGATCAAACGGGAGGTCAAACACATGCTCGACGCCTTCGGCCATCAGCACTACATCGCCAACCTCGGCCACGGCATTTACCCCGATACCGACCCTGACAAGGCACGCTGCTTTGTCGACGCTGTGAAAGAATTGTCGACCCGCTAAACAGACAAAGGGCGCACCATCTTGGTGCGCCCTTTGTCTGTTTATCAACTACGAATTAGCCAGCAAACCGGCTTCGATGGCTTCCTGCTTTAACTGCGCTTTATTGATGGGCACGACGCCTACTGATTCGCAGACCAGCCCCCCGCCGAGGTTCGACAGGCCGGCAATCACGGCAGGCGACTGACGCAGGGCAACGCAGCAGGCGGCAATGCTAATGACCGTATCGCCCGCGCCCGATACGTCGGCGATCTGCCGGACGTGGGCGGGTAACTTTAGTTTTTGTTCGTTGAAATCGATGAACACGCCCCGCTCCGAGAGGGTAATCAGCGCACCCGACACGTTTAGCTGCTGCTTCAGCTGATCGACCGCCGATTGAAATTCGCCGGCGTTGTCGACGTCGAAATCGAGTTTCAACCCCTCACGTAATTCTTTCAGGTTCGGCTTGAATAGGGTTGTGTTCTGATACGACAGGAAGTTGCGCTTCTTCGGATCGACCACCGTTGGTATCCGTTGCTCGTTGGCAAAATCGGTGATCTCGGCGATCGCTTCTTTGCTCAGTACGCCTTTGTCGTAATCCTCAAAAATAACGACGTGGCAAGTTGGAATCAGTTCTTTCGCTTTCGCAACAAGCTGTGCCCGTTCGTCAGTCGTAATGTATCGATCGGTTTCGGTGTCGACCCGGACAACCTGTTGCGAACCGGCAATGATGCGTTCCTTTATGGTCGTGATACGGTCGTGGCTACGGATCAGCCCGTCGCAGTTCAGCCCCCGGTCGCACAGTTCATGCTCCAGCTGATCGCCCGGCGCGTCGGTCCCGATTACCGAGCAGATGATGGCTTCGGCGCCCAGCGCCTGCACGTTCAGTAGTACGTTGCCCGCTCCGCCCAGTCGCAGTTCGCGCCGGTCGACGTTGACAACGGGTACGGGTGCCTCCGGAGAAATCCGCTCTACGCGGCCCCACACGTACGAATCCAGCATAACGTCGCCAACGATAAGCACCCGTAAGGAATCAAACTGCGTAAAAAGTTCATCAATCGAAAGATCCAGGACTGGAGACATACCTAATGAGCGAAAGTGGTAAAGAGCGCAAGAGCAACCAGCCAGCATAATTGCCCTTTCTGTCTTTCGCTCTTTCGCCCTTTGAAATTTCCTGTAAAGAAACAAAAAGCGGGGTCGAATTCCGAAAACGACCGGGTGGGTTGAGTATATGCGCCAACACGGTTTTCTTTGCGGAATAGTATTGTCCCAAATGGGTATCAGCAAGTTCGTTACCAATCATATCACGTCTTATACTTTATTTTTCGCATGTATTTTCTTGGCTTCGATTTAGGTAGTTCGTCCGTAAAAGCGTGTCTGGTGGAAGCCGATAGCGGAAAGGCCGTAGCATCGGCGTTTTTCCCCGAAACGGAAATGGCGATCGACGCACCCCAGCCGGGTTTCGCCGAGCAACATCCCGACAACTGGTGGCAAAACGCGTGCAACGCCAGCAAGGCCGTACTGACAAAAGCCGGCATTCGCTCCGATGACGTAAAAGCGATTGGTATTTCTTACCAGATGCACGGACTGGTCGTAGTCGATCGGGACATGAACGTCCTGCGCCCGTCGATTATCTGGTGCGACAGCCGGGCCGCTCCGTACGGCAGCAAAGCGTTCGACGCGCTGGGCCATGATCGGGTACTCAAGCACCTGTTGAACTCCCCCGGCAATTTCACAGCCGCCAAGCTGGCCTGGGTGAAAGCCAACGAACCCGACACCTACGCCCGTGTTGCGCACTTTATGCTGCCGGGCGATTACCTGGCGGCCCGCATGACCGGTGAGGTCGTGACAACCGCATCGGGCCTCTCGGAAGGTACACTCTGGGATTTTCAGGCCGATCAGCCGGCTCAGTTCCTCTTCGACCATTTCGGTTTCGACGCCGGGCTGATGCCTACCCTACGCCCGACCTTTGCCGAACAGGGTCAGCTATCGGCAGCCGCAGCCGCCGAGCTGGGCCTGTCGGCCGGAACACCGGTTACCTACCGCGCGGGCGATCAACCCAACAATGCCCTGTCGCTGAATGTGCTGGAGCCGGGTCAGATTGCCGCTACCGCCGGTACGTCGGGGGTGGTGTACGGCGTCAGCGATCAGGCCAAGTACGATCCACAGTCGCGGGTGAACACGTTCTTGCACGTTAGCCACACGGCCGAAGCCCCGCGGTATGGCGTGCTGCTGTGCGTCAACGGTACGGGTAGTCTGAACAGCTGGCTGCGGAATCAGGTGTTGCGCCGGTCGATCAGCTACAACGAGATGAACGACCTGGCCCACGAAGCGCCGGTCGGGGCCGACGGGCTGGTTTGCCTGCCGTTTGGCAATGGGGCCGAGCGCGTGCTGGAGAACGTCGATCTGGGCGCTTCGTTTCAGGGGTTGCAATTCAACCGGCACGGCCTGCCCCACATGATCCGGTCGGCGCAGGAAGGCATCGTATTTGCGCTCTACTACGGCATCAAGGTCATGGAATCGGTTGGCGTTGGCATTCAGACAGTTCGGGCTGGCGAAGCCAACATGTTCCTCAGCCCCCTGTTCCGCGACACACTGGCCAACCTGACGGGAGCCGTAATCGAATTGTACAATACCGACGGTGCGCAGGGAGCGGCACGCGGGGCCGGGCTTGGCCTTGGCTACTATAAAAGCGCTGCCGAAGCCTTCACCGGCCTGACAGTTACCAAAACCATCGAGCCAGATATGCGGGCGCAACAAGCGTATCGTGACGCGTACGGCAACTGGCAGGAAACATTGGAAACGATTTTGAAACGGTAAATGCCTACCGTCTGGTAAATGCAGTCGCCGGGCAAAACACAGCCCACGAAAACCGCGTATTTTACCCGCTGAACATAAAAGTCCCCACCTGTCAACTGACGGGTGGGGAACTCGATAACCTATCTAAGTGGCCGAAGCCAACCCCAATATACGTCGAAAAAAACTGGACCGATTACTCAGGTATCTTTTTAGCCGATAAATGCTACATAATGCTTCGATCTGCCATATTTTCGATTTAAAAACGAATAAATGGAGCTTTTTTCATGTCGAACATGCCTATTTAGGCATCATATGTGCAACGATATTTATAGTTTTTTAACAAGATAAATCGACGCGATACGCGTAAGACGGCAGTAATTACCTGCCGATACCGTTGGTATCAAGCGGTACTCCACCTGATCGAATTACACATGAAAACGATAATCACCCTGTTGATAGCTGGCCTGCTGGTTACCGCCTGTTCGCCCAAGGCACAGCTCGTTACGCTGCGTGGTACAAATCTCCGGCCTGTTGCTGATCAGGGCCTGGTCATGGACACCGATACGCTAACCCTGCGCTATAGTTTTACGGAGGAGCGCGGACAGATGCATATTCTGCTGGTCAATAAGCTGAACCGCCCGCTATATGTCGACTGGAAGCGGTCGTCGTTTATTATCGGAAAGGAAAAGCTGGATTACTGGTACGACGTCGCTGATGTTAATCTCGGCACATCGTCGGTCAGTAGCTGGCATGGTCGATACACGGTTGGCTCGATCAACGGGGTTATTTCTAAAGATGATGCCGTTGGGTTTATCCCGCCCGGTACGCAACTGGAGAAGCGGCAGTTTGTGGTCTATCCAAACGGCTCCATACGGCTACCGGGCCAGCCGGAAATTATTGAGGAAGCTTCCAAAACCATAGGCCGTAAAAAACCGGTTCCCGTCGACGTGTATACGTATCAGCCCGATCAGTCGCCCCTGCAATTCCGTAACTACCTGACGTTGTCGACAGATAAGGATTTCAAGACTGAATTTCACATCGACACCAAATTCTGGGCATCCGACATACGGGTCATGCCCGCCAGCCAGTTAACAGGCGTTGCGCTGCACGAGTATGAGAGTGATGAATACTCGGGTAGCTACACGGTTCCCATCCCGTTTAAGAAACCGGACGGTTTCTTTATCAGACTCCCAATCCAGTAGGTAAAAAAAAGGTGGTTTCTGCTCTTATGGTAGTAGAAAAGGTATCAAAGGATGCTGACCTTTGATACCTTATTTGTTTGTACCAATTTTTTATCCGTATGTCTTTGACCTTAACACTAGGCGACAAAGCCTATTTCCCGTTTGTCGAGAAGCCGATCGCTTACGAAGGCCGCGAATCCGATAATCCGCTGGCATTTAAGTTTTACGATCCCAGTCGTACGATTCTGGGTAAACCCATGAAGGACCTGTTCCGGTTTGCGGTAGCGTACTGGCACACCTTCTGCGGCACAGGTAATGACCCGTTCGGACCAGGCGTTAAACACTTCCCGTGGGACGCCATGGCTGGCAACGACCCACTGGGGGCTGCGCACCAGAAAATGGATGCGGCTTTCGAGTTCATCACCAAGATGGGCATGGAGTTCTATTGCTTCCACGACATCGACGTAGCACCCGAAGGCAACTCGAACAGCGAGTTCGAGAAGAACTTCCGCGCCATCGTCGATTACGCTAAGCAAAAGCAAGCAGCCAGCGGTGTGAAACTACTGTGGGGCACGGCTAACCTGTTCTCGCACGAGCGGTACATGAACGGTGCCAGCACCAACCCTGATTTTCACGTACTGGCTCACGGCGGCTGGCAGGTGAAAAACGCCATCGACGCTACGATTGAGCTGGGTGGCGCGGGCTACACGTTCTGGGGAGGCCGCGAGGGCTACATGTCGCTGCTGAACACCAACATGAAGCGCGAACAGGAGCACCTGGGCCGTTTCCTGCAAATGAGCCGCGATTACGCCCGCAAGCAAGGCTTCAAAGGTGCATTCTACATCGAGCCAAAGCCGATGGAGCCTACCAAGCACCAGTACGATTTCGACGCAGCTACGGTTGTTGGCTTCCTCAACAAGTTTGGCTTGCAGGATGATTTCGAACTCAACCTGGAAACCAACCACGCTACGCTGGCAAACCACACGTTTGCTCACGAGCTTCAGGTAGCCGTCGACAACAACATGCTGGGTAGTATCGACGCCAACCGGGGCGACTACCAAAACGGCTGGGATACCGACCAGTTCCCCGTCGACGTGTACGAACTGACCGAAGCTATGCTGGTCATTCTGGAAGCGGGTGGTTTTAAATCGGGTGGTGTAAACTTCGACGCCAAGACCCGGCGTAACTCGACCGATCTGGAAGACATCTTTATCGCCCACATCGGCGGTATGGATACGTTTGCCCGCGCGGCCATCGCTGCCGAAGCGATCCTGGAAAAATCGTCGTATAAAAAGCTGCGCGCTGAACGCTACGCCAGCTACGATTCTGCGGAAGGTGCTCGCTTTGAAAAAGGTGAACTGACGCTGGAAGACCTGCGCAACTACGCTATGACCAACGGCGAACCAAAGCAGATCAGCGGCAAGCAGGAACTGTACGAAATGATTGTAAATCAATACATTTAGTCCTGAATCAATCATGCACCAAACAGGGCCGGTTGTTGATACGACCGGCCCTGTTTGCGTAAAAAGTCAGGTTGGGTGGACACAACAGCCAGTGCTTCAAATTCGGGCTTCCGGGCGACAGGTCGCACGACTCGACAGGTCGACTTTAGGTTTGCATTTCAGCTTCTCTCGCGACAAAGGAAACGCCCCGGTTTGGCTAATTGTAGCTCGTTGATCGGCTTCAGTCGACACGAAAAATGGCCCGTTAAGGGAGCCTAAAAATGGATTTACTACGTAGCGTTCGACAGTTACCCCAAAAAAGTGAGTTTGACTGGCGACAGGTGTTGAAAGTGCGCTCGACAGGTTCGGCTTACTAGGGCAAGTAACTCCATGCAATTGTTTTCGGTTGTGCATTGGCTTCCATAAACCAGCTAATTGCTGTTTCAAGTGAATCAGTCCAATCGTTATTAGGAATCATTGCAACGGGTTGAAATTTCAACAAAAGGTTGGAGTTTTTTGGGTCAGGAATCAACCATTTATCGAGTGAGTACATGTAATCATCCCATTTACCAGTAGAAGGCTGCATACAAACTGCTAAAATGTCAAACTCATTAAACCTATATGGTCTAGTATCACTTCCCAATTCATCTTTCCCACCTCTAGTTTTTTGGGTTTCAACAACATACATATCATTTCTAAAGCCTTTTCTCGCTTGATTAGCAGTCATTGCAACAAAATCTTTACTCCGCTGCAATTTTATATGGATTCGAATATTAACAGTGCCATTAGTGATTAAATAGTCATATGGCAAATCACCAACAGGCGTAATATCTGACCATCCAACAATTTTGGTAAGAACATTGACACCATATGTGGTCTCGGCTAAAACACCTCTTAGCATTCTCCAAGTTAGTGGTGCTTCTGCTCTCATTTTTTGAATAGCAGACAGTACAGCATCTCCACTTAAACCAATCTCACTTTCTAGTGGGTGAATGCCTATTTCAATTTTAAGCTGTTCAAATAATACCCTTTTTCCTTCTTCAGAAAGTGTTTGTAAGAAATTTTGGATATGTAAATTTTCATTCATGATCTAATGCTTTTTTTCGCCCTTTAGGAGAAGGCTGAAAGTGTGCGATTTGCTTGCTGTTTACAAAAACTGAACCCCCAATTGTAAATGTGTCAAGTCTGCCAGCTTTTACTAGTTTATTAATTGACTGCCTTGAAACTCCTCTGATTCGAGCAGCTTCTGCCTGCGTTATCCATTCGTCAATTTTAGAGTTTTGTTCCATACGGGAATAAATAGGTTGACATTGTCAACCTATTTCTATATCTTTGCGTACCAAAAGGACATAAACTTATCTTTGTATTCTCACATTTCAAATAAACTCAGCTTTGCAACAAGAATTGACTTTCAATGCCCCGACGGGACTTGCTGATATTGAGGGATATAAATCTCTTTATGAAACCAATTTTGGGAAAGCGTATTTAGCTGATTCATTGGACTTAATGAAGGCACTGCCTTCAGAGTCGATAAATCTAGTCATTACGTCACCGCCGTATGCACTGCATTTTAAAAAGGAATACGGTAATGTCAGCAAAGCAGAGTATGTGGACTGGTTTTTAGAATTCGCAAAAGAAATCAAACGTATACTGACCAACGACGGTAGCTTTGTCTTGAATATAGGTGGCAGTTTCAATAAAGGAGAACCGACTAGATCCCTTTACCATTACAAACTTCTTATTGAGCTTGTTGAAACAATTGGCTTCAAATTAGCTCAAGAGTTATTTTGGTACAATCCAGCTAAAATGCCTGTTCCCGCCGAGTGGGTAACAGTTCGCCGTATCCGGGTTAAAGATTCGGTCGAAAATGTGTTCTGGTTAAGTAAAACGACGTCACCCAAAGCCAACAACCGTAATGTACTTCGTCCATACAGCGCTGACATGCTACGTCTTAATAAGAAGGGGCTTAATAAAACTAGTAGACCGTCTGGGCATAATATTAATGAAAGCTTTACTAAGGTTGATGCCGGCGGCTCAATTCCATCGAACGTAATAGATGAAACTTTTGAGGAGAATACTATTGATAGTATGATGCGTTTTGGGAATAATTCTGCCAACGATATTTACACAAAGAAATGTAAAGAAAACGGCATTAAAATTCATCCAGCTCGTTTTCCGGCAGCATTGCCTGAATTTTTCATAAAACTTCTCACTGAAGAAAGCGATACTGTATTGGACCCTTTTGCTGGCTCAAATACAACAGGTGCTGTAGCAGAACGATTGAATAGACAATGGATAAGCGTTGATTTGGATTCTAACTACCTAGAGGCAAGTAAATTTAGATTTGATAAAACTATTATAGGTACATAGTATATCGCTCCGCATGGGCGGCTTGTCGGGTGACAGGGAGCATGTCCCGTGGGAAAGCGGGCAGCCCAACCAAATGAGGGTGTAAAGGTTGATGTTACGTTCGTAGTTTTGAGTAGCGTGCTGCACCATCAGCCCTCGCGGGCGTTGGGTGCATCGGCCAAAATGTAGTGCTCGTTTGTCGGCTTTCGTGCGACAGTCAGCGCGTCCCCAAATCAAGCTGTTTGGCTGGTTAGGCGGCTTTCGGTCGACACGAGAATCGCCGGAGTTGGGACGCTTTTTTGGGTTGGGTGCGACACGAGAAACGCTCCGAAAAGGAAGCGGAAAAGGTTACGGTCGACACGAGAGACGTAGTGGAATGGCGACTCTGAAACGTAGCGTGAGGCTTCGCGCGGGTCTGAAAAGCGGATGGGTGCGTTGTTGTCCGCTTCGCGCGGGGTCGTTGGCGGGGGACAGGGAGCACGTCCCGAAGGAAGCGGGGCAGCCCAACCAAACGAGGGTGTAAAGGTTGGAACTTGTTTTTGTTCAGTTATCTTGCTCGCTGCTCCATCAGCCCTCGCGGTCGTTATGTATGGCTTATTCGGTCTGCGCGGGCAGGAATATCTACTTATCTTACTGGCAGCAACGATAGTGGTCCTGCCCATCGTGGCTATATTGATCGTTGTTATTCGTGCCTTCCGCGACCGGGGCAATCAATCCAGAAACACACAATGAGAGTTACTCCATTCGTATTAGTCCTGCTGTTTACAGGGCCGGCGCTTGCTCAATCGACCGAAGAAACGGCGGTTAGAGGCACCATCAACAAGTTATTTGATGGTATGATCAAAGCCGACTCGGCGATGCTGAAACCGGTTTTCACGCCCAACGCCCGGCTGCAAACGGTCGTGAATAAACAGGGCACCATCAGCATAAGCGATTCACCAATCAGCAGTTTTATCAGTCGTGTTGGTATGGCCAAACCAGGGCTACTCGACGAGCGGCTGGCCAGTATGGATATCAAAATCGACGGCGAACTGGCTACCGCCTGGACACCCTACGTTTTCTATCGGCAGGGACAGAAAGATCATTGCGGGGTCAACGCCTTTACGCTTGTCAAACTAGACGGCACGTGGCAGATTCAGGGCATCATCGACACCCGACGAGCCGAGAATTGCCCCGATCTACCGAAACGTTGAGTCGTCGCCCGACCATACTGGTGGGCGTTTTTCCAGAAAAGCCGCCATGCCTTCCTGCGCATCGGGTGTTTGCTGAAGCTGCACAAACTGCTCATACAGATAGGCCTGCTGTTGCTCCGACGGCAGGCTTTTTAACTGCCGTCGCGCCCGTAGGCCGAACTGCATAGCCGTTGGCGAAAACTGCGTCAACTCGTTTACTAATTGATTAACAGCTGTTTCCAGTTGGTCCGGGGGCGCGACATCGGTTATTAATCCGATCGTCTGGGCATCAGCGGCCGAGAGCGTATGTGCGCGCAGACAAAGGTCGAGTGCTTTGCGGGCGGGCATAAGATCGAGCAGTAGCGCGAGCACCTGAAACGGAAACAGCCCCCGTTTTACTTCGGGCAAACTAAACACCGCCGATTCGGCTGCGACAGCATATGTACAACCCGCCACCAGCAGAAAGCCACCGGCATACACGCCCCCCTGCACCCGCGCAATCGTTGGCTTGTCAAGTTGCTGCATCAGTTCGCCCAGCCGAACGGGGCCGCTGGGCTCGGGCACAGCGGGTGTTTCGCTGGAGCCGGTCGCCAGGCTTTTCAAATCCATGCCCGCGCAGAACGTATCCCCCGCTGCTGCCAGCACAATCAGCCAGACAGCCGGATTGTGCTGCGCGTGAGTCAGGGCAAACGCTATCTCAGCCAGCATGGGCGGGTGCAGGGCATTCTTTTTTTCTGGTCGGTTCAGCGTAATCGTCAGGACGTGCCCACTGAAGGACGTAAGCAGGTAATGGAAGCCCGTTTCGGGCAAATCAGTCGTTTGTTGAGCCGTGTATAGCATACCCTAAAGTACAAGAAAATACCGCTTACGAACTATTCCAGCAGCCGTATACGAAGGTAACCTAAGTCGAGTTATTCAGGTAGAGTTACCCAATCCGTACACCAGTTCGTGAAGAATAGCCTTTACCTTCTCTTGTTGCTCGCAGGCTTTCAGGCGCAGGCCTCTCACCTGTCGGGCGGTTATATTCGCGTTGCGCCTGTTCCCGGTCAGGCGCTTACGTACACGATATCAACGATAGTTTTTGCTGATCCGCAGGCAGTAGCAACGCGCGAGCTGGTGTCGTTGTCGCTCTGCCTGGGCGACGGTACGACGCAGGTAGTCAATCGGAAGAGTCAGTCGACAACCGCCCCGGACGGACTTGCTACGGCGCTGCTTTTTGAAACGACATACACGTATCCCGGTGCTGGCACGTACACGCCCACCGTGGTGCTGACGAATCGCTCGGGACTGCTCAATATTCCATCGTCAATTACAAGCCTATTGGCATTGACGACCACGTTCATCATCAGTAACGCGTTTACCAATCAGACACCCGTAGCCGCCAGTCCGGTCGGCGGCATTCGCGTGGGCGTCAATCAGCGGGCCGTCATTTCCCTGCGTGCCACCGATGCCGACGGCGACAGTCTGGTGTATTCACTGACCCGCCCCCTCACCGCAGTGACTCCGGGCGGTTGCAGCAGTTCGATACTCAGTGGTTATCTCTTTCCCAACGAGGTTACTCAGCAAGGCACTTTTGTGCTGAATGGCCGCACCGGCGAACTGATCTGGAACGCGCCCACACGGCAGGGGCAGTACGATATTGCCGTTTACATCAATGAATACCGGAACGGCATCAATATCAGTCAGACCCTGGAGGAGATTTCGCTGTTTGCCGTCGATCAGCCGGGTACGCCCGTTACCATCCCGGCCTACGAACCGGCTTCGACGGCTGGCATCGTAACAGCGGTGGAAGAACTGCGCGACGCATCCATGCAGCTCAGCGTGTTTCCCAATCCAGTCGAAGAAAATTTGCAGGTGGTCGTGCAGAGCAACACCCCATCCGTCATGGTTGTGCAGCTGTTCGACACCAGTGGGCGGCAAATACACCGACTTGGCTCCCGCACCGCCGTTCGTCGGCACGAGCAGGTTATCGGCATGGGAAGTCTGTCAGCCGGTACCTACCTGATCCGGGCCGAGATAGCCGGTCGTATTCTGATGGAGAAAGTTGTTAAAAAGTAAAGGCCGGTTGCCCGGCCTTTATCTATTCGATCTTCTTTTTATTTCAGCATGCTGAACAGCGTCGATAGCCGGTCTTTCAGGTCTTTGCGGTCGACGATGAAATCCAGAAATCCATGTTCAAGCACAAATTCAGCGCTCTGAAAGCCTTTGGGCAGATCTTTACCGATGGTTTCGCGGATAACCCGTGGCCCAGCAAAGCCAATTAGTGCCTCAGGTTCCGCGATGTTGAAGTCGCCCAGCATGGCATACGACGCCGTAACGCCACCCGTTGTCGGGTCGGTCAGCAGCGACACGTAAGGCAGTTTTTCGTTCGACAGCAGCGCCAGTTTGGCCGACGTCTTTGCCATTTGCATCAACGAAAAACCCGCTTCCATCATCCGGGCTCCGCCTGACCGGGATATCATCAGAAAAGGTGTCCGGTTTTTAATAGCCTGGTCGATGGCGCGGGCTATCTTTTCCCCAACGACCGACCCCATTGACCCGCCGATAAACGAAAAGTCCATCACAGCCATTGTCACGATTTCGCCATTCATCGGTCCGTAGGCCGTCCGAACGGCGTCGCGCAGGCCTGTCTTGGCGATCGTTGCCCGGATACGGTCGGGGTAGGCTTTCGTGTCGACGAAATTGAGCGGATCACCCGATATCATCGTCGCATCGAGTTCAACGAAGTCATTATCGTCGAACAGGATGGAGAAATACGCTTCCGACCCAACTTTCTCGTGGTAGTTGCAGTGAATGCAGGTATACGCGTTGAGTTTGTGCTCCCGCGTCTGCATGGCTTTTTTGCAGTTTGGGCACTGGTACCACAACCCGTCGGGGGCTTCCCGTTTCAGTTCGGTGGGGGTTTGAATTCCTTTATCTTTTCGGACGAACCAGGACATAGCAACAGTAACAGTTAACAGACTCGCTACAGGCGGTCAGCATAAATAAGCGACAAAGGTACAAAGAATCCCGACCGGTTTGGCAAGCCCAAGCCCACAAGCTGTTGATCTACCGATAACCTGATGCTGACAATCAAAAAAGGGGCTTCCTGACCGGAAGCCCCTTTTGGCATATCTACTGCGGCTGTTAATCGTGCCGGACGCTGTTCAGATTTGATCTGACAAACTCGTCGTCGGGCAGCGACGGTCTTTCGTACAGAATGTGATGATTACGCTCGAAAGTAGGCCGTTCCATGTCCATCACCGGTCCCCGCATGAAGGCTTCAATGGTCTTACGAATCAGTTCGGCATCGTCTGATCGATCAGCGGGTTCCTCCGAAATTGAGTGCCGGCCATCATCGGAAAGCAGATGCTTGTTACTTTCACCCACGCCGAGCGAGTCGCCAGTACGGTCGGTTGGTACCCGATCACGGCTCCCACGCAGCGATACCGGCTCGGGCTCATCATCGTACACACTAACCGGCTCCCGTTTTTCTTCGACGGTCGACTCTTCTTCTGCTTCGGCCGTCGGCTCTTCCACAAGCGGCTCCTCTTCCACGATTGCCACTTCCGGCTCGGGATCGCGCAGGTCGCCGGGCGTTCCTTTCAGAATTTCACCCAGGTCAGTCGTTGGCCCGAAACCAGCGGCAATAATCGTAACCCGCAGTTTATCGCCCAGTGAATTGTCGGTGATAGCACCCACTTTCATCATTCGGGCCTGCGCCTGAATCCGGTCGGAAACGTGCTGGTTGATGGCCGTTTGCTCCCAGACGAACATCGAATTTTCTTCGCTCGACGAAATCGTGAGCAGCAGGCGCTGCGCTCCCCGAATATCGTGGTCGTTGAGCAGGGGCGAGTTCAGAGCCGCTTCGATTGCTTTTACGGCCCGGTCTTCGCCGGATGCTTCCGCCGATCCCATCACCGACTGACCAGCGCGCTCAAGTACTTTCTTGACGTCGGCAAAGTCCGAGTTGATGTCGCCCTGCGTCGTGATGATTTCGGCGATACTTTTTACGGCATTGGCCAGTACATCGTCGGCGTGCGCGTACGCCTGACGCCAAGTCAGGTTACTGTACAACTCCGATAGTTTATCGTTCAGCACAACGAGTACCGTATCACAGCTCTTCTTAAGCTTTTCGATACCCTCCAGCGCCTGTTCTTTTTTCTCGACGCCTTCGTACCAGTACGGTGCCGTTACGACAGCGACCGTCAGCATACCCATTTCTTTGGCTATTTCAGCAACGACCGGAGCCGCACCGGTGCCCGTACCACCACCCATACCGGCCGTGATAAAGACCATCCGGGTCGGTGATGCCAGCATCTTGCGAATTTCTTCGATATTGGCGCGGGCCGCTTCCTCACCGGCCTTTGCTTCTGTACCAGCGCCCAGCCCATCGCCAAGTTGCAACCGATCCTCCACGGGGTTACTCATCAATGCCTGACGATCGGTATTGCACACGGCGAAATCCACGTCTTTCATGCCCATCTCATACATGTGCTTGACGGCATTTCCCCCCATGCCCCCGACGCCAATCACCTTAATGATGTGTTGGCTTTTTTCTTCCGTTGCAAATCTATAGCCTTGTGTCACCATGTGGCGGTTCTGTAGTGTCTTAGGTATGTTGGACAAAAACTATGCAAAATCGGTGCTTGTTCAGCATCCAGTTTTATTCGTAGGTATCGGTAGGGCTGCCTTTCGGTGGAAACAGCGTCTTCAAAAGCCGATCGAAGAACCCCTCTCCCTGCGGCCGCTCGGGCTCGGGTGGCAGCATTTGCTCGGGTTTTTCAACAACTGGCTCCGGTGTCGGGCGTCGCTCAACAGTGGGGCGTTCGTTGTACTTGGCCCGGACGGGATCGCTGATAAATGAGATGCGCCGGTCGAGCGTTTTGTACCCCGCCCACACCAGCCCGACCGCCGTAGCGTAGGCCGGATCACCCACGAGGTCGGCCCGACCGTTGGGCTCCAGGTGTTCAGGGTAGCCCACACGCACCTCTTCGGCACCGGTTACGCGGCCGAAGATCGGCTCTATACCCGAAATCATGGCCGTACCGCCCGTTAGTACCAGTCCGCCCAGCAGCTTTCCTTCGTAGCCCGACCGCAGAATTTCGGCCTGTACCATAGCCGCAATTTCGCGAAGCCGATCTTCAATGATGATCGCGACGTTCTTGATTAGTACGTCTTTGGGCTTTTTATTGCTCAATCCCGGCACCGCCACAACCTGATTCAGGTTGAAATCGGCGGGTACTGCACTACCAAATTTCTTCTTAAGCTGTTCGGCCTGCTCGGGCATGATTTTGCAACCAAGCTGAATATCAGACGTCAGGCTGTTTCCCGCCCACGGGAACACCGCTACGTGCCGCAGCACATTGCGGTAGTAGATGGCCATTTGGGTTGTGCCTCCGCCGATATCGATCAGGGCAACACCTGCGTACTTCTCTTCTTCCGTCAGTACCGACAATCCCGACGCCAGCACCGACAGCATCATTGTATCGAGCGTCAGTTCATTGCGCACAACGCACTTCCGCACGTTCCGGGCGGCATTAGCCTGAGCGGTAATAATCTGAAAGTCAGCGCCCAACTTAACCCCATTCCGCCCAACGGGCTGATCGATGTTCACCTCACTATCGACCGTAAAATCCATCGGTAGTACGTGGATAATTTCCTTATCGGCCGGAATAGCGGTGCGGTACATATCGTTCAGCAGGTGATCGATATCTTCCTTCTGAATTTCGTCGCCAGCTGATGAGCGGGTGATATTACCCGTCGACTTAACCGACACCACGTGCGACCCGTTGAAACTTACGTTTACCCGGTCGATCGGCATGTTGATCTGACTGGCTACCTCGTCGATGACCTGATGAATGGCACTAACGGCGTTGTTGACGTTTACAACCGATCCTTTCGCAACACCATCATTCATACGCGTCCGACCGACGCCCAATACTTCCAGTGTCTCCTGATTTTTATTGTTGCGTACCAATCGTCCGGCTACGGCACATACTTTCGTACTGCCGATATCCAGACCCACTACGACACTCTCTCCAACGCTCGTCGCCATCATTCGCACACTATTTGATTTCGGTACTGAACATTCACCCGGTGGTAAGCATCCCAGCCTTTTGCGGGTAGAATATTCGTATAAAATAACTTCAGCTTTTGAAACTTCACATCCAGATTGACCGGTTCGCCCAGTTCAAGCTGCTGCTGTCCGAGCTGGGGCCACATCGTTACCTCACCCGCCCGATCGACGGATAACTCAACGATCTGCGCGCGCCAGAACGAGTCCTGCTGAATTCGCTTCAGCAAGTTCAGCAACGGCCGGTTCCGCTCACTGGCCAGCGAACGGTTGCTGGCAAAGTAGGCCCCGCTTAGTAGCGGTACCCGCGCCGTGTAGTTCATCGATACCGGGAAAAAGCGCCCCTCTTCGCTCACATACTGCCCACCCACCCGACGGCTTTCATCATCGGACAGACTGACGAGCCGGGCTAATGGCCGGGGCGGTTCGACGTTAACGATCAGATCACCATTGAGATCACGGGACACCTGACAGGTTTTTACCAGACCGTGCTGCCGGAGCCGTGTTTCGAGCTGCCGGAAGTTAACGTCTGTGTAGGCTTTCCCCAGAATAGGATCGTTGCCGTCCCGCGTCAGATAGGCCATTACGTCCCGATTGGTTAAGAAGTGTTCTCCATCCGCCTGGTTCAGCCGGACAATCACGTCGCGAACGTGTTTTTGCCCATGACGGATTTCCGTAAACGCAATCAGGCCGAACAGGCCAAAAAGCCCGCCAGCCGTGAGTAGCCACGTTCGGATTGATTTAAAGGTAGAAAACATCTCCGTACAAGCTAAGACAATCTGTCAACTTTTTTATTTATTGGTCTTCCAAACGGCTTTTTAATTGCGGCAGCAACTGATCGACGTCGCCTGCCCCCACCGTTACCAGCAATGTGGGCTTTTCAGATGAAATAATGCGCAATACGTCATCCTTGGAGCACTGCCGTTTCGTTTTGGCCCGAATGTCGCGAAAAATCAGTTCTGATGTTACCCCTTCCATCGGTAGCTCGCGGGCCGGATAAATATCCAGAAGCAGTACATTATCAGCCAGCGACAGACTATTAGCGAAGCCTTCGGCAAAATCGCGGGTGCGGCTGAACAGATGCGGCTGGAAAATAACGGTCAGCTCACGATCCGGGTAGAGCGCCCGCACCGACTTCAGAAACGCTTCGACTTCGGCTGGGTGATGCGCATAGTCGTCAATCAGTACGGCCCGGTCGGTTTTGAGTACGTATTCAAACCGACGTTTCACACCCCGGTAGCTACTCAGTGCCTGCCGGATGGCATCCGGTGAAACGCCCAGCTGCAAGGCAACGGCCCCGGCGGCAATCGCATTTTCTACGTTGTGAAAGCCGGGTATCAGCAACGGAATATCCGTGATGACACCGTCGGGGTAAGCCAGGTCAAACCGAAACGTCGCGTTTTCGATGCGCAGATTTTGCGCGTGGTAATCACCTTCGTTCAACGAATAGGTTCGCACCTCGGCACTCGTCTTGTCGGCGAGAGACAGGCCCTTCTTCATGAACAGCACGCCCGGCTCCGATGGCCCGCCCCCCACGCTGATTGGTTCGATCTGACTGACGTACATACCGAACGAGTCGAGCACAGCATCATGTGCGCCGTAAATATCGAGGTGGTCAGCATCGGTTGAGGTGACAATGGCCAAATGCGGGTGCAGCGTCAGAAACGAGCGGTCAAACTCATCGGCCTCCACTACGCAGGCCACCGAGCGCAGGTCGTCGGCGGGCTCGTTGAGCAGAAAATTTGTTCCGTAGTTGTTGGTGATACCACCCAGAAATGCCGCGCAGTTAACGCCCGCATCCCGCAGGATATGCGCCACCATCGACGACGTAGTGGTTTTGCCGTGCGTACCGGCCACACCCACCGTGTTCATCTGCCCGGCAATCAGGCCCAGCACCTGCGACCGCTTTTGCAGTGTAAATCCGTTTTCGGTCAGGTAGATGTATTCCGGGTGTGTTTTGGGAACGGCAGGCGTATAGATGACCAGCGTTTTATCGGCGTTCTCGCGGAAGATTGCCGGAATTTGTTCGACCTCTTCGGTGAAGTGAATTGCCATGCCTTCAGCCTGTAGGGCATCGGTCAGGGCGGTGGGGGTACGGTCGTAGCCCGCAACGACGAAGCCATTGACCCCAAACCAACGGGCCAGCGCGCTCATGCCAATACCACCAATACCTAAAAAATAAACGTACTGAAAACGATCTAAAGTCATTGCGCGAGTTTGCGTACTTCCTCCGCGATGTCGCGGGCGGCATTTGGTTTTCCTAATTGTTTCAATTCAGCGCTCAGCTGTTTACGCTGGGATTCGTTAGCCAGCAGGTCTAGTGCCGCGCCAACCAACTGTTGCCGGGCGTCCTGATCACGCACCAGTAGAGCCGCCTTCCGATCGACCAGGCTCATGGCGTTCTTGGTCTGATGATCTTCCGACGCCTGCGGAAAGGGCACCAGAATCGCTGGCCGACCCACCAACGCAAGTTCCGACACCGACAACGCCCCCGCCCGCGACACCACGGCATCGGCAACAGCGTAGGCTTTGTCCATTTCGTAAATGAAGTCGTAGGCCCGGATCAGCGGTGACCCCAGCGCAGTAACAGCCTGCCGGGCACGATCGATGAAGCCAGTTCCCGTTTGCCAGACAACCTGCACACCTGCCTCCACAAACCGGCTTAGTCCGGCTTCCATACTTTCGTTGATCGTACGTGCGCCCTGACTACCACCAATCACCAGCAACGTTGGTCGGTTGGCATCCAGACCGAAAAACTGCCGACCGGCGGTTACCTGACTATCGGCCTGTTGGATATCGCTACGAACCGGATTGCCGGTCAGCCGGATTTTATCAGCCGGAAAAAAAGTGCTCATGCCGGGGTAAGCGACACAAATGCGTTTTGCCCAGCGCGCCAGTACTTTATTGGTCAGACCGGCATACGAGTTTTGCTCCTGAATCAGCGTCGGTACCCCTTTCAGCGATGCCGCCAGCAACAGCGGGCCACTGGCATAACCACCCACACCCACCGCCACATCGGGGCGGAAGTCGCGCACGATTTCCTGCGCCTTCAACAGACTACGGCCCAGTTTAATCGGGAAAAGCAGGTTAGCCAGCGTCAACTCGCGCCGGATGCCCACCACCGGCAGGCCGATAATTTCGTAGCCAGCGCGGGGGACTTTCTCCATTTCCATCTTGCCTTCCGCACCGACAAACAGCAGTCTGGTGGTCGGGTCGATGGTTTTTAACTCATTGGCAATGGCAATGGCGGGATAAATATGCCCTCCGGTACCACCCCCGCTAATGATTACATTCATACTCTATTGGGTTACTGACGGGCGCGTTGGCAGCCTTATTTCTTTTCTACGATTGCCCGTTCATCGACCTGCTCCCGACTGACACTCAGCACAATACCGAAAGCAAGTCCGGTGAAGACCAGCGATGTGCCGCCCATACTAAGCAGCGGCAGGGGCTGCCCCGTTACGGGTGCCAGCCCGATCGCGACGCACATACTGGCAAACGCCTGGATAACAAGGCTGAAGGTTAACCCGGCTGCAAGCAGCCCGCCAAACGGCCGGGTTGTCTGGTCGATGGTTTTTATACCTCGCCAGAGAAACCATAGATAAGCCAGCACGACCGGAATACCGCCGAACAGCAGCCCGTACTCTTCGATGATGATGGCGAAAATAAAGTCGGAGAAGGGAAACGGCAGGATGTTGCGCTGGTGACTATTGCCCGGCCCCTGCCCCGTCAGCCCACCGTTGGCCAGGGCGATATACGATTGCTTAACCTGAAAACCAACCGTTTCCGAGCTGGTAAAATTCTTGATCCGATTGCTGGCTGTACCGAACCGCTGCCCGAAAAACAGCCCGACACCGCCAAAGAACACACAGACGCATACCATGATGACGAGGTATTTTACTGGCACCCGCCCAATGTACATAAGCAGGAAACAGGTAGCGCCGAGCATCAGCGCCGTCGACGTACTGGTCAGGATAACCAGAAAACAGATAGCCCCGATCCAGAGAATCATGTTGACCAATACGCTGGGGTCATCGACGTATTTCTGCCGCTTCGCCAGCATGGCCGCCAGATTAGAGATGAGCGCCAGTTTGGCCAAGTCGGAAGGTTGCACCGTACGGTTCAGAAACGGAATCGTTACCCAGCGCGACGCGTCGTTGACACTGGTTCCTTTGAAAAACGCCCATAGCAACAGCACAACCGACAACCACAGGCCGTAGCGCGACAGCTGGGCATAAACCAGATAGTTGGCTTTGTGCGCCCAGAACATGCAGCCTAACCCCAGAATCAGCAACATGCCATGCTGAAACAGAAACGACTCCGTATCGCCGTTGGCCTCGCGAAATGCCCGCGTACTTGTTGCGCTGTAAACGACGAGTACGCTCATCACCGACAGGTAAAAGACGATCCACCAGATTTGCCGGTCGCCTTTGAGATAAGTGCGGAACAGGGTAGCGAACGAGAACATGGGCTGTAGAGGAAAAGCGAGTGAGTTAGGGAGTAACGACGGTATCGGCTAACCGGGCAACAGCCGTACGGAACTGATCGCCCCGGTCGAGGTAGTTGCGAAACAAATCGAAGCTGGCACAGGCGGGCGACAGAAGGACCGTTTCACCCGGCTCGGCCAGCGATAGCCCTTTGGCAACGGCGTCGGTAATCTGTTGCGTTTCGTAGATTACCGGTACCCGCCCGCCGAAGTGCGCTACCAATTTCTGATTGTCGACGCCCAGGCAGATCAGCGCCTTCACGTGCTGACCAACCAGTTCATCGAGCTGACTGTAGTCATTGCCTTTATCCTGCCCGCCCGCAATCCAGACCGTCGGCGTATCCATGCTCGACAGCGCGTAGAACACGGAATCGACGTTGGTCGCTTTGGAGTCATTGATAAACTGCACCCCGTTGACCGTTCCGACGGGTTCGAGCCGGTGGGCGGCATTCTGAAACGTGCGCAGCCCCTCGGCAATGGCGTTGTTATCGGCCCCGACGGCCTGCGCCACCAGCACAGCCGCCAGCATGTTAATAGCATTGTGCGGTCCACGCAATGGGGTATCGGCCTGCGCGATCGTGAACACATGCGCACCAGTACGGGCCGTTGACTGTCCATTCAGCGCATAGCCGCCCTCGCCCGACAGGTCGCCATCAAGCCGGACGGGCAGTTGCCGAAGCGGGTACGTTTGCCGGGCCAGCTGATCGGTAACGGGTTGACTGCCGTCGAAGTAAATAAACGTATCGTCGGGCCGGGCATTTTGCAGGATGCGAAACTTCGAGTCGACATACTGCTGAAAATCGTAGTTGTAGCGGTCGAGGTGATCAGGCGTGATGTTGAGCAGCACCCGCACGTCGAGGTGCGTATCGTACAGATCGTCGAGCTGAAAGCTGCTTAGCTCCAGTACGTAATAATCGAATGACTGATTCAGTACTTGTTCGGCGAAGCTGTCGCCGATGTTGCCAGCCAGCCCGACGTTGAACCCAGCCGTTTTAAGCAGGTGATACGCCAGCAGTGATGTGGTGGTCTTACCGTTACTACCGGTAATTCCGATCAGGCGCGCGTCGGTGTAGCGGGCGGCAAATTCAATTTCGGAGATGACGGGTGTTCCCTGTGCCCGCAGCGCCTTTATCAGCGGAACACTGCCCGGTATGCCGGGGCTCTTGATCACTTCGTCGGCATCGAGAATTCGGCTTTCGGTGTGCTTTTCCTCCTCAAATTCGATAGTAGCCTGTTGCAGTGTCGTGCGGTATGCGTCGGTCAGTTTGCCCTTATCCGACAGAAAAACATCGAATCCTTTAGCCTGTGCCAACAAGGCTGCTCCGACGCCACTTTCACCCCCACCCAACACAACTACTTTCTTCATATGTATTCACCTACAGTCTTCGCAACAAAATAACGCATAAAATAAAAGCCCCCCGGTGCTTCGAGGGGCTTTTGTCTTACTTTTCGGTACGGCTATTCTTTCGGAGCCATTGAACTCGACATACGTGCGCGATTGGCAGCTTTCACGATCAGGAAAATGACGAAGGCGATAATCAGGAACTGAATCAGTACGTTGATAAAGTTACCATACCGAATTGCCACTTCGGGTGTTGTACCGATGGCTTCTTTCAGAACAATCTTTAACTGACTGAAATCGATACCACCGATAATCAGACCCAAGACCGGGTTGATAATATCTTCGACCAGTGAGGTGGTGATCTTACCAAATGCAGCGCCAATGATGATCCCTACGGCCAGATCGAGAACGTTACCCTGCGCAATAAATGCCTTGAATTCGTTTAGCATACAATTTTCTAGTTAGATGTGAAACTTGCCCCTATGACGAACCCATATTGGGCAAGTCACCACATAATCAAGACTTTTCGGGTCATTTACCAACTAACTTTTCCGATTTTCTGTACAATCAGCACAAAACAAGTATAAATATGCACCTCGCTCAACCACTGATCAATGGCCTGATCTGCTGACCGATAGTCGAGAAAAAAACGGTGGTTTCCCTTTAGTCGAATACGATGACCTGA
Organism: Spirosoma rhododendri; assembly: GCF_012849055.1. NCBI lineage: Bacteria > Pseudomonadati > Bacteroidota > Cytophagia > Cytophagales > Cytophagaceae > Spirosoma > Spirosoma rhododendri. The sequence goes on along the minus strand of NZ_CP051677.1, from coordinate 2,216,011 downwards.
CGTGTTTGCAGAATTTGTAGCGGCAGTACCGTCACGGTATCGTATGTCTGTAGCGTCAGTGATGTACTGTCGATTTTTATGATTTCGCCTTTCACGTCGTCGACCTGAATTGTCTGACCGATGCGGTATTTATTCTTCGAGTAAAATGACGACAGAATATTCGCCATTACATCGCGTGATGCGATACCGTAGCCAAAGGCAAAGGCGAATATGATACCGCCGATAATCAGGTTAAAACTGGATTCGAGCAGTTGCGTGTTCAACCCAGCCTGCCCCAACGCATTGATGAGCGTGATAATGAAGAAAAAGAAAAAAACCAGCGTACCCAGCATTCGTCCCGCGCTGATGTTGAACGACTGACAAATGCTAATGACCAGTTTTTTCAGAGAATCAGAGATAAACAGGCCGACGATAATCATGACTCCTGCAACGATGAGTCGGGGGATTAGATTGGTGATACCCAGCACCAGATCCGTTAGTGCAGCAACACCCAGCATCTCGGCAGCAGCTGTCGCAAAAATCAGTACGATGAAGAAATAAAGTACCTGCGCAATGACGGTGCTCAGTTTGATTTCCGTATTCAGGTTCTTGACCAGGTCGATGTCATTCAACCGCTCGCCAATCCGATCGATACCAACCTTTTGCAGTACAGTCTGCACTACTTTCCGAATCAGGCGGGCGATGAAAACGCCCAGTACCAGTATGACGATGGCACTAATCAGGCGGGGTATAAAATTGACCAGTTGGTTGACCAGACCAAGCACAATGTTGGTCAGTATCTCCTGGAGATTTGGTATGGAATTCATCTAAGTTGCTCAGCTACGGGGTTTTGTGTTGTCATTATCGTTATCAACCGGCATCAGTCCGTCCAGAAAAACGGTGAGCACCGTGAATATATCGTAAGCATATACTTCAACTACCTGCAAGGCATTCCGAACCATATCCAGTTCGGCGAAGATTTCGCGTTTCAGTTCAGGTGGACAATGAACGTCGGGTTCCAGGTCCTTGAACGGATTTGTATTCGTTTCCATAGCGTCTAGCGAAAAGGCCAGCGTATTGCCATAATTGTTTTGATAGCCAATAGTAACAATAATACAGCACTCTCCAGATAATATTTACGCAGCCGATCCCGCGACCGTTTGAGCCGCATTTTTACGGCGCTCTCCGTTAATCCGTTTACATCGGCAATTTCCCGGATGCTCACGTCGTCCTGATATTTCATCAGCAGCAACGTCCGCTCGTCGGGGGGCATCTGTTCCAGCGCGTATTTCAGCCGTTGCGCTTCCATCTCGGCGATCTCGGCCATGTCGTCGTCGACGGCTTCAACCCGTTCCCAGCCTTCATCCATGTATACTTCATTCCGGCGCGTCGGTGAGCGAACGTGATCGGTGCAGTAGTTGTACGTAATTGAATACAGCCAGGTTGAAAACTTGGACTGCTCTTTGAAGCCGCCCAGCTTCACGATAAGTTTCAGGAATATATCGTGCGTCAGATCCTCTGCTTTTACCGGATCTTTAGTGAAAGACAGGCACTTACGATATACTTTGTCGCAGTAGCGTTCGTACAGCCGCTCGAAATACTGGTTTTGTTGCGTTTCTACGAACCTATGCACCAACTCTTCGTCCGAAAACTCCTTCATTAGGTTTAGTAACGGTGGTTAAGACACGGAAAACGCCTAAAGTAACAGTTTTTCAATTCGGCTTCGTATACTTTTTATCTATGTGCAAAAGCATTATCCAGTTATTTATAAATGCCGAAAGCCTGACTATAAATCAGGCTTTCGGTAATCTGTAGAGTCAATATAATTAACTCTAATCAAAGACGCGACCTCTCGATCGCTGATGGAAGTTGGATGTATATAAAATCTTGTGTGGCGGTTCTCTATGTAAGCTTGTAAACGACTATACGTTGAGCAGATAGATTTAGATTTAAAAAAAGTGGGCTTCCTGTCTTTTACGACGGGAAGCCCACTTTTACTGATTTGTTCTGAACGGACTAGCCGATTGCAATACGCTTGAACTCCGATACAGTCAAACCCTTACTCGTCTTGTCCAGCAGCTGCGCGATCGTCAGCGAACCGTCTTTCACGAATTCCTGATTCAGCAGCGTGTTTTCTTTGTAAAACTTGTTCAGTTTACCGAGCGCGATTTTTTCGAGCATCGCTTCAGGCTTGCCTTCCTGACGAGCCTGCTCTTTACCAATCTCGATTTCGCGCTCAACGATGGTAGCGTCGACGCCGTCTTTGTCCAGAGCAACCGGCTTCATAGCAGCAATCTGCATCGCTACGTCTTTTCCTACTTCGGTTACGTCGGTACCGTTTACATTTACCAGACCTACCAGTACGCCCAGTTTGCCATTAGAGTGAATGTACGACACTACTTTATCAGCCGATACGGTTTCAAACGACGCAACGTCGATTTTCTCACCGATTTTACCCATCAGGTCCGTGATGTGGTCCTGAAGGCTGCGGCCATCAGCCTGCGACGTAGCCAGCAGCGCTGCCTTGTCGGTAGCACCCGTAGCGACAGCCGTGCTCATAACGGCCATAGCCAGATTCTGGAAGTCAGCTACTTTCGAAACTGGTTCGGTTTCGCAGGCCAGCGCGATTACTTTACCGCTCTTCCCGTCTTCGCTGACATGCGCCAGCACGATACCTTCGGCGGTAGCGTTGTCGGCCCGCTTGTCGGCTATTTTCTGGCCCTGCTTACGCAGAACTTCTTTTGCTTTGTCAAAATCGCCGTCGGCTTCGGTGAGGGCTTTTTTACAGTCCATCATACCGGCTCCGGTCTCTTGCCGAAGTTTGTTTACGTCAGCAGCGGTAATTGCCATGAGAATAGGTTGTTTTAAATTTAAATTGCCAAAAAATATTTGGTAATCAACAAGTTATTCACTTAAATGGAATAGCCCATAGCGGTTGCTACGGGCTAGTTCGGGAGTTGTAAAGTTTTAGAGTTAAAGAATTAGCTGACACATCACACTATCGGCGAAGCCAACTTTGCAACCATTCAACTCTATAACTTTACAACGTTTATTATGCTTGCTGCTCGTCTTCAGCGACAGCAGCAGGTGATGAAACAGCTACAGGTTGGTCTTCACCTTCCGATTTGGCCTGCGCCATATCGCTCTGACGCTTTGCTTCCTCTTCTTCCTGCACACGCTGATCGTCTTTGTCCTGCTTCCGCTCGGTCAGCCCTTCTTCAATGGCCTTACCGATCGCCAGCGTAATCAGCGAAATCGACTTGTACGCGTCGTCGTTAGCGGGGATCGCGAAATCAACCTCTTCAGGGTTCGAGTTCGTATCACACATAGCAAAGACGGGGATACCCAAACGGTGTGCTTCCGCTACGGCGATGTGCTCACGCTTTACGTCAACAACAAACAGAGCAGCCGGCAGGCGGGTCAGGTCGGCAATACCGCCCAGTACGCGCTCCAGCTTTTCTTTATCGCGGCTCTTGGTCAAACGCTCGCGCTTGGCAATGCTCTTGACGGTCTCCTCGTCTTTCAGCATTTTCTCCAGCGTCTGCATTTTCTTCAGCGACTTGCGGATCGTAGCGAAGTTCGTCAGCATCCCGCCCTGCCAGCGGTCAGTAACGTACGGCATTTTCAGGCGACGTGCTTCTTCCGAAACAATCTCCTGTGCCTGCTTCTTGGTAGCCACGAACAACACTTTGCGGCCCGAACGTACAATGCCTTTCAGTGCATTCGACGCTTCTTCGAGGGCAGCCTGCGTTTTGTTGAGGTCAATAATGTGGATGCCGTTCTTCTCCATGAAGATATACGGAGCCATCCGGGGGTCCCACTTACGCGTCAGGTGGCCGAAATGCACACCAGCGTCGAGGAGTTCTTTATATTCGATTTGTGCCATTGTCTGTTTAACAAAAAAATGGGGTAAAAAGTACGCAGCACCGCCCGTCGGCATCATCTAAGGGCAGTCTGGACGTAATTGGTTTAAAGTTTGAAGTCTCATGTTTAACGTTATTCTCAACCTTAAACATTGAACCTGAAACGTTAAACCCAAAAAATTAACGCTTCGAGAACTGGAACCGCCGACGGGCTTTCCGACGACCGTACTTCTTACGTTCTACCATGCGCGAATCCCGCGTCAGGAAGCCTTCTTTCTTGAGGGCCGGGCGGAACTCCGAGTTCATCTCAACCAGCGCACGAGCGATAGCCATGCGGGTCGCTTCAGCCTGACCCGATACGCCACCACCACGAACGTTTACCTTCACGTCGTAACCGTCAACGCCGTTGATGGTCGAGAAGGGCTGATTCAGGATGATTTGCAGCACTTCCGTGGGGAAATACTGTTTGTAGTCTTTTCCGTTCACCGTGATGGCTCCGGTTCCAGCCGACATATAGATGCGGCTGATGGCCGTTTTACGACGACCGATAGTGTTAATGCGATCCATTCGTCTTAGAATTTAACGGCTGTAGGTTGCTGAGCCTCGTGGGGGTGTTGTTCACCGGCGTAAACGTACAGGTTGGTGTACAGCCGACGACCAAGCCGATTCTTGGGCAGCATACCCTTCACGGCATGTTCGATAATCCGCTCTGGATGCTTTTCCAGCAGCAGCCGGGGCGACGTAAACCGCTGACCGCCGGGGTAACCCGTGTGGCGCGTGTAAACTTTGTCGGTCATCTTGGCACCGGTCAGACGAATCTTGTCGGCGTTGATGACGATCACGTTGTCCCCGCAATCGACGTGGGGTGTGAAGTTGGTTTTGTGTTTGCCGCGAATCAGACTAGCTACCTGACTGGCCAACCGGCCAAGTACCTCGCCCTGTGCGTCAACCACAACCCACTCCTTCTGCACCGTTTCTTTGTTGGCAGAGATTGTTTTGTAACTGAGCGTATTCACTGTTATGGAGACTAATTAATTGATTTCTACCGAATTATGCACAAAAAAAACACTCCCGCTCGGAAACGGGAGTGCAAATATAGGCGATAGTATGCTGAAAAACAATGTGATGCAGACAATATAACAACTACCGCAGCTTGAGCGTGGCCAGAGCCAGTACAGCCAGGATGATGCCGACGATCCAGAAACGGGTGACGATCTTGGCCTCGTGGTAGCCTTTCTTCTGAAAATGGTGGTGCAGGGGCGACATCAGCAGGATACGCCGTCCTTCGCCGTATTTCTTTTTGGTGTACTTAAAATAGCTGACCTGCATGATTACGGAGATGTTCTCCACCAAAAAAATACCACAGACAATTGGAATCAGCAGTTCTTTCCGGATGGCCAAAAACAGTACGGCAATAACACCACCCAGCATCAGGCTACCGGTATCGCCCATGAATACCTGCGCGGGGTACGAGTTATACCAGAGAAAACCGACGCAGGCTCCCACAAAAGCGGCACAGAAAATTACCAGCTCGCCCGAGTTCGGAATGTACATGATGTTGAGGTACTGCGAGAACACCTTGTTTCCCGACAGATACGCCAGTACACCCACCGTCAGCGCAATAATTGTCGACGTACCAGCGGCTAGTCCGTCGATACCGTCGGTGATGTTGGCACCGTTTGATACAGCCGTGATGATAAAAATGCAGATGATAACGTAGACGATCCAGGTGTAGCTATCGGGCAACAGGCCGAACAACAACGAGCTGTAATCGAACTCGTTATTCTTCAGAAAAGGCACCGTTGTCAGCGTCGATTTGATGTCGACATATACGTCAGGCACGTTGGACGTACTAAGTAGTCGGGGGGCGTATTTGCGAATTTTGACATATTCGTTGAAATAGAGTGTCAGACCCACGATCAGGCCCAGACCAATTTGCCCAACGACTTTAAAACGGCCTTCCAGCCCCTCCTTATTCTTCTTGAATACCTTGATGTAATCATCCAAAAAGCCAATCAGGCCGGTCCAGACAGTCGACACCAGCGCCAGTACGATGTAGACGTTAGAGAGCTTGGCAAACAGCAGCGCCGGAATCAGCAGCGACGCCAGGATGATAAATCCGCCCATCGTGGGCGTGCCGCGCTTCTGCATCTGTCCTTCAAGACCCAGATCACGAATTGACTCACCGATTTGCAGATTGCGCAGCGTATCGATGATTTTACGACCGAAAATGGCGGCAATCAGCAACGACGTAACCACGGCCCCCAACGCCCGAAACGAGATGTATTGAAAGACGCCCGCGCCGGGAACATCGTACCGTTCGTCGAGAAATTGAAATAGATAATATAACATTGATAAAGAGCGAAAGAGTGAACCGGAACGCCGGACCGGAGTGAAAGAGCGTTAGAGTAAAGACGGCGGTTTTGCAAAAATATTCGCTCTTTCACTCTTTCGCTCTTTCGCTCTTTAAAAAGGCATCGCGGAGGACGGCACGGTCGTCAAAGTCGCTTTTTACGCCCTGAAGGTCCTGATACGTTTCGTGGCCCTTGCCAGCCACTAGTATGATGTCGTGTGGTTTGGCCAGTGATACCGCCCGGTTGATCGCGTCGCGCCGGTCTTCGATAGTCACTGTTTTCTTCGCGTCGACGGGCGGCACGCCGGCCTGCATCTGCTCCAAAATAGCTGCGGGGTCTTCAAATCGCGGATTGTCGGACGTCAGGATGACCCGGTCGCTGAAACGGCAGGCGATTTCAGCCATGATTGGGCGTTTGGCCGCGTCGCGATTGCCACCGCAGCCAACGACGGTAATAATCTGCGGCAGCCGGTCCTGCTCGTCGGCATGGCGAATGTCCTGAATCGTTTCGAGCACGTTTTGCAGGGCGTCGGGCGTGTGGGCATAATCGACAATACCGACGATGCGATCGTCGGACACCACCTGCTCGAACCGGCCCGGCGGGGGCGTCACACCCGACAACAGGGTCAGCACATCGGCGGGGTCTTCGCCCAGCAGCACAGCCGCGCCGTACACGCTCAGCAGATTGTACGCATTGAACCGGCCAATCAGCTTAAACCATACCTCCCGGTCATCGACCAGCATGTTCAGCCCAAACAGACTGTCGGCCAATACCTTGCCTTTGAACGTAGCGAGCGTTTGCAGCGAGTAGGTTTCTTTACGGGCGGCCGTGTTTTGGAGCATCACCAGCCCCCGCTTGTCGTCGACGTTGGTCAGCGCGAAGGCCGACGCGGGGAGTTGATCGAAGAACCCTTTTTTGGCGCGGATGTAATTATCGAACGTACCGTGAAAGTCTAGGTGATCGTGGGTAATGTTGGTGAAAATACCCCCCGCGAACGTCAGCCCGGCGATGCGCTCCTGCACCACCGCGTGCGAACTAACTTCCATGAACACGTGCGTACAACCGTGCTCCAGCATCTGTGTAAGCAGTTGATTGGTCGTAATAACATCGGGCGTGGTGTGCGTGGCCGGAATTACCTGATCGTCGATCTGATTCTGCACCGTCGAGAGCAATCCACAGCGGTAGCCCAGGTTGCGGAACAGGCGAAACAGCAGCGTCGCCACCGACGTCTTGCCATTGGTGCCCGTCACACCAACCAGTTTAACCCGCTTCGAGGGCTGACTATAAAAATTGGCCGCGAGCAAACCCATCGTCCGTGCAGAATCCTGCACCTGTACAAAAGGTACCGCAGCGGCATTAGCCCCAGCCGGTAGCTCTTCGCAGACGATAGCCGCAGCCCCCTGCGCGACGGCGGTGTCGATGAAGGTGTGCCCATCGGCGACGGTACCGCGCACGGCGATAAACAGGCTACCCGGTCCAACCTTGCGCGAATCCATTGTCAGACTGGTAATGTCGGTATCCATACTCCCGGCCGTAGCCAGCAGCGGAATTTTGTAGAGAAGGTCTTTTAACAGCATAGGGCGTGCGGCCACTCGAAGCCGCTTCTATCGCAAAAAAACGACCTGAGCCGCTGACTACCTAATTCAATCAGCTGTAGAACGATCCACCGACGGATTGATTTTGACACCTATGGCAAATCTAGACCGTAGTCGTCGGCTACCGTATTCTAAAGTGAATTGCAATAATTTAGGCAATTTTCCAACTTAACTATCAGACAGTCAGACGACTTTCCTGAAACAAGCAAATTGGTGACCGTCTGAATTCAGTGTCGGCCGATGCTGACCGTTAGCTAAACCCTTGTTGTTGGGAAATCAACTTGTGTCGACTTAGTCATACCAGGGCAAGCTGCCGGGCTGCACATTTTTTTCACCGTAACGAATTGATCAATGAATCAATCGATACTTCCTCTACCACACGTATCCATGAACCGCTTACTGAACGCACTTCTGCCAGCCGCGCTGCTGCTGCTGGTATTTGCCTTAAGTTCGGCACTTATCGTGGCAGCATGGCTGATGATAGCGTTCTGCCTGAGTGGTATTAGCCGGTTCGCCCTACCGATGGGCCTATTTGGGGTGGTGTTGTGCAGCATCGGATCATCACTACATGCCCAGCCGGTGCCAACCGGCGGATATATCGTCATTTACGAACGGGCAGCACCATCGCCAGCTACACCGCTACCCCCCACGCAGCCGGTGGCCGATTCTACACAGCGCACACAACCGGTTATCAGCAAAGGCCGCAGACGGACAATTAACTCCGTTCCTACGTGGCCGGCTGAACCACTAGCAGAGGAAAACGCATCCACCCCTGCCGACAAGCCAACCTTTCTGTTCATACCCCAAGTAAAACCCGGCTCAACGGAAACCAGAGGATTTTACGGCATTCGTATCCGGCCCTGATAGAAAAGCAAAAGCCGTGACTGCGGTTGCAATCACGGCTTTGTTTGGTGCCGAAGGCGAGACTCGAACTCGCATGTCCGTAAAGACACACGCCCCTGAAACGTGCGTGTCTACCAATTTCACCACTTCGGCAGCACTGTTTCCCCTGTGTTGGGATTGCAAATGTACGCCGATCAAAATGGCTTTTGCAAGCAGTCAGCGCAAAAATTTTGATTTTTTAGCGATCAAACGATAGTCGCTGCCCGGTCTGATCCGTAACAAACTGATCATTAGCCCAAACCAGATTCCCCGACACGAAGGTGTGCGTTACGCTCGACCCGAAGGTGTGACCCATCAGTGGCGACCAACCGCATTTGTACAGTACGTTTTCGGGTGTAACCGTCGTGGGTGCAGCCGGATCGACCAGCACGAGGTCGGCCCAGTAGCCTTCACGGACGTAGCCCCGACCATCGATCTGAAAACAGTCGGCGGGGGCATGGCACATTTTACGGACGACAGTTTCGATATCCAGCTTACCCTGCGCTACGAAATCGAGCATGAGCAGCAATGGGTGCTGCACCAGCGGCAACCCTGACGGAGCCGACCAGTACGACTGTTGTTTCTCGTCCCAGGTGTGCGGGGCGTGGTCGGTGGCGATAATGTCGAGCCGGTCGTCGAGGAGGGCGGCCAGCAGCGCTTCTTTGTGGTGCGGGGCTTTTATAGCCGGGTTGCACTTGATCTGATTGCCGAGCGTGTCGTAATCGCGGCTGTCGAACCAGAGGTGGTGCACGCAGACCTCGGCGGTGATGCGTTTCTCCCACAACGGCATAGTGTTGTCGAACAGCGACAGTTCGTCGGCGGTGGAGATGTGCAGCACGTGTAGCCGGGCGTTGTGCTGCCGGGCCAGATTCACCGCCAGCGACGACGATTTCAGGCAGGCTTCTTCGTTGCGGATAATCGGGTGCAGCGCGGCCGTTGCCATTCGTGGCCCGCCCGTATCGCCGTATTCCTGTTTGTAGCGCTCGGTATTGGCGCGGACGGTGGCTTCGTCTTCGCAGTGCGTGGCAATCAGCATCGGGCTTTCGCGGAACAGCCCTTCCAGCACGCGCTCGTTGTCGACCAGCATATTCCCCGTCGACGACCCCATAAATACCTTGATGCCGCATACCGTTTTAGGATCAGTACGTAGCACTTGATCGAGGTTGTCGTTCGACGCACCCATGAAAAAGGAGTAGTTCGCCAGCGACGTCTGGGCGGCAATGGCGTATTTATCCGCCAGCAATTCCTGCGTCAGCGCGTTAGGTACCGTGTTGGGCATCTCCATAAACGTCGTGACGCCCCCCGCGACAGCCGCCCGCGACTCGGTATGGATGTTCGCTTTGTGGGTCAGGCCGGGTTCGCGGAAATGTACCTGATCGTCGATAACGCCGGGGAGCAGGTATTTCCCTTTCGCGTCGATGACCTGCTCAACGCCTGCGTCGGGCAGGCCCGACCCGATCCGGGCGATAAACCCGCCGTTGGTCAGTACGTCGGTTTCGGTGATTGTTCCTTCGTTGACGAGTCGGGCGTTACGGATTAGTGTTTTACTCATAGCAATCGGGCAGCTTCTTTGGCGAAATAAGTCAGGATAACGCTGGCACCAGCGCGTTTGATAGCCAATAGCGACTCCAGCATGGCACGCTCACCGTCGAGCCAGCCGTTTTGAGCGGCAGCCTTAATCATGGCGTACTCACCGCTGACGTTGTAGGCCGCGATGGGCAGATCGAAGCTGTCGTGCAGGAGTTTGATAATGTCCAGATACGCCAAAGCGGGCTTCACCATCAGAAAGTCGGCACCCTCTTCGATGTCGAGCTGCGCTTCCACGAGGGCTTCGCGGCTGTTGGCGGGGTTCATCTGGTACGTTTTCTTGTCGCCAAACTTGGGAGCCGAAGCAAGCGCGTCGCGGAAGGGACCGTAGAATGCACTGGCGTATTTGGCACAGTACGACATTATCGCGACCTGATCGTACCCGGCGTTGTCGAGCACCGCCCGGATGTACCCGACGCGTCCGTCCATCATGTCCGACGGGCCAACCATATCGGCACCGGCCTCGGCCTGCGCGAGCGCCATTTTACCCAGTACTTCGAGCGTCGGGTCGTTCAGGATTTTGCCGTTTTCCACCACGCCGTCGTGCCCGTCTGAACTGTAGGGGTCCATCGCCACGTCGGTCATCACGACGCAATCGGGGAAGCGGTCTTTGATAGCCCGGATCGTGCGTAGGTACAGTCCGTCGGGGTTGTGGCTTTCAGTCGCGTACTTGTCTTTCTTTTCCTCGGCGATGTTGGGAAACAGATCGAACGTTTTGACGCCCAGATCCATGCATTCCTGCACTTCATCGAGAATTAAATCGAGCGAGTGCCGGTAGATACCGGGCATCGACGAGACTTCGGTGCGGACGTTCTGCCCTTCGGTGACGAAGAGCGGCAAAATGAAATCGGTGACAGACAGCCGCGTTTCCTGTACCATATCGCGCAACACCGCCGACTGACGGCTCCGGCGCGGACGACGGATGATGTTCATAATTAACTGAATTATCGAGTGATAGAATGATTGAATTGGTTGGCGCACCTCAGTACATTCAATCACTCAATCATTCTATCACTCAATCGCTAGACAATAAGTTTGAAACCTTCGCCGTGGACGTTGACCAGTTGAACGGTGGCGTCCTCTTTGAGGTATTTACGGAGTTTGGTGATGTACACGTCCATGCTCCGGGCGTTGAAATACGAATCGTCGCCCCAGACCATTTTCAGCGCAAAGCTACGGCTGACGGGCTGATTGAGGTTCTGCGCCAGTAGTTTTAGTAACTCCGATTCCTTACTGGTTAGTTTCTGCGGGGTGCCGTTGTGGGTCAGCAACTGGTGCGGGTAGTCGAACGAGAAGCTGCCGATCTGATAAGTCGACGGGTCGCCGGGGGTGTCGCCCGAACGCTGGTAACGCCGGAGAATGGCCTGAATCCGCAGCAGCAGTTCTTCCATGCTGAACGGCTTGGTGATGTAGTCGTCGGCCCCGGCGCGAAATCCCTGAATGGTATCCTCCTGCATCGACTTGGCGGTCAGGAAAATAATCGGCACATCGCGACCGGCCATACGGACTTCCTTCGCCAGTGTAAAGCCGTCTTTCTTGGGCATCATCACGTCGAAAATACAGAGGTCGTACTGACCAGCCATGAACTGCTGCAAGCCCTGATTCCCGTCGGTCACGCGGTCGGTATCGAAGCCTTTCAGCGTCAGAAATTCCTGCACCAGCTGGCCCAGGTTGGGGTCGTCTTCAACAAGGAGAATGGTAGGCATGGGTCAATGAGTGAATTGGTGAATGATAGAATGATTGAATTGTTCGCGTCAGCCTATTCAATCATTCTATCACTCAATCATTCAACACTTTATATGGTAAGATTACTTCGAAGGTGCTGCCTTTATTGGGTTGGCTCTCGACCAGAATCTGGCCGTGGTGCTCGTCGACCATCTTTTTGACGTAGCTCAGGCCCAGGCCGAAGCCTTTCACGTCGTGGCGGTTGCCCGTCGGGACGCGGTAGAATTTCTCGAAAATCCGGCTGACCTGCTCTTTGGTCATGCCCAAGCCGTGGTCGCTGACGGTGATACTGACGCCCTCGGGCAGGCTGGCCGTTTTGATACCGATCTTGGGCGTGTCGGGCGAATATTTCAGGGCGTTGTCGAGCAGGTTGTACAGGATGTTGGTCACGTGGAGTTCGTCGGCTTCGATCACTTCCTGATCGGCGTCGAACGACAGGTCGACCTCGCCCCCGCGCTGCTCAATCTGAATGCCGATGTTGTTAAGCACCTTCTCAATCACGTCGTGTACGTTGACCGGCGACAGTTTGAGCCTGATCTCCCCCGATCCAGCAGCGCCATTTGCAGCACTTTCTCGACGTGCGACCCCAGCCGCCGGGTTTCGTCGCGGATGATGTTCATGTACCGCCCGACGCGTTCGTTCATACCCGGCGTATCGCTGGTGCTTCGCCCCACCTGCTCCTGCGCCATTTCGGCCGCCAGTGAGATGGTCGAAATGGGCGTTTTGAACTCGTGGGTCATGTTGTTGATGAAGTCATTCTTGATGTCGGCCAGTTTTTTCTGCTGCACGATGGTGTTTATCGCGATGTAGAAACAAGCCAGAATAACGGCAATCAGCAGCACCGACGCGCCCAGTGTGAAGCCGAGCTGGTTCAGGATAAACTCGCGCTGCGTCGGGAAATACACGTACAGATAGTTGCCGGTTTCGATCATGTTGTTCGGAAACAACACCGCCCGATAGCCGCTCTCGTTGAAGTGCTGCGTATCCATCCCGGCCGATGTAAACAGAAACGTGGGCTGTGCTTTGGTCCGTACGCCAAACGCAAACGGAATGTTGATGCCCCGGTCCTGCAAAGTCTGTCGCAGCAGCGTATCGAGCACCAACCGGTTCACCCGGTCTTCGATGGGCCGGTCCGACAGCATCAGCCCATTCAGCACGTCTTTGATCCAGCGGGTCTGCTCGTTAGCCTGGCTGCTGCTCATACTCGCCGGGCGGCTGACGAGATGCGCTGAGTCGGGCATAGATTTCGCAGCTTCGCGCTGTTTTTCGCGCTTTGCCAGTACACGCCGATGATTGTAGACCGAATCGCTGTGCCGCTTTTTTTCGGCCACCTGCTCGTTGATATGGTCTATCTCGGCGACCATCTGCCCATCGAGCCACTGACTGAACTGTTGTTGCTGCACCAACTGGGTTTGCCAGTCGCCCACGGCCATCAATTCGTCCTGTTGCCGGAAAAACGCTTCGACTACGGCTGCCTGTTCGGGCGTCAGCGGCTGAACCATTGGGTGCAACACGTCAGACTGGACGACCATCCCCCCGGCGTTAGGCACGCTGTGGTTGCGCCTGCCCGTCAGCCGCCGCGTTTGCCGATCGGCGAGTTGCTTCTGCGCCGTCGCAGCCGTAGGTACCATCTGCCGCGTGGCATCAGCCGACGCGGTTTCGGTTGTTTTGGTCAGTTCGTTTTTGCGTGAAATAGCCATCAGCCGCTCCTGCTTCTCGCGGGTCTGGATTCGCTGCCGGGTCAGATACAGAATTTCCTGCCGCTCGAGCGTCCGCACCACTTCCTGTAGGGCATCGGTAATCTTGTAATCGAACTGTTTTTTCTGGAGTTCGAGCGCACTACTGATCCAGTACGACTGCAACCCAATCAGGCCCAGCAGTCCGATAGCCATCAGTGCGACGATCCAGCGTATGCGTTGTCTTGACATTTTTTTACGCCGAATGCAACCTTCCCTTTTTTACAGCATCTATAGGCTAACCAAACGGGGTGGTTCAGGTAAAAGTACGAACTGCCGCAACCGAACACGGGCGCGTTAACAAACTTTAACAGCCCGGCATTCAGTTGGTTCAGACCAGAATCTTTCGCTTACTAAACACGCAGTACCAATGAAAAAACACCATTTCCCCACTCGCTGGCTCAGCCTGATGCTGGTAACGCTGGCCACTGTCGGTGGCAGCGCTTATGCACAGAAAGCCAAAACCCCATCTGCCTCACCTGACGAAATTCATGTGCAGATTATCGAGCGCGATGGCAACGAAGTCCGCGAGACGGAGCGCACCTACCGCACCGACGGCATGAAAGACCCTGAACGCGACCGGATGGTAACCAAACTGGTCGATTCGCTGAAAGCCGCCCGCCAGAAAACCGGTGGCGACCAGCAACTGACGATCATCGTGGAAGACGGCAAGGGGAGCCGGAGCGTTACCCGCGAGCGTAGCACGGCGGGCGCGCAGCGACGCAAAAACGATGTATATGTGTGGCGGGGCAAACGCTCGACACCCAACAGCGGGCCGGGCTGGCAGTACGAACTCCGGCGCGGGGCCGACTCGCTCAATAATCAGATCAACCGGCTGCAACTGCAATTCCCAGCCGACTGGGACCGGCAACTGGCGCGGCCTTTTGAAGCCTGGGCGCGGAATATGGAAAGCAAACCATCATCAGTGCGCGGTCTGGATGTGTTTCCCAACAACCCGGATAAAGAGCAACTCAACATCCGCTTCACGGCCCCGGCCAAAGGCGACGTGCTGATCGTTGTAACCAACCCCAAAGGCAAGGAAGTGGCCCGGCGCGAGATCAAGGATTTCTCGGGTGAATACGTCGGTCAGATTAGCCTGAGCCGCAAAGCCGAGGGTACATACTTCGTGACGGTTACGCAGAACGAAGACGGTGCCGTCAAACGGGTGGTAGTAAATTAGTTTTCAGTATACGGTATTCGGTTTACGACCTAGTCGCGTGGTGGTTAGTGCACACAAACGTGCGTCAGCCACCGTAAACCGAATACCGTGAACTGTAAACCGTAGGCTTCCCCTTCCTTACACCTGTAGAAAAATTTTAAAAATTTCAGTACTTTGTATTGCAAGGTATCATCTAAAACCTATACCTTTGTTCTATCCTTAAAAACACCTGATTATGAAACGGCTTTTGATGAGTAGTGTACTAGTAGCGGGCCTCGCCGGGCAGGCACTGAGCATGGGCCACCCACACAACGTATTTGCTGCCCACAAGCGGATACATGCCAAACTGGCTGCAAAGCCAGTGAAGACAAGCACCATGCAGGCGGCCGTGATCAAGACGGTTGCTGAGAATAGCTCGGCCAGTCTGGTTGTTTTCGTGGCTAAAGCCGTGAGTAAGTTGCTGCCAACCAGCATCAACTAGGTCGACTGTCAGTAAACGACGTCGCCTTTTTTCAGCCAGATACCCCACAACCGCGAATACCCGTGAACCCGCTGCGTGGGTTTACCCTGATTATCTACAACCGGGTTTCCTTCATTGACCCACTCAAACAGGCTTCCGTACAAATTGTGTACGTGTTGATAGCCCGCTGCCAGCAGTTTCTCCCCTACCCGTTCGCTCCGAACGCCCACTGAGCAGTACGTCACCACAGTTGCCCCTTTCGGTATATCGGCCACTCGCTTCAGGTCGAATTCGTCGTACCCCACCCATCGCGCGTTGGGCAGATGACTTACATCGTATTCCGCCTTCGACCGCGTATCGAGCAGAACGACGTTGGGCATGGTTTTCAGTTGGGCTACATCAACCGTTGGTACGGTTTTTTTGTACATCGTGTTGAGCATCGTCCGATAGGCCCGGCCAGGCTGCTGCGCCTGCGCTATCCCAATGCCGGTTATCAACAGGCTCAGAATCATAGCACTCTTACTCATATCGTGATTCAGTTCGTGGACTGGTCTGTTTGTTGTACACAACAGCTACGAATAAAATGTTCGCATTTGAATACCACGTCGCACGATAATGGCGAAAACGCGTTATTATATCGTTAAATAATTTAACAATTCTGAGGCCACCTATGCTTTAAAACGGGCATTGGCTACTTTTATGGTTTAGCCATTTCCTACCGTACCCTGCGCTTATTTTTTCGTACTGTTTGCCCTATTGAGTACCATGCGGAACAACACGACCCGACCGATTCTGCTTCTCGGTCTGCTGTCCGTCAGTTTATTGACTGCTTTTGGCCTGACCACACCGGGTTCGCTCTCGTGGCCCCGTTTTTTGCCGATTCGTAAGACCGAAACCCGGTCTGCTACGGGCCTGAAGCCGGTGGTCAAGAAATTCTATGCACCAGCCCAGCCCGTCGAGGTGTTTAATCTGCCCGATAGTGGCAACCACTGGGTCGACAGTGTATTTCGGACGCTGACACCGGAGCAGAAGATCGGTCAGTTTTTCATGGTAGCGACGTTTTCCAACCGGAGCGAAAACCACTACCAGTACATCGACCACCTGATTCAGAACAACAATATCGGGGGGCTGATTTTCTTCCAGGGCGGCCCACACCGGCAGGCGATCCTGACGAATCGCTACCAGGCCGAATCGAAGGTACCACTGCTGATCGGTATCGATGGCGAATGGGGGCTGGGAATGCGGCTCGACAGCGCGATGGACTTTCCGAAGCAGATGGCGCTGGGTGCCATTCGCGACAACCAACTGATTTACCGGATGGGTGCCGAGATCGGTCGACAGTGTCAGCGGCTGGGTATTCACATCAACTTCGCCCCCGTTTCCGACATCAACAGCAACCCCGCCAACCCGGTTATCGGCGTTCGGTCGTTTGGTGAATCGAAAGAGAACGTGGCCCTGAAAGCGTCGGCCTACATGCGTGGGCTGCAACAGACGCACGTTATCGCCACCGCCAAGCACTTCCCCGGTCACGGCGACACCAACGTCGATTCGCACAATTCGCTGCCTACCATCAGCCGGTCGTCGGACCTGATGCGGGAAGTCGATCTGTACCCTTTCCGCAAGCTGATTGCTGATAGTTTGATGGGTATCGTAACGGGGCATCTGCACGTGCCGCACATCGATAATACCCCCGCGCTGGCGGCCACGCTGTCGGAGAAAATCGTGACCGAACTGCTCAAAAACGAACTGGGTTTCCGGGGGCTGGTCTTCACCGACGCGCTGAACATGGGCGGTATTCATCAGTCGGGCAAGGCGCTCGATGTGAATCTGCGGGCACTGATGGCGGGCAATGATATTCTGCTCTATCCGGAAAACGTGCGCGATGCAACACTCAACATTCTGAGCGCGGTGCAGCAGGGGCACATTTCGCAGGCGTTTATCGATGAGAAAGTCAAAAAGATCCTCCGCGCTAAGTACTGGGCGGGTCTGAACAAGTACAAACCGATTGACCTGGCTAATCTGGCCGACGACCTCAATTCGCCCGAAGCACAGCTGCTGAAGCAGGAACTGTGCGAAGAGTCGGTAACGGTCGTCAATAACCGAAACAACCTGCTGCCGCTGAATCATATCGATTCGCTGCGGCTGGCATCAGTGGCTATCGGGGCCGAAGCGGGCAACACATTCCAGCGGACACTCAATCAGTACGCACCGGTTGAAGCGCTGGCCTACGCCGACCGCAACCTCAGCGACGTGGCCGTCAATCAGATTCTGGCAAGTGTCGATTCGGCAAACACCGTCGTCGTTAGCCTGCACCACATGAGCGAATCGGCCTACCGCAAATTTGGCGTTACGAAAGGATCGCTCGATTTGATCAACCGGCTCAAACAGCGTGGCAAACGCGTAATCGTTACGGCCTTCGGATCGCCCTACAGCCTCTCGCAGTTGGGTGCGGCCGATGCGCTGGTGTGCGCCTATCAGGATTTCGACGAAATGGAGCGCGTAGTGCCGCAGATGCTGTTTGGGGGCTTGGGCTCGCACGGGATGCTACCTGTGTCGACGGGGACGCTGACGATGGGGTCGGGCGAACGGCTCAATCCCGAAGGCCGCCTGTCGACGGGCGCACCGGAGAGCGTCGGTATGAAATCGGCGACACTGGCGAAGATTGACCAACTGGCGCAGAACGCCGTGCGTGATCGGGTCGTGCCGGGCTGCGAAATTCTGGTTGCCCGCAAAGGTAAGATCGTGTACAGCAAGAACTTCGGTCGGCTGACCTACGCTCCCAATGCCGAAAAAGTAACCGACGAAACACTGTACGATCTGGCGTCGCTGACAAAGGTGCTGGCCACGCTGCAAAGCGTGATGGTGCTGTATGACCGCAAGCAGATCGATCTGAATCAGAAAGCGTCGTTTTATCTGCCCGAACTGCGAAATACCAACAAACAGAACATCACACTACTGGACCTGCTCTGGCATCAGTCGGGCATGGCGTCTTACTACCCCACCACCTGGGATCGCACCCGGACACCGGGCGGGGGCCTGAAAACGGAGTACTACGGTACCACGCACGACAGCCTGCACACCCTTCAGGTAGCGCCGACGCTCTGGGCTACGCCCGCCCTGAAAGACTCGGTCTGGAAATGGGTGGTGCAATCGCCAATGTCGCGCAAGCTGGACGAAACCGGCCGACCCGCTTACGTCTACAGCGACCTGAACTTCCTGACGTTGCAGAAAATCGTGGAACGGGTCAGTCACCAACCCCTCGACCGGTTCGTAACAGACAACGTGTACAAGCGGCTGGGGCTGCATCAGCTTGGCTTCACTCCCCTGCAACGGCTGAAAAACCCGCATTGCGCGCCGACCGAACAGGATACCTACTATCGAAATCAGCTACTGGTCGGGACCGTACACGATCAGATGGCGGCCGTGCAGGGCGGTATCTCGGGTCATGCCGGCTTGTTCGGTAACGCCCACGACATTGCTACGCTGCTCCAGATGAATTTGCAGAAAGGGCAGTACGGCGACGTGCGGGTGTTCCAGCCGATGACTGTGCCGTACTTCACGCAGACGCTGAGCAACCGCAGCCACCGCGCCCTCGGTTGGGACAAACCCAACCCGGAAAGTACAAGCAGCGTTTATCTGGGCGAACAGGCATCGGCCCGGTCGTTTGGTCACACCGGCTTTACGGGCAACATGGTCTGGGTAGATCCCGATGAAGAGCTGGTCTTCGTGTTCCTGTCGAACCGGATTTACCCGACCGCCGGCAACAATTCGATCAACACGACGAAACTCCGCCGACGCATCCACGAAACCATCTACAGCTCCATTATTCAGGAATAATCGGATCAGCATCGCTTAAAAATGCCACTGCCTGCGCGTGGCATTTTTATTGCGCGTATGTTTCCAAAGGCTATGGTTTGAATACTATATTCTGTGGATAATTTACAAATCCATTACCTTTACCAACCAGGAAATCCAAGTCTATGCAACAATTTCTACTTCGCTGTTTCTCCTTTTTGGTACTCTGTGGGCTGGGACTGCCATTGAACGGACTGGCGCAAGGCATTACCGTCAGTACGTTATCACCATCGGCTACCTGCGCGGGAAAAACCATCACCGTGCCCTTCTCCACGACCGGCACGTTCAACGCAGGCAACACGTTTACCGCGCAGCTGTCGGACGCGTCGGGCACGTTCGGGGCGTCTACGGTCGCTATCGGTACACTATCATCGTCGCCCAGTTCGGGAACCGCTGCGACCAACCTGACCATCACGGCCACCGTTCCGGCGAATACGGCGGCTGGTAGCGCCTATCAGGTACGAGTTTCATCGAGCGGCCCCGCCCGGACCAGCGCGAACAGCGTAGGCCTGACAGTAGGTACGCCCGGCACACCCGGCGTTACCGACCGTACTTACTGTCAGGGGGCGACGGCTACAGCCCTCTCGGCATCACCCGTCAGCGGAGCCTCACTTAACTGGTACACAGTAGCATCGGGTGGTACCCCTTCGTCGGTTGCCCCAACGCCAGCGACATCAACCACCGGTGTCGTTTCGTACTACGTTAGTCAGTCATTGAACGGCTGTGAAAGTAACCGCGCCACACTGAATGTCACAGTTTACGGCACCCCGGGTGCGCCAAGCACGCAGGCTTCGTTTTCGGCCTGTCAGGGAGCTACATTATCCGCTCTGAGCGCAACCCCCGATAATGGGGCTACGTTGATCTGGTATGGCAACAGCGCCAACGGCGGTACCGGCAGTTCGGTGGCCCCCGTACCCGATAACCAGGCGCCGGCTACTTACTACGTCAGTCAGGCACGGGGAACGTGCGAAAGTGCCCGCAGCGCCATCACCGTGACGATAAGACAGGCATCAGCCGCACCGGGCGTATCGGCCCCACCGGCCTACTGCCCCGGTCAGACGGCTACGGCCCTATCCGCTACCCCCTCGTCAGGTGGTACGCTGAACTGGTACGGTACGAACGCGACGGGAGGAACCCCTTCATCTTCCGCCACCATACCAAGCACAACGACACCGGGCACGCTCAATTACTACGTCAGCCAGACACTGAGCGGCTGCGAAAGCCCCCGCGCCGGCATCGCCGTTACGGTGAAACAAAGCCCGTCGGCTCCCGGCATTTCAACACCCGTTGGTGTCTGTCAGAATCAGTCGGTAGCTCCGTTGACCGCTACCCCCTCGTCGGGTGGTACGCTCAACTGGTACGGTACGAACCAAACTGGCGGTTCACCATCAACGACTGCCCCCACGCCTTCGGTTACCGCCGTCGGCACGACCGTTTATTATGTCAGTCAGACGGTCAATGGTTGCGAAGGGCCGCGTGCGGGCATCTCCGTAACCGTCAGTGGTCTCCCGGGTGCGCCCACGGTTCAGGCATCCAGCACGTTCTGTCAGGGCACTATTCTCCCGGCCTTGCAGGCAGCAGCTGACAATGGGGCGACGCTCAACTGGTACGGTACGAATCAGACTGGTGGTTCATCATCAACGAACGCCCCAGTTCCCAGCAATCAAAAATCGGAAACTTATTACGTCAGTCAGACGCGTAACGGCTGTGAAGGGCCGCGTGCGGCAATCAGCGTGGTAATCCGGCAAAGCCCATCGGCACCTACTGTATCAGCGCCCCCGTCGTACTGCCCCGGTCAGACGGCGGCTGCTCTGACGGCAACGTCGGCGTCGGGTTCCACCCTCAACTGGTACGGCACAAACGCGACGGGCGGTTCGCCTTCGACCACCGCCACCGTCCCGAGTACATCGACGCCCGGTACACGAACGTATTACGTCAGTCAATCAACTGACGGTTGCGAAAGTACGCGCGCATCAATCAGCATAACCGTTAAGCCAACACCAGCCGCACCGGGCGTCACGAATCTATCGCTCTGCCAGAATCAATCGGCCGGTGCGTTAACCGCTACCACCGCCAGTGGCAGTACGATAAACTGGTACGGCACCAGCCAGACCGGAACGCCTTCGACCACTGCCCCTACCCCATCGGTAGCCGCTACGGGTTCAACACCTTATTATGTCAGTCAGACGGTTGACGGCTGTGAAAGCGCGCAGGCGACTATAACCGTTGCCGTCAACGCAGTACCGGGCCAGCCCTCCATCGCGTCGGCAGGGCCCTATTGTTCGGGCGTAACGGCTCAACCCCTGTCGGCAACCGGGACGGCTCTACGCTGGTATGGCACCAGTCAGAGCGGTGGTAGCGGCAGTTCGGCCGCCACGACTCCATCGACAGGCAGCACAGGCACAACCACCTACTACGCAACGCAAACGGTCAACGGCTGCGAAAGCGAGCGGGCAGGGGTTGCAATCGTGGTGAAGCAGACGCCCGCCCGGCCCGACGTCGTCAATCTAACATTTTGTCAGAATACCAATGCGCCAGGACTGACAGCCACGGCATCGGCAGGAGCCACCCTCAACTGGTACGGTACCAGTGCCATCGGTGGTACGAGCACAACCGCAGCTCCGGCTCTTTCATCGACAACACCCGGAACGACCACCTATTATGTCAGCCAAACACTCGATGGCTGTGAGTCGGCGAATCGGTCAGGGATTGCTGTAGTGGTGAAACAGACGCCGGGCGCGCCAGGCGTAACACCGGTCGATTATTGCAACGGAGCCGGGTCGCAGCAACTGAGCGCAACGGGCAGCAACATCAAATGGTACGACGGTTCCGGGAACTCCCTCTCGGGTGCGCCTACCCCGCCAACCAATACAGTCGGCCAGCAGACGTATCAGGCCACGCAGACCGTCGACGGTTGCGAGAGCCAGCAGAAGGCAAGTCTGACTGTTACGATCAAGCCCCTGCCCGGTCTGCCCGGCGTCGCTAATCTGTCGTACTGCCAGCCAACCCAGGATCAGCCCGCGCAGAACGTAGCCCCCGTAACCGCATCGGGCGATAATCTGCGCTGGTACAATACCGATGGCAACGCCTTTCAGTCGGCCCCCACGCCGTCTATTACGCAGGCAGGCACGTACGCTTATCAGGTAACGCAAACGGTCAATGGCTGCTCAAGCGATAAAGCCACCTTGCAGGTCACGGTCAATACAGCCCCCACCCCGACCGTGTCGACGTCGCTGGTCAGCTACTGCATCAACGCAACGGCTACACCATTACAGGCAAGCGCGGCCAACGGCGGTACCTTACGCTGGATTGATCCGTACAACCGTACTTTCAACGAAGCCCCGACACCATCGACCCTCAACAGCAACGTAACACCGGGGGGCGATGCGTTCTACGTCTATCAGATCGGTGCCAATGGCTGTTACAGCGCTCGTTCGACGATTCGGGTTATCGTCAACGTGGTGCCGACGCTGGCCCTGAACGGATCGAGCGATGTGAACCTGGGTTCATTGGCTCCCGTCAAACTTAGCTTTACCGGTGCGCCACCGTTCAGCTATACGCTGACCGACGGGTACAGCGGTGTTAGCCGGACCAATGACACGACGATTTATGTGTTGCCCCGCGGCAACACGACGTATCAGATTGTTTCGGTGGCTAACAGCTGCGGGGTGGGCCTGCCCGGCAATCCGGCAACGGCTACGATTACGGTGCGGGTACCGACCATTACGACCAGCGCCCTGCAAACAACCACGGTCTGTGCGGGTAGCTCGTTCGCGGTTCCCTTCACGACAACCGGCCAGTTCAACGCAGGGAATCTGTTTACAAGTGAACTGGTCAGCGTAGCCGATACCAGCCGGAAAATCACGGTGTCGCCCAACGGCACAACGGGCACGGTGGTGACAGCAGCGCTACCGCTTACACTGGCAGCCGGGCAATATTACGTTCGGGTGAAAGGATCGAACCCCAGCGTCGGTGTTATCGGCAGCAGCAGCCCATCGATCCTGACCGTCCGGTCGAGGGCTACGGCAACACTCACCGGTACGCAGTCGATCTTTGAAGGATCTCCCGCCACACTGACGCTGACATTCGGCGGAGAAGCGCCCTGGACATTCGCATACGCCGACAGCCTGCGCTCTTACACGGTCACGGCCACCAGCAGCCCCTACGCGCTGGAAGTTCGACCATCCCGGAATACGACCTACCAGCTGACCAGCGTCAGCAACAACTGCGGTGTGGGTACGGCAGCATCAGGCACGGCGGTCGTGACGGTACAGAAAGTATTGGGCGTTGAAGACCCGGCACTCGGCCCACTGGTTAGTGTGTACCCCGTTCCGACAACGACAACGCTGACCATCGACATCGACGCAGCCCTCACCCGCGACCCGGCCGTACTGACGCTGCACGACGGGGGTGGCCGACCAGTGCTGAACCAGACAACGCGGACAAGACAAACGACACTGGACGTTAGTCAGCAGCCAGCCGGCACGTATCTGCTCAGGATTCAGGTCGGCGACCGGCAGGTGGTCCGGCGCATCTTGATACAGTAGCAAGTGAAAAGAAATAGTATAGCGGCTGGCGTAATCAGGTTCTTTATCTTTACGCCAGCCGCTATATTATTCTCTGTTCACGTCATTTTCCGTTCCGCCTATGTTCCCCGACGAATACTTCATGGAAATTGCGCTGGGACTGGCCGAAGAAGCCGCCGACGACGGTGAAATTCCCGTTGGGGCGGTGGTAGTAAGCCATAATCGGATCATTGGTAAAGGGCGCAACCAAACCGAGCAACTGAGCGATGTAACTGCCCACGCCGAAATACTTGCCCTGACAGCCGCATCGCAATACCTCGGCGGCAAATACCTGACCGACTGCACCCTCTACGTTACGCTCGAACCCTGCGTCATGTGTGCGGGGGCGCTGTACTGGGCGCAACTGGGGCGGCTGGTGATTGGCGCGCCCGATACCAAGCGCGGTTACCGCCGGATCGATACCCCGCTGCTACACCCCAAAACCCGGATTGAGACGGGCGTACTGGGCGACGAGAGCCAGGCATTGCTGATGAAGTTTTTCCAGGGCTTAAGAACATAATCTAAAATGGACGTGTTAACTCCTCCGAACGATTTCCCATCTAACACATTCACCCAATGGCATTCGTACTAGATCCACTGCCCTACCCCAGTGATTCGCTGGAACCCAATATCGACAAGCAGACCATGGAAATTCACCATGATAAGCACCATAACGCCTACGTAACCAACCTCAACAACGCCATCGCCGGTACGGATATGGACAGCAAATCGATCGAAGATCTGCTGAAGTCGGTTAGTCAGGCGCCAGTCGCGGTTCGCAACAATGGCGGTGGACACTATAACCATACCCTGTTCTGGAATACGCTGTCGGGTAATGGCGGTGGTCAGCCAACAGGCGAACTGGCCGAAGCAATCGACAAGAAATTTGGTTCGTTCGACGCGTTCAAAGAAGAATTCACGAAAGCAGCTACAACCCGTTTTGGTTCGGGCTGGGCGTGGCTGATCGTAACCGGCGACGGTGAACTGGCCGTTACGTCGACCCCCAACCAAGACAACCCACTGATGGACGTAGCCGAAGTTAAAGGCTTCCCGATCATTGGTCTGGACGTCTGGGAACATGCTTACTACCTGAAGTATCAGAATAAGCGTCCTGACTATATTGCAGCTTACTTTAACGTGGTAGATTGGAACGCAGCGAACACCCGTTACCAGGAAGGCAAGCAAGCTGCCAGCTAGGTTTGTCGATACGGTATGGGAAGTGTATTGACGGTAAGAGCCGAAAATATTCTTCCCATATCATTTCCAAATCTGCCTGACTTGTCCTTATCTTTGCAGTCCCAAAACGGTGATTGTAGCTCAGTTGGTTAGAGCGTCGGATTGTGGTTCCGAAGGTCGCGGGTTCGAGCCCCGTCTTTCACCCAGTGTACAAAGCCCCCCAATTTTATTTGGGGGGCTTTTTTTATGCCCTCGTGTGCTGACTGCCCCGTATCCTAACAATATGCATACTAACACATACCCTATACTACACAAAAAGTATAGTTTGTTTAAGATTTAACTACCTTCCATTAAACAAACTCCACTTTTCACACGTTTTACTTCATATATTGCAAGTCAATCAGTGAATACCTGAGCTGCATTTTCATAGTCTGGTTCTTTTGTTGCTCATCTGGTATCGCGTCCACAACCTACGTTTCAAGCACGTTGTCGTATGAGCAACTACTCAATCAAAGACCTCGAGCAGCTTTCCGGTATTAAAGCGCACACGTTGCGCATATGGGAGCAGCGCTACAACATTATTGCTCCGAAACGGACGGATACCAACATCCGCACGTATGACGACCGGGATTTAAAGCTGGTCCTCAACATTGCGCTGCTGAAAGACCACGGTCATAAGATCTCTGAAATATCGAAGCTGTCGCTCGACGAGATGAACCGGGAGGTTATCAAAATCTCTGACCGGCAGCAAAGCTACCCTGACCAGATTCACGCGCTGACTATCTCAATGATCGATCTCGACGAAGACCGGTTCGAGAAGATCATCAGCACGAATATTCTCCAGTTTGGTTTCGAGAACACGATCATCAACATCGTGTACCCATTCCTAAGCCGACTGGGTACGCTCTGGGTGACGGGTTCGGTGGGACCCGCGCAGGAGCATTTCATCAGCAACCTGATTCGCCAGAAGATTATCGTTGCTATCGATGGGCAGGTAAGCAAGCAACGGCCAAACGGCAAGACGTACATGCTGTTTTTGCCGGAGGGCGAGTTACACGAAATCAGTCTGCTCTTCGCCAGCTACATCATCCGGGCACGCTATAACAAGGTCATTTATCTGGGGCAGAGCCTGCCGTTCAGTGAACTGGAGTTTGCTTACAACGTGCACCGCCCCGACTACATTTTTTCGGCTTTCACGTCAGTACCCTCAAACCACGAGGTGCAGCCATACGTCGATCGGATGGCTAGTGCCTTTCCGGATGCACACCTGCTGCTAACAGGCTATCAGGTGGTTGGGCAGGACATTGAGGTATCCGACAACGCGACAGTCATTAACCAGATTCAGGATTTGATTCGTATCGCCGGTACTTAACTGACAACATTGATTGGCTTGCCCGCCTGAAAAGCGCGCAGGTTGTCAACAACAGCCTGCATCAGCCGGACACGGGCTTCGTAACTTGCCCAGGCTATGTGCGGTGTCAGCAGGCAGTTTTTTGCTGTCAGCAGCGGGTTGTCGGCTTTGGGTGGCTCGACGGAAAGGACGTCGAGGCCGGCTCCGGCCAATTTGCCTTCGTTCAGCGCCTGCGCTACATCCTTTTCGTTCAGTAATGTACCCCGGCTGGTGTTTATCAGAAAAGCCGACGACTTCATCTTGTTCAGCAGCTCGGCGTTGACGAAGCCTGTCGTTTCGGCGGTAGCGGGTAGGTGCAGCGATACAACGTCGCTTTCGGCAAACAGTGTTTCGCGATCAACGAGGGTGATGCCATCCTCCTGCTCGTCCGTATTCCGCCGGTTGACCAGCACCCGCATACCAAACGCCCGACCAATCGCAGCTACCCGGCTTCCGATGTCGCCGTACCCAACCAGCCCAAGTGTTTTACCAGCCAACTCAATCAGCGGTGATTTGGCGTAGCTGAAGTCGGCGGATCGCACCCAGTCACCCGCCTGTACACTGGCATTGTGCCGCCCGACGTGAAGAACCAGTTCCAGCAACAGCGCGAACGTCAGTTGAGCCACCGAATCAGAGCTATACCCTTTTACGTTGGTCACGACAATGTTCTGTTCGCGGGCCGCGTCCATGTCAATGATGTCATAGCCCGTTGCCGTCACGCCGATGTAGCGCAGGTTCGGCAGTTGGGCCAACGTCTGGCGGTTTAGCTTCACCTTGTTAACCAGCACTGCGTCGGCGTCTTTGATCCGGCCCAGCAGCTCGTCGGGACTGGTTCGGTCGTACAATCGTACGTCGCCAAGAGCGTTGAGCGGTTGCCAGTCGAGATCACCGGGATTGATTGTGTACGCGTCGGGATAAACGATAATCATGGGATTGCTGAGTTGTACGGTTTAACAGTTGTGAAGTCGTACAGTTTTATAGTTTTACAGTTTCGGTTGCCCGCAGCATGTACGCCCATCCCCTTGCTGATGGGAATGGAGATACGCATGCTTCATCTTACTGACAGTGTGTCCAGATTGCCCTGTGCAAATGCCAGCGCCCGCCGTTCGGCATACGTGTGCAAATCGCGCGGCACGGCAAAGCCGACGTGCCCACCCGTGGCTGGGGTTTCCAAAAAAATATGCGGGTGCGATTCGGCCAGCCAGCCGGGTGAACACTCCGGCGATAGCAACGGGTCGTTCTGCGCGTTGAGTAACAGCACCGGAATAGTAACCGACGGCATGAAATTTACCGCCGATGCCTGCTCGTAGAAATCAGCCGCATCGCGGTACCCGTTGATGGGAGCAGAGAAAAAGTCGTCGAAATCGCGCCAGTGCCGCACCCGGCGCAGGTTGTTCATATCCAGCCGACCGGGAAACGAAGCCGCTTTCTGCGCTACTTTTCGCACCAGCTTTTTCATAAATCGATTGCGATAAAACCGGTTACCCGGCCGGTCGAGCAGTTGCGCACTGGCTCCAAGGTCCGTTGGCGAGGATACCGCAACTCCCCGTTTGATCGCCGTATGCAGGTTGCCTCCCTGAACGCCCAGGTACTTGAGTATGATGTTGCCCCCCATGCTGTAGCCCATCAGCACGATTTCCCGGTAAGGATGGGTCCGACTGGCGTGTTCGATCACCTCCCCAATATCGCCGATTTCGCCGTGGTTATAGAGCCGGAACGCCCGGTTCATGCTGCCGCTGCACGACCGGCAGTTCCAGGCCAGCACATCGTAGCCAGCCTCGGCGAACAATTTTGCCGTCCCCATCATATATTGCCGGTGACTATCCCCTTCCAGTCCGTGCGTCAGGATGATAAGCTTATCGTATCCTGCCCGCAGCCAGTCCAGATCAACGAAGTCATCATCGGTCAGCGTCAGGCGTTCGCGCTTGTAGCTGACTCCCACAACCCGTCGGGTCAGGCTGGGAAAAATGGTTTGCAGATGGCCGTTGTACTGGTAAGCGGGCGCACCGGGATAGGCAGATGGAATCAGGGGCATAGGTAATCAGAACAACCCGCCGGGTCGAACTGTTGTTCCGTGACAAGTACCAGTACATGCAGCTAGCTAAACTCGCTTCGATCATTATCGCCAGCACTATCAAGTTCATTGGAGGGCCACTTACCGGGGCCGCGCTGGGCGTTCCGTGGCTACAGACCGCGCTGGGTACTACGCTGGGCATGATGCTGAGCGTACTGGTCGTTACGTATGCAGGCGCGGGAATTCAGAAACTGATCGACCGGTATCGGTCGCGAAAACCACGCCGGTTTACCACCCGTACGCGTCGGGCGGTCCGCGTCTGGAAGCGGTTTGGTATGGCTGGTATCGCCTTCCTGACTCCGTTGATTCTGACGCCTATAGGTGGTACGGCAATCGCCGTTTCGTTCCGGGTTGGCCGGCTGCGGCTGCTGACACACATGCTGGTCAGTGCCGCGTTCTGGGCTGTTTTACAAACGCTGCTGCTCTATCAAATCCCCGGCCTGACCGGCTTCTTCAGTCACCGGTAGCCTTGTTACCTACAGCATCGCGGTTGCCGGACCACGCCGGTGTCGACTTTCCAGACTAAGAGCCAACAGCGGGGATATTGCCAGCGACGGTCCTACCGGCTAACGGTTGATGTGGGTGTGCTGGCGGTTTTCTTGCGGAAGTCGCCCTGCGAGAAGTATTTCTCAATCAGGCAGTACATCAGAATAAAGAAATACCGACTACCCATTTCTTTGATCTTCAGCTTCGACTCGCCGTATTTCCGGTTGGTCCAGCTGTTGGGTACTACTTCGTAGGTGTAGCCCCGAACAATCGCTTTCAGCGGCAGTTCGACGGTCAGGTTGAAGTGGGGCGACAGAAACGGCTTAATTCCTTCGATTGTCTCCCGTTTGTAAAGCTTGAACGCATTCGTCGTGTCGTTGTACCGGATACCCATCACCATTCTGACGATGAAGTTGGCAACGCGATTGATGAATTTTTTGAGGGGCGGATAGTCGACAACTTTACCGCCTTTTTCCCAGCGCGAGCCGAACACAGCATCAGAACCGGTTTCCATCATCTTCTCGTAATACCTGACCAGGTCTTCCGGGTCGTCGGACATATCGGCCATGAATACTGCCACACAATCGCCGGTAAAGCGTTCCAGCCCGTAGCGAACGGCGTAACCAAAGCCGTTGGGGCCAGGATTGGTAAACGGTACCAGCGTCGGGATTTCAGTGGCCGCCAGTTCGGTCAGTACCCGCAGCGTACCATCTTTCGAGTTGTCGTTGGTAACGCAGATCTCGTGCGGAATGCCGTATTTACTCAGCGTCTGATAAAGCGATCGCAGCGTAGGCGTGATCGATTCTTCTTCGTTGTAGGCGGGGATGACAACGCTAAGTTTCAACATGTTATTAACTGGCATACTATGCTGGGACAGACGACTTGACTACGAAATTAGTTTAATTCATTACCGATGCGGCAGCAACCGTATCGTACTGTACAGCCTGGTAAGGGGCTTTGGCAACAGGTAAAACCAGACCACGTCTTTGGTTTTATCCCAGCCGGGTTGCGCCATGTACAGGTACTTCAGCGCCAGCCGCGCCCGGCGAAAATAGCTTTTTTCGTACTGTTTAGCGTCGAGCATCATCCGGTAGTAGCGGGCCATATTCCGGCGGAGCGTCCGGTTATATTTAAAATCCAACTCGCGGTTGATATCGCTGTACATCTGAATGCGGTTTCGCAGAAAGACCTCGTCGCGCTCATTGTCGTGGTAGCTGGCTCCGGCGCGGTTTTTCCGGTACACCGACATCACCTCTGGTATATACCCGATCTTACCCAGCTTGGCCTTCAGGATTAACCGGGGAATGTCGCCACTCGACGATTCGCGAAACCAGGTCGGGTACTCCTTGATGTTGTTGCGGTACATGGTGCTCGACGTTGCCATGAACCAGATTTCGTTTTCACCGATCAGATCATCGACCGTGTACGACTCCTTTATACCGGGCTCGTTCAGCACGTGCGACGGCGCACCATCTTCGTACGTAATCAGCGCATTATGGAACACAGTCGAATAATCGGGATGGGCATCCAGAAAATCGGCCTGCATCTGAAGCTTGTCCGGGTTCGTCCAGTAATCGTCGCCATCCATCAGCGCATAGTACTCACCTTTCGCCAGTTTCAGGGTTTCCAGGAAGTTGATACCGCCATTTTTACCCATGTTACGCGGGTGCAGTACGCCAATCACCAAACCCGGATGGTGCCGTTCGTATTCCTGGATGATCTCGCGGGTACCATCACTGGAAAAATCATCGCCCACCAGAATTTCGATGGGAAACGTAGTCCGTTGCGCCAGCGCACTATCGATGGCTTTACGGATAAATTTATGCTGATTATACGTGATAATCAGAACACTGACTTTAGGCATTAGCAGGTTTGTTACAAAATGCGGTTGGCGGTCTGCGCCAGTTCAAACGACTAACGACAGACCGCCAACAACATTAGTTGATTCCTTACACCGCAGCTTCTGCCGATTTGGCATTTTGAATCTGGGTTTTCCAGCCTTGCGGCTCATCTTTCTCGGCGGGCGTTCCCCACGGGTTGTAGAACGGCAGAATCGATACCCAGCGACCGGCGGGGTCTTCCCAGCTGAAACGATCGGCGAAGCTCGATGGGCTTACCCAGTGGGGCAGGTCGTAGCGGAACAGGATCATATCGCCCATGTCCTGATACCCTTCTGTTTCAACGATGTGGTCGTTGATGACGTAACCCGTACCGCCGGAATTGTATTCGCGGCCGTACTGATTCAGGGCCAGAATCATACCCACTTTCTGCGGGTTGAGCGGGTGCCAGTGCCGCCCGAAGAAGCTACCGCCCAGCGGGTAATGCGTCACCTGCGGGTGGAAGTAGGGCGATCCCTTGTGAATACCAAACTCTTCGTTGTTGCCGGTCAGGTTGTTCCAGAAGCCGCGCATTGGATTAAACACCTCCAGCAGCGTTTCTTTGAAATCCGGCTCGTGGTCCAGGATCGCGTCGAACGTGTGGTCGTGGAAAAGCTGGGGTGCCTGCTGAATCTTGGCGATATGGAGTCGCTGTTTGTGCTGATTATTGTCGAACGTATCCGGTCCTTCGGCCAGAGGTGTTTTGGCAGCCCAGGCACGGGTTCCTTCGATTACCTTCGTTAGCTTCTCCGCCGGAATACCCGTTTTGACGATAACGATATTAGGTTCGTTGACCAGCCGCATCACTTCCTCGTACGGAATTTCCGGTACGATTACTCCATCTTTCAGCTCGGCGTCAACCTTAATTATGTGTTTGGCTACTTCTTTCATTTTATTGCTGTTTCGTTCGTTACGCTGGTCCAAAGTTTCTGGTTTACTGGCTGTTATCGCCTGTCATAAGTCAGCGACAACCCTGATTTTACCCAGATCGCAACCCGGTGCAAATGTAGGCGATCTGGTTAAAATACAAACCCGCTGGATAAGGACTTAGTTTTTTCGTGGCTGACTGGCGTAGCCAAAACCCGATGCACCGAAGCCGTTACCGTTGTAAAGCATTATCCAGTTCTGCTGATGCGGGAAGATGTGGCAATAGTCCATCATCAGTGAATCCCAGCCCTCTGCCGACCGTTCGATACCTGCCAATTCGTCGCGCCGTGTCCAGCTGATACCGTCTGCCGACTCGGCGTAACCAATGCGATAGCTACGCTGTACATCGGTGCGGTAGTTGGTCGCGTTGCGGTACGAAAAATACATTTTGTACAAATCGCCGTCTTTGTAAACCGTAGGCCGACCGATTGCATCGGTAAAGTCGTCGTACCCAACGCACACCTGCCCTGTCCGCTCCCATTTGATACCGTCGGTCGACTCGGCGTATTTCACGTCATAGAAGGGTTCGGGATGCCCGTCGATCACTTCGATCTTCGTACACGACAGATACCACATCCGCCACCGAACGCTGCCGTCGGGCTGTTCTTCGCGCATCACGCAGGGCTGTGCAATCCAGACCTGATCGTAAATCGAGCGATCGAGCAGCGGACCGGTGTACTTGCGTTCAAACGTCAGCCCACCATCGCGGCTAATCGCCAGACCGATACCCAGCCGGTAGCTGGCGGTTTCGCTCCGGTTCCAGCCGGTGTAGTACAGCCAGATTTCATCGCCTACGGGCAGAAACCAAGACGGCATCGCGCCACTATCGTCAAACATACCGACCTCGCCTTTCGTCAGGCAGGGCTTATCGTGTACGTACGTGACGCGGTTCAGATCGTTGGGATCAAGCTCAACAAACGACGTGGCCGACGAGATGTTCTCGTCGCGGGTCGAGAAATACACGCGCAGTTTGTCGCCCATCGGGTAGCCGAATGGTACCTGTGCGTGGGTGCGGCTAAACGGCATTTCGCCGTCGGGTTTGTAAACGAGTCCTTTTTTTGTCCACATAGTGAAAGTGGTTCGAAGAATTAATTAGCAGTTTTTGTGCCAGTAGTCGGGCCGTCGACCGCTCTGAGCCGGTCATTGCGAACGTAGATACGGGCGTCATTTGCCAAGCCAACAAGCGAATAGTGAGCGGCAACAAACTGGCCAAGCGGCTTGATTAGTTCATGGCCCTGTGTCCGGCGGTCGGTCATCCACAGGTTCTGACTACCGACAGCATCGACAAAGACGGGCGGCACCGACCGACGAAAATCGCGCACATAGCGTTGCTGATACTCGGCCAGCATCGGATGGGCAAACGCACTTCGGATACTGTGGTTTTCGGCCACACCCTGCGGCATCTGCGTCTGTACGTAGTAATCGCAGCGCCAGCCCCAGACCACCAGCGGTTCACCGGGTTTGGCATACCGTTGCACCACCTTCGATACCGCCGACGGCTGCACTTTCCACCCGCCCTGCCCATCGGACGGGTACGGATTTATGGGTTCGCCGATGCGGTAGCGTTGTAAGGTCGTAGCCCCGAAGATCAGGAGAAAGAAAGCCGTTGTTCCCAGCGCAATCCACCGCCCCGACGTACCGTCGACGTTCAGCCGCTGCCAGCCATAGGCAAATCCAAACAGCACCGGCCCCGTCAGAAAGTACAGGTAGTGGACGTATTCAGACCCCGTCCGGGTGATGGCAAACAGCGTCGCGATGAGCAATACGCCGATAAACCCGCTAATCTGCCACGGCAACCGTTCCCGTCGACCACCGACAAACAGACCGGCAATCCAGACAATACCGGCGAAATAAACCAGCCACTCGAACTCAGTACCCCGGTGTAGAAAACGTGGGAGACTCAGCAGGCTGTCGACCTGACTGGTGTTGCTGGCGTAGCGAAAATTGCCTTCGATATAAAAGGTAATAAAGTCGTCGTAGACCCCGTTGGCTTTAGTCAGCACAATTACCAGTACCGGAAACAGCGTCGCACTAACGGCCAGTACCGCCAGTCGGATGCCTTTCTCACCTAGGGTCAGCGCCGGTCGAAGCAGCACATCCACGCCGACGAACAGCCCGACCACGGCGGCCAACGGCACAGCCTGTAACTTACCGAACGGGACCATGCCCAGCATCAGCCCCACAGCCGCCAGCATAGCCACAGACGGACGTCGCTGATTGAGTAACCGGGCGTACAACAAGTACCCGGCACTGAGCAGGACCAGCGCAATCAACTCGCTGTTGTAGTGCAGAAAATCTCCGTTGCGGGTCAGGCCAAGCGTAAACACCAGCGGCAGTAGCGCCACGCGAGCCGCCGGGTCGCCGAACCACAGGCGGGCGGTCTGGAACAATAGCATCAGGCAAACCGCCACCAGACTGCAGGCCGTCAGGTGGGCAGTAATATAATCGAAGGGTAGCCCCAGCAGGCCCGGAATCACCAGAAAATAACTATCCAGCGGACCGCCCGTTGTGCCATCGACTGAGCGAAAATAAACGGGATCATGGTGCAGAGTCAGGGCCTGCGTTATCATCTGACTCTCGTCGGGGTTTATCTCGTTGTCGAAAACGATGCCCGGCAATCGCAGCAAAAACAGCAGGAGCATCGCGGCCAGCACGTATGTTCGACTCCCAACCACCGACTTCACCGATACCCAGAGCAACCCCCAGCATAATGCATAAACGGGTAACCAGTACAGCGTCGGAAACGTATCAAAATGGGGCATTCGTTGAATACCGGCCCACAGACCGGCTAAAAAGACAAGCCGAACGAACCACGTGTGATTCGTTCGGCTGGCAAGTTACTGTATCAATCAATCGACTGGTAATGCATGGGCTTATTTCCCCGTTCCCAACCGAGCCACCATGCTGTCGTGGATCTGGGTCATCGTGCTGCGCAGATCGTAGGTCCAGTCCCAGGTTGGATAGTGCTCCTTGAAGCGGCTCAGGTCCGAAATGTACCAGATGTGGTCCCCACTGCGGTTGGTCTCCGAATACTGGTAGTTCATCTTGTTGCCCGAAATCTCTTCGCACAGCGCCATCGCTTCCAGCATCGAGCAGTTGGCGTAACGACCACCACCCGCGTTGTAGACTTCGCCCGGACGCGGGTTCTGGTAGAAATGCCAGAACATGTTCACCAGATCCCAGCTGTGGATGTTGTCGCGCACCTGCTTGCCCTTGTAGCCGAAAATGGTGTACTGGGTGCCGGTGATGGCACACTTCATCAGGTAGCTTAGAAAGCCGTGTAGCTGCGCTCCTGAGTGATTGGGACCCGTCAGGCAGCCGCCCCGGAAAACGCCCGTGTTCATGCCGAAATACCGGCCATACTCCTGCACCATGATATCAGCCGCCACTTTGCTGGCTCCGAAGACCGAGTGCTTGGTGTGGTCCAGACTCATGTACTCGTCGATGCCGTTTTTGTAGTAGGGATGGTTTGTGTCGATTTCCCAGCGCGTCTCGGTTTCGATCAGAGGCAGGAAGTTGGGGTTGTCGCCGTAAACTTTGTTGGTCGAGGTAAAGACGAAAACGGCCTGGGGCGCGTGCAGGCGGGTCATCTCCAGCATGTTGAGCGTACCGACGGCGTTGACCCCGAAGTCGGTGAAGGGCTCACGGGCGGCCCAGTCGTGGGAGGGCTGAGCGGCCGTGTGGAGCACGAGCTTGATGTCGGTGCCGTACTTCTGGAAGATGGGTTCCAGCTGGCTCACCTCGCGGATGTCGGCGGTGTGGTGTTCGTAGGTAGCGAAGTCGCTGGCCAGCCGGTCCTGATTCCACTGGGTGGAAGCTTCGGGCCCGAAGAAGTACTGGCGCATGTTGTTGTCGATGCCGATGATGAGGTCGAACTTATCGGCGAAGAACGAAACGGCTTCGCTGCCAATGAGTCCGCCCGATCCGGTAACTAGTGCAATATTCATAGCGTTTACGCGATTTAGAGCAAGCTTGCTACTTGAAAAGTCCTATTAAGAAACTGATTTCAAGCCAACAAAGTAACGTAGAAAAAGTAACATCATAAAACGGCCCAAACTACGAAAGCGAGACATCGACCTTTCTCGTGGCCGTTGTCCCGCTTTCCATAATTACTGCGCAAGCATTTTTCTTACCTGCACCGTGATACTATGCGCCCTGATCGTTGGTACCAGCGCCGAACAGTTTTTCGCGAATTTTCTGCGTCCGGCCATCCAGCGCCGGGTTTGGCGTGTATTTGTAACGCGACTGAACTGCCGCTGAATCTTTGCCAAGTCCGTATACTTCGGGGTCACCTGCTTTGAACGTCTTACTGACGTCACCAGCCCGGTAATCGGCCTGCCGAACGGTGTTATATTTCTGATAATCACAGGAAGCCAGCGACAATACCGCTCCGACCAGTAATCCAGCACTGAATATGCGTTTCATAGTTACCTGATTGCGACTTGATTCTGCAAAATTACGGAATAGACAAAAGCCAACGGCGTACGGCTGCTTTTTTTTATGGTTGAGTTCCCGACAGCCCGCCACTCTGGAAAGCGAACTATAACTTCTCGATCTCCACCCAGACAAAATCCATCAACTCCCGGATGTACTCAGCCGAAAAGTCGAACGGGACGTTGGCGGCTGCGTAAATGTCGCGGATGGGGGCTTTGTAACCGAGGCTTAGTGCCCGCTTGTAGCCATCCAGTCCAGCCTTGGCATCACGTCGGTAGTTGCGCCAGACACCGATAGCCCCCAACTGAGCAATGCCGTACTCGATGTAATAAAACGGCACTTCGTAGATGTGCAGTTGTCGCTGCCACCAGTATTCCTTGTAGTAGGCAAACCCACTCCAGTCGGTTACGGCATCGGCAAACTCGTCGTAGATACGGACCCACTGCTCACGCCGTTCATCGACGGTATGGGTTGGATGTTCATAAAGCCAATGCTGAAACTTATCGATCGTAGCGACCCAGGGCAGCGTTTCAATAATCGATTCAAGATGCTGCCGCTTGGCTCGGCGCAGGTCATCAGGATTATCGAAGAACACATCCCAATGATCCATCGACAGCAGTTCCATGCTCATCGACGCCAGTTCGGCCACCTCCATCGGTGGGTTGCGGAATGCTTTCAGAGGCAGTTCACGCGTCAGGAACGAATGCACGGCGTGCCCGCCTTCATGGACCATCGTAACCAGATCGCGCAGGGTCGACGTGGCGTTCATGAAAATAAACGGCACG
Source organism: Spirosoma rhododendri (assembly GCF_012849055.1). NCBI lineage: Bacteria > Pseudomonadati > Bacteroidota > Cytophagia > Cytophagales > Cytophagaceae > Spirosoma > Spirosoma rhododendri. The sequence continues at coordinate 2,179,102 of NZ_CP051677.1, read as the reverse complement.
CCAATCTCTTCGAGCGGATAATTATAGCCACCCGGTGCTTTACCCTTCCGCGATTCCAGATCAAGATGGCCCAGTTCGCGCATAATCCGCAGATCATCGCCAAGTTCGCGGTCGAGCCGATCGAAGCAGGCAATGGTTTTGTCGATCAGTTCTTCGCCCGTGGCAAATGGTTTCAGCGGGGGCTTTCCGGCCGTATCGGCCTTGCTGTCCCACGGCCGTAATACCGTTACCTCCGGGTCTTTTGCCGCCAGTTTTTGCTGCCGCTCGTGAGCCAGTCGGGTGAGCAGGGGTACGACAGCATGCGCGACGGACTTATGAAACGCAGCACAATCCTGTGGTGTGTAATCAAACCGGCCGAGAGCGGCAAACATATAGTCGCGGAAGTTGGCAAAGCCAGCATTGACGGCGACCTGATGCCGAAGGTCACGCAGACGGTCGAAGAGTTCATCCAGTACGGCATGATCTTCGTAACGCCGTTGGGCAATTTTCCGCCAGGCCTCCTCCCGAACGGCCCGATCAGTCGATTCCAGCCGTCCGCTTGCTTTCGGGAGCGTCATTTCCTGCCCGTCGATATTAACCGTCATCGCTCCGGCAATGGCCCCATATTTCCGCTCTTCGGTCTGAATATCAGTTTGCAGCGGTACGTTTTCCTCCCGAAAAATAGCGATAGCCTGCTGCATGCCGCGCACCATGATGTCGTAGCCCGCATCGGTCAGCTGACTCAGGTAAGGGCTATCGACCGCCTTCTGATCCAGATCGTTGCCGTAAATAGCGACATGCGGCTGAATGTCAGCGATAAAAAAGTTGAGCCGGTCGACCAGGGCAGGATTGGCGGTGTCGCAGGTCATGCGGATATATCGCCAGGCAAAATCTTCCGATACGTACGACTCCAGTTCGCTGCGGTCCAGCAGCCACTGCTTCAGCTCGTCGGCGTCGTGAATAGGCCGGTCGCGTAGTTCGTCGAAAAACGGTTTTATATCGGCCCATTCGTTCAGATTCAGCGATTCATCGATAAACCGTCTTGGTGGGCGCGTGGGTATGGTCAGTGCTGACATATAACAGGTAAAAACTGGGTCAAACTACGCAGTAAAGAAGCCGCTGACAAACTTTTTTGTTCATCTCTTGCATCTACGAAAAGCATCGTATATGTTTACTACGAAATTATTCGTAGATAGATAATGAAGCCCACGGATGCCGAACTGGAAATCCTGCACGTACTCTGGTCCAATGGCCCCAGTACGGTCCGGCAGGTTCATGACCAACTAAGTCAAAGCCGCGAAATTGGCTACACAACGGCCCTTAAACTCATGCAGATTATGCACGAAAAAGGGTTCGTTTCCCGCGACGATTCGGCCAAAACCCACACCTATACCGCTGCCGTTGGCGAAGACGACACGCAGCGGGGGCTGGTGAGCCGGTTTGTGGAGACCGCCTTTCGGGGATCGGCCTCGAAGCTGGTGATGCAGGTGCTGGGGCAACACAAAGCCTCGCGGGAGGAACTGGACGAGATAAAACGACTTTTAAACCAACTTGACCATGACAACGATTGAGTTTTTGAACAGCCCGGTAGTCCGCGCGTTGGGCTGGACCCTTCTACACGCCGTCTGGCAGGGGTTTGCGCTCGTTTTGCCCACGGCAGTTACGCTTTACCTGCTCCGGCGCGGTTCGAGCAACGCCCGCTACCGACTGGGCCTGGCGGTTCTCGCGGTGCAACTGCTGGTATCCGTCGCCACGTTTGCTTGGTATTATCAGCCAGCGACCGTCGCCAGCCGGTCGGTCCCAGTTACGTTGACGAACCTGACCATTCGTTTGTCGGCTGGCACGCCGTCGCTGTCCTGGTCGCAGCAGGTTCTCCTGTTTCTGGATACACACCTTAGCCAGTTTGTTTGCATCTATCTCGCTGGCTTAACCTTGTTTGGGCTCCGCCTGGCGGGTGGCTGGCTCCAGTTGCATCAGCTTCGTCGGTCGGCAGTAGCCGCTCCGCTCATACAGGAACGGACCATTGTCGAGCGGTTGCGGGTAACGCTGAACGTCCGGGCGCGGGTGCTGGTACGCGAATCGGCACAGGTGGCGGGGCCGCTGATTATTGGCGCCCTGAAGCCTATGCTACTCCTGCCGGTCGGGCTGATAACAGGCCTGAGCAATCGTGAACTGGAAGCAGTACTGGCCCACGAACTGGCCCACATCAAACGATACGATTACGCCGTCAACCTGCTTCAGTCGATTATAGAGGTGCTTTACTTTTTTCATCCAGCTCTGTGGTGGCTGTCGGCGCGGGTGCGGGAAGAACGTGAACACTGCTGCGACGATCTGGCCGTGCAACTCTGTGGCGACAACGGGCGCGCACTAGCGCAGGCATTGGCCCGCATCGAGGAGCGTCGGCTGGAACAGACGCCCGTTCCGACACTGGCAATGGCGTTTGCGGGTCGGCGGCAACTACTGTTACATCGGGTGCAGCGGGTACTTGGCTTATCGACCCGGTCGCTGGTGTCAAACCGGAGCCTGGCAGGGCTTACCCTGACAACCCTCCTACTCATCAGCGCATCGGTCTACGCCGTGCAACAGCCGGAAAAGGCGCAGCAACCGAAGCCGCACGTCACTGTCATCACAAAAATTGACGCACCGAAACCAGTCATAGAAGCGATTTCTCCGGCAATATCCGTTGTCACTGCGTCGCCTAAAATTCGCTTATCGACGAATACCGTTCCAGCAGTCGCTTCGTCTAATCCGGTGGAACGGCCCATTGGGGAAGTGCGCGATTCCATAAAGATTGGTAATGAATGGATCACTATTCAGACCGTGGATGGTTCAAAAATCGCCATGCAGGATACGTCCCGGCTACAGCGGGCACAGCGCCAGCTTGAGCAACTCAGTAATGAACTGACCCAAATCATGGCCGACCGGCAACCGATGATTGATCGGATAAGCAAGGAGATGGAGGACCTGACACTGAAAAACACGGGCAATCAGAAATTTGTGCAGGCTTTACAGGAACGGCAGGCCAAACTGGCTGCGCAACAAGCCACACTTGCTTCGAAACAAGCTGTCTTCGCCCAAAAAACGGTCGTATTACAAGCCGAAATCGCGAAACTCTCGGCGCAGAATTCAGTAAAATCCAGGCAACTGCTTAACCAGAAAATCCGGCAACAAAAGCAGCTCGAAAAGCAAATGGATGCGTTAGGAACCCAAATGGGTAACCTGGGTGGACAAATGGGTGATTTAGGTGGTCAGATGGCGGACCGAGTCGCTCCCTATCAGCAGCGTATAGAAATTCTCGCCGATTCAATAAATAAGCTGGTTGAACCCACATACGCTTTCACGGAGAAAATAGCTGAACTATCGGGCATAATCGCGGAAAATGCTAACCAACAAGCCGAAAAAGCGATGGAAATGGCGAATAAGGCGCTTGAGTTAAACATGAACATGCCGCTCGAGCTAAACGTAGATGCTAGAAGTCCAGCTCGTCGTACACCTCGTAAGCCTGCTCTGCCGAAGTATAGGGTACATCAAGGAACTATTGTTCGACCCGTTCTACCTGCTGCCCCGGCACCTGTAGCCGTTCCCCCACCAGCTATCGAAGCACGTCCGGCAGCACCAGCCAGACCAGCAACGCCACCCAAAGCGATAAAGAGTAGGGTAACTATACCGGCCCCGCCCGCACCGCCGAAGGAGTAGAAACGTAAGGACTCACGTCGCAACAAAAACAAAACAGGCCCCAGATTGACGTTCGGGGCCTGTTTTCGTTAATCAATCTCGATCACCACGTCGCGCCCGACGGGGTGGGCTACGCAGGTCAGTACATAACCCGCTTTCAGTTCGGCATCCGACAGGCCGTCTTCCTCGTCCAGCTTGACCGTGCCCGACGTACACTTACCCAGACAGGCCGTACACATACCCGCCTGACACGAATACGGCAGGTCGATGTCGAGGTCGAGAGCCGCTTCGAGGATGGTCTGATGCGGGGCGACGGCGAACTTGTATTCACTGCCTTCGTACAGTACCGTTACTTCGGGCGAGCCTTCATCACCGGCCGAAATCGGGTCTTCGATCACTTCACCCGCCGGTACAGGGGCCGTGGCAAAGCTTTCTTTGTACACCCGATCGGCGGGGATACCGAGCAGGTTCATGGCCGAACGGGCTTCCGCCATCATCCCGTCGGGACCGCACATGTATACGCTGGCCCCGCGAATGTCTTCGGGCGACAGATCACTGAGCAATTTTGTCAGCGAATGCTGATTCAGCCGTCCTTCCAGCCCTGTCCAGCCCGCCGTTGGCTGACTCAAAACGTGGGTCACCTGAAAGCGCGAGGGGCCGTATGCCTGCTGCATCGCGTCGAGGTGGGCTTTGTAGATAATCGAGTCCTGACTGCGGTTGCCGTACACAAGCCACACCCGGCTGTTCGGCTCGGTATGCAGCATCGACTTCGCCATCGAGAACAGCGGAGTAATTCCGCTACCCGCGCCGATCAATATCAACGTCCGGCGGTTCTGCCCGTCGAGTTTCGGCACAAACGTACCCATCGGCTCCAACGTTTCGATCACATCGCCGGGTTTGATACGGTCGCAGAGATAATTGGAAGCCAGTCCGCCCGGCACCCGTTTCACCGATACGGCCAACGACACGTCGACCTGGGGCGACGATGACATCGAATACGACCGGCGCACTTTCTCGCCGTTAATGGTGAGCAGAAACGTCAGAAACTGACCCGGCTGGTAGCGAATTTCTTCGCTGATGGGGTGCCAGAATGTTATCGTCACGGCGTCGGGCGTTTCCCGAATCACCTGATTTACTTTCAAAAAATACCGATTTGCCATTAGTGTTTTTATTGTTTCAAGTTCAGGGTTCGATATTCAATGCTGGTGGCCCATACTCAGCGACAGTAAACATCAAACCTAAAACCCGCCCACAAAAGTACGTCAGTTCGTGGTTTGGTGGTACTGCACGAGTTGATCGATGGGGGCTTTCAGTACGCAACCCATCGTTAGGCCAGCCTGTTCGACCGCTTGCTTTAGCAGCGGCTGAAAATAGTAGGTAACTGAACCCACAAAGTGAATCGGCCACTCGATCGACTCAGGAAATGGCTGGATGTACGTTTGCAGAAACAGCCGAAAAGCGTCGGTCACCAGGGTTTGAACGGCTGGATGGTGTTGATGCTCGCCAAGAAATGGGGTAAACGAAGCAAAGTACCGGTTGGGGTTCGGCTTTTTGTACGCGTTATCCAGCAGCGTCGGTCGGTCGAGCTGGTAGCGATTTTGAAACAGATCGATCAGGTCGGCAGGCAGCGTTCGTTGAAAAACAGCCCGAACCAGCGTCTTACCCAGATACCCCCCGCTGCCTTCATCGCCCAGCCAAAACCCCAGCGACTGAATGCCGCGCGTGATCTGCGCCCCGTCGTAGCAACAGGCGTTCGCGCCTGTACCCAGGATACAGACAATACCTGCCGAATGGCGCGCTGCCGCCCGCGCAGCCCCCAGCATATCGCTGGCAACGTTCACCGACTCAGCGCCAGGCAATACCGACCACAGCGCCTGCTCAACCAGCCCATTGACCGATGGTCCACTGCACCCGGCTCCGTAAAAAAAGACGCTTGTGATAGCATCGGCAGGCAGATTCGGCAGTAGTTGATTAGCCAGCGTATTCCGAATCTGATCTGTCGTCTGGTAATACGGATTAATACCGTCGGTCTGGCAAGCCGCCACTGTACCGTTGGATGCGATCCAGCGCCAGTCGGTTTTTGTCGAGCCGCTATCGGCAATGAGGAGCATTAGTTGGTTTGTAGTTTGTGGTTCATGGTTTGTAGTTCTCGTGACCACCAACGAACCGTAGTCTAACCCAGGCGCCCGACGACGCGGAATCGGGCGAAAACCGAGTCGGTATGGGGCGCGTCGGTAAGTTCGTCGGTCAGGTCCTGCCCGGCCCAGTGTTCGTAGTGCTGCCCGTTGCGCCAGAGCCGCGACGTCGACACATCGTAGATCAGCCCGGCGTAGGCACACCAGATTTCGTCGCGGTCAGAACCGTTGCGCAGCGCGAGTTGCGACCGGGTAAAAACGGGCAGCATTTCGAGGCTGGAAAGAGGTGCATGCGCCACTTGTTTGATATTAGTCCGTCGGCGGTACATGATTTGTGGGTAACAACAAAATTAGCGTAACTTTAGCCACTTCTGTTTTATGCAACGCTTATTCATGAGAAAGAACGCATTCCTCTCCTTTGTGTCAGTAGTAGCGATCACCGGTGTGCTGCTGGGTTGCGGGGGCGATAAAACCCCACCACTTTCAGAGCGTATCGCCAAAGCCTGGACAGCCCGCGTCGTGACGGAGAACAACACGACGGTCTACACCCGTGGCGGCACCAGCAATGTCCGGCCTACCTACAGTAACTTCAAACTCGACCTGTCGTCGTCCCCAACCGCGCGGTACACGGCTTTTGACGGCAATACATTCGTTGGACAGTATTCGGTGCAGGATAATCCGCAGACACTGACGCTAACCAATCTTCAGCCGTCTCCAACGGGTGTTAACGGCACGATTTCGTTTACTATCACCAGCATTTCCGACACGGAACTGGTACTGACCCGTAACTCCGCCGATCAGAAAACGGGGAATTCGACCAACGTCTACACATTGTCGAATCCGTAAGCTGTCGCAAACCATTTTAAGTACAGGGCCGTTCCCAATCCACGGGAGCGGCTTTTTTGTGTCCGCCGGGCTAGCAGTGGTGCGGTTCTGCCACGCGTAGCCCGTACACACAGACTACGCACGACAAACTAATTTCATGACTGACTTAACTACACTGGGCGAAATTGGCCTGATCGACCGCATCCGGCAGGCAACCCCCGCCCCTACTCACCCGGAAACCGTTCTTGGTATCGGCGACGATGCCGCCGTGTTTGTCTGGGACGACGAAAATTACGGCTTACTGTCAACCGACGTGCTGGTCGAAGGTATTCACTTCGATCTGACGTACGTGCCGCTCAAGCACCTCGGCTACAAAGCCATTACGTTCGCGGTGTCTGACATTGCCGCCATGAACGGCCTACCCATACAGGTAACGGTCGGGCTGAGCCTGAGCAGCCGTTTCCCGGTCGAAGCTATCGATGAATTGTACGAAGGTATTCGGGCGGCCTGCGAAGCCTACAACGTTGATCTGGTCGGGGGCGACACGTCTTCCTCGCGGTCGGGGCTCATTCTGTCAGTGTCAGTACTGGGCAAAGTACCCAAAGACCTGATTACGTACCGGAGCACGGCCCAGCCCAACGACGTGATCTGCGTTACGGGCGATCTGGGCGCGGCTTACCTCGGTCTGCAACTGCTCGAACGTGAGAAGCAGGTATTTCTGGCTGACCCCAACATGCAGCCAAATCTGTCGGAAGAGCGGGCGTATCTGGTACAGCGACAACTCCGCCCCGATGCTCGTACCGACATTGTTCACGAGCTGCGCGACTTGGGGATTCGCCCCACCGCCATGATCGACGTATCGGATGGGCTGGCGTCGGAACTGCTGCACCTGTGCCGTCAGTCCAGAACGGGCGCGGTTCTATTCGATGAGAATCTGCCGATCGACGATCAGACGCATCTGGCAGCCGACGAATTCAAGATAAGCCCGGTTACGGCAGCCCTGAACGGTGGCGAAGACTACGAACTGCTGTTTACGATTCGCCCGCAGGAATACGACAAACTATCGACCAACGCGCGCATCACCGCCATTGGCTACCTCACGGCCGATCCGTCGCAAATCGTGCTGGCAACCAAAGCCGGGCAGCAAACGCCTATCCGGGCGCAGGGCTGGCCGTCGGAGAGTCAGTAGTTCAGCGTACCCGGATGAATCGGGAATAGGCTTCGCTGCTGGGTACGAGTAGCATGGTGTCGCTGCGGAAGCGTAGCGGCTGGCGGGAAAAGGTCGTGGCCCGGTTCGATGTGATATAGAAATTCAGGAACAGGCTGTCGGGGTAAGTGGCGTCGACGCGAAACGCCTGCATCGGAAAATAGTATGACATTTCACTGCCGCTGGCCGTGAGCGTACCGTCGCTGTTGAACGTTATTGTCTGCGCAGGGGTAGTCGGGTAACGCCGAACGGTCAGGAAGCTGGTATCGCGGGTTTGGGTGATGGTATCGATCCTTACAGAATAGACGGAGTCTTTCAGAAACCGGCGTTCCAGCAGCCGCCACGTACCGGCCACCCGCGTATCGGCCGGACCAGTCGACACGGCAGGCAACGGGTTGCAACCTGTCAAACTGCCGAGCAGCAGTAACCCCACCAGTAGTATCAGTTGATTTTTCACAGCCGTGTGCGTCATAATCAGAACTCCGCAAAAATAGAGCCCCACAAACACGAAACGGGTACGGCTGTTAAATCCGTACCCGTTTCGTTTATTTTCTACTGTCAGTGTCAGCCGCTTAGACGAACTCGCCCCCGCGCGCTTTGGCGTCAGCGACGAACACTTTCACCTTCTGCTCATCTTCTTTACGGCAAATCATCAGTACGTTGTCGTATTCAGCGACGATAAACCCGTCGAGACCGTTGATGGCGACCAACCGCTCTTTCGGCGTTTTGATGATGCAGTTCTTCGTGTCGTACAGCAGCACATGACCGTCGATCACGTTCTGATCGTCATTCTTGTCCGATACTTCGTACAACGACTTCCACGTTCCCAGGTCCGACCAGCCAAAATCACTCAACACGACATAAACGTTATCGGCCTTTTCCATAACGCCGTTATCGATCGAGATACTGCCGCATAGCGAGTACGCTTTATCGATGAAGCGGGCTTCACTTTCCTGGTAATAGTCAGTAGCACCTTCTTCAAAAATCTCGGCAGTTTCGGGCAGATACGCTTTGAATGCCTTTAGAATTGCCTGCACATTCCAGACGAAAATACCGGCGTTCCAGACAAACTCACCGCTATCGACAAACTGCTTCGCCAGTTCGAGGTTGGGCTTCTCGGTGAACGTCTTTACCTTCTTGACTACGTTATCGCCTTCTGGCACATACTGGATATACCCATAACCCGTGTCGGGGCGGCTGGGCTGGATACCGAGCGTAACCAGGATATCTTGATCCTTCGTAGCGTCGAGGGCCGTTTGGATGGTGCGCTGAAACTCTTCTTCCTTCAGGATGATATGGTCGGCGGGCGCAACAACGATGTTGGCCTCCGGGTCGCGCTGGGCAATTTTGTAGCAGGCATACGCAATGCAGGGCGCCGTGTTACGAGCGATTGGCTCGCACAGTACCTGCTCGCTCGTCAGTTGCGGCAGTTGTTGCAGACACAGGTCGCGGTAAAGCGAACTGGTTACGATAAAGATGTTTTCGGGTGGACAGATACCGGTGAAGCGGTCGGCCGTTTGCTGAAGCAGCGTACGACCCGTGCCGAGTACGTCGTGAAACTGTTTGGGGTAACTCGTCCGGCTAAATGGCCAGAATCGTGTGCCAACCCCGCCAGCCATGATAATAACATACGTATGATTCATACAGCAATCGAAGTGTAATTGGTGGAGGTAAAGACCAAATACCCGGCAAGTTTACCCCCAATCCACAGGAAAAGGTTTATCCATGCACAGGAAATGATTGAACGGGTAGCCGAAAGTATGTACATAACTTGTACCGGCAATACGTCTACTGATAGTCGCCACCAACAGCGCGCAGGAGCGCTACGGCGTACTGCGCTTCCTGGCTTCGTAGCTGCACAAGCTGCTGCTCTACCGTCAGAATGGTGCGCTGGGCATCAAGCACTTCCAGATACGTTGCCAGCCCACGTATATACAACTCGCGATTGTACCGTTCCGTACGGCGGGCAAGCGATAGTGTCTGCTGTTGCAGGTCGATCTGTTCGCGCAGTAGTGATTGGTTATCCAGCGCTGTCTCGGCGTCGCGCTGTGCCAGTTGCAGAGCCTGCTGGTAGGTCTGCTGATTGGTTTGTGTCTGCTGCCGGGCGAGGGCAATATTCTGGCGGGCCCGATGCCCTTCGTAAAGCGGCACCGACGCATTAACGCCCACAATATACGTGGCGCTGCTGGGCGTGAACCACGGACCAATCCGACCCGACAAAATCCCCGCCGACCCGATCAGCGTCACGCGCGGCTGCGTACTTGCCTGTTGCAACACTACCTGCGCGATAGCGATCTGGTTCTGCCGGGCGTATTGCAGCAGGTCGGGCCGACGCTGCAACTGATCGAGCTGCACAGTCGCGTACGGGTATTGCGGCACCTGACTGGGCAAATTACCGGCGGGAATCTGAAACTGATTGGGGTTCTGTCCGCACAGTTGGGCCAGTCCGTTGACCAGTTCGATCCGGGCGCGCGCCAGTCCCTTCAGCGTTACCTGCAACGTCGCATAATCGGTTTCGGACCGCTGTACGTCGATCTGACTGATAAGGCCCGCCCGGAACCGTTCGCGTAGGATCGCCAGCGTTGAATCACGGGACTGAATGTTACGAACGAAAACACTCTGCTCAGCGTCGTTGCCCCGAATCAGCAAATACGTCCGGGCAATATCAGAAGCCAGCGTCAGCCGGAACGACTGAAAATCGGCGTCGCTGGCCTGCGCCTGCAAGTCGGCGACATTGATCGTGTTTCGAATGCGCTTGAACAGATCCAGTTCGTAACTCGCGTCGATAGGCAGCAGTTGAAACGTGTTCAGCTGAAACCGGGGCAGCAAATCAGCCTGATTCGGCACCGACAGCGGCCGACGCTCCGACAGGCTCTGCGACGTTATAAGGGCCGAACTGCGTATCGACGGCGACAGAAATGACTGAGCTACCCGCACCCGTATACGCGCTTCTTCAACCCGACTCAGCGCAGCCCGCAGGTTGGGGCTATTGTCGAGCCCCAGCTGAATCAGCGATTCGAGCAGTGGATCGCTGAACCGTTTGAAGCCGCTCACTGTCAGCGCAGGAGCCGGTGCATTGGCATCGGGCGACGGGGCGGAACTGATTGCCGTACCGGCGGGGGTCGCAGGCGTGGGCGTCTGTGGCTGAACGGTACCGGGCGAATTAGCGGGAACACTGCCCGGCTGCACCGTTACGGCTCCACCGGGCGCGTTAAGCGGGGTTGTTTGCCCCAGCGACACGAAACTGGTCAGCAGCAAACCGGCGACGAGCCCATATGCGTTTATCATAACAGCTTTTCTTAGTGGTCCTGACCCGTATCGGTCAGCTTCTCAATCTCAACTACGGCGTCCCGGTTGATGGGCCCGTAAATGTGTGGAAACAGCTCGTGGTTGGTGGATACTTCATAACGCAGTTCCGATGTCAGCCTGTCTGTATCGATGTGCAGTAGAAGCAGATCGGGAACGTTCGCGTAGTAGCGGCTCAGCACACCCCCCACCTGACTCCGTTCTGATGCGTGAATAAACCCTTCGGTGTGTAAGCTGGCGGCTTCGTAGGTCGACTGTTTGTCAGCCTTTGCCCAGTCGGCGGCCGTGACAACGTGATAAATGCGGCTCATAGAGATCTGATTCTGTTCCGTATGAAACCATAAACTCATTTACAGATCAGACAGTGTTACAGCTATTACAAAGTAAGCGAAAATAGGCGGAGGTCTAATTGTCTTATTTCAAGGATGATTTGCGCTTATTGATCGGTTTATTTCGTTCCGCAGGGCCATCCAGCCAGCCTAGGCGATGCTTCCCCGCCAGCGATCGTATGCAGTAACCGGGGCAAAGCTATACCTTTGCACTTCCAACAACATACAGTTTTCGTTATGCCTAAGGCTCAAATGAACACCGACAAGGGTACTATGCTGATCGAGTTTTTCGAGAAGGATGCCCCAAAAGCGGTCGATAATTTTATTTCGCTTGCGAAAAAAGGGTTTTATGACGGCGTCGTGTTTCACCGTGTCATCCCCAACTTCATGATTCAGGGTGGCGACCCAACCGGTACGGGTGCGGGTGGTCCGGGCTACACCATCGATTGCGAACTGACTGGCGAAAATCAGCGGCACGATCGGGGTGTACTTTCGATGGCGCACCGGGGCCGCAACACAGGTGGTTCGCAATTTTTCATCTGCCACAACCGGCAGAACACCGCCCACCTGGACCGCAACCACACGGTTTTCGGTAAAGTTGTGGAAGGCGATGACGTGATCGATCAGATCCGGCAGGGCGACAAAATCAACAGCATCACGATCGTTGAAGACTAGTTGATTGGATTGTCCCCGACAGCTTCCAGCTGTCGGAGCCGCTATCGCGGCTGATATGACTCCGACCCGGCTTCGACAGCTGGAAGCTGTCGAGGACAAATAATCGAAACGAAGAAGGCCCCGTCTGCAACAGACGGGGCCTTCTTTGTTTGGTTGGGTATAACCTTAAACGTTGACCTACAAAACTTAAACTATATTAAAAAAACTTCGCCCGGTTGTCTTCAACCTTAGCTGCTTCCTTGATGGCTTCATTGATGTAGAAGCCGGTACGGGCCGCACTGTTTTGCTGAAGCTGCGTTTTGTACATCGTGTAATCGGCGATGGCCGGAGCGGGCGTGATTTGCGTTGGCTCAACGATCAGTACACCGGCTTCGCCCGCGAAGGGCTTCGACCGCTGACCAGCTTTCAGACCAAACGCTTTACCCAGTGCCGTCGGGTCGACGCCCGCGCTACGCAGGAAGCCCGTTGCCAGGTTCACATCGTCGACGGTTTCAACCAGCGCACCAGCGCCGTATTTCTGTGCGATGCTTTCCAGCGAACCACTGGCACTGCCCAGTTTGCTGATGATCTGCTCGCCTTTCAACTGATTGCGAACTTTGGCCGTCAGCTCGTTCTTGTAGTCGCTAACTTTTACGTCGTCTTTAGCCGTCTTGTTCGTCAGCACGGCAATGACGTACTGATCGCCAATTTCAAACGGTTCCGACACATCGCCGACATCGGTTTTGTTGTCGAATGCCCAGCGAACCAGCTGACGGGCATCGGTCAGCGCGTTAACCTGATTGGCACCTTCCGGTACCCGTTCAGCCGTTGCCACAACCAATCCTTTTTCTTCTTTAACCTTGGCGTTGAACTCGTCCTGATTGCCTACACCCGATGCGAACTGATCGGCCTTGCGCAGGGCTTCATCACGAGTCGTCTGGCTGGGAGCAATGCTTTTCCCGATACCAACAATGCGATACAGCTGATTCGTCTTTGGCTGCGTTACCTTGATGATGTGGTAACCAAATTCTGTTTCGATCAGGCGGGGAATCAGACCAGCCGACGTAGCGCCGAATACTGCACTCTCGAACGGCTTTACCATCTTCCCGTCATTTTTAAACGGACCCAGATCGCCACCCAACTGCGCCGAACCGTCGGCACTGTTCTGCTGGGCCAGCACTTCGAAGTTAGCACCGCCCTGAATCTGCTCCAGAATCGCCTGAGCCCGACGACGCGCATCTGCCTTTGCCGAATCGGTCTGCGCCGTTGGGCGAATCAGGATATGGCTGGCGCGAGCCGTATAGCTTGTATCGGTTTTGGTACCGCCGTATTTGTAGATAAAATACGTGTTGCCCTCGCGGAACGGTCCGTAGATACCACCCTGTGCAAACGTCGGGATCGACGCCCGCAGCTGCTCCGGCATTTCACCAGCCGTCATGTAAAGTGGTACACGAACGTCGCTGTTCTGCTGGGCGAACGTTGAATCGCTACCAGCCGCACCCAGACCACGGGCCAGCGTTTTGATCTCTGTATACAGGTTCGCGCTGTCTTCCTTCGAGGGGGCCACCGAGAACGTTACGTACTGCATCGACCGGCTGTTAACACCCGGAAACTCGTCCTTGTGCTTGTCGAGGTAGCTTTGCAGTTCCGAATCGCTCACCTTCACAGTCGTGTCGTTAATCGCGTAGTAGGGCACGAACAGCAGCTTGATATTTGCTTTCGTATTCTGCGCCTGATATTCTTTCTGCGCTTCGGCCATCGTCGTGTAGTTCGACAGCGTCATCAGCCGTTCGTACTTATCACGCAGACGATTTTCGCTGATGCTTTGCTCAAACGATGCCCAGGCAGCCTGCTGCTGTGCGGGCAGGTTACGAATGCCTTTCAGGTAACTGATGATCTGGCTTTTGTCGAAAACACCCGTCTGCGGGTTTGTGAATGCCTGCCGAACGGCGGGGCTGATGTTGTTGCCCTGCACCATATCGAACAGCTCTTCAGGCGATACTTTCAGCCCCAGCTTGTCGAACTGCTCCTGATAAGCAATGTCGAACAACAGCTGATTCCAGGCCTGTTCGCGCAGTTGCGTCATTTCCTGATCGCCGGGAGCGCGGCCTGTTTGCTGCTCATACTGCGCCCGCAACTGATCGACTTTGGCATTAAAGTCCTGCACGTCAATCGATTGCCCGGCAATTTCACCAACTTCCTGCTGATTACCACCAAAGAGGTTTCGGCCGCCGAGCAGATCCCCGCCGACGATAAACAGCAGTAAACTGACGGCGATTACGCCGACAGCTACTCCTGAATGTTCTCTAATCTTATTAATAACAGACATTGCTCTATTATATAGTCAATTTAGCCCGCAAAATAACGCGTTTTTAGACTGTAATACAAGACTATGCCCGGTACGACACCGTTCATATTTTTTCTGTCAACCACCAGACTGTTCAACTTAGTGAGGGCACGGCGACTGTTTCCGATTTGATACACTTTGTGGAGAAAATGACTCAGTCTCTGGTTCTGTACCAAAACAATAAAGCCGGTCACCATACGGTGACCGGCTTTGACTGAGAACGCCTGTTAAGCTGTTCTACTAGTTTCTGTCGAGTTTATCCCCGGCTTTATCGAAAGCGTCGCCAATGTTTTTACCAGCGCGTTTGAAACCCGTTTTCACGTCTTTCCAGGCGGCTGCCGTAGCATTCTGCGCTTTGTCCATATCTTCACCCAGTTCCTTACGCTCTTCTTCCAATTTGGCCATCTGCTCCTTCGACTCTGCCTTCGCTTTGTCGCTCTGCTTGTCCATTTTAGCCTTTAGCTCATCGATTTTCGTGTCGAGCTTATCACGCTGTACCTTCATACCGGCCACAGCCTCATCACGCTCACGCTTGAAATCGTCGCCTACTTCGTCAGCTTTAGCGTCCATCTTGTCGCCAGTAGCTTCCATGTCAGCTTTGGCTTCGGCAGTCGCATCTTTTGTATCAGCCTTAATTGCGTCGCCCGTATTCTCTACCGCGTCTTCCGTGCGCGACTCGTTCTTGTTGTCAGATTTGCACGACTGGGTCAGTGCCAGAGCAGCAACGACCATAACAATACCAGCGGCATTTTTGATCTGTTTGAATACGAGTTGGGTCTTCTTCATTGTAACTGTGTAGTTTGATTTAGCAGTGATGGTACAAACCCTGTGCCACCCCGGTCAGGATCGTAGTTTGATGGCACATCCCACCGCTTTAGTTATTGGCGTGGCAACGGGGCGCCGGGCCAGTAAACTCGTAACGGCGTCGGACACGTACTGCCGCTGCACACCAGATGGGTCCTGTGGGTTATCATCGATGGCCCCCATATATTCCAGCACAAACTGGTCGGCTGCCCGCTTGAGAACAAACGCCTGCGGGGTACGGGTTGCGCCAAACCGACGAGCTACCTGCTGTGATTCATCCATCGTGTAGCTGTACGAATAGTTTTGCTCGGTTGCTCTGCGTTGCATGTTGGCAAACGAGTCCTCTTCATACGCAGCCGGGTCGTTGGCCATAATGGCCAGTACGGGATACCCAAGCGGGGCAAATCGTTGGTTCAGCGCCTGAATACGGTCTTCATACGTGCGCGAAAAAGGGCAGTGATTACTGGTAAAAATGAGGATCACACCTTTCTGCGACCCATAGTCAGTCAACGACACCGGACGACCGTCGGTACCTTTTACGGTAAAATTCGTGATGGCATCACCGAGCGAATAGCCTGACTGGGCGTGAATCCGCCCGGCAAACAGCAGTAAAGTCAACAGAAAGAAGTGGTGGATTCGCCCGGTCATCGTATTCGGTTGGTCAACGTCTGTTAGACAAACAACAGAACCGGAAGATTAGTCCACCCGCATTACTTAGCTACCGTTAGCTACCGGATAACAACCACCCGGCTTATTCGATGACCAGCGGTATCAGCGCGGAGCCAGTACATACCGGGGAGTAGGGAAGCCGGGGTCGTCAGTCGCAGCGTACCGTCGCCATCAATTGCCGTATTGAGCGAATAGACCTGACCAGTTGATGTAAGCAATTGAAAGATGCTATCCGGCAAATTACGCGTGTACACCCGAATGGCCGACTTATCGGTGGGGTTGCCCAGTACGTCGAGTATCGGTTCGCTGTCGGTGGCTGTTGCGGCTGCAATTTTTGAATACGCGCTCCGACCATCAACATCGACCTGCCGGAGCCGGTAGTAATTCGTACCCTCCAGTGGCCACTCGTCCGGGAATCCGTATGTCTGCCGCTGATCTGTCGTTCCCCCGGCGGGTAGTGAGGCTATGGGCGTAAAGTCGGTCAGGTCACGGCTTCGTTCAACATGATACTGACCAGCATTTCGCTCTCCGTTCGTCACCCAGTCCAGCCGAATACCTCGCCCCTGCGGTTTGGCCGTAAACGATACCAGTTCAACGGGCAGCGGCCCCGACCAGCTAAGATGCCCAATCGTGATACCCTGCGCGGTGGGATTAGCGGGTGAATTCGGTCCGCAACCAAACGTGATCGTCACCTTATCGACGTATCCGCCAAAGGCCACGCCCGATGCGGCACTGCCCGGATCGTCGGCGGTGCCGGTCAGGGTGTTGCCGGACACCGTCACGTAAGCCGACGGATTCAGCGAAGGTGCCGAACTGCGCCTGCCAATAGACCCGCTGATGGTTACTTTATCCTGACTATTGGCTCCTTTATCAATGCCGAGCAGCGAAAACGATAACCCTTGTACCCCTTCGGCAAAGGTGACAGTGACCACTTTAGTGTCGCCGGTTGTGGCAAAATTGACCGCCAGTTGTAGCCCCGTACTCACACCTTTGGGCGTGCCCAGCGTAAACGTCTGACTACCGCCCGTACTGGCCACGCTGACGTTTACATCAACCGCCGGATTGCCGATTTGCGCGTACCTGTTGCTGCGGGCACCATCGACCCAGGCCGGAGCCGTCGTATTAAAGTGCAGATCCTGTGCGTTTCCGGGTAGCGCACTAAGCAGGACAAGGCCTGATATACAGGCATATCTAACGAACATTGGCGGGATAGTAAATTCACCCGCAAGTTATAACGTAAACCGGCTTGCCTACAACGACTTAGTACACAAACGTACCAGTTTCGGCCTGAATCGTGACTTGCTTGCCAGCAAACGCTTCTACGCGACCAACGATCTGAGCGTCAATATTAAACGACTGGGCAATGTCGATTACAGCCTGAGCCTGTTCGGGGGCCAGGTAGACTTCGAGTCGGTGGCCCATGTTGAATACCTTGTACATCTCCTGCCAGCTTGTGCCGCTTTCCTGCTGAATCAGCTGGAAAAGGGGCGGAATGGGAAACAGGTTGTCTTTTATGACGTGCAGGTTATCGATGAAGTGCAGCACCTTCGTTTGCGCACCACCGGAGCAGTGCACCATGCCGTGAATATGTGGCCGCAGCTGATCGAGCAGCACCTTCGCCACCGGCGCGTAGGTACGGGTAGGCGACAGAATCAGCTGCCCGACCGTCAGGCCCGTACCATCAACCGGCGTTGTCAGCGACTGCGACCCACTATAGACCAAACTCCGGTCGACGGCGGGGTCGAAGCTTTCGGGATAACGGTCGGCCAGCGCGTGGGCCAGTACATCGTGCCGGGCCGAGGTCAGCCCGTTGCTGCCCATACCGCCGTTGTACGTCGACTCGTAGGTAGCCTGCCCGAAGGATGCTAACCCAACTACTACATCACCCGCCTGAATCCGGTCGTTGCTGATAATCTGGTCGCGACGCATCCGGGCAATCACCGTGCTATCGACAATGACCGTGCGGACCAGATCGCCCACGTCGGCGGTTTCTCCACCCGTGCTGTAGATCTCCATCCCGTGGTCGCGCAGCATCTGCAATACCTCTTCCGTGCCGTTAATCAGTTCGGCAATGACTTCACCCGGAATCAGGTTTTTGTTGCGCCCAATCGTCGACGACAGCAGCATTGGGCCCGTGGCACCCACGCAGATCAGGTCGTCGGTATTCATCACGATAGCATCCTGCGCGATACCCCGCCACACGCTCATATCGCCCGTTTCGCGCCAGTACAGGTACGCCAGCGACGACTTGGTACCGGCCCCGTCTGCGTGCATAATCGTGCAGAAATCCGGGTCACCAGCCAGGGTGTCGGGGACGATTTTGCAGAATGCTTTGGGGAAAAGGCCCTTGTCGAGCCGGGCAATGGCGTTGTGAACGTCTTCTTTGCTGGCGGAGACACCGCGCTGCGCGTATCGATCAGTCATGCCGCAAAGGTAGCGAGAAAAGCCCGACAGGATATGGCCGACCTTGCTGCTCTACTTCAGATTGCGTAACTAATCAAACACAAAGTGCGGAGTTCAGGTATCTAACTAGACGCTTTTTCATCTAATTGAACGTTGAGTATTCATCTGTGCCGGTCTTACATTTCCAGCGTCCAGTCGACAGATTGCACGGCTCGCAAAGGCACGCTTTTTTCTCAAGTTTGGGCTCCGGCCAACGGGGTAAACCTAGAGCTAGGGACAGCTTGGTAAACGAGCGGGTTTCGGTCAACAAGCCGCACCTTCCGGCTAGGCAATCCTGACTATTTTTACCCCATGCAAACCGGCCCTTACATTTCCCTACTATCTGATTACGGCTTCAAAGCCACTTTTGGCAATGAAACTGACATTCTATTTTTACGTACAGCTCTGCAAGCTCTTATCAAATCCGACATCCATATCCGACAGGTGCATTTTGATAAAAACGCCTTTGAATCCCTAACTGTCGACAGTCGCAGTGGCATTTTTGATCTAGCTTGCACCGATGAGAACGGCAGCCAATTCATTGTTGAAATGCAGTTGGGAGTGGCCCCTCACTTCATCCAGCGCATGAAGTTCTATGCCCTGCACAAGTTCAATACCGTTGTGGAGCGGGGTGCCTTCGATTATGCCAATCTACCTAAGATTTATGCCATCGCTATTCTGGCCAAGAATATCCTACCCACCGAGTCGTTTCACACCTTAGCCAATCTGCGAAGCGAAACCGGTGAAATCATTGACAGCCAACTTACGTTTATCACTGTGGAATTGGCTAAGTTTGATAAGGCAGTAACCGAGATAAAGACTGATTTAGACAAGCTGGTTTATACTATGAAAACGCTTCACACCACCGAGCCTACTCAGTACCCGTCTTTCTGGAATGAGGAATGGCTTAAGCGAGCGATTGACGAGTTAGACACCCGCAAGATGAGTCCAGAAGAGCGGGCTTACTTTGCTCGTGTGACAGCGGCCAACGCCGAAGCGGTCAATGCGGAAAAACAACGAATTGAAGAAGCAGAGGCCCGTAGAGAAAGCTTAGTAAAAAGTGAAACAGTGAAAAACCTATTAAGCTTAGGCATTTTAACTATCACTCAGATAGCGCAAACCGTTGGCGTAAGTGAAGATTTTGTGCGCAATCTCTCCAGCAACAGGTAGCAGGCCGCAATGGCAGGTTTAACAGCCCAACCGGGCTCGCCACGGCATTACATCTCCCGAATTGAGAACGGCAAGTCTGATATTCAGCTAGAAACGCTGAACAAGATTGTGCAACTGGGAATTGGCAAACAATTACGGTTCGATATCGCCTAATTTATTCGCTATAGGTCAGGCCGATTTCCTGCCGGACGGTGTCGAGCAGGGTCATTAGGTTCTGGCTGTCGGTGAGCGACCAGACGGGGCTTTCGGTCAGGCCCTGCGCCAGACAATCCATCACGTGTTGGGCTTCGTAGTCGTAGCCGTGGGTGCCACGCTCGATACGAATCGTTTCGGATTCGTGGCCAGTGCGCGTCAGCGTTAAGGCATCAGTTTCGTGCCAGCGGGAATGAATGCGAATTTGCCCGGTCGTGCCCTGCACATACGCTTCACAGGGCGTCTTTGCCCGTAATGTGCTGTCGAGCATGCCCAGCTCGCCGTTCGGATAGGTCAGCACCATGCCGCACTGTTCATCAACGCCCGTTTGCCCGAAAATCGCGCTGGCTTTTACCTGCTCTGGCATACCCAGCATTAGGTACGAGAAAAACAGCGGGTAGATACCGATATCGAGCAGAGAGCCGCCCCCAAGCTGTTTGTTGTAGAGCCGACCATCGGGCTGAAAATCGGCGGCAAAACCAAAATCGGCCCTTACGCCCGTTACGGTACCGATGGCTCCATCGTCGACCAGGGCTTTGGCGCGCTGCAAAACCGGCATGAACCGGCTCCAGAGGGCTTCCATCAGAAACACCTGTTTCGATCGTGCCAGATCGACCATCTCGGCTACCTGCGCGCCGTTCATGGCAAACGGCTTTTCGCCCAGCACCGCGATACCTTTGTTAAGCAGTAGCAGGGCGTTTTCGTGGTGCAGTACGTGCGGAGTCGCCACGTACACCACATCCAGATCGGGCAACGTCAGCAAAGCCTCGTAACT
The DNA here is from genome assembly GCF_012849055.1 of Spirosoma rhododendri. Classification (NCBI taxonomy): domain Bacteria; kingdom Pseudomonadati; phylum Bacteroidota; class Cytophagia; order Cytophagales; family Cytophagaceae; genus Spirosoma; species Spirosoma rhododendri. The sequence continues at coordinate 2,158,593 of NZ_CP051677.1, read as the reverse complement.
ACCCAACGCGTGCTCAGCCCCGTACTGCCGGGCAAATTCATCCGCCCGGTCCTGATCCGACGAAGCGACAGCGTACAATTGTGCATCGGGCAGGGTTAAGAGGTCCTGCACGAATTTATGGGCGATACGGCCCGGGCCCAAAATTCCCCAGCGAGTCATGTGTCGAGTTTAATGTTTGTGGTTTAAAGTACAAGGTTCCGACGAATTAACATTGACCATTAAACGATAAACCTTGAACCTGCCAAGGGCCGAATGTGGGCTTTTTTTCCTACGTTGCGGGCTGTACCAACGTGTTTTTTGTGAAAAATAGACTTTTCTGCTTTCTCTTTTTCTGCTCACTGTTGACCGTAAACAGCCTGCGGGCGCAGGTCGTTGAACAACCCGATCCGCTGCGCCCCGCCGTGCCGGATTCGGTCCGCAAACTGGTCGATTCAACAACGAAGGATACTATCGTCATCGTTCCCAAGCCATTACACCTGCTTCGCTACAAGTTCACCGCCGACGGTACCATCACGGCGGGCAACGTGAATCGGGAGTTGCTCCAGCTCGCCAGTTCATTCGATTACACGTTGAGCAATTACTTCAAACTGTCGGCTAATCCTTCGTTCGTGTACGGCAAACAGAGTGGTGTGCTGGCCGAACGTGAACTGTTTAGCGACCTCCGCGCTACCTACCGCCCCGAACGGACGCTGTATTACCTGACCTTCGGCTCGTACGAACGTAGCAACCTCCGGCAGATCAACCGGCGGTGGACCATTGCGGGTGGGGCGGGCTATAAACTGGTGCAGACCAAACGGGCTTACCTGTCGGTGACGAACGTGATTTTGCAGGAATTCACCGATTTCTACGAACTCGACGATATCAATATTGTCCGAAACTCAACCCGTCTGTTTGGCGAGTACAACTTTTCAAACAACCGCTGGACACTGACCCATACGGCACTTTACCAGCCCGCTATCGGTCAGTACAACGTGCGCTGGAACGCGACGGTGAGCCTACAGGTTAAGCTAAACACGGTAATCAGCCTGCGCACGACACTGGCAAACGCCTACGAGAGTCTGGTGGTGCCGGGCCGGCAAAACAACGACCTGCGCTTCACAATTGGCCTGACCTACGAACGAAAATAAAAAGCGTGCGAACCAGGGCTGGCTCGCACGCTTTTTAGCAATGAATGTTTGGGGGCAAGGCCCCCGTCTACTGCTTGTCCGGATACGGAATAATCAGTCGTTCGCCCCGGGTAGCTATGTCTTTGTCTTTGTGATTGGCCCGCATGATGGCTTCTTTGCTGACGCCATACTTCTGCGCAACGACCCGCAACACATCGCCCGCGCCCACTGTATGCACGGCCATTGTCTTGACGTTCAGCCGGGTAACGCCCGCCTTAACATCGCTCTCCGACACGTTGGGGTTCAGTGCCTTGAGCGTGCTCACCTTCATGTTATACCGATTGGCAACACCGTAGAAGGTCTCGCCCGCCCCGACGGTATGCGTGGTGGTAACGCCACCTGCCTTGACAGCGGGTTTCTCGGCCACAACGGGCTTCTCTTTGGGCTCTTCTTTCTTGGCTTCTTTCGGCGGCTCAGGCTTTTTCATCAGCTCTTCCTTCCGTACCGGCGTAGCCTTTTCCGCTACCGCTTTCTTTTCTTCGGCCGATGGTTTACCGTCGGTTGTTTCCCGGTTGTCGTCGGCTACTTCCTCCGCCCGTACATTGGCTTCGGGTGCGTCGGCGGGGGGCGTTGCCTGCGACAGATCAACGGGAGCGGGCTGCGACGATGTGTCGGCTTCGTCGGGGGCCATCAGCATGTCGGGGTCTTCCTGCGCCAGCGGCTGCTGCGACAGCGTGTCGATTGCCACGTTGGTCAGTTCGTCAGACCCCGCCGTATCGTCGGAGATGTATTCAAACCCCACATATAGCAGAGCGGCAATCATACCGATCAGCACCACCAGCGTAATGGCGGGTAAACTCGCGCTGCCCGGCTGACGGGGATTGGTCGACTGGTTTTCGGTTTCCATCAGTGTTGCTAAAGCGTTATGATTCGGTGAGCTGACGGCTCATGTCGGCCACCTTTTCTTTGAGTTCTTCTTTGAATCTGGCCAGGTTAGTTGCTACGCGCTCGTCGAACGTACCCACAATCTGCGCAGCCAAAATACCGGCATTACGGGCCCCATCGAGGGCCATCGTCGCCACCGGCACACCGCCCGGCATTTGCAGGATCGACAGGACCGAGTCCCAGCCATCGATGGAGTTGCTTGATTTGACCGGAACCCCGATCACGGGCAGCGTTGTCAGCGAAGCGACCATGCCGGGTAGATGGGCGGCTCCCCCGGCCCCGGCTACAATAACTTTTAACCCTCTGTCGCGGGCCGTTCTGGCGTAGTCGACCATTTTCTCCGGCGTCCGGTGCGCCGAAACGATGTCCATTTCCCATGCTACACCCAATACGGTCAGCACGTCGGCGGCCTCCTGCATGACCTTACGATCGGAGAGGCTACCCATAATAATACCTACCATTGCGAATACGGACTTGACCGTCTGCGAAATAACGCAGTTTCAGGCAGATTTCCGGGCTGCTCACGCTGATTTTTTGGCTTCCCCGGAAGAAAGAGGAAAGACGTGAGAAAAAAGAATTCCGTTACGTACGCGCTTCCTTCTTACATCTTTCCTCTTTCTTATCCACTCACACCAGTTTCAGCGGCTCGAACGAACGACCCAGAATAGCCACATCGTCGGCACCCAGATAATCGTGTAGTAAAGTCGCGTAGATCTGCCGGAAGTCGACCGTATACGTCAGGTCGCCATCGGTCAGCTTACTCAGGTTCGGTGCTTCGTTCAGTACCCGGCGCGATGGTAGCCCGCCACCAATCAGAAAGACGTTGCTGGCCGTACCGTGGTCGGTACCGTTACTGGCGTTTTGCTTCACGCGCCGACCGAACTCCGAAAACGTCATCAGCATCACATCATTTTGCCGACCGGCTCCTTTCAGGTCAGCCATAAACGCGCCGACAGCTTCAGCATACTGCCCCAGCAAACGAGCCTGCTGCCCCGGCTGGTTGATGTGTGTGTCGAACCCGCTGATCGATACGTAGTACACGCTCGTTCCCAGTCCCGACTGAATCAGTTGCGACACGGTGTGCAGACGGTGGCCCAGTTCGTGGTTCGGGTATGTTGTACCCGACACCGCATGTTTCTGCTTCGTTTTCTCGAATACATAGTCAGCCGACGACACCGTTTCGGCCAGCGTCTTGTACAGATACGCTACTGACTGATGCTCGTCGGGGTGTTCGTGGCTCAGACCCGTGATGAGCTTGCTCCGCGTCTGGTTGTACAGCTTTTTCGGGTCGAGCAGCGACATGCCGTTGAGCGTTTCGCCTTTCATGGCCAGACTCAACGTATCATCGACTTCGATGGTACGAAACGGCTGCTGGACTTTCCCCGCGCAGGCCGAATCGAGATAACGCCCGACCCAACCGCTGGTTTTGTATTGGCTGGAATCGCTGGCCGTCTGCCAGATGTCCATCGAGCGGAAGTGCGACCGGTCGGGGTTGGGGTAGCCGACGTTGTTGATGACCGTGAGCAGCCCGTCGTCGTACAGGGCACGGAGCGGTTCCATCGCCGGGTGCAGGCCTATCTCGTCGTTGAGCGGCAGCACCTTATCGGCAGGAATGGCAATCGTCGGTCGTTCGCGGTAGTAGATATCGTTGCGGTACGGCACCACGGTATTGAGCCCGTCATTACCGCCCGACAGCTGAACGATAACCAGAATCTTACCCGACGGTGCCAAGGGCGTTCCCATCGCCGACAGTTCGTAGGCTTTCAGGAAGTTGGGGATCATCAGTGACCCAGCCGCTGTCAGGGCCGACTGAGCAAGAAAATTGCGACGGTTCATAGATGGTTTACGGTTTATAGTTTAAGGTCTAAGGTTCAGGCAACATTAAACCTTGAACCATAGACCTTGAACTCTTCAACTTAGTTGATATTCCGGCAGGGCCATGATCGATACGGTTAGGGAGCGGATGCGCTGGGAGCGGTCGTTGGCGGTTCCTGCCTGACTGACGATTAGCGTTCGCTGGTCGGGGCGCAGGGCAAACGGCAGCAGCGCCCCGGCGATAGCGTCGGTTAATTTCTGGTCGTCGACGGTAGCGAATGCCCCTTCGAAAGCCGGCCAGTCGACGGTCGTGCGGAAGTTGTTGCCGCCTTTGCGGGCCAGCGTTTCGGTGTTGACGTCGCCGTCTTCTTTCGGACGGATGGTCACTTCGGCGGCTTTCAGCACGTAAGCAGGCAACTGCATTCGGAACAGCAGGCTCGATGAATCAATCCAGCTCCGCCCACCCGGCCAGCCTGCTACGTTGGGCGGGTAAAACAATGTTTGGCCGAGTGTACGCTGCACAAAAATTTGGGGTTGCGGCTGATCGAAGGTGATGCCCAGCGTGTGTCGCATCCCGGCCAGCAGCTCCACCGGCGATTTGATATGCGCACCGACGTTACGGGCATCGTAGAACCAGTCGGCACCGAACATTGTCTCCATCAGGTCCGTAATGTCGTAGCCGCTTTTGTAAAACTGATCGGCCAGTTCATCGACCCGTTTTTTGTCTTCGGTTTCGTTCACGAAATACCGGTACAGCTTACTCGTAACGAAGCGGGCCGTCTGCCGGTTGGCGAGCAGTGCGGCAATAACGTCTTCCCCAACGAACGGCCCCGTTTTGCCGAAGATCGTTTTGTCGCCCTCATCGTGAACGCGCTCCCGAAACACAAACTGACCGGCTGGCGTATACTGCCATCCGGTAAAGGCGCGGGCGGCTTCCTTGACGTCGTGTTCGCTGTAGTTACCCCGCCCTAACGTGAACAGCTCCATCACCTCGCGGGCGAAGTTCTCGTTGGGTGCATTCTTACGGTTTTGCTGGTTATTGAGAAATTGCAGCATCGCCGGTTCTTTCGACACGCCCATCAGCAGATCGCTAAACTTACCCAGCGCGTGCCGCCGGATGGTGTTGATGTACTGCTGCATAAACAGCGCGTTCTGCCCCGACGGGCGGCAGGCAAAGTGACCATGCCAGAACAGAGCCATCTTCTCGCGCAACGCCCCCGAACCAGCCGCCATCCGGTCGACCCACAGCAGGTTGAGATCACGAATTTTCTGCGCGTTCTGTTTGATGCGTTCTCTGAGCATCTCTTTGTCGAGTTGCCCGTCGCGCACGAGCTGCCGAAGCACCGGCCGCGTTTGGTTCTGCTCCGGCTCCACCACGATCAGATCGCTGACCGACGCGCTATTGTGGAAAAGCTGCCGGATCGTTTTGCGCAGCGGCTGTTCAACCGCCTGAGTCAGTTCAGCGGGTGTCGCCCCGAAAGCGGCCCGGCTGTAGAGGTACCGAACCTGCGCCTGTCTGTTTTTCTCGTACGTGTCCATAGCATTCTGGCTATGTGTACAAGACAATTTATCCGGCTCAGCGTTTAATCGTAGCGCATGAATTAATTGATTATCAGCCGCATAAACAGCCTATCATCTGAACGTGCCGGGGACAACGATGTCTCGCGAATCATAGTAGCCCTTCATCCATAGCCACTCTTCCCGGTTATTTTTTACGCCAATTTCCCATTCGGGCATTCCGCAGGCAGTTACGGCTTCGCCCAGCTCTTCCACCAGACCATCAGCGATTTGGACCCACCGTTGTTTTTTGATTGTACGCTTCTCACCAAATATACCCGCTGCATAGTCGATCAGTCTATCAACGGGCGCAGGTCTGGTAACGATGCACAGTTGGAACAGCGTCGAGTCACCCGAAAACACGACGGTGCGGCCATACCACTGCCCCCACGTTATGTACCGGACATCGGCGAGACTTTCCAGCGTTTGCAGCATAAACACACCTATGATGGTATAGACGCGAACGCTATCCTGCATACGCATATCGACCTTGATAATTTTATCCCGGTTTTGACTGGCGAAGGCATGGAGATTTCGTTCCATCACCTTATCCTGAAATTCGATTTTAGGCAGGGCGACAGAATCCGGCTGGCTTCGTCCGGGCAACGGTTTGCTTAGCAGCAAAACCAGTAGAACTATAGTGTACACTCCGCGCCTTGCGTAGTGATATTGGCAACATGTATATGCTCGATTCATGATCTGTCCGTCCCTATGTACTTCCAGGATGAAGACCGGCCCATATTTCCACAAACAGAAATCAATAGACTGACGAATTAAAAGGGTGTTAATCAATCGTAAACGCGACGTCTTCGCAACATCTATCCTCGTTTTGTCGTATCGTCTTTGTACATTCGATACCTGCTTTGCCAGCCCGCTAATTCCGATTCTATGCAATACCTTTCGCGTCGTTTTTTTTACTACTTACTTACGTTGTGGCTTACCTCTTTTTCCCTGTGCGTACTGGCCCAGCCCAGGCCATTGGCGCAGTACTCGGAGCAGCAGAAAATTCAGCAGGTTAGCCTGCAAAAAAGTCTCACCGACGCCGAACTGGCCAATTATCGGCAGGCTCTGACCGTAGCCCGTCGCCTGAATCGGCCCATTACCGAGCAGCATCCCGACGGTACCGTAACCATACTGAGCGGCATTACGGAACGGGGTGAATTGCTCTACAAACGAACATTCAGCACGACACAGGCGGGCATCACGACCCGAACCAATTCATTCTACAGCGGAGGTAGCCTGGGGTTGTCGCTGTCGGGCAGTACGCTGACCAACAAGCTGGGTATCTGGGACGGCGGCCGCGTACGGAGTACGCACGTCGAATTCCGCACCAGCAGCGGAGCCAGCCGGGTTACGCAGATCGACAGTTCATCCTCGCTCAGTGACCACTCCACCCACGTAGCCGGCATCATGATCGCGGCTGGCGTTAATCCGCAGGTGAAGGGTATGGCCTACGGGGCAAACCTGCGGGCGTACGATTTCAGCAGCGACATATCGGAAATGACAGCCGCTGCCCCAAACCTGCTCGTATCGAATCACTCGTACGGCTTCAACGCGGGCTGGGTATTCGACGATACCCGCACGACACCAAACCAATGGGAGTGGTGGGGCGACACCACGATCAGCAAAACGGAAGACTACAAGTTCGGCCTGTACGATAGCCAGGGCCGCGCCTTCGACCAGATCATGTACAACTCACCGTACTACCTGATCGTCAAATCGGCGGGCAACAGCCACGGCGACAACGGCCCGGGCGATGGGCAGCCGTACTACCTCGGCAATGGCACCACGCTCGTAACAACACCCCGCAACAATCAGAACGGCTACGACCAGATTCCAACCAACAGCGTCGCCAAAAACATCCTGTCGATTGCTGCCGTGGGGCTTCTGACGAATGGCTATAACCAGGCTGCCGACGTATCGCTGGGCAGTTTCAGCAGTTGGGGACCTACCGACGATGGCCGTATCAAACCCGACCTCGCCGGTGTGGGTGTGGGCGTACTGTCGAGCATTTCTACCAACGATAGTGCGTACACTACCTACCAGGGAACATCAATGGCGTCGCCCAACGTGGCGGGGTCACTGTTGCTGGCGCAGGAGTTGTACGCCCAGCGTAACAGCGGCAAATACATGCGCTCCTCGACCCTGCGCGGCCTGGCCTTGCATACCGCCGACGAAGCCGGTACGACCACCGGACCCGATTACCGATTTGGCTGGGGTCTGCTCAACATGGAAAAAGTAGGGCGGGTGCTGCTCAACACCAGTAGTAACCACCTGATGGACGAACGGACGCTGGCGCAAAGCGGGACGTACAGCCTGACGGTGGTAGCGTCTGGACGCGGCCCACTGACGGCCAGTATTGCCTGGACTGATCCGGCGGGTACGGCCGTAACCACGTCAACAGCCGGGGGCATACTCAACAACCGGACGCCCAGACTGGTAAACGACCTCGACATTCGCGTCAGCGACGGTACAACGACCACACAGCCCTGGACACTGGACCCGGCCAATCCTGGCAATGCCGCCGTCCGGGGCGACAACATCCGCGACAACTACGAACAAGTGCTGATTAGCAACCCGGTGCCGGGACAGTCGTATGTGGTCACGGTATCGCACAAGGGAACGCTCTCCGGCAACACCGCCAGCACCCAGGATTACGCCCTGCTGATTAGCGGCATCGGTGGCACTGCCTACTGTGCATCGGCTCCGTCATCGTCGGCCGGTACGCGCATCGACCGGGTGCAGTTCAACACCATCAATCAGGCCGGATCGACGGGTTGCACGACTTACACCAACAATACGCAGGTATCGACAACGGTACAGCCGGGACAGACAATACCGCTGTCGGTTACGACGGGTACGTGCGGGGCGTCGGCTAATGTCGTTGTCAAAGCCTTCGCCGACTGGAATCAGGATGGCGACTTCGAGGATGCCAACGAGTTGCTGGCTACCTCCGCCGTCCTGAATGGCCCTTCGGCGTTCAGCACACCCGTTACCGTGCCAACCTCAGTAACGACTGGCCAATACGTTCGGCTGCGGATCGTCGCGGTCGAAACAGGCAGTGCTGATGCGGTTACTGCCTGTGGCACCTACGGAGCCGGTGAAACGCAGGATTACGTACTCCAAACGGTGCAGGTTGCCAACGACCTCGGCATCGTTTCGCTGGTATCCCCGGCCGACAATTTCTGTAGTCAGTACAGCAACGAAACGACTGTGTCAGTGCGCGTCCGGAACTACGGCACGGCGGCTCAGCAGAACATTCCTGTTACGGTGCGAATTGTCAATAGTGCGACTAACACTGAAGTTGCCTCACTAACGAGCCTTGTTACATCGCTGTCGGCTTTTGAAGAAAAGCTGGTGTCGCTGTCCCTGCCGGCCAACGTGTCGCTCACGCCGGGCCAGACCTACCAGTTTCAACTCGCGATCGCCCTTTCCAACGATCTGATTACCGCAAACAACATGCTACAGGTAAGCCGCACCGCCACAAACTCGCCCAACGACGGCCTCTTCTCGGCAACCCGCTGCGGCACCGACGGAGCGGTATCGCTGTTGAATCGGGGTGGCAACGTGGCCTACTGGTACGACGCACCAACGGGCGGGAATCTGATCGCGGCAGGCAATCAGACATCGGCCCCGACAGTACCCGCCAGTGGTACGGTCTACGCTGGTCTGAACGAGTTCAGCAGCGCGATTGGCCCGGTTTCGAAAAGCGTATTTGGGGGTGGTTCCTACAGCGGCAACTTCGGCCCGGCTCCGCTCATCAGCACCACCGTTCCGATTCAGATCGAAAGTGCCCGGCTGTACATAGGGACGGCGGGTAAGCTGACGTTTACGGTACAGAAACTCGATAACACGACTGTTTCCACCGTCACGATCGACGTAACACCGACCCGCAATCAGAGCCTAACCGCAACAGTGAACAGTCAGCTGGTTGACGACCCCAACGATCAGGGCGCTGTTTATCCGCTCAATCTGTCGATCCCGGCGGCTGGCGACTACAAGATCACGATTGGCTACGCGGGTGGTGCATCAATATTCCGTAGCAATACAGCGGTAACGGGTTATCCTTATCAGGTAACGACACAGTCGGGTACGCCGATTGTGTCGATTACGGGAGCGCTGTTCAACAGCAACAATACAGATCAGACGCTGACAAACGCCTGGTATTACTTCTACAACATGCGGGTGCGGGCCCTTTCCTGCCCATCGGCGCAGCGTGTGGCGGTAACCCCAACAGCGGGTACGGCAGCAACGGCCGCCATAACCGCCAGCGGGTCAACCAGTATTTGTCAGGGTAGTTCAGTCATTTTACGGGCGACTACCGGTACCGACTACACGTACCAGTGGTATCGGAATGGGACGGCGATTTCGGGGGCTACGTCCAGCACGTTGGCAGCAGGCACAGCGGGGAGCTATGTCGTACAGGTTAGCAACTCCTGCTTACCCGTGCGTTCGGCGGCCGTAACGGTCACGACCAACGCCGGCATTGCGCCCATCATCACAGCCACCGGTTTCACGCTGACGACCAACGCCGTTTCAAATATTCAGTGGCTGCTCAATGGCGTCGCGATTTCGGGGGCCAACAGCGCAACATACGTGGTTACGCAAACGGGGCGCTATTCGGTGCGGGGAAGCGTGAACGGTTGTGGCGAACTGACCGCCGATGATGTGTATCTAACCATTCTGGCCGCTGAACCAACATCGGCAGCGGGTGAACTGCTGGTTTATCCAAACCCGGCCTCGAAACTGGTAACGATCAAGCTCAGTACCGATGCAACGCTGAAAACACTACCAACCGCTCAGCTGGTCGACTTGCAGGGTCGGACGCTCAAAGCCGTCACCCTGCAACGCAGTGGCACAATCTACATGTCGGAAGTCGACGTATCTACCCTGCCCGCCGGTATGGTGTTCGTCATTGTCACCGACGAGCAGAACCGCACACTGGGCATACAACGCATGACGAAGCAGTAGTATTGGGGTTTAAGGTCTAATGGTCAAGGTTATTGGTCACGATGGCAAATAACCTTGACCATTAGACCTTAAACGTTGAACCCGCTCTAGCCCGCCCAGTTTTCCCGGTCGAGGCTGCGGTATTGGATGGCTTCGGCAAGGTGTTCAATGCGAATCTCGTCGCTATCGGCCAGGTCGGCGATAGTGCGCGACACTTTCAGAATGCGGTCATACGCGCGGGCCGATAACCCCAGCCGTTCCATTGCCGTACGCAGCAACGCCTTCCCCGCATCACTGATCTGACAGATCTCCTTCACCAGCTGCGAAGGCATCATGGCGTTAGAATAAACGCCCGGCTGATCGGCGAAGCGTGTCGTCTGCCGATCGCGTGCCTTGATAACCCGCTCCCGAATCGTCTCGCTCGACTCCGCCGGTCGGTTGGCCGTCATCTGATCGAACGAAACCGGCGTCACTTCCACATGCAGGTCGATGCGGTCGAGCAGGGGGCCGCTAATTTTGGCGAGGTATTTCTGCACCACGCCCGGCCCGCAAACGCACTCTTTTTCGGGGTGATTATAGTAGCCGCACGGGCAGGGGTTCATGCTGGCGATGAGCATAAAACTGGCAGGAAACTCGACCGCCCACTTCGCCCGAGAAATGCTCACTTTCCGATCTTCGAGCGGTTGTCGCATCACCTCCAGCGCCGAGCGTTTGAACTCCGGCAGTTCGTCCAGAAACAGCACCCCGTTGTGCGCCAGCGAGATTTCGCCCGGCTGCGGAAAACTGCCCCCGCCTACTAAAGCGGCATCGGAAATCGTGTGGTGCGGAGCGCGGTATGGCCGGGTCGCAATCAGCGTAGCCCGGCTGCCCAGTTTCCCCGCGACGGAATGAATCTTGGTCGTTTCGAGGGCTTCCTGCAACGTCAGCGGAGGCAGAATGGTGGGCAACCGCTTGGCGAGCATGGTCTTACCCGCGCCCGGTGGCCCGATCATAATAACGTTGTGCCCACCCGCAGCCGCAATCTCCATCGCCCGCTTGATGTTTTCCTGCCCCTGCACGTGCGAAAAATCGACCTCGTACACATTGACTTGACTGTTGAACAGATCGCGCGTATCGCTGACCAGCGGCTCGATGTCTTTCTTGCCTTCGAAAAAATCAACGGCGTCCTGCATGGTCGCTACCGGAATCACGTCGAGGTTGTTCACGATAGCAGCTTCGGGGGCATTTTCGACGGGTAATATAAACCCTTTATAGCCCTTTTTCCGGGCTTCGATGGCAATGGGCAGTACACCTTTGATGGGCCGGAGCGAACCGTCGAGGGCCAGTTCGCCCATGATGACATAGTCTTCCAGATTTCGCTGCACGGCCATCTGCTCCGACGCCTGCAACACACAAAGCGCAATGGGCAGATCGTAGGCAGACCCTTCCTTCCGAATATCCGCCGGGGCAAGGTTGACGACGACTTTCTGCCGGGGCATGCGGTAGCCGAAAAACTTCAGCGACGCTTCGACGCGTTGCTCGCTTTCTTTTACGGCACTATCGGGCAGACCAACCAGGTGAAAATGCAGCCCCTGCGCGACGACTACTTCAACGGTAATGATACTGGCATTGACACCATACACGGCCGCGCCGTAGGTCTTGGCTAACATCTCAGAGTACGAAAAAAAATGGAAATGGACCGCTAAAACTACGGTCGGGAATGGACACAAAAAAGCCGACGGCTGATTAGCCGGTCGGCTTCGGCATAACAACACACAACGCTACACGTGTACCGGCTCGATAATCGGAATAACAAACTCAGTTACGTCCTGCTCGCTGATATGGTGCATAGCCTCGTCAACGGTGACGAAAACCCGAAACGTCATGATAGCGGCTGATTTCCGTTCATCCAGCGTCGTAAAGGCAAACCAGCTGTCTACAATCGTTCGCGTGCGCCCCGGCGTATTGGCCAATGATGACGAACTAATGACCAGTGCGTAGCTGTCATGCCGAAACAGAGTGTGTTCCGGAATAAGTGCGGCAAAATCGACCTGTATGTTTTCGCTTCTCAGATAATCTAGAAAACGGCTCGTCTGATTTACCAATGCTGACTTATCCATTGTAGAAAATAGGTTACAGACCTCACAAAATCAACGGCATCACTCATCGCTTTAGATACCGTCGCGTACCGTTGTTGCTCCGACCAGTTTTGATTCTGAAATGTCGACCAGCTATCATTCAACGCTTTGTCTATCAACAAATCAGCACTCAATTTATGATACAAACCCGACAGCACCAACAAGGTTCCGTAGTCGTGGGTCTTGAATTTCTGCACGACGTCGTCCCGGACTTTGGCCCCGTGTGGCTTCGATGAGTAAGCCTCGAAGAAGTCATCGATGCCCAGTGTGCGGCAGATGGCTGATTTGAGCGCACACTCGACGGCGTAGCCTGCCAGATAAAACGCCCCATCGGGCAGGTGGTGCGTCAGCAGCGTCTGCGCTTCTGTCAGGCGCAGGGTCGCCAGCTGCTGAAAATCGGCTCGATTGGCCATGTAGGGTATGTACGGTGGTGTGGTAGGCAGCAAATCCGGCTGGGCCGGGCATTAGATTTTCTCCGCGATACGCAGCTTGGCGCTACGGGCGCGGGGATTCCGGGCCACTTCGTCGGTTGTCGCTTCGACGGGCTTGCGGGTGATGCTTTGCAGAGGTTTCAGGTCGTTGCCGTACAGGTCTTTTTCGACTTCTCCGCTGAATTTCCCTTTTGCAATGAAGTTTTTCACCAGCCGGTCTTCCAGCGAGTGATATGACATCACGACTAGCCGACCGCCGGGTTTAAGCACCTCGGGCACCTGTTCCAGAAACTCTTCCAGTACCTGTAATTCTTCGTTCACCTCGATGCGTAATGCCTGAAAGACCTGCGCGAAAAACTTATTTTCCTTGCCCCGGGGCGCATAGCGTTGCAGGGCCGCTTTCAGGTCATTTATCGTCTTTATAGGTCGGTTCGAGCGGGCCGACACAATCGCCCCGGCCGCCGTACGGGCGTTGGTAATCTCGCCATACATACCCAAAATACGGTGCAGATTGGCTTCGGTATATTCATTGACCACTTCCCGGGCCGTACGCTCGGCCTGCTGATTCATGCGCATATCGAGGTCGGCATCAAAACGGGTAGAAAAGCCGCGTTCGGGCGTATCGATCTGGTGCGACGAGATACCCAGATCAGCCAGAATACCGTCGACCTGCGTTACCCCATACAGCCGCAGATACCGCTTGATGTTGCGAAAGTTCGACGCCACGAACGTCAGCCGGGAGTCGCCGATGGCCTGTGCGTTGGCGCGGGCGTCGGCATCCTGATCGAACCCGAACAAGCGGCCCCCTTCCAGTTGATTCAGGATTTCGCGACTGTGTCCGCCACCGCCGAACGTAATGTCGACGTAGGTGCCGCCGGGTTGCAGATTCAGCCCGTCGATGCAGGCTTGTAATAAAACGGGCTGGTGATACTCAGTCATGTAGAAAGGCGGCCGTAACAAAGCCGCGCTGTGCAAATTTAACAAAACCCCGCCGGAGTGTTTTCGACAGGATTACAGGATTGACAGGCTATTCTGTTCCGTAAAATCCTGCCCATCCTGTAATCCTGTCGAAAATACCCATCCAACAACTAATAGCCAACGCATTGCGTTTTGGGGTAAATTCGGCAGTTCCAGTTTATATTTTACTCGTTTCCTATGCGCTTCCCTCCTTTTTCACTGCTGATCGGTCTGGCTGGTCTGGCGTTTTCCTGCTCGGGTCAGTCCCAACCCACTCCGGTCAAGTCTGGTACGTACCGGGCTACGCTTCAAACCAAAGGCGGTCAGTTGCCGTTCGGGCTGGCCATCGAACCGGGCAAACAGGCTAACACATATGCTGTGTTTGCGATCAACGGCACTGAGCGGCTGGCGATGGATTCTGCTACGGTAACAGGTGACTCGATTCGCATTCCGATGGCCCTGTTCGACTCGGAGCTGGTCGCAAAAATTGATGGCAGCAAACTAACCGGTACCTGGCGTCGGCACCGGACAGCGCAGCAAACCCTAACCCTCCCCTTTCAGGCCGAACTTGGCCCCACGTACCGGTTTGTTCCTGATGCCAAATCAGCAAAAAATACCGTAGCCGGTACCTGGGCGACGGAGTTCAGCAACAAGCGCAATCAGGTCGATACGGTCAATGCTGTGGGCGTATTTAAACAAAGTGGCAATCGTGTGTCGGGCACGTTCCTGACCCCCACCGGCGACTACCGCTATCTCGACGGCAACGCCGTCGGCGACAGCCTGTTTCTATCCTGTTTCGACGGCTCGCACCTGTTTCTGTTCAAGGCAAAGCACGACCCGGCAACGAAGATGCTGACGGGTGGTTTCTGGGCCGGTATCTCTGGTTATGAATCGTGGGTAGCCAAAGCCGACCCCACCGCCAAACTTCCCGACCCCGCTACGCTGACGTATCTGAAGCCGGGGTCAAAAACGCTGACTGTTTCATTCCCCGAGCCCAGCGGTAACGTTGTTTCGCTGACCGACCCGCGCTACAAGGGCAAAGTGACAGTCGTACAGATTATGGGTTCATGGTGCCCCAACTGCATGGACGAGACGAATTTCCTGAGTCCGTGGTATAAAAAGAACCGGCAGCGCGGGGTTGAGATTCTGGGGTTGTCGTTCGAGCGGTCAGCAGAGATGAACGAATCCGGGCCGAAGATTGAGCGGATGAAGCAGCGGTTCAAGATTGATTACCCGATCGTTCTGGCTGGTACCAATGACAAGGCGAAAGCCGCCAAAGCCCTGCCTGATCTGAACGCCGTTGTTGCCTTCCCAACTACAATCATTCTCGACAAAGCAGGGAAGGTTCGACAGATATACACCGGTTTCAGCGGCCCCGGCACGGGTAAGTATTACGATCAGTACGTCGACGAGTTTAACCGATTGATCGACAAGCTACTGGCAGAGTCTTGAACTGTGATTTGTCTGAACTATGATTTTTGTGATTACATGATTCCGCTGATTCCGAGAAAGGAAAGAAATCATAGTTCATCATGTAATCAGCGGGAATCACAGTTCAGACAATCTTGAACTGTGATTAATAATGATTGCTTTGATGGACTATAATTAAAGAAAAAGAAATCATAGTCCATCAGCGTAATCACAAAAATCACAGTTCAAGACAATCACAGACAAAACAGTATGCATGCATACCTTTTTCCAAAAAAATAGTAGCTTTACCTCGCAGAAGAACAGGACAACATCGCCATGAAAAAGGAGAAAACTGTTGACTTTCACATCAAGTGGGGGTGGCACGCCATTTCCCGGATGTATAATGCTTACGCGGCTCAGTTCGATATTACGATGGCAATTGGCTACGTGCTGCTCAACATCGATCTCGACGAGGGTACGCCCGCTACGAAAATCGGCCCGCTGCTGGGTATGGAACCCCGTTCACTGGTCAGGATGCTGAAAAATCTGGAAGAACGTGGGCTGATCCGGCGCGAAGTCGATGGCAACGACAAACGGTTTGTGCGTATCTACCTGACCGAAGCGGGCCGCGAAAAGCGGGAGATGGCCCGCGACGGCGTCATTCAGTTCAACAACCTCATTCGGGAGAATATACCCCTCGACAAGCTGGTCGTTTTCTTCGACGTCATCAAAGACATCAACCGGCTGGTCGAAGAAGAAAACACCAAGATCAAATCGACTGAATCGGAAGAGCTGACGCTCGAATAAGCCCTTCACAAGCGACTAAACACCTGATTTCGACATACGGCCATCAGGCCGATTCTACACATGGAAGCTACCTTGGAAAAACCGAAAACTCAATCGAAAAACCGGACCATCCGGCGCGTTGCCGTGCTGGGGTCGGGCATCATGGGATCGCGCATTGCCGCCCACTTCGCCAATGTCGGCGTCGACGTGCTGCTGCTCGACATTGTACCGAAAGAGCCAAACGCAGCTGAGCAAGCCAAAGGGTTAACGACCGACAGCCCGCTGGTGCGGAACCGGATTGTTAACGATGCGTTCCAGACGATGCTCAAGGCAAGTCCGGCCTCGCTCTACAGCGCTAAATTTGCCAGTCGTATCAAGCTCGGCAATTTTGACGATAACCTGAGCGAAATCGCTACCTACGACTGGATCATCGAAGTGGTGGTCGAACGGCTCGACGTGAAACGGTCGGTGTATGAGCGGGTCGAGCAGTTTCGCAAGCCGGGCACACTGATTACGTCGAACACGTCGGGTATTCCGATGCACTTGCTTGCCGAAGGGCGCAGCGACGACTTCCGGCGCAACTTCTGCGGTACGCACTTTTTCAACCCGCCCCGCTACCTGCGGCTGCTCGAAATCATTCCGCTCGCCGACGCGACCGGCCCCGACACCGACCCGGCCGTGATCGATTTCCTGATGAACTACGGTAGTTTGTACCTCGGCAAAACCACCGTACTCTGCAAAGACACCCCCGGCTTCATCGCCAACCGACTTGGCATTCAGTCGCTGATTCAGACGATCCGCGTGGCTGAAGACATGGGCCTGACGGTCGAAGAAGTCGACAAGCTAACGGGGCCAGTAGTAGGTCGGCCGAAGTCAGGCACGTTCCGGTTATCTGACGTGGTGGGGCTGGATACGACCGTCAACGTGGCGGGCAATCTGGTGAAGATGGAGCACGACGAGTCGCGGGCGAGTTTCGAGCTGCCTGCGTCAGTGCAGAAGCTGATGGAGAATAAATGGCTCGGCGACAAGACCGGTCAGGGGTACTACAAGAAATCGAAAGATGCGACGGGCAAGACCGAAATTCAGGCACTTGACCTGAAAACATTCGAGTACAAGCCGTCGCAGAAAGTCAAATTCGCGACGCTCGAAGGCACCAAAGCCATCGACAACCTGCGCAAGCGGTTCCCCGTACTGCTGGCTGGCACCGACAAGGCGGGCGAATTTTACCGCCGGACTTTCGCCGACGGTTTTCAGTACGCAACCCACCGCATCCCCGAAATTTCGGACGAACTCTACCGCATCGACGCAGCTATCACGGCTGGCTTTGGCTGGCAGGTGGGCCTGTTTGAAACCTGGGACGCAATCGGCGTTCGCAAAGGCGTCGAACTGATCGAAGCACAGGGCAAAAAACCCGCGCAGTGGGTCTACGACATGCTCGACGCGGGTATCGAGTCGTTCTACCGCGTCGACAGTGGGAAGAAGCAGTACTACGACATTCCGTCGAAGAGCTACAAAACCATTCCTGGCACGGAAGCTTTCATCATTCTGGAAAATCTCCGGGGGGACGGTCCCTCGCAGAACGTGGTCTGGAAAAACGCCGACGCGTCGATCTACGATCTGGGCGACGGTATCCTGAACGTGGAGTTCCGCAGTAAGATGAACACCTTCGGGCAGGGCGTGTCGGAAGCGCTGATGAAAGGCGTGGCAATGGCCGAAAAAGACTTCCGGGGCCTGGTTATCGGCAACGATTCGGCGGAAGCATTCTCGGCGGGTGCCAACCTCGGTACGCTGTTCATGTTCGCCGTCGAGCAGGAGTTCGACGAGGTCAACCTCATGATCGCGCAGTTCCAGAACATGATGATGCGGCTGCGGTATTCGTCGGTGCCGGTAGTCGTGGCTCCGCACACGCTGACGCTGGGCGGTGGCTGCGAAGCCGTACTTCACTCCGACCGCGCCGTGGCACACGCCGAGACGTACATGGGTCTGGTCGAAGTTGGCGTCGGGCTGATTCCGGCGGGTGGCGGCACCAAAGAGATGGCTGCCCGTGCC
Source organism: Spirosoma rhododendri (assembly GCF_012849055.1). NCBI lineage: Bacteria > Pseudomonadati > Bacteroidota > Cytophagia > Cytophagales > Cytophagaceae > Spirosoma > Spirosoma rhododendri. Next base: position 2,140,470 of record NZ_CP051677.1, on the reverse strand, counting down.
TCGGACCTGTACCAGACCGGCGACCCCGAACTGAATATCCTCCAGAACATTTTCATGAACATCGCCACGGCGAAAGTGTCGACATCGGCGCAGGAAGCCCGTGAGATGAACTACCTCCGCTCAACGGATCAGATCGTGCTAAACCGGAGTAGTCTAATTGCCGAAGCCAAGCAGGCGGCTGTCGAACTGGCCGAAAACGGCTACACGCAGCCCAAGCCGCGCACCGATATCAAAGTACAGGGAAAAACGGGTATTGCGTTGTTCAAAGCGGGTATCTCGGCGATGCGGATGGGTCGCTACATCTCCGACCACGACCTGAAAATTGCCGATAAGCTGGCTTACGTCATCTGCGGTGGCGACCTGAGCAGCCCGCAAACGGTATCAGAAAAGTACCTGCTCGATCTGGAGCGCGAAGCGTTCCTGTCATTGTCGGGCGAGAAGAAAACGCTGGAACGCATCCAAAGCCTGCTGACCGGCGGCAAGCCACTGCGTAACTAGGGGCGGTATTTAGTTTACGGTATTCGGTAGGTTTCAACGACCTACCGAATACCGTTTCTTTTTGTAATGGTATCAGGTCTATGACGCCAGCCCAGCTCGACCTGACACTACTGTAAGCCTTGGCGTAGCAGATCGAAAACTGTACACCACCCCGAAAACCGCATCTATACCTCCCCTGTCCGGCCTTCCTTCCGGGCGTTTAGGTAGCCTTTGACGACGGTAAATGTGGTTACGGCGAGGAAGAATACGATGATCCACTGCACGTAGTCGACGATCCAGGGGAAGCGTTCGCCGAAGAAGAAACCACCGCCAACCAGCACAACTACCCACACGGCCCCACCGATTACGTTGTACAGCATAAACAGTTGGAACCGCATGTGAATCAGCCCGGATAAGATGGGCGCAAATGTGCGGACGATGGGCAGAAACCGGGCGACGATCAGCGCGCTGCTCCCGTATTTCTCGAACGCATCGCGGGTATTTTGAATGTATTTCTGCTTGAAAAACAGCGAATCCGGCCGGTTCTGAAGCCGTCCTCCGAAGTAATAGCCCGTCAGATAACCCGTAAGTGAACCCAGCACGGCAGCCGAAAAAATACAAAGCAGCAGCAGCCACAGCGGCACGTTTAGCAGCTTCGTACCGGCAAACACCCCCGACAGAAACAGCAGATAATCACCCGGTAGGAAGAAGCCGAAGAAGATGCCGTTTTCAATGTAAACGATCAGCGTAATTACAATCAGCCCACCCGTCCGAATGATCTCCTCCGAGTTAAGCAGGTACTGAAAAAAATCAACGATCTGAGACATGGGTCAAAGAGTGAAAGAGCGAAAGAGCGAAAGAGTGATTGGCGCATCATCCGCTCTTTCACTCTTTCGCTCTTTCACTCATTAAACATACTCCGCCAGCTCCAGCCAGCGGTCTGATTTTTCGGCGACGGTTTGGTCGATGGTTTCTATTTCGCGGGCCCAGGCCGTTAGCTGCTCGTGGTGCCCACCGCTGTTGAGCAGGTCGACAACCTCAGCTTTGCGCTGCTCCAGCGAATCGATTTCTTTTTCCAGCGTCTCGTATTCTTTCTGCTCCTTGAACGACAGCTTTCGCTTGCCCGCCGACCCATTGGTTGTGGGTGCGGGGGTCGGTACCACCGGCTGATTTTTTGGCGCACTTGGCTTGGCGGGTTCAGCCGTCCGCTTCTGCGTGTCGCGCCACTCGCGGTAGTCGGTATAGTTGCCAGGATAGTCGCGCACTTTGCCTTCGCCCTCCAGCACAAACACATGCTCGACAAGCCGGTCCATGAAGTAACGGTCGTGGGTGACGATCATGACGCAGCCTGTAAAGCTGAGCAAAAAGTCTTCCAGCACGTTCAGCGTCGTGATGTCGAGGTCGTTGGTTGGCTCGTCCAGAATCAGAAAGTTGGGGTTCTGCACTAATACCAAGAGCAGTTGCAACCGCCGTTTTTCGCCCCCGCTTAGTTTCGCCACGTAGTCGTACTGCTTCGAGCGGTCGAACAGAAACCGGCTTAGCAGTTGCGTAGCCGTAACGGTGTCGCCGTTGGCCAGCTTCATCACCTCCGCCACGTCCTGCACCACGTCAATCACCCGCTGATTCTCCGGCAGATCAAGTTCCGACTGTGTGTAATAGCCGAACTTCACGGTGCCACCGGTCGTGATTTTTCCCGAATCGGGGCGTAGCTGACCGGTGAGCATATTCATCAGCGTGGTTTTGCCCATGCCGTTTTTCCCGATCAGTCCCACCCGGTCGAACCGCTTGAAGGTATAGGTGAAATGGTCGAGCAGCACTTTTTCGCCGAAGCGTTTGCTCAGGTTTTCAACTTCCAGAATTTTCGTACCCAGCCGGGTCATCCGCAGGTTCAGGTCGAGTTCGCCGTCGCTGCGTTTACCACTCGTTTTTTCTTTCAGATCTTCAAACGCGTCGACACGATACTGCGCCTTCGTGCCCCGCGCTTTGGGTTGCCGACGCATCCACTCCAGTTCGCGCCGGAAGGTGTTGCGGTCTTTCGCCAGTTCCGACGCAGCCGCCTGTTCGCGCTCATCTTTCTTCTCCAGAAAATACGCGTAGTTGCCTTTGTATGTGTACAACTGCCCCCGTCCATTTCGGCAATCTGATTACAGACCCGGTCCAGAAAGTACCGGTCGTGCGACACCATCAGCAGCGTACCGTTGTTGGTGTTCAGGAAGTTTTCGAGGTATTCGATGGCTTCCAGATCAAGGTGGTTGGTCGGCTCGTCGAGAATAATCAGATCGGGGTTCTGAATCAGCACCCGCGCCAAAGCGACCCGTTTCCGCTGCCCACCCGACAGCGACCCGACGCGCTGCTCGACGTCCTGAATGCCCAGTTCGCCCAGAATCTGCCGGATCTGCGCTTCGTAGTCCCAGGCTTCCAGCTTCTCCATGTCGACCATAGCGCGTTCGAGAGCCGAATGATCGCCCGACGTTAGTGCGTGTTCATAAGCCCGCACCGCATCGAGTTGGGCGCTTTCGCCCGCCAGCACCACTTCCATCACGGTCATGGCGTCGTTGAGGTCAGGCTGCTGATCAAGGTAGCCAATCGTAATGTCTTTGCGGTGGCTAACGATACCCGCATCCGGTGGCGCGGCCCCGGCCAGTATCGTCAGCAACGTCGTTTTGCCCGATCCGTTGGCCCCCACGATAGCGACTTTATCCCCCCGGTTGATCCCGAATGTCAGGTTACGGAAGAGCGTCCGGTCGCCGTATGTTTTAGTCAGATTTTCGGCTGATAGGTAATTCATTGTTTTTCATTAAACAGTACAGCAAACTGCTGCCTGGTCACGGCTCGTACTTTGGGGAAATTTATCGTAGCAAGAGCGTTGAAATGTCGATCTTCGGTAATGATGTAATCTGCGTTGCCTGCAATGGCACAATCGACAAACTTGTTATCGTCCGGGTCATTTTCAATTAGGTACCAGAAGTAATGAGGCTCCGCCCGTATCAGGTTTTGCAAGTTTACCAACGTGTTAATAATGTTCTCGGCCAGCCTGGCTGACCCCCAGAACGACCCGATAATTTCTTCGTACTCCTGAAGTATCTCGGTTGACACAACCATTTCCAACGTCCCATCGAGTACAGCGTCAAACAGCCATCGACTCATCGATACTTTCGGAATACTGACTAACAACGCATTTGTATCGATCACGACTCTCATCGCTTCGGATTGTAAGGCGTACGCCGGTGCACAGCTGCGTCTTTTTCAAGTTGCTCTGCTGTAATACCCCGTTCGCTGACAAGTGCATCGATTTCATCATCAACCAGACGTGAAAAATAACTGGCCAGCAACTGTTTTATTTCAGCTTCCTGAGAAGCCGGTAATTCACGCTCAAACAGCCTCAGCATGTATTGCTGCATCGCATTGAGCCGGGTAGGTTGATTCGTTTCCATATCCTGTCAGACTAGTCGTCGCGTTTCAGAACCGATACAAATACAAAGGTACAACAAAGGAAATCGTTCCTACTTTTGCCTTTGTCAGGAAACAACGTTGACTCATGACTTATCGATTTCTTCTGACTGTCTGCATCACATTGATACTGACCGGCAAAGTAGGCTGGACACAGACAACCTCCAGCTTTACATCCTACACCCAAGCTATTCCGGGCAGTAACCAGACTTACGCGATGGTCGCTGTACCGGGTGGTAAAGGTTTGATGGGCAGCACCCCCGATCAGAAAGGGCATCAGCCCGACGAAAGTCCGGCGCACAGCGTAACGATTGAGCCGTTCTGGATGGGTAAGTACGAAGTGACGTGGGACTTGTACGATCTGTTTGCCTTTACCAATATGGAAAAGGAAATGGCGGCCAAATACACCACGACTGACGCTAACCTGACAAAAACAGATGCCACGGTCCGGCCAAGTCCACCCTACGTCGACATGTCGTTTGGCATGGGCCGTTCAGGTTACCCGGCCATCAACATGACCCAATACGCGGCTATCAAGTTTTGCGCGTGGCTTTACGCCAAAACCGGCGTTTTCTACCGGTTGCCAACCGAAGCCGAGTGGGAATACGCCTGCCGGGGCAACGACAAAAATGCTACACTGGCGTACTCATTCGGGAATGATGTCAGCAAACTGGGCGAATACGCGGTCTTCAAAGGCAACAGCAACGGCTCGTACAAGAAAGTCGGGACCAAAAAGCCGAACTCGTTTGGTCTGTACGATATGCATGGCAACGTCATGGAGTGGACGCAGGATCAGTACATCGCTGACTATTACAAGCAAGTGGCCGACGGGAAAGTCAATGAGCCGTACGCACCCACTACGACGCTATATCCCAACTCGGTGCGGGGTGGGTCGTGGGACGATGACCCGGAAGTGCTGCGTTCAGCCGCCCGCACCCAATCGGCCCCGGCCTGGAAAATCATCGACCCGCAAAGCCCTAAATCCGACTGGTGGATGACGTCTGCATCGTTCTGCGGCTTCCGCATTGTCCGTCCGGCCAAGACCCCACCCGAAGCCGACATCCGCGCTTACTACGATATCAAGCCGATAAAGGATTACTGACACAATGATTGAGTGATTGAATGATAGAAGGATTGAATAGGGTAGCGCATCCCGCCCAATCACTCAATCACTCAATCACTCAATCACTCAATCACTCAATCATTGATAACTTTTTTCCTCCTCGGTGCGAATCTCGGTGATCGCGTGGGTACACTGGCGCGGGCGGTATCGCTCATCGGAGAGCGGGTCGGGCGGGTGGTGGTGCAGTCGAGCCTGTACGAGACAGCACCGTGGGGCGTTACCGATCAGCCCGCCTTTCTGAATCAGGTGCTGGCTGTCGATACGGCGCTGGAACCGGAAGCCGCGCTGGTGAAAACACAGGCGATCGAGCACGAACTGGGGCGCGTGCGGCACGAGCACTGGGGCGCCCGCACCATCGACATCGATCTGCTCTATTACGGGCAGCTTATCTGGCAGTCGCCCACGCTGACGCTCCCCCACCCGTTGCTGCATCAGCGACGATTTACGCTTGTACCACTGGCAGAAATCGCCCCCGACGCGGTGCACCCTGTTTTTAACCGGACAACGCTTGAACTGTTGAGTGACTGCGTTGATATGGGAACAGTAACTATTTTTAATTCCCCAATAAATATCCCCCACACTGAAAACGTAGTACCTTTGTGCTCAGTTTGTTATCAATTTCCTAAAAATCACCCCCGATTATGTCTGCCACGCTCGACACCGTGAGTCTGTTAGCCGACCGCATCAATGCGCTGGAAGAATCGTCCACGCTGGCGATGACCAAAAAAGCCCGCGAATTAGCCGCTCAGGGCCACAAAGTAATTAGCCTGAGCGTCGGCGAGCCTGATTTCAAAACCCCCGCCCACATCTGCGAAGCCGCCAAGAAAGCCATCGACGACGGCTTCCACGGCTACTCGCCCGTAGCTGGCTATCCCGACCTGCGCAAAGCCATCGCTGATAAATTCAAGCGTGACAATAATATCGACTGGAAACCCGAAAACATCGTCGTCTCGACGGGTGCCAAGCACTCGCTGGCCAACGTCATTCAGGTGCTGATTAACCCCGGCGATGAAGTCGTTATTTTTTCGCCCTACTGGGTTAGCTATTCCGAAATGGTGAAGCTGGCCGAAGGTAAAGCAGTGGTCGTCGACGGAGCGTTTGACAACAACTTTAAAGTAACACCCGAGCAGTTTGAAGCCGCCATCACCGACCGCACCCGGATCGTGATGTACGCATCGCCCAATAACCCGACCGGCTCGATCTATTCGGAAGCCGAACTGCGGGCCATTGCCGACGTGGTTGCCAAGCACGAGAACGTGTACGTACTGGCCGACGAAATCTATGAATACATCAACTTCACACCCGAAGGCCACTTCAGCATCGGCTCGATCCCTGAGATTGCCGATCGCGTGATCACCGTTAATGGCGTGGCTAAGGGCTATGCCATGACCGGCTGGCGCATTGGTTACATCGGCGCGGCCAAGTGGATTGCCGATGGCGTGGAGAAACTCCAGGGACAGATCACGTCGGGTACCAACTCGATTGCACAGAAAGCCGCCGTTGCCGCGATCAGCGGTCCGTTGGATGCCAGTATGGAAATGACGAAAGCCTATCAGCGTCGGCGCGACCTGGTGGTGAAACTGCTGAAAGAGGTGCCGCATTTCCGGGTCAACGTGCCCGAGGGTGCGTTCTACGCCTTCCCCGATATCAGCTATTACTACGGCAAGTCAGACGGCACGACGGCAATCAACAACTCCGACGATTTCGCGTCGTGGCTGCTAAACACGGCCTACGTTTCGACGGTAGCGGGTTCGGGCTTTGGAGCGCCTAACTGCCTGCGCATCTCGACCGCAGCCTCGGATGAATCGCTGGCAGAAGCGGTTCAACGTATAAAGGACGCCGTTGCGACGTTGAGCTAATACCAGTTAAAGCGAAAAAGCGACCGGGTGACAAAATTAACGTCGCCCGGTCGCTTTTTCGCATTTATACGTTTTCATCTATAGAGTATACTGTATATACTTGTCAACGAATAGGTTACGTAATTCTTTCACCGAATATTAATTGGTGAAAACATATGATTGGTGCTTTTTTTGCTAGTGAAATAGTATACCGCAGCCCTTCTTGCACCAATATTATACCATCTTACCGCTGGTTAACTAAACTTTTTTCAATGACCCCATGTTTTGGACATTAAGAAGTTTAGATTTAATTAATACGGTAATTATGTTTAGCGGGAGGGCGTTATTTTTTGATAAAAGAGGCAAATCCGTTAACTTAACAAGTACCTAACTTAGACCGACCAAAACCATGAAAAATGTAAAACTGCACATGATTTTTCAATGGGTTTTCTTCATGCCCATCATCCTTCCGTTGTGCATCGTATATGGTGCTCTGCGTGGAGCAGTGCAAATGGGGGAACGCGTTGTAAATCAGATGCTGGCTGACATTACAGCGCCGACCGAAGAACGTACGCAGCATTCATTCGAAAACCAGACATACTAAGGTTTATATACCAAAAGCGAAGCGGTCACAGCCCGATACAGTTAATCGGGCTGTGACCGCTTCGCTTTTAACGGCCGGTACGTACCTATTCGTAAATACGATCCAGGTTTTTGTCCTTGTAATTCTCGTCATCCAGTTCGAGAAACTCTTCCCAGAACGGATCGTTCGGTAACCCCGCTTTGCACAGGATCGGCTCCTTTTTCACCGGATGGACAAAATAGAGTCGGCGGGCGTGCAGGTAGATTTTCTTATCGGCTACAGCCCGATCGTACCCGTACTTAACATCGCCCCGGATTGGGCAGCCCATATGCGCCAGTTGCGACCGGATCTGGTGGGGTCGACCTGTAATCGGGTTTACTTCCAGCAAGTAATGTTCGTTAATACGCCCCAGCAGCCGGTACGACAGTTCGGCTTTCTGCGAACCAGGCACTTCGTAGTCGTACACCGTTACCTGATTTTTCTGCTCGTCTTTCACCAGCCAGTTGACCAGCTTATCCGCATCCTGCGGGGGCTTTTGCCGCACAACAGCCCAGTACGTTTTCTGCACCTGCCGCTTGCGAAAAATCTCGTTCATTCGCTCCAGCGCCTTCGACGTACGGGCGAATACAACCAGCCCACTAACGGGTCGATCGAGCCGATGAACCAGGCCCAGAAATACCTCGCCCGGCTTCTCATACTTCTCCTTAACGTAATCTTTCAGTACCGTCAGCAAGGTCGTATCGCCGGTGCGGTCGCCCTGCACCAGTATACCGGGATCTTTGTTGACGATCAGCAGATGGTTGTCTTCGTAGACAACCTGATATGGTTTCTTTCTCATTGCTCTTTGTAAAAGAAAGAGGAAAGATGTGAGCCAAAAGAACGGTCGGTGACGACTATCTGCTTCCCACATCTTTCTTTTTTCCTTCTTCTCTAACTCAGTAGGCTTCTTTCTCGTTCGGGAAGTCCTTACTTTTCACGTCGTCCACATAATGCGTAATGGCCTGTTTCATAATCGAATGCAGGTCGGCATACTGTCGCAGAAAGCGTGGTTTGAATTCGTTGTTGATACCCAGCATATCGTGGATAACCAGAATCTGCCCATCGGCGTCGGGCCCGGCACCGATACCGATCGTCGGGATGTGTAGCGTCTGAGAAACCTGTTTGGTCAATGCCGCCGGGATTTTTTCGAGTACGACGCCGAAGCAGCCAATGTCCTCCAGCATTTTTGCGTCAGTCATTAGCTTGGCGGCTTCGGCTTCTTCACGGGCCCGCACGGCATACGTGCCAAACTTATAAATTGACTGTGGCGTCAGGCCCAGGTGCCCCATGACCGGTACGCCCGCACTGAGTATCCGAACAATCGATTCGCGAATCTCATGCCCGCCCTCCAGCTTGATTGCATGGGCGCCCGACTCTTTCATAATCCGAATAGCCGACCGCAGCGCTTCCACCGAATTACCCTGATACGACCCAAACGGCAGGTCGACGACGACCAGTGCCCGCTTTACCGCCCGCACAACCGAACTGGCGTGGTAGATCATCTGATCGAGCGTAATGGGCAGCGTAGTCTCGTGGCCCGCCATAACGTTCGACGCTGAATCGCCTACCAGAATGACTTCGACACCGGCCGCATCGACGGCCCGCGCCATCGAATAATCGTAGGCCGTTAATGCCGAGATTTTCTCACCCTTATTCTTGAGTTCCTGAATGGTGTGCGTTGTAACGCGCTTTATATCGGGATTATGAACAGACATTTTTTTGAGTTGTAGAGTTGAATAGTTGTAAAGTTATAGAGTTGAAGAGTCGTAAAGTTGGCTACCGGCCGAATGGGCTAACGCACCAGCAACTTTACAACTATTCAACCATCCAACTATCCAACTTTTATCGAGGGGAAAGCCAGGATTCGGGGTTCAGTTTGGTGAACTCTTTCCAGATCTGAAACTGCATTTCCGACACCCCATTCTTGTCGGTTGCCACGGTACCGATGGATTCGCGGGCTTTCACACGCTGCCCGGCCCGCACCTGCACGCTACGAAGTTTGGCATAAACGGTAAAATACGTACCGTGCTGAATCGCGACTACGTTGTTCATGCCGGGAATATTGGTCACGTCCTGCACGATACCGTCGTACACCGACCGAACGCTTTCCCCTGCGGTAGTTTGAATGGTAACACCCTGATTTTCGACGTAAATTCCTTTTAGCAACGCGTGGGCCCGGCGCCCAAAATGGTCGGAGACAAAGCCTTTCGACACGGGCCACGGCAAGCGCGCCCGAGACGCAGTAAACGACGATGCCAGGGCCGTTTCTTCGTTGTTAAGGCTAGTGTTTCGCCGTTCGTCGGGTGTGGGAGCAGGGGCTTCCGGTTCGGGTTCAGCGGGTCGTTCGACTTTGGCAACCGCTTCGGGGTCCGGCTGCTTACCGGCTTTTTCGGCCGCAGCTACCTGTTCTTCCGCTCGTTTGCGTTCAGCCGCCCGGCGAGCCGCTTCCTGCCGGGCAAGTCGTTCGCGGGCGAGTCGGGCCGCCCGTTCGCGGGCTTCGCGCTCGGCCCGCTCTTTCGCTTCCCGAGCGATCAGCCGCGTGATCAGCGTTTCCAGCTGCCCGATGGCCCGTCGGCTTTCGGCCAGTTCAGTCCGAAGTTCAACCTCCTTTTTGCTTAGTTGCTCAACGACCTGATTTTTCTCCTGCTTCAGCGTTTCCAGCTTCTTCGATTCGCCAACTTTATCCTGCAACGTTCCTTTTTGCTGCTTCCGTTTGCGCTGGGTGGCCCGTTCCTTATCCGTCAGGTCGCCCTGGATAACGTTCATCTGGCGCACCTGACTCCGTCGGGCGTCGGAATACTGGCCTAAGTAGCGATACCGGGCAACCAATTGGTTGAAATTGTCGGAAGCAAACAGAAAACCCAGCGGATTAACCTGCTGCCGACGCCGGTCGGCGGTGTAGATCATCGACCCATACTCGACTTTCAGTTTGCTCAGGTCATTCGTTAGTTTCTGGCTTGCCTGCCGCAGTTCAGCAATCTCTTCTTCCGTAAGCCGCAGATCTTTGTTCATCAAACTAATCTGCTGCGATTGCGTCTGAATCTGCTGGTCGAGCGCTTTTAACTGGCCCAGGCTGGCTTCCTTCTCCGAGGCTGTTTTGGTCAGGATGGAGCGAATCTGCCCCATCTTCTCCAGGTTCTGTTTTTTCTCTCTTTCCAGTGCCTGTCGGCTGCGCTGTGTCTGTTGAGCCATCATCGGCGTTACCAGCAGGAGTAGCAGGCAACAGGCCGACACGGCAGCAGATCGTACGAGTTGACTTTGCATAAATACGTGTACCCTACTCGGTTAAGTTCGTTACGGCCGTCGTTGGTAGCTGGCCGGAACCGAAAATGGAAAGCCCGGACTTTCACCTACCAGTTCAACTTTGGTATGCCGGATCGTTAGCTGCGTCTGCGCCGGTTGCCCGGTTGCTGCGGCTTTGTAATCGAGCAAAAGATGACTGGTATACGGGAACAGAAACGTGTTCAGCGCCGTGAAATCCTGATAGTCCAGCCGCAACGTGTTGTTACCGGCCTGCTGCGTAAGCAGGAGTCGGATCAGCTTACGATTCTGCTCTCCAACATAATTATCAATTCGTGTACCGCCATCCGTTTGCCGCAGCAGCAATGTATCGGCGCCGGCGCTAACGATCTGAGCCGGGCTGTTCGGCAGGGGCAGATTTCCGATCAGCACTGCCTGCAACAACTCAAAATTCAGTTGAAACCGGAATTGCTGACTGATAGTACCGTAGTCAGCTACGGCATACTGCCGGTTGATTTTGTCGAGGATACGAACCGAATCCCGCGATATGAGTACCCGCGCCCCTTCGATACCCAGTTTGGAAACCGACAGCCAGATCAGGCTATCCTTTTGCGCGCGTATACTGACGGTAGCATTGTCGATTTCCTGCTGCGGGCTTCTAAATGACAGTTTAGATCGGGTAGTCAGGTATATAAAATCGATCTGCGCAACATTGGCATCGGCGGCTTTGGTAACTGACTTATCAGCCGTACCAGACACCGAAGAAGCGGGCCGGGCCACCGCACCCGAATCGACCGTCGGGCGGGGCGCTGGCTGGGTTTGCTGGGTTGCTATGGGCACCTGTCGGCGGCAACCGCCCGCGCCTATCAACACGCTCAGTAATAACAGCGCGGTGAAAACGTTAGTCATCTAATTTTCCGGTGGAGATTTTTTTGTCGATGCCAGCGCCAGCACCACCTTTCGCTTTAGCCCGTTTCCACTGCTCCACGGCCTGTGCCGACTGGCCCAGCCGAAACAGCACATCGCCATAGTGCTCGATGATCGTACCGCTCGCGCCAGCCGGTGTGGCAACCGCCTTCTCCAGATACTGCCGGGCTTTGGCGTAATCTTTCGACACGTACAGCACCCAGGCGTACGTGTCCAGGTAAGTAGCGTCGTTGGGGTGGCGTTCAACCAGCTTTTCAGCCAGTTGCCGGGCGCGGGGTAAGTTAGCCTTCCGCAACGACAGGAAGTAGCTGTAATTATTCAGGACGTGGTCGTTGAGCGGGTCGTTTTTTAGTACCGTCTCGTACGATTCATCCGATTTGGCAAAGTCGCCCAGCCCGTTATATGCATCACCGAGTTGCGCGTACAGGCCGCTTTTCAATTCGGGAGTTGCCGTCGATGCCAGCAGCTTCTGGCTTTCCTCAAACGCATCAACTGCCTGCTGATACCGGCGCTTGACAAGGTTGGCCGACCCATTGGAATACCAGAACAGACCCTGATTCGGGAATACCTCCAGCGCCAGTTCAGAGTGCTTCAGCAAACTATCGATCTGATTCAACTCGCCATCCAGCTGCAACAGAGCCCCCCACACTTCGTAGGTAGACCCATCGAGCCGGGCCGCGCGGACGTAGGCGTCACGGGCCTCCGCTTTGCGCCCCTGCCGCGCCAGCTGGTTGGCAACCATCAGTTGAGCCTTCGGGTCCGTTGGGCTACTTTTCGCCAGTTCTTCAGTCAGAGCCAGCGCTTCCTGCTGCCCATTCGCCGATTCACCGACCAGACCGACATAGCCCGACAGAATCCGGGCTTTCATTCCTGCTTCAAGATTAGGACTCGCCAGCACCTGATCGAGTTCCTTTTTAACGCGGGCCATATCGCCTTTTTTCCGATAGATATCGGCCAGCAGCATGTGTGCCTGTGGTAGATCGGTATTTAATTTCAGGGCGCGGTCGATCCAGGTCAGCGCCTGTTCGGCGCGGTCATTGGCAATCAACAGTTCAGCTCCTTCGAGTAAATAATCAGGATCACCGGGTGCCGACTGTACCAGTTTTTCGGCTTCAGCAACCGCCTTATCGATCTTATTTTGCTTAAGGTAGATTCGCTGCTTCTGACGGATAATCTCATCGTTCGGCCCAATCTCCTTCTCAACCCGATCGTATGCCGCAAGTGCCTTATCGGGTTTTTCGTCGAACAGATAAATAGCGGCCAGTTCAACGCCATACTCAGCATTGTCGCTGCCCGTTCGCAAAATGCTTTCGTAGAGATCTTCCGCTTCGCCGTAACGCTTCTGCTTAACGTATAATTCGGCGAGTTGCAGTGCGTAAAACTTGTTTGTCGGTTCCAGACTGTGCGCTTTGAGCGCGTAGGGTGTAGCTTCAGCCGCCTTGTTGCTTTTCAGGTACGCGCTGGCCGTTGCATACTGAGCCGCAGCATTGGCGGGATTCTTCTGAATAATTTTGGCAAACAGCGGGATCGCTTTCGACGGCTCGTCGGTCATCAGATACCGCATACCGTCGGTAAACTGCATCTCGGCTTCGGCGCGGGCAACCGTCGTGGAGTTTGGCGCATGACGCGCCACAATTGTATCGGCGTCCGCTTTGTTTCCCCGCCGACGCTGTGCCGTCGTCGGCTCCAGCAGCGCACACAGCAGCCCGCAGCCCAGCAATGCGGTTCTCAGTGCCTTAGTTGGGAACAGACGAAACACGGTATTCATGCGGTTGAGCAATTGAAACATACCTACCAGAACGCACCAGATCAGGCTTCTATTGCCAGTATCGGCTGAACAGACCCTATAGACAAAGGTAGGGTAAAAAAAGGCGGAATGCCAGTACCGGGGCGGGGCGGCATTTGTCGGTAAAATCAAGAACAAACTGGCTCGTTTTGGTTTATACCTCTATCGGAACCCGGTGCGTTGCCGGGCGGTAATCAACCGACTCAAACCGAAATCAGTACACAATGGAAACCGTATATACTAGTACCGTCAGCAGCGTTGGCGGTCGGGATGGCGACGTAAAGTCGTTGGATGGCATTCTGGAAATGGACCTGCGCCGGCCTACGGAAATGCATGGCGAAGGTGGCAAGCCAAACCCTGAGATGCTGTTCGCGGCCGCCTACAGTGCCTGCTATAACGGCGCACTGATGGCGGTAGCCGAGCGTCGCAAAGTTATCCTGCCTGAACATGCCGTTGAGGTCAGCATCTCGCTCAACAAAGACGGTAACAATATGTTTCTGTCGGGTCGTATCGTGGTGAAAGCCCCCGGTATGGAGCACGAGCAGCTACAGCAACTCGCTGAAACAGCCCACGCCGTTTGCCCTTACTCGAAAGCCGTCAAAGGCAATATGGATATGGAAATTACGGTGCTGGTATAGCACCGCAGTGCTCGACAGCTGGAAGCTGTCGCAGACAAACAAGCGAGCCGACCCTTCTGAGGTCGGCTCGCTTACTTTTAGCCAATGGCGTCTGGCCGACTGCATCTAGCCAACCGCGTCTAGCTGACCGCGTCGTAAATATGAACGCGCTCCCAGAGGTGCGCGCATTTCTCGACAAAGGCGAGGTGCAGCGGGTGTTCCTGATAGGCATCGTGCGCGGCTTTGTCGGCAAACACCATCGTCAGGTTGAAATCGTAGCTGTGGTCGATAACAGGTCGGCGGGTATCGGCGGGGGTGCCGATGTACACCGTCGTAATGGCGTCGATGCCGGTGAGCGAGTCAAGCCCAGCTTTGAGGGCATCGTGATTGGCCTGTTCTTCGGGGTTTTTAAGCCAGAAAAACACGATATGAACAAACATAAGCGATCTGATTTTTTGGGGAAACTACGCACACCGGCCCGTTCTACTCACCAACGGCTCACGAAAACTTTTCCAGCTGCTTCACCAGCACACCAAAATCTTTCGGGTACGGCGCGATGAATGTTTGCTCTTCACCGTCGAGCAGGGCGAAGGTCAGTGAGTGAGCGTGCAGGGCAACCCGCTGAATCAAGGGCAGTTCCTCCGTGCCCTGCTTCAGATTGAACTTTCGCTTCACATCCGACAGGAATACCGGCTCTCCCCCATACGTCGGGTCGTTGACGATCGGCGCTTTCAGGCACATGAGGTGTACCCGAATCTGGTGCATCCGCCCCGTAACGGGCATACACTCGACCAGCGTCGTGCTGCGGTACGCCTGCAAGGTGTTGAATATCGTTTCGGCCACTTTACCCTTTTCCCGGTCGATCCGTACCGCCGTACCATCTTTAATTGGCGAGATGGGCAGGTATACCGATATACCTTCGAAATCGTGCACACCATTCGTCACGGCGTGGTAGCGTTTGGTCACCTCGCGGTGTTCAAACTGCATCGCCAGATGTCGGTAAGCCTCCGGGTTTTTGGCAATCGCCAGCACACCCGACGTTTCTTTATCGAGCCGATGGCCCAGTTGCGCGTCGGGGTGATAGGCTTTCGCCAGCCGGATAATGCTCTGCGCCCGGTCGTTGGTCCGCTCATCGAGCGAAGCAATATGGGGGGCTTATTTATCAGGATATAATCATCGTTTTCAAAAACGATGAGCTCCTCGAAGTTGAGTTTCATTGGGATGGTCTAAGGTTTGATGTTTACGGTTTAAAGTTGATTTTGGCGGGCTACGCAACCTTGAACGTTAACCAGTAAACCTTAAACTGAATACTAATACAAAAAGCCTCTCCCAATGGGAAGAGGCTTGGTGCCTATGACGGGACAGTCGCTTACAGCGACAGCGTACCGCGCTCGTATGCCTTCTGAAGCGTTGCTTCCAGGCCGTTTTTGTTGATGGTTTTGATAGCCGACGTAGCTACCCGCAGCGTAACCCACTCGCCCGTCGATTCTACGAAGAAGCGCTTCTTTTGAAGGTTGGGGAAGAACTTACGCTTGGTTTTATTATTGGCGTGCGAGACGTTATTTCCCGTCCGCGTGCGCTTTCCTGTGATTTGACAAATTCTGGCCATTACCGTACTCGTTTTCCGTATGAGGGCGCAAATTTGGCTAATTTATTCATTATCTGCAACTCGCGTCTGCTTTTTTTTGAATCCGTAGGGGCAATGGCGGCATCCACTCCGGCAACAATGCCCTCGTTTGCGGTGGTACGATTCGGTAAAAACGACAAAGCCTTCGGGCGTGTAGTAGTAATCGTCGGCGTCGAGACCGGGAATGGGTGGAAATGACGGTGCGGCCATAACTTGTTTGGGCATGTGCCCGAATAATGGTATTTTTGAAAACAACCGTTCGGTAACTTACTTAGTTGCAACCGCTTTCCGGTTACGCTTCTGCTCACCTTATCCAGTAACTTTTTTTTCCTTCTATACTATGGAAACGACACTCCCGATTTCGGCCACCGATCAGGCTATGCAACTGGAATGGAACTACGGTGCCCACAACTACCACCCCATTCCGGTCGTGCTGACGCGGGGCGAAGGCGTGTTTCTGTGGGATGTAGAGGGTAAGCGCTACTTCGATTTTCTATCGGCTTACAGCGCCGTCAGTCAGGGCCACTGCCACCCGCGTATTATCGGGGCCATGATCAAGCAGGCGCAGCGCCTGACGCTGACTTCACGGGCGTTTTACAACGATCAGACCGGCGTATGCGAAAAGTTTATGTGCGACTATTTCGGCTACGACAAGGTGCTGCTGATGAACTCCGGGGCCGAAGGGGGCGAAACGGCGCTGAAGCTGACGCGGAAGTGGGCTTACAAAGTCAAAGGGATTCCGCAGGATCAGGCCAAGACCGTTTATGCCGCTGGTAACTTCTGGGGCCGTACGCTGGCGGCTATCTCGTCGTCGACCGATGCCAGCAGCACCAACGATTTCGGACCGCTGCTGCCGGGTTATATCATTATTCCGTACAACGACCTCAACGCGCTGGAAAACGCGTTCAAAAGCGACCCCAACATTGCCGGGTTCATGGTCGAGCCGATTCAGGGCGAAGCGGGTGTCCTCGTTCCCGACGAGGGGTATCTGCGTGGGGTGCGTGACCTCTGCACCCGCTACAACGTACTGTTTATCGCCGATGAAGTACAGACCGGCATCGGCCGGACGGGAAAGCGCGTTGCCTGTGACTACGAAAACGTGAAGCCCGATCTGCTGGTGCTGGGCAAAGCCTTATCGGGTGGCACGATGCCGGTATCGGCGGTGCTGACATCCGACGAAGTGATGCTGACGATCAAGCCCGGCGAACACGGCAGCACGTTTGGCGGCAATCCGTTGGCTTGCGCGGTTACGATGGCCGCGCTTCGCGTGATCGACGAGGAAAAACTGGCCGATAATGCCATGGCGATGGGCGAAGTCTTCCGCGCCCGCATGACGGCGCTGAGTCAGAAAACCGATATGGTGAAGCTGGTGCGCGGGCGGGGCCTACTCAACGCCATTGTCATTGCCGAAAAGCATGGGCTGGGCGATGAAACGGCCTGGGAAGTGTGTCTGCGTCTGAAAGACAACGGCCTGCTGACAAAACCGACCCACGGTGATAAAATCCGGTTTGCGCCCCCGCTCACCATCACCGAAGAACAGATGCACGAAGCCTGCGACATTATCGAAAAGACGATCCTGGCGCATTAGAATATTTAACACAGAGGAACAGAGAGAAGGCACGGAGAACACAGAGGTAGTTATAAAACCTTTGTGTTCTCCGTGCCTTCTCTCTGTTCCTCTGTGTTAAATATTCTAATGCGCCAGGACGCAGTCGGCGGTGGGTTGCCCGTTTTTGAATGTACCCGTTACGCGATCGCCGTCAGCGAAGTAGTACGATCCCTTTCCGTTCGGTATGTTTTTCTGAAACCAGCCTTCAAAGCGGTCGCCGTTGCGGTAGTAATAGACGCCATAATCGGCACGCAGATTGTCTCTGAAATTACCCTTGTACTTGACTTTTCCGTCGGCGTAGTATTCGGTGCCGACGCCGTGTTTGTCGCTTTCTTCAAACTCACCAACGTAGCGTTCGCGGGTGGGATAGACGAACGTTCCCTTACCGTCTTCACAGTCACCCGACACACACCCTACCGTGGCCTTTGCAGGCGCAGCAGCTACTGATCGTGGACTTACCACTGTCGAAGCGGGGGCAGATGCTACCGGGGAAGTGACGGGCCGGGGAGCCGATGCCAATGCGGGCTTGGCTGCTGACCGGTTTTTGGGGTACATCGATTCAGCTTCGAGCCAGCCTTTGCGTACAGATTCCAGCCGGGCCGGTTTTGCCGGGTGCGTACTCGTTGCGTGTTCATCGCCCAGTGCCCGTACCGCCACCAGCGACTCATCGAGCGAAGCCCCCATCTGATGCAGTACAAAGCCCGAAAACTTGTCGGCTTCCAGCTCTTTCTGCGGCTGTCCGCCCGTTCCGTCAATGGTGTGGCCCTGCAAGTGGTGGCCGATTTCGTGGGCCATGATGCTGATAGCCGACCAGTCGGTTTCGGTTTCTTCTTCGATGCTCTGCATGAAAGCGGCATCGTATACGATAAACCGTTGCCCCTTCATCACCGTGGCAAAGCAGTTCTCCGTATTGGTACACTCAATGATCTTGAAATTCCGCATCAGCCCGATTGGCTTCAGAATGCGGTCGACCACCTTCTGCGCGTGGGCGTTTGAGGTTGTCGTTGGCGAACAGACTACGTCGGGGTTTGTCCCGCTCTTGCCCGTGTAATTACAAATAAATGCGCCCTTAACAGGAATTTGAGCCGACACTGTATGGGCCAGCGCGGGGAGCAACAGGGCCGACAGTAATGTAATCGCTTTCACAGACATAACCGGGTTGGGTTAATCAATCAACACGGCAGAATAACGACGGAACGTGATTGAGTAGTACACGGGCCAGTCAACGTTTTGCGGCTCCTTCGATAGCTTATTTAAAGACCTGTTTGCTTACTTTCCCCTTAGCCCCCACGGCGTAACAGGTGCCTTTTACGCAGGCCAGCGAGTGGTGTCCATCTGTGTCGAGTTGCTGCCAGGTTTGCCCCTGATCGGCGGAAATTCCTGTGCCCGATGGTCCCACAACCAGCAGCCGGTCGCCGGGTAGCAGGGCCACGGCTTCTTTCAGCCCCGCCGGAACAGCCGGCGTCAATTGCGTCCAGTTCTGCCCCCCGTCGCGGGTGATAACCACGTTCGGGCCGGGTTGCTTCTCCTGCTTATAATTTCCACCGACGGCCACGCCGTTTTTTTCATTGAAGAAATGCATCCCGAACAGACCCGTTGCTTCACCCGACGGTAGTGGTGCTGTCGCGACCGACCACGTTTGCCCCCTGTCGGTCGACCGGAATACCCGGCTTGCGGTACCGCCCCCCGATGCAATCCAGACGTTACGTTTTCCCTGCACAGTCAGGCTGGTACCGCTGGCCGCGAAAGCCGCTTCGCCGGGCGTCATAGCGGGTAAAGCAGCCGCCGGAACGGGCTGCCAGCTTTGCCCACCGTCGGCCGTAGTCAGGATAAACCAGCGCCCGTCAATGGGGTCGCTGAAGACAATTCCGTGTTCTTTATCCCAGAAGGCAATGCCGTCGAAAAACACGCCCTTTTGCTGGGTCTGGTACAGCGTTGTCCACGTTTGGCCGCCGTCGGTCGTTTTGTAGAGTCTGGCCTGCCCCTGCTCGGCGGGACCGGCACTCATCAGAATCGCGGTTTGGGCGTCGAAGGCTTTTACATCCCGAAAATCGCAGGTTTGCGCGTCGGGTACTGTTCCTGTCTGCCAGGTTTTACCCCCATCGGCACTACGAACATACGTGCCTTTGGTACCCCCGATCCAGATAACGTCGGTGCCAGCCATATCGACCGACCGGAAACTGGCATCGGTATTCACCGCTTGTGGTTGCCACTGTGCGTGGGCGGCTCCAGCTATGCTACAATAAAGGAGGAGTGCAATCAGGTATTTCGTCATAAAAAAAGCCCGCCGACGCTTGTTGCGTTTGTCGGCGGGCTGAAAGATAACGTCAAAAACGGGTTTACCGCGTATTGAGCGGCCGGGCGGGCGTTGTTTGCTGAATGCTGTTCTGCTGACGCAGCTGATTCAACTCGCGCTCCATACTATCGGCTTTGAAGTAATAGTACAGGCCAGAAATCAGAAAAATCTTGGACAGCACGAAGACCGCAATGAACGCCGGGCGCCAGTACTTATGCACCTGAATGTGCGTATCGTTGACTTCAACGTTGACGTACTGGTCGTCACGATCGGCCGTTGTCGACTTACGCGACTGCTTCTGTTCCTCAAAAGCGGGTTTCCACTTCTGAATCTCGGTTTCGTTGATGCGGTTCATCACAACATCACGCAGACCAGGGGGAGGTGGCACTGCGTGTCGCATGAAAAACTGCTCCATATCGGTTTCTATTTCGCTTAGTTCGTCCTGAACGTCGAAGTTATCCGCCAGATAATGTTTCATTTCGGTCCGCTCCTGCTCCGACGTCAGTCCGGCGAGGTACGCTTCCAGAAATCCTTCTTCCAGATATTGGTGTGACTTTGTCGCCATCAGCTAGTTAAGCGGTAGTAAACGATTTTACGTAAGTTCGGATCGCTCGCAGGACGTCATTTGTAGTAATGTGCAGGCGTTCCGCGATCTCCTCCGAGTTGCATCCGTGCCAAAACGACAAGTTAAAAACAACTTTCGGTAAATTCCGTTCCGTCGGGTGAAATGAAGTTAGCGAGCGTTCCGATGAACTTGGTCTGTTTGCCAGCGCTTTTGCGCGTGCGAGTTGAATTATGGTTGTACTTTCCCGTTCGCGGGCACTTGTTTCCTCGTCTATTGACAACGTAGCAAATAGATCAACCAGTATCTTTTGAGCTACTTCTGGTTGTGGAACGATGTTGAGTATGATACCATAAGCCATGGAACCGTAGCGATCATATAGCTCTATCCGCTGGGCTTTGTCGGTTTTAGACTTGGGAGGTACCGTTGTCCGTGCAATCGTGTTCATATTCAGCCAAGTTTTAACCGTCGACAAGGCTGGCATGTGTGCCTTTCGTCAGTAAAACTTTCAACAAAAATCATCCCATTTCCCGCTGAAATGTACCCGCTCGTACGTAATCTGACATTAAATTAATCAATCACGTCTGTATGTCGCTGCCGAACCTGTTGCTGAATACTACGTGTCATCAACTGGTAGATATCGGCCGTCAGTGGCTGATCGTTCAGCAGGCTCAAATGGGCCTGTATAGTTGTCTGATCGTTTCGCCGGGCCGGGCCGGTTTGTACCAGAGCCGGGTCGGGCACCGATAGGCCCTTCCGTACCGTCTCCTGAATCAGCGGAGTCAGCAGACTAAACTCTAACCCGTTGGAAACCGTCAGGTTACGGGCTAGCGAAAACAGATGATTGGTGAAATTACAGGCGAGCACGGCCGCTAGATGCAGCAGGAGCCGCTCCGACGACGACACCAGATAAACGATCCGGCTCATGGCCTGCCCCAGCGTCACCAGTTCATCCTCAGTATCGGGGTCGGTTGCTTCCAGGCAAAGCGGTATTTGCGCAAAATCCAGTAGTGGCTGCTCACGACTGAACGTCTGGAGCGGATAAAAAACGCCCGTCCGCACGGGAACGTCGCTGTAAATAGCCATCCAGCTCTGAAGCCGATCGATTGAGCAGCTGCCGGACGTGTGTACAAGAATGGCTTCTTCGGGCAGCACCAGCTGCGAACACACCGATTCCAGCGCATCGTCGGGCACGGCCAGGATAAACAATCGGGAGGTACTGCCCGCGAAGTTGAGTTCCGAATGGATCTCCGCGTCGTACAGGTTGCTGACCAGCCGCCGGGCCGACTGTAGCTGTCGGCTGTAGACTTCGTTGATATGGTGACCCGCGTTTTCCAGCGCGGGTGCCAGATGCCAGGCCACGTTACCGGCCCCGATAAACGAAATGTTCATAGGCAAGTATACACTTTTTATTGAAAGCCACGGCACCGGGCTTCGCCGGAAGTCGATTGCTAACGTCGACCGTCGCAGTTAATCCGATTGGCACCGATGGCAGCTAACGCAAGTTTCTATACGTTGGCCTGTGAGCCGTTCAGCCGAAATTTGCGATTGATTTTAAACTAATTGACGCTTCGTCTTCTTATGTGAGTACAACATCATCTACTCACTCGAAAACACCCCTGATGGAACTGGCTGTACTTCTATTATACGGGCTGGCTCTGCTTCTGCTCTTCCTCTACAATTGCGGCCAGTTAAGTTTGATAATTAGCTACCTCCGAACGAAACAGCGTCGCGACCGGCAAGCCAGAACGCTCTTACCAACCGCTCAGTTGCCCGTCGTTACGGTGCAACTGCCGGTATACAATGAATTGTATGTTGTCGAACGGCTAATCGACGCAGTCGCTCAACTCAATTACCCGGTCGATAAGCTGGAAATTCAGGTGCTTGACGATTCAACAGACGAAACGGTATCGATTATTGCCGATCGAATTGCGCATTACCAGCGGCAGGGCATACCCATCGAACATGTACGCCGACCCGAGCGGGTGGGCTTCAAAGCGGGGGCGCTGGCCTACGGGCTAACGTTTGCAAAAGGAGAGTTCGTTGCCATTTTCGACGCCGACTTCGTTCCTGACCCCGACTTTTTGTTGAAGACTGTTCCCCATTTTGCCGATCCGAAAGTCGGGATCGTGCAGACGCGCTGGGAACACCTCAACGAAAACTTCTCGCTCATGACGCAGCTTCAGGCGTTCGGCCTGAATGCACATTTCACGATTGAGCAAAGCGGCCGGTATGAGGCTGGGTATCTGGCCAACTTCAACGGTACCGGGGGGTCTGGCGAAAGGCGGCTATTGCCGATGCCGGTGGCTGGCAGAGCGACACGCTAACTGAAGACCTTGACCTGAGCTACCGGGCGCAGCTGCGGGGCTGGAAGTTTGTGTATCGGGAAGATATTGGGTCACCCGCTGAACTGCCCGTTGCGATGAACGCGCTGAAATCGCAGCAGTATCGCTGGATGAAAGGGGCCGCTGAGTGCGCCCGGAAGCTGTTCCGACAGGTGTTGCGCACCCCCGGTGTTTCGTTTTCGATGAAGCTGCATGCCTTCTTTCACCTCTTCAGCAGCGCTACCTTTATTCTGGTACTGCTGCTCGGCATCATGAGCGTTCCGCTTATTTACATCCGGAATCAGCACCCCGAGTGGGAATGGGCTTTCTACGTTATCAACCTGTTTCAGTTCAACCTGCTCATCCTGATCACGTTCTACGGTATCCCGTTCTGGCTGTTCGAGCGGGAAAACAAAGCGCGTATTATCTGGTATTTCCCGATGTATTCGTCGCTGATGATGGGCTTATCGCTGCACAATACAATTGCCGTACTGGAAGGATATGCCGGTCGCAAAACGCCGTTCGTACGTACACCGAAGTTCAACGTTAAATCGGCCCACGATCGCTGGGATGCCAACAAGTACGTTAGTCGCCAACTCAACTGGCTGACACTGGTTGAAGGGCTTTTGATGCTGTATTTCTTCGGCGGGCTGGTACTGGCGTTCTACGTCCACGATTTCCGCATGTTTTTCCTGCACATCATGCTGATGGTTGGTTTCGGCATGGTCTGCGTGTATTCGCTTGTTCACGCGGCCCGGCGGCAGGTTTCCGTAGGGGCCTAATGGCCACCGCCACACGCTGTTTGGCCGGGCCTGTGCTGCCAGGTTGTGTAAATATGGATATGAAGAAAGCTTAATTTTTTTTTCATATCCGCCTTAACCGGCTGGGGTACGTTTGCTGATGTAATTAAATCAACTACACTAATGCAAACACCCCAATTAACACTGACTGCGCTATTAATGAGCGCCCTGGCTGTATCCAGCACACAAGCCCAAACAGCGAACCAACGCAACAGCGAGCCAATTCAGCTGGCAAGTGCTGGGCCACGACCCGGCGGTCCACGACCTCCCCATCACCAACCGGGTGGCCCCGGGGCTCCGCAGCCGCAGGCGATCACCTCACTGACCACGCTGACCGGTACCGTCAACCAGCTGACGGCCAACGACGACGGTATCCTGAACGGCTTCACGCTCAACGCCAGCCCGGCTACAACAGTACGCTTTGCGACGCACCTGGGGCAGCAGGTTAATGCTACGCTCAAACCGGGCAGTCAGGTAACGGTTATGGGCTACCAGAAAACGGGTCCAACCGGCGAAACAACGTTTCAACTGGTGAAGATGACGGCCGGCAAAACCCAGCTTGTTGATACAGCACCAGTAAAGCCGCAAACACCCGCGACACCAGCGCAACAGACCATAACGGGTAAAATAGCCGACTATCAGCTTGGGCGCGATGGTCAGGCCAACGCGCTGATTCTGGCCGATCAGACCATTGTGAAAGTCCCTCCCCACGTGGCAGGTCAGCTGACCACGCTGGCGCCCAAGGGTAGCACGATCACTGTCGATGGCTACGCACAATCGCTTGGTGAGGGGCAGGTTCAGCTTCAGAAGCACAACATCGTACGGGCCTCTGTGTTGACCGTTGCCGGCCAATCGTATCTGGTTCGCTAAGCGCCGTAACCGGGATTAGGTCACCATCTGATCGAATCCCGGTTACTATGTTTTGCGTACCTCATCCATCCTGACCGCGAATTTGTTGTTTATCACAGTGCCGGTTAGCGAGCGTGCTAACCGGCACTGTGATAAATCGTGTATTGAAAACCATCATCACTCAGCTTATCGTCGACATATGGTAGACGTATCCCCCATTATCCATACCCGACAGCCGGGTAAAGGAAGCTTACGTGCGCTCGATGCCGCCAATTTTTTTCTAGCCGACGTACGGGACGGTCTTGGCCCGTACCTGGCCATTTACCTGCTCACGACCCAGCACTGGGCACCACAGGACATCGGTATTGCCATGTCTGTCATGGGTATTGCCACTGTTGCCACGCAAACCCCCGCCGGAGCACTGGTCGACCGAACCAGGTACAAGCGGTTGTTTTCGGTAGTGGCTTCACTGCTGATTGCCTCAGCGGCCCTGCTGACCATTTCCTTTCCTACGTATGGCATTATTCTGGGCGGACAGGCTGCTATGGGCGTCGCTGCGGCCTGGTTTACGCCCGCCGTTGCCGCTATCACGCTGGGTATTGTGGGGCCGAAGAAACTCGACGGTCGAGTCGGGCGGAACGAAACGTTCAACCACGCGGGCAACGTGTTTGCCGCGCTGCTGGCGGGGCTAATCGGGTACTATCTGAGTCCAGCGGGTATTTTCGTTCTGCTGGCGGGCATGTCGTTGTGCAGCAGCCTCTCCGTGTGGAGCATCAAGGAAAGTGACATCGACCATCAGCTGGCGCGCGGTTGCGACGACGATGACACCGCCAGCGAGAGTGCCGACAAACCTTCGGGCTGGCGAGCCATTCTGGGCAATCGCTCCATTCTGTTTTTTGCACTGGCCTGCGTGCTGTTCCACTTCGCCAATGCCGCCATGCTACCGCTATTGGGGCAGCGACTGGCAAAGGGCATCGACGCAGGCAGTTCGTCGGCCTATATGTCGGCCTGCATCATCGTGGCGCAGGTTGTCATGATTCCAGTTAGTTATTGGGCCGGGCGGCTGGCCCCATCGGGTCGTAAGCGGCTGTTGATGATCGGCTTTCTCGTACTGCCGATCCGGGGTGTGCTCTACACCATGACGAGCGATCCGGTGCTGCTGGTTGCTATTCAGATACTGGACGGTGTCGGAGCGGGCATCTTCGGCGTTTTGTCGATTCTGGTCGTCTCCGACCTGACGCGGGGTAGTGGCCTGTTCAACACCACGCAGGGGGCCATCGCTACCGCTGTCGGGCTGGGCTCGTCGCTGAGCAATGCGTTTGCGGGCAGTGTTGTGCAACGCAGCAGCTACAACACCGCTTTTCTGATTCTGGCGGGTATTGCTGTTGTGGCCGTAGGTGTGCTCTGGGCCTTCGTTCCCGAAACAAGTACGAAGTCAACCTGATTGTATTCTCGTCTAGTCAATTCACCAGCATTCTGTTTTATGGCGACAAACCGCTACTCACTCTACCATCTTTTTTTCCTGAGTCTGTCAATTGCCGTATTGGCAAGCAGCTGTATGAGCAGCCGCTCACTGGAAGCCCTGCAACGGGTCGCGCAGGACCATTGCGAAGTCGATTCAAGCCATACATCCGGGTACGTATTCCGCCCGGCCTCGCTTCAGGCGGGGTCCGCCGAAGAAACGCTGCTACGGGGTCGATACGGCCCACGAGCCCTGCACATGGCGCAGGCCGTCGGGCTAATACCCTCGCTCGTTCAGCTTACCAATCTGGAAACGCAGGAAACCGGCGCGGTTCCGTCGACGGCTTATCTGGCCGTGCGGCAGCGCATCAGCGATCAGCTTCAACTCGCCAGTGCCGACATTGCCACCGCATCGGCTCTGCTCGACTGCGAAACGAAACGCGCAACACTGACGGCTACGCTGCTGACGCGCCGGGAAAACATCCGCGAGAAGCGCATGACGATCAGTGCCATTACGCTCGGAGCCGTGGCGATCATTGGGGCCAGCCTGCTAAATCTGCACGAAGAGCACACCGCAGCCGACTGGCTACACATCGCCGGGGGTGTGGGCGAGGGCGGTCTTGGTGTACTGGCCCTGCGTCAGAAAGCCCCCCGAATCGACTACCCGCACGTTCGCAATCCGCTCCGCGACATTTGGGAACGCCCCGCTACATCTACTCAGTTTGCGCCCCTGGTCTGGTACTATCTCAACCAGCCCCGGATCGATGCCAAACAAGCGGTAACGGCCGAATTGCACAGTAGCTGGGAGGAACTTACGTCGCTGAATGCCGCCGGAAAACACAGCCGAAAAGCGCACCGGGAGGTCAATTATTTTGGCACGGGCGGTAGCTACGATGCCGAGTCCCTGACGCTACGGGCAACCATGCTCGGGCAGCTGGAAACCGAAATCCGGCTGATGAACAACGACCTGACCATACTGCTCAACGAGATAGTGAGCCGGAAAGATGGCCGGTCGATCCGGCGGTGAGCATTCGTATGAATTAATTTAATCTTAAGCCTTTCTTCATATCGGCCCGGCATTTTTGATCTGTTAAACAGACAAAATACAATGAAGAAAACAATGTTAACGGCTGCGGTACTGGTCACGATGCTGGTAGCCAGTTGCAGCAAAAATGCGATGGTTGGCCCCGACCAGCCCTCAACAGCCAATGCTCGTGCTGGCGCGTCGACCCAGACCGTTACGCTGACGGCACCACTACCAACGTCAACGCTGCCTGCCGGTGTGAAAACGTACCTGGATCAGAAATACGCGGGATATTCGCTGATTAAAGTAGATCGTAAACGGGAGCCCGGCACGACGACGTTTGCGGGCACCAAAGTGGTATTTCTGCAAAACGGTACGGTATTCGATCTAAATTTTGATGCCAGCAACGCGCTGGTAGCAGCACCGACCGGACCGCAGGGTGGCCCAACGCCCCCAGCCCCCGCAGGCAATCATTCGGTCAGCTACGTGTCGCGGGCCGAACTACCGGCTGCCGTTGCCAGTGTCATCAGCAGCAGCACGTACTCGACTTACACGTACGGCTGGACCGAACTGCACGTTCACGACGGCCAGACCCAGTACGACGTAAAACTATTCAGCAACAATCAACCGACAACGCTGCACCTGAGCGCCAGCGGTACCACCGTAACACCAACGCCCCCCGCTGGGCCGGGTGCACCCGTGTCGGGCACGGCAACAGCGCCGGTATCAGGTACGGCTACCCCACCCAAGCCAGCCGGTCCGGGATCGGGCACGGCTACGGCTCCTGGCTCAGGCACCGCGACACCGCCTGCTTCGGGTACTGCCGTACCGCCAAAACCACCCCGCCCGAATGGCCCTGCGCCAACTGCGCCCGGCTCGATGACCGCAACACCGGCTAACCGCTCGTTTATTCTGGATGGTAGCAAAGTACCGTCGGCAATCGGGTCGTACCTGCAAACCAACTTTAGCGGCTACACCTTCCTGGCGGCAGAGCAAAGCACACCTCCCACCGGCACCACCAGCGAGTACACCGTCGATATCGCCGTCGGTAAGCAGTTGTACAAGCTGCGGTTTACGGCAAACGGCGACCTGCTGATGGCAGAAGCCCGCAACTAGTAGCCCGGCAACTGGCAGGTAACTGTCAACCGTAGTTAACTGGGGGGATGTTCGCTATGCGGATATCCCCTCATTCATTGGGAGCCGAAGTTCCGCTCTGAATTGCCCGTCATGCCCCGATACGCTGAGTTCACCGCCCATAAGCCGCACCACCTGATGGCTGATCCAGAGGCCCAGCCCGTAGCCATCGTGGTTCGGATCAGCCTGGTAAAATTCGCAGCTGAGCCGGTTGGGGTCGGGTAATGGCGCGGTGGTCTGATTCACGAGCGACCAGCTAATCAGGTCCGACTGCTGAAGTAGCGTCAGGTCGAGTTGTGTGCCGGATGTCGCGTATTTAACGGCGTTGTCGAGCAGGTTGAGCAGCACGTTGGTCAGCTTGTCGCTGTCGGCCCACACGCACAGCTGATCGGCAACAGGGTCGAGGTCTATGGACAGAAACAGATTTCGTTCGTTGACAGACCGTTGATAGCGCTCCGCCAGCCGGAGCGTCAGTTCGTCAAGTTCGATGGCTTCCAAACGAAGCTGAAGCGTACCCGCCCGTAGCTGACTCATCGCCAGCAAATCGTCGACAAGGCGGCTTAGTCGGCGCAGTTCGCTTAGCTGATTGTGGAGAAAACGGCGTTCGCGGTCGTTGATCGCTTCGCGCTGCGCCACTTCGATCTCTGTTCGCAGAATACTGAGCGGGGTTCGGAGTTCGTGAGAAGCAGCAGCAAAAAAAGATTGCTGCGTGTCGACAGCCTGCCCGATTCTAGTCAGCATCTGATTGATCGTTTCGGCTAGTTCCTGCAACTCATCCCGCGAATCCGAGATTGGGATAGGCGTTGTTTCCCCGGCCTGACTGACCGTTCTGGCCGACGAAATGATGGCACGCAACGGGCGCAGCAGCCAGCCACTCAGCCACCAGGCGCTCAGCCCCGACGCGGCTACGCTCGCTATCAACGTGAGCAGCAACAACACACCCATCCCGCGTAATTCACGATTCAACGGTCGGCTGCTGTGGCCAACTACGGTGGTGAGCGTACCGGCTCCATCACTCGTAGACCGCACCGAGCGCACCAGCCGGAACGTGTCTATCTCGACAACGGCGTTCTGACGAAGTAGTGTTGAATCGGCGGGAAAATGGGGCGACCGGTATAGCTCTTTACGATACGAACCACTGCTGAACCACTGCGCCATCACTTCGCCCCGGTCGGGCAGGGGGATTACCAGCGGGTACACAGACGTTCGCTCGGCGAGCCGAACCGCCCGGTCGGCCAGAGTGCGGTTGTCCTGCGCGACCAGCACCAGCCGTACCCGGCTGAATAAATAACTGGCAGCCCCGGCGAAACCCAGCAGAAACGTCGCGCCAAAAACCAATCCAATCTTTACACGGATACTCCGGACTGGATGCCGTACAGTCATAACAGATGCAGAAAAAGCTGATTACTGCGTGTTGGTAGCTCCTCGCAGCCGGTACCCCACTCCGACTACCGTTTCGAGCAGGGGCGACTCAAATCCTTTGTCGATTTTTTTACGAAGCTGGTGCACGTGTACCTCCACGACGTTGCTTCCCCGGTCAAAATCAGAGTCCCAGACTTTCTCCGTGAGCTGCGCTTTCGACAGTACCCGCCCCGGCTGACGCATGAACTGCTCCAGCAACTGAAATTCACGGGGTGTCAGGGTTATTGCTTTCCCGTCCCGACTTACTTCCCGCGTAGTCAGGTTCATTGTCAGGTCAGCCACGCGCCATACCGGCACCCGGCTCCCGGCCTGCCCACGCTGCACCGTCCGGATTCGGGCCAGCAGTTCATCCAGTTCAAAGGGTTTCCGCAGGTAATCGACAGCTCCCAGGTCCAGCCCCGAACGACGTGCTGCGACTGGTTGAGCGCACTCAGAATCATCACCGGCGTATCGATCGTAAAGTCGCGCAGGTTCCGCAACAAATCGAAACCCGTCGTGCCGGGCAGCATCAGATCGAGCAGAATAAGATCATAAGTACCCATGGCGGCCTGTTCCAGCCCGGCGGCTCCGGATAGAGCCACATCGACGGCGTATCCCGCCTGATTTAATCCTTTCTGAAGGTGAAGGGCCAGTTTCTCTTCGTCGTCAATTAATAGAATCCGCATCTACAGCGCATACGTTTGGTTATTGATAATCAGGGCCGTTGGATGAATCAGCTTCCGCCCCGTTTTGTTTATAAACCCCGGTTCAACCCGCTCGTAACCCACCACGCCCAACCGGTCTACGCCCACCAACAGCGCCTGAACAGACTCTCCCTGGTGAGGTTTAAGCTCAATCACGTGCCGGTCGGTTAGCAAGGCCGACAGACGACCGGCATCGTCGTGTAATTCACCCATCAATGCACTCTCCTCCTTTATCAACTTACCTTGGGCAGGTGCAGGCGGGGGTAAACTCGACAGCAGTAGCTCACGTTTTGTACTCGTCAGCTGCACATTAATCAGCTGAAACACCGGTTCCGCTGTTTCAGCGGGCAACGGGAGCGGTTGTTCAGCGGCCGTTACACGAACCGTTTTTCCAACGGGCGTTTGCTTCAACACCTGCGCAGCTGTGTGGGGCGGAAAACGCAGCCAGATCGTTCCGGTACTTGTGCGCAGTTGAAACCCGTCGTAATCGCCAGCCCGATTCGTATGGAAGCCTAAAACGCGCCCCGACAACGTCTGTGTGGATTGAGCAACCAACCTGTGAGTCTGAACCAGACTCAGCAACAGATACAGATAACACAGGAGTCGCTTCATGAATGAGACAAAGTAGAAAGCGTGTATAAAGAAGTAATTAAATCTACCTTAAGCTTTGTTAATACACCGCTTATGGGACGGCTGCTGATCAGATCGGACACTATCACCGGCGTACAATGAGCCTGCTGAATTCAGAGTGGGCCGTGCAATCTTCAAGCAGGACCTGAAAACTGCCTGAACAACCGGGTCCACACGCCCAAATCAGCAGAGAAGAACCGAGTTATACCGGAAACTACCGAAATCAATAAACACCATTGACGACAAAAGACACCGATTATCAGTGTCTTTTGTCGTCAATGGCATCTATACTATGAGCGGGCAAAAAATTCAAATACAAGTATTTGATTATTAGATAATTGCAAATATTGAACAACAAATAAGAAACAAAATTCCATCAAGTTAGCTGCATTTCATACGTGGCTCCGGGATTTGCCTGCCTAAATCAGGGCGTAGCGCTCCTACTCGGCGTATTGCTCTCTCCAACGAGCGCTTTGAGTTATGCTACATTAAGCTTACCCTCAGTAAAAGCCTGTGAAACAACCTGTTTAAGTTTGTTAACAGTGTCTTGGCTATTATCCAACGATCCGACCTCTAGTAGGGACAAGTCGTTTGTTAGAAGGTTAAAGACGGGTATCATGCGATAATTTAAATGATTAGTGCTTGTTATCAATTGATAACATTTTCTCAACAATCGTTGGTTATTTGACAAATTTTGGCTGAGAGCAATCTGCTGATAAACAAAGCATTGCACTTGAAAATCAAACAACTGATTACTTTCTCTCAACCATTTATTTGATCTCTCTCAACCATTTGTTGATTATTTGACAAGTTTTGGCTGAGAGAATACCGAGTGTGGTTATTGACGCCAATCTTGACTACCGTTCCCTCATCTATCAACGCGTCAATCTGTCGTTTAACCTTACGCTCACTGATCTCTTTACCAATTCGTTCATGTATATCTCGAATGGGAGCGGGCTGATATATCTCCAAATCAGTTAGTATTAATTCTCTAAGCCGATGAGGGGCAATCTTTGTCAGGTCGGTCTTACCCTTGTAGTTGAGCCGACGCAAGTAAGCCGGGTTTATATGGTACTCGGTCGCTTTGGTTTTGCCTTTGGATTCGACTAAACCCAGTTCAGGCAAACGCCCTAACCAGTTCCTGACGCCCTGTGCTTCTTTAATATCTAATCGCTTTGTCAACTCCAACGCTGACAAGCTGCTATACTGTGCGATCAGCCCCAAGCTGATTACCTCTTTTTGTCGTAAGCTATACTCCTCATTTGCTTTCCTGACCAGACGAACAATCTCAGACCTAATAATACGTCGGTATACTGTAACCACTACGCGGTCGTTGCCTTCTTCAACCATTGGTACAGACTTGCCCTCTGCAAGCAGAGTTTCATAGATGAGATCATAGCCAGAGCCTTCTTTCTCCATCAGCCCTAAATCATAGAAGACCTGAGCCAACTGGTTATTACGCCTGACCGACTGGCTGATGATGTTTTGAGGAGTAACGCCCAACGGCAACAAACCGGGGCTATGAATCTCTAAGCGGTCAGTGAAGAGATTAATAAAAATATCTCCCCGCACCGTGTATGACTTATGTACAAGCGCGTTAGCTACCAACTCACGAACTACCCGAATATCGTAGTTAGGAACCGACGTTCTGAACAGACCGTCCGGTATCTCAACGGCCTCCTGCCAGTCAGGTATTTCGGTCTGTACGGCTTGTAAGAGTTCTTTAGGGTTGAGGTAATAATCATCCCAAACGATTTTATTAACCTTCTCCTCCCGGTCGTCTCGCTTTATGAACTGAATAACGGGAGCATACAGAAGCGTTGCTCGGTCTTGCCGCTGACCTATCCAGAGTATACCCAAATTGGTCAGGTAGTCGCCTTTCACGAACAGGTAATGTTCTAGAATCTCATCGTCTGATTTCTCTTTGATAAAGCGGGAAACGCGCTGAGACGCTCGCACATCAGCTAAGAATTGTCGGTACTGAGCATTATCAGCGCGAGTCTTTGGAACCTTACGGTTCGTTTGTTCCTCCCAGATGAGGGCGTTTTTATCGGCTGCAAGCCTCAGCAACTCATCCGGCAAGACAGGTTTACTCTCATCAGAAACGCGAATGTAATACCGCCCGTCTGTCGTACCAGCTACGCTCTGTGCGTTACGGTTTATCAAGACCTCAATGTATTGCCCGCCATTGGCTGCGGTCATAAGCTGAGGAGTAACACTGACATTATAAGTGCGTTGGCTTACCTGCTTGCGAATAGTGTCAAGCCACTTTTCATCTATAGTTTGGCTTGATACTGGTTCGCTGGCGTCGTCGTCAATACCAATTAAAATTTTACCCCCGTTGGCATTGGCAAAGCTTACACAGTCTTTGGCTAACTCGTTCCAATCGGTGTTTTTATTGTCTCTAAGAAAGGTCAACGCCTTCTTATCAATCTCCTGACCTTCCTGCATAATCGCAACAAAGCGGCCTAAAATCGCTATCCCCAAAAATAACCTAAATCTTCAGGTTTTTGGTAGAATAGCGCTGATTTACGTACAAGTCTCACCTTCGCAATTTGCTGGAAAGTAACCTCAATTATTGAGAAGTTAAAGAGTTGATTTATCTGATTACCTTTTGGAGAAGTAATCTGGCAAGCTTACTAACAAACGACAAGAGCCGCTGATGATCAGCGGCTCTTGTCGTTTATTCTTGTACCAGGAGCGGGAATCGAACCCGCACGGCCCGTAAGGACCACAGGATTTTAAGTCCGGCGCGTCTACCGATTCCGCCATCCCGGCTTACACAAAAAAAGCACCGTGGTCGGTGCCTTTTCGTTGAGCGAAAGACGGGGTTCGAACCCGCGACCTCGACCTTGGCAAGGTCGCGCTCTACCAGCTGAGCTACTTTCGCGTATTTAATTCGCTTTCTGTCGGCGAATTGTGATGCAAAAGTAAGACTTATTTGCCGCTTGTCAAGTCCCCATCCCATATTTTTTCCGAATAGTAAGGCAACGTATTCATCGTGAATGGCTTACCAGCAAACTTTTTTTCACCTTGCTGTATAACAGCCAATTTATAACCTTTACCGGCTACAGGCTGTTTTCAGCTTTATACGACCCTTATACGTTTCCCCCGGCCTAACATGCAGCAACCTACCGAATCATACATCAACGCTATTGGCCGGGCCGTCCCCGAAGCATCGGCTCCGCAGGAAACAACGGCCCGTTTTATGGCCGACATGCTTGAGTGTGATGAGCGTGATCGCCGACGGCTAATGACGCTGTATCGGTTTACCCGCATCGAAAAAAGACATTCGGTCATTGCTGATTACGCCAAGCAACGGGGTGAGTTCACGTTTTATCCGAACACTGAGGGCATGGAACCATTCCCAACGGTTAGCCAGCGGATGCAGCTGTACCGCCGGGAAGCCGTGCCGCTCGCGCTGAACGCCATTCAGGACTGCTTCGATGCCTACCCCGGTTTCGATAAAGGGCAGATTACCCACGTTATCACGGTCAGCTGTACGGGGCTGTACGCGCCAGGGCCCGACATTGAGATTATTGAGGCATTGGGCCTACCGGGGCACACGCAGCGACTGGCTATTAATTTCATGGGCTGCTATGGCGCGTTCAACGGACTAAAAACAGCCAGTTCGATCGTCAGGTCGAACCCGGACGCAACCGTGTTAGTGGTTTGCATCGAGCTGTGCTCCATTCACTTTCAGAAGAAAACGGATACGGAACACTTACTAGCCAACGCCCTGTTTGCCGACGGCTCAGCGGCTGTTCTGGTGCAGAGTAAGCCCCGGCCCGATATTGCCATGCGTTTGCGGTCGTTTTACTGTGATTTGTTGCCGGAAGGCAAATCAGAGATGGCCTGGCACGTCGATAATTTCGGATTTGAGATGACGTTGACCAGCGAAGTACCGACGCATATTCAGCGGGGTATCCGGCAACTAATGCAGCGGCTGCTGAGTCAGTGCGGGCTTGAGATGAATGACATTGGCCTGTACGCGCTGCACCCCGGCGGCCGACGGATTCTGGAGGTTATCGAAGAGCAACTGGGTCTGTCGACAAACGATAACCGATACTCCTACGCCATTCTGCGCGAATATGGGAATATGTCGTCGGCGACGGTACTATTTGTGTTGCAACGCATCTGGGCCGATCTGGCTAGTGGTGCGCTCGACATGCCGGCGCATCAGCCCAACATTTTCAGCTGCGCGTTTGGCCCCGGCCTGACGCTGGAATCGATGATTACGGAAGTTGTGATGCCCCAGTTGGAGCTGGCAGATACTATTTCAGAATCTGCCAGTGCATCACCCCAATTTTCGTGAGGAAATAGTAGAGTGACGTTTTCAGTACCCCCAGGCCGTAGATTGAGCTGCGTTTGAAGTTGATCGACGACGCTTCTTCGAAATACTTGGTCGGGCAGGTCACTTCTGCAATTTCATAGCCCTTGTAGAAAATCTGGGCGATCATTTCGTTGTCGAAAATGAAGTCGTCTGAATTATGGGTAAAGTCCAGACTCCGCAGTACCTCGCCAGAAAAAGCCCGGTAGCCCGTGTGGTACTCCGACAGTTTCTGGTTCATTAGCAGGTTCTGCGTGAACGTCAGAAAACGGTTAGCCACGTATTTGTACATCGGCATCCCGCCTTTGAGGGCACCTTTGCCGAGAATCCGTGACGCAAACACGACCGGATATAGGCCGTTACCGATGATCGAGATTATGGCCGTCAGCAATAGGGGCGTATACTGGTAGTCGGGGTGGAGCATAACAACGATATCGCCCCCGAGTTCTACGGCTTTGCGGTAGCAGGTTTTCTGGTTTCCACCGTATCCCTTGTTTTTATCGTGGCGAATGACGTGGTTGATACCAAGCTGCCGGGCTACCTCTACTGTGTTGTCAGGGCTGGCATCATCGACCAGAATAACTTCGTCGACGATATCAAACGGAATCTCCCGGTATGTACGCTCGAGCGTCAAAGCAGCCCGGTAAGCGGGCATGACCACAATTACTTTTCTACCATTAAACATGACCCAAAACTAATGTCTGTTAATCACTATGCCAATTATTTACCGAATCAGACTAGCCCCTTGCGTTGATTGACCGTAAATTTACGGGTCGATTTAGCTCGTCTTCAGGCAACTGACCGGCAACTTGTCACTGTTATTTGTTAATCATAGCCGCCCGAAAGGCGAATCCGGTGCGTAGCGAAGTCAAGCGCATACGAGTCTCGTCTTCCGCGTTTTTTCCGTGTAATGTCTAGCGAAACAATCTTCTTCATTGCCTTTGCCGCTTTCGTACTGGTTGTCATGTCGTTTGATCTGGGGATTTTCTCCAAGCAAACCAGCCACGTTGTCACGTTCAGGGAAGCCGCTACGTGGAGTGCCATCTGGGTTGCCCTGTCGGTTGCGTTTTACTTTTTTCTCAAATCGTACGGCTACCTGGTTCATGGCATTTACGACATGGCTCAGCTGGAAGAAGTACGCAGCAAATACGCCAGTCACGTTACGCTCGTACCCGGCAATTTTGACGCCAGCCTTGCCCGCTTCCAGAATAACATGTCGCTCGAGTATATCACCGGTTACCTGGTTGAGTATTCGTTATCGGCTGATAATATTTTCGTATTTATTCTGATTTTCAATTCGTTCGGCGTCCGAGAACGCTACTACAAGAAGATCCTCGTCTGGGGTATTCTGGGAGCGATTGTCTTACGTTTCTTCTTTATTTTTATCGGATCGGCACTGATTCAACGGTTCGAATGGATTCTGTACCTGTTCGGTGCGTTTCTGGTGTACACCGGCCTTCAGCTCTTTTTCCAGAAAGACGAAGAAGATACTATCGATACGGGCAATCATCCGGTGGTCAAGTTTGCCTCCAAATACCTGAATATCTTCCCCCGCAACGTAAGCGACAACTTTTTTGTACGGGGCAAAATCGATCACAAGCTGTACGTGACGCCCCTGTTTCTGATCGTTATCGTCATCGCATTTACCGATCTGATTTTCGCGGTCGATTCAA
Source organism: Spirosoma rhododendri (assembly GCF_012849055.1). Taxonomy (NCBI): domain Bacteria; kingdom Pseudomonadati; phylum Bacteroidota; class Cytophagia; order Cytophagales; family Cytophagaceae; genus Spirosoma; species Spirosoma rhododendri. The sequence continues at coordinate 2,103,966 of NZ_CP051677.1, read as the reverse complement.
TTCCGGCTATTTTCTCGATCACGAAAGACCCGTACATCGTCTTTTTCTCGAACGTATTTGCCATCATGGGCCTTCGGTCGATGTTCTTCTTTCTGTCGAGCATTATTGAGCAGTTCCGTTTCCTCAAAGTTGGTCTGGCAGTACTGCTGACGTTTATCGGGGCAAAAATGCTGGCAGAACCGTGGCTGCACGATCTGGGTTTCAAACCCGTTTACTCTCTTTACATTATCGTAGCCATCCTGGGCATCAGCGTGTTGGCATCGTGGCTCATTCCTGAAAAAACCGAAAACAAACCTGCCTGATTACGTAGTAACATTCGCTGTATGTCGTGATTATTCCGGTTTCGCTCTCCGTTCTTCGGGCCTATCGCCGGCGGCTTACCAACCTGAGCAGCCGCAATCGATCGCTGGTGCTGAACAGCCTGCCCGGTAGTCAGTTTGTGGACCTACATACCTGCGACTTTCTACTGAATCGATCGTCGTTCAGCCTGATCGCTGATCTGATTGGACGAAAAGCGTCTGTACCGCTTTGTGCCGTACTCGATGCCCGACACGAGCGCAGCAATCAGGTTAGCCGCAAACTACGCCAGATAGATCGAACAGCCAGGTTCATTATCGACGAACGTGGCACCGATGATCTATACGTCGGCTGGCCGTTCGTACGGGGTAAGCTCCTCGACGGTACGGTTATTCACGCACCGCTGTTATTTTTCCCCGTAACCATCAGTCAGCAGGGGGCGCAATGGCGGCTCACAAGGCGGTCTGATGAACTGGGCTTTTTGAACCCTACGTTTCTAATTGCGTACAGTCAGTTCAACGCGATTCGTTTGCCGGACGAATTAGCGGAGAAAGCCCTGTCGGATTTCGACCGCGACCCATTGGTATTTCGTACGCAGTTGTACGAATGGCTACGCGACAGTTTGCTCAACGTCAATTTTAACACGGATCTATTTAGCGACACGCTGCATTTTTTCGATCAGCAATCGGTACGTAGCCTCGATCAGCTAGAGCATCATGGCGAGCTAACCCTTTTCCAGGAAGCCGTACTTGGCATTTTTCCTCAGGCGGGTTCTTACCTGTCTCCCGACTACGACCAGCTGATTGAACTTACCGCTGATACCGGTTTGCCCGCCAGCGACCCGGTCATAGCGACTGAGCGGTTACCGGAAAAGCAACTACGAACTCCCTTAGCCCTCGATGCCTCGCAGGAAGCCGCTGTCCGGGCCGTTCGTTCGGGGCAATCGCTGGTCGTTCAGGGACCGCCGGGAACGGGAAAGTCACAGCTTATCGCGAATCTGATGGCCGACGCAGCTGCGGCTGGTCGGCGGGTGTTGCTGGTCTGTCAAAAACGGGCTGCGCTGGATGTTGTACAGGCTCGTTTGCAGGCGGTGGGTATGGCTCCGTTTATGGCGCTCGTTCACGACTTTCAGGACGACCGCCGGGCGCTGTACGCGCAAATTGCCAGTCAGATCGACAGTGTCGACGCGTACCGGCAGCAGAATAACGGGTTGAATGCGGTATTGCTGGAGCGCGACTTCGAGCAGGAAAGCAACCGAATCGACGAAGCAGTGCGATGGTTGCAAACGGTCAAGACATCGCTTTTCGACACATCTGTTTTCGGTATTTCGGCAAAGGAACTATACCTGACCAGTCATCCCGATCGTCCTGTTCTCGAGTTAAGTTCTGTAGCCGCGCAGTTTCAACTAACCGACGCAATAGCCTTTACTGAGCGATTAACGCAGTTTGTTGCCTACGAGGAAGAACTGAAAAACGCTCCTTTATGGGCCAACCGTCGTTCGTTTGCAGACTACGGCACGGTAGACCGCTCACGTATCGAGCAAACGATTCGCCAATGGACTGAATTGGCCCAGTCAGTTCAGTTGCAGCTACGTACAACCACTGATCTATCATTCTCCCGAAGCGAGTTACTAGCCTGGTCTGCGTATTCTGCCGAGCTGAGCAGCGCCATCAGCAAACTCGACGCGGTCGAGTCGGCATCTGTCTGGCGTACGGTTGGTCAGTTGCGGACCTTGCATTACCAGACAGATGAATGGCTTGGCGACGGCCAACTAGTTGAGTTGGCGCAGACATGGCAGTTAGCGGAGTCGAATGCCCTGCCGCAATCGGTTGTGGCACTTCCCGATCTGCCCGCAAGTCAGCAATTAGTGCTTGACGCGCTGGAGGCACGGCCGTCGTGGCTACGCTGGCAATGGTGGCGGCTGACCGACACGGCGGGGAAAAAGATAGATGACCTTCTCGGGGAAACGGGGCTGACTGATTCAGAACCTCATCTTCGGCTCCTGCTTGGTCGGATTACCAATGCCATTCGGGCCGGGCAAATCCGGCAGGAAGTAACCCCCTGGCTACAGCGTATCGGCCTACCTATTACGCCCAATGCCTTGTGTGAATTAGTGCAGGCAAGGCAGTTGCTGGCCAGTCTGGACGTAATTGCTCCCCTGTCGACGTTAGTTGACGCTGTCGGTGCTACTGCTCCCCAGATGGCAGCCGCACTTCGTCAGTTCCATTCGTTATCGACGGAGGTAGCACATTTCACACAAGAGCAATCGCACTTATCGGATGAGCAACTCGACTTGCTCTGGACACAACCAATCCAGGCCGACGCCCTAAGTACATCGCTCCGGCAGCGTTTTGATCTGTTCGTCGAGGCCGACCGGCTGTATGCTGCGTTCTCGCCCGTCGAGCAGTCGATTATAAAGCAACTGAGCAGTTACGCACCGCACGACTGGGCCGGACTGTTTCAAAATTCAATCCGGCTGGCCTGGCTCGATTTGTTGGAGCAACGTCATCCTGAATTGAGCAGTGTTTCGTCTCTGAAAATGGCGCAGACGGAGCAGGCATTGCAGGACAGCATACAACGTAAGCAGCAGTTGAACCGCGATATGCTGCTGATCAAGTTGCGCGAGCAGACCTACCGGAAGTTGACCTTCAACCGAGTCAGCAACGTCGTTACGTACCGAGACTTATTGCATCAGACGACGAAAAAGCGGAACATATGGCCGCTGCGCAAGCTGGTGGAAACGCACACCGACGAGCTGTTCAGGCTGATTCCCTGCTGGCTGGCGTCGCCGGAATCCGTATCAGCGATTTTTCCACTTCGGCTCAACCTATTCGATCTTGTCATTGTCGATGAGGCTTCGCAGTGTTTCGCCGAAAGCGGGCTGCCTGCTTTCTTCCGGGGTCGTCAGATCGTGGTCACCGGCGATAATCAGCAGCTACGACCAAACGACGTGTACCGCACACAGATCGACGACCTTACCGATGCCGACGAGGAAACACCGGCTGAACTGGAGGTTGAATCCCTACTCGAACTAGCCGCCAGACACTTGCCACAGGTATTGCTAACCGAGCACTACCGCAGCCGATCGCTCGATCTGATCACATTTTCCAACCAGCATTTTTACCAGAACAGATTACAGCTTCTTCCCTATTTCGATCAGGTCAATCAGGCTAACCCGGCAATTCGTTATCTGCACGTAACCGGGCAATGGGCGCGCAACACCAATACTGTCGAAGCAGCGGCTGTGTTGGCGCAGCTTCAGCAGCTTGCTATCGAGCAACCGGGCCGCAGCGTGGGTGTTGTTACGTTCAACTACCCGCAACAGCAGCTGATACAGAATATGCTCGACGAAAGCCCGTTGACGACTCAGATTCCGGACCTGTTCGTCAAGAACATCGAAAACGTGCAGGGCGATGAGCGCGACATTATCATTTTCTCGATCGGCTACGCCCCCGACGAACGGGGGCGCCTGACCATGCATTTCGGTAGTCTGAATACGGCCGGGGGCGAAAATCGGCTGAATGTGGCGGTCACCAGGGCGCGGGAACGAGTCTACGTTATTACCAGTTTGTGGCCGGATCAACTCAAAGTCGACACTGCGACTGGGGAAGGCACAAGGCGACTGCGCGATTACCTAACTTATGCGCTGATGGTTTCGGAGGGTCAATTCAGACCGCAGCCTCAGCCTGTGACGGCCCTGCACGGTGATACATTGCTAAAAGACCAGTTGGCGCAGCAATCGCCGGATCGCCATCAGGAATTACCCTTCGCTGATCTTACAGTTCGCTCCGACGATACGTATCAGTCGCTGCTACTTACCGACGACGATCAGTTTTACGATCAGCCAGTTAAGCAGTCACTTGCTTACTTACCACTGGCACTCCGCGAACGGGGCTGGTTGTTCAAACGCGTCTGGAGTCGTAACTACTGGCGTAATCCTGCGTCTTCGATCTAAAAAAAACGGGACGTTTCCGCCCCGCTTTCTCTTCTACTCCTTCATCATACCCACGAACTGATCGAACAGGTAGTGTGAATCGTGCGGACCCGGCGACGATTCGGGGTGATACTGCACCGAAAATGCAGGCTTATCTTTCCGCCGAATCCCTTCGATCGTTTTGTCGTTCAGGTTAACGTGCGTCAGTTCGACATTGTCCGTATCCTGTAACTCATCGGCACTGACAGCGAAGCCGTGGTTTTGAGACGTAACTTCACAACGACCGGTAATCAGGTTTTTCACCGGATGGTTCAGCCCCCGATGCCCGTTGTGCATCTTGTACGTCGAAATACCACTAGCCAGTGACAGTATCTGGTGACCCAGGCAAATACCGAACAACGGCTTTTCGGCATCGAGTGCCTGCTTTACAGTCTCCACCGCGTAAGGCATAGCCGATGGATCGCCCGGCCCGTTTGCGATAAAAAATCCGCTTGGCTTCCAGGCTGCCAGCTCTTCGTAGCTGGTTTTAGCCGGAAACACCTTACAGAATACATTACGCTCGGTAAAGTTGCTCAGGATACTGCGCTTAACGCCCAGATCCAGCACAGCAACCCGCAGTTTCGATTCGGGATCGCCTTCTTCGTAGGCTTCTTTCGTGCTTACCTCCGAAGACAGTTCCAGTCCCGACATATCCGGCACTTCCTGCAACATTGACAAGAGCACCGCCGGGTCCAGTATCTCCGACGAGATAATGCAGTTCATAACGCCCTTCGAGCGAATGTAACGCACTAGCTGACGCGTATCGACACCGTGAATACCTACGATGTTTGCTCGTTCAAAATAATCCTGCAATGAACCGTCGGCCGTGTAGCGGGAATGAATGTCTGAGAAGAAGTTACAAACCATTCCACGAATTTTCACGCTGTTCGATTCCTGCTCAGCATTGTTCAACACGCCATAATTACCAATGTGCGACGTCGTGTTGATGATTACCTGACCGTAATAAGACGGGTCCGTGTAGATTTCCTGGTAACCGGTCATGCCGGTATTGAAGCAGATTTCGCCACCGGCAGTGCCTTTCTTGCCGAGTGCCAGCCCCCGATAAACGGTACCGTCCTGTAGAACCAATAGGGCTTCCTGTGCCTGTTTCATGAATGCGTTGGTCAAAAAGGTTAAAAAAAAGGGCTAACCGTTACCGGCTAACCCATTTTTGTATGATGACATTGATGACTCACCGATGATTATTCTTTGCCGCCTTTCAAACGGTCCTGTAATTCTTTCAGTTCATCATTCTTGCCGTCGCGGGCCAGTGCAGCCTGCTCGTTCCAGGTCGTAGCGTCGTGTACGTTGAAGCGTGGGCCAGCCTCTGTGAGCACTTGCTGAACGGTAGCATCGTCAGCATCCGCCAGCTGGGCAAACGTCGTGATACCAGCGTTATTCAGCATTTCGGCGATTTTCGGACCGATGCCTTCGATGATCGTCAGATCATCACCAGCTGCGGGCGAGGTCTCAGCGACTTCAGCGTCAGCGGGCAGCGCATCAGCCGGTGCTTCTACCGCGTCAGCATCAGCAGTCGTTGCTTCAGCCGTAGCTGGTGCCACTTCTGCGCCTTCCGTTGCCTTAGCTCCACCACTCCGACGGCTCCGGCGCGTACGGGTCGTTGCTGTCGCTTTCTCGGCGGCTGCGCTGATGAGAAGTTCGTTGAAGTCAACCAGCTCAATCAGGCAAGTCTCGGCATTGTCACCCTGCCGGTTGCCCAGCTTGATGATGCGTGTGTAGCCACCGGGACGGTTCGCAATTTTGTCGGCTACCGTACCGAACAGTTCTTTCACCGTTTCCTTGTTCGTCAGTGTCTGAAACACAACCCGACGATTCTGGTTGTTGTCTTCCTTCGCGCGTGTCAGGATTGGCTCAACGAACTTCCGCAGTTCTTTGGCTTTGGCCACCGTCGTTTCGATACGCTTGTGCATGATCAGCGACGATGCCATATTTTGCAGCATCGCTTCGCGGTGCGAATGCGTACGGCTTAGGTGGTTATCTTTTTTACCGTGTCTCATTGTTTTGTGAGGTTTACGGTTTTCGGTTCACAGTTTACGGTAGTCATCGACTCGAAACCGTAAACCAAATACCGTAAACCGGCTTAATCTTCGTCTAGTCTGTATTTAGCCACATCCATGCCGAACGTCAGGTTCTTTTCGGCCACTAGTTGCTCAAGCTCCGTCAATGACTTCTTACCGAAGTTGCGGAACTTCATCATGTCGGAGATCTCCAACCGTACCAGATCGCCCAACGTACGTACGTCGGCCGACTTCAGACAGTTGTAAGCCCGAACCGACAGGTCCAGATCCGCCAATGACGTTTTCAGCAGCTTGCGCATGTGCAGCACTTCCTCATCAACAACGTTTTCTTCTTCCGGCTTGGCCGTTTCAAACGTCATCGTCTGATCTGAGAACAGCATGAAGTGCTGAATCAGAATGTAAGCCGCTCCTTTCAACGCTTCTTCCGGATGGATTGACCCGTCCGTTTCGATGTCGAGTAACAGCCGCTCATAGTCCGTTTTCTGCTCAACCCGCGTGTTCTCGACGCTGTACTTCACGTTTTTGATTGGCGTGTAGATGGCATCGATGGGGATGTGACCAAACGGCAGTTCGTTAACGCGTGGTTCATCGGCAGGAACATAGCCCCGACCTTTTTCCACAAAAATTTCCATCTCCAGATCGAGTGTGTCGTCGATATGGCAAATTTCCATATCTGGATTCAACACTTCGAACGAAGGCGAAAACTTCGATATATCGCCCGCTTTCAGCACCGATTGCTTCTTGATGCTGACCGTGATTTTGTTGTCAACCATGTCCGAGATTTTCTTAAACCGAACCATTTTCAGGTTCAGGATAATCTCCGTCACGTCTTCAACAACACCCTCAATTGACGAAAACTCGTGCAGTACGCCTGGAAATTTTACGCTTGTGATAGCGTAACCTTCCAGCGACGACAGCAAAATGCGCCGTAGCGCGTTGCCAATCGTTACACCGTATCCTTTCTCAAGGGGTTTGAATTCAAACACTCCGTGAAAGTCGTCGGCTTTCTCCACGACGACCTTGTCGGGCATTTGGAACGCTAAAATTGACATACGTTTCGTATTGTTTTACAGCAGTTCTCTGCCTTGCGTGAAGACTCAAAAATGAGTTTTCAGATTACTCGCCTTACGGCACTCGCCCATGTTGATCGTGGATACTACCGCAGGTCGAATGTCTGTAAACCGTATGTATATATAAACAGCAGAACCAGGTTGGTTCTGCCATCAGCTTACTTCGAATACAATTCGACGATAGCCTGCTCGTTGAAATTCTCAGGAATCTGATCGCGCTCAGGATAGCTGATGAACTTGCCAGTCATTTGCTGACCGTCCCACTCTACCCAATTGTACCGGCGGGGGTTACGAGCCGACAAACTGGTAGAAACAGCTTCGAGCGATTTCGATTTCTCGCGTACGCCAATCAGTTGACCGGGCTTAAGCGAATAAGAAGGGATGTTTACTACTTCACCATCAACGATGATGTGCTTGTGTGCAACCAGCTGACGGGCAGCCCGGCGCGAAGTAGCGATACCCAGCCGGTAAACCGTGTTGTCCAGGCGGGCTTCACATAGTTTCAGCAGATTCTCACCTGTGATGCCTTCACGAACCTGAGCCCGGTGAAACAGTGCCCGGAACTGACGCTCCAGAATACCGTAGGTGTATTTTACTTTCTGCTTTTCAATCAGTTGCAGCGCATATTCAGATTGCTTGCGCTTACGTCCACGGCCATGCATACCGGGACCGTAGTTCTTTTTTTGCATCGCCTTGCTCGGTCCCATAACGGGCTCGCCGAACTTACGCGATATTCTGGCCTTAGGGCCTGTGTAACGTGCCATTCTTGACGGAATGAATAAGTGTGAAACATCGGACAGACACAACCAAATGTCGCCTGTCCTTATTCATAAAAAAAGCTACCGGTTGCCCGGCAGTATCGTTATACACGACGGCGCTTTGGAGGGCGGCAGCCGTTGTGCGGTAGTGGCGTGATATCACGGATCGTGGTCACTTCAATACCTGAGTTCTGAATGGTACGGATGGCCGATTCACGACCCGATCCTGGACCTTTCACGAATACCTCTGCTTTCCGCATACCCAGATCGTGAGCAACAGCTGCGCAGTTCGACGCTGCGGTTTGTGCTGCATACGGGGTGTTCTTCTTCGAACCGCGGAAGCCCATTTTACCAGCCGAAGCCCAGGAAATAACCTGACCGTTCATGTTGGTAATCGAAATGATGATGTTGTTGAACGTAGCCCGGATGTGAACCTGACCGACGGGCTCGACAACTACCACCCGTTTTTTCGCTTTGTCTTTGCGTTTTGCCTGTGCCATTGTAAGTAGGTAATCGTCAGTGAGTCACTGGTCTGTATTACATGCAGTCTGAACAGACGGCGGCAAATACTCCTGATGACAATGAGCGACCGATTAATTATTTCGTTACTTTCTTCTTGTTAGCAACTGTCTTCCGCTTACCCTTACGAGTACGCGAGTTGTTTTTAGTGTGCTGACCACGAACCGGTAGGCCCTTACGGTGACGCAGACCACGGTAGCAACCGATATCCATCAGACGCTTGATGCTCAGCTGTACTTCCGACCGGAGCTGACCTTCTACTTTGTACTCATTCGTAATCGTGTTACGAACAGCACTCGCTTCTTCGTCGGTCCATTCACTAGCCTTCTTGTCTACGCTGATACCAGCGTCAACCAGAATCTTCTTCGCCCGGCTCCGACCTATGCCGAAGATGTACGTCAGCGCGATCTCTCCACGCTTTTTATCCGGAATATCAACACCTGCAATACGTGCCATGCTTAGCCTTGTCTTTGTTTGTAACGGGGATTCTTTTTGTTGATCACGTACAGCTTCCCTTTCCGACGGATCACGATGCAGTCTTCGCTGCGCTTCTTGATTGACGCTTTAACTTTCATGGTTGAAATAGTTTGTAGTTCGTGGTTTGTCGTTCGTAGTTCTAAACCGAGAACTATAAACTACGAACCGCAAGCCGTTATTTGTACCGGTACACAATCCGCGCCTTACTAAGATCGTAAGGCGACATCTCCAGTTTCACGCGATCTCCGGGTAGAATTTTGATGTAGTTCATCCTCATCTTTCCGGAGATATGAGCAATTACCTCGTGCTTGTTTGCCAGTTCGACCCGGAACATTGCATTCGATAATGCTTCTAAGATTATACCATCCTGCTCAATTGAATTCTGCTTTGCCATGTTTGCTTTTAGGCTGCCATCATTTCCTGAGTATCAACCATGAGACTCGTGTTGGCTGTCACCGATTCGATGTACTCGAACGTGGTTAGTATTTCCGCTTTGCCTTTCCGAACCGCAACTGTGTGTTCAAAATGCGCCGAAGGTTTCCGATCGACGGTCCGAATTGTCCACCCGTCACGTTCCTGAATGATGCCTTTCTTACCAAAGTTGACCATCGGCTCAATGGCCAGAATCATACCTTCGTGCAGCTTAGGTCCTTGTCCCCTCTTACCATAGTTAGGCACTTCCGGTGCTTCGTGCAAGTTTTGACCTACACCATGACCGACAAGCTCGCGGACAACTGAATACCCAAATTTCTCAGCGTAAGTCTGCACAGCGTAGCCAATGTCGCCGACTCGGTTCCCCTCTATCGCTTTTTCTATACCAGCGTACAGGGATTCTTTTGTTCGGGAAAGCAGCCGTCGCGTTGCAGCAGAAACGTTTCCTACCGGATAAGTGTAAGCACTATCACTGTGAAAACCGTTCAGTTTTACTCCGCCGTCAATCGTGATAATATCCCCGTCCTTCAGTTCGTAGCGACCAGGAATACCGTGCACAACAACATCGTTTACCGATATACACAGCGAAGCCGGAAATTTATTGTACCCGAGGAACGATGGCGAGCCGCCGTTATCCTTAATGAACGTTTCGGCAACCTTGTCAAGTTCCTTGGTCGTCACACCTGGCCGAATGAGCTTGGCTACTTCGGCATGTGCTTTTCCCAAGACTCGAGCGCTGATTTTTATCAGTTCGATTTCCTCATCGGTTCTGATATAAATCACTTTATCTTTTTTGTCCGAACCGGCCATAATTCATCAGGCGACAGCAGCCGTCTCATTAGCACGTCCCTGTACACGACCAGACTTCATCAGCCCTTCGTAACGACGCATAAGCAAATAACTCTCTACCTGTTGCAGCGTGTCGAGCACTACACCCACCATGATCAGCAGCGATGTACCACCGAAAAACTGAGCAAAGCCACTCGTCATACCAAGCAAGTTGGCAATCGCTGGTAGGATGGCTACAATAGCCAGCATGATAGCGCCGGGCAACGTAATCCGATCGAGTACCGTACCAATGTATTCCGATGTTTGAAAACCAGGCTTTACACCGGGAATGAAACCACCGCTACGCTTCATGTCATCAGCGATCTGCGTCGGGTTGACTGAGATAGCTGTGTAGAAGAACGTGAACACAATGATTAGTACTGCGAACAGAATGTTATACTGCCACGACGTGTAGCTGCTGAATGCATTCTGAACACCGGCAGCGAAGTCGCTCTTTTCCGCGAAAAGCTGGGCCACGTATCCGGGAATAAACATCAGCGCCTGCGCAAAGATGATCGGCATTACACCAGCCGCGTTTAGCTTCAACGGCAGGTATTGACGTTGTCCACCCACGACTTTATTTCCAATCACCTGCTTCGCATACTGAATCGGAATCCGGCGAACGGCCTGTGTCAGAACAACGGCACCCATGATAACAAAATACAGGGCGACCATTTCCAGCACAAAAATCAGCAGACCGGCCGTGCCGCGCGACTGTTGCTCACCAATTATGGCACCTGGAAGTCGGGACACGATACCGATCATGATGATCATCGAAATACCATTGCCGATGCCCTTATCGGTGATCCGCTCACCCAACCACATACAAAAGATTGTACCTGACGTCAGAATGAACAGCGACGAAATGGTGAACAAGCCACGATCGATAAACAGCGCATCCTGAGGAATTGTCGTCCGCACGTACGTCAGTGCCTGTACCGCAGTGACTACAATTGTCAGCACCCGGGTTATCTGATTCAACCGCTTGCGCCCCGACTCTCCTTCCTTCTGCATCTTCTGGAAGTATGGCAGTGCCAGCGTTAGCAGCTGAATAGCAATTGACGCCGAGATGTACGGCATAATGCCGAGTGCGAAAATCGACGCTTTACTGAATGCTCCGCCCAGGAATGTATCAAGCAGACCAAGCAGCCCTTGCGGATTCAGGTTTAGTTTGCTAGGGTCGACACCAGGCAGAACAATAGCAGAACCGAGACGAAACGCCGTTATAAACAACAGCGTGTTGAGGATTCGACTCCGCAACTCGTCAATTGCAAAAATATTCTTAAACGTACTGATCAGTCGGTTCATACGATTCAACGGCTTATGCCGCCCTCACAACTAGTTCGCGGCTTCCTCTTTAGCTTCTTTAACAGGTACCACTACCTTGCCGCCCGCTTTCTCAATAGCGTCTTTTGCGCTGGCTGAGAAGGCATGTGCGTGAATTTCTACAGCTGACGTGATCTCGCCACGGCTAAGAATCTTCACAAGGTCGTTCTTTGCTACCAGACCGTGCTCCATCAGGAAGTTCAGGTCTACTACGGTAGCATTTGTTTCACTAACTAGCGTCTGGATCGAATCCAGGTTCAGAGGCTTGTACTCGACGCGGTTGATGTTCTTGAAGCCGAACTTCGGTACCCGACGCTGAAGTGGCATCTGACCGCCTTCAAAGTGGGTTTTACGGCTGTAACCTGAGCGCGACTGCGCTCCTTTGTGACCACGGGTAGACGTACCGCCCATCCCCGAGCCTTGTCCGCGTCCGACTCGCTTGCGCTCTTTGACGGAACCTTTTGCCGGTCTAAGGTTGCTTAGATTCATTGGAGTTGTTAATAAAAAAGATGATTCTTTTGGCTCTCGGTGCATCTACGCTTGGCGCGTACTGAACCTGCAAAACCAAAAGAATCGCAAAGGTACTTAAATTTCTTCAATCTTCACCAAGTGTTGTACCTTGGTGAGCGTGCCTTTTAGTGAATCATTCAACTCACGTTCAACACTCCGGTTGATTTTACCCAGGCCAAGCGACTTGATCGCGTTTTTCTGGGTCTGCGGCCGCTTGATCGTGCTGCTGACCTGCGTAATGCGTACTCGTGCCATGTCTTTGTTACCTGTTAAATTAACCGTTGAACACTTTGGCCACGCTTACCTGACGCTGGAAAGCTACCTGGTGAGGCAGACGCATTTTCAGCAGGGCATCAAGCGTAGCTTTTACCACGTTGTGCGGGTTCGACGAACCTTTCGATTTCGCTAGGATGTCGTGCACACCAGCTGATTCCAGCACGGCACGCATAGCTCCACCAGCGATCAGGCCAGTACCCGGAGCAGCTGGTTTCAGCAGGACGAAGCCACCGCTGAATTTACCTTCCATCTCATGGGGGACTGTCCGCTTCAACAAAGGGATCTGAACCAGATTCTTTTTTGCGTCTTCAACTCCCTTTGCGATCGCATCGGTAACTTCGTTGGCTTTACCTAGGCCATAGCCAACTACACCGTTACCGTCGCCAACGACTACGATAGCCGAGAAGCTAAACCGGCGACCACCTTTTACCACTTTAGCAACGCGGTTGATGGCTACCACCTTTTCCTTCAGGTCGGCTTCGTTATATTTTGTAGGTCTTGCTGCGTTCGTATTCATCGCTTAGAACTTAAGGCCACCCTCGCGGGCTGCATCGGCCAGTGCTTTAACTTTACCGTGATAGAGATACCCGTTGCGGTCGAACACGATAGAACTGATGTTCTGAGCAACAGCTTTCTCAGCCAGACGCTGACCCACTTTCTTCGCGGTTTCAACGTTGTTGCCTTCTACTTCACTCTTCAGTTCAATCGACGAGGCTGAAGCAAGGGTGTTACCCGCTTCGTCGTCGATAAGCTGCGCATAAATTGCGGTGTTCGAACGGAAAACCGACAGGCGGGGGCGTTCAGCCGTACCTGACACTTTAGCACGGATACCAAATTTGATCCGCGTTCTTCTTTCTAGTTTCGTTGCCATGTTATTTGATTCCGACCAAATAGGCGATTTTGATTCGTGGTTTGTAGTTTGTGTCTCGTAGTCTTCTCATTACAGTAAACCAGAGCACACAAACTACCGACTCTTTATTTCTTTGACGAAGACTTACCAGCTTTCCGACGAATTTCTTCACCGACGAACCGGATACCTTTGCCTTTGTAAGGCTCAACTTTACGGAGCGAACGAATCTTAGCGGCTACGTCGCCGATCAGTTGCTTGTCCGAACCTTCAAGGTATACCTTCGGGTTCTGACCTTTCTCCGTTACAGCCGTTACTTTGATTTCCTCAGGAACCGCTACATATACGTTGTGCGAGTAGCCAAGTTGCAGTTCCAGCACATTGTTGGTAACCGACGCCTTGTAACCTACACCGACGATTTCGAGGTTCAGTTTGAAGCCTTCGCTTACGCCCGTTACCATGTTGTTCACCAGCGAACGGTACAGACCGTGCATCGCTTTGTGACGCTTCTGCTCTGTTGGGCGCGATACCTGAATGGTTCCGTCTTCAACGGCTACCGAGATATCCCGGTCAACCAGCTGAGTCAGCGTACCCTTCGGGCCTTTCACCGTTACTACGTTCTGATCATCGACCGACAGCGTAACGTTGCTTGGCAGAGAAATTGGTTTCTTACCTATGCGTGACATTGTTCAGTTCAGATTAATAGACGTAACACAGTACTTCACCACCTACGTTCAGCGTTTTCGCTTCCTTGTCGGTCATTACGCCTTTCGAGGTCGAAATGATCGCTACACCCAGGCCGTTGAAGATACGGGGCAGGTGATCGGCACCACGGTACTGACGAAGACCCGGACGGCTTACACGCTGAAGATCAACAATAGCCGACTGCTTAGTGGTCGGGTTGTATTTCAGGGCGATTTTGATGCTGCCTTGTGGGGTGCTGTCGTCGAACTTGTAGTTCTGAATGTACCCTTTTTCATAGAGCACCTTCGTAATCTCTTTCTTTATGTTCGAAGCAGGAATCTCCACTACCCGGTGCTTAGCCCGGATAGCGTTTCTGACGCGGGTCAGGTAGTCTGCTATTGGATCTGTATTCATTCTGAGCGTTGCGTTACTTACAAACCGTTGGTTCGCAAAATTACGGAAACTGAATTGTTGCTTGTGAGAACTACGGTTACCAGCTTGCCTTGGTTACACCAGGAATCTTACCAGCCGATGCCATTTCCCGGAACGTTACCCGTGAGATACCAAACTTACGCATGTATCCCCGTGGGCGACCCGTCAGTTTGCAACGGTTGTGCAGCCGGACAGGCGACGCATTCTTAGGCAGTTTGTCCAAACCGATGTAGTCACCGGCAGCTTTCAGGGCAGCCCGCTTGCCAGCGTATTTAGCTACCAGTGCTTCACGTTTCCGTTCCCGCGCTTTTATTGATTCTTTTGCCATGTCGGTTTCTTATTGTTTGCCGCCTTTTGTGAACGGCATACCCATTGCTTTCAACAGTTCGTAACTCTCGTTATCGGTATTGGCCGTAGTTACGAACGTAATGTCCATGCCCGAAATACGCGCTACTTTGTCAATGCTGATTTCCGGGAAGATGATCTGCTCCTGCACGCCGAACGTGTAGTTACCACGACCGTCAAACCCTTTGTCGCTGATGCCTTTGAAGTCACGAACGCGGGGCAGAGCCACCGTCGTCAGACGATCAAGGAATTCAAACATGCGCTCGCCACGCAACGTAACTTTCGCACCGATCGGCATCTTCTCCCGAAGTTTGAAGTTCGACACGGCTTTCTTCGACATCGTGGGAACAGCCTTCTGACCCGTGATGGTCGTCAGCTCTTCAACACCTACATCGACAAGCTTCTTGTCAGCTACAGCGGCTCCGATACCTTTGTTGATGACAATTTTGCTCAGTCGAGGCACTTGCATGATCGACTTGTACTGGAATTTGTCTTTTAACTGAGGAACAACCTCATTCAAATATTTCTCTTTCAGTCTTGGCGTTGCCATTTCTATAGACCTTTTATTGTTTGCGGTAAGCGTCCGGGATAAAGTTGCCCGTCTTCTTCGAGAAGCGTTGCAGTTTACCCTTTTCGTTTACTTTACGACCAGTGCGAGTTGGCTCTCCGGTAGCCGGATCAATCACCATCAGATTGCTGATGTGCACCGAACCTTCGGTTTTTACCAGACTACCTTGCGGATTCGAAGCCGTGGGCTTCATGTGCTTCGTAATCATGGCAACGCCCTCAACACGAGCACGATCTTTTTCCACAATTACTTCTTTCACGACACCGCGCAACCCTTTTGAGTTCCCACCAATGACAACAACGGTATCGCCCGCCTGAATGTGGAATTTATGTTTCGGAAGCGTTACTTTCTTTTCCATCGTTTACAGTACCTCTGGGGCTAACGATACAATTTTCATAAACTGCTTCTCGCGCAACTCACGGGCTACGGGTCCGAAAATCCGGGTACCCCGTGGCTCATCGTTATTGTTGAGCAGAACGGCAGCGTTATCTTCAAAGCGGATATACGAACCGTCTTTCCGGCGTATTTCCTTCTTCGTACGAACGACTACGGCTTTCGATACCGTACCCTTCTTCATGTTGCTGGACGACAGAGCCTGCTTCACCGTTACAACGATCTTATCACCGACCGATGCATAGCGTTTGCCCGTACCGCCGAGAACGCGGATAACCAGCACTTCTTTCGCGCCACTGTTATCGGCAACTCCTAATCTTGATTCTTGCTGTACCATGGCTTACTTCGCTTTTTCGATGACTTCGACTAAACGCCAACGCTTGTTCTTGCTCAACGGACGGGTTTCCATGATGCGAACAGTGTCGCCGATACCACACTCGTTGTTCTCATCGTGAGCGGTCAGTTTCTTCGTTTTGTTTTGAAACTTACCGTACAGAGGATGCTTCACTTTTCGCTCAATAACGACAGTGATCGTTTTCTGCATCTTGTTGCTGGTTACCCGGCCGATGCGTTCTTTGCGGTTATTACGCTCCGCCGTGTCTGTAGTTGCAGCAGGGGTAGCCTGAGGCTGTGCTGCGGCTACTGGCGCTTGCTCTTCTGGCTGCGGAGTGGCTGATTGTTGCTCTTCCATGTCTTTCGTAATTAGGATTTAGCGGTCAGTTCCGTATTCAGACGAGCAACCCGTTTCCGGCTCTCACGGATACGCATTGGATTCTCGATAGGAGATACTGCGTGCGCGAACTTCAATTTCAGCAGACGATCCTGCTCAGCATTGAGTTCTGTCCGTAGCTGCTCAGCTGTTAATCCTGTCAAATCTTCTTTTTTCATCTTGTTTGTCGCTTTAGGCTACTATTCCTGAACCTGCTCCTGGTAATCACGACGGACGACAAACTTGGTCCGTACCGGCAGCTTCTGAGCAGCTAGCCGCAGCGCTTCCATACCTGTAGCCAGATCAACACCCGTTGCTTCAAACATGATCGTGCCGGGTTTCACGACGGCCACCCAATACTCGGGAGCACCTTTACCTTTACCCATCCGTACTTCAGCCGGCTTCTTGGTGATTGGCTTATCGGGGAAAATCCGAATCCAGACCTGACCTTCACGCTTCATAGCACGGGTTACCGAGATACGAGCAGCTTCTATCTGACGAGCGGTGATGCGGCCGGGCTCCAGCGATTTAATGCCGAAGGTACCGAAGGCTATTTCATGACCACGCGATGCGATACCGGGAATCCGGCCTTTCTGCATCTTGCGGAACTTAGTTCTTTTTGGCTGTAACATTTCTGCTAAAAGGTTTACAGTTTACAGTTCAGTTGTCTATCGTGTATACAGTGAACTGTAAACTCGTTTATCGTCTTGGACCGCCACCGCCACGGTTGCCACCCTGACCACCGCCACGGTTGTTACCGCCTTGACCACCACCGCGATTGCCGCCCTGGCCACCGCCACGGTTGTTGCCGCCACGGTCGTTACGACCACCACGATCGTTACCATCGCGGTCGCCACGTGGGCCACGACGATCACCACGGTCAGCCGGACCAGCAGAACGCTCGTTAGCTTGCGCCTGGCTCATCATAGCGGCTGGTGACAGGTCACGCTTGCCGTAGACTTCGCCTTTGAAAATCCACACCTTAATGCCGATTTTACCGTATACCGTTTGGGCTTCCGAAATAGCGTAATCGATGTCAGCACGGAGTGTGTGCAGGGGAACACGACCCTCTTTGTACTGCTCCGACCGGGCAATTTCAGCACCGCCCAGACGACCCGATACCTTTACTTTGATACCCTGTGCGCCAACCCGCATGGCCGACTGAATGGCCTGCTTCATGGCACGACGGAACGAAATACGAGCCTGTAGCTGCTGAGCAATTGCTTCACCAACCAGCTTGGCATCGATCTCAGGACGTTTAATCTCGAAGATGTTGATCTGGACGTCTTTGCCCGTGATCTTCTTCAGCTCTTCTTTGATCTTGTCGACCTCACCACCGCCTTTACCAATCACAATACCCGGACGGGCCGTGTGAATGGTCAGCGTTACCCGCTTCAGCGTCCGTTCGATAACAACACGGGCGATAGCTCCTTTCGGAATACGGGCTGCGATGTACTTACGGATTTTTTCGTCTTCAACGAGTTTGTCCGCAAACTCTTTACCACCGTACCAGCTCGATTCCCAGCCCCGAACAATACCGAGTCGCAGGCCAACTGGATTAATTTTTTGTCCCATTTCTCTTATTGTTCGTTTTCTGAGGTAGTTGCTTCAGCCGATTCAACAGCACCTTGTACTGTGCTATCGATCACGATCGTAATGTGGTTCGACCGCTTCCGAATCCGGTGACCACGACCCTGCGGAGCCGGACGAAGCCGCTTCAGCATTGGACCGCCATCAACGAAGATCGTTTTTACGTACAGGTCAGCATCTTCAATACGCTCATCAGCGTTTTTCTGCTGCCAGTTAGCCACCGCCGACAACAACACTTTCTGTAGTGTAGCTGCGCCAGCCTGCGGCTGAAATTTCAGAATACCCAGCGCCCGGCTTACGCGCTGACCACGAATGAGGTCAGCGATCAACCGCATCTTACGGGGCGACGTGGGCACATCTTTAAGTTTTGCTACTGCTTCCATCTTTGAGTTTGAAGTTTGATGTTTAAGGTTTGAGGTTTAAGTCATTTCAACTTTAAACTTTGGACCTCAAACTTCAGACTGATTTATCGTTTGCCCTTGTCTTTCTTGGCAGTGTGCCCCCGGAAGTTACGCGTGGGAGAAAATTCACCCAGTTTGTGACCTACCATGTTCTCCGTCACATACACAGGGATAAACTTGTTCCCGTTGTGAACAGCAAAGGTGTGGCCTACGAAATCCGGCGAAATCATGGACCGACGCGACCAGGTTTTGATAACCGATTTGCGGCCCGAGTCATTCTGCGTCTGAACCTTGTTGTCCAGGCGGAAGTCGATATATGGGCCTTTTTTTAGTGAACGTGCCATTGTTGTTGGTTCAAGGTTTAAAGTTTAGGGTTTAGGTTGTTGCGGTGAACACTACACTTTAACCGTTAAACTTTTAACCATTTTATTTTTTGCGTCGGCTGATAATCATGCTTTCAGAAGCCTTGTTCTTCTTGCGGGTCTTCTGACCTTTAGCGAACTGGCCATTCCGTGAACGGGGGTGTCCACCCGAAGCCCGGCCTTCGCCACCACCCATCGGGTGATCGACAGGGTTCATCACTACAGCCCGGACGCGCGGACGGCGACCCAACCAGCGATTACGACCAGCCTTACCAACGACAACGTTCATGTGGTCGGGGTTCGATACCGAACCAACCGTAGCCATGCATGTGCTCAATACCCGGCGGGTTTCGCCTGACGGCATACGCAGGATAGCGTACTTGTCTTCACGACCAACCAGTTGTGCGTACGTACCAGCCGACCGAGCCATTGCGCCACCTTTACCAGGTGTCAGCTCAATGTTGTGAACGATCGTACCGATAGGCATTGTGCTCAGCGGCATTGCGTTACCAACGTCTGGCGTCGAGCCTTCGCCTGACTGCACTTTCTGACCAACAGTGATACCCTGCGGAGCAATGATATACCGCTTTTCGCCGTCGGGGTACTGCACCAACGAGATGCGGGCCGAACGGTTTGGATCGTATTCTACAGTCAAAACTTCGGCAGGTTGGCCGACTTTGTCGCGCTTGAAGTCGATAATGCGGTAGTGCCGCTTATGTCCTCCACCAATGTAGCGCATAGTGCGGTGACCTTCGTTGTTCCGGCCACCGGTTCTCTTCAGGGGCTCCAGCAGGCTTTTTTCCGGCTTGGAGGTGGTTATTTCCGCAAAGTCGGGTGCCACGCGGAAGCGTGTACTCGGCGTTATTGGTCTTAGTTTTTTAACTCCCATGACTGTTTAAATGTAGGGCAATGCCCGGTTTACAGGTCAGCGTAAATGTCGATTACTTCGCCTTCTGCCACCGTAACAATTGCTTTCTTGGTGGTTGGGGTCTTACCCGTCACAACGCGTCCGTTGATGTTCTTGCTGCGGTTTTTACCGTAAACCCGCATCGTGTTCACCGACGTCACATTTACACTATACATTTTCTCGATCGCTTTACCGATCTCGATTTTGTTGGCTTTCTTGTCGACCTCAAAAGCATACTTTCCCTGCTTGTTCAGGTCCGTCATCTTCTCCGTGACGATCGGGCGTTTCAGTATGTTCATGTTCTTTGGTCGAGACTACTGGTTAAACAGCGTTTGAATAGTTGACAGCGCTGCTTCGCTGATCAGCAGTTGGTCAGCGTTCATCAGATCGTAGGTATTAACCTGCGCAGCTGTGGTCACCTTAGCTTTCTGTACGTTCCGGCTCGACAGTACGACGTTAGCGTCGAGGTCGGGCAGGATGAGCAGCGTTTTGCGGCCCGTCAGGTTCAGATCGTTCAGAAACTGAATGTAATCTTTCGTGCGGGGTGCTTCCAGTGCGATCGAATCGATAACTGAAATCTTCTCAGCCTGTGCTTTTACAGCGAATGCCGACTTACGAGCCAGCGACTTCACTTTCTTGTTCAGCTTGAAGCTATAATCGCGGGGCGAGGTCCGAAGATGGTACCACCGCCAACGAATACAGGCGATTTAGCACTACCGGCCCGAGCACCGCCCGTACCTTTTTGCTTCTTCAGTTTGCGGGTCGAGTGGGCGTTTTCAGCACGCTCTTTCGCTTTGTGTGTACCCTGACGCTGATTGGCCAGGTACTGCTTCACGTCGAGATAAATCGCGTGCTTATTCGGCTCGATACCGAATACATCTTCGGGCAGCGTGACCTTCTTGCCTGTGTCGACGCCTTTGCTGTTATATACGATTACGTCCATGGCCTATTTCTCGATGATAACGAATGAATTTTTGGCTCCTGGAATCGAACCACTAACAACGAGCAGGTTTTGCTCAGACATGACACGCAGAACGCGCAGGTTTTGCACTTTCACACGGTTACCGCCCATACGGCCGGCCATACGCAGCCCTTTGAAGACGCGTGAAGGGAACGAGCAGGCACCAATCGAACCTGGGTGGCGACCCCGGTTATGCTGACCGTGCGTCTGACCGCCAACACCACCAAATCCGTGACGTTTCACAACGCCCTGGAAACCGCGACCTTTCGCCGTTCCGACTACATCGACGAAGTCGCCTTCACCAAATACGTCAGCGGCCGTTAGGGTATCGCCAAGGGTGAACTCTTGCGTGAATTCTTTGAATTCAACGAGTTTCCGCTTCGGCGTGGTACCAGCTTTCTTGAAGTGGCCCATCTCCGGCTTGTTGGTGTGCTTTTCTTTCTTCTCGCCAAAACCCAGTTGCACAGCCGCGTAGCCGTCTTTCTCGACGCTACGGACCTGGGTGACGACACAGGGACCCGTTTCAATCACTGTACATGCCAGAGCCTGCCCGTCCGCATTGTACACGCTGGTCATCCCGATTTTCTTGCCAATTAAACCAGACATTTGTGTTTGTTTAAAGTAAGCAGGTGAAAAATGGTATTAAATTCCCGCATCGGACCTTCCGAATCGGGCCGCAAAAGTAGACATTCTACTGGACGAATCCTATATCTATCTAGCAGTCAGGCCCAAAAACAACATAAAAAAAGGTCGGGCGCGATGCACCTGACCTTCAGCGACGCAACTGACAGCCGCCTGCGCGGATTCAGCTGGTGAAAAGTCAGGTGTGGTTTCTACTAATTGCCAAAGCAGTAGCGGACCTTCACCTAGCGTATGTTGCCTTTCTCGGTTCCGAGTTTGGGAGGGCAAAAGTAGTGATTCTCTGGTAGAAATAAAAAATTTACACAAATAAAGTTGTGTGTGTAAATCCGCTTGACTAAACATGTCAGCGCGTACTGTCATTGTCTAAAAATGGCTAGGTTTGTAAAAACTGTATGCACGCATACCATGCCAGATTTTGCAGGTAAGATTGTATTTATCACCGGGGCCGGTTCGGGTATCGGCCGGGCAACAGCACTAGCGTTTGCAAAGGCAGGTGCATATGTTGTGGTGACCGATATCAACGAAATAAGCGGTCAGGAAACCGTTGCAATAATTGAGCAGCTTGGCCAAGAAGCGCAATTCCTGCTGTGCGACGTAAGTTTACGAGGCTCTATCGTTGGCGCGATTGGTCAGACTATTGACCTTTTTGGTCGACTGGATATTGGCATCAATAACGCGGGCATAGGCGGTAAATACGGCCGGCTGCTCGATCAGTCACCGGGCGATTTCGAACAGATCATGGCGATCAACGTCGGCGGAGTATTCTACGGGATGCAGGCGCAGGTGCAGCAGATGGTGAAGCAGGGCGGTGGGCAGATCGTCAACGTGTCAAGCATTGCCGGGGTACGGGGTATGCCCTTCGGTGCGCCTTACAGTGCCTCGAAGCACGCGGTGATTGGCCTGACGAAAACGGCCGCGCTGGAATATGCCAAACAGAACATTCGTATCAACGCGATCTGTCCGGTATATACGCACTCGTCAATGGTCGATGAATTGATTCAGACCGCCCCCGGCATCGAAGACCGGATGCGCCGGATGATTCCGATGGGCCGACTGGGACAGCCGGAAGAAATTGCGCAGGCCATTCTTTGGCTGTGTGCCGACGAAAACTCGTTCGTAACGGGTCAGGCCATACAGCTTGATGGCGGCTTCACGGCTGGTTGACCGACAGCTACTAGGCTGGAAAAACGTTTATCCAGTTTTCTTCGTGTTGCCGCATGGCCGCTGCTTCGGCCTCTGACTTATCACCGTAGCCACAGAGATGAAGCAGACCGTGGGCCAATACCCGACGCATTTCCAGTTCGGGCGTGATACCCAATTGCTGCGCGTTGTCAGCTACCCGTTCGACGCTGATATAGATGTCACCCTCCAGCTTGTCGTCTTCCTCGCGCTGATCGAACGTGATAATGTCTGTGTAATAATCGTGTTGCAAATAGTCGCGGTTGACCTGCAACACGTACTCGTCGGAGCAAAAGATGTAATTCAGCTCGCCAATCCGGTAGCCCTCCCGGGTCGTTTGCTCTTTAAGCCATTGGCGGGTGGCTTGTTTCTGAGGAAGTTTATAGTCGACGTCTTCGTTGAAAAAGCGAATCATAGCGGGCGGATCGGTACGAAATAAATTTGTCCTTTACGGGTGATACCGTAACGTTGTTGTAGCAAACAGTTTAGTTGCCTTAACCGCAAAGATACCGCATGAAAGCTATTCAACTGAGTGAAACGCATCAGCCGGTGCAGCTTATCGACGCTCCTATCCCGTCGCCCGGCCCAGACGACGTATTGATTCAACTCCGGGCGGCTGCGCTCAACCACCGCGACGTGTTTGTGCAACAGGGTTTGTACCCCGGCATGAAATTACCAACTATTCTGGGGTCCGATGGCGCGGGCGTTATCACAGAGACCGGATCAGCCGTCGACACGCTACAGATCGGTCAGGAGGTAATTATCAACCCGGCCCTGAACTGGGGCGACAATCCACGCTTTTACGGCTCCGACTTTCGGATTCTGGGCATGCCCGAAAATGGCACGTTCGCCGAGTATCTGGCCATTCCGGCTCGCTACGTACATGCCAAACCCGCGCACCTGAGGTTTGAGCAGGCTGCTGCCATACCGCTTGTGGGTCTGACGGCCTGGCGCGCACTGATGACTCGGGCCCGACTGACGCAGCATCAATCGACCGAGCGAGTGCTGATTACGGGCATTGGGGGTGGGGCCGCGCTGTCGGCGTTGCAGTTTGCGGTAGCCGCTGGGGCAGAGGTGTGGGTAACTTCGGGCGATGACGAGAAGATTCAGCGCGCTATCGAATTGGGTGCGAAAGGGGGTGTCAATTACCGGCAGGCCGACTGGCTCAAGCAGTTGATGACGCAAACCGGCGGAGGTCGGGCGGGCTACTTCGACGTTATTATCGACAGTGCGGGCGGGCCGGGTTTCGCCAAGCTGACCGATGCAGCGGCATCAGGCGGCCGTATTGTTTTCTACGGCGGCACGACCGGCAACATTACCGATCTTGTTCCGCCGAAGGTATTTTTCAAGCAACTCGACATCATGGGCACCACCATGGGTAACGAACAGGAGTTTGCCGATATGCTGGCGTTTGTTAGTCAGCACAAGATCGTTCCGGTTGTTGATAGCGTCATGCCGCTGGACGAAACCGAACAGGCGCTACGCCGAATGGACGAAGGAAAACAGTTTGGTAAGATCGTGCTATCGATTGCGGCCAACTAGGCGTTTGCCAAATTTGTTTCGCCATTTTCGTACCCAACAATAAGTTTACCTCGAAATAACCCTGCAAAGCAAGACTTATCCACAGCTCGATTGTGGATAAGTCTTGCTTTATTCACATATTCCCTTATCACCGACCGATTACGCAATCATCGGCGCAAGTGCCGTATTTTTGCCCCATGATTGAAACGGCACCATCGATTCTCCAGTCGCTAGCTCACCGACTGACAACCCGGCAGCAGGATGGTTCGCTACGGTCGTTGCGGGTGAATGACGTACTGGTCGATTTCAGTTCCAACGATTACCTCGGCTTAGCCCGATCTGCGGCCTTGCAGGCAGCGATTCAGGGAGCAGCTGCGCAGTATCCTACCCTGCGCAACGGGGCAACCGGCTCCCGACTGTTGGCCGGACAAACCGAACTGACCGACGAAGTCGAAACCGAACTGGCCCGTTTTTACCAGTCAGAGCGGGCGTTGATTTTTAATTCCGGTTACGACGCGAATATCGGTCTGCTGGCCTGCCTGCCCCAGAAAGGTGATACACTGCTAACGGATGAGTTGATCCACGCCAGCATGATCGACGGGGCGCGGCTGAGTTATGCGACTCGACACCGTTTCCGGCACAACGATCTGGCCGACCTAGAGGCCAAACTTCAGCAGGCCACCGGACAGGTGTTTGTTGCCGTCGAGTCAGTGTACTCGATGGATGGCGACTACGCTCCCCTACCCGACCTGTGCACCCTCTGCGACCGCTACGGAGCGGCTCTGATTGTCGACGAAGCCCACGCTTCGGGCGTGTACGGACCGAATGGTGAAGGGCGGGTTGTGGAACTGGGCTTGCAGGATCGGGTGCTGGCGCGGGTGCATACATTCGGCAAGGGGCTGGGCGTTCACGGCGCGGCCGTTGTGGGGTCGACGGTGCTGCGCGACTACCTGATCAACTTCGCCCGTTCCTTTATATACACAACCGCGCTACCCCCGCACAGCCTACTAGCGATTCGCGAAGCCCACCAACTCGTACAGCGCGACGCTAACGCACGGCTGCGACTCACCGACCGGCTGCATTACTTCCAGACGCAGGTTGTCGCGAAGCTTCCCAACACCCGCTGGACAGACAGTCAATCGCCGATTCAGTGCCTGCTTGTCAGTGGCAACGACGACGCCCGACGGGTAGCAGCCGCAGGGCAGCAGACTGGGCTTGACCTGCGCGCTATCCTCAGTCCGACAGTACCCATCGGACAAGAGCGTATTCGTATCTGCCTGCACGCATTCAACACAACCGACGAACTCGACCGGCTGCGATTGGTGCTTCAAACTGCCCTCCACAAGTAGCGTTTGTTGTCTCCAACAGCTTCTAGCTGCCGGGGATAACGTAATACAACCAGTTCATTTATGACATTACCTCATCAACTTATTGTTGCGGGCATCGGCACCGAAATCGGCAAAACGATTGTCTCGGCAGTGCTGACCGAAGCACTGCAAGCCGACTATTGGAAACCCGTACAGGCCGGTGGTCTGGACGATTCCGACACCGACGCCGTTCGCCGACTGGTCACAAATCCTCGCTCCCGCTTTCATCCCGAAGCGTACCGGCTTAACCAGCCGATGTCGCCCCACGCGGCTGCCGCTGCCGATGGTGTGACGCTTGAACTGGACGCCTTTCAATTACCCAAAACCGACAACGCGCTGGTCGTTGAACTGGCCGGTGGACTAATGGTGCCGCTGAACGACCACGACCTGAACGTCGATCTAGTGGCCCAGTTGGGTCTGCCGGTGGTGCTGGTGTCGCGCAACTATCTCGGCAGCATCAACCACACGCTACTGTCGGTAGCCGTTTGCCAGAGTCGGTCGATTCCGCTGGCGGGCTTGATCTTCAACGGACCGACCGTACCGACGACGGAATCGTTTATTCTCAACTACACACAGCTTCCGTGCCTGGGCCGTATCGGGCAGGAAGCGCAGCTTACACCCGATGTCATTGCCCACTACGCCCGTCAATTCGCCTAATTCGCTGCCCGAACGCGACCACCAGGTTGTCTGGCATCCGTTCACACAAATGCAAACCGCTCCGCTACCCATTCCGATTGTGCGGGGCGAGGGTTCGGTGCTGTACGCGGCCGACGGCACCACCTATCTGGACATGGTTTCGTCGTGGTGGGTTAACCTGCACGGCCACGCGCATCCGCACATTGCTCAGCGACTTGCCGAACAGGCCATTACGCTCGAACACGTCATCTTTGCCGGGTTCACGCATCAGCCCGCCGTCGAACTCGCCGAACGGCTACTGACTATACTGCCAGACAATCAGGCAAAGGTTTTCTATTCCGACAATGGCTCGACGGCGGTAGAAGTTGCGCTGAAAATGGCGTTCCAATACTGGTACAATCAGGGGAAGCCGCGCCGGAAAGTGATTGCGCTGACCGATGCGTACCACGGCGATACGTTTGGTGCGATGGCCGTGGGTGGTCGTAACGCATTCTCTGCTCCGTTCGCGCCGTTTCTATTCGACGTCGACTACCTGCCGACGCCCGTTACCGGTCAGGAAGAAGCGACGCTGGAACTGGCCCGCACCCTGTTTACCGACGACGTGGCTGCATTCATTGTCGAACCGCTGGTGCAGGGGTCGGGCGGTATGATCATGTACGAACCGGCCGTGCTGGCCGAGTTGTTCCGCCTAGCGAAAGAACAGGGCATTCTGCTAATCGCAGATGAAGTAATGACGGGTTTCGGCCGGACGGGTCGCCTGTTCGCGTCGGACTACCTGACCGAAAAAGCGGATCTGATGTGCCTGTCGAAAGGCTTAACCGGCGGGACGATGGCGCTCGGCGTGACAACCTGTACGCAGGCGATCTACGACGCGTTCCTGTCCGACGACCGGATGAAGACGCTCTTTCACGGTCACTCGTTTACAGCTAACCCCCTCGCCTGCTCGGTTGCCCTCGCTAGTATGGATTTGCTGTTGCTGGAAGAAACGCAGCAGGCAATTCAGCGCATCGAAGCAAACCACCGCCAGTTTGCCGAAACACTGAAAGGCCATACACACGTCGGTACAATCCGTCAGCAAGGTACAGTGCTGGCTTTCGATTTGAATGTGGGCGAACAGACGTCGTATTTCAACCACATCCGGGACTACGCCTATCAGTTTATGCTCGACCGGGGGATACTGATGCGTCCGCTGGGGAATGTGCTGTATCTGATGCCGCCTTACTGCACCACCGATAGCCAGTTAGAGTACGTGCATGAGCAGATCATGGCGCTGTTGGCTAGTCTGTAGTCTCAAACAGCATCTTGCTGTTTGTCTTGCAGCATTTGTTGTGCGTGAAGAGCAGACAGTAAGATGCTGTTTGAAACAATGCTCAGCTAACCGCCCTTGTCGTGTATTTATCCATAACATCGCTGGGGTGAATTTCCAGCACGTGAGCAAGGACAAGCAGGACAAGTGTGCGCGACGCGATCTTTCGGGAGATCCCGGCGATGGACGCAAACAGATCGACCGTGATACTGCTGTGTTCGCCGAGGTGCTGCATCAGCTTATGCTCCTTATCACCGTAGGTAAAACGGATGGAGCGTTCGGCCTGCTGCCCCTTCAGAATTTCGCGCACCTCCCGACTAGCCTGCACCGACTTATCGGCGACGCGGACATAAGCCTTCTTGTTGTCGGGGTCGTTTTCCGGGTCGGGAATGATGTAGTGGGGGCGGGTCGGGCTGGGCGGCACCCGGATCACCAATACTTCGCGCTCGTCGTAGAGCTGTACGCGGTCGATGGTGTACGAAATGCGGGGGAAGCAGTACTTGTTGATAGCCCGGACGAGCAGGTACTCGTCTTCGTCGGCGTATTTCAGCCCCCGGATGGTCTTGTCGTCTGCCACGCCGATAAGCATGATTCCGCCGTATGTATTGGCGAAGGCGACGATTCCCCGGATAATTTTTTCGGGGTGATTTGTCTTCAGTTTAAACTCTAAACTACTACCCTCTCCCCGTCTGACCAGGTTCTTGAGTGCCTGATAGTCCATAACCGATGGGTTCATCTGGTTGAGTACTGACTGGTTATAAAGATACGAATTTTCCAATGACTTGCAAGTGTTTGCTCCCAATCTCTATTTTGCGTTAAAAAGTAACCGCTCGGCGGTCAACTTTTCACCAAAACATTCCGTTAATTATCGGGAGTGGTCGACGGCTCAGACCCTCGGTTCGTAGCAACCGGAAGATCGATGCCGCAGACCGGTTCGCAGTTGTTTGTCTTACTCAGAAAACACAAAAATGCTGGTAAACATTGCTCTCGTAATTGGTACTTTTCTGTTCATGGAAGGCGTAGCCTGGTTTACGCACAAGTACATTATGCATGGTGTGCTGTGGAGTTGGCACCGCGATCACCACAACCATCACAAGGGTTTTTTCGAAATAAACGATCTCTTCGCTGTTGTGTTCGCCGTCGTTGCCATCGGGTTGTTTCTGGCTGGCGTCGGAATCCCTGGACTAGCCTTTCTGACCTGGATTGGCGCTGGTGTAACCCTATACGGTGCCTTCTATTTTCTGTTTCATGACGTCATCGTACACCGCCGGGTCAAGATGAAGTTCGACACAAGCGGGCGGTATATGCAGCGCATCATGCGGGCACATTACATACACCACAAGGTTCACACCAAAGAGGGTGCCGAAGCGTTTGGATTTCTGTACGCCCCTAAACGTTACGACCGCTCGGTGAAAGAGCCGAAAGCTACCTCCACGAAAGAATCAGCTAACTAAGCTAAAGAGACAGCCTAAGCTGTCTCTTTTTTTATGCCGGGCGCTTGTCAAACCACGGCCTTTCCTGTTCGAGCTGGCTAGCCAGCCGAAACAGTGTGGCCTCATCACCCATGCGACCAGAAAACATAACGCCAATCGGTAAGCACTCTGCTGACCAGTGCAGCGGTACCGACATCGACGGCTGACCGGTCATGTTGGCAATGACGGTGTACGAGATATATCCCAGCGACTTCTCGGCCAGTTCGGCGATCATTTTTGTTCCTTTCAGGTATTTAAGTCCCCGCATGGCATCGACCAGTTTCATGGTCCGCTCTTCCGATGCCGAATTCTGAAACGCCCCAATTTTGATCGGCGGACGTGGTAGCGTGGGCGTTAGAAACAGATCGTAGGTTTCGTGGAATTGACCCATCGCTCGGTTGAGGCTATTCCAGCGACGTTTCTGGTAAGCTACATCAGCTGCGGTGAAACCTTCCGCTAGTCGGCCCAGTGCCCATGTGTTCAGTTCTACATCGTCCCGCCGGACGGGTCGGCCCAGGTACTGACTGATTTCGCGCAGGGTAGCTGCCGTTTCGCTCAGCACGTTCACGAAAAAGGCTTCCGTCACAATCGTTTTTTCGTAGGGCAGCGGCACTTCTTCAACTGTATGGCCTAGCTTTTCCAGTAACTGCGCCGTCTCCTGAACAGCCTTGATGCATTCCGGGTCGGTGGCCTGTGACGGCATGAGGTGCTGTGTTGAGAAGGCAATCCGTAGCTTGCCCGGCTCCCGTTTCACTTCCTCGGCATAAGACCGCTCTGGAGCTGCAATCTGGTATGGGTCGCCGGGGGCGTAACCGGCGATGGCGTCGAGCAGGCCCGCACTGTCACGCACCGACCGGGTCAGGGCGTGCCCGATAACGGCACCGTTCCAAAGTTCGCCGTAGTTCGGCCCCAGCGACACGCGCCCCCGCGACGGTTTCAGACCAAACAAGCCACAACACGAGGCCGGAATTCGGATCGAACCGCCACCGTCACTGGCCGTTGCTGCCGGAACGATACCTGCTGCCACCGCTACCGCAGAACCGCCACTCGACCCACCGGGTGAATAGGCCGTATTCCACGGATTGCGCGCCGGGCCGTACAACTTCGATTCAGTATAGGGTGTCAGGCCAAATTCAGGCGTATTTGTTTTGCCGAACGGCACCAGCCCCGCTTGCAGAAAACGACGGACGGTGTCGCTGTCGGTGGGGGATACGTAGTTGGCGTAGGCCCGGCTACCCGACTTCAGCGGTGTTCCGGCCCAGCCCAGTTCGAGGTCTTTCAGCAGAAACGGCACCCCTCGAAACGGCGCGTCGACGGGTAATCGACTGGCGACTTCGCGTCCTTTTTCATACAGGGGCGTTACAATGGCGTTCAGCTCTGGGTTGACGGCTTCAGCGCGGGCAATGGCCGTAGCCAGCAGTTCATCGGGCGTTACGTCGCCGGAGCGGACAAGTCTGGCCAGAGCGGTTGCGTCGTGTCGGACGTATTCGTCAAACGGAAGTGGTTTTGTGGCGGGATTCATCAGCAATGGTCGGTTCAGGAATAGCTAGACGCAATGTCTATTTTTTCCGTCATTTATCCGTCCATCACCGCAACTTGGTCCCCTCGGCTACTTCGCCACTACGTTCTTCCCAGCTTTATCGGGGTCGATCAGGTGATCGTCGGCGGGATCGGTCAGGACGTCGCCGAACCAACGTACTCGCTGCGCCCGACCGGCCTCATCGCCCAAGTCGAGTAGGCGAATACCACCGGGCAGGTCGGCCGTTGGGGCTTCCCATACAAGTTGCAGCCCCACCCAAGCCAGCGTTTCGTTCAGCGGTTCTTCGAGCGCACTATTGCCGAATATGCATAGATCGAAATAGTCAGCCAGACTTTCACCGGCCACCGACTCGGCAACCGCCCGGTAATCGTCCAGCGTGTAGCCAACGAACGGTTTGCCGAAGCGCGTCCACATCTGCCGCATCACGTCGTCGAGCGAGCGGGCGTGGTTGGTCAGTCGGCGGATGCGCAGGTCGAGAATCAGCGCGGCAATGGCTCCTTTGTGGTAGACCGACACTTTCCGGTCAGGAACGCCTTTCTCGTAGCCATCAAGCCACAAATCCCACGACGATTCGGTCAGCGACTGAAACGCCCGGCCGTTATTCTCGAAATGCCGTTTGAATACGACCTGTAACTCTTTCAGATATGCATCGTCATCGAATACCCCCGACCGGCGCAGCATCAGATCGCCATAGTAGGTCGTAACGCCCTCGGCCACGAAGCAAGTGGTAAAGTAATTTTCGCGGGTAAAATCGTAGGGAAGCAGTTCGGTCGGCCGAATACGGATGATGTTCCAGGCATGAAACAGTTCGTGTGACGCCACGCCCAGTAAATCGTTGTATAGACCCGCACCTTCATCAGCGGGGCCAAGCACCAGCACCGTCGAGTTGCGGTGCTCGACACCATGGTAATAAGCCACCGGCAGCACCAGCGTCAGAAAATGGTAATCGCCTTCGGGGAATTCACCGTACATGGCGACTTGCTGCGCCGAGAAGCGGGTGAAGTCGCGCACAATCCGATCGGCATCGAAGGCGGGCGTATTATCGGTACGCCAGCCTCCGTGAATCCAGACGTGAAACTGCGTTTTCTGCACTTCGTACTGGATGTGCTGCAAACCGGGCGCAGCTAGCAGCGGGCAGTCGACCAGCTCGTAAAAGTCAGCCGCCTGTAACTGCACCGGGCCGGTCGTATCGGCGGAGTCATCGACGCGCGTCAGGCCACAGGCAATCATCCAGTTACGCGGAATATCGAGGTCGAGCGTACAGGGGTCGTTGATATGCCCTTCCGCGTACAGGCACAAGTTCACCGGGTTGACGTACAGCAGCGTTTCATCAATGAAACTGCTACCCGCGTTGAGCTGATGAGCTGCCGGGAGCAGGCTGTAGAAATTGTACCGGGCAATGATCGACGTACCGGTTTTGGTAATTACCCGCCAGCGGTCTTTCGTGATCTTGCGGAACGGCAGCGGCTGCCCGGTTTCGTCGGTAATCGTGAACCGCTGAATGTTTTTGGCAAAGTGCTGCAACTCATACCGACCGGGGCGCCAGGCAGGTAGCTGGAGTTCGACCACCGTATGCGGGGCCACCGCCGACAGCGTAGCCTCAACAGCAATGTAGTATGGCAATTCAGGATCGGCAGACAGGCGGTAGTGCATGAGCGGAGGGCAAAAGTCGGTGAGTCGTCTGCGAAGATAACCGGCGATATTGGCCAAAGGGTTTCGTAAAATCGCCTTGCCAGCCAGCAGATTGATAAATTTGCCCGATTAAATCGGCCGGATACGCTATTTCATTGGCTGACAGCCACCAATTTCCGAATCGACGTTTGGTTAAACCGAAGCGTTCTGCTATTTTTGCGGACTCATTTCGGAACTCAGAAGTTTTTAGGCAACATAGATCATGAAAAGAACGTACCAACCATCGAACCGGAAGCGGAAAAACAAGCACGGCTTCCGCGAGCGGATGTCAACCGCCAATGGCCGTCAAGTACTGGCCCGCCGTCGTGCCAAAGGTCGCTGGAAGCTGACCGTCTCGGACGAGAAAAAAGGCGATCGCTTTAAAGTTTAATCCCCGGTTTCTGGTTCGTCGTTGGGCGTCCTGCCGGACTCCAAACGTCAGCCTACTCATATGCGGCAAACCTTCACGAAATCGGAGCGGCTTTGCAGCAAAAAAATTCTGGGTGAACTCTTTACAAAAGGTAGTACGGCCGTTGGGACGTTCTACCTTTTTCCGTTTAGGGTGCTCTATCTCAACAAGCCCGAAGCCGCCGACGCGCTTCCGGCCATCGTCATTACGGTTCCCAAACGGCAGTTTAAACGGGCCGTCGACCGCAACCTGATCCGTCGACGTGTGCGCGAAGCCTACCGGCTCAACAAGCACCTGCTCTTCCCCCCAACGGTCGCACCCGCCCCCTGCCTTCGCACCTCGCCCTGCTTTATACGGCCAAGCAGATTATTTCGTTTGAGGAGATAGAAAAAGGTATGAAATTAGCCTTAGGAAAAATGTAGTTTAAGGTTTGTTGTTTAACGTTCAAGGTTGTTTCCGCAATTGGACTAGTTACTCAATAGTAGACTTTAAACCATAAACCTTAAACCTCCCATGCATCTCAGCAAACGTTTGACGCTTTTCGCCACTGCCGGGCTCGTAGCGGGTGGTATCAGCCTGTTTTCGTTCAAGAACGACGACCGCTTCTTTGAAATCGCCCGTAACCTCGACATCTACGCGACACTGTTCAAGGAACTGAACATGTACTATGTCGACGAGATCAACCCCAACCGGATGGTGAAAAGCAGTATCGACGCGATGCTGAAAGGGCTTGATCCGTACACGAATTTCTACGCCGAAGACGAGATCGAAGATTACATGACCATGACCACCGGTCGCTACAATGGCATCGGCGCGGTGATCGGGCAGCGGCAGGGCAAAAACGTCGTGCTGATGATCTACGAAGGCACACCGGCTGAAAAATCGGGTTTGCAGATCGGCGACGAGATTCTGAAAATCGACGGGGTCGACCTGAAAAGCCGGAAGGATGCCGACGCGGGTAAACTCATCAAGGGGCAGAACAACACGGCCGTCAAGCTGGCCGTAAAACGCTACGGCGTGACGGCTCCGGTCGAGGTGACGGTAATGCGCGACGTGGTGAAGATGACCAACGTACCCTACTACGGGATGCTCTCGGACGATGTGGGCTATATCGACCTGAAAGATTTTACGGCGACGGCGTCGCGGGAAGTGCGGACGGCGGTGCAGGAGCTGAAAGGTAAAGGCATGAAAAAGCTGGTGCTTGACGTGCGCGAGAACCCCGGCGGACTGCTCAACATGGCCATCGACATCTGCAACATCTTTATCCCGAAGGATTCGGAAGTGGTAACGACGAAGGGCAAGGTGACCGAGTGGAACAAGACCTACACGGCTATGAATGCGCCGATGGATCTGGAGATTCCGCTGATCGTACTGACCAACAGCCATAGCGCGTCGGCGGCTGAGATCGTATCGGGCGTGATTCAGGATTACGACCGGGGGGTGCTGATCGGGCAGCGGACATACGGCAAAGGGCTGGTACAGACTACCCGCGAACTGTCGTTCAATACCAAGCTCAAGATCACGACGGCCAAGTATTACATCCCCAGTGGGCGGTGCATTCAGGCCATCGACTATAGCCACCGCAATCCCGACGGCAGCGTAGGTAAGATCCCCGATTCGCTGCAAACCGCGTTTAAGACAAAAGCGGGTCGTCCGGTATATGACGGTGGCGGGGTACTGCCCGATCTCGTGACAGAGAATCAGCTTGCCGCACCGATTGCGCAGAGTCTGACCAATAAAGGACTGATTTTCGACTACGCGGTGAAGTACCGCCACGACCACCCGACGATCAAACCCGCCCGTGAATTCCGCCTGACCGACGCCGAATACGCCGACTTCATGAAGTGGGTGGCCAACAAGGATTACGACTACACGACGCAGGTAGAAAAGGACCTCGGTACGCTGGAAGCATCGGCCAAGAAGGAAAAATATTTCGACCTGATTCAGGATCAGCTTAAGTCGCTCAAGACGAAGATGTCGCACAGCAAAGACGCCGACCTGATGACGTTCCGCAACGAAGTCCGCGCTTTGCTCGACGAAGAGATTGCTGGGCATTATTATCTTCAAAAGGGCATCAAGGAAGCATCGTTTGCCGACGATACGGAGTTGAAAGCGGCCCTCGACCTGTTCAAAGACATGAACCGGTACAACTCGATTTTGAAAAAGAAGTAATCTGTGCTTATTCTTTCCCTCGACACCTCGACCACCGTCTGCTCCGTTGCCCTGCATCAGGACGGCACGCTGCTGGGGTGTTACGAACTGTTTATCGAACGCACGTCATCGGCCATGCTGACCAGCCTGATCGATGATGTCGTGCGGCAAACGGGTTTTACGCTCGATCAGCTCGACGCCGTAGCCGTAGCAATGGGGCCGGGTTCGTACACGGGTTTGCGCATCGGCGTATCGACGGCGAAAGGACTGTGTTTTGCGCTCGGCAAGCCACTCGTGGCAGTGAACACACTGGCGGCAATGGCTGAGCAGATTCGCGGTTTCTACCCCGCCGATACGTTGCTTTGCCCGATGATCGACGCCCGGCGTATGGAAGTCTACTGCGCCTTTTATGACACGGCTGGCGAAGAACGCATACCGACGAAAGCCGAAATCATCGACGCGGATTCATTCGGCGAACAACTGGCGCAGCACCCGGTCGTTTTCTTCGGCGACGGGGCCGCTAAGTGCCGGGCCGTGCTGGGGCAACACCCGCAGGCCATCTTCCCGGAGCAGGCCGTAACGCCCTCCGCCCGGACGGTTGGCAAGCTGGCGACGTCCCTGTTTGCCTCCGGGCAAATCGAAGACCCGGCCACGTTCGAGCCGTTCTACCTCAAAGATTTCATGACGACGCAGCCGCGCAAAGCGGTTGTTTAAGATTTAAACACTAGCCGTACAGAAAACACCGAGTTTGTAAAACCTTTGTGTTCTCCGTGCCTCTGTGTTTAAAATAAATCGTTGCTTTGCGGGTATGAAACATACGCTTACCCTACTCTTACTCAGCGTTGGCCTGACGGCTTTCGGACAAGCTTCCGTCGCTTATTACCCCTTCAACAACGTCGTATCGGTCAGTAGCAACGCCGACCGCGCCTTTTGGGTCGATGCGCGTGTACAAACCAACACGGTCTTCGGGTCGCTTAGCACGACGTTTTGTCCGATGGTCAACGTTGTTCGGAAAGAGCACATCAACTACTACACCGGCCTGGGTATCCGGGCCAATTTCCTGAACGGGATCGATAATCGCGATGTGCTGGAAGGGTATTCGCTGCATATCGGGGCGCGGGCACACGTACCGTTTGTGCCGAATCTGCGGGTAGCGGTGGAGATTGCGCCGTACTCTCGCAAAGATTTGAAAGTTGGCGTGTTGCAGTCGTTCCTAGGAATCGCCTACCAGTTCGCCAAGAAGCCAAAGCCGCTATAGTTTTCCGTCTGTCATGGCTCGGGCCGGGTGGCCGGTGCCATGACAAAAACCGCCATTGTAACAACTCTATTTCGCCCCGTCGGCTTTGGCCCAGTTGGTAGCCAGTGTACCTACGTTGGTGCCTAGCTGCGTACCAGCATCGATGCTGAAGCGGTACTGCGTACCAGCGTAGAGCGTTGAGATGATCGCGGCATCACTCTGCTTTTTCAGCCAGGTCGTTTCGACCGGAAACAGATACGTCAGGATGGTGTTGGCGGCTGCGGATTGGGACGCATGGTCACTGACGTAGGCGGGACTGTTCGGTATCAGTACCGACGTTTTGATCTGCGGGTCGAGCTGCGAGGGGCGCGGCACGAAATAAGTGTACTTTGCCTGCCAGCCTACCGTCGTCACGTCGTGCAGGGCGCGGTTGAGCAGCGCATAAGTCCGGGCCGCCCGGAGTTCGTTCTGCCGGTCTTCCTGAAGCAATTGCTCAGCAATTAGGTTCCAGTGCCCAGCGATAGTGTATGTCGCCTGTCCGTCGTTCCAGTAGTCGGCGGTGGCCCATTGGTCGCGGGTACGGCTGTCGGCGGTGTTGCGTACTTCGGCCAGAGCCGTTTGAAAGGCGGTGCTGCTGGTTGCAGGGGGCGCAGCGGGAGCCAGCCGGGCTACGGTCGTCGAATCGAACCAGGTTTTGACGCGTCCCGCCAGTGGCACTACCGGCACACGGGCCGGAATTTCCAGACTTTGCCACGTCACGTCGTAGGGGGCGCGCGCTTTCAGGCTCGTCCAGCTATCGGTGGCCGTGCTGAACCGGTCGGTACGGGCGCGGGTCAGGGCCACAGCCGCAACCGAAGCCGCCAGCGTTTCACCCGCCTTCACATCACTCGCTACGTTGATTCCGCCCCAAAGCTGACTCTGTTTGTGCTCGGTTGCTTTCGCCCTGATGTATTCGGCTTCGTTCGGGAAGAAATATGTCAGGATCTGCGCCGACGTTTCGGCAATCGCAGCCCCTTCCGAGGGATACGACGGCACATCGGCGACGGGCACCCGCGTCACCAGTCCCTGCCGGTTGAGCGACGGGCGGTTGTACTGGTATTTCGCCCGCCATGCCACGACCAGCGCATCGTACTGAGCGGCACCCAGCAAGGCATACAGCCGGGTGGCAAACGGCAAACTGGCAACAGGCGCGTTGGGGTCAGTGGCCAGATATTGGCCCGTCGCGTCGTTGAAGATCGGGGCTGTGTTGTATTTGGCGACCAATTGACGGGCAATTTGATTCCAACGCACTACGCCACCCTGCCCCCAGTAATTCACCGCCGTATTCTGCGCCGGGGTCGACGTCAGCAGGCCATTCTTCACCGACGTCAGTTCGGTTTGGTAAGCATCCGACGTAATGGCGGTTGGTGCGGAAACCGTAATCGTTGCCGCCGACGACAGCAGGACCGTGCGCCAGGTGCCCCCATCGGCGTCGTTCGTGGCTGGTTCAAAATACGGCAGTACACCTTCGCTGATTGTATTTTCCTTACAGCCCGTCAGCCCTGCACCCGCCAGCAGCAGGGTCAGGCACAGGTTGCGTACCATTGTTGTATAGGTCATGCCCGGATTCCGGTTGAATGTGCTTAGTTGCCGATGATAATGCCCCCACTCAGGCGGGTCGATTTGCCGATGTTCTGGCCTTCGAGCGTCGTGCTGTAGCCGAAGTTCAGCCCCAGCCGCCCGACGAGCCGTAGAAACAGCGTGCCGCCCACCCGCCGAAAGCCAATGGCATTGGTCGGGAACGGAATACCGGGGCCAATGTCGGTACCGGCGGCATAAGGCGTTTGTTGCTGCCCCCACACATCGACGTATACCCGCTTCGTGGCATAGCCCGTTCGAACGATGAACTCCGTTACGTCGGGCACATTGACTTTCATCCCGCTGTTTGGATTGACCTGACTGGGGTCGTATACGTTAACGATCCGGTCGAGGGTAACGGGCCCACGGCGGATGTAACCTGCCTGTCCGGTCAGGAAAAAGCCGCCTGATTTGTAGTGGAGCATCGTCCGCCCGTCGATGTTTTTCGACCCCTGCCCTAGCGCCAGTATGTTATCATTGACGTAGTTCTGAATGGGCATCGTGTAGCCCAATGCAAACAGCCACGACAACCGCGAATTACCAAATTTATAGTCGAACGCTTCCCAGCGGAGCGCGGCCGTAACATCCTGAAAGCCTTCCTGTTTGGGCTGATAACCCGCACTCGCTTCAGTGCGTATGTACGGTGCCGACACGATCAGGTCGAGGTCGTAACCCAGGCCGTAGACGCCGTACAGATTGATAGCCTGCGTCGTGACGGTGCCCAGATTTGGGTCGCGGAAAGGCGTAGTGCCCCGGTAATAGGTGTCGTAGGTTTCCTGCGAATAGGTAACAGCCAAACTGGCTTTACGGTCACCTTTCATAAAGCCATCCATCAGGCCCTGCGCCGTGGTCAGCAACGGCAATTGCACAGAAAGGAGGATCAGAATAAGTCGGATACGTTGTTGCATAGGCACACTGTAGGAACGTAAAGGTACACGATCCGGTATGTTCACCCACGCAATCCGTCCAATTTATAGCTACCGGAAACGCGTGAGTCCGCCCGAAAACGATGCTGCTTCCGGGCGGACTCGATGACATATTGACTACCTGATTATGTCGCATAAGACAGCTTCCAGCTGTCGCAGCCACGTCTAACCATGCAATCGCACTTAGCCTACGGCTTCGACAGCTGGAAGCTGTCGGGGACAACATGATCAATCAATACCAACTCTATTTTACAAACCCGATCCGTCGGCTTTGCCGCGCGATACGGCGTAAGATCCGATGTTTTTACCGCACGCCAACCCCACTTCGCAGTCGAAGCGATAATGGATCAGACCGTACATACGTGATACGGACGCTTCGTTCGCCTTCGCCGTGAATGTGTCGGTTTGCTCCGGAAAAATGCTGCTCAGCACCGTAGCCGCAGCACCAGAAAACGTGGAATGGCCCGACGTGTACGAGGGGAAATTAGGCAGACCGACCGATGTTTTCAGCCCGAACTGCTGTGGCCGGGGATAGTAATAGTAGTACTTGGTCTCCCAGCAGCAGATCCCCGCATCCATCAGCGCAGTACCGACCAGCGCCAGCGTGCGTGCCATGCGTACTTCACTATAGCGGGCCTCCTGCGCAGCATTGGCGGCAATGCGGTGCCAGTGGCCGGGGGGGTGTAGCTACCGGCACCGTCAGACCAGTAATTGGCAATACGGGCCTGTTCGCGGGTTTGCGATTTCTGAATCGCCCGCAGCTCATCAAGGTTTTTGGTAAACTCAGGGCTGTCGAGCGCCGGTGGTGGTACAGGCCGTAATTTTTCAACCGTAGCCCGATCGAAATTCCAAGTAGACACAGCGCCGTAGTTAGGTAGCATCGCTGGCCGCGCCGGGCTTTCCTGACTTACCCAGGCTGTCAGTAGGCCACGCCCTTTGGCGGCTTCAATCATGCCAGCTGTCAGCGTCTGGTTGTTAGACGCGCTCATACCATCGGTACGGGCGCGGGCCATCACTTTCGCGGCAACCTGACCGCCCAGATCGTTACCTGCCGTCAGGTCGCTCTGCACATTCATTCCCGCCCACAAACGGCTGTTACGGTGCTCGGCCAGCTTCGCGTCGAGGTACGGAACCTCACCCGGAAACATCGCCTTTAGCACCGTATACGATGCCGTGGCAACAACCGCGTCTTCCGACGGATAGGTTGGGATAACCGACACCGGCAGGGCTGTCCGCACCGCTGCATCGACTGTAGATGGGGCCGTTCGGTTGTACTGATACTTGTACTTCCAGGTGGCTACCAGCGCATCGTACTGGGCAACGCTCAGGTACGCCAGCGCCCGGGCCGAGTAGGGTGGGTTGGCGAACGGAAACCGGGGGTCGGCCAGGGGATTGGCGGCATCCGGTATCGGATATTTACCATCGGCGGTTGAAGCAGGCGGCACGTTGTAACGGGCAGCCAGTTCCCGGGCGATTTCGTTCCAGCGGAACACCGCCCCCGCTCCCCAATAGACCACCGCTTGCTGCTGCTCGGCGCTGAGTGATGCCGATTGCTCTTTCAAACTCGACAACTCCGTTTGGTAAGCCGACGATGTCGTTGCTGTTGGTACGGCCAGCGTCACGTCCGTGGGCGCGGTCAGCACGTAGGTCTTCCAGGTGCCTGCTTTTTCATCGACACTGGCCGGTGTGTACGCACTGTGCTGGGCTTCTTCAATAGTTTTGTCGCAGGAAACCAGCACTGCCGACAGACTCAGCAATCCCAGACTTCCGGTGAGTATAGATGCAAAAAATCGTTTCATGATTGTTCGGTTGTAGTGTTACCTGACGGCAAATTGGTAGAGGAAACCCACGCTGTAGCTGGTGCTCTGCCCAACGTTCAGCCCATCGACGACATACCCCACGCGTGCGTTAACGCCAATGTTGCGGGGTTGAACTTTACCATACCAACCTACCACGGTTGCCTGCATGTTGTTGGTCGGAAACGGCATATCGTTCCGGCGGATGTTATCACCAGTCAGGCAGGCCTGCCGTTCTGCGAACACCTCCGTCTGCCAACCCCGGCGCAGTACGCCCAGCCGTACGGCCGCATCGTACACGTTCGGCACACTCACCCGATTGGTGTTATACACCCGGTCATCGGCCTGGTAGGAATCCCGGTCGATCTCGATTCTACTACGCCAACCGTATGACCCGTGGGCCGTGGCATATAATCCTGTTTTGGGGTGCTTGTAGTTGGCGAGCAGCCGTCCCGTCAGCGTCCGGCATTGCAGACCGATCGACATCGGCAGAAAATCAGGTACGTAATTACCGACCGGTATCGACCCGCCCACGATGGCGTTGAGGGAGAACCCACCTGTCTGTACGGCCTTTATTTTTATCCAGGCCGACAAATCCTGTACGCCTTTCTGGCCCATCAGGTTACCCGCGCTCGTACTTGTCCAGACATAAGGCAAGCTCAGAATCAGATTGACCCGGTTGGTGATACCGATGGCGGGCATCAGCATGGCGCTCTGCGTTGTGTGGGTGCCGATGTTCAGGTTTTCGCGTTTCAGCGTGTTCTCCCAGTACTGATTCCAGGTGCTATGCCCGTATATACCGGCAACACAAACGGTTTTTTTATTCATGTAAATGGCGTCGTGCGGCATCTGTGCCCGGCATAGTGCAGGCATCAGCAGAGCCGCACACACCATCTTTTTTAGATGTGTACGCATACGTAAAAGCTGAATTGGATGGAAACGAATAGCAAGGCGGTTTGAGCGGGCAAACCACGGTTGCAGGCAGTTACTACACGGCTAACCTGCCAGCCGATAGCTGGCATTGGGTGCAGTGCGGAAACCCAGAAAACCAATCAGCACTCGGGCGGGGGGGAATGAACGGGCAGAGCCCGAAGGGAAAAGACAAACGACACGTCGGCAATGCGTACGGTCGGCACCCGGAGGGCGGGCAAAAACTGGAACAGTTGCCGGGGCGTTGGCGAGTATTCCTTGAGCAAAAACTTTAGAACGCTCTGTGATTTGCGTTCCGATTCGGTCGAATTGGTCAGGTGGTCGTTGAGGAACGATAACAGATCGCTTTGCCAGAACGGTTTGCGCTCTGTTTCCAGCCCCGTAATGTGTAACGTATCACCAGCGACGTTCAGACTGACGACGCTGTAGTAATGCCCCCGGTGCGTAAAACCGTCGGAGGCCGTCTGTTTGATATCAATCTGATTATCCAGCGGAATATCGAACTCCACCAGACTATCGACGGAACGGTACACCCGCAGCCGTTCAGAGAGGTCGTGTTCAGCCTTATACCACGCACTGATGCCCACCAGCACATAAGCCAGTGCATGGCAGAGCAATAGAGCTGATAGACCGACCGAAACTACCTTTTTCACGTGTTACGCATTAAGCTTCCAAAAATAATAATAAAATGCCGCCAAATACGTCTATTCTATCAGTTATTTTTCGGCAATTACTCATCAGTAACCAACAACAGTCCGCCGGGTAGAATTACGGTTGTCTGTTGACGATCGTACCGTACATTCAGTGTCTTTTATCGATGATAGATGTCAGGTAAAGAAAACCTGTAATCAAAACGTGTGTTTCAGTGTTACACCGGTAGCTTATGATTTTCGATAACCACAACCGTCCTATCACGTATTTGCGGCTCGCCGTAACGGATCGCTGTAACCTGCGATGCTTTTACTGCATGCCCGAAGCCGGTATCCGCTACTTGCCCAAGCAACACCTGCTGACGTATGAGGAAATGGAACGGCTGGTAACGGTGCTGGCCCGGCTGGGTGTATCGAAAGTCAGGATTACGGGGGGCGAGCCGTTCGTACGCTCCGATCTGATGTCGTTTATGCATCGGCTGGCGGCTATCGACGGGATCAACGACCTCTCGATTACAACAAATGGCGTATTGACGGCTCCGCATGTCGCCGATATGGCCGCACTGGGCGTAAAAGCCGTTAACCTGAGCCTCGACACACTCGACCGGGACCGCTTCAAGCAGATTACCCGGCGCGACGAACTCCCCGCCGTACTACGCACGCTCGACGCGCTGCTGGCAAACGGTATCGAGACGAAAATCAACGCGGTGGTGATGGATGGGCAGAATACGCAGGATATTCTGCCGCTGGCCGAACTGACCCGCGATCAGCCAATCGACGTTCGATTCATTGAGGAGATGCCGTTTAACGGAGAGGGCAGTCATTACCCGGTGCTGCACTGGACACACCGCCGGATCATGGACGAGATTCGATCGTTTTACCCCGACTTGGCCAAGATTCCCGATCCGCGCTACTCAACCTCGGCCAATTATCAGGTTCCCGGCCATCAGGGTACCCTTGGTGTAATTGCCGCCTTCAGCCGAACGTTCTGCGGCACCTGCAACCGTATTCGCATGACGGCGCAGGGTACGCTCAAAACCTGCCTCTACGACGACGGCGTCCTCGACGTGCGGGCTCTGATGCGTTCCGGCGCTACCGATACCGAACTGGAAGCTGCATTCCTGCGCGCTTTCGCTCACCGCCCCGCCAACGGCTTCGACGCCGAAAGCCAACGCGCCACCGTCACCGAGTCGATGGCGACGATAGGGGGATGATGTTGGGTTTAACGTTTATGGTTCAAGGTTTAATGTTAACAAGTCGTGGAGAAGCGACCTTAAGCATTAAACGACAAACGTTAAACCGGCGCTAGCCCAAATAGTCGTTCGTGTACAGCGTTGACACGTCGAAGTGCTGAATGAGTTCGCCGTCGGGGTAGTTGAGCAGGCGGTTGCGGATGAGCCAGCCGACAAATGCGTTCCAAACGTCACGGCGCATGACACCCCATCGCCCGTCGACGTCCAGGTAATACCCTGACGCTACCTGCTGACTTTTTTCCAGAAAATCCAGATCGGTCAATGTTGGGTGTCTGGCCGTTTCCAGCAAAATCCGGGCGGCTTCGTCGGGGTCGCGGACAGCGAACTGGAAGCCTTCGGTCGTAGCCGCCAGAAACCCACGAAGCGCATCAGCGTTCTGACTTGCCCAGTTGTGGTGAGCCGCCAAGACTGGGCTGTAGCCGTACGGAATTTCGTACTCTTCGAGCAAAAACTGATTCAGCTGAATATCCCGCTGCTCGGCCTCCACCCCTTCCCACGGCAGAAAAATCCAGGTCGCATCGGCTTCGTTGGTCAGCAGGGCATGCCAGATATCGAGCCGGGCGGGTTTGTGCGACACGAACTGCCCCCGCCCGCCATCATTCACGATCATCTGCCGGATAATCTCATCCTCGTAGCGCGCGCTGTACGACGCATACACCTTGCCATCGAGCCGACTGGGTCGGTCAAGACCGCTTTGTTTCAGCGTCACGATAGCACTGGCATCACGGGCCAGCATAGCAGCGACGGCTACCATCGGCACGGCGTTCGTCTGAAAACTAATAATGCTTTCCGATGGGGCAACCGCCAGTTCGGCCTCTCCCCGCGCCACCCGTCGGGCCGGTGTCAGCCTATAGTCGTCGGCATCGGGAGAAATAAACTCAACCTGCAAGCCAACTCGTTCGTAGCTACCATTCGCCAGCGCGATGAAGAATCCGGTATGGTTGGTGTTGGGGGTCCAGTCGAGGGCCAGGCGAATGCGGGTAGGCATGGCGGTATAGGTGTATAAAGCTAGTTACCTAACTTCCGCCAGTCGGCAAGGTTTACCCGGCAGGGTCTATTTAATTACCCGCCGAAGCTGCGACCCATATACGTTTTTGAGCCGATCAGCGCAAAAAAAACATCCGCTCCCGTCTGAACTGACACAGGTCAGTCGGCCGGAGCGGATGAAAGGCAGTTTGGCGTTGTTCGCTTATTTTCCGTCGAAGCTTTGGGTCATATTGCGGTACAGCGTTTTAGCACTCCACTGCCCACCAGCGATGATCCGGCGAACGGTCATCAATGGATATTGCTCATCGCGACCGTCGGCCAGCGTAAAGGCGGCTACGTAGCCACGCTTCTGAATTTCGGGTAGCGCGGGTTTGTTCCACAAACCAAATGGAAAAGCAAAGTAGCGCACCGGTTTGCCCGTGATGGCTTCCAGCTTTTCTTTGGGCTCTTCGAGCTGCGTTTTCAACTGCTCAGGCGTCGTCATCTTTTTCATATTCTGGTGATCCCAGGTATGTGCACCGACGGTGTGGCCCCGGTCCGACAGGTCTTTGATCTGCGCTTTGTCCATGTAGTGCTGCTTCCCGCGCCGACCAATGGCTACCGTCATGATGTAGAACGACGCCTTAAATTTATGCTTGTCGAGAATAGGCAGGGCCGTTGTGTACTGA
The DNA here is from genome assembly GCF_012849055.1 of Spirosoma rhododendri. Taxonomy (NCBI): domain Bacteria; kingdom Pseudomonadati; phylum Bacteroidota; class Cytophagia; order Cytophagales; family Cytophagaceae; genus Spirosoma; species Spirosoma rhododendri. The sequence continues at coordinate 2,059,304 of NZ_CP051677.1, read as the reverse complement.
TCGAGGTCGCCATCGTCGAACGTCAGCATGACCGGTTTCGACGGCAGCGCGGCACCCGTCGTCAGGTAGGCATACAGCTGATCGGGCAGGATGGGATGGAACCCGCTGTCGGCCAGCATCTGCATCTGATCGGTGAACGCCTGCGTCGGGATGATGTAATCGCGGGCCCCTTTCGAGTCGCTGCCTTTCCAGTCGCGAATCTGGTGATAACACAGAATGGGCACCTGCGTACGGCCCAGAATCGCAGCCGCATCCGCCACTTTACCGGCCGGAATTTTGGTTGGGTCGGGGGCCGACGTCGTTTTTTCGGTTTCCGACGAGGCTACGGCGGCTGTCGAATCGGTAGTTTCGCTGGCGGTCGAACCTTTCGACCCGCAATTGGATAATCCGCTAACGAGAAGAGCCGACAGAGCGGTCGTTAGTACAAGTGACGTAATTTGACGAGTAAACATAGTAGCGTAATATGCCCCCAAACTTACTGAAATTTGATGAACCGGTTCATCAGATACTTTGCGAACGGACATCCGACATAAACCGCGCAAACTGATCCAGTGAGGCTGGATTGCGCAATGTGTCTTTGCTGGCAGCCAGCGAACTATCTATACCCGACAAAATTTTCTTCACCGGTGTTTCCAGCTTCTTGCCGCTGATGGTGTACGGCACCTCGCTGATGGCATACACAGCGTCGGGAACGTGGCGGGGACTAAACTGCGTCCGCAGCGTCTTGCGGATCGTATCGATCAGCGCAGCCGTCAACTCAGCCTCCTGACGCAGTACCACGAACAGGGGCATAAAATACCGCCCGCCCGGCTGCTCCAACCCAACGATCAGGCTGTCGGCAATGTCGGGCAGGCTTTCAACGGCACTGTATATTTCACTGGTGCCGATGCGTACGCCATCCCGATTGAGTGTCGCGTCGGAACGGCCGTAGATAACGACGCTGTTGCGGGGCGTAATCCGGATAAAATCGCCGTGCCGCCACAGACCCGGAAAATCGGTGAAGTAGCTGCTGCGGTAGCGCTCGTTGTTGGGGTCGTTCCAGAAATAAATCGGCATCGACGGCATCGGTTGCCGAATTACCATTTCGCCCAGTTCGTCGCGTACCGATTGGCCCCGCTCATCGACCGCGTCGACGCTGCACCCCAGCAACCGGCATTGTATCTCGCCTTCGTACACCGGCAGCAGTGGATTACCGCCGACAAAGCCGCTGCAAATGTCGGTGCCGCCACTGAACGAAATTAGCCAGGCAGTGCTTTTCACTGACTCGTACACCCAGCGAAACCCTTCGTTTGGCAGGGGCGACCCCGTCGAACCGATGCTGCGTAACGACGTCAGCCGATTGGTGTCGATGGGGCGCAGCCCGGCCCGCATACAGGCCAGGTAATAGGCAGCGCCCCCACCGAAGTGATTGATACGTGCATCCTCGGCCAGCTTCCACAGCACGTTCAGATCGGGGTAACCGGCGGCTCCGTCATAGACCACGAGCGTTGCCCCGACCAACATCGACCCGACGGCAAAATTCCACATCATCCAGCCCGTTGTCGAATACCAGAAATAGCGGTCACCCGCGTGTACATCCTGGTGCAGCGCCAGCACTTTCAGGTGTTCAAGCAGACAGCCGCCGACGCTGTGCGTGATGGCCTTCGGTTTGCCCGTCGTTCCCGACGAATACAGCACCCAAATAGGGTCGTTGAACGGAATTGGCTCGAAAACGAGTCCATCCGGGGCGGGTGTTTTCAACACATCGTCCCACAGCGTGGCTCGCTCCAGCCGACTGTCGGTGTCGAGGTAAGGCACCCACACCAGCCGTTGCAGGGTAGGTAAGCCAAGGCGCAGCGAACGCATGGCGTCGGTTTTGTCGACAGGCTTTCCATTGTAGGTGTACCCGTCTGCCGCGATCAGAATTTTTGGTTCGATTTGCTGAAACCGGTCGATGATACTGGCCGTACCGAAATCAGGCGAGCAGCTCGACCACACCGCACCCACGGCATTGGTTGCCAGAAACGCGACGATCGCTTCCGGGCCATTGGGCAAAACGGCCACCACCCGATCGCCCAGCCCAATTCCCTGACCACGCAGCCACGTTGCCACAGCCGCGACCTGGGCTTCGAGCGTGGCCCACGACACTGATTGTGCCCGCTGCCGCTCCGACGCAAACAATAACGCGGGTCGCTGATTGGTTTTGTGGCGAAAAATATGCTCGGCGTAGTTGACCGTTGCCCCCTCGAACCACCGCACACCGATCATATCCTCGTCGTTGGGGCGATAGATAATCTGGTGATACTCGGTATGACTCTGAACGTCGAAAAACTGATAGATGCTTTCCCAAAAATCTTCCAGATCCGTCGCCGACCAGTCCCACAGGTCGTCGTAGTCGCGGAAGTAAAGTCCTTTCTTGACGAATAGCCAGTTGATGTATCGTTGAAGCAGTGACTGGTCGGTGGTACGGCGGTCGGGCGTGTACAGACGTTCGGGCGTGAGGTAAGTCATACGAGCGAATGGAACGTTTAATCTACTGGCTAAACGACAATCCGTTATCTTCTTATACCTGCGGATCGTTTTTTAAGGAAAAAGCGTTGCCAGTCAGACCGCTACAGGTGCACAATCCAGAAAAGGCGTACCTTTGCGTCCCTTTTGTATTTTAGTTGACAGTCATTTACGGTTCACAGGTCAATAAGCAGGATTAATGAAAGAGCCACTCGACTGACTGGCAAGTAGTTAATCGGCTGCTATTGTACGTTGGACCATCTCACACAACAGTACGACTTACTGTAATTTTCCATGAATCAGGATTCAGACTCGAACGACCGTAACGACGGTTCACGTTTCGACGGCCCGCGCCGGGATGGTCAGCGGCCCACACGTTCTACCGATCGTCGGGATGACGATCAGGCCCGGAGCAGTTTCCCCCGCAATGACGATCGGTCGCGGGGTGGCGACTCACGCTTTTCACGCGACAACAATAACGACCGGCCGCAGGGTGGTAGCCCGCGCTTCAGCCGCGATAACGAGCGCAGCAACGACCGTTCGCGTGACGGAGGAAATGACCGGCCCCGTTTTTCGCGCGACAACGACTCAGACCGCCCGCGATTCAATCGCGAGGGAGATTCCCGTTTCAACCGTGATGGTGGCAGCGATCGGCCGCGCTTCAACCGCGAGGGTGGCAACGACCGCCCTAAATTTAACCGCGACAACAACCGCGGCAGCGATTCCCGGAATGGCGATTCCCGCTTTTCGCGCGACGGAGGAAATGATCGGCCCCGGAGTGGCGACTCACGCTTTTCACGCGACAACAATAACGACCGGCCGCAAGGTGGTAGCCCGCGTTTCAGCCGCGACAACGACCGGCCGCAGGGTGGTAGCCCGCGCTTTAACCGCGACGGCGACAATGACCGTCCGCGATTCAATCGCGAGGGTGGCAATGATCGGCCCCGGAGTGGCGACTCCCGGAGTGGAGACTCACGTTTCTCACGCGACAACGACAGTGACCGGCCGCGCTTCAGTCGAGATGGTGGCAACGATCGCCCTAAATTTAACCGCGACGACAACCGCGGCAGCGATTCCCGCAGCAGCGACCGTTCGCGCGAGGGTGGCAATGACCGTCCGCGATTCAATCGCGACGGTGACAGCGACCGGCCCCGGAGTGGCGACTCCCGGAGTGGAGACTCACGCTTCAACCAGACCGATCGGGATAACAGTCGCCCCCGGTTCAACCGCGACGATACCAACCGGAGCAGCGACTCACGCAACAGCGATACGCGTTCTTCGCGCGGCAGCGAACGGCGGGCTGGCCGGTCGACGGAGAGCGACGAGCGTTTTACCAGCAAACAACGCAAAGAGTCGGGCGAACGGCGTACCGGCAAGTATGACAAAGCGCCCGATTATGAGCGCGAAACATCGCGTCTGAATCGTCCGCGCCCCTACGACAAACGCGATCCGCGCAACAGTCAGACAAAATCGACCCAACCGACCGAGCCAACGTCGCGCCAACCAGCCGACGACGGCACAATGCGCCTGAATCGGTACATCGCCAATGCGGGTGTGTGTTCGCGTCGGGAAGCCGACGAACTCATTGAGCGGGGCGACATTTCGGTCAATGGCAAAGTCGTTACCGAGATGGGTTTTAAGGTGAAGCCGGGCGACACGGTAAAGCACGGTACGAAAGTGCTCAACCCGGAAAAGTTTACGTACGTCCTGCTCAACAAGCCGAAAGATTTCCTCACGACGACGGAAGACCCCGAAGAACGCCGGACGGTGATGGAGCTGGTAGCTGACGCGGGTCCGTTCCGCATCTACCCGGTCGGTCGGCTCGACCGCAACACGACGGGTCTGCTGCTGCTGACCAACGATGGTGAACTGGCCGACAAGCTGACGCACCCATCAAACAACGTCCGTAAGATCTATCAGGTCGAAATCGACAAGCCGATTACGGAAGAACATTTCGAGACACTGCGCAAAGGCATCACCTTGGAAGACGGCCCTATCAAGCCCGACGCCTTGAGCATCGTTACGCCCGACGCGCAGGTAGTCGGCATCGAAATTCACTCGGGTCGTAACCGGATCGTACGCCGGATCTTTGAGCACCTCGGCTACGAAGTCACAAAGCTTGACCGCACAACCTACGCGGGCCTGACCAAGAAAGAACTGCCCCGCGGCAAGTGGCGCTTCCTGGAGCCGAAGGAAGTCGTGAAGCTGAAATATTTTAATTAGTGAAAGAATGACGGCGTGATAGAATGATTGAATGGAAAACTGCTTGCGCCAGCCTATTCAATCATTCTACCACGCCGTCATTCTTTCATTCCATTCCATGAACCATCTCTTTCCTTACATCGAACGGACGCTGGTGCAGCCGGACGTTAGCATCAACGAGCAGTACGCCGTGCTTGACGAAGTCACGCAACTGGGGCTGGCAGGGCTGACGGTTGCGCCGTTCTGGGTGAAGAAGATGCGTCGGGAACTGGGCGATACGCACCCGGCCGTACTCTCGGCGGTGATTGGCTTTCCCTATGGCTATCAGCGGACCGAAGCCAAGCAGCTCGAAATCGAACTGGCCCTGAAAGACGGTGCTACGGAAGTTGAGGTGGTTATGAACACATCGGCCCTGCTGTCGCCCACGTCCGTTTGGCTCAAGATCGAACTGGCGAAACTGGTAGCGGTGGCTCACGCACAGGAGCGACTACTTACGGTGATCCTGCCTACAGATTTGCTTACGCCGGAACAAACAGAATCCATGATTCGGCTCGCCACCGACGCAGGCACCGACTTTATCAAGAACGGTACGGGTATCGCGGGGCAGCAGTTTAGTCTCGAACAGGCCCTGCGTTTTCGGCAGGCCGTTCCCCGGTCAGTTGGGGTCAAAATCCTTGCCGACGGGGCTACCGAAACCGAACTCGACGCGCTGGTGCAGGCTGGTGTCGAACGGCTGGCGATCAATAACCGGGTCAGTTTGTAACCGGCAAAAGGGCACCTGTAACCCTACACGGTCGCATTCTGTCGTTGCCCGAAATTTTCATAGAAAAGTAGCGTAGCCAACAGGATTTTTTGCGGCAATCTGCCTTTATCGGGTGAACAGAGCGTTCAGACGCATCCTGTTCACCTTTTTTTTACCACTCTTTTCTACAGTCAATGACTCTTCGTTACCTCCGCCTTGCTATCTGGCTTCTGGCTCTGGCAGGCACCGTTCAGGCTATCGCGTCAGCCCCCAAACGCGAATTCTACCAGCTCAAAATCTACCACGTCCGCGACGCAAATCAGAAAAGTCGGCTGGAGACGTATTTGCAAAAGGCGTACTTGCCGGCACTCCACCGGGCAGGCATCAAACAGGTTGGCGTATTTGCGCCAAACACCGGTGCCGACTCACTGCTCTACGTCCTGACGCCGTTCAAATCCGCCGATCAGTTTTCAGCCCTGTCGGAAACGCTGATGAAAGACAAACAGTACGTCACCGATGCCGCCGACTACATCAACGCCCCCTTCGATCAGCCGTACTACAGCCGGTTCGAGTCGGTGCTGATGCAGGCCTTCGCGACCATGCCAACACTCGTCACGCCGGGTCTGACGGGGAATCGTACCGACCGAGTGTATGAGCTGCGTAGTTACGAAGCGGCTACCGAAAAGCTGCACGAAGCGAAAGTAGCGCAGTTCAACAACGGTGAGCTGGACATTTTTAAGCGACTGGGCTTCAACACCGTGTTCTGCGGACAGGTGCAGGCCGGGGGCAAAATGCCGAATATGTACTACATGACGACGTTTGCCGACAAGGCCGACCGCGATGCGCACTGGAAAGCATTTGGCGCCGACCCGGCCTGGAAAACGCTTAACTCACTACCCGAATACGCCCACAACTTTATGCGTGCCGACACGTATCTGCTGCACCCAACGGCGTATTCAGATTATTGATAATCAATCGATTATTTTGTCTCTAGCAGCAGAGTCGTTAAGTTTTTAGATTAGCCCTGTTAGTGACTGACTTTCATTCGGTCGTTTACCCCCCGGCCCCCTGAGAGGTTGTTTGGGGAGCGAATTTTTGTCATCCCGACGACAGGAGGGATCTCCGGTAACAGGCGTTTTTCTGCTCCTAGCGAAGATCCCTCCTGTCGTCGGGATGACAAAAAGGCACTTTTGACCCGGATTGTGCTTCCCCAAACAACCTCTGAAGGGGGAGTGGTTCATGCGCTGAACACTCCCCCTTCAGGGGGCCGGGGGGTAAACGACCGAACTCAATATCTTCCAGCTGTCGAGACAATATCACCGCTCAATACGGCTACGGTTTTACGGCTATCGTCCGGGAAACCGTAACATCTTTGGTAGCCCGTATGTCGTCGGAGGAGGCACCAATCATCAGGCTAAAATCGCCTTTTTCAACCAGCCACTTCTGATCGGGGCTAAACAGTTTCAGATCGTCGGCGTGTAAGACAAACGTAACTGTCTTCTGTTCGCCTGCTTTGAGCGGCACCCGTTCGAATGCCTTCAACTGCTTCACCGGTCCGACTATCGAACTAACCTTGTCGGTCACGTACAGTTGAACGACTTCATCGCCATCGCGGCTCCCCGTATTCTTCACGGCTACGGTTACATTGACGGTAACATCGTCGGCCCGCTCCGTAACGGTTGCATTCAGGTTACTGTACGCAAACTGCGCGTAGCTCAGGCCATAGCCGAACGGGTACAAGGGCTTGGTATCCATCTCGACGTAATCGTGTCGGGCCGGCACTTTGTAGTTGTAGTAGACAGGTAGTTGACCAACAGACTTCGGAATCGAAATGGGTAAGCGGCCGGCCGGGTTGTAATCCCCAAACAGCACGTCGGCAATGGCGTTACCCCCCTCCTGCCCCGGATACCAAGCCGTAACGATAGCCGGTACATGCACAGCGGGCCAGTTCAGGTTCAAGGGGCGCCCTTCGATCATTACCAGCACGACGGGCTTACCGGTCTGCACGATGGCTTTCAGCAGATCAAGCTGTTTGCCCAGCAGGTCCAGGCTGGTACGGTCAAAGCCTTCCCCGCTTTCCATATCGCTCACAACGCCTTCACCCGCTTTGACCGTCGCAGCACCCGTGCTCTGATATTCGGTTTTGAAATCGCGGGCACTGGAACCACCCAACACCACCACGGCCACATCGGCCTGTTGCGCAGCGTTCACGGCTTCGGCAATGTTGGCCGTCGTCGTGTCGCGGATGGCGCAACCTTTCGCATAGGTGATCTCAGCCTGACTACCCAGTTTGTTTTTGATACCCTGTAGCACCGTCACCACATTGCCATCAGCCTGCGGGGCGGTGTAGTCGCCGAGTTGGTTGTACACGTTGTCAGCATTGGGACCAATGACGGCGATACGCTTCGTCTGACGGCTCAGGGGCAACAGATTTTTTTCGTTTTTCAGCAGTACGACCGATTCCTGGGCCACCCGCCGGGCCAGGTTAATATGCGCTGCGGTCCGCACATTCGCAGCGGCTTTTTCGGGCGATACGTACGGTTTCTCAAACAGACCAAGCTGAAATTTCTGGCGCAGCACATGACTGACAGCCGTATCCAGCACCGCCTGCGTGACCAGTCCCTGCTTCACCGCATCCAGCAGCGATTTGCCGAAGCCGTACCCGCTCAGATCGGCGTCCAGCCCGGCGTTAATGGCCTGAGCAGCGGCTTCCGTCGCGTTGGCTGCTGTGCGGTGATTGCTGTGCAGGCCCGAAATGCTACCCAGATCAGACACCGAAAAGCCCTGAAAGCCCCATTGATTCCGCAAAACGGTTTTCAGCAGTAACGGATTGGCCGTGCAGGGTACTCCGTCGATGGAGTTATAAGCCGTCATGATCGACCGGGCACCCGCTTTTACAGCAGCCCGGAACGGTGGCAAATACACCTGATACAACTCCCGCATACCCGTGGCCACGCTGCCGCCATTGTGTCCCCCTTCGGGTACGCCATAAGCCGCAAAGTGTTTCAGCGTTGAGATAATATTGATGTCGCTGTCGATGCGGCTTCCCTGAAAACCCGTTACCATCGCAACGCCCATGCGGGTGTTCAGTACGGGGTCTTCTCCGTAGGTTTCCTCCACCCGCGACCAGCGCGGTTCGCGGGCCAGATCAAGTACGGGGCCGTACCCGTCGTGAGCACCCTGTAGCCGAACTTCCTGCGCAATGCTGGTAGCCATCTGCTTGATCAGCGCCGGATTCCAGGTACTCCCCTGCCCCAGCGCGGTTGGGAACACGGTTGCACCGATAGCCATGTGCCCGTGCGGGCATTCCTCCGACAGCAGCATCGGAATACCCAGCCGCGTATTTTCGATGACGTATTTCTGCAACGCATTGGTAGCCTCGGCTGCCAGCACCGGATTCAGTCCATTAGTCAGCGTTTTCTGCGTCCAGGGATCGGCGCGCAGGGTTGCCCAGAGCATACCGATATGCTGGGTCTGAACTGCCTGTTTAAACTTCTCGCTCGCCGACACGCTGTTCCCCTGCCGCTGATACATCTCCCAGCCCAGCAACGTCGACAATTGGCCGACTTTCTCCTCGACAGTCATCCGGCCAAGCAGGTCACGGACGCGTTTATCGACCGGAGCTGCTGCGTTTTTATAAAGTGGGGTGGTTGGTTTCTGCGCGTGGGTTACCGACAGAAATAAAGACAGACCAGCTGTTACGGCCAGCGATCGGGAAGCAGACAATAGATTCATCCCGAATGATACGCACAAAATCGGTGGGACCGGCGCCCGGAGCATTAAACCAGCCTTATATTTTAATATTTTTTATTAAGTAAGAGTCACTCCGTAACCGACAACCGATTAGTCAATTGTCAATGTTATTTCATCATTCGTTTACCTGGTTTGCTTGTAGCACTCAACGGAAGGCTCTTATATTGGTCTGCCTGTTTGCCTTACCACACGATGAAATTTGTCTACAGCCTTCTTTTTTGTCTCTTCTCTTTGGCTGGTTTCGGCCAACAGCCTATTTACAAGGAATTTGAGGTCGACAGTGTCACCACGCCGAAAGGTGGCATGTCTTACCTAATCGTCTTCCTGCAAACGAACCTACGCAAATCCATACAAGCGGAATCGGAAGGCATTGGCGGGCGGGTACTGGTTCAGGGTGTTGTCGAACCCGACGGACATATCACCGAAGTCAAGTTACTGAAGTCCTTACGCCCTGACCTCGACCGGGAAGCCTTGCGCGTATTTGGTCTGTTCAACGCCTGGAAACCAGCCCAGAAAGGCGGAATTGCCGTTCGGCAGCGGGTGATGTATCCCGTCGTCTTCGGGCGAAATGCACCGTTTCCATATGAAAACGGGCAGCGCACCGATTACTTCGGAACCGATATGAAACGGACAACCGATGTTGCAGCAGCTACCTACAAGCAGGTAACGCCGGTTGATAGCCTGGGTATTCCGAACGGTGATATGCTGATATACGAGCAGAAAGGCACCAGGTGGTCAAAGATCAATCGGCTCACGCTGATACGGCAGAAAGCCAGAAACGTTGATAGCCTGACGAGAATAGCCGAGACGGTCGGTTATCATAACAACCAAGGATTGTGGACCAATTACGTGTACGACCTGGCCAGCGATGGCACATTGGTCGGTAAGACATTGTACGTAGCCCCCGAACGGTATCCTACCCGTTATCATAGCAATGGACTGGTAGCGGAATCGAGCCAGGAGGAGAATGGTCGCACCATGACTACGTCCTGGTATCCGAACGGACAGATTCGGCAGATTCGCTTGGACGCCGGTTCGTTTAACAATCAGTACAAACTCGAACGGGTACAGAATTACTGGACTGCCGACGGCCAGCACCTCGTCATCGATGGGAGTGGTAAAATGACTTACGAATCCATGCGTACTTCGTATACCGATCCGTCCCGGCAGGTTGTTTACACTGAACGCGGAGAGTACCTCGATGGACTACAGCAGGACCTCTGGACGGGGGCTTACGCCGATGGCTCCTTCGGTTATGAAGAACTCTACGACCGGGGAAAGCTTCAGTCTGGCAAAGCGCACACAGGCAGCAAAGAGCCGGTGACGTACACCGTAAACGAGCAACTGCCGGAGTTTCCGGGCGGCATGCCGGGATTAGGCCGATTCATTAGCGATAACCTTCGCTATCCACCCGATGCGCAACGGGCTGGTCAGCAGGGTCAGGTGATTGTTAGCTTCACCGTCTGCACTGATGGGACTCTGTGCGACTACGAAGTGTTGAAAAGCGTATCAGGCTCGATCGATCAGGAAGCGTTACGGGTGGTCAAACGATCGAGCGGCAAATGGAAACCGGGTATTCAGCGCGGGGAGCCTGTTCGGGTTAAGTACCACATGCCGCTCAACTTCACACTTACCAATTAAATTCAGTGCTTACTTCCGTTCGTTCAACAACCACGCTATGAACTTAATCTATTGCTTATGTCTGTGCTTGTTTCTCTCGCTGGCCGGATTCAGCCAACAGCCCGTTTATCAGAACTACGAAGTCGACAGCGCGGCCGTCCCCCGGGGTGGCATGTCGTACCTGACTACGTTTTTGCAGGCTAATCTGCGTAAGCCCATACAGGCTGAGTCGGAAGGTATTGGCGGGCGCATACTCGTCAAAGGCGTTGTTGAGCCAGACGGACGCATCACCGAGGTCGCCCTGCTGAAATCGCTCCGGCCCGACCTCGACCGGGAAGCCCTGCGTGTATTCCAATTGTTCAGTGCGTGGCAACCGGCTAAGAAGGGAGCAGTTCCGGTCCGGCAGGCGGTGATGGTACCCGTCATGTTTCCAACATCGGCCCCATTTCCTTACAAAGACGGAAAGCGAATCTATTATTTCGGGGAAGATATGCGCGCAACGACCGACCCCGCTACAGCTAAGTACAGGCAGGAAATTTCGCTCGATAGCCTGGGGCTACCCAATGGTGATATGATTGTTTATGTGCAGAACCAAAACAAGTGGACTGAAGATAATCGCCTTCCGCTCCTACGCGAAAAAAGCACCCGATCGGGGAAGCCGACGGAGAAAATTGGCTATCGAAGCAACGATAAGCTGTGGATTTATAACGTGTACGAACTGAGTACAGACGGTACACTACTTGGCGTAACGAGCTACGACAACGGCCGCGAAACTGGCTATCCGAGTAAGTACCATGAGAACGGGCTTCTAGCCGAAGCGGGTCGCAAAGACGATGATCAGACCATCGTGACATCGTGGTACCCCAGTGGGCAGATACGACAGGTTCGCCTGGATGAAGGCTCGTACCTGGCGAGTGAAAGCCCGGCGCGGGTACTGGCGTACTGGACCGCCGAGGGCAAACAAACAGTGAAAGATGGCACGGGCACGGTCGATTACACGTCAAACCGCACCTCTTACGCCGATTCGTCGCGAAAAACGACTTATATCGAACACGGCTCATACCTCAACGGGCGGCAGCATGGCAAATGGATGGGCCGGTATGAAGACGGCTCATATAGCTACGAGGAACAGTACGACAAGGGTGTGCTTCAGTCTGGCCGGATGCAGAAGGCCGACAAGGCCCCCGTCGTTTATAAGGTTCGGGAACAGCAACCGGAGTTTCCGGGCGGCATACCGGGGCTTGGCAGCTTCCTCTCGCGCACACTACGCTACCCCGTCGACGCTCAGAAAAAGGGGCAAGAGGGTCGCGTCTTCGTCAGCTTCGTTGTCTGCACCGATGGTACGCTATGCGACTATGAAGTAATCAAGGGTATCTCGCCATCAATCGATCAGGAAGCCCTGCGGGTCGTAAAGGCAATGAGTGGCAAGTGGAAACCCGGGGCGTTGCGGGGTGAGCCTGTCCGGGTCAAGTACAACCTGCCGATCAATTTCGCGCTGGAGTAAGCCCGTGTCAGACCGGGTCTTGGTTGAGTTTCGACGTCTTTTTGGTGTCGGCCATGAACAGATAGACGACGAGCGAAATGGCGATGGCTCCGGTGATGTACCAGTAGAAGTACGATTCGTGGCCGAGGTTTTTGAACAGCAGCGCGATGTATTCAGCCGTACCGCCGAAGATAGCGACCGTCAGTGCGTAGGGTAACCCTACACCCAGTGCCCGCACTTCCGCCGGAAATAGTTCAGCTTTCACGACGGCGTTGATGCTCGTGTAACCGCTGACGATTATCAGTGCCAGCAGCAGAATAAAAAACGCTTCCCACTGCCCTGACGCGTGGCTCAACGCCGTTAGTAGCGGTACCGTAGCCAACGTACCAAACACACCGAAACCAAGCAGCAGGGGCCGACGACCGATACGATCGGAGAGCAGGCCAAACAAAGGTTGCATAGCCGCAAAAATCAGCAGCGACAAAAACGAAATCAGCGTCGATTGCCCTTTGGTCAGGTGTACCGTGTTGACCAGAAATTTCTGCATGTATGTCGTATACGTATAAAACGCCAGCGTACCACCCAGCGTCAGACCAACAACGGTTAACACGGCTTTAGGATGGCGGAGCAGTTCACGCACCGTGCCTTTCCGTTCCTGCGGTTGAGTCTGCTGGGCTTCGAATGCCTGCGTTTCGTCGAGGTGCCGACGTAGGTACAGCGCCACGACCGACAGAATTGCGCCAATGACAAACGGAATGCGCCAGCCCCAGTCGTGAAGTTGGTCTTCTGTCAGCAGCAGTTTTTGCAGGATCAGTTGTATGCCGAGCGCGATGAGTTGCCCGCCAATGAGCGTCACGTACTGAAAGCTGGAATAAAAACCGCGACGGTCGGGCGTCGCCATTTCACTCAGGTAGGTCGCCGACACGCCGTATTCGCCCCCGACACTCAGCCCCTGAAGCAGCCGGGCTAGTAGCAGCACCGCCGGAGCCGCCAGCCCAATCGACGCATACGTCGGAATGCAGGCAATCAGCAATGATCCCACAGACATCAGCAGTACCGATGTCGTCATGGCCCGTTTCCGCCCGATCCGGTCGGCCAACGTACCGAACAACCACCCACCGATGGGTCGCATCAGAAAGCCCAGCGCGAAAATGCCTGCCGTGTTGAGTAGCTGCGCGGTAGCATCACCAGCGGGAAAGAAGGCCCCAGAGAAATACAGCGCAAAGGCCGAATACGCGTACCAGTCGTACCACTCGACCAGGTTACCAACGGAACCACCCAGAATTGCTTTAAGTCGACGAGGAGAGATAGGCGTCATAGTAATGTTTGATTGTCTTGAACCGCCGGGCGGCCCCGTGTGATTCTCACTGATTACGCTGATGGGCTGTGATTTCTTTTTCCTCGTGAATCTGGGTAATCAATGAATCACACGAATCATAGTTCAAGATTATCTGAACTGTGATTCGTGTGATTACGCTGATGGGCTATGATTTTTCCTTTGAATCAGCGAAATCAATAAATCACAAAAATCAAAGTTCAAGACGGTCACAGTTCAGACAATCAAGAAAATCACAGTTCAGGACAAAGGCAATCGATTTGTACCTTTGTGGGATAACCGTAGTGCTCATGTCGCTCAAGCAAGTTCCCCTTCATTCAACTCATCAACAGGCCGGTGCGAAGATCGTACCGTTTGCGGGTTTTGAAATGCCCGTTCGCTATTCATCCGATCTGGATGAGCACAATACCGTCCGCAACAGCGTTGGCGTGTTCGACGTGTCGCACATGGGCGAGTTTATACTCAAGGGCGAACACGCGATCGACCTGATCAACCGCGTGTCGGCCAACGACGCCCACGCGCTCTACGACGGCAAGGTACAGTACAGCTACCTGCCCAACGGCAAAGGCGGTATCATCGACGATCTGCTGGTATATCGTATTAACGAGCACGAGTATATGCTAGTCGTCAACGCGTCGAACATCGACAAAGACTGGAACTGGATCAGTCAGTACAACACCGACGGGGCGGTGGAGATGATCAACATTTCCGACGACATGAGCCTGTTCGCCGTGCAGGGGCCGATGGCCGCCAAAGCCATGCAGTCGTTGACCGAGGAGAACCTCGACGCTATTGGCTACTACACATTCGTCAAAACCAACTTCGCGGGTTGCGCCAACGTGATCGTATCGGCAACGGGTTACACGGGGGCGGGTGGCTTTGAGATTTACGTCTCGAACCATCAGGCCGAATCCGTCTGGAACGCCATTATGGAAGCGGGTGCGCCTTACGGTATCAAACCCATTGGCCTGGGTGCGCGCGACACGCTGCGGCTGGAAATGGGCTACAACCTCTACGGCAACGACATTACCGACGAAACCTCCCCCATCGAAGCGGGACTTGGCTGGGTTACGAAATTCACCCACGACTTCATCGACGCCGACGTTTTGAAGCAGCAGAAAGAGCAGGGCGTCCCTCGCAAACTCGTCGGCTTCACCATGATCGACCGGGGGATTCCACGTGGCCACTACGAAATCGCCGACGCCGACGGTAATACGATCGGCGACGTTACATCGGGTACACAGTCGCCGACGCTGGGTAAAGGCATCGGTCTGGGTTACGTCCCAACTGCGCTGAGCAAACCCGGCAGCACCATCTATATCAAAGTCCGCGACAAACTGCTCAAGGCCGAAGTCGTTAAACTCCCTTTCGTTCGCTGATTTTTCTGTGATTGTCTGAACTGTGATTTTTATGATTACGCTGATGGACTATGATTTCTTTTTTTCTTTTGAATCAGGGCAATCTGTGTAATCATAAGAATCACAGTTCACATTAACACCCACTATGAAACAAATTGACGTCTGTTTAACGCCTGACCTGCTCGACCTGCACCGCATGGAAAATACCATCGTGGTTGTGGCCGACGTGTTCCGGGCGACGAGTTGCATGGTTACGGCCTTCGCCTACGGCGTGAAGAGCATCGTTCCTGTTGCAACCATTGAAGAGTGCCAGCGCTATCAGGAACGCGGTTTTCTGGCGGCTGCCGAGCGAAACGCGCAGAAGGTAGAAGGCTTCGAGCTGGACAATTCGCCGTTCACGTATATGGACGAGCGTATCCGGGGCCTCGACGTGGCGATGACCACGACCAACGGTACGCTGGCCATTACCAAATCGCGGTCGGCGGTGAAAGTGCTGGTCGGGTCGTTCCTGAATCTGGAAGCCATTGCCAGCTACCTACGCACCGAACCATACGATGTGCTGGTGCTTTGTGCTGGCTGGAAAGGCCGGGTCAACCTGGAAGATACGCTGTTTGCCGGAGCCCTGGTCGAACGACTCAAAACCAGTTACGCACTAGCCGAGGATAGCGCCATTATGGCGGGTCGGCTGTATGAGCAGGGGAAAGATAACCTGATCGGTTTTATGGCGAACGCGTCGCACATCCGGCGGCTGCAAAAGCTGGGCATTCAGAAAGATATCACCTACTGCCTGCAACACGACCTCTACGACGTTATTCCGGTACTGCGCGGCACGTCGCTGGTAGCGATGGAGCCGTAGTTTACCAGGACGAAATAACCCCTAAATCCCCTGAAGGGGACTTTGTTCATAGGCGAGCAAAGTCCCCTTCAGGGGATTTAGGGGTTATTCGATTCTACTACAACGACTCGCCGAGTAGCCGCTTCAACTCCAACTGGTTCAATAGCAACTGATATTGAAACGTTAAACGACCAAGTTCAGCTTCTTCGACGCCCGTTTCGGCACTTTGCAACTCTACGTTCGTGATGACACCGTTTCGCAGACGAGCGTTGGCAATGTCGAGTGCCTGCCTCGATTGCAGCACCTGCGTTTCGAGGTTGGCCAGCCGGGTTTGGTTGCTGCGAATATCAGCGTTCAGTAAAGCAATGTTCTGCCGAAGCTGCGCATTGGCCGTTTCTACAGCGTACCGGCTGGCGTTCAGGTTCAGTTGGGCCGCCTGATTCTGCAATTGATACCGCTTACCGGCATACAATGGAATCGTCAGCGCGACACCGGCGGCTACGTTCGACCGTAGTTGCTCGACGTTCAGCGGATAGCCGTTTTTGTAACCGGCCGTACCGCTGAAGCCAAAGTTCGGCATCCCGGCTTTGTTCGTCACCAGAATATCCGTTTCGGCCGCCTTCACCCGATCCTGCGCCAACAGCACCTCTTTATTTCCCGCAGCCGCCGACTGCAATTGCCCGTTTACGTCGAACAGCGATACGGCCGCCGTCGTCATGCCCAGCTTGAACTGCTGTGCAGCCTGACTTATATCAATGTTAGCATTTCCCGTCAGGAAGGTTAGCTGGGCAATTTGTCGTTCAAGCTGATTTTGCAGTTCA
The DNA here is from genome assembly GCF_012849055.1 of Spirosoma rhododendri. Classification (NCBI taxonomy): domain Bacteria; kingdom Pseudomonadati; phylum Bacteroidota; class Cytophagia; order Cytophagales; family Cytophagaceae; genus Spirosoma; species Spirosoma rhododendri. The sequence goes on along the minus strand of NZ_CP051677.1, from coordinate 2,042,667 downwards.
ATTTTGCGGTTGGTCGATGCTTTTACGCGTACCTGCTGCGTCAGCACGTCATACGGCAGGGCGTCGCCGTTTTGCAGTCGCTGAGAGAGTAACCGCACATTGGCACCCGCCGTCCGGATAACCGAATCCTGCACGATGATCGCCTGTTGCAGGTAACCGATGCCGTAGTATGCAGCCGCCACCTGATACCCGATTGTCTGCTGAGTCAGTTCAAAATTCCGGCGCAGAATCTGTACGTTATCAGCAGCCTGCTTGATCGCTGCGTCGGTGCGGCCAAAATCGTAAATCGTCTGCCCGACCGATACGTTGCCGTTGATGTTGTTGTTCGGAGCCAATTTCAGCACCGCTTCCGTCCCGTTGATCGGGAAGGTCACACTCGGTACCGGCGTGATGTACGTGTACGAGCCGTTCAGGTTGACCTGTGGGCGCATCGCCGTGCGGGCAATATCGACCCGCACTTCACCGGCCTGAATCAATTGCTGCTGTTGTTTCAGCACCGGATAGTTCGTGTTGGCCTGCTGAATCAGCGTCCGCAGGTCACCCGGTAAAGTCAGGTCGGTGGGTTGCGTTTGCGCCCGCACCAAACCAGCCGTCAACAGGGAAAGAATGGTAAGTATGGAGAGTTTCATTTTAGTCGGTTTAAGGTTTGAGGTCTACTGTTTAGTGTTCCTCCGGCGGCCGTTCATTATGCCAACCTTGAACACAAAACCTTAAACCTCAAACTAGCCTTTAGTGCGCTGCATCGGCGACGGCCTTCGCGGTGGCCGCGTCCATTTTGCGATTTTTGATAAAGAATAGTAGGGGAAACGAAACGACGAAGAACAGCCCCGCCAGCTTGAACGTGTCGAGGTAGGCCAGCATCAGCGACTGTTTCTGAATAATCAGGTCGAGGTTGCGATACGCACCCGTTACAGCGTCCAGCGCGTTGATGCCTTTTGATGCCAGGCCCTGTGTCAGCGCATTGATCCGGTCGGTAAACAGCGGATTCTCCGGCGATGTATTCACGATCAGATCACCGCGATGGACGGCGGCCCGCTGCGTAACGTACGTGTTCGTGATGGCTACCCCGAACGCCCCGCCCAGTTGCCGCATCATGTTGGTGATGGCAATACCCGTAGGCAATTCGGCCACCGCCAGCGTCGACACTGACGAGTTGATGAGCGGTACGTTGACCAGCGCCAGCCCGACACCCCGAACGAGTAGTGCCTTCAGAAAATCGGGGTCCTGCGTCTCAGCGTTGTACGTCGACATCATGAAGCAAAACGTGGCAAATACGACGTAACCCGCCATCACCACGTACCGGGGCGACACGCCCTTGCTGAGAATTTTACCGACAAGCGGAAAACAGAACGCAGCAATGGCCCCACCTGGAATCAGCATCGTACCGGTCTTAGTCGCCGTAAAGCCGATGATTCGCTGCACAAACAGCGGGTAGAGCAGCACCGACGTAAACAGCCCATACCCCACAACGAACAGCAGGATAGCCCCGACCGCCAGATTGGTGTTTTTCAACACCCGCAGATCAAGCACCGGCGACCGTGTGCCGTAGAGCTGCCACCAGATAAAGAGCGGTATCGCCACAACGGCCGCACCGGTCAGGTATATAATCACGTTGTCGTCGAACCAGTCGTCGGACTCACCCCGCTCCAGCACGTATTGCAACGCCCCGACACCGACGGTCAGCAGGATAATTCCGAAGTAGTCGATGCGTATCTGCCGCCGATCGATGTCGATCTCGTCGGGCTTTTTCTCGACGTAAGTCAGGCTCAGAAATACCGCCAGAATCCCGACCGGAACGTTGATGTAGAACATCCAGCTCCAGTGGAAATTATCGATGATATAGCCGCCCAGCGTAGGGCCAAACGTCGGTCCCAATACGATACCGAGTCCGAACAGGGCCGACGCGGTAGCCCGCTGCGAGGGCGGAAAAGCGTCGAACATGATCCCCTGCGAGGTCGACAGCAACGCCCCACCGCCTACGCCTTGTAAGAACCGGAAGAAAACGAGTGTCCAAAGGTCGGTCGAGATACCGCAACCATACGACGCCAGCGTAAACAGGATAATCGAGCCGATGTAGTAATTCTTCCGCCCGAAGTATTTCTGGAGGAAACCCGTCATCGGAATCACAATCACGTTGGCGATACCGTAGGAAGTAACAACCCACGATACGTCTTCGATGGTAGCCCCCAGGTTTCCGGCAATGTCGTTCAGACCGACGTTCACGATTGACGTGTCGATCAGTTCCATGATAGCCGCCGAAACCGCCGTAATCACGACGATCCACCGACCAAATCCAGATTGTTGAGCCATTTTTCTTTGAAGTTGTAGAGTTGGATGGTTGTAGAGTTTTAATGTTGTAGTTGCGGTTCCACGCTGGGACGCGTCAGCCTATCTGTTGTCAGACAGGGCGCGTCAGCCAACTCTACAACTATCCAACTTTACAACCCTACAACTCCTAGTTAGCTACGCGAACTTCAGCGTCGACGCTCAATCCGGCGCGCAGCTTGCTTTTGTATTTTTCCGGGTTCACGATCTCGATCTTCACCGGAACGCGCTGGGTTATTTTAACGAAGTTGCCCGATGCGTTGTCGGGAGGCAGCAGCGCCGTGCGGGCACCCGTAGCGTCGGCCAGCGAAGCCACGCGGCCTTCGATCTTGAGATCAGGGTAGGCATCAACCTTGACATCGACCGGCTGACCGATCTGCATGTTCGCCAGCTGGGTTTCCTTGAAGTTGGCAATTACCCAGAATACCGAATCATCGACGATCGTGAACAGCGTCTGTCCGGGCTGCACATACTGCCCCACAATTACGTTTTTCCGGCCAATTTTACCGCTGATCGGGGCTGTCAGCCGGGCGTAACCGACTTTGAGTTTGGCAGCGTCGATGGCCGCCTGTTTCACCTTCAACACGGCCTGAATTTTCTCGATGTTGGCCTGCGCTCTGGCGATACCCGCCGACGCGATCCCCTGCGAACTGCGGGCCAGCGCAATCTGTGCTTCGTTAGCCTGGTACTGCTTTGCCTGCACGTCGACCGTGTTACGCGAATCTTCCAGTTGTTTCTGCGTCAGCGACTGGGCCTGATACAGGTTCTGATCCCGTTTCAGGTCAGCCTGGGCCTTATCGCGCCGAACCGCCTGCACGGCCGCATTCGACTGGGCTACCCGCAGGTTCTGCGCTACGTTGCCAGCGTTGGCCTGTGCGTTTTGCAGATCGGCCCGGGCCGTTGCCAGATCCGCCAGCGACTGCTGGTAGTCGGCCTGTACCTGCGCCAGTGCCACATCGTATTCCTGTGGGTCAATGGTTACGAGCGGCTGACCCTGTTTTACGGTTGCGTAATCTTTGACGTCAACCGTCTGCACGTACCCGGCCACGCGGGCCAGTACGGGGGCCGTGTTGCCTTCGATCTGCGCGTTGTCGGTCGACTCATACAGTTGACCGTGGTGGTAGGCCTGATAGCCAAAATACGCGCCGACGATCAGCACGATGGCAATAATGATGCGCGGTAAATACGTTTTTACAGCACTCTTCTCTTCAACTTGGTTGTATGTATCCGTTGCCATGGGGGTCCGGTTTACTAGGTTGCGTTTGTTTTTGCAATAACCTTTTAACTAGTCAACCTGTTTGACTAATGCGGTGCAAATGTATAATGAGAACAGATAAAGTCAATCAGGTTGACTATATTTGTACAAAAAAAAGTCGATGATTGGCTCGCTGATCGTCGTAAGATTTAGTTTAATCGTGGAAAAAGCTAAAAAGGAATTCGATTTCGCAGAGTTGCGGGCCATTCGTCAACGGGCCGTGGGTCGGCTATTCTGGCAGTTGAAGCGGTACATCGACAATCACATGGAACCGCAGCTCAACAACCTGGGCTATGCTGACTTCAAGATGAGCTATATGATGGTCATCTCGAACATCGAAGAACAGGGCACCACGAACAATGAGCTGGCCAAGCGGGCGAACGTTACCAAGCAGATGATGAGTAAAATGGTCAGCCTGCTGGAGAAAGAGAAGTATATCTACACCACCAAGAACCCAGACGACTCGCGGTCGAGCGTTATTTTCCTTGACGATCGTGGTAAAGATCTGCTGATGGATGTTCGGCAATGCATCGATAAGGTCCGGGTTAAACTCGACGGTATTGTCGGGCACGACCGTATGGAAGCATTCATCAGCACCATGGTTGAGCTGGTTACGGCGCTGGGCCGGGAAGAACAGTAGGCGTACCAGACTGGTTTTGTGCGTAGCGCGCCTTTCACCAGGTCAGCCCCTAAAACCACGGTATCATGTTCACGTCCATCAATCCATATAATCAGCGGAAGCTGAAAACGTACCGCGTCGATAGCGCGGCTCAACTCGAACGCAAGCTCGCCCGCGCCGACCACGCCTTCACCGATTGGTCGGCCCTTCCCCTCTCCGACCGCACCCAGCACCTACGCAACGCGGGCGACTACATGCTGGCGCACAAGCAGGATCTTGGCGATCTGATTACCGCAGAAATGGGCAAGACGCTCAAGGAAGCCGTTTCCGAAGTCGAGAAGTGCGCAGTGGCCTGCACCTTTTATGCCGACAAAGCTGAAACGTTTCTGGCCGATCAGGTTATCGAATCCGATGCCCAGCGCAGTCTTGTAAGCTATCAGCCACTGGGGCCGGTGCTGGCCATTATGCCGTGGAATTTCCCGTTCTGGCAGGCTATGCGCTTTGCCATTCCGGGCCTGATTGCGGGGAATGTCGGGCTGCTCAAACACGCCGGAAACGTGATGGGCTGCGCGCAGGCGATCGAAACAATTTTTCGCGAAAGCGGCTTGCCCGACGGTGTCTTTCAGAACCTGCTCATTGAAACCGATACTGTAAAAGACGTGCTCACCGACTGGCGGGTAAAAGCCGTGACGCTGACGGGTAGTGAGAAAGCGGGCGCGTCGGTGGCGCAGATTGCCGGTAGTCAGATTAAAAAATCAGTGCTCGAATTGGGCGGTTCCGACGCCCTGATCGTGCTGGCCGACGCCGATCTGGACAAAGCCGCCGAAACGGCCGTGAAGTCGCGGATGCAGAACGCCGGGCAAAGCTGCATCGCGGCCAAGCGGTTCATTGTTGAAAAGTCGGTGAAGAAAGCGTTTATGGAACGGGTGCTGCACCACATCGAGGCCATCAAACAGGGCGACCCGACCGACGACAGTACAACGATGGGACCGATGGCTAGGCTTGATCTGGCCGAAAGCATTCTCAAACAGGCCCACGATACCATCGCCAAAGGGGCGAAACTCCTGACTGATACGATCGACGCTGACGGCTGCAACGTCCGGCCAATGCTGCTCGATAATGTAAAGCCCGGCATGGCCGCATTCGACGACGAAACCTTTGGCCCGCTGGCCGTTATCATCACCGCGAAAGACGAAACCGACGCTATACGACTGGCGAATCAGTCGCGCTACGGATTGGGTTCAGCGTTGTGGACACAGGACATCGACAAGGCAAACCGACTGGCTCGTCAGATTCAGGCAGGGTCGGTGTTTGTTAATGGTTTGATGCGGTCGGATGCGCGGGTGCCCTTTGGCGGCATCAAGATGTCGGGTTTCGGGCGCGAACTGTCGGAGCTGGGTATGAAAGAATTCGTCAACGCCAAGACGATCTGGATAGAATAAAGACTGTCTAGCCAGTCCTTTCAACGCGTTCGGGTGCTGCCATCCGAACGCGTTTTTGTTTCCCGTTCAGAAAGTTTCAAAGCAAATGAAGACTATCCCGCAGATTAAAAAGTTATTAAAGTAACTAACTTTTTAAGTGTGAATGGCGACTTATCACGACTACGTTATCAAAGACGGGCAGTTTGTTGGGCAGTTTGACGAGATGTATCAGCAGTTCGACCAACCCTGGATGCAGGATCAGCAACCGAACCCCTACGCCCGGCAGGCCGGTATCTTCCACATCAAAAAATTCGGGATTCAATCGGTCCTGGAGTGTGGCAGCGGTTTGGGCTACTATTCGCAGGAAATCTACCGGCAGACGGGCATCGTGCCGCAGGGAATTGAAACCTCCCCTACTGCCGTCGACAAAGCCCGGGCGCTCTTTCCGCACCTGACATTCGCCGTCGATGATGTGATGAACATCGCCAACTATCCTAAGCACGACGCCATTCTGTTTGCCGAACTAACGTGGTACGTGCTGCCCCAACTCGATGAGCTGTTCGCCATCATGGCGGAGCAGTTTGCGGGCAAATACTTCATCAACAACCTGGTGTTCTATAAAGGCACGCAACAGTACGGCACCGACTATTTCACCAATCTGCGCGAGTTTATCGACTACGTACCGTTTGAACTCGTCGGCAGTTGCGAGGCTACTACGACGTCCGACAGCACCATCGAAACGTCCACAATTTTTCGGATTACAGCGTGATGGTTTATGGTTTTCGATTGAATCACACACCGTATACCGAAAACCGTAAACCCCTATAAGCTGTATCCCCCGTTGTAGTCCCGGCGGACGAAGCGGTTGGCGTTGTCGTAATTCGTGATTTTCATGGCCGGGCCATTGTATGTGTCCGGCAGCTACGCAAGCTAGCGCATCTACCGGACAAAATCACCTAAAAACACAAATCGATCAACTAACAAGTCAATTAACCCATGATCTGACCCATCTTCATCGCGATACCCATATCGCCTTTAACCTTTAGCTTACCCGACATGACAGCCATCATTGGGTTCAGATCGCCCGTGCCGAGCTTGACCAGATTATCGACGCTGACCTGCAATTCGCAGTCAGCGGGTTTGTCGTCGTTCGATACGGCGACGGGCGACTGATTGCCATCTACGTATACGACACCCTGATCGGTTACAATTTTAGCCGTGGCTTCGAAGGGCGTTGCGTTGGCCGCTTTCCGGCGAACCTGCTCGGTGATTTCCTGAATCGTCATTTATGAGTAGGGAGTTCGGTTTAATGTTAGTGTATGGTAGAGGAACCCCTGCGCGAAAATAAGGTTTTCCAAGTCTGTCACGAATTGAGGGCGGGTCAATTCGGCGTATGTCCGTATTTTTGACCATGCGATCTCAATTCCTGACCATCCTTTGCATTCTGACTTTTCTCAGCTGCGCCAAGGATCTCTTTTTATCCATCGTCTCTCTGTCCAATATGCAGAGGGTAGCCGAAACTACCGCCATCACGCGGAAGCCACTCCCCGACGACAGGAAGAAAAAGGAGAAGGCCTATTTTGAAGATCGCTCGTCGGGCGACGTACCCATGCCCAGCGACCCCGCTCTGATTCAGCCCTTAGCCATCGCCCAGCTTCTTTACTCCAGCCTGACACTGATCGGTGCCATCCTGATGTTTCGCCTGCGTCGAGTCGGTTTCTGGGTCTACGTAGCCGGTGTCGCCGTCGGGCTGATTCTGCCCGTTATTCTGGCCGGGTTTGGTGCCCTCAACGTGTCCTTCGGCGTCTTCTTCAGCCTGCTGTTCGTGTATCTCTACTGGACGAATATTGGGGATATGAAGTAGCGAACATGTGCATAACGCACTGAACCACGGGCGCCCTATTTTCCGGCCGCTTTAGCTGCTGAGCACAACGTTGCCATACGACTACTGCTTATGCAGCCACGGCTTTGAGCAATTCCCGCTGTCTGGCTTCGGGCACATTAAGCCGGTTCATCTCCTGCTTTGCTTTCTGATAAGCCAGATCTCGGTTGTAGTTGCGCTGGGCGTTTAACCAGAAAGAAGCATCTATTTCCAATGTGGCTTCCAGCTTCAGTGCCATTGCGACTGAAACACTTTTTTTACCCCGAATCAACTCGGAAATAAACGTTGCGCTCACACCTGTCTGGGTAGCCAACTGCTTCTGAGTCATCTGACGGGTTTCCAGCTCGTCAGCGAGCAGCTCTCCCGGATGCGTGGGATGTGCAGCAAAAATCTCCTCTCCTTTACGATTGAGTATCATCAGTGGTAGTCGGTTAGCTGTTCGATCAATAGTACCTGAATCTCACCTTCTTCATCAATCGAAAAAATGACACGATACTGCATGTTAACCCGTACTGCATATTTGCCTTCCAGATCTCGTTTCAATGGATGAAAGTTCAGCGATTTGCTCTACCGCAGTATAGCCAGACTACCTGCCGCATCCAGTTTGCGAATCGTCTTCTGGTAGGCTCTGAGCACCGCTTCGCTGAAAGGCTGTTTACCCTGATAATCACCGACAAACCAATCTTCTAATTGCTGGGTAGCAAAGCGGATAATCATAGTACTGCAAACGTAACAATAAACCACACAGGTTTATTGTTACGTTTGCGACAAATTTTGGTATAATCTGTCTGCGAAGATCGAATCCTGAAGTGATCGGCACGTTGGCAGCTACGCTGCATAGCATGACAGATTACGGAAGAATAGTAGCATCTTCCACTTATGTAATACCCTACATAGGACATAGCTTTTCTTCGTAGATTAGGGGCTTATCAACCCAATCTATCACCATGTCCTTCCGCTTTTTAACCCGACTGACGGCCGTGTGGCTGCTATCGGCAGGGGTAGCTTTTTCGCAGGCGAAACTCGTCGAGAAAGTGACCCGGCAGGGAAATGAGCTTGTCATTCCCTACGAAAAATACGTACTGCCGAATGGGCTGACGCTCGTCGTTCACGAAGACCATTCCGACCCCGTCGTTCACGTCGACGTTACCTACCACGTCGGGTCGGCGCGGGAGGAGATCGGTAAGTCGGGGTTTGCGCACTTCTTCGAGCACATGATGTTTCAGGGGTCCGACCACGTGGCCGACGATGAGCATTTCAAAATTGTGACGGAGTCGGGCGGTACGCTCAACGGCTCGACCAACCGCGACCGCACCAACTACTACGAAACACTACCCAGCAATCAGCTCGAACGCGCTATCTGGCTCGAAGCCGACCGGATGGGTTTCCTGCTCGATGCCGTCACGCAGAAGAAATTCGAGATTCAGCGCGCAACGGTGAAAAACGAACGCGGACAGAACTACGATAACCGCCCCTACGGCTTGTCGAGTGAGTACGTCGCCAAGACGCTGTACCCCTACGGACACCCCTATTCGTGGCTGACGATTGGCTATATCGAAGACCTGAACCGGGTGAACGTCGATGATCTGAAAAACTTCTTCCTGCGCTGGTACGGCCCCAATAATGCCGTGCTGACGGTTGGTGGCGATGTGTCGCCGAAGCAGGTACTGGCCCTGACTGAGAAGTATTTTGGCTCGATACCACGCGGCCCCGAAGTGTCGAAAACACAGGTACAGTCGCCGATGCTCGATAAAGACCGCTACGTGTCGTACGAAGACAACATCCGGTTCCCGATGCTCCAGATCGTGTACCCAACCGTACCGAACTACGACGCCGATGAGGCTCCGCTCGATGCGCTGGCCGAGATTCTGGGCGGTGGCAAAAGCTCGCTGTTCTATAAGAACCTGGTCAAGACCCAGCAGGCCGTTCAGGCCAACGCAGGTCATCCGGCAACGGAGCTGTCGGGTCAGCTAACCATGACGATTCTGCCGTATCCCGGCAAAAAACTCGACAGCACCGAAGCCCTCGTGCGGCAGACGCTGGCCGAGTTTGAAAAGCGCGGAGCTACCGACGACGACATCGCGCAGTTTCGCGCCACCCGCGAAGCGCAGCTGATCGACGGGCTGTCGAGCGTGTCGGGCAAGGTGTCGCAGCTGGCGCAGTACCAAACCTTTCTGGGCAACCCCAACTACCTGCCGCAGGAGTTGAAGCGGTACAGCAGCGTGACCAAAGCCGACGTGATGCGGGTGTACAACAAGTACATCAAAGGCAAAAACGCCGTGATTCTGACGGTGTACCCCAAAGGCAAGGCCGACATCGTGTCGAAACCTGACAACTACACCGCGTCGACGGCCGATTACAAAGCCCCCGACTACGGCTACAACGGGCTGAAATACGCCAAAGCGAAAGACTCGTTCGACCGCAGCACGAAGCCCGGCCCCGGCCCGAACCCCGCTCTGAAGGTACCGCCGTTCTGGATCGACCGGCTGGCCAATGGTATCAAGGTAATCGGCACGCGCAACAGCGAAGTACCAACCGTAACGATGCTGCTAACGATCAAAGGCGGACACCTGCTGGAAGCCAAAGATCCGTCGAAAGCCGGTATCGCCCAGCTGACGGCCGCGCTGATGAACGAAGCAACGCAGCGATTTACCAATGAGCAACTGAACACCAAACTCGAAAAGCTGGGTAGTAGCATCGACATTCGGGCCAGTACCGAAGAGATTAACATATCGATTGAATCGATGGTGAAAAACCTTGATTCGACGCTGGCACTGGTCGAAGAAAAGCTGTTGCGCCCCAAGTTTGCGCAGGACGATTTCGACCGTTTGAAGAAACAGCAGATCGAACTGATCGGCAACCAGAGCACGCAGCCGGTCGTCATTGCCAACAAAGCCTACAACAAACTGCTCTACGGCAACAGCATCCGCGGGATACAAACAAGCGGCACGGTCAAGACGGTCGAATCGATTACGCTTGATGATGTAAAAGCCTTCTACAAAGCCTACGTATCGCCGTCGGTAGCCAATCTGGTTGTAGTCGGTGATCTGGAGCAGAAAGACGTAATGCCGAAACTTGCCTTCCTGACCAAGTGGCAGGCTAAGCCGGTCGACATGCCGAAAGAAGCGGCTACCAAAAAAATCGACAAGACCCGCATCTACCTGATTGATAAAGATCAGGCGGCTCAGTCAGAAATTCGGATCGGGTACCTGACCAGCATGCCCTACGACGCAACCGGTGAGTACTACCGCGCCGGGCTGGCCAACTACATGCTGGGGGGTGCGTTTAACAGCCGCATCAACATGAACCTGCGCGAAGACAAAGGCTACACCTACGGGGCCAACTCGCGCTTTTCGAGCACCCACACGGCAGGGCCATTTACGGCGCAGGCTGGCGTAAAAGCCGCGACGACGGACTGCTCAGTAGTCGAGTTTATCAAGGAAATCACCAACTACGGTAAGTCGGGTATTACGGATCAGGAACTGGCCTTCGTGAAAAGCTCGCTCGGCCAGAGCGACGCGCTGCGTTACGAAACGCCAATTCAGAAAGCGTATTTCCTCAACCGGATCATCGACTACAACCTGCCCCGCAATTTCGTAGAGCAGCAAAGCGATATCCTGAAGAAGATCACGAAAGCCGAAGTCGACGCGATTGCGAAGAAGCAGCTACCCGTCGATAAAATGATTATCACGGTTGTGGGTAACAAAAAGCTGATCGAACCCGGCCTGAAACGGTTGGGCTATGAAGTGATCGAACTGGATAAGGAAGGCGAACCGATGAGCGCATCGGCGGCTTCGACGGAAAAAACAACGCAGCCGCCTGCAAGTGCTGGTGGTTCGTCGGGCAATCCGAAGAGGTAACCCGTATTCGTTGGTTTTACCCCCCGTCCCCCTGAAGAGGGAGAAGTCACTGCCAAGTCCTCACCCCCTTCAGGGCGGTCCGACGGGTCGGGACGGGGAGTGAAGCAAAACCGGAGTAAAACAGCCAACGGGCCTTTGCGAACTACCGGAGTGTTCTGGGGTTATACCTGAACACTAACTCACGTTATACGCATGATACGCAATGGAAAAAACCTCCTGGTGCAGGCCCTGATTCTCAGCACGCTTGCCGGTACGGTCGGCTCGCTGGCCAGCTGTTCGAGTAAGAAAAACGAAGAAACAACCAACTCATCGACCGATACCTCCATGGGCTTCATGGGTCGGCAGGGCGACACCACGGGCAGCGACCCAATGATGGGTCAGCAGGCACCTCCTGATAGTGCATCGGCCGGTGGCGACACGGCAATCAGCGAGGTAAAAGTGACGCCTAAAAAGTAGTAGATCGCCGATACGGGCTGGCTTTTTCAGAAAGTCAGCCCGTATTTTTTCAGGCGATTCAGTTTATTTCACCATGCAAAAACAACTCTTGCTCGACATGCTGGCCCAGAGCCAGACAACGTGCTGGTCATCTTTTGATACCGTAACACCCGAAAACGGAACCCTTCGCCTGAATCAGCAGGCCGCTTCGGCAGGGTTTATACTTCGCCATACGGGCGAGATGTTTATGCTATTCGGTCATTTTTTCGGCCTACCAACAACGGTTCAGAATACGACAATGAGACAGCAGGATACCGGTCAGGGCGAGGATATTGCCGGTAGCCGACAACTGATTGAGCAGGGCTACGAACGCTTCCGTGCCTATATTGACCAAACGCCCGACAGCGCCTGGCTTGACCCGATCGATACGCCTTTCTTCGGGACCGTTTCACGCATGCGTTTGTTCTCACATGTGCTGTATCACAACGCCTACCATGCCGGTCAGATCGGCCTGACTATCGTACGTGGGCAGCAATTCTGAACCGTATCATGACTTTCCTCCGCCCCATTTTCTCACTACTCACTGTCTGCCTGACACTTCTTTCCCGTCCAACGCTGGCGCAGGAAAAGACCAGCGCCTTCTTTATGGTCGGCGACTGCGCATCCCCCGATTGGGAAAAACTATCCTTCGAGAAAACTAAAGCGGGATCGGTGCTGACCTATGCTTACAAACAGCACGAAGACGGTGTCCGGCTACAACCCGTTGGCGTAAAATCGGTGAATGGGCAGCGGGTGCTGCTGGTCAGGATGCCCGGCGTGTCGCAACCATACATGATTCGTCGGGATAGAGCCGGTGAACGGTTGGTTATGACCAGTCAGGATGGGCGTTACCGAAAGCTGTTTAAGCTCGGTTACGAAGGGCCGGTCAACGGGGTGGGTACGTTTTGCGAAACCTGTGCCAACGAACCCGCCGACGCGTTCAGGCTGGTCGACGCCTACTTTTCGTCAGTCCGGTAATACTATTTGGCTGGTAGGCAACGCCAAAACCGTTGGCGCGTGATCAGTAGCCGATCAGCCGGGCAATACCCTTGCTTCGTTGCCTTCGTCTGCTATTTTTACTGGTCGGTCACGTAACGCACTATGCACGAACCCCTTCTACTCTCCCTGTCGCTGCTGTTGGCAGTCACGTTGTTTGTGATGCTGGGGCAGCGACTGCGCATTTCAACGCCCATATTTCTGGTCATCAGCGGGCTGATATTGAGCCTGATTCCGGGTATTCCCCAAATCAGCGTCGACCCGGAGCTGATTTTTCTATTGTTTCTACCACCCCTGCTCTACGAAGCCGCCTGGTACATGCCGTGGAGGTAACTCTGGCGCTGGCGACGCATCATTCTGGTCATGGCCTTTGGGCTGGTGCTATTCACCGCGACGGCCGTAGCCTATGTGTCGTCCATGCTGATTCCGGGCTTTACGCTGGCGCTGGGTTTTCTGCTGGGCGGGATCATCTCCCCGCCTGACGCCGTTGCGGCCGAATCGGTACTGCAAAGCGTATCGGCGCCCAAACGAGTGATGAGCCTGCTGCGGGGTGAGAGCCTGATCAACGACGCGTCGAGCCTTGTTGTCTTCCGGTTTGCCCTGGCCGCCGTTTTGTCGGGCACGTTCACGTTCCACAAAGCAGCCGTCGGGTTCGTCAGTGTTACGCTGCTCGGCGTGGGGGTTGGGCTGGCCGTAGCGGGCGTCTTTTATTTTATTCACCGCTTCCTGCCCACAACCACGCGCATCAGCATTTTGCTGACGTTCATCGCACCATACATGATGTATCTGGGTGCTGAAGAAGCGGGCGGTTCCGGGGTGATGGCCGTTGTCAGTGGTGGGCTGTTTCTGTCGTATCACCACAACGAAATCCTGAACCATACCGCCCGGTTGCAGGGCAGCGGCATGTGGGCCACGATCGTGTTTGCGCTGAACGGGCTGGTATTTATCCTGATCGGGCTGGAGTTACCCGTCATCATCAAGGCACTGGGCGAATACTCACCCGGCGAAGCCATCTATTACGCGCTCATTATTACGGGGGTACTGATTGTTGTCCGAATGATCGTTGCGCTCGGTGCATCAGCTTTTACCCGCTTTATCGGGCAGTACATCACCGTTGCCGAACGCAATCCGGGCTGGCGTGGCCCGATCATATTGGGCTGGGCCGGGATGCGGGGCGTGGTGTCGCTGGCGTCGGCATTGTCGATACCGTTAACCATGACCGATGGAAGTCCGTTTCCGCACCGCAACCTGATTCTGTTCATCACCTTCGTGGTCATTCTGATCACACTGGTCGTTCAGGGGTTAACGCTGCCGATGGTCATACGCATGGTCGACTACAAGGAGGCCGATGGCAACCGGTCGGATGAGGAGCAGGAGGTTGAGATTCGCGCCCGTTTACTGACCGCCGTACTCAATCACCTCGATACGAACTACGCCGGAGAAACCAGCGAGCTGCTCAATAACCTACGAACCAAAATCACCAACGACCTCCGCCTGATTCAATCGCCAACACCCGACACGCTACACGAGCAACAGATGCACTATGCTACCATACTGAGCGACATCAGTCAGGTTAAGCGGCAGGAATTGCGCCGACTGCGCGACGAGGAAGATTTTGACGACGAAGCCCTCCGCAGAGCCGAAGCCCGCATCGACCTGACCGAAGAAGTCAACGACCATCCTATCCGGGAATGAGTTTTTTTCAACACAGAGGCACAGAGAACACGGAGCAAAAACTTCTTTCTTCGTGTTCTCTGTGCGGCTAGTGTTGAAATCAACAGGTTCTGAACAATCGTATTAGTGAATGATTAAGAAAATTGGATTAAGCATACTGATAGTACTCGTCGTTTTGGGCATTTGGCAGCGCGACCTTGTCAGTTACGGCTGGATGCAGGGCAAAGGCCAACTGCGTATTCTCTGGAACACACAGCCCATCGGCACCCTGCTCAGCGACCCAGCCTACCCCGACTCGCTGAAACAGAAAATTCAACTGATTCAGGAGATCAAGCGTTTCACAGTCGACTCGCTGGGCCTCGATAAATCGGGCAGTTACGAGACGTTTTACGATCAGCACGGCAAACCAATTTTGTGGGTTGTTACGGCGTCGCAACCCTACGCGCTGGTGGCTAAAACCTGGACGTTCCCGCTACTAGGTACGTTTTCCTACAAAGGTTTTTTCGAGAAAGACCGCGCCGATACGCTCGTGGCTCAACTGAAACGCGACACCCTCGACACGCGCACCGGCGAAGTGTCGGCCTGGTCGACGCTGGGCTTTCTCAACGATCCAATCTTATCCAGTATGCTCGACCGGCCGGTGGGCGATCTTGCCGAGTTAATTATTCACGAGCTGACCCACGGCACGCTGTTTGTCAAAGACAATCTGGAGTATAACGAAAACCTGGCCGACTTTGTGGGTGAATATGGTGCGTTACGCTTTCTGGCGATGAAATACGGTAAAACATCCGTGCCGTACCGCGACTATCTGGCCCGGAAAGATTTCTATGGCCGCTATGATGAGCACGTACTACGCGGAGCGCGACTGTTGGACAGTTTATACAAGACATTTAAACCGCAGACCCCTATTCCGGTCAAAGATTCGTTGAAGTGGCAAACCATCGATCAGATCGTAACGAGCGCTGACACATTAACAGATGAACGTACCGGGAAGCAGGCGCGTTTAGTAAAAAAACGCCCGGCGGGCAAACTAAGTCGACCCAATAATGCGTACTTTATTGGGTATCTTACCTACCGGAAACAGCAGAACCGCTTTCGGCAGGAGTTTGAGAATCAGTTCGGAAGCGATTTCAACCGATATTTGACATACCTAAAAAAAACCTATCCGTCGCTTTGATGTCCTGACCGGACACCCGAGTTCTATGAAGAAACTACTCTTTGGTCTTGGCTTCGTTGCAGTGCTGGGCACCGGCTTTTCGTTCGTGAACGCCTACCGGCGCGTCGTGAACAACAGTTTCGGGCCGGGCGAACACCTCGAATACCGCGTTCACTATGGGTTTCTGAATGCAGCGGAAGCCACCGTCGACGTCAGCCCGACGCTGTACAAAGTCAACGATCGCCCCTGCTACCGCGTTAACGTCGACGGCCGGACTGTTGGTGCCTTCGACCTCGTTACACACATCCGCGACACATGGCGGTCGTACATCGACACGTCGGCCATTTTGCCGCAGAAGTTCTACAGCAACCTTCAGGAGAACGACTACCGGAAGGAAGAGAACATCACGTTCAACCACGCCACTAACACGGTCAAGGCCGAAGAGCGCACCGAGCGCGACGTGTTCCCCGTCCCCGACAACGTCCATGACCTGATCAGCGGCTACTATTTCCTGCGGACGATTGATTTCAGCCACCTCGCCAACGGGCAGGTGCTGGAAGTACCCGCCTTCTACGACGACACGGTCTACAACATGAAAGTGCGGTACCGGGGTCGGCAGGTGCTGAAAACCAAGCAAGGCAAGATCAACGTAATCCGACTGAACCCGGTGCTACCATCCAACAAACTCTTCAAGGAAGAAGAGTCAATCCGGATTTACGTGTCCGACGACATCAACAAGATCCCCGTCAAAGTCGAAGTCGACCTGTGGGTCGGTTCTATGGTGATGGACCTCCGCCACAACAGCGGTCTGAAGCAGGGACTGAAATATTTGTAAGTGCTATTTGATTGTAAATGAAACAGCCGCTGGGATGCATATCCCAGCGGCTGTTTTTGTTTGTTGCGTTGAGCATTGACCTCACGGCAGCGGTTAACCTCACCCCAACCCCTCTCCTAAAACAGGAGAGGGGCTTCTTTATAGACTGACTTTGATTGTCAAAACAAACGGTATTGCCGACCTACCGTAGTTTCATAGGTAACCCCTTTGCCTTATGGAATTAGCCCCTCTCCTGTTTTAGGAGAGGGGTTGGGGTGAGGTTACTCCTCTAACCCGTACAATTGGTTGAACAGCAACTTGAACGTACCCTGCGACTGGGCTCGGAATGTGATTTCGGGGCCGAAGGCGTAGAGCTTGCCATTGCCGACCGGGGCCATGAACGCTGTGACACCGTCGCGGAGGTAGGCTTGTCCCCACGCCCAGCCGCTGCGGAGGGGTTTGTCGTTAGGGAACCACATCAGCGGCTTGACCAGCCCTTTAGCAATGGCTTCGGGGGCCAGTTTGAACACCGGGCTCGAATCGAAATACACGTCTGTCAGCGTTGGCATACCCCAAGTAGCCTGTTGGGTCGAGTCGAGGGTGACGCGCAGGATACTGCCGGGGATGAAATATTTCTCGTTGTTGAGCGGGCGCTCCTGCCCGTTCGGCCCCATGTCGACCAGCGCGTTCCGCACCGGCAGGCCGAGGTGATACGCCAGATTCGTACTCGTACCAATCGTCACGACCTGCCCGCCCGACTCCATGAACTGCTTCAACTGAGGCACCGACTTGTCGGCCGTAATCCGACCCAGCCACGGGCGAAAATCAGCAGGAATTTCTTCGGCTTTGGGTCCGCGCGAGGCAGCCCCGCCGTATTCGTTTTCGCCCCGCGCGTTGCCCACCGCCGGAATAGCGCGGGTTACGAACACGATGACGTCATATTTCTTTTTCAGGTTGCCCGCGTCGATGTCCTGCGCGTAAACCAGCTCAGCCGGGTAGTGGTATTGCTCCATCAGCCAGCGCACCCAGCCCGACGCCATCGACCCGCCGTAGGTGTCCCACAGCCCAATCCGCATCGGCTTCACTTTCCGGACGTTCGTCGGGCGTTTGCCCGCACTCGTCACCGTCATGCCCGACGCATCAAGAACCGACTTTGCTTTGGCAGACGATGGCACGAAGAACGACCCCGCCGGCGCCGAGTCAGTACCCACCGGCATCCGGTACACGTCGACGCCCGCTTTCAGCAGATCGTTAACCGCCAGAAACGCGTTGTTAACCTGACTGTTCAGCACATATCCTGCACCCGAACCACTTACTTTGCTCGTTGGTGACTGCAATTCGCCGTAGGGCAGCCTCTTGAACGGACCGTCGAAGTTGGTAAGCAGCCGGTCGAAGTCGACGTTCATCTGGTACGCCAGTGTCCAGCCAGCCGCGTCGTAGGGGCGGATTGGCGGACCACCGGGGTACTGAAAATCGTTCGGGTGATCCTGCGGCTCGAACATATCCAGAATGTGTGGCCGGAACGCCTGATCGAGCTTAACGACGTACGAACCCGCCGGGTATTTCTTACCAGCTACGCTGAAATCAGCCGTGGCCTGCTGCACCTGAATCCCCGTCTTGATCAGCGCATTGACAAACTTCACCGCCGTTGGCCAGTCAGTTTGGCTCGACGGGATGATGTAACCACGCGGATCACGCAGGGCCGAGTCGCGTAGCACTGCCGTGAAGTATTTTGTCGGTATGCCTTCCCCGCGCGGGGCCGGTGCCTGATCGGAAACGGCGGTCGTGCTTCCGGGCGCCGTTGCACTTGTTGGGGCAGTAGCGGTACCGCTGGTAACTGAAGCAGTACTTGCAACAGCAACAGGCGTCTTCTTCTGGTCGGCCTGATACATCTCGTTAATTGACTCGACCCGCTTCGGCGACAGTGTCCAGTAATCCTGGCTACCGCGCTCAATCGAGTTTTTGCCCATCCGGTAGATGTTGTACAGCAATTGGTCGTGCTGCCGGGCTGCGTAGTCGAGTACGGCGTAGTTGAGCGACACCGAGTAATCAATCGACTGGCGGAATTTCCACCGTTGGGGCGTCACCGGGTTGGGTGTGTTGCCGTTCGGAATCAATCGCGACGGAATCAGCGGCACATTCTCGGGCGTCGGGCCGCCGATGATTTCCGTCAGCAGACCGATCATGTTGTGGAAGTGCGTCGTTGTGCGTAGTCCGCCGTTGTACCAGGTCGAGAACACCGAGCCGTTGAGCCGGGTGTAGCCGGGTTTATTCTCGACGTTGAGCCGGTTGTACATAGCCGCGCCCACCGCGTCGATACCCGTAATCATGAGCGGATCGAAGACGTAGTTGAACGGGTCGCGATATGGAGGGCCCGCCAGCACCGACCCCGCCGGGCCGCGCTGATGGTGGTTGTACATGATCTGCGGAATCCAGTCGACGAACAGTTGCCGCCCGATGTTCTGCGACTCCTTCAGGTTCATCATGTAGAAGTCGCGGTTGTTGTCGTGCCCGGCGTACTTCTCGTATAAGCGGGGCAGGTTTTCCAGCGACCGCTTCTCCGGCGACGGGTTGCGCATGTACCAGTTCGACACCAACTCCTGCCCATCCGGGTTAGCGTGGGTCATCAGAATAACGACATTGTCGAGAATCCGCATCGTTTCGGGGTCGTTGCGGCTGACAAGCTGGTAGGCCGTTTCGATCAGTTGGTGCGTCCCGACGGTTTCGGTCGCGTGCAGCCCTCCGTCGATCCAGACAACCGCCTTGCCTTCCTCGGCCATCGCCCGCGCCTGCTCGTCGGTCAGCCCCTCAGCCCGTGCCAGTTTGGTCGAAATCTCCTGATATCGGGCTAGCTTTTTGTGGTTTTCGGGCGACGTAACGATCATCATAAACTGGTCGCGCCCTTCCTCCGTCTTGCCGATAACGGTTAATTTGGTGCGGGGCGATGCAGCCAGTTTCTTGAAATACGCTTCGGTCTGCGTAAACGTAGCGAGTTGGTAATCGTCGCCGATGTTAAAGCCGAAGTGTTCTTTCGGCGTCGGCACCGATTGCGCGGATGCCGCCACCCGCAATAACAGGGCTGTACTTAACGCGAGTAAAGTTGTACGGAACATAGAGTTAGTATAGGCTACGAAAGCCGTTGATGAACCAACTCACAAGTACGCCATTTCCTACGGCTTAATTGAATCAACGCCGTATAATATTTGGCTGAATACCACTTTTTGATGCGCGAACGGCAAGTAGCCTAGACCGGTGCGCCGGAGCGATCCACGTCTGGAGGGCGCGACAGCGACCAAAAAAGCTGCCGCCTTACATAGTTGCCCTGACGGGCAGTAATTGAGTAGCCTGGACGTCCACGTCCGGGTGGACGCGATAGCGGCCAAAAAAGCTGCCGCCTTACGCAGTGGCCCTGACGGGCACCCGGACGTGGACGTCCAGGCTACAGACGTATACATCACTTCTGTACGCTCAAAAATGCGACGATGGCGCGGAGTTCGTCTTGTTTCAGTGAGCCACCGTAAGCGGGCATACCGCCTTTGCCGTTGACGATCTGCACATCGAGTTGATCGGGGGTCCAGGTTCGGCCGATTAGGCTGAGGTCGGGACCTTTTAGACCACCTTCGCCCCGAATCATGTGGCAGTACTGGCAGCCTTTTTTGTAGAACAACTCGGCTCCGCGCTCCAGCTGCGGATTGTGGTAGCTGACAAACTCGGTTACGGGCTTCGTATCAAAGCGGGGCGACCACGGGGCTATCTCCCCAGCTACCAGCAGCGCACCCACGAAAATCACGACGCAGACCACGCCGAATACAGCCCACGGTCGGCGGATAGGGCTACGTTCGCCCGTACCCGACAGAAACGGCAGGGCCAGCAACGCACCCACGGCCAGCACCGGCCCGAAGAAAATCAGGTACGACTCCGTTCTGGGCGGCACTAGTGCAAACAGGGCGAAGATGGGCAGCATATACCAGTCGGGCGCGGGCGTGGTTTTAATCAGCGATGGATCGGGGGGCTGCGTCAGGGCGGGGGGACCGAACGTGATCGCCAGCCCGACAATGGCGATGATGACCAATGCACCAAACATAGCGTCGCGCCAGGCCGCGTCGGGCCAGAACGGTACACCCTCCCGTTTCAGCATCGCTTCGTACCATTTGCGGTACGTTTTCGGATCCACCGGTCGACCAGCTTTGGGTGGTTCAGAAATGCCGTTGCGGATAACCAGAAACAGGTGTAGGCCAATCAGTCCGAAGATCAGCGCGGGAAACAGAAAAACGTGGTACGCAAAGAACCGGCTCAGCGACTGCGCCCCGATGGTGTCACCACCGAGCAGCAGTCGGGCCAGCGTAGTGCCGATGAGCGGAATCCGGCCGAGGTTCTGAGCTGCCACCACCGACGACCATACCCCGTTGGAATCCCAACGCAGGAGTTGGCCCGTAAAGCCCATGATGATCGTCAGGAACAGCAGAAAGACGCCCGTGATCCAGTTCATCTCGCGGGGGTATTTGTAAGCCGCCATGATGTAGACCCGGATCATGTGGACGCCCACGAAAATGATCATGCCCGACGCGCCGAAGAAGTGAATGCCACGTAGTACCCGCCCGAACATGGCCTGATCGGTGATGAATTTGAGCGACTGATAAGCCGCGTCGGACGACGGCTGGTACAGCAGCGCCAACCCGATCCCCGTCACGACTTGCAGAATAAAGCAGAACAGTGTGGCACTGCCGAACACGTAAGCCCACTTGGCTCCCGGCGGCACCAGGTGGTTTAGGATCGGGGTGATCGCGGCCATGATACCCGTCCGGTCTTCGAGCCAGGCACCGATTTTACGGAAGAACGTTTTCATCAGATTAACCGTCGCTGAATTTGGTAATGGGAATCGGTGCCGTACCGACCTGCACCTGCCCCTGCGCAATCCGCACATCGTAGCGGGGCAGCGGCTTAGGCGGTGGCCCGGCGGCAACGGTCCCGTCGCGGTAGTAGATGCCGCCGTGGCAGGGGCACATAAACAGTTCAGCATCCGCTTCCCAGCGCACCGGGCAACCCAGATGTGTACAGTTGACGGAGAACGCCACGAACTGCCCATCGGCTTCGTGCCGAATCCAGGCTGCCGTGCGCGCCGTTTCACCTGCCCATTTCAGCGGGTCGGCATTCTCAAACTTGACGAGTTTAGTCGTGCCGACAGGAAACTGATCGGGCGCGCCGACGTTCCGCCACACTTCTGGCTTGTCTTCCAGCAGCGGAGCCACCAGCGCCCCCACTACTGGCACGGCCACCGCAGCAGCAGCCAGCCCGCCCAGCCCCAGGCTGACCTTCATCATAAAGTCCCGACGGCTATCCTGACCAGGGTGGCTATGAGCGACGGCGGGGTTCTTTTCGGGCGTTTCCGATTTTTCCTGATTCATGTCGTAAGTCGGTTATCCAGCCCGTTAGGGCGATGGTGAAAATGATCAGTCCGGCCCCGGCGATAAGCCAACCGGCCTTGACGCCCCAACCCATGAACGCCAGGCCCATCGCCAGATAAAACGGCCAGTAGGTTGGTCGGGGCAGTTGCTTAGGCCGGGCTTCTTCCCAGTTCTCGCGGTTCTGAATCCGGTCGTATTGTTCTTTGTCCATGAGGTGTATTGGTTAACAGACCTGACAGGTTTTGAAAACCTATCAGGTCTACGCTAATTCGCACGTACCGGTGCGACCTGATGAGTCTCATCCTCGTTGGTCAGCCAGGCGAAAAACAGCCAGAGCGCGCCCGTCAGGTAAACCAGGCAACCCGGCACCCACATCAGCAGCCCGGCCGTTTGCTGGTCGACGGCCGGTTGGAGCTGCCAGCCCGCCGGAAGAGTGCTCAGCATCGCGTAGTACGTCTGACCGGGGGCGTAAGCCGCGAAACTACCGGCGGGCGCAAACGTGATGAGCATTCCCAGCAGTGAGCAACCCACGCAGGCCGTAAACAGATACAGTACTCCCGTCAGCGGAAAGATGCGCCGGTCGGGTTGGGGACCAAGCACCGGCCACGCGAAGCAGATACCCGCCAACACCAGACTGACCGGGTGCGCCAGATGCAGTCCATTCGTCGCCCAGTCCGTCGACGGGCCAGCCAGCGTACAGAGCGGGATGATACCGGCATCGTCGTGCGCGACACTAGCTCCGTAAACGTCCGGAATATGCCAGAACCACATCGTCCCTAGACCGATCAGCCAGCCCAGCCACGGTACGGCCTGAAAAACCGTTGATAGCCGGTCAATAAATCCATGTGCCCGGCCTAACGGCTGACGCGGTAACCCCAGCACCAGCAGCGGTGCCGCCAGCAGCAACAACAGCATATGCCCGACCATGTGCGCGCTCATCGAGCAGGTAATGCCCAGCGTGTGCAGGGGCGAAAACTGCACCAGCGCCAGCAAGGCCAGCCCGGCCGCGTACAGCCCCGCGCCCCGCTGCCACCGCCAGCCCGACGCGCTGCCGTAAAACAGCCCCAGCGCCAGCAACAACCCGACGCTGACCAGATCGAACGACCAATAGTGCATAACCGAACTCATGACGCACGTGGGGTTAGAAAGTGAGGCAACACGTATACGACCACGAATACCACTGCCCACACGACGTCGACAAAGTGCCAGTAGATACCCACCGACGGCAGCAGGGCCGAATCGGGATCGTCGAGATCACCCAGAAACGCGAGATACAGCACAATCGACAGGATGATTATACCGATCAATACGTGCAGCCCGTGGAAGCCCGTCAGGGTGAAAAAACTGGTCGTGAACGTGCCTTTGCTGACGGTCAGTTGCTTGCTGAGCAGGCCGGTGTATTCGATACCCTGCCCGATCAGAAATACGACGCCCAGCACAACCGTCGCGCTGAGCCACAGCCGCAACGACTTCGTCTGCCCGCGCCGGAAGCTGACCTCCGCCCGCCAGAACGTGAAGCTGCTGCTCAGCAACAGTACCGTAAACAAACCCGTCGTGGTCAGGTCGAGGGTGGTGGCGACGCGGGGGTTCAGCGTCGGGACGTAGGTGAAATACACGAACGCCATCAGCAGGGCCAGAAAGAAAATGGCTTCCGACCCGACGATCAGTTTAATCAGTGTCTTTTGTTCCATATTTTTCTTCGTCGGATTTCTGATAATCGCCGATTTCGGGGTGATTCAGGTCGTGTACGGGTCGGAAACTGTAGACCGGCGGCAGTATCGTGAAGTTTTTCAGGGCCGGGGGCGAACTCGTCAGCCACTCGAAGGTGTAGCCGTCCCACGGGTTGTCGCCCGCCCGTTTGCCGCGTTTTATGGCGTCGTAGAGCAGGTACAGAAAGATCAGCATGGACCCGCCCATCAGGAACGCCCCCAGCGACGAAATCAGGTTGAGCAAACTATAGCCGGCCAGATTCGGGTAGGTGTACACGCGCCGGGGCATCCCGATGATACCAAGGATGTGCTGCATGAAAAAGGTCATGTTGAACCCGATCATAAACAGCCAGAAAAACCACTTACCGAGCGTTTCGCTGTACATCCGCCCGCTGATTTTTGGAAACCAGTAGAAGAATCCGGCAAACAGCCCGAACAGGCTACCACCCAGAAATACGTAGTGCAGGTGCGCCACGACATAGTACGTATCGGTCAGTTGCCAGTCGATGGGCACGATGGCAAACGAGATGCCGCTCAGTCCGCCGATGGTGAACTCGACCAGAAAGGCGGTGGCAAACAGCATCCCCGTCGTGAACCGGATCGAGCCGCCGTACATCGTACCCAGCCAGTTGAAAATCTTGACGCCCGTCGGGATACCGATGAGCATACTGCTAACCGCGAAAAAGCTGTTGACGGTGTTGCCCATGCCCGTCGCGAACATATGGTGGACCCACACGCCGAACGCCAGCAGCGAAATTGCAATCCCCGACCCGACCACGAACGGATAGCCGAAGATGGGTTTGCGCGAATACACCTGAAACACTTCCGACAGCACCCCAAACGGCGGCAGTACCACGATGTACACTTCGGGGTGGCCAAACAACCAGAACAGATGCTGCCACAGTAAAGCCGACCCGCCCGCGTCGGTGTTGAAAAAATGGCCGTCGAGCTGCCGGTCGATGAGCAGCATCGCGAGGGCCGCGTTGAGCGACGGGAAAGCCGCCAGAATCAGGAAGGCGTTGATAAACACCATCCAGACAAACACCGGCAGGTACTTGTACTTCATGCTCGGCGTTCGCAGCGTAATAATCGTTACGGCCAGATTAGCCGCGGTCGATACCGTTCCGATACCCGATAGCAGCAGCCCGATGCAGTAGTAGTCGATGCCGGGCGAGGCTGAGTACTGCGTCTGATTGAGCGGGGCGTAGCTGAACCAGCCCGCGTCGGGTGCGCCACCCGCCAGAAAGCTGAAATAGAGCAGCAAACCGCCGAAGAACGAAATCCAGAAAGCAAAGGCGTTCAGCCGGGGAAAAGCCATCTCGTTGGCCCCGATCTGCAATGGCACCATATACACGGCCATACCCAGAATAGCGGGGGTCAGCACGAAGAAAATCATCGTCGTACCGTGCATCGTAAAGAGTTGGTTGTACGAGTCGGGCGCGAGAAACGTGTTTTCCGGCATCATCAGCTGCACCCGCATCAGCAGCGCCAGCAACCCGCCGACAAACAGATAGAACAGCGTCATGATCATGTACATGATCCCGATCTGCTTATGATCGACCGACGAAATCCACATCAGCAACCCCTGATCGGAATTGACCGTTGCGCCGGGCAGCGGGGTCTTGGGTTCGGGTAGTTGAACGTCCGTTATCATTTCAGAGCGGTTAGGTAATCGACCAGTACGGTGATGCTGTCTTTGGGGTAACCGAATCGGGGCATCAGCGCGCCCGGCTTCACGTGCTGCGGCTCGGTGAGCCACTTCCGCAGGTTTTCGGGGTTGTTTTCCAGCAGCCCGGCCAGCATGATTTTCCGGCTACCGAAGTGCGTCAGGTCAGGGCCGACGTTGCCGTTAGCGGCCGTCCCGCGAATACGGTGGCAGCTTCCGCAGGGCTGATGGCTGAAAAAAGCGGCCCCCGCCTGCGCCGATGCGCTTAGTTGCGTCGTGGCGTCCTGCTCCTTCTGCGCGACCCACTTTCTGAACTCCGCTTCGGGCTGGGCAACAACTTTGATCCGCATCCAGGCGTGCTGTGCCCCGCAAAATTCACTGCACGCGCCTTCGTATACGCCGGGCTTCTGAATGGTCGTCCAGACGTAGTTGGTGCGGCCCGGAATGGCGTCCATCTTGGCACCCAGCTGCGGTACCCACCAGTCGTGAATGACGTCGGCCGCGTTGATATGCACCAGTAATTTGCGCCCGACGGGCAAATGAATTTCGTTGGCAACAATCGCTTTTGTGCCGGGGTAGCTGGCTTCCCACCAGTAGCGGTGGCCGGTAATGACGACGTCGGGGCGCTGATTTCCGGCGGGGGCGGGCATCACGTTCGCCATCGTATCAATCGTCAGGTACATAAACACCGCGACGAGTAGCGTGGGTACCCCGATCATAAACCCCTCGACAACTTTATTCCCCGTAAACTGCTTTGGCTCCCCGTCGCCGGGTTTGGCCCGGAACCGCACCGACACGTAAATGAGCAGCCCAATAACCACCGCCAGCACGAACAGAGCCGCGATGATGAAGTACGTCGTCAGCGAAGCGATGCGGTCAGCCTGTCCGGAAGCAGGAGACAGAAAATAAGGCAGCTGTGAAAATTTCTCCATACAAATCTCAGACAGTAGGATCGGTCCTTCCGACTAATCTGGCAGTCTGATCACTACTTATCTGTAATCCACAAGGTTTACAAGTACGAATCAAAGTTTGGTTGCAGTCCGCACAGGCTACAAATCGGGGCGCCAGGGTTGGCTCAACTACAGGAACGACGCTTCGTCTGGCTAAGTAATTCAACCGATTCACCCGCTAGAACTAACCGTAATCGTATCAAATGGTCTTGGGGATTAACGGAAGTTTAATGCTCCCAATCCATCAGGGTAGACTGACTAACAGCGCCATCAGCAGCGGGCTAACCACTACAAAGGAGCGGTTCCCATAGGTCGTTTCGGCTTTAGAGTCGAACAGCGAACCACGCATTTACTGGTTGATCTGATTAGCCGCAGCCATTTTCGCCGACACATCTTTCCGGAGCAGACGAGCGTCCTGCTGTTGCTGCTGCGCCCACCCCTGGTCGCTTTCGCTGGGCCGCACGATGGGTACCTGCAAGCAGATACTGTGCGCGGGCAGCACCTGCCGCCAGTCGGCGATGAGTTGTTTATAGGCTTCCCCTACCGGCCTGATTTTCCGGTCGAGGTCATACAGCCCCAGCGGATTTACGCGGCCGTTATTTTCGCGTAGGGCCGTATCCCAGTCGATCTGATCAGTGAGCGAGTACCACGTAAAACCCACAATCGGCACCCCGTCGTTACGCACTCGCAGCACGTTGGCCCACTCCTTCCAGAGCCAGTTTACAGCTTCGTCGCCGTTGGGCCCCTGCCACAGATTCGTTTCCGTATGCATCACCGGCAGCCGGTAGCGGTTGTGGTACTGCGTCGTGATAACGTGATACCCAAACACCTCCCCCGACGCCACCGTGTTACCGTCGGCCAATACGCGGTGTTCGTTGGTCTGGTAATAGTCGTTGCCCATGATACAGTACTGTTTCAGGCTCTGACCGAAGAAAAAATGGTACTCGTCGCGGGTCATGCCGTTGTCCATCAGGTACTCGTACATATCCGAGTCGACCCGCAGCCCGTAGTTCAGGTCGAGCGACAGAAACCGCTTGGCGTTCATCGACTCGGCGGGTTTGATAGCCGCCGGGTTTTCCGCGTGGAAGTATTCCGACGATTCACTCTGGATAAAAATCGCGTCGGGCCGCACTTCCAGAATCGCCTGCATGGCCAGCACATTGGCTTTCACGATGTGTTTGAGGGCCGTTACGAAAGCCAGATCCGTACTCAGCTGCTCGTTCCACCAGCCGTAGAGGGCCGAGAACTTGGCGCAGATATACATCTCGTTGACGGGCGTATAGAGCTGTACCCACGGATACCGCTGGGCAAAGGCTTTGGCGTAGCTGGCAAACAGCCGGGGAAAATCAGGATTCTGAAAGTTACCAATCCAGTTGGGCACGCCGAAATGACAGAGGTCGACAATGGGAATGATATCGCGCCGGTGCAGATCAGCAAACGCCAGATCGGCAAAACTCCAGTCGTATTTTCCGTCGCCCAGAAACGTCGAGAACAGGGGTGGCCCGTACCGCAGGAATTCAATACCTAAGTCCTGTACGAGGTCAAAGTCGGTTTGCCAGTGTTTGTAGTGTCCGCATTTTTCCAGCTCATCCATCCGGACGGCTCCGTTCTGAATAGTCGGATTACTGTTTTCAATACCGGTGGCAAACAGAAATTGCGTCGTCATAGCTAAGGCGGGTTTACTGTACAATCTGGTTGATACAGAGACTCGCCCGGCGCTGGTTTGTTTTTTAAGTTATGATTAAAACAACTGGCCAGAACCAGTAATTATGGCTCGCCCGGCGGCCGGGTTACTCCTATTTTACCGCTTAGTCTATTCTCGGCAGAAAATTACGAACAAGTGTATGTACTAGTTGCCTTTATTCCGTAAACTGCATAGAGTCACCCAGGTAGATCAGTGATACGCTCAAAACGGTTTCTTAGCATGGAACGACCCATTCAATCGGTAGTGGATGTGTTTGGTAGTGATGACTGGTACATCAACGAATGGAAGATTCAGTTTCTATTGTCGGAGCGGCACCTATACGAAATACGCAAGATCGCATCGACCGTCAACTGGTACGAAGATCAGATCGTGGCTGCCACCTGCACAAGCCGACTGGCTATCTGCTTCGAGAGCATTTATAAATACCACAAAACGTTCGGTACACTGCCTATCATCGGCGACCGGCTATTCGACGAAGACAGTGGTATGAAGGTCCACGACCGGTCTATCGACGGTGCATCCATGACCATTACGTTCGTGCTGGGTAACTGACGCGCCGGTAACTGGCAGTGACTATGCTGTTTATCAGGCAGTCGACTGCGGTCGGCTGTTTTTTTTTAACATAATAACTAATAGATTAGTTGTGAAACTAATACATTAGTCATACCTTTCAAGCCTATTGAGAATCGACCAGCTGTAGCCAAATTTTATGCGTGAACTGACCAAAGCCGAAGAAGAAATTATGCGGGTACTGTGGCAGATCGGAAAAGGGTTCGTCAAGGATGTGCTCGCCGAATTACCCGATCCGAAACCCGCCTATAATACCGTATCGACGATTATTCGAATTCTGGAAAAGAAGGAGCTGGTCGGCTACACGGCCTACGGGAAAACGCACGAGTACTTCCCCCTCATCACAGAAGAAGAATACCGCCGTTTCCAGACCGAACAGCTCATGGAGAACTACTTCGACAATTCGCTGAAGAAGCTCGTCTCCTTTTTCGTGAGGGAAAAAAACCTCAGCCTGTCCGAAGCCGACGATATCATCAAGCTCCTAAACCAGCAGAAAAAGCCATGAACGCCATCGACTATTTCCTCCGCTCGACACTGTACCTCCTGCTGTTTGCGGGATGCTATCAGCTACTGCTTCGCCGGACAACCTATTTCGATCTGAATCGGGCTTACCTGCTGCTGTCATTGTTCGCGTCGTTGCTACTGCCTTTCGCCAGTATCCCGGAGTCGGCGGGTGAAACGTTGCCGACCGGGGTGATTACGTTACCCTCAATCACCGTTGGGCGACAGCCGCAGCCTATGGCCTTCGATTGGTCCGTACCTGTCATGTTGTGGATTGTGTACGGTGCAGGCACGTTGGTTATGCTGCTCCGGTTGGCATGGCGACTCCGGGCCGTTCATCAGCTTATTCGTCATGGGTCAGCACAGCCGCAAGGTGGTTACGTACTTATCCGGTTGGCACACAATCAGGTCGCGTCATTTTCCTTCGGCCGCTACCTCGTCCTGAACCGCACTGACGCCGACAACCCGCCCGCTGCACTGCTCCGCCACGAAGAAGCACACATCCGGCAAAGACATACCATCGACGTACTGATTCTGGAGATTGCTCAGGCGGTGTTTTGGTTCAACCCGACTCTCTTGTACTACAAACGGGCTTTGCAGGAAGTACACGAATTTCTGGCCGACAAAGCCGCAGCCGGGCAGGTCAACACCAGCTACGCGCATCAACTCGTTTCGTACGCACTCGACGCGCCAGTCGCTGCGCTGACAACCCCTTTTATTTCCTTTTCAACCCTCAAACAACGCGTAATCATGTTACAAAAACCCGCTTCCCCCGCCGGACCCTGCTCGGCTATGCGCTGGTGCTTCCCCTAGCCGCTACCCTTGTGATGTGTACCCAGTCTGAACAGGACAAACCGACGACGCAGGCCGAAGCATCCGCTAATGTATCGGCAAAAAAGCCCGTAAAAGTTGACGGTGAAATATTTACCGTTGTTGAACAGCAGCCGGAATTTCCAGGCGGCATGAAAGAGCTGGGCAGCTACATGCAGAATAATCTAAAATACCCCGCTGCGGCTGAGAAAGCCAATGTACAGGGCCGCGTATTCGTGAATTTCATCGTGACGAAAACCGGTGAAATCACCGACGTGCGTGTGCTGAAAGATGTTGGCTTCGGTACGGGCGAAGAAGCCGTGCGTGTCGTCGGCAAAATGCCCCGCTGGGAACCAGGTCGGCAGGGTACCGAACCGGTTAACGTTCGCTACAATTTGCCGATCAACTTCCAACTTGACTCAGAGAGCGAGCCAACGGGTTATCTCAAAGACATCAAAACGGTTGTCTTGAACGGTAAGGAGGTTACTAAAGAAGAGTTTCAGAAAATCCCCACAGAAAGCATAATCCGTGTCGATGTCGACAAGGAAAATAGCACGATCAAAGTCACGACGAAATAGGCGCGGCTACTGCGTCGACTGACCGTATGTGCTTTCGCGCAGCTGAACGGAGCGCCGAAAGGGTGTCCGGCGGATACGTACCCGAAGCAGATTGTCGAAGTCGGTACCGTTGATTTTCGTCAGCGTTGGGGTAACTCCTAGACCGCGAGCCAGTTCAAGCACGGTGTTGCTGTGCCCAACGACCAGCAGCGTTTTGTTACGAACACGATTGATCCGCGAAACGCCCGCATCAATGGGCGCTGCCGGATACGCTTCGATGGGTAAGTTCAGGCGCTGGGCAAGTGGTTCTGCCGTCTGACGAGTGCGTCGGTATGGCGTCGTCAGAATCAGGTCGACGTGCTTATTGACCAACGTATCGGCCAGCGCAACAGCCCGCGCCTTACCAGCAATCGACAAATCGGTCGAATCTGATTCGTCAACCTTTTCCGCGTGACGTACCAGATAGACCGTCGTAGTCGAGCAGCTGCTCAGTAGCAGAAGTAGTCCGATAGCTAGTTGTTTCATGGTTTATTGCTGAGTAATCGTGTAGATGGACGGAGTTAGTAGCCTGGACCTCCAGGTCCGGGTGCCCGTTAGGACAACTATCGCAGGCGGAAGCTTTTTTTGGTCGCTATCGCGCCCACCCGGACCTGGAGGTCCAGGCTACTAACTCCGTCCACCTACACAGCAAAAACAAAACGCCCTCAGCTGTAAACTGAGGGCGTTTTTTGTGTTAGAAAAATCTACAGATCGCGAATCCAGATGTTGCGGAAGCCGACCGGGTTACCGTGATCCTGAATCAGGATCGGACCGGCACCGTGGGCCTGCACTTTCGGGTAACCGATGTACTCCGTCGTACCGCGGATAGCCGCGTGGTTCTGTACCAGTACGCCGTTGAGCAACACCGTTACGTAGGCATAATCGGTCATCAGGCCAGCCTTGTTGAAACGGGGCGCCTGATAAACGATGTCGTAGCTCTGCCACTCACCCGGTTTGCGGCTGGGGTTGGCCAGTGGAATTGCCTGCTTATAGATCGAGCCCACCATACCGTCGACGTACGTCGGATTCTCGTAGTTGTCGAGCACCTGTAATTCGTAACGGCCTTGCAGGAAGATACCGCTGTTGCCCCGGCCCTGCCCTTTACCCTCTACCTTTTCGGGCGTTTTGAACTCGATGTGCAACTGAAAATCGTTGAACTCTTTCTTCGAGCGGGCCGAAAACCCTTTGGTCGAATACAGGACGCCGTCGGTTACGGGCCACTTCAGCGGTCCCGCGTTGGTCTTCTCCCAGCTAGCCGGGTCGTAGCCCGTGATGGCCACCCACTGATCCGTATTTTTACCATCAAACAGCACGGTCGCGTCAGACGGTGGCGTTGTGCCGCTGGTGTTGGCCGATACGGTACCCGGCGTCACGACGGGCGGAACGGGTTCGTAGATTTCGGTCGATTCAGGCGTTTGTTTACTGCCTTGATTTTGAGCCATCGACGTTGTCGACAACGCGAACGTCAGCAGGGCAGCGCAGGCGGCAAGGGTTACTGATGTTTTCTTCATGAACGTAAAAAAGGGTTAACAGATACGTAAGTCGACGACCGTGCAGAACTACCTAAACAGGCCATTGAGAGACCAACCGATAGCCGACGAGAGCCGCTTACTTCAGTGCGCCCCAAAGATAGAGCAAATGCAGTATTTGGTTTAGGTAGGCTAAAAAATTGGTAATTTCGAGCGTAAAACCTTCATTTCTTTTCATGTCAAACCCATTCTACGCAGCAACGACCCGTTGGCTGCTGGCCGTCGGCTGGACATTAGGCGCAGGACTGACCCTTGCGCAGCCCGCCCCCGAAGCCGGTACGCCGATACCGCTCAACGACCTCAGCGCGTTTGTAAACCCCACACCCAACTGGCAAATTGTCGGGTCGGTACGCGCCGATCTGAACAAAGCCAACACGCTGTCTACCGACAAGGGAACGGGCGTACTGGTGAACCTGCCCTCCGACAAAAAGAACGCGAAAGCCGGTGACCTGACCACACAGTTGCAACACGGCGACGCCGATCTGGAACTGGATTTCATGCTCGCCAAAGACGGCAACTCGGGCGTCTATTTGCAGGGACGTTACGAGATCCAGCTGGCCGATAGCTGGCGGGTAAAGAATCCCGGTTCGGGCGACAACGGCTCGATCTACCAACGATGGGACGACAAGAAACCCGCCGGGCAGAACGGTTATGAAGGCCACCCTGCCCGGCAGAATGCCAGCCGCGCACCGGGTCTGTGGCAGCATTTGAAAATTTCGTTTCAGGCACCCCGCTTCAACGCGCAGGGTCAGAAAACGGAGAACGCCAAACTGCTGAACGTCGAACTGAACGGCGTCCTGATTCATGACAACGTCGAACTAAGCGGCCCGACGCGTGGTGCCATCAGCAACGACGAGAAAGCTACCGGTCCGCTGGTTATTCAGGGCGATCACGGGGCCGTCGCGTTCCGCAACATTCGTTACATAGCCTACGACAAACCTCGCCCGGAACTGGTCAACCTGACGTTCTCGGTGTATAAAGGCAAATACGAGAAAGAGCCGGAATACGACAAAACCGCGCCCGAATCGGAAGGACCAACTACGGTACTGTCGTCGGCGGTGAGCCGGATTCCGAATGAGATGCTGATCCGCTACAAAGGTACGCTGCGCGTGGCCGAGCCGGGCGAATACCGCTTCCGGCTGGGCGTACCAGGTGGTGCGGGATCGCTGAAAATTGGTAATCAAACCGTTGTACCGCTCGTCGGTTATTCGGGCAACGGAACCGGTAAAGTAACCCTACCCAAAGGCGACGTGCCGGTTGAACTGTTCTACTCGAAATACATGGATTGGGTGCAGCCTGCGCTGGGCCTGAGCGTTGCCGGACCGGGCGTGCGCGAATTCGTCATCAGCGATGCGACGACGGCTGGCGGGGAAGAAGTCGACCCGATTCTGGTCGATGCGTCGACGGCCAACACCATCCTTCGCAGCTTCATGGACGTTCCCGGCGACATT
The DNA here is from genome assembly GCF_012849055.1 of Spirosoma rhododendri. Lineage (NCBI taxonomy): Bacteria > Pseudomonadati > Bacteroidota > Cytophagia > Cytophagales > Cytophagaceae > Spirosoma > Spirosoma rhododendri. The sequence continues at coordinate 2,009,299 of NZ_CP051677.1, read as the reverse complement.
CGTTCGCAGGGCAAACGTACCCGCGTTACCCACGCCATTTCAGTCGGCAGCCCCGACAATGTACACTACACCTACGACCTCGACAAGGGCGCGCTGGTGCAGGTGTGGCGCGGGCAGTTCCTCGACACTACGCCGATGTGGCACGACCGGGGCGATGGCTCGTCGCGGCCGATGGGCATGGTACAACGCATGGGTACACCAATGCTGTTTCTCGCCAAACTACCGTCAGGGCAAGCCAACTGGGCCACCGACACCACCGGCACCGGCTACCGCCCGAAAGGCTACGTACTGGATGCCAACGACCGCCCAACCTTCCGCTACCAGACCTACGGCGCATCGGTCGATGACAAGATCCGGGTGCTGGAACAGGGACAGGGTCTGCAACGCGAACTGACCGTCACCAACCCATCGGGCGATCTATACGCCCGGCTGGCCAGCGGCAGCACGATCAGCGCGATGGACAACAACATGTACCTGATCGACGGGCAGGAATACATTCGCCTTGACGATCTGGGTGGCGCAAAACCGCAGGTGCGGGAAAGCGCGGGCGGTCAGGAACTGATCGTACCGGTAAAAGGCAAACTCACGTACTCAATCCTTTTTTAAGGCCAACCGATATGAAAAAACTACTGACTACGCTGCTCGCAGCTGCCAGCCTGACGACGGCACTGGCGCAGGAGTCGCCGAAGGAGGAAGACTTCTTTAAAATTCAGAAACTGACCGCCCCCGAAGGCACATTGCTCGAAGTGGGTGGGCTGGTCACGCTACCGGGCGGCAACCTCGGTGTAGCGACGCGCCGGGGCGACATCTGGATCGTGGAAAACCCCACGAGCCGCGCGCCCTTCTTCCGCAAGTATGCGTCGGGGCTGCACGAGATTCTGGGGCTGGCCTACAAAGACGGGGCACTTTTCTGCGCGCAGCGCGGTGAACTGACCAAGATGCAGGACACCAACAACGACGGTAAGGCCGACGTGTTCGAGACGGTCTACGCATGGCCGCTGTCGGGACACTACCACGAATACAGCTTCGGCCCGAAGATTGCCCCCGACGGTACTTTTTTCGTGACGGGCAACGTGGCCTTCGGCGACGAAGAATGGTGGCGGGGTGAAAGCCGGGTCCCCTGGCGCGGCTGGACAATGAACATCACCCCGGAAGGCAAGATGCAGCCCTGGGCAACGGGCATGCGCTCGCCCTGCGGCCTAGGTATTTTCGACAACGAACTGTTCTACGCCGACAATCAGGGCGACTGGATGGGGTCGGGTGGTATCGTTCACGTCAAGAAAGGCTCGTTTGTCGGACACCCGGCGGGTCTGCGCTGGACCAGTATGGCCAATTCGCCGGTCAAGCTGTCGCAGGAAACGTTCTTCGCCAAGATCGACGAACGCCGTCGGCGCGACGAAGATGGTCATGCGATCAAACCCGAAAACATCGCCAACGAAAAGCCGACGCTGCTCTACACGATGAAAGAGCAGTTTCCCGGTGCCGACGTGCAGGTTCCGGCGGTGTGGCTACCCCACGGTGTGCTCGGCATTTCCAACTCCGAAATTCTGGAGATTCCGCAGGGCGTGTTCGGTCCGTTTGCCGGGCAGTTACTGGTCGGCGATCAGGGCATGAGCAAAATCTCGCGGGTGTTTATGGAGAAAGTAAACGGCGAGTATCAGGGCGGAGCTATCGAACTACGTAATGGCTTTCGGTCGGGTGTACTGCGGATGGCGTGGGCCAAAGACGGCTCGCTGTTCGTGGGTGAAACCAACCGGGGCTGGGGTTCAGCTGGTGACGCCAACGAGGGTCTGCAACGGTTGGTCTGGAATGGAGCCGTACCATTTGAAATCCGCACGGTGAAAGCAATGCCCGACGGGTTCGAGGTGGAATTCACGAAGCCCGTCGACCGGAAATCGGCCGAAGATCTGGCGTCGTACCGCGTTGAAAGCTTCCTATACAAGTACCACTCGGTCTACGGTAGCCCGACGGTTAACAAGGAAGCGCTGCCGCTGAAAGGCGTGAAAGTGTCGGCCGACAATATGAAAGCGCGCGTGATCGTGGGCGACCTGCGCCGGTACTACATCCATCAGCTCACGCTTGATGGTGTGCGCGGTGCCGAAGGTTCGTACTCACTCGTTCACCCGATTGCCTACTACACGCTCAACAACATTCCCGACGGGCAGAAGCTGGCGATGAACGAAGTAAGCACCCGCAACTCAGCCGCTACACCCGCTACAACGGCACCGGCAGCAGCCCCCGCAACGGGCAAAAAAGCCACTGCGACGAAGGGTAAAGTGACGACGGGCGCCAAGCCCAAAATTCAGGAAGGGCAGGCTATTTCAATGGCCAAAGCACCAACCTACGACGAGGTGAAAGGCTTGCTCGCCCGGCACACCTGCTTGGCCTGCCATCAGGCGAACAAACGGCAGGTTGGCCCGGCTTACTCGGACGTTGCCAAACGTCGGTACACCAACGATCAGATTGTCGAGCTGATCTACCATCCCAAGCCGACCAACTGGCCCGACTACGCGACCGAGATGCCGCCCATGCCGCAGGTCCCGAAAGCCGACGCGCTGAAGATTGCCGCCTGGATCAACTCGCTGGCCCCGCCAGTGGCAGCGGTAGCAGCAGCAATCCCGACGCGCCGAAGCAGTAAACAGCCTTAGTTCTATAAACGAAAATCCCCGCTGAGGACTCAGCGGGGATTTTCGTTTTAGAGATTGACCTCACGGCAGCGGCCGACCGTCCCCGGCCCCTCTCCTAAAACAGGAGAGGGGTGACTAGCAGTAGCAGGAAATAGAAATTCAGAAATCACCCCGTTTCCGAGCCGGTATCTTCGCCGTTTTCAGCATTGAGTTGGCTTCGGTCAATTTATTTGGGAAGAGCACTCTGTCACGATACTGCTCTAACGAGGGATCAATTCGTACAACAGGCATTTTGCTGTTATTGAGGTCCTGAACTGTTTTCATCGTGTATGTGCACCAAAACGGTAAATCTGTTTCTTATATTAAAGAGCTAGGCTAACGCAATTGTAAAGCCTCCCTCAGTTGGGTCTTCCGTCGATGATGAATAATCATCTCATTGCACCCCAATTTTCTATGCTATCAAACAGTTCAAGCGTTACTTGTTCCACCTGCCATGAATCAGCAATCTCTTCTCCATCAATGTTATGCTTGGTGGTCCAATGTTGATCAAACTGTTTGCCAAGTTTGTTGACTACACTGTCTAAACCATCCCTCCCTCTAAGCTGCTTGTTTAGAAACTGGATAATAGGCTTATCGCGTCTGTTGAAGTCGATCAGATATTTGGGCTTACCATCTTGATATACAACCCATTCGTCAATAGATAACTCATAAAACGGTATGGCCCGAAATTGATGAGTTTCATCTTCAAACAAATAAGATTCGACAGCTAACGTCACTGTTTCCACGGTATCGAACTGGTGATAAAATCGTAGAATAATCCACCATTAGAGTCACCCCTCTCCCGTTTTGGGAGAGGGGCCGGGGGTGAGGGTATACTATTTCAACGTCAGCACACTCCGCTTGTACGTCGCGGTGCGGGCGTCGTTGATGACGCCTTTCCAGTTCAGGCCGTAGCCGAAGTCGTAGGTGTGGCCGTCTGCGTCGACGTAGGATTGCATGTCGCGGGGGACGTCTTCGGCCTGCTGCTCTACCGTCCGCATGTTGGCGGGCATTTGCATCGGCAACAGGGCCGACGGTTCATGCGCGCCCGACACGATGTCGAGCAGGGCCTGATCCTGAATGCCGAAGTTGGCCAGAATCGCATTGGTCGACGGTTCCAGTTCGGCAAACACCAGCGGATTGTTGACCCGTACCGACACGACGACGGGCTTACCGTTCATTTTTGCGTAGGTGTCCGTCACCATCGTCAGGTCGGTCGCGTTGATCGTTTTGGTCGATTTGCCGTCGTAGCTGCGATTCGTGAAAGTTTCCAGCGGATCGCCCCCGCCGATGCTTGGGTTACGCGCCCCCTGCGCCGTGTAGGGCCGGTATTGCAGACTGATCGGTACGTAGCCCGTCTTGCCATCTTTTGCCGCTTCTTTGGTATACCCCCCGCCCGACTCCGGGCTCTCAATCACGACAAGCGCAAAATCAGCTTCGGCGGGCGTATCTACCAACGTGTAGTACTTCTTCAGCACTTCTACGTTCATCGGATAGTTGTTGCTTTCGGGCGTTGGTATGCCGAGGAAATTCCGACCCGCCGGGATGAAGCGCTTCGGCACGTATACTTTTTTACCCTTGCTTATCGGCAGCGTGTTGGCCTTGTTTTTTAGCATCACCACCGACTGTAACTGCGCCTGATAACCGGCTTTCATATAATCGGCCTTGCCGACGGTTTGCTTTGTTTGCGCCGGGTCCAGATACGGGTTTTCGAACAGGCCAACGCGCAGAACGTTTTGCAGCAGCCGCACCGCCGACAATTCAAACCGGGCGCGCATAAACTGTTCGCCGTGTTCTTTCACACCCAGCTGATACGCACCCATAACCGGGCCGGCGTCGTTGTTGCCGCCGTACTGATCGACACCAGCCATAAGGGCTTTGTAATGCCGCTCGGCGAGCGATAGCTTTTCAACACCCCACGATTTTCCGGTCAGGAATACGTCAACAGCGGTTTCGTCGGCCGTGATGAGCCAGTCGGTGCAGACCACACCGTCGTAGCTGTACTTCTGCCGCAACAGGTCGCCCACGATATATTTGTTGTAGCTGTTGCCGACGTTCTCGCCGTACTTTTTGTCCTGCCCGAACGAGATCGTGTAGTAAGGCATCACAGCCGCCGAGGTGCTCGTTTTGCCATTCAGTTTGAACGCGCCATCGATAAATGGCATCAGGTGCGTACTGAAGTTTTTACCGGGATAAACCGCGTATTTGCCGTAGCCGTAGTGGGCATCGCGACCGCCTTCACCCGAACCGCCACCCGGCCAGTGCTTCACCATCGCGTTGACGCTCGTATAGCCCCAGCCACTGTTGATTTCCTGCTTACCCGTCGATGTCTGGAAACCGTCGATGTACGCGCGGGCCATGTCGGTCGTCAATTTTGGGTCTTCGCCGAAGGTGCCACTGACGCGGTTCCAGCGGGGGTCCGTTGCCAGATCGACCTGTGGCGATAGCGTGGTAGCAATACCCAGCGCGCGGTACTCAGCCGCTGCCACCTGCCCAAATTGCCGGACCAGTTCGGGGTTGAACGTCGCGGCCATGCCCAGCGAACCGGGCCACATCGAAATCGTACCACCGGCCCCGGCGTTGAACTCAGCATCGGCGCGGGTGCCGTGACGCGGGTCGGAACTGCTGTTGATCGGAATACCCAGCCCGATTCCTTCGACCAGCGCCTGCGCGTTATTGTTCCAATTAGCGGCCGCTTCCGGACTTTCCACCGACGTAACCAGCACGTGCCGCAGATTGTCGTTTGTTAAAAACTCTTTTTGCTGATCGGACAAATCGCTGACGTTGGCCCCACTCTGCGCAAACACTTTCCCGCCGTAGGTACCGGCAAACGGGCCACCCGGAGCCGCCGGGATTGGCTGGTGTTTGCTATACAGCATCAGCCCAGCGATCTGCTCGACGGTCATGTGTTTGGCGAGGTCTTTTGCCCGGTCGAGGGCGGGCAGCCGCCAGTCTTCGTAGGCATCCAGACGCCCGTTTTTGTTGAGATCTTTAAAGGCCAGCCCGTCGACGGTCAGCAGCTTAACGCCGGACGCGGTCGAATAACCGAGCGATTGCCCGCCGGGATTTGTTACGCGAACGATGGAGCCGGTCGTCTGCGACGTCCATTTCTGGGGTGTCTGCGCCATGACCATCCCAACGGGTAGCAGGACGCTCAGGCAAAGCGGATAAACAAACTTATTCATGCTGATAAACAGTGTTATATCGGTGAGCTTTTGTGTTTTTTCAGTAAAAGTAAAGCCGCGCTGCCACAACTCAATGTTGCAGCAGCGCGGCTTTGTGTATTTTATACGTATTGTATGATTCGTTGTAGCCTAGCGAGTGTCTGCGTAGCCTGGACCGGTCGGCTACACAAACACGCCAAACTACACTTTCTCGAACACGACGTCGGTGAAGTAACCTTTGCAGTCGGTGAAGGAGGTGACGACGCGGAAACCAGCTTGCTGCGCCAGTTGCTCGATCTGGGCGGGGGTAAACTTGCGCGAAATTTCGGTGTGGATAATTTCGCCCCACGCAAACGGCACGTCTATATCCAGCGCACCGATACGTACCGTCTGCGCTTTCTGGCTGACCAGATAGCTGCGCGCTTCGCCCGTTTCGGGACTATACGTTTCGTAATGATCGAACGCAGCCAGATCGAAATTGGCGTCGAGGTCGCGGTTGAGTCGGCGGAGCAGGTTCAGGTTAAACGCCCGCGTCAGGCCCTGCCGGTCGTTGTAAGCCGCATGGATAATGGCAGGGTGTTTTTGCAGGTCGATACCCGTCAGGACAAGATCGCCGGGGTGGAGCCGGTCGTGCAGTTGCCGGTAAAAATCAACGGCTTCGTCGGGGGCAAAGTTGCCAATGTTCGACCCGAGAAACAGCACCACCCGGCGTGAATCCGATTCTTCCGATAGCTGTTCCAGCGCATTGAAGTAATCGTCGTGCCGGGGATTTAGCCGCAGGTTGGGCCACTGACTACGTACATCGGCGACTAGCCCGTCGAGCGCATCGGCAGAAATGTCAACCGGCGCATAAGCGAAGTCAGCCTGCTCGTCGGCGAAATGGCTCAACAGAATTTTTGTTTTCAACCCGTCGCCCGCGCCCAACTCAACCAGATCGAACGAGCGGTCGCCAACGGCAAACAGCTCTAGCAATTCAGCCTTATACGTGTCCAGAATTTCGTACTCCGAGCGCGTCAGGTAGTACTCCGGCGCGTGCATAATCGCCTGGAAAATCCGACTCCCTTCAGCGTCGTAAAAAAACCGCGACGACAGTCGTTTTGGCTGTTGTTGCAAACCCGTCCGGACCTCCTCTACCAGCGCCGGGTCGACGGCAAGCGTATCTGTATCGGCGGCATCGTGCGGCAGACTGGCGACTGGCGCTTCGTCTACTTCACCAATCGTATTCCCGTGTATTGCCATTGTGTGTGAGGTTGAAAGAAGTTGCGATACGTTGACCGGGCATGCCCATCGGGCGTCGCGACGGATGCTCCGCGCAACACGATTTGGCCGCTCATGAACTTACCGTTGTATTCGCCGACGGCCCCTTCGGCGGTTGTAAAGCCGGGGTACGGCAGATAGGCCGAGTTGGTCCACTCCCAGCGGCTTCCCCAATTGAACTGATCGGCGGCTGCTTCCCACTCAAATTCGGTCGGGAGCCGGGTGCCTTTCCAGCGGGCATACGCGTCGGCTTCGTACTGACTGACGTGGCTCACGGCCGCATCCGGGTCGACCGGTTGCAGGCCGTCGAAGGTGTATGTATGCCAGATGCCGTCGACGGTGTGCCAGTAAAGCGGGGCTTTCGCGCCGGTGCGTTTCACCCACGCCCAGCCGTCTGACAGCCAGTACTTGAACTGCTGGTACCCACCTGCCTGAATGAATTCCAGGTACTCACCATTGGTCACCAGCGCACCCGACAGCGTTGTGTCGTTGAGGTATACCCTGTGCAGCCCCAGCTCGTTGTCGAAACAGAAACCGTCGCCCTGATAGCCGATTATGTAGATGCCTTCACTGATATGGGCGTCCGGGCTGGTTGCCAGCGTCGGATTTTCCCGGATGGGCATCTCAACGGCAGGCAGTAGCGGGTTGTGTCCCAGAATGTATTTAATGTCGGTGATGAGCAGTTCCTGATGCTGCTGCTCGTGGTTGAACCCCAGTTCGAGCAGCGCAATCAGTTCGGGCGTTGGCTCAGCGTCATCGAGAAACCGGCTCATCTGCTCATCAACATACGCCCGGTACGCATACACCTGCGCAACGGTCGGTCGGCTCAGGTTACCCCGGTCAGTGCGCAGTACGCGCTTACCGACGGTTTCGTAATAGCTGTTGAAAACGAAGCTGAAATCCTCGTGAAAAACGCGGTAGCCGGGCGCGTGCGGAACCAGCACAAACGTTTCCCAGAACCAGGTGATGTGCCCCAGATGCCATTTCGGCGGGCTGACGTCAGCCGTTGGCTGCACAACGTAGTCTTCGGTTTCCAGCCCCCGGCAAATCGCTTCGGAGTGGTGTCTGATACGCAGGTACTGCTGCGTAAGCGTATGTTCCGCAATCATACCCCGTTAACCCGTTGACTACCGTTGGTGTTCGCTGTTAATACAATTATTTACTCAGCTACGCATAAGTATATACGTCTTCGCATATAGGCTAGTACTGCGCCATCTGCTCATCGATGTAGCACCACAGCCAGCGTTCGCCCGGTTCAGCCGATGCCATGACGGGGTGCTGACTGGCGTGGTAATGTTTCGTCGCGTGTTTGTTGGGCGACGAATCGCAGCAAAGCGTCACCCCGCAGCTCTGGCAAGTACGCAGATGCACCCACCGGTCACCGGTTTTAATGCATTCCTCGCAGACGTGTTCGCGGGCCGGAATAATCTCGGTCAGGGCGGCTAAATGAGTGCAGACAGACATAGTGTTCGGTTTACAGTTTTCAGTATACGGTTTTCGGGTGGCTTACTTAAGGTAATCAACAGTTGCAAACGGGGGCATTACGGATGAAGCCCGCCTACTGTAAACTGAATACCGTAAACCAAATACCGTCAACCGGCATTTAATTATCCGCCAGATACTTGTGTACAAAACTGACGGCCATCGCGCCTTCACCAACGGCAGACGCTACGCGGTTCATGGCACCGGCCCGCACATCGCCCGCAGCGAAAATGCCGGGGCTACAGGTTTCCAGCACGAAGGGTTCGCGGCTCTGTTTCCAGACGCGCTTGTACTCGGCATACTTACCCATGTCGCGGCCGGTAGCGATAAAGCCCTTCGGATCTTTGATGATGTCCATCTCAATCCAGTCGGTTAGCGGTTTGGCACCGATGAAGATAAAAACACCACTCGCCGGTTCCGTTCGTCGCTCGTGCGTATCCATATTCTCCAGCGCTACGCACTCCAGCCGCTCCTCGCCCGTTGCCGAGACGACCTCCGTACAGCCCAGCACGTGGATATTTGCCGTACCGCCGATCTGATCGATCAGGTATTGCGACATGGTTTCTGACAGATCGGGGCAACGTACACAGATGTACACATCCGACGCCGTCCGGGAAAGATACATAGCCCCCTGCCCCGCCGAATTACCGCCCCCAACGACGTACACCGGCTTGCCCTTGAACGCGATTGCTTCGGTTGTCGCGGCTCCGTAGTAGACACCCGCTCCGGTGAATTTATCAAGGCTTTCGTTTTCCAGTTTTCGGTACGACACACCCGTACTGAGCACGATGGCCCGCGCCACCACTTCGGTATCGTCGGCCATGCGGATGTGCTTGTACTGGCCCTCCGAATGGATGGATACTACTTCCTGCGGAGCCAGAAATTCGACACCGAACCGCTGCGCCTGCGTAATGGCCCGGCGCGTCAGATCGGCCCCGCTCAGGCCGTTCGGGAAGCCCAGGTAGTTTTCAATGCGCGAACTCGTTCCGGCCTGTCCACCCGGTGCTCGTTTGTCGATCAGAATCGTTTTCAACCCTTCCGACCCGCCATAGACGGCAGCCGCCAGCCCGGCCGGTCCGGCACCGATGATGGCCAGGTCGTACAAACTTTCGTTGGCCGTTGGTTTCAGCCCCAACTTTTCGCCGACTTCACTCAGCGCTGGTTTTGGCAATGCCGTTCCGTCGCCCAGTACCACGACCGGCAAATCCGACAGGCTCAACTGGTGCAGGTCGAGCAACGCCTGCGCCTGCGGGTCGTTTTCGATGTCGAGCCATTGGTACGGAAACAGGTTGCCCGCCAGAAAATCTTTCAACGCATGCGATTGGGGCGAAAACTGATAGCCGATAAGTTTTAACCCCTCGAAAGCCGGGCGATAGTTCGACTGCCAGTCGCTGAGCAGGTCGTCGAGAATGGGATACAGCTTTTCTTCGGGCGGGTCCCACGGCTTTGCAATGTAGTAATCGAGCTGTACTTCGTTGATCGCCCGCACAGCCGCGTCGATGTCGGAGTACGCCGTCAGCAGCGCGCGTTTGGCGTTCGGGAAAATCTTGCGGGCCTGAGCCAGAAAAGCGACACCCGTCATCTGCGGCATCCGCTGATCCGACAGAAACAGGGCCACCTCCTCCCCTTTCTTCTTCAACTCGCTTAGCGACTCAAGTGCTTCAGTCGCCGAGGTTGTCGCCAGCACCCGGTACTGCTTACGGTACTTCTGCCGCAGATCGTGCTGAATTGCCTGCAACACCTGCGGATCGTCGTCGATGGAAACAATGATAGGGAGACGCATGGGATAATGGTAGAATGATTGAGTGATTGAATGGTAGAATAAATGATTCGCCGTCGCGATAATTTGAGCAACACATTCAATCACTCAATCATTTAATCATTCAACCAACTGGTAAGCAAACACTAAACTCGGTGTGGCCGGGTTGGGAATCAACTTTTATTGAGCCATTGTGATGACTGACGATACCCTGCACGATGTCGAGCCCAAGTCCGGTGCCCTTGCCGATTTCCTTTGTCGTGAAGAAAGGGTCGAAGATTGAGTCGCGAATATCGTCGGGAATACCAGTGCCGGTGTCGGCGATCTTCGTCAGCACGAAGGTAAGGCCATCGCTATGATGCTCGACTTCGCTGGAGATGGTCAGCTCACCCCCATCGGGCATAGCGTCGACAGCGTTGTCGATCAGGTTGGTCCACACCTGATTCAGTTCGCCCGGCCAGCCGCAGACTACGGGCAGATCGTCGGCCAGATTGAGCCTGACCGAGACATTACTGCCCTTAACCTTGTGGTCCAGCAACGTCAGCGTACTGCGAATACCTTCGCCCAGATCGACCGTCGTTTTGCCTGCGCCCCGGTCCATGTGGGTGTAGTTCTTAATCGACCCGACCAGCGTACCGATTCGCTCCGACGCATCGCTGATATCACGTACCAGCGATTGCGTAACCAGGTTATTGACAACCCAGTTGGTTACCCCGCCAATGTTATCCGGCCCAACCTGATCGAGCATCCAGTTCAGATCGTCGGTTGTGAAATTGAAGTCAATGAGCGGCCCGACGAGGTCCAGACTACCCGTATCGGCCCCATAATCGTCGAGCCAGTCAGCCAAGTCGTCTTCGCGGCTGCTGCGTTCCAGCAAACTGAGCTGGGGCGCTTTCTGATCAAGTTTTTTGAACAGCAACTCATTCACCGTGTCGACTTTTTCGTCGGGCAGTTGCAGGTGCATGATTTGCTTGAAAGCGTCGGGCGTGGCCCGCAAATGAGCCTTCATCGTCTCGGCCGATCGGACAATGGCCGCCACCGGATTATTCAGTTCGTGCGCCAGTCCCGCCGATAAGCGACCCAGCGACGCCATTTTGTCTTCCTGCTGCGTGTAGCGCGTAAAACTCCGTACCCGGTTGGTCATCTGCTGCACCAGTACCTCGGTAAGTTCGTAATGCAGACAGGCCATGTCCCGCAGCTTGTCGCGGTGAACTTGCAGAATATGCGACGTTTTTTCGACCAGCATTCGGTTGGGGGTGCTGGTCATGCGCGAGTAAGGCAGCACGCCCATGATACTGTGCGGTTCGTAGGTGACGATGTCATCGTCGGGTCCGTTCTGTCCCGTATCGATCACAATCCGTCCGTCGAGCAGCAACACCAACTGGTCGATTGATTCGCCGGGCTTCGCCAGCACGGTTCCGGCATCAATGTGCTTTTCTTCCCCATTGTCGACCAGCCACTGAAGCTGTTCATCGGGGATAGTGGCGAAGGCCGGAAACTGTCGAAGTTGTTCAAGCATGGTTGTATGAATTTGCTGGCGCGCAACGGCCGGGACACCAGTTCGTTCGCGTCTCTACGAAAACCCAAAACGGAACAATTGGTTAGCGAACTATTAGCGGTTTGTCAACGTCCGGTAGAAAGCCGTTTTCGTTTATCAGTTATGCGCCCCACTCTGCTGCTCCTGTTTGGCTTGCTGGCCCTTTCCTTCCGGCCCGATAAGCCCGCCTATCGCCTTTACGACGCGAAGACCAAAGCGGTTTCGTACGATCAGTTGCTGCGCCGGGCTGCCGATGCCGACGTGGTTCTGTTCGGTGAATTGCATAACAACCCGATCTGTCACTGGCTCGAACTACAACTGGCTAAAGACCTGGCCGAGCAGAAGAAAGGGCAACTGGTACTGGGTGCCGAGATGTTTGAAACCGACACGCAAACCGCTCTGACCGACTACGTGCAGGGCCGTAGCAGTGATAAGGAGTTTGCCGCTCAGGCCCGGCTATGGCCCAATTACGACACCGATTACAAACCACTGACCACACTGGCCCGCGAGCAAAAACTCCCGTTTATCGCGACCAATGTTCCGCGTAAATACGCCAGTTTGGTTGCCCGGCGTGGCCTATCCGCACTGGACACCATCCCCGCCAGCGCGAAACAGTTACTGGCTCCCCTGCCGCTAACCGTCGACCTGACACGACCCGGCTACAAAGCAATGATGGCCATGATGGGCGACTCGAACCACGGCAGCAGCGGTGCGCCAAATCCGCACGGCGGCAGTACCGACATGGCGGCAAACTTCGCCCGTGCACAGGCTATCAAGGATGCCACGATGGCGTATTTTATTCTCCAAAACCGCAAGCCGGGCCAAACCCTGCTCCATATCAACGGCGATTACCACTCCAAAAACTTCGACGGTATTGTTGGCTACCTGCGCGACATGGCCGGTCCCTCACTGAAGATTCTGACAATTTCGTCAGTCGATGTGGCAGACCCCGATAACCCCAAAGTCGACGATGATACGAAACTGAGTCAACTGGCGGATTTTGTCATCGCGATTCCCGCCGATATGACCAAGACATATTAAGCTGGATGAACTGATTGATCAGGTTGTCCCCGACAGCTTCTAGCTGTCGGAGTCGTGATAGCGGCTAATGGGAATCCGGCCATTTAGCCTAACGGCTCCGACAGCTAGAAGCAGTCGGGGACAATGTATTCGCGCATAGCGGATCAGACACTAACATTTACGACCCGGAACCGGTTGTCTAGTCGATTAAAAAACGATTAATACAACCGCTATGATTAAGGATCTGCTAAACCTATCGGGGAAAAATGCGCTGGTAACGGGGTCGAGTCAGGGCATTGGCGCGGCCATCGCACTGGGTCTGGCAGAATTTGGTGCCAACGTACTGATTCACTACCACGCCAACTCAGACAAAGCGGAAGCAGTTGCCGACCAGGTACGGGCACTGGACGTGAAATCTGATAGCATACAGGCTGACCTGTCAGAACCCGACGCGGCCGACAAGCTGTTCAGGGCGGCAGTCGATGCGTTTGGAACGATCGATATTCTGGTGCTGAACGCGTCGGTACAACTGCCTAAACTGTGGGCAGAAGCTACCCCCGACGAGTTCGATGAGCAGGTTACGGCCAACTGGAAAGCGAATCTGCAACTGATGCAGCTCTCCACGCCCGCCATGGTCGAACGCGGCTGGGGACGCGTGTTGACGATCGGCAGCGTACAGGAAGAAAAGCCCCACCCAACGATGGTTGTGTATGCGGGCACGAAAGCGGCCATGGCCAATACCGTCAAAAATCTGGCGTTGCAACTGGCCAGTAAAGGCGTAACCATCAATAATCTGTCGCCGGGCGTTATCGACACGGCCCGCACCGGCGAACCCACGCCCCCGGTCGATGAGGCCATCAGCCAACGCATGACCATCCCGCTCGAAGACGAAGGCGACCCGGTCGACTGCGCACCCATGGCTCTCCTGCTTTGCTCCGAAGCCGGCCGATACATCACCGGGCAGACCATCTTCGTTGACGGCGGTATGAGCTTGTGAGGAGAAAATTATTCACCTGAAAATATGCAGGTTAAAGAGTATTCTGACGTGTACATGTAGCCTGGACCGGTCCGCCGGTGCGGTCCAGGCTACATAGACGCGCTAGGCTACACGTACAGCACGCTATATTCCAAAACCAACGCCCAGCAGTGCGCGTCGCAGTACCAGCGCATCTGGGTGATTGGGTGGTGCGCCCATCGGCGGAGCAAGGGCGTTTCGTAAGCCGTCAGCAGCCCGGCGATGAAGAAATGAAAATCAGCAAAATCGGCTTCAATCTCGTTCAGGTCAATTAGCGGGGTGCGTTCGCCCAGGCGTAGCAGCGTTGTCGATAAAAGAATCTGTTCGAGCCGGTTGGTGGCCCGTTCCAGTAGTTGCCGGGCGTCGGTAATGAGTTGCGTGCGAATCGGCTCCAGTTCGGGGATAGCGAATGCCGCCATCAGCCGACTCAGATGATACGCAATCAACGATGGACGCGCGTAGTGCGGAGCGCAGCCAAAAGGATTTCGTAAGTACTGCCCCGACTGCACGATGTTGCGCAGATACGCCAGCGAATCGGTGTCGTGCTGGTTACGGGGTAGTTCGTAGTAATACATACAGTACAGCAGATTACTGAGAGCACAGGCGTCGAAATCGATAGGCATCGTTTTCCCAAACCAGGTCGAATACGCCCGCAACGACACATACTCCGGGTAGGTGTTTCGAATCCAGATGGTAGCCCCGTTGGCATGCTGCGCCAACTTGTCCTTGAACCATGTCAGTGTTTCCGGCGTCGGCTGCGTCGTCAAATACACCATTGCCGTATCATCGATGTCATCGGGAATGCGGAAATGGTCGAAGCGCCCGAACAGATGACCGTTGGGGAAGTGGCGGGACGGGCTGGTTGGCCAGAAATTATACGTATCCAGCCCATCTTTGTTCCTGAACAGCGGATAAGCCCCGACGGCCTGCTGCGCAATTTTATCGACGACACCGCAGGAATCCGGCGGCAACATCGGTTTCAGCTGTTGCAGCGTAAATACCGTAACGGCCGTAAAGAAAACGTTGGTGTCAACCCGCTCATAAGCCAGCCCACCGTTGCGCCGGATCGACGGAAATAACCCGTCAGGCTGTTGCAGCCGGGCTATTTTATGGAGAATGTCGTCGGGGGAACGCCTGTGCATTTGGTAACAAAGAGATTACTTTTTCTGGATAAAGGTCGGATATTTACACCCTGATTTTCTGTCACGCCAATGGCTAATCTGATTTTATTCGACGATCCTGCCCTACGTACATCGCTGCTTCCGCTGACCTTTACGCGGCCGGTGGCGGGTATTCGAATGGGCATACAGACGCTGGCTGAAAAGTGGGCTGGCTGCTTGCAAAAAGAACCGTCTTTTCTCACGCAGGACTACTTAAGCATCAAATTTCCGGTTCAGCTGTCGGATGATAACCTGTATGTCAATGGAGCCGTTTGCCCGGATTCAGCCCTTGTTGAAGCACTCGACACGCTGGCACCGGGCCACGGGCTGCGCGACAGCGACGGGCTGGTACTGGCCGTTCGGACGCCCCATAAACTGGTTCAGTCGCCGGAAACGACCGACTCGTATCAGTGGCAAACGTTCGCCGGGCCGCTGACCGTATTGCGGCATCTGTGGGATATTTTCGTGGAAAACGGCGATCAGATCCGCGCTGATTTCAGTCGCATAACCGAAGGGCGTCAGTCGGAGCCGATCACCGATGTGTTTACCCGCGTTTACGCGCCCGAAAACTTATTCGTCGAACCCGGTGCCACAATTCGGGCGGCTATTCTGAATGCGGAAGGTGGTCCCATTTACATCGGCAAAAACGCGACGATCAGCGAAGGCAGTATCGTGATTGGCCCGTTTTCGCTGGGCGAAGGCTCAACCGTAAACTGGGGCGGTAAGATGCGGGCCAACACCACAATTGGCCCATATTGCAAAGTAGGCGGGGAAATCGGCAACTCGGTATTCTTCGGCTACAGCAACAAAGGCCACGACGGTTTTCTGGGCAACTCGGTCATCGGCGAATGGTGTAATCTGGGTGCTAACGTCAACAATTCAAACCTGAAGAACGACTACAGCAACGTCAAGATTTACCACTACGGCACGCGTCAGCTGGAAGATACAGGCCGGGCCTTTTGTGGGCTGACCATGGGCGATTACACCAAGGCGGGCATCAGCACCATGTTCAACACGGGCACAGTGGTGGGCGTCAGCGTCAACGTTTTTGGTGGCGGTTTTCAGTACAAACACATTCCATCGTTCTCGTGGGGTGGTGCCGCCGACGGTTTCGCTACCTACCGAATTGACAAGGCGCTACAAGTCGCGGCCGAAGCGTTTGGTCGGCGGAATCGCCCGTTCGATGAGGTCGAAAAAAACATTTTGCGGGCTATCTTTGACCAAAGCCACAGCCTTCCCCCCGAACCGTTGTTTTCTTTCTAGTTTTAGGTTTAACGTTTGATGTTTAAGGTTTTTCCGGGTGCCTTTTCCCGCCTAAACCTTACACGCTGGCCATCAAACGTTGAACCAGCGAAGCAATCATGCAATTCTCCGACATTGTAGGGCAGGACGCCGTCCGGCAACTGCTGGTGCGGGCGGTGCAGACAAACCATCTGGCCCACGCGCTCCTGTTCGACGGCCCAACCGGTGGTGCCAATTTAGCCCTGGCGCTAGCCCTGGCGCAGTACGTCAACTGCGAAGACAAGCAGGGGTCTGGTACGCCGACGGCTGATTCGTGCGGACGGTGTGCGTCCTGCGTGAAAATTCAGAAGCTCGTTCATCCCGACCTACACCTTGTATTTCCGGTGGCGAACCTGAGCAAAGGCAAAACGTCGGAAGCGTACCTGACCGACTTCCGCAAGTTCCTGCTCACGCAACCCTACCGCACCCTGCCCGACTGGCTCGAAACGATCGGTGCCGACAATAAGCAGGGCAACATTTCGGCCGAAGAAGCGCGCTCGATCTTGCAGAAACTATCGCTGAAAGCCTACGAGGGGCCGTACAAGATCATGCTGATCTGGCTACCGGAACTGATGAACACCACATCGGCCAATGCGCTGCTGAAGGTGCTCGAAGAACCGCCCGCACAAACGCTTTTTCTGCTCGTGACCAATCAGCCCGACAAGCTGCTCATCACGATTCTGTCGCGTACGCAGCGGGTGGGTGTTCCGGCCTTTTCGGATGACGATGTAGCCACACACCTTCGGCAACACCTCAACCTCGACGAAACCACCGCCCGCCGTGTCGCTTATCTGGCCGACGGCAATATGGCCGAAGCCCTGCACCTGAGTACGCAGGAAGGTACCGACAGCGAACACGCCTGGTTTGCCGAATGGATGCGCGACTGCTACCGGCAGGATCTGGCCAAGCTGGTCAAACAGGCCGATCAGTTCGACGGATTCAGCAAAGAAAAACAGAAAGGGTTGTTCGACTACAGCATCCGCCTGTGCCGCGACCTGTTTCTGTGGCAACAGGGGGCGGGGGCCCTGCTGCGCCTGCCCGACGACGAGATGTCGTTCGTCAAGAATTTCGCCAAAGTGCTAAATACCAGCCACATCGAGCGTATCGTTGCCGACCTCAACGAGGCCGCTTATCACCTCGAACGCAACGCCCGCGCCAAGATGGTTCTTCTCGACCTTTCGCTTACCTTCACCCGGATTATAAAGTGAGTTTCAGAGTTGTAAAGTTGTAGGGTTATAAAGTTGCGGTTCCCCGCCGGGACTACCGCATCCAATACCGGCGGCAACAACTCTATGACTATCCAACTCTAAAACTATCCAACTTTACAACGTCAAAAAATGGCCAAGCAGATCATCGGTATGACAGACCGGATTGATTTACCCGATCTTGGCCTGTTTGATGCGTACGCTAAAGTTGATACGGGTGCTTACACATCGGCGCTGCACTGCAAAGATGTGCGGCTGGTACGGACAAAAAACGGGCAGAAGCTACGATTCTGGCTTATCGGCGAAACCGGACAGGAGTCCCGGCCGTTTTACAGCAGTCAGTTCAGTCAGCGTATGATTCGCAACTCGTTTGGCGTATCAGAACTGCGCTACGTCATCAAAACACGCCTGAAACTGTTCGACCGCACGATCCGGGTTGAATTTACGCTGGCCGACCGCGAGCAAATGCGTTACCCGATCCTGCTGGGTCGTAAGATTCTGCGTAACCGATTCATCGTCGACGTGTCTCAAAAAGACCTTTCTTATCAGGCTAAACTCGGTCAGTCGCCGACACTGCCTAACCCATAGCAAAACGCTGTCCGATAGAACTACATGGCTCACCACCTGCTCACTTCCGACAACTGATCGCTGTATGCGCATTGCTATTTTATCAACAAATCCCGACCTGTATTCGACGCAGCGGCTGCTGACGGCAGTCAGGGAACGCAACCACGAAGGCGTCATTGTCAATCATCTCAACTGCCACGTCATGATCGAAGGGGGCCGCCCGACGGTGCTCCTCGACGGGCAGGAGCTTGACCAGTTCGACGCGATCATCCCCCGCATTGGTGCGTCGGTAACCGACTACGGTTGCGCCGTGGTCCGGCAGTTTGAGATGATGAAAGTCTTTACAACGGCCAAATCGCAGGCCATCATGCGGGCGCGTAACAAGCTGCGCAGCTTGCAGGTGCTGTCGAAAGCGGGGGTTGGTCTGCCCAAAACGGTTATCGCCAACCACCCTAAAAACGGTAATGTCAATCGCCTGATCGAGTTGGTCGGCGGGCCACCGGTGGTTATCAAACTACTGGAAGGTACGCAGGGAATCGGCGTTGTGCTGGCTGAAACCGCCAAAGCCGCCCGCTCGACCATCGAAGCGTTTTACGGTCTGAAAAAACACGTGCTGGTGCAGGAGTTTATCGCCGAAGCGCGGGGGTCCGACATCCGGGCGTTTGTGGTAGGCGGCAAAGTCGTCGGAGCAATGCGTCGGCAGGGTATCGACGGCGAGTTTCGCTCGAACCTGCACCGGGGTGGCAATGCCATTCCCGTTATCCTGACGGAACAGGAAGAACAAACCGCTATTAACGCGAGCCGGGCGCTGGGCCTCAAAGTCGCCGGTGTCGACATGCTCCCCTCCGACCGGGGTCCGCTGGTACTCGAAGTCAACTCATCGCCCGGTCTGGAAGGCATCGAACTAGCCACCGGCATCAACGTCGCCGGGCACATCATCGCCTACATCGAAGAAAAAATCCTCGGCGACGAAAGCGACATGGTGGGGGTTTAATTGAATGATAGAATGATTGAGTGATTGAATAATTTTGTCAGGCCGATTCAATCACTCAATCATTCTCCCATTCAATCACTCCTATGCCCGCTCTTGACGCTGATTTGAAGAAAGCTATCGTTCGGATGCCTACTACGGAAAAGGATAAACTCCTGCTTCGGCTGGTTGCCAAAGATGCCACGCTGACCGAAAAGCTACAGTTCGAACTGGTTGAAAACGGACAAACGATTGACGAACGACGCGATCTGATCCGGGACTTCATCCGCCGGACGGCTAACCTGCATCAGGATACGGCAGGTTGGGTGATGATGGATATGCGAACCGTCAGCGGTTACATCACCCGTCATTTGAAGGTAACAAAAGACAAATACGGCGAGGTAGAGCTGATGCTGTTCATGCTCAACACGTTCTACGACCATCACGCCCATCTGCTGCACAAGTACAATCATCGCACGGAGAAAGCGGCTCAGTACATCGCCAAACGCACGGAGATGGCACTAAAAAAAGTAGCCAAACTCGACCCCGACTACCACCTCGAATTTGCCGACGACATCAACAAGCTGTTAAGCTGGGTACACTACGCAGCCCCCGCCCACTACGCCCGCCAACTGGGGTTACCTAAGGAGTGGGTCGTCTGACCGTTTTTTCGTAGTTTCATCAAAAACGATCGCAACATGGCTACTGATGAATTGAAATCTCTGCTACACCAGCAAATTGACCGGCTTGATGATCCGCAGGACGTGCAGGATCTGTTGTTGACGGTGAGCGAATTCGTCGGTCAGAGGACAAGTATTCTCGCCGAATCTCCGGAGTTACAGGCGCAATTGGAGAAGATACTGGCGACAATTTCATCTGGCCTGCTCACATCACATAACGACGTAGCCAAACAGGCGAAACAATGGATTACGCGATAGTGTGGACTGAAGACGCGCAGGGAAAACTACCGCCAGACAGCTATCTATCTACTTGATGTGTATGGCTTCGACAAGGCTGATGCGTTCACGGATACAATCAATGCCAAGCTGCGAATTCTAGAGAAAAGTCCTTTCATCGGTCGCCGTCTGGACACGCTACCCTCCGTTCGTAAGCTGCCCATACAACCATACAATGTGGTTTATTACGCAGTCGCCGAACGGCAGGTTATTATTCTGAATATTCTCGATAGTCGACGTCATTCCTCGCTTTAGCAAAACCCCCGTTCGGTCCGGTGCGTTATACAAGGGAGTACAAACACACCACCTATCATGGCCAAAACTGTATTACTGACCGGGGGAACAGGAAGTATCGGCACCCGTTTGACCCAGCTCCTGCATCAGCAAGGCTATCAGGTATCTTATTTAAGTCGGGAGAATAAACCCGTTTCGGGCGTCACCGTCTATCAGTGGGACATCAAAAAGGGGCAGATCGACCCCAAGGCGATTCAAACCGCCGATTACATCATCCATCTGGCCGGAGCTGGTATTGCCGATGGTCGCTGGACGGATGAGCGTAAAGACGAAATACTTGGCAGCCGCACGCAGTCGACCGAGTTGTTGGCGAAAGCCCTGGCTACCCATGAGCACCACGTCGAAGCGTTTGCCGGCTCATCGGCCATTGGCTATTATGGGGGCGATACCGGCGACCGGCCGATCACGGAAACTACGCCCGGCGGCACCGACTTTCTGGCAACGGTAACCCGCGCCTGGGAAAAATCGGAGGACCAGATCGCGGCATTGGGTATTCGAACAGTCAAGCTGCGCACCGGCGTGGTGCTGTCGCCCAACGGCGGTGCATTACCCAAAATAGCGCAGCCGATCCGGCTCGGGGCGGGCGCACCGCTGGGGTCGGGGCAGCAGTATATTTCCTGGATTCATATTGACGATATTTGCCGAATGTACATACAGGCGCTGACAGACAGTTCGTGGTCGGGTGCCTACAACGCCACGGCCCCGATGCCAGCGACCAATCAGGATCTGACGAAAGCCATCGCCGACGTGTTGCACCGTCCGCTGATTCTGCCCAACGTACCGGCCTTCGCGCTGAAACTGTTGTTTGGCGAAATGGCGATCACCGTGCTGGGCGGCAACTACGTTATCAACAAGCGCATTGCCGACGAAACGTCATTTACCTATCAATACGCTGACCTGAATCTGGCGTTGAAAAACCTGCTCGCTTAATCCATGACCGATTACCTGAAAGATGCACTCCGAAAAGCGGCTATGTTCTGCGCGTACCAGGAACGCACGCAGCAGGAAGTGCGTGATCGGTTGAAGGAGTGGGGCGTGTTGGGCGACGATGCGGAAGAGGTAATTGCTGAGCTGATTCAGCAAAATTACCTCAATGAGGAGCGTTTCGCTAAATCGTTTGCAGGCGGCAAGTTTCGGGTAAAAGGCTGGGGTAAACGCAAAATCAAACAGCACCTTCAGCAGCGTGGTATCACCGGGTACAATCTGGAACAGGCGATGAAGGAAATTGAGCCCGACGATTACCGCACCACGCTGACTGATTTGCTCGATAAAAAACGACAATCTCTGCGCGACGATAATCCGCTGGTCGTAAAACAGAAGCTCGTCCGCTACGCGCTCAGCAAAGGGTACGAATCCGACCTCGTCTGGCAGGTGTTGGAGGAGCTTTAGGTTTGCAGTTTTCGGCGCACACTGCGAGGGAGTTTCCCCTCAATATCACGTACGAAATGGCGGTATCACCCGTAAACCGTACACTGAAAACCGAAAACCTTACTTCTCCAGCCGGTAAATGCTGTTCCAGTCGTCCTGAAAAATGCGGTGGTAGCGGCCGATACGAGCGGGGGCTGTGTTGGGAATATCGTAGGCCATGTTCAGCTTTGGGTCGGTGATGACATAAGCCGCGTGTTCGCGGGCAGCAAGATCGAAGAACTGCGACAGCGACAGTTTCCCGACGTACTCGTGCTGATTGAGCAGGTAGTAGTAGCTCAGGCTGTGGATGCGGTAATGCCCGATCTGATCGAAGAAAAAGTCAAGCGGAGCAATCACCGTACTACCCGGCTTACCCATCCGTCGGGCCAATGCCGCCGTCCGCTCGTGGACGATGGGTGCCTCGTTTTCGAGTAGCAGCAACCCGCCTTCCAGCAGACCCGACCCTAGCCAGAGCACGGTGATTACCACGCCCAGCACCTGCCCCCAGCGGGGCCACCGACTAGCCGAAACTACCACCGCCCGGCCCGCCAGCAGACACACGAATGGCAGAATCAGCAGCATGTAGTATTTGCTGCTACCCCGCGTCAGCAGCCACATCCAGACCATCGACGCCAGCAGATACACCACTAGCGGACGACTTTGCCGGTCGTACTGCCAGCTAAACCAGCCCACAAATATGGCCATCAGCGTAATGGCGGTTTCGACCTGATTGTGAAACAGCATTTGGTGGAATGAGATCAGCGTGTTGAGTTTAGCCACCCAGCCGAACAGATGCCGTGTAGCCGGGTCGTATCGAAACTGCTCCGCCAGCCGTGCCCATTGGTTGTCGAGCAGCACGTCGGTAAAGTAGAACGCGCAGACAATCGCCCAGACCAGCCCATACACGACGCCAATACGCCACCGCCGTTGCCAGGCTAGCCACGTCAGCCCTGCCAGCCCGTACATCAGCCCGTTCAGGTGTGTCAGTGCGGCCAGCCCGGCGAAAATGGCCGCCAGGATCAGTCGTACATCCGGTCGATCGGTTTCCGTTGCGCTGGTACTGAGGAAATAATAGCCCCATAGCCCAAAGGCCGCGTTCATCGTTTCGGGCCGGGCTACAAAGCCGTAGCGCAGCACCAGTCCGCAGGATACGTACAGCAGCACCGTCCAGCCCAGCAGAGCCGGTCGACTGACATTAGCCCCCGGCATGACACCGCGACGGGTCAGTGCATACAACCCAGCGACGTTGAGCACCGCCCCCGCCGTACCCAGCGATTCGACCGCCGGAGCCGAGAACCCAAACAGACCCGTCCAGCCCGCCAGCAGGTAGATGTAGAGCTTGTGAAAAACATAGATGCGTTCTTCCCAGTGGTTAATTCCCCGGAAAAACTCCGACCGAACTACTCCGTCGCGCAGCAGAAAGTAAGCCTGTTCGGCAAACCAGGCATCGTCGAAGTCGGTAGCGCGGTGATAAGCCGCAGCAGCAAACAACAGTAAAAACGGCCCGATCAGCCAGTACGGCAACCGGTCGGTGAAGAAGCGAACAGGCATCAACAGAGGATTTCCCCAAAAATACACGGAACGACCGGTCTTCGTTGCCTGCCACCGCACCAGCCGGACAAGTGCTACGGGCAGACCCCGATAAACAAAGCGGTCGAAAATTGGCTTTCCTCCTTTAATACTGTTTTAATTACCCATCCTATCTTCATTTGATCGATGATACACCGTTTCCGCACGCCCTTTCTTTCGCTTATCGTTTTGTCGCTGCTGTCGGCCTGCTCCCGCAATCCCGTTACGGGCAAACGGGAAGTTATTCTGATGTCGAAAGAGCAGGAAATCGCCCTCGGCCAGCAGTCGCACCCCAGTGTTGTTTCGAGCATGGGCCTGTATGAAGACCAAAAGCTGAACGCCTTTATCAACGAGAAAGGCAAGGCGATGGCCCGTATTTCGCACCGCCCCGACCTTCCCTACCAGTTCTACATCGTCGATTCGCCCGTCGTCAACGCCTTTGCCGTGCCAGGTGGCTACGTGTATTTCACGCGGGGTATCATGGCCCACTTCAACAACGAAGCGGAGTTTGCCGGAGTGCTGGGTCACGAAATTGGGCACATCACCGCCCGCCACTCCGCCCGGCAGCAAACGTCGCAGTTATTCGGCACCGTCGGTGTACTAGCCGGTTCAGTATTGCTCGATAAGACGGGACAACTCACCGATCTGGCTTCGCAGGGACTGCAACTGGCATTGCTGGGTTACAGCCGGGCGCACGAGTCAGAATCCGACAAAATTGGCGTCGAGTATTCCAGCAAAATCGGGTACGACGCCCACGAAATGGCCAATTTCTTCGCGACGATCAAGCGCATCTCCGATAAAAGCGGACAGGCCGTTCCCAATATGCTATCGACCCACCCCGACCCCGGCAATCGGTATACGAAGGTACATGAGATGGCAAAGGCGTACCAGGCAGCTAACCCGGCTACTTACCAGGTTGACCGCAACGAATATATGCGGATGATCGACGGGATTATCTATGGCGAGGACCCGAAGCAGGGCTTTGTCGAGAACAACATGTTCTACCACCCCGAACTCCGGTTTCAGTTTCCGGTGCCCAACGGCTGGCAGCACCAGAACTCCCCCGAGCAGTTTCAGATGGGGCCGAAAGAAGGTAAACTAGCCATGATTCTGATGGGCGCCAAAGGCAATTCGCTGGACGAAGCCGCGCAGAATCTGGTAAAAGAACTGAATCTGAAGGTGCTGGAAAATAACCGCACCACGATCAACGGTAACCCGGCTTACGTGCTCATCTCGCAGCAACAACCCCAGCAACAGCAGGGCCAGCCGCAGCAGCAACAACAACAAACGGCCGCCAACACCCTGCAAATCGGCACGTGGCTGATTCAGTACGGCAACTCGATCTACGCACTGCACGGCCTGTCGACAGCGGCTAATTTTCAGTCGTCGTTCGATACGTTTCAGCGTGTAGCGGGCGGCTTCCGCAGCCTAACCGACTCCGACAAGCTAAACCGCAAACCCGAGCGGGTACGCATTCAGACGGCCCCCCGCGACGCAACGTTCCAGGAAACGATGGTGGCGATGAGAATGCCCGCCAGCCGCATTGAAGAGCTTGGTACGCTCAACAGCATGAAGTCAGGCGATAAAGTAAGCCGGGGCACCCTCGTGAAAGTGATTGCGCGATGATCATGTTGTCCCCGACAGCTTCCAGCTGTCGGAGCCGTAGGCTGAGTACATCGGCCCGGTTAGCCGCTGGCGCAGCTTCGACAGCAAGATGCTGTCGGGGACAGATCATCCAGTTCAACTGTCCCGAACCAAAGCGGGCCTGCCATCAAAAGATAGCAGGCCCGCTTTTATTAATCAGTCGGTACAGATCAAGCAATTTCCAGCTCAACAGAATCAGGTTTAGCCATTCGCTTTGATGCGTTCATGACCTCTATACCGACAACCATTCCATCGGTGTCATAATCGATGATTGTTCCGGGATAGTCCTCATTACTTTCATCTATCGCCTTGTCAGTCAGCCGAATATAAAGAATATCGACTTCTCGATCATATTTAACTTTCATAGTACTTATTCAGTTTCGAAGTCCGGTACGTCGTCTTCACCACTAATGGTTCACTGCTGACGTTAACGAAAACTTGAACTAAATAAGTCTTTTCATTGGAGAAAGTAAAAAGTGATTGATAAACTTTTTGGCCATCCTCCCCAGACTCATCATCTATAATCTTGTCAGGGTTGCTAAGTATCTCTTCAATCATCTCTCGCGGTATCCCACGCTCGGTAGAGCGTTGCATCGCATGAGCAGATATGATGAAATTCATACTAACTGGTTAAGATGAGAGAAATTTAAAAATCCGCGTCCATGACGAAGCCTTTTGGTTCCTCATTCACAACAGGTGCCGGGTTCTCGGCGTCCTGCGGATTCTCCGAAGCGGCTTTCATGGCGCGGAACTTGGCCATTACTTCACCACGCTGATACTCACCCACGCGCTTCTCGAAGAAGTTGGTTTTGCCCTGTAGCGAAATCATATCCATGAAATCGAAGGGGTTCGAAACGTTGTAAATTTTCTTCAACCCCAGCGTCACCAGCAGGTGGTCGGCAACAAAGGCGATGTACTGCTTCATCAGTTCGGCATTCATGCCAATGAGCGATACAGGCAAGGCATCCGCAACAAACTCCTGCTCGATTTCGACGGCATTGCGGATGATGTCGTACACCTGCGACTCCGGCATCTTGTTTTTGATGTGGTCGGTGTAGAGCATACAGGCGAAGTCGCGGTGCAGGCCCTCGTCGCGCGAGATCAGCTCGTTAGAGAACGTCAGACCCGGCATCAAACCGCGCTTTTTCAGCCAGAAAATCGAGCAGAACGAACCGGAGAAGAAGATACCTTCTACGGCCGCGAAAGCGATCAGCCGTTCGGCAAACGTCCCGTTTTCGATCCAGCGCAGCGCCCACTCGGCTTTTTTCTGCACACAGGGGATGGTGTCTACGGCGTTCAGCAACCGATCTTTCTCAACAGAATCTTTGATGTACGTGTCGATCAGCAGCGAGTACGTTTCCGAGTGGATGTTTTCCATCATCACCTGAAAGCCGTAGAAGCATTTCGCTTCGGCGTACTGCACTTCCGACAGAAAATTGACGGCCAGATTTTCGTTGACAATACCGTCCGACGCGGCAAAGAATGCCAGGATGTGCGAGATGAAGTGGCGCTCACCGTCGTTCAGGTTGTTCCAGTCTTTGAGGTCCTGACCTAGATCGATTTCTTCGGCTGTCCAGAACGAAGCTTCGTGTGTTTTATAGAATTCCCAGATGTCCCAGTGTTTGATCGGGAAGAGCACGAAACGGTTCGGATCTTCCTGCAAGATCGGCTCGATAGTCTCCTGTTGTTGCATGATATAGTTTACGATAGATAGTATGTAGAAGCCAACCCGTGGAATGGCCGGTCGTCAAAAGCGTTCAGACAAATTTAGCCGTTCAGACTGCTTACGCAAGGTCAGGTAACAAACATGACTTGTAGCCGAAACCGCTAACCTAATCGTTATCAGTACGTTGCCTAAATTACCGCTCCTGAACTTCTTAGAAAAGTTCTAAAAAAGTTTCTGTTGACTGACAATCAGCCATTTACGCGATTACGACGATATCTCTCCCCGGTGAGGGAGGGCTATTTTCCAAACACAAAAAAAGGCCGTTTCCGTGGAAACGACCTCAATCGATCTATGGGTTACAGGACCGTTGCCAGTCCTGGATGGGGAAGCGGGGCTACTAAAAAAGGTTTTTGATGTCGATGCGCCGGTGCAGATGTTCTTCATCTTTGAAGGGCAGCGTAACCGTCACCCGGCCATGTTCGTATACCGCATCGATCTGGTCACTGTCAACGAAGACAGGGATATCAAGAACGCGCATAAACATGGGCACGGCCAATTTTTGAATTTCTTGGTCGTCTTCGGCTGATTGAGCCCGGCTCGTCAGCAGTGTGTAAAGCACCAGCTTATTGCCCTCAACCAGTACGTTGAATGCCTCCGGTCCGACACCGGGCGACTTCAGACATACGACCAGTTTATTTTCTTCCTTCTCGACATTAAATGTAGCCTGACTCGATCCACCATGGAGGGTGTTGAGCAGGTCCAGTTGGCCGCCGGTCCCCTGAAATACGTTCTCAATTGCTTTCATAGGATTTGTTGTTTACTATTCAAGTAATACACAATGTACAAACCTCGTGCCTACCCCATAATCGGCTGGTTTTGCGCGCCATTCTGGCATAAGAGTGCTTCAGAAAACAGCTAAACATGCCTTTTTGGCCGGATTAAGCCGTTTTTGCTACTTTGTCAGTACGTATTCAACAAATCAGGTGGGGAATTACAACCCGTGTAAATCGGGAAATCTGTTGCACCGATTCCCCACCCCATGCTGCAATGGTACGAGCAGTCGCAAAAGCCTGTTTCGGTGTGAATTAGGCCGTACCTTTGCAGGCATTATGCATATCCGAATTGCTACCCGATCCAGCCGCCTTGCCCTCTGGCAGGCTGAACATATACAGGCCCGATTACAGGCCGACGACGTCACGTCGGAACTGGTGCTGATTGAAACAAAAGGTGATCTGGTTCTCGACCGGTCGCTGTCGAAAATCGGCTCGAAAGGCGTCTTTACGCAGGAGTTGGAAGACCAACTCTACGACGGCCGCGTCGATATTGCCGTGCATAGTGCTAAAGATCTGCCGTCGAGCCTGCCACCCGGCCTGAGCATCATCGCTTTCACCGAACGCGAAGTGGCCAACGACGTGCTCGTCAGCCGCAACAAAGATCTTTCGCTTACGAGCGGACATCCGTTCGTCATCGGCACCTCCTCAACCCGGCGCATTGCCCTGCTCAAACACTATTGCCCGCACCTGACTACCGTCGATATGCGGGGCAACCTGCAAACGCGCATTCGGAAGCTGGACGAAGGGCAGTGCGACGCGCTGCTGCTGGCCTACGCCGGTGTGCACCGTATGGGCTACGACGACCTGATCGTTGAACGCTTGCCACTGTCGGAGTTTACCCCCGCCGTGGGGCAGGGCAGTATCGCCATCGAAGCCTCCGACTCACTCGACCCCGACAAGCTGGCGACCATCCGTCGGCTGGTCAACCACGAGCGGACCGAAGCCTGCCTGCTGGCTGAACGGTCGTTTCTGAATCGGCTGGAAGGCGGTTGCAGCATCCCGTCGTTTGCGCTGGCGCAATGGAACGCCGGGCAGGTTAGCCTGACGGGTGGGCTGGTTAGTCTCGATGGCTCGGAGATGCTGCGCGACACCTTTGATGGGCCGCAGTCGGAAGCCCCGGCCCTGGGTCATGCGCTGGCTGAAAGCATCCTGACGCGTGGTGGCGATACCATCCTGACCAACATCCGCGCTCAGCTATGACCATTGCGATTGCCCAAACCGACGAGCAGATTCGCCGGTGCCTACCCGCCGTATTGGCCCTGCGTCCGCAGTTTTCGCCCGAACAGGCGCTGAAACAGATTCGCTTTCAACAGACCGAAGACCGCTATATGCTGGCGTTCGTTGACCTAGGCGACAACACCGAGGCACCGGCAGCGGTTGGCTACCGCATCATGCACCTGCTGCACAGCGGCAAGACGCTTTATATCGACGACCTGTCGACGCTGCCGGAAGGTCGGGGAAAAGGCTACGCCAGCGCGTTGCTTGACTTCATTGTTGAGCAGGCCCGGCAGGCGGGTTGCCAGACGGTTTCGCTGGATTCGGGGCAGAACCCCGCCCGCTACGATGCGCACCGGCTGTACCTGAATAAGGGGTTCAACATCACGAGCCACCATTTTCACCTGTCTTTGCAGTAGCGTTGCAATTTGGTAGGTTGCAGGGCATTTCTTCGATACAACCGCAATCCTGAACCGGCCCCACGCCGATACCAGTCATGAACCTCTTCCGAATTAGCTGGAGCAACCTGAAAGATAAACCGCTAAGCAGTTTTCTGAGCGGTCTGCTGATGACCTTCGGCATCACAATTATCTCACTGCTGCTGCTGCTCAACAAACAGCTCGACGACCAGTTTCGCAAGAACATCAAAGGCATCGACATGGTGCTGGGTGCGAAGGGTAGCCCACTGCAACTGATCCTGTCGAGCATTTACCAGATCGACTCGCCGACGGGCAACATCCCCCTCGAAGAAGCCGAAAAGCTGACCCGCAACCCGATGATCAAAACGGCGATTCCGCTGTCGATGGGAGACAATTACCGCTCGTTTCGCATCGTCGGAACCAACAAAAAGTACCTCGATCATTTCGGAGCTACGGTCGCGCAGGGGCGGTTGTTTCAGCAGGACCTCGACGTGGTGATTGGACCCCGCGTGGCGCAGGTTGCAGGGCTGAAGCTAGGCGATACGTTCTCCGGTTCGCACGGGCTGGATGCCGAAGGTGAGGTGCATGCCGATACCAAGTACAAAGTCGTTGGAGTGCTCAATGCCACCAACACCGTTACCGACCAGTTGATTTTAACCCCCGTGTCGAGCATCTGGGCCATTCACGACCACCACGAGGGTGAGCATCATGAGGGCGAAGCGCACGAGGCCGGCGAGGAACACGACGAAGCACCGCGCGAGATTACCAGCATGCTGATCAAGTTTCGCAACCCACTGGGGATGATGTTGGCGCGGGGTATCAACAGCAACTCGAAACTACAGGCAGCCCTGCCTAACATCGAGATCAACCGGCTGTTTTCGCTGCTCGGCGTGGGCGTCGAAACACTGCGCGGGCTGGCCATCGTAATCATGCTCATTTCGGGCATCAGCGTATTCGTGTCGCTCTACAATTCGTTGAAAGAACGACGCTATGAAATGGCCCTGATGCTATCGATGGGTGCCACACGAGCGCAGTTGTTCGGGATGCTGCTACTCGAAGGGCTAGTGCTGGCCCTGTTGGGCTTCGTACTCGGCATCGTGCTAAGCCGCGTCGGGCTGTGGCTGTTTTCGAGCAGCGTCTCCTCCGAATACCACTACAATCTGGCCGCGTTTGGCATCCTGCCCGAAGAGTGGGGCCTGCTGGGCGTGGCCGTGCTGATCGGTCTGCTGGCCGCTGCCCTCCCCGCCATCGGCGTCTATCGCATGAATATTTCCCGTACCCTGGCTGAAGATTAATGACCCGTTTACACTCAACGTTCGCTCTTTTCCTCGTTCTCTTTTCTCTGCACAGTCACGCCCAACGAACGGCTGGCTATGCCGCCCGTTACGCCCAACCGGGTGTCGACGTGCTGAATTACGATTTCTCGCTAACGCTCAGCGATTCGACCAACCGAATTAGTGGCGAGACCAGGATCCGCTTCACCCGCGCCGACGATCGGCAAACGGTCTGGTTCGACCTCATCAGCCAGAAAGCCGACTCGACCCGCCCCGACGCAACGGGGATGCGCGTCCGGCGCGTGACGCTGGCTAACGGCAAAGCTGCTCCATTCAGCCAACGCAACGACCGGGTGTTTGTCAATCTCCCGGCCGCGCCCAACCAGCCCACCGAACTGACGATTCAGTACGCGGGCATTCCGGAGCGGGGCCTTATCATCAGCCGCAACAAATTCGGCGACCGCACCTTTTTCGGCGACAACTGGCCCAATAACGCGCGGCACTACCTCCCCGTCGTCGACTACCTCGCCGATAAAGCAACCTGTTCGTTCACGGTCAACGCCCCGGCCGAGTACCGCGTCATTGCCAATGGAAAATTCATCAGCGAGACGCCGGTGCCGGGCAAAACCCCGCGTAAGCTGACGCGCTGGCAGGAAAGCACGCCCATCCCGACGAAAGTCATGGTGATCGGTGCCGCCCGGTTTGATGTCGATGAAGTCGGAGCGGTGGCGGGTGTGCCGGTGCAAAGCTGGCTCTACCCCCGCGACAGTCAGAAAGGGTTTGTGGACTACCGCCCGGCGAAGGCGATTCTGGAATACTTCTCGAATCAGATCGGTCCGTATTCGTATGAAAAACTGGCGAACGTCGAGTCGACAACGGTGTTTGGCGGGATGGAGAACGCGAGCTGCATTTTCTACAACGAGAAAGTGATTGTCGGCCGGCCGGACTCCGACGTGGAAGCGTTGCTGGCGCACGAAATCGCACACCAGTGGTTTGGCAACTCCGCCACCGAAGCCGACTGGTCGCAACTGTGGCTCAGCGAGGGATTTGCCACGTATTTTTCGGCCCTGTACCTCGAACATGCGTACGGTAAAGACACGCTCAACGCGGTGCTGAACCAGAACAAAGGTCAGATTTTCCGCTTCACGGCCGCCAAACCCAAAGGCACGGTCATCGACTCCACGGCGACCAATCTGAACGACCTGCTCAACCCCAACTCATACCAGAAAGGCGGCTGGGTATTGCATATGCTCCGCTGCGAACTCGGCGACGACCTGTTCTGGAAAGGCATCCGTGCCTACTATGCCGCCTACCAAAACCGCAACGCCCGCACCAGCGACCTCGTCGCGATCATAGAGCAGACGTCCGGCCGGAAACTGGGGGCGTTTTTCCAGCAATGGCTCAATCAGCCGGGCTACCCCGAAGTGGTCTGGGGTTCGAACTACGATGCTGGTAAGCAGTCCGTTGTGATCGACGTTCGGCAGGCGCAGCGAACGGGTTTCTTCACCATCCCGCTCGTGTTCAGCTTTCGCGACGCATCGGGCCGGGAGATTGCCCGCTCCCCCCGCCTGACGATGAACAAGCAAACGCAGACCTTTACCGTCCCCGCCGGTACCCGCCCCGCTACCGTCGTCATCAACCCCGACAACACGGTGCTGATGCGGGCCATCGAGATGGGCAAGTAATTTGCGTAACTTACCCCCACGCATCACCCGCCATGACCATGCTCAAGCGCGTTTCCATCCAGAATTTCAAAAGCCTGAAAGACGTTGAGTTAGAACTTCAAAAGGTCAACCTGTTGATCGGTCCTAATAATTCAGGGAAGACAAATTTTCTGAAGGCGCTAGCAGTATGTAATAATTTGATTAGAGGAGAATCAATAGAAGTATCCGATAATTTTAACAAAAATTCTATCAATAAAATATACTTGAAACTCTCTTTCGATGACAAACCGTTTGAAAATCTAGAAGGGACTTTCACGCATATAAACTACGCTTTCACTAGAAATACGTGGGGTGAAGGATATAAATTCTACTATGGTCTGAGTGATGCCATAGACTCTGAGATGCGGCACATGGAGTTTCCTGCACTCAATGGAAAGATGGACAAATTCTTCAGAATAGGATATATATATAAGCCGGACCCTAACAAATTAGACAAACCTAGTCCTGTTGGACGTGGATCTCTGGAAGTAGCGACAGATGCATCTAATTTGATTGCTTTCTTCGACCGAATTCGTGACGAATATCCCGGCACGTTTGCCCAAATCAAAGCAGACTTGGCGAAGTGCGTGCCAGAGTTTACAGAGATCAATTTCCAAAACGTAGAGTCAACAGAAGAGCTAGTCAAACAATTTGGCGACAAGACATTTAAGCGAATTGGTTTAACTGACGGTCGACAGAATATAATTTACTGGGCAGACGAATTATCAGAAGGCACGCTTTATTTCATTGCGCTTCTTTGTATCATCAATCAGCCTAACCCACCCAAATTACTGCTATTAGAAGAACCAGAGAAAGGTATTCACCCCCGGCGTATCTTCGAAGTCATTCAGTTCATCTTTCGACTGGCTGAGGAGAAAGACGTGCAGGTTATCATGACGACGCATAGCCCAATCGTTGTCGATATGTTTAAAGACATGCCGGAATCAGTATTTATTTTCGATAAAGACGACGAAGGTGCTACGCATGTGAAGAATCTACAACGTGACGTTATCGAGCCGGAAGCAGAAAAGAGCAAAGAATTGGGTATTGAACCGCATCACTACACAGATTCATTAGGCGATGCCTGGACAGTCGGTTTTTTGGGAGGAGTTCCCAAATGAGCGACATACTGATCTACGGATTTTTCGGTGAAGACGAAGCACACCGTAACTTTCTTTCGCGGTACCTAACTCACCAGTATCCGGGCGTCTTTTTAGAAGACGATGATTTCCGGCATCAAATACGTGCCAGAAACCGCGATCAGGTCGACAATCTACTTCCGTTGGCGCTGGCTCAAAAAGTAAAATCTCGTCTTGATATTCTGTTTGTCACTCGCGACGTAGACTCTCCTCACAAGCAAACTATAGATGGTAGACGTGCTGTGCTTGACCGTGCCTGTGCTGCCCATCAACCCGTGGTATTGATGCTACCGGTTCAATGCATTGAACACTGGCTCTGGTATATCAAACGACATCAGGAAGAGCCGGGCAAGCAGTCGCTCTTGGAATCTAATCCGCGTCGTGATGCCAAAACCACAATTTACGGTGATAGCAAAGTGGTGGAAACGCAGCTCGTACTCGCTAATGCACTGCTCGATCATTTAGACGTAGATTGGCTATATCAACGAGTCGACAGTTTCAAACACTTCCACAATCAGGTCGTTCAGTTTTTGCAGGCGTACAGCAAAACTGAATAACCATGAACTTTTATAACTCCATTGTCGACACCATCGGAAACACTCCGCTGGTGAAACTGAACCACGTTACGAAAGGCATTCGGGGCACGATTCTGGCGAAAGTCGAGTATTTCAATCCCGGCAACTCGGTGAAAGACCGCATCGCGATTCGAATGATCGAAGACGCTGAAAAGCGGGGCGAGCTTAAATCCGGCGGTACCATCATCGAGGGAACGAGCGGCAACACCGGCTTCGGGCTGGCACTGACGGCCATTGCGAAGGGCTACAAATGCATCTTCACGATGGCCGACAAGCAGTCGAAGGAGAAGATCGACATTCTGCGGGCGGTGGGTGCCGAAGTGGTTGTTTGTCCGACGAACGTCGCCCCCGACGACCCGCGCTCATACTACTCGGTGGCCCGTAAGCTGAACCGCGACATTCCAAACTCGATCTACCCCAACCAATACGATAACCCGTCGAACAGAGAAGCCCATTATGATAGCACTGGCCCCGAAATCTGGCGCGATACCGACGGAAAAATTACGCATTTTGCGGCTAGCGTCGGGACAGGTGGGACGATTAGCGGCACGTCGAAATTCCTGAAAGAGCAGAACCCAAACCTGTTCACGCTGGGGCTGGATACCTACGGTTCGGTGTTCAAGAAGTATAAGGAAACCGGCATTTTCGATCCCGGCGAAATTTATCCGTACCTGACGGAAGGCATCGGTGAAGACATTCTGCCGCAGAACGTCGATTTCGACGTCATTGACCAGTTTATCAAGGTCACGGACAAGGATGCGGCCATTATGGCCCGGAGGTTGTCGCGGGAAGAAGGGTTGTTTGTTGGCTGGTCGTGCGGTACAGCGGTGCATGGTGCGCTCGAATGGGCCAAAGACCACCTCACCGACGATGATGTGCTGGTGATTCTGCTACCTGATCACGGCACGCGCTACCTCGCCAAAATCTACAACGACACCTGGATGAAGGACCACGGCTTTCTGGAAGACCGTGCGTTCAAAACCGCCCGCGACATCATCCGACACAAAAACGGAAATGCGGGTGACACGTTGACCACTATCGGTTCGGGCGTGTCGATCAGTCAGGCGATTCAGGTACTCAACCGCTACGGTATCTCGCAAATTCCGGTGACCGACGAAACCAATCAAATCGTCGGTAGCCTAACCGATTCGACTGTTTTGAACCGGCTCATCGACGACCCGGCGGTAAAAGATCACCCGGTCAGTGAGGTGATGGACAAGCCATTCAAATTCGTCGGTCTCGACAACACCATCGACGCCCTGTCGTCGCTTATTGACCGTGACAACAAGGCACTGCTCGTTCGAGACGAACGCGAACAGGTACACATCATCACCCAGGCCGATTTACTGGCGGCTATGACCAATTAAAAAGGAGTTTGGACAGGATTACGGGATTGACAGGATACAGTGCAAGACGAAATCCTGTCAATCCCGTAATCCTGTCCAGAAGCCATTACCGGCGGTTGTCGCCCCCTTCCATCATGCTGAGGTAGCTCATGTAGCGGCTTTCGGCGATTTCGCCCTCCCCCACTGCATCTTTCACGGCGCAACCCGGCTCATTGATGTGCAGGCAGTTGTGAAAGCGGCATTGATTCAGCCGCTCGCGCATTTCGGGAAAATAGTGCCCGATTTCTTCCTTCGACGTGTCGATCAACCCAAGCTCTTTAATGCCCGGCGTGTCGATGATGTAGGTGTCAGGAGCGAGTTCAAACATTTCGGCGAAGGTCGTCGTGTGAACACCCTTGTTGGCGAAGGTCGAAATCTCGTTAGTACGAAGGTTCAGATCCGGCGAAATGGCGTTGACGAGCGACGATTTCCCCACCCCGAATGCCCCGATAGCAACGTTACTTTATGGTCGAGCAAATTCCGGAACGCGTCGACACCCTCGCCTTCGATAGCCGACGTCGCCAGACAGGTGTAGCCGATCTGCTCGTACATGTCCATGATTTCCTGCTGGTAGGCCAGTCCTTCTTCGTTCAGCACGTCTGTTTTGTTGAACACGATTGCCGTTGGAATGCGGAACGACTCGGCCGATACCAGAAAGCGGTCGATGAAGCCGAGCGAGGTGCGGGGGAGCGTCAGCGTAGCCAGTAAGACAGCCTGATCGAGGTTGGTCGCCAGCATGTGGCCGTGCGCCGTTTTGTGTACCGACTGCCGGACGATATAGTTGTCGCGGGGGAGAATATCGGTGATGATGACCGTATTTTCGACCTCATCTTCAACCTCATACGTCACCCGGTCGCCCACCGCAATCGGGTTAGTTACTTTGAGCCCCTTGATCTTGAATTTACCCTTCAGCCGCCCCTGATAGATATGACCGTCGGCGTTGCGAACGTCGTACCAGGAACCTGTTGAGCGGAGAATTAAACCGGTGTTTGACAAACGAGTGAAAGAATGAAGGAGTGCCGCAATGGAATTGAAAGAGCGAATAAGTGAAAGCCGTCCAGAATGCTTGAGCCGACATTTCGCTCTTTCATTCGTTCGCTCTTTCGCTCTTTATTTTCGCTGCTACGTCCATAACCCGCGCGGTTGCGCCGATGTTCCGCTGCACGTACAAGCGGGTGATTTGGGCGGCTTTTTGGCGATTGTTATACTGTTGCGCGAAAGTCGTTTGTAGTTCTTCGGTAGTACTGACCGGGAAGGCACCGCCTTCCTGAACGAGGTCGACGGCTTCCTGAAACTTGTCGTAAACGGGACCAAAGAAAATGGGCATGCCGAAAGTGGCCGCTTCCAGGATGTTGTGCAACCCCTCGCGGAACGCCCCACCAATGAACGCAAACTCACCGTACTGATACAGCGACGACAGCATCCCGACGTTGTCGATAAACAGGATGTCGGCCCGTAACACGTCAATCTCGTTTGTCTGCGAAAACCGTACAGACGGGCGGGTCAGCCGTTTTTGCCAGTCGGCAATTGTGTTACCGTCGATTTCGTGGGGAGCTACGATGACTTTCAGCGGTTTGTCGAACTGGTTGATAAACGGAATCAGCACGTCCATATCCAGCGGCCACGCACTGCCCACCACCAGCAGCGGCTGCCCGGCCTTGAACGCATTGGCAATCGGGATATCCCGTATCGTTGCAACGGTCTGCGCCACCCGGTCGAAACGCGTGTCTCCAGCCAGCGTTACATTCGTGATACCGATGCTCCGCAGTAAATCGACTGACTCCTGATTCTGAACCAGTAAGTGATTGAATTGCCGAAGCATCTGCCGGTAAAATTCGCCGTACGGCTTGAAAAACAGTTGGTCGGAACGGAAGATGGCGGAGAACGACACGACCGGAACGTTTGCCCGGTGCAGTTCGCGCAGGTAGTTGGCCCAGAACTCGTATTTGATAAAAAACACCAGCTCCGGCTTCACCAGTTGAACAAACCGACGCGCGTTGGCGGGAGTATCGATCGGCAGGTAAAACACGTAGTCGGCACCGTCGTAGTCCTTGCGCACGTCGTAGCCCGATGGTGAAAAAAACGTCAGCAGGATGCGGTGCTGCGGGTAAGCCGCCCGAAACGCTTCCATGACGGGACGCCCCTGCTCGAACTCACCCAGCGATGCCGCATGAAACCAGACAATCGGGCGAGTATCGGCATCGCTGCCCAGTTTGTCGGCTATGGTATCGAGCAGGTTATGCTGCCCCGCCAGCCACCGACGGGCTTTGGCGTGAAACGGAGCAGCCAGCCGCAGCACGGCCGGGTACAGTCGAATTCCCGTTGAATATAGTTGTGCAACCAGACCCATGTATTCGTCGTTAACAACTGCAAAACTACGCATGTGCGCTTAAACAGACGCGGAAGCAGGCTACCGTCAAACGGCGTGGCCGAACCCGCAGCACACACGAACTTTTCAAGGTCAGAATTGATTTTACGTCAACAGTACTTAAGTACCTATGTTGCTACAATGAACTGGAACAAGCTAACGAGTGACGCGCAACTCAACGATATAAAGGAAGAATCGGCCAAACAGCCTGTGCTGATTTTTAAGCACAGCACGACCTGTTCGATCAGCGCGATGGCACTGAGCCGTATGGAACGCAACTGGAGCGACCAGCTGGGCGTTAAGCCTTACTATCTGGATCTGCTGGCTAACCGCCCAATTTCGAAGCAGATTGAGCAGGAGTTCGGGATTGAGCACGAATCCCCCCAGATACTGCTAATCCGCAACGGCGAGTGCATCTACGACGCATCGCACATGGCTATTTCGTTTTCTGGTTTACAGCAGGCGGTATAGTTCAGTAGTTACAAACTCAAAAAGGCGAACCGAACGGTTCGCCTTTTTGAGTTTGTAACTATGTTTAGCCGTTAAGCGTGATCCGGGCGCGGTGACAAACGCCCCCAATCGGCGGGTTGAATTTCGAGACGCTGACCTCGACCGATGCCAGGCCGGGGTACTGCTGCCGAATACCCTGGATGATGCTGTGGGCTACATGCTCAAGCAGTCGGGCGGGCTGTTGCATTACGTCTTTCGTGATCTGGTACAGATGCTCGTAGTTGACGGTTGCGCTGAGCCGGTCGCGCTGGGCAGCTTCGGCAAAATCGGCCGTCACAACAATGTCCACCGAATATTTATTGCCAATTTTCTGCTCCTCGTCGTAGTACCCGTGGTACGAAAAAAACTCCAGCCCTTCGAGCGCAATGGTTCCCATACGTGGTGCCGTTGTCAGGCAGCTTAAATCTGATCGAAAAACGAGCCTCCCCGGCGCGGTTGTTCTGGTTCCGTTACAGGAGCAGGTCTTTGTTCTGTCGGTTGTGGTTCGGGTGTGGTTACTTCAGCAACGGTCGACTGGGGTACCTGACCAACTTCAACGTCGGTCGGAATTTGCCGGGTTGTGTGGTCGTCGGCCTGCGCCAATGGAGCCGGTTCGGGCGCTGGGGCAGCGGGTGTCGCCGGGATGTCGGTAGCGGGAATGGCTTCCGGCACGAACGTTTCGCGCTCCATCAGCGGGGGTAGCTCCGTTGCCGGAGTCGATTGCTGCGGGGCAGGTTCGGGTGCTGGGGCAGCAGCTACAGGAGCCGGCGCTTCGTAGTCGGGTTTACCGACACTGTCGGCCTGTTTCAGTTCGTCGGTAATCTGGGTCGATACTTCGTCAATTTTACCCAGCAGGTTTTGCCGGGCAAATTTCTTTTCAAACCGGTCGACGCTGTCGATGGCTTTACCGGCCAGATCGCGAATCTGAACGCCCAGATTTTCCTTGTATTTCTCCAGCGCCTTGAAATCATGCTCCAGCGATTTCAGGTCGTTCAGGATATTATCTTTCAGAAAGCGTGACTGGTTTTCGGCATCCTGAATCATTAGGGCCGACCGTTTGCGGGCGTCGGCCAGCAGGTCATCCGCTTTCTGTTTCGACTCGCCCATGTACTGTTCAGCCGCTTTGTTGGCCTGGTCGGTGATCTGATGACTGGTATCTTCGGCCGTTTTCAGCGTACGAAACAGTGTCATCTCCACCTCTTTCAGCTTACCCAACTCTTTCTCGGCCAGTTCAAGCTGCATCTTCAGCATCTTGACGTCCATACTAACCCGCTCCCACTCCTGCGACAGCGAGACTAAAAAGGCATCGACATCTTCGGGTTTATAGCCGCGCATTACTTTCTCGAAAGTGTGCTGGCGAATTTCGATTGGTGTAATTTTCATACAGAGACCGGACGTTTGGGTAAAGCTCGTTTAGTACGGAATGGGTGAAATAACAGCCAATCTAGTGATTTATCAAACCACAACGATTTAAATGTACCTATACGGTCGCAAGCGAGTAAATCACTGCACATTCCAGACCGAAATCGTCCGGTCGTCGCTGGCCGATAGTAACGTCTGATTATCGAGCCAGCACACGCTGTTGACCGACGTTCCGTGCCCGGCATGGCGCGCCCGGTCGACCACTTTCAGGAGCCGGAACGTCTCGGCATCCCACAGCTTGACCGACTTATCCATGCTCCCCGTCGCGATCAGGCGACCATCGGGGGAGTAGGCGATGCGGTTGATAGTGAACAAATGCGCGACGATGTCCTGATGCAGTGCATAGCCCTTTTCAACATCCCATACTTTCAGGTGGGCGTCGCGGCTACCAGTGAGCAGGTAGCGGTAATCGGGCGAGTAGGTCAGCGCAAAAACAGAGTTGGTATGCGCCGGAATGACCCGATTCAGATCCAACGTCGTCAGATCAAAAATACGGACGCTGTTGTCGCTGTACCCAACGGCCAGTTCGCGTTCGACGGGATTGATTGCCAAGCAACGAGCCGCCTGATCGGATGCTTTGAGATGCCGTCGAACAGCCCGATTTTCGGTATCAATTACGACGACGACGCCATCACCAAGCGCCACAAAGGCGTCGTTTTTGTAAAAATCAAGGGCGAAAATTGCTGACGTGGTTATATTTAATGAACCCACCGCTTCTTTCCGCAGTGTGTCAATCAGATGAACGCCGTCGTAGTTCTGACCGATCCAGAGCAAAGACGTATCGGGTTGCAACGTGACGGAATAAACCGAAGCAGGTACCTTTGCCAGTAGTTCGCCCTGATCGGGTTTGCCCAGTTGCCAGCGCACGACCTGCCCATCGCCCCCAGCCGAAAAAAACGTGCCGGGATCGGTGCCGGGCGCAAGTGCATAGACGCAGTCACGGTGCCCGCCGAACGTATCGATTTTAGTTACTATCACCTCGCAAAGGTCGCAAACAAAAGCCAGCCGGCCCAACACGCCCTATGTCCGCTGCTCACCTTCTCTCCGCTCAGTTGCTCGCCATTTCACCCGGTTGCCAGGCCCTGCTACTGCCTATCCTCGCCGACGAGCCAACGCTGCGAACCGGGCTTCCCCTGACGCAACCTGAACTGGATGACCTAGCCCTGATCCGGCACCCGGCGCAACGTACCGAGTGGCTGGCCTGCCGGGTAGCCGTGCGGCAGCTGGTCGAACAGTTGGGGGGCGTATATGCGGGCTTGTACAAGGACGAATACGGCAAACCGCACCTGCGCAACCTGCCCTGGTCGATTTCACTGTCGCACACAACCGGCTGGGCTGCGGCTGTCGTGCATCAGTCCCGGCCGGTCGGCATCGATATTGAACCGATTCGGGATCAGTTTCAGCGCGTCGTGCCGCGTACGCTCTCAGCCGACGAGATTGCCCACGCGGCCGGAATACCCGCCCGATTGGCAGTGTATTGGTGCGCCAAGGAAAGTCTGTATAAACTCTACGGTAAACGGCAGCTCACATTCCGCGAGCACCTGCTGATCGACCCGTTCGACGACGGTGCTACGCAGCTTATCGGTCATGTGCGCCTGCCCGCCCATACAGAAACGCTTACCATCTGCTGCTTCCCGATTGGTCCAGGGCTGCTGGCCGTAGCGTACTGAGGTCGACTATTTGTGGCTGAATCTTCGGAAGGTTAGTCTTACTTCGTCCTCGTGAGAGGTTGTTTGGGGAATCTTTTCTGTCATCTCAACGACAGGAGGGATGACAGAAAAGATTCCCCAAACCCCTAAATCCCCTGAAGGGGACTTTGCTCACTGATTGGCAAAGTCCCCTTCAGAGGTTGTTTGGGGAAGCATTACCCGCGTCAAAATGGCCGTTTTTGTCATCCCGACGTCAGGAGGGATCTTTGGTAGTAGGCAATTTTTCTTGCTCCCAGCGAACCGGGCCGCCGGAGCGGATCCCTCCTGGCGTCGGGATGACAAAAACAATTCCCCAAACAACCTCTCAGGGGATTTAGGGGTTCCCAAATTGATTCTTACTCTTCATTACCGCTGCGTGTAGTCTGATAGCGGCAGGCCATCACCCTCGTCCTGCACCATCTCCAAGATACGCTCAACCTCACTTACTCGCTCGACATCACCAGTCTTTTCAAAGGCCAGCACCAGATTCCGCAATACCCGCCGAACAATATCGGCGTTGGTACAGGGTTGATAAAACGTGCTAAGCTGTTTCAGATTCAGTTGGTCGATATACTGATCGATGTCTTTGCGGGAAAAAATCAGCCCCCGGTTAAAGACGTTGATGTAAAACTGAACCACGTTATTATCCTTGTAGGTCAGCACAAACAGGTTGGGCAGGTTAACCCCGTAGATGGGCAGTTTCAACCGGTTGGCAATCAACATGTACAAAATACAGAGCGTGATCGGATTACCCCGGCGCGACTCCATCACCTGATTAATCATGGAGTTGGCTGGCGAATGAAAATGCTTGGTGTTGGGGGCAAATTTGAGCTTCGTAAAAAACGCGTGGTTCAGTGCCCGCACCCGCTCGTCGGGATGCATGTCGTCTTTAAAATCGACCCAGACATCGTAAAAAAGCTGCTCGATGTCCTGCCTTAGCTTGTCGAGCGACAGGTCGGGGTACTGGTAGGTCGCCACAATCCAGAGCCCTTCGAGCAAATCCATGCCGCCCCCATTTTTCCAGTCGCGCATCCGGTCGAGTACCGATTCGTATTGCAGGTTGTGAATCAGTTCTTCAATGCGCTTTTGCAGGGCCGGGTTAAAGCTACCTTCCCACTCGGTTTCCAACAGCGGAATCATGGAGCCGCCGATCTGCCGAATCTGCTTTTCTACATGCTCAACGACCTCCTGATCTTCATCGTCGAGCAGGGAAATAAGGGCTTTCAATTCGTTGTCGTTCATCACCTTTCGTTGTCGCGTCTTACCGATGGCCGGTAAAAACTCTTTTCGTAAACCTGCTGAATATACTACTTTTGTCGGGTTAAACGGTCCTGTTTTCCCGAAATAACACTAAAAATCAACCTCAACGCTTGACTTCCGCAACACATTCTCCGAAGATTTTGGTAACGGGTGGCGCAGGCTTTATTGGCTCGCATACCGTCGTTGCACTAGTTGAAGCTGGTTTTGAACCAGTTATTGTTGATGATCTCTCTAACTCGTTAGCTTCGGTACT
Organism: Spirosoma rhododendri; assembly: GCF_012849055.1. Taxonomy (NCBI): domain Bacteria; kingdom Pseudomonadati; phylum Bacteroidota; class Cytophagia; order Cytophagales; family Cytophagaceae; genus Spirosoma; species Spirosoma rhododendri. The sequence goes on along the minus strand of NZ_CP051677.1, from coordinate 1,966,657 downwards.
GAACGGGCTTCGCGCTATTCTGGGCCGCGACGTTCCTTTCTACCAGGCCAACTGCAACGATCGGGCGGCCATGCAGGCCATTTTCGAGCGGGAAGCCCTCACCGGCGTCATTCATTTCGCGGCCTACAAAGCCGTTGGTGAATCGGTGGCCAAACCGCTGGACTATTATCAGAACAACCTCGGTTCGCTGCTGCTACTGCTCGATCTGATGAATGAATACAAGGTACACAACCTGGTATTTTCGTCGTCGTGTACGGTCTACGGGCAGCCCGAACACCTGCCCGTTACGGAAGAAACGCCCCGGCTACCGGCACAGTCGCCCTACGGCAACACCAAAGCGATCGGGGAAGATATGATCCGGGATGCCGTTCGGGCCAATCTGCCGATCAAGGCACTGGCTCTGCGGTACTTCAACCCGATTGGGGCACATCCCTCGGCCGAAATTGGCGAATTACCGCTGGGCGTACCCGCCAATCTGGTTCCGTTCATTACGCAGACAGCCGCCGGTATGCGCGCCAGCCTGACCGTTTATGGCGATGACTATAACACGCCCGACGGTACCTGTGTCCGCGATTATATCCACGTCGTTGACCTAGCCGAGGCTCACGTGCAGGCACTGCGCAAACTCAGCGAAACCAACGCCGACGCCAGTTATGACATTATCAACATCGGCACCGGGCGGGGCGAAACCGTCCTGAACGTCATCAAAACATTTGAGGAAGCGACCGGCGTATCGGTCAACTACAGCATCGGCCCGCGCCGACCCGGCGACGTCGAGCAGGTTTATGCCGACGTATCGAAGTCGAATCGTGTACTGAACTGGCACACAACCCACTCGCTGGCCGAGGCTCTGCGCGATGCCTGGCGCTGGCAGCAGAAAATTGGTGCTAAAGTTGCAGCATCCTAGTGCAACCAACCGGTAATGAGAATACGCTACAACCGTACAAGCAGAAAACCATGAAACTATTGATTACCGGCGGGGCCGGCTTTATCGGATCGCACGTTGTCCGGCTTTTCGTTACCAAGTACCCGGAGTATCAAATTTATAACCTCGACAAGCTGACCTACGCCGGCAATCTGGCCAATCTGGCAGACATCGAGGATGCTCCGAACTATACGTTCGTGAAAGGCGATATTACCGACGCGAAGTTTCTGGAGGACATGTTTGCCGAAATCCCGTTCGACGGCGTCATCCATCTCGCAGCCGAATCGCACGTCGACCGGTCAATCACCGACCCCATGTCGTTTGTGCTGACCAACGTTGTCGGTACGGTTAATCTGCTCAACGCGGCCAAGAACAGCTGGCAAAACAGCGAGACGGCCGGGGGCGCGCACGCCTTCGAAGGAAAGCGGTTCTACCACGTTTCGACCGACGAGGTGTACGGTTCGCTGCACAACCCCGACGAGTTTTTTCTTGAAACGACGTCGTACGATCCACAATCGCCATACTCAGCATCGAAAGCGGCTTCGGATCACTTCGTACGGGCCTACGGCAATACGTACAAAATGCCGGTCGTACTGTCGAACTGCTCGAATAACTACGGCCCGAATCACTTCCCTGAGAAGCTGATTCCGCTGATGATTCACAACATTCAGACGAACAAGCCCCTGCCCGTCTACGGCAAAGGCGAAAACGTGCGCGACTGGCTGTTCGTAGTCGATCACGCGCGGGCTATCGATACGGTATTCCACAAAGGTGTGCTGGGCGAAACCTACAACATCGGCGGCTTCAACGAGTGGAAAAACATCGACCTCGTACATCTGCTCTGCGCCACGATGGACCGCAAGCTGGGTCGCCCCGAAGGCACGTCGGCGCAGCTGATTACCTACGTAACCGACCGCGCCGGGCACGACCTGCGCTACGCCATCGACGCCAACAAGATCATGACCGAACTGGGCTGGGAACCATCGCTTCAGTTTGAAGAAGGTCTCGAAAAAACCGTAGACTGGTTCCTCGCCAATCAGGAGTGGCTCGACAACGTCACCTCCGGCGCCTACCAGACCTACTACAAAGGCATGTACACAAATCGATAAAGAGCGAAAGAGCGAAAGAGTGAAAGAGTGCCCATCCGGCGCCTTCGCTCTTTCGCTCTTTTACTCTTTCACTCTTTAAAACAAGATGAAAGGAATTATTCTGGCCGGGGGATCCGGCACACGGCTGCACCCGCTTACGCTGGCCGTCAGCAAGCAGCTAATGCCGGTTTACGATAAGCCGATGATTTATTACCCGCTCTCGATTCTGATGCTGGCGGGTATCCGGGAAATCCTAATTATCTCGACGCCCCACGATCTGCCCCATTTTGAGAAGCTACTGGGCGATGGCTCACGGCTGGGTTGCGAATTTAGCTACGCCGTTCAGCCCAGCCCCGACGGACTGGCGCAGGCGTTCATCATTGGCGAAGAGTTTATCGGTACCGATAAAGTCGCGCTGGTACTGGGCGATAACATCTTCTACGGATCGGGTCTGTCGAAACTGCTACAGGCCAACAACGACCCCGATGGTGGCGTTGTCTACGCGTATCAGGTACACGACCCTGAGCGGTACGGCGTTGTAGAGTTCGACGGGCAGTTCAACGTACTGTCGATCGAAGAAAAGCCCGAGCAGCCGAAGTCAAACTATGCGGTGCCGGGTTTGTATTTCTACGATAATGAGGTGGTCGAGATCGCCAAAAATATCAAGCCGTCGCCACGGGGTGAACTGGAAATCACCGATATCAACCGGGTCTATCTGGAGCGCGGCAAGCTGAAAGTGGGCGTGCTCGACCGGGGCACCGCCTGGCTCGATACCGGTACGTTTGAATCGCTGATGCAGGCCGGGCAGTTCGTCCACGTCATCGAAGAGCGGCAGGGGCTAAAAATCGGTTGCCCCGAGGAGATTGCCTATCGGATGAAGTTCATCGATGAAAAGCAGTTGACGGAGATTGCTAAACCGCTGGTCAAAAGCGGCTACGGGCAGTACCTGCTCAACATACTGAAGTAGGGCTTTCCGCCGATACGTATGTCGATAAAAAAGCGCCGGGGCAATCACCCCGGCGCTTTCTGTTACCTAACCTATGATGAAAAACAAGACAGTAGACGAACTACTCTGGGCAAAAGTAGGCCTTGCCGACTCCCTTCGCGAGCGCATAAACCCGTCTTCTGAGTTATAAAACCGGATCAGTGTAAGCCCGTACTTTGCCGCGTAGTTCTACGTGATTAGGGGTGGTTAGATTTATCGAAAGGTCGTATGGCGCAGACCCGGTTGAGAAACGATGAGTTTCTTACTAGTTTGCCCGCCTTGACTAACTCATCTATTCCCCACTATGAATACCTTCACGAAAGACGCAGGCCGTTTTCTCAAAAAAGCAGAGAGCGACGCAATGACCGACACGTACCGTGCCCGCAAGCGGGAGATGGGCATCAAAGACGACGAGTGCGTCCGATCGGAGTTCTTCGGTCTCGATCAGGTAATGCAATTGCTCAACAAGCCCGGTTGCGTAGGTTTGCGCATCCATCAGGCAAAGCGCCGGGAAGACGGCACCGGAACCCCTGACGAATCGGGTTCGCTAAAGCCCCGCGTATTGCTGACGGCCGTCGATGAGCGCGGACGCGACATAACTGCTCGTTCGGCACAAACCGGCCTCAAGGACGATCCAGATGACGATGATTCGACGCTAGGTAGTGGCTACACTTGTCCTCAGCATTGTGGCCAATAGTAGTGTCATAACATTACAATATCATGGAGAGACTATTAACTTTTTTTGCAAAATATCCACTCGACTTTATTGCTCATTTAAGTTGTGGTCTCCCCATAATTGTCGGTTTAATCAGATATCGACATTTAACAAACGCAAGTCGCCTAATTGTACTGTTCTTTACTTTATTCTTTTTTAAAGAAACCTATTCGTTGTCATTAGCTTTATCGAAGACAAATAATCTATTCTTACAAAATCTCGACTCTATTTTTGAGACTATATTCTGTGGTTTAATTTTCTACTACGCTATTGATAAATCATATGAACGGAAAATCATAATTATAGGAGGTATCTTGTGCACCCTACTGTTAATTTATTTTTATAAAAGCTATGCAGTTTCTGACATTGACCTGTCAATATTCAGAGTGTATGCCATAATACTTACACTTCTGTATTTCAATCGGCTACTTACAGATATGAATGCTGTTAATATCATGCATCATACACTGTTCTGGTTTTCGTCAAGTTTGCTTCTCTACTCAGCAGGCACGTTCTTCATCGTCTTGTTCAGTGAATACTGGTATCAGGGAATGGATAAGGTTCCCGCTGCGGTCTTTGACCAGTACTGGAATTCCAACCAAATTCTGTTTATTGCTTTCGCTGTACTATCAGCTATTGGGCTCTGGCACAGCAAGTACGATCAACGTTTGGCGTAAGTTTACTATTCAGTAAGTACCGACTCACTTTTGGGCCAAGTGATTAACCTTCGGTAGCCAGTGCATCATTTCTATTCTTCCTACCACGCTACTGCGATGTTGCTAATGAGCACTGGTCTGACAGTTGCTGTCGGTTCAGCCGTTTTGCTGAGCATGGCGGTGTTCATTATTGTTTTCGTTGCCTACTACCAGCAGAAGCAGGCAAAGCAACAACTGGCGCTCAAGGAAATTCAGGAACAGCACCGGCTTGAGTTAATGGCCGCTACGTTTCGCGGGCAGGAAGCCGAGCGGCAACGACTCGCCGAAGACCTGCACGATAGCATCGGCACCATGCTGTCGGTGACGAAGATGAGCCTCAACCAGCTGAATCGGCAGCTCGATGACGCGGCAAACCGGCAGGAACAGTTCGTGAAAACCCGCGATATGCTCGATGAAACGATGACCAACGTCCGGCGTATAAGCCGCGACCTCGTCCCGACGGTTCTGCAACGGTTTGGTCTGCTGGCAGCCCTCGACGAACTGGCCGACCGGGCCACGACCGATGAACTACGCGTGGTTCTCGACTGCCCCGGCCCGGTCGACCACTTACCGCCCGCCCTGCAACTCACGTTTTACCGCATCGCGCAGGAGCTGCTCAACAACGCCATCCGCCACGCCCGCGCCCAACTCATCACGATTCAGCTATACTGCGTTGACCACGAAGCCCGCATGTCGATACTGGACGATGGCATTGGGTTCGATTTCGACGCGATTATGGAGGACAAAAAGGCCGGGCTGGGCCTGCGTAACATCGAAAGCCGGCTGAATGTCGTAGCTGGGCATGTTACGTTCGACGTGGCACCGGGTCGGGGCTCACGAATTCACGCGCAGGTAAATCTGAACGATCCGCTGCTGGCAACGCTGACAAACTAAGGGGAAAGTCGTTACTTTTGTTTGCGTTTGCCGTCCGTAGTGCGACTAACGCGTTAGCGTATTTCCCCTTCCCGTCTAACCGTTATGCTGATGCGAAAAATTCGACTTGCTCTCTGCGACGATCATACACTTTTCCGAGTGGGCATGGCAACCCTGCTAGGCCAGATTCAGGATTTTGAACTGGTGCTGGAAGCCGCCAATGGCCAGGAACTTATCGACCGGGCGGCCCGCAAAATGCCAGATGTCGTGCTGCTCGATTTGCAGATGCCCGTGATGGATGGCACCGCTACCGCCGATTATTTTCGGGAGACATACCCGCTGGTGAAAATCATCATACTGACCATGCACGACGAAGATCGTATGGTGCTCCACCTGCTCGAAAAAGGCGTCAGCGGCTACCTACTGAAAGACGCCGACGCCGACGAAGTAGAGAAAGCCATTCGCAAAGTGATGGACGATGGCGTGTATCTGAACGATTTCGTGTCGCGCGCCATGCTTCGCCGAATGACCAGCAAATCCAACAGCCCGACGAAGCCGACCAGCGCGTTTTACAACAGTAAGATTTTGCTGTCGGATCGGGAAAAGGAAGTACTGTCACTGCTTTGCGACGGCCTGTCGACCAACGAAATCAGCGAAAAGGTTTTCCTTAGCCCCCGCACGGTCGAAGGCCACCGCCTGCGTATTCTGGAAAAAACGGGCACCAAAAATACGGCGGGTATGGTCGCCTATGCCTTCCGCAACAACCTCGTCTAGCTTACAGACTGCCCGTTCGTCCGCCGTCGACGGGTACGTTGATGCCATTGATCGATGCTGCGGCTGGTGTGCACAGAAACGCTACGGCCGCAGCGACTTCTTCCGCTGTTACGAACCGCCCGGTTGGTATGTCGCGCTGCATTTTTTCAGCTACCTCCTTTTCCGATTGCCCACTGTTTTCCGCCTGCATACGAATCACCGACGTCAGCCGGGCCGTCTGCGTGTAGCCGGGCAGCACATTGTTGACAGTAACGCCAGACCGGGCAATCTCCAGCGACAGCGTTTTGCTCCACTGTGCCACCGCCCCCCGAATTGTGTTCGACACCCCCAGCCCCACAATCGGCTGCTTGACCGATGTGCTGATGATGTTTATGATGCGCCCGTAGCCCACTCGCTTCATACCCGGCAATACGGCCTGCACCAGTGCCTGATTGTTCAGCAAATGAGCCTGGAACGTCTGCACAAACGCATCCGCCGTTGCATCGACTAACGGGCCACCCGCCGGGCCACCCGTGTTGTTGATAAGTACCTGTATCTCGCCACCATTCGCCAGATAACGCTGTATGACTTCAGCAACGGCACCCGGCTGACTGAAGTCGGCGACAAGGTACTGGTGGGTCTGACCGCTGCCGGTGTCGAGTGTCTGTAGCGTTTGTTGCAGCGTTTCCTCATTGCGGGCCATCAGCACCACATTAGCTCCCAGTTTTGCCAGTTCTACCGCCGACGCGCGGCCAATACCCTGTGTGCTGCCGCAGACCAATGCCGTTCTGTTTGTTAAATCGAGATTCATGTAGTGTGTAGTTTTAAGCCAAAATTGACCCGATGCGCTTGTTTATGTTGCCCCGCCTGCTCATTCTTCTGTTTATGATCTTGCCACTGCTTGCACAGGCCGGCTCGCCACCCAGCCACGCAATCTGGGACGGTTTGCTGAAGAAACACGTCGACGGACGGGGATTAGTTGACTACAAGGGGCTGAAGCGCGACGAAGCACTCCTCAACCAATACCTCGATTTACTGAGCCGTACGCCACCGGCCGCAAGCTGGTCGGTCAATGAAAAAATGGCGTACTGGATCAATGCGTACAATGCGTTTACAGTACGGCTGATCCTGAACCACTATCCGTTGAAAAGTATCAAAGACATCGGCCCAGCGGTTCAGATTCCGTTTGTTAACACGCCGTGGACCGAGAAGTTTTTCACGATTGGCGGCCAGAAAATGAGCCTCGACAATATTGAGCACGGCACATTACGCAAGCAGTTTACCGAACCCCGTATTCATTTCGCGCTGGTGTGTGCCGCCCGCTCCTGCCCCCGTCTGCGCAACGAAGCCTACACCCCGGCCCGGCTTGCCGGGCAACTTAACGAACAGGGCGTTGGCTTTCTGAACGACCCGACGAAGAACGCCGTAACGCCCGGCCGCGCCAGTTTGTCGAAGCTGTTTGACTGGTACAACCGTGATTTTGAGAAAAACAGCCGGTCGGTCGTTTATTGGGTGAACCGATACTCCCAAACAAAAATCAACGCCGACACGCCCGTTTCTTATCTGGACTACGACTGGCGGCTTAACGAGCAGTGAGCCAACCACGGCCCTTACGCCAATCCAATTCGGGTGTCAGGCGGACAAACAATAACATCCGACGGCTGTTCATAGAGCAGGGTCCAGATGGGTTGGACACGGTTATGTATGCCTAAAAAAATTGTTTACTGGTTTCGAAACGACCTTCGCCTGCACGACAACGAAGGTTTTTCCCGCGCGCTGACCGACGCCGAAACGGTGCTGCCCGTTTTTGTGATCGACACAGACTGGTTTACGGAGCTGGGGTCGATCGGCTTCCGGAAAATGGGTGTTTTTCAGGCGAATTTCCTGCTGGAATCGCTGGCTGATCTGCGGCAATCACTACGCAGCCGTGGGGGCGATTTGCTGATTCGCGTTGGCAATCCGGCACTGACGCTGGCCCGGCTGGCGCAGGAAATCGGTGCCGACGCCATTTACGCGAGCAAGGAAGTCACGCAGGAAGAAACCGACCTGGAATCGGAATTGAGCAAGCGACTGAAACCGCTGAATATTGATCTCGACCTGATCTGGCAATCGACGCTATACCACGTGCGCGACCTGCCTTTTGCGGTTTCCAAGCTACCGAATGTATTCACCCAGTTTCGCAAGGAAGTTGAAAAGTACGCGTCAGTTCGGGAGATTACCCCTACACCCAAGCAGGTTTCGATGCTGTCAGGTCAGGAAGCAGGTGCACTACCAACGCTGACCGACCTTGGCTATACCGCCGAAGAAATCAGTCGTGTCGAGCAGTCTGACACGCGGGCTGTGTTGCCATTTCACGGTGGTGAGACAGCGGGTATCGGCCGGCTGGAGCATTACCTGTGGGGCAGCGATCAGCTGAAAACATACAAGGAAACACGTAACGGCCTGCTGGGCGAAGGGTACTCATCGAAGTTCTCGGCCTGGCTGGCGCTGGGTTGCCTGTCGCCCCGGTTCATCTACCACGAAATCAGACGCTACGAAGCCGAGCGCGTCGAAAACGACTCGACCTATTGGCTGATCTTCGAGCTTATCTGGCGGGATTTCTTCCGGTTTGTGGCCTTGCGCTTCGGCAACCGAATCTTCAAAATCAGCGGTATTCGAAACGACATTACCAAACGCTGGCGTCGTGACCACGATTTGTTTTTGCGCTGGGCGATGGGCGAAACGGGCATTCCGTTTATCGACGCGAACATGCGCGAACTGAACGCCACCGGCTTTATGTCGAACCGGGGGCGGCAGAACGTGGGCAGCTTTCTGGTCAAAGATCTCGGCATCGACTGGACGTGGGGCGCGGCTTATTTCGAGAGTCAGCTCATCGACTACGACCCGTGCAGCAACTGGGGCAACTGGAACTACGTGGCCGGTGTTGGCAATGACCCGCGCGAAGACCGGTACTTCAACATTTTGTCGCAGGCCACGCGCTACGATGAACAGGGGGCTTATGTGAAACACTGGCTTCCCGAACTAGCCGACGTTCCCGCCAACCGGATTCATAAACTGTACGAACTGTCGAATGCTGAGTTGGAACGCTACGGCGTGTACCCCGGCGACAACTACCCCATGCCGATCATCAGGCCCGAACGGTGGACAGACGCCAAATTCAACCGCTGACGTAGATTCTGCTGAACTTATCCACAGTTTTACCCAATTTTATCACCAACAAAAAAGATTTCATCTACACACGTCATGTCAAAGTCGCTCATTATCGTGATTGTCATTGCCCTCATTCTGGGCATGTATGGCTGTAGTTCGTACAACGGCCTGGTCACCAGTGATACCAACGTACAGGAAAAATGGTCGCAGGTACAAACGCAGTATCAGCGCCGGTCCGACCTGATTCCGAACCTGGTCAACACCGTGAAAGGGGCCGCTAATTTTGAGAAAGGTACGCTCGTGGCCGTGCAGGAAGCCCGCTCGAAAGCTACCTCGATCAATCTGACGGCCGATCAGCTGACGCCCGAAAACGTGCAGAAGTTTCAGGCCGCTCAGGATCAGCTCAGCGGCTCGCTGTCGCGGCTGCTCGCGGTAGCAGAAAACTACCCGAACCTGAAAGCCACGCAGAATTTCTCGGAATTGCAGGCACAGCTGGAAGGCACGGAAAACCGCATTGCGGTGTCGCGTAACGATTTCAATGGAGCCGTTCGAACCTACAATCAGTCGGTCCGGTCGTTTCCGAACAACATCTTCGCGGGTGTGTTTGGCTTCCCGGTGAAAGGCTTTTTCGAGGCTTCGCAGGCAGCACAGAACGCCCCTTCGGTTCAGTTTTAAGTTAGAAAACCGTCCGGATAGCCACTCAGCGCTGGTCCGGACGGTTTTATGCCTTCGCCCATGACCACGCCTTTCACTCCCGCCGAACAGGAACAACTTATCGATGCCATCCGGCAGGCCGAGCTGGCAACGTCGGGCGAAATCCGCGTCCATATCGAAGCGCACTGTTCATCACCAGATCCGGTGCAGCGAGCTATTGAGGTGTTTCATCGGTTGGGTATGCATGAAACCAGGCTGCGCAACGGCGTCCTTTTTTACCTGGCACACGAAGACCGTAAGTTTGCCGTCGTCGGCGATGAGGGTATTAACCGGCAGGTTCCCGCCGACTTCTGGGTGAGCACTAAAGACCTGATGCGCGGTTATTTCGCCAAAGCGCAATACGTGGAAGGGCTCCGGCAGGGTATCGGCCGGGCCGGTCAGCAGCTGAAACAGTATTTTCCGTACGACGGGGCCACCGATACCAACGAACTCCCCGACGATATTTCGTTTAGTTAGCCCTACCGTGAACGTCCGTCCGTATTCTTCATTCCTCCGCTTACTCCGTGGTAGCCTGCTGCTGGTCAGTCTGGCACTGCTGGCATTGGCTGGCTACGCGCAGACTGGGTCGACTGCCGATTCCGTTATTCCGGCCCGCCCGAACCCGCCCCGCCTGGTCAACGACTTCGCGGGAGCACTCAGCGCGCAGGAACGCGCCCGGCTGGAGCAAAAACTGGATGCCTACAACGATTCTACCTCAACGCAGATCACAATCGTTATCGTAAAAAGCACGGAGCCATACCCCATCGGCGACTTTGCGTTTCAGGTAGGCCGGAAGTGGGGCGTTGGGCAAAGCCAGAAAAATAACGGGCTGGTACTGGCCTGGGCTACGCAGACCCGCAAGGTGTATATTGCCACGGGCTACGGGCTGGAAGGTGCCATTCCCGACGCTATCGCCAAGCGTATCATTTCCAACGACATTGTTCCGGCCTTTAAAGAGCAGCGCTATTTCGATGGTCTGGATGCGGCAACGACCGAAATTATTCAACGGGCGCAGGGCGAGTACAAAGCCGATCCACGCTCCTCGGATGACGACGGCGGACTGGGCGGCATCTTCGTACTGATCGTTATCGGCGTAATTATCTTCATCATTTTCGCCAACCGTAACCGGGGTGGTGGCGGCAGCAATCGCAACCGGGGTGGCGGCTTCTTCCCACCGGTCTTTTTCCCAACGTCGACTTATTCAGGCTGGGGTGGCTCAAGCGGTGGGGGCGGCTTCGGCGGAGGAGGGGGTGGTGGTTTTGGCGGTTTCGGCGGAGGCAGCTTCGGTGGCGGTGGTGCTGGTGGCGACTATTGATTAGCCGCCTGCCCGCGAGCGGCAAGGTATGTTGCCCCAACCAGCGCAGCCAATAACAGCACACCCGCTATTTCAAACGGTACGACATAATCAGTCATCAGCTGCCGACCAATCGTATTGATCGTTGATTGCCAGCCTACTGGCTCGTTGAGCAACGGAAAATTAGCCCGTGCCAGCAGCGTGTACAACGCCACGAACAGCCCACCCGCTACGGCGAGTCCCGCAAGACCCGCCCCTACCCGATTCAGCGACGGTATCCGGTTCGCCGTCTGGCTGCTGATGGAGGCTGCCGGTTCGGTTTTGTGGGTAAGCATCACGCCGAAAATTACCAGCACCAGCACCCCACCGACGTAGATCATGATCTGGGCAATAGCCAGAAAGTCGGCGCTTGCCAGTACAAACAACGCGGCAACCCCCAGCAGGGTGAGCAACAGGAAAAAGGCGGCATACAGTACGTTGCGGGTAAACAACACAGCCAGTGCACCGAAGAGGGTAAGCGCCGAAAAGCCGTAGAAAGCGAGCTGAATCACTACTTTATAGGATAGAGTATAGACGTGGGAAAGACGCCGGAAGCTAGGCCGATTCGCCCTCGTCAGGTTTGGGCTTCGGCTTCATTGTCGGGCGGAATGCCGGTTTTGCTTTGGGCGGCTCTTCCGGGAGTTCAGCTTTTGTTTCCGGCACAGTCTGTTCATCCGGCGTAGCCGTGGGCGGCACAGCCGGTTTCATCGTGGGCCGAAAACCCGCTGGCTTTGCTACGGCTGGCGCAACCGGTTTTTCCTCATCAACCGACGGCGTTTTGTCTTGAGACACTGCCGCATCAGTTAGCGCGTCACCCGCTGGCTTCGGTTTCATCGTTGGACGAAACGCAGGTTTCTTCTCGACCGGCACGGCGGGCTTGTCGGCGTCATTATCAGTAGCCTGATCTGCCGACGGAACAGTCGCTGGCTTCATCGTCGGCCGAAACGCGGGCTTAGGCTTTGGGGCCTCCGGTACTGCGTCGGTTACCGGCTCACTTGCTGGCTCAGCAGGCGGAGCGGCCGCCGGTTTCATTGTCGGGTGGAAGACAGGCTTCGGTTTTGCAGACTCCTGCGGAGCATCAGTTACCTCATCAGCGGGTTGCTTCGGCTCGTCGGCCGACGTTGCAGCCGCTGGTTTCATTGTTGGTCGGAAGCCAGCCGGTTTGGGCGCAGGGGTAGCCGGTACCTCAATGCCTTCCGGCTTATCGGCCGGTGGTGTCGCCGATGCGGGTTTCATCGACGGGCGGAATGCCGGTTTCGCGGCCGCTGGTGCCGACGCGGGTTTTTCCTCTTCCGTTACGTTAGCCTGTGCGTCGGGTTCGATGGGGGCGGGCGGAACCGTCGGTTTGCGAGTCGGCTGGAAGGTTGGTTTTTTCGTAGTTTCCAATCCACCCTGCGCGATCTGCTCCATCTCAGTTGGCGTCGCGTCGGTCAGCGGATGCTCGATAGCCCCACCGGCTGAGTTCTCGTCCGGCGAAACGGGGGTAGCGGGTTTTGCCGTTGGGCGGAACGCCGGGCGTTTGGCTGGTTCGGCGGGCGTTTCCGCTGACGTGGCAGCTTTCTTCGCGGCTGCCGCAGCCGCTTTCTGCGCTTCTTTTTCCTGAACAAACTGCTCGTACAACGCCCGCTTTTCGTCGGCTTCGGTTGGTGTCAGGTCCGCGTAGTGATACGTCAGCTTGCCCAATTCAAATTCGCTATAATCGAACTTCTTGTCCATCGTCAGGCACTCCGTCGGGCAGACGACCGTGCACAGACCGCAGTAGCAGCACTTTGCCATGTCGATATCGAACGTAGCCGCATACAGACGGATCGGTGACCCGTCAGACGCCCGTCCTACTTCCTCCGTTGCTTTGATGGCATCAATTGTAATGCAGTCGACGGGACAGACTTTGGCGCATTTATCACAGACAATGCAATCGTCGATTTCGTTGTGAAGCCGGTAACGGCCATTGTCGGGAATGGGCAGTTGCTCGTGCGGGTATTCCAGCGTAACGAGCCCCGTCTGTAGATCGAAATAATTGTCGCTGGCAACCCCCACCGCCGACCGTCGTTTGGTCGCGTTGCGCAGGTGCCGCAGCGTCAGGCTCAGCCCCTTAACCGACGTCTGAATCCCCCGCTTTATATCCTGAAAATACGCCATTCGAGTTGAATGAGCGAATGAGTGAATGAGCGAATGAGTGATTTTTTTACTGCGTTGATTAGCTATTCACTCATTTGCTCATTCACTCATTCGCTCATTGTTAAATTGCTGGAAACCGGGCAGGGTCACTCTCGCTCAGGAGAGCATAAACCGCTTCGATTACGTCGTCAACATTTGGTTTGGAAAAATAGTCCCCGTCGGAACCGTAGGGGGGCGGTGAGCTTTGGCCGACAAGGTGCGGGGGGGCGAATCCAGATAACGGTATGCATCCTGCTTGTCGACAACCTGTTGCAGCATGTAGGCCGACGCCCCACCGGGAACGTCTTCGTCCGCAAAAATAACCCGGTTCGTCTTCTTGATCGACTCCATAATCAAGTGGTGCCGATCGAAAGGCAGCAGCGTCTGTGCATCGATCACTTCCACCTGAATACCCATCTCGGCAAGCTGAGTGGCGGCTTCCAGCACAATGCGGCACATGGCTCCGTAGGTAACTACCGTCAGATCAGTGCCCGTACGCAACACATCGGGGACACCAAGCGGCAGGCAGAACTCGCTCAGGTTATCGGGCAGTCGTTCTTTCAGCCGATACCCGTTCAGGCATTCGATAACCAAAGCCGGATCGTCGCCTTTGACAAGCGTGTTGTAGAAGCCTGCTGCCTGCGTCATGTTGCGCGGCACCAGCACGTGAATACCCCGCAGGCTGCCCAGCATAGCGCCCATCGGCGAACCCGAATGCCAGATACCTTCGAGCCGGTGACCACGCGTACGGATAATCAGGGGTGCCTTCTGTCCACCTTTCGTGCGGTAATGCAGCGTCGCCAGATCATCGGTCAGCGTCGCCAGCGCGTAGTAGATGTAATCGAAATACTGAATCTCGACAATGGGGCGCAGGCCACGCATCGCCATACCAATACCCTGCCCGACGATTGTCGTTTCGCGAATACCGGTATCTGTAATGCGTAGTTCACCGTATTTCTCCTGTAGACCAGCAAAGCCCTGATTCACGTCGCCGATCATACCGACGTCTTCGCCCATCGCCACCACCCGCTCGTCGCGTCCAAACAGGTTATCGAAGTAGCGCTGCATCAGCATATATCCGTCGATCGTCGGGGACTCATCGGTGTACTGTGCAGGCGTACCGGTGATGAGCAAGGGTGAATCTGGCGACTGACTGAGCAGGAACGAATGGTACATATCCTCCGCCTTCTCGTCGATCGTTTTGAGGTATGCCTGCAGGGGCGCTTTCACAGCCGCTTTATCCATCCGCACCGTGCGCAATGCTTTCCGAACAGCACTAACCGCGTCGCGACGGAGGGGCAGGTGTTCTTTACGCAACTGCTCCCGAATGGCCATTAGCTCAGCCGATTTCGGGTTGTGCCGCGCTACACGCTGTAATAAGTCGAGTGCTTCGTTCATGTCGGCCTTCATCGACTCCTGAAACGCATTCCAGGCTGATGTGCGGGCCTCTCCGGCAACCTGTTTTGCTTCGGCGTCGATAGCGTCGAGTTCATCACCCGTTGCGTAACCATTGGTTAAAATCCAGGACCGAAAGGTGCGGTTGCAATCATGCTCGGCTTCCCAGGCCAGTCGTTTTTTACTCTTGTACCGTTCGTGCGAACCCGAAGTCGAATGGCCCTGTGGCTGGGTCAATTCCTGAACGTGCACTAGTACCGGCACGTGCTGTTCCCGGCAGATACGAGCCGCCTGTTCGTAGGTTTCGAGCAGGGCCACGTAGTCCCAGCCTTTCACGGTCATTATCTCAATGCCTTTATCGTCGGCGTCGCGTTGCAGGCCAGCCATCGCTTTCGATATGCTGCCCTTCGTCGTCTGGTACTCTACCGGCACCGAAATACCATAGCCATCGTCCCAAACCGACATCAGTAGCGGCACCTGCAACACCCCAGCCGCGTTCATTGTCTCCCAGAACATCCCCTGCGAGGTCGACGCATCGCCGATGGTTCCAAACACAACTTCGTTTCCCTCGTGCGAAAAGCCAGTCATGTCGTGCAGAGCCGGGTTTTGCCGGTACAGCTTCGACGCATAAGCCAGCCCCACAGCGCGCGGAATCTGCCCGGCGGTGGGCGCAATATCACAAACGGAATTATACTGATCGGTCTGACTCCGCCACAGCCCCTGATCGTCGACCCAGCGGGTGGCAAAGTGGCCGTTCATTGACCGTCCGGCCGTATTAGGTTCAGCCGTCAAATCAGCATGGGCATAGAGCTGGGCAAAGAATTCACTCCAGCGTAGTTCGCCCAGTGCAGCAACAAACGTCTGATCCCGGTAATAGCCCGACCGGAAGTCGCCCCGGCGAAATGCGCGGGCCGCAGCCAGCTGAGCCAGTTCCTTTCCGTCGCCAAAGATGCCGAACTTAGCCCGCCCCCCCATAACGTCGCGCCGACCCAATAAGCTTACCTGTCGGCTTTCACTGGCCATTCGGTAGTCATATAGGATTTTTTCGCGAGTGAGAATATCAGTCGAGCGGAGTTTTTCGTTGGCTATCACAGCAGGACCACGGGTTGAAGGATACAACAATAGTTTGTCTGATGAAGCACGCGGAACAGGCACATTGCGACTGCCCGGTGAAAGTAAATGTAAGCTAAAACAACCCAGCTTTCAAAAAAACGATTTTTTTACGTTCCTTTGTCTGTACAACGAAATTCAGTAAAAATTTGGCAAATCTTTTGCGGCATATTTCGTTTATCAGGTAGCTAATTCGATTAACCAAACTATAATTCTGTACAGTCTAATGAAAACCATTTTTTCACTTTTCGTAGCTTTATTTGCCTTTGTTGCAGTTAGCTATGGTCAGAAAGGCACCATGAAGTTTGCCAAAGAGACGCATGATTTTGGCAAGGTTGAGCAGGGCAAGCCTGTTACCTACGTATTCGAGTTCAAGAACAACGGTACGGACCCGGTTGTCATCAATGATGCCGCTGCTTCCTGCGGCTGCACGAAGCCGAGCTGGACGAAGGAGCCCGTAATGCCCGGCAAAACAGGTTCGGTATCGGCTACCTACAATGCCGCTACCCCGGGTCAGTTTACCAAGTCGGTAACCGTGACGAGCAACGCTGAATCGGGACAGACAACGCTGTACCTCAAAGGCGAAGTGGTTACGCAGAAAGAAACTGCTGCGGCTGCACCAACGGCTACCCCGATGGACAAGTCGAAGAAGAAAGGCACTAAGACTTCACGCTAACACGCTGAAGGGTTAATAGTGTGATTACGAAAGGCATCTGGTAGTGTACCGGATGCCTTTTTTCGTGTTCGGCGGTCGTCTGTCAACCCCTGTAACCGTTTCAGGATTAGGGCAGCCGTTCCTGTATACGGCCGTCGCAGTGATTTAGTTGTCAGCGTACATTCAGCGCACGATAAGCCAATGCTGGCTTCGTTTGCTCCGATCTAAACGCCATGTTTTTCCTCATCATCGGTCTACTTCTTCTGCTGGCCGGTTTCGCAATCAATACCCCCGCGCTGACATTTTCGCGCTATTCCCGTCCGGTCAAACTGACCGGTTTTGTCCTGCTGATACTGGGTTTTCTGACGGCCGCTGTCCGGCAAATCGATGCGGGTCAGGTCGGCGTCATTTCGCTTTTCGGCAACGTCAGCGATCGGGCGCTTAGCTCCGGCCTGAACTTCGTGAATCCGCTCGCCAATGTGACGGAGTTCGATACCAAGACGCAGAACTACACCATGTCGGCAACGAACGACGAGGGGCAGAAAGTGGGCGACGATGCCATCCGGGTTCTCACCGCCGACGGGCTTGAAGTCGTTATCGACCTGACGGTTCTGTACCGGGTTATCCCGGCTGATGCCCCCCGCATTTATCAGGAGATTGGTACCGATTACATGGATAAGATCGTTCGGCCAATTACGCGGACCCGCATCCGCGACAATGCCGTGTATTACGACGCCGTCGCCTTATACTCGACCCGACGCGATGAATTTCAGGGCCGGATCTACAAAACGATTGAGTCAGATTTTCGCAAGCGGGGCCTGCTGCTGGAACAACTCCTGATCCGTAACATCGACCTTCCCGCATCGGTGAAGAAAACGATCGAATCGAAAATCAATGCCGAGCAGGACGCCCAAAAGATGCAGTTCGTGCTGGCGAAGGAGCGTCAGGAGGCCGAACGCAAGCGCGTCGAAGCACAGGGTATTGCCGATTATCAGCGCATTCTGTCGACCGGCTTGAGCGACCGGCAGCTTCAGTACGAGCAAATCAAAGCGCAACGTGAACTAGCCGCTTCGCCAAACGCCAAGATTGTGATTATGGGAGGTCGGGGTACTATGCCGTTGATTCTCAACGAAAAGTAGCAGACGGGCTGTTCAGTGTTGGTATGTTGTCCAATGCAAAATAGCCCCTACACCAGAGCTTTGGAGGCCGGTTGCCGAATGGCGGCTTTGGTCCGAACAGGTTTTGTTTTCGAGCGCCGTCCCCACCAGATAAGGGTACCCGTTATGGGCAGGCTGGCGCAAATCAGGCTGGCAAAAAACATCAGCAACTTACCCGGTAGCCCCCATACCGCCCCGTATGAATGTCGTAGTTCAGACGGGCAATTTTATCGGCGGTCGATGCCTGTTCGTATCGCCCGTATGGGTGGCTGACCGATTGCTCAGCCAGCGTGTGCTGATCGTAGAAGCGGAAATCGGTACGCGAGGTATTGTCGTGCAGGGTATTGGTACTGATGAGAATCGAGCTGGTATTTGTCTCGGGAAAATGCACTTCAACGCTTTTCAGGTCAGGCTGCTGCCGGATCAGCCGGGACCACAGCAAATCGGTAGCGGGTTGTGTGCGCTGTATGCCCATGCGCGTGGTGTCGGATAGCGGTTCGGCGTACATCGCCAGTGCCTTACCGCCCGATGTCGACCAGTACATTGCTTTGGCGAACCACTGAAAGCCCCAAACAAGCCCGGTCAGGCCCAGTACCAAACCGACGATCAGCACGTAAAAGCCGAACACATTATGCAGATCGTAATTGACCCGACGCCACTTCGCTGACCACTTGACTGAAAATCGCTGATTCGCAGCTTTTCGGTTTTTCGGCCACCACAAGACAAGCCCCGACAGCAGTAATAGCACAAATACCAGCGTCGCCGTCGCGACAATGGGCTGACCAATCGCTGGTGGTAACCAGAGATAATAATGCCCGTTGAGTACCCACCGGAAAAACGTCTGGTTATAGTCAGTAACGTTCAACACCTGCCCGGTATACGGGTTGATCGACACGCCGTAATAGTAGGTATCACTCAGCGAATAATAGATGACAGTGACCGACCGGCCCGCTTCGGCGTAGTTTACACTGTGGGCCTGCTTACCGGGCAATTGACGATCAGCAATTGAACGCAGCACCGACGGGGGCAATATTGGCTTATGCTGAGCCTCTACAAACCGGTAAGGCTGGGTAGCATCCTGAATTTCGGCCTGAAACGCGTACAAACAGCCTGTCAGCGCAACGATGAATACGACAAGCCCGGATGCCAGCCCCAGCCACAAATGCAGTTTACCAATAACTTTCTTCGCCGTCATAACCAGAGCAACTGGGGAGTAGTACAAACGCCTACCAGATCAAGCGTCTATCTATGCTGATTGCACATGGCAAATTTATGTAGACTGCTTATAAATAACACCATTCTACTGGTCAGAAATCTGTAAAAACGCGTGGTCAAGGCATGTGCTATGAAAAACGTGGCCCGTCAATCTACGAAGATCAACGGGCCACGTTTCTGCTTACAGGTCTGGTATTATATCGCACCCAGCGCTGTCAGCCATGCTTTACAGGTATCGGGCCATGTGTTGAGCGAACCATATTTTGCCGTCCGCAGCCCGTAACCGTGTCCGCCTTTCGGATACAGGTGCATCTCGGCTGGCACGTTGTTTTTCAAACAGGCGAGGTAAAAATCAATACTATTCTGAACCGGGACGGCTTTATCATCTTCCGAATGAACGAGGAATGTCGGTGGAGTCTGGCTGGTAACCTGCAACTCATTGGAATAGTAGGCCACCATCTCCGGCGAGGTGCTTAGTTTACCAAGCAGGTTGTTTTTCGACCCGCTGTGGGTGTTCTCACCGAACGTAATGACCGGATAAATCAGAATGGCGAAGTTGGGCTTTGCCTGTTCATTGGCCTTCGGTCCCTTGTTGTAGTGCGTCGCCAGTGTCGATGCCAGGTGCCCCCCTGCCGAGAACCCCATTACGCCTATTCTGCCGGTATCTATGCCGTACTGCCCTGCCTTCTGACGGATCAGCGTCATCGCCTGCATGGCGTCCATCAGCGGTACCTCCTGTTGGCTGGTCATCAGCTTTTCGTTCGGCAGGCGGTATTTGAGCACAAACGCGGTGACACCCATACCGTTGAGCCAGCGGGCAATGTCTTCGCCTTCATGCCCCGATGCCAGAATACCGTAACCACCGCCAGGGCAGATCATCACGGCACTGCCAGTCGGTTTGCCAGCTGGTTTGTAGACTGTCAGCGTCGGTGTCGAGACATTACTAATCCGGGCGATGCCATCGGCTCCCATTTCCGCCTTTTCGTTGTCGGGCACACCGGCGATAGCGTTGGGAATCTGCCCGTCGGGCCACAGTTTGATTACTTCCTGAGCGTGTAGGGTGGTTAGCACAATAGCAAACAGACAGGTGAGCAAAAGAGTACGCATGAGCCGGTACACAAAGAGTTAGTGTTTAAACGGCACAAAAAGCGACGCCATCCAGCCGCTCTACTCATATTTCAACTTCGGCGTCCTGGTTCACTGACGGTACAGCTTCTTTACCGTGCAACACCTCGATCAGCTCCTTGACGCGGTACACCGTCTTGTTGTACTTGTTGCCCAGCATGATGATAACGTACTCATCTTTCGGGCTAAACCAGAACATGGTGTTATATCCTTTCCACCAGCCAGAGTGGTAAATAAATTCGGGCTGATCGTTGGCGTCGAGCATCATGCGGAAACCGTAGCCGTAGTTTTTGGTGCTTTTCCGCTCGAAGCTCCGGGGGATAAAGGCTTCGGCCATGGTCTTCTTTTGCAGAATACAGTTACCGTTCAACGCCCGGTACCAGCGAAACAGATCACCAATGGTTGAGTAGATGCCTTTGTCCCCAACAACATCATCGTAATAGTCCTTCGGGATGCGCCGATTCCACTGATAACCCGCTGTCTTGTGGCGGTTAAACGCTTCGTTACGACTGGTTGCGACGAACGTTTCGCGCATTCCCAGCGGCTCCAGAATCGTTTTGTTGATATATGACTCGTAACTCTGCTTCGTGACCTTTTCGATGATCGACGCCAGCACCATGTAATTGGTGTTGCTGTAACTAAATCCCCGACCCGGAATATTGTAGCGCTGTGGTGTTGGCTTCACCGTCGCAAACCAGTGCATAATCATTGCGTTGGTCGGGTACGGCTTCTCCCGCTTGTAGAAGTTGACCTTCATACTGTCGTCAAACGAGTACGCGTAATTGGGCAACCCACTGCGGTGACTCAGCAGTTCGCGAACGGAGATACCGTGGTACGGAAAATCGGGGTAAAACTTCTGAATGGAATCATCGAGACTTAGCTTACCCATCTCGATAAGTTTGAGCGTCCCAACGGCGGTAAATGTTTTAGACAGCGACGCCAGCTGAAATTTAGAGTCATCGACCAACGTATCGCGCTGCCCTCGCTCAAAGTGCCCTAGCCCAAAGCAGTTCTTATAAAGTACGATACCTTTCTGCGCAACCAGCACATTGCCGTTGAACCCTTCGCGTACCTTCTGCCGAATAATGGCTTCTATTTCTTCTGATTTCTGATCGGCGTTGATCTGTTTACGCACCGCCTGCTGTTGAGCCATACTTAGCTTTTGTTCGTCGGCGCAGCTGCGTAGATTATTAGCCGACTTAGCTATCTGCTTTTCTGTATTCGATCCGCAGGCTCCAACCAGCCCGGCAACTACTAGACTTACTACCCAACTCCACAAACCACGCGTCTGCACCATACTGATTCCCACTAATTCGATTCGACTGATGCCGTAAAAGTAGAACGGACTGCGTATCTAATCCTGCTCTATCGACAAACATTTTTTCTTCTGTCAATCAGCAGGCTTTTTAAGGTAACCGAAAGGGGGTCGATTTCGTGTAATCAGCTGATCGTTTCCCGAGAAAGCCCGTTTTTCGTAGACTGATCGATCCGCCTACGCTGTTTGGTATCACCCCCCCAGCATCTACGGCTACCGCTGCACTCAGCGTCGTCCCCCAAATACGTTCACCGGTATATTCGCCGATAAGAAGCCTGAAAACTGCCGGGGTTTGTTGAGAAATGGGGCTGGATACGTGCCCGCGTTAACACTGTACGATAGTTTAGCGATGACATCGACAGAACCAAACAGCAATGCACTCAAACCAAAATGACCGGCGCTGACGCGATTGTTCGTAATACCCGGCCGATGAGGTAAGTTGGGGTTCGTTTCCAGCGTTGGGGTCAGGAATGGATTTCCAATCGTGCGTCCAAAGTAAGTCCAGCCGTCGATGAACTGAGCGTGGTTAAAGTAGTCGTCGTTACCACGCCGTAACGGATCATCGATCACAAATTCGTTTCCTCCCTGACTTCCTGTGTAAAGATATTCCAACGTCAGCTGTCTGAGAAAAAACGTTTCGCCATCTGGCGTCTTTTGATTTTTCAATCGAATTCCGTTCAGGCCGTCCTGAATGTTTGTCAGATAAAACAGCGACCCGTCGTCGTACATAAACTGCCGGTACATGAACAGGTTCCAGTGGGCAATATTTACGTCGGCGGCAAAGTCAACCGATCCCAAATGATTACCAATCCGGTTTGCCTCAAAGCTGGTCACATCCGGATCATCGGCGCTGAATAAGCCTCGTTCGCCGATTACCACCGCCGGGTAGTACTTGAACGCTGATGGCAGCTTGCCATTATCTGACAAATAAGGCGGAATGATTCCAGGTGGGTCGGCATGTCCCGCCCAGATCACCTGATGGGTAAAACCGCCATATAACCGAAACCGCCAGGTGGGTTTTCCCAGGCGGCCGTACAGGTAAGTCTGGTGCAGGTATGATCCTTTTATGTATCGGTCACTATTTTCGAACCAGCCGTGTGAATATGCCCCAAGAACGGAGATAATACCCTTTGTAAAAGGAATAGGCGTGTAGGTAGGGAGAGATAATTGGATCTTAGGAATGGGCAGTGCATTCCCCGACCACGAATAGGCACCGGTAGTCAGCAACGTGTCGACCAGCCCGTTAATTTCACGCCGACGGCCTACGTATAATTCAAGAGCACCCAGCCTGCCTTTTACGTACGCTTCAGGCAGTAGCACCTGCGTAGTTGCTCCGGCATTGACCACAGCATTGACACCATAGCCCCAGTCAGCCTTAGGTCGTTTTCCCAAACTGTCAGCCGGCCGATAGTCAGACCACATGCCTGTATTCACCCACCCGTATGGCGATTTCAGCGGCACGACACCGTATCGATTGGCCCTCAGCCAAAATGGTGTTTGGGCCGAAGCGCTAAGCGTGCCAACTTCTACCAGATAACGGCTATCGCGTACGGCTGATTGTCCCATGGCGCTCACCAGACACAAGCAGCTGACCAGTATTACCAGGGAAACGGAACGTAATACGTACATAACAGGGAGAGAGTCAGCCTACGTTTTCAATACCTGTTATTTACCACGCCCCTGTACCATCACCCGTACAGTAAGCACGATAATCCACATATCGTAAAGAAAAGACCGACGCTTGGGATAAAGCAGGTCGTATCGGAGCCGCTCCACCATCTCCTCAATACTGGCAGCATACCCGAATTTAACCTGCCCGATTGAGGTAATTCCCGGTTTCACATTGAACAGATCTTTGTATTCCGGTGCTACTTCAACGAT
This sequence comes from Spirosoma rhododendri, assembly GCF_012849055.1. Taxonomy (NCBI): domain Bacteria; kingdom Pseudomonadati; phylum Bacteroidota; class Cytophagia; order Cytophagales; family Cytophagaceae; genus Spirosoma; species Spirosoma rhododendri. The sequence goes on along the minus strand of NZ_CP051677.1, from coordinate 1,943,437 downwards.
TTGATCGATAAAAAATTGCCGTTCAGGCCGAGGCCCGACAACCGACATATCGCCTTTAAGCACGTTGTAAAACTGCGGTAACTCATCGAGTCGTGTCTGCCGCATAAACCGACCCCAGGGTGTAATCCGGTTATCGCCCGTACCTGCTGACAACAAAGGGCCAGCACTTTCGGAGTTGATATACATACTCCGAAACTTATAGATCGTGAATGGTTTCCCTCCCCGACCAATTCGCTCCTGCGCATACAACACGGGGCCCTTCGACGTCGCTCTCGTCATAGCCGCCACAAACAACAACAGTGGTGAGCCAAATCCTAAAGCCAGTGTAGAGAAAGCCACATCAAACGCCCGCTTCAGGACATTGATCCTAAAGTCGAGCAGCATCTGGGACGAAACATTGATTACAGGCAGGAAGTCGTGATATTCCATCGACGTTCCTTTAGCCAGGAACCCCCGAAAATCAATTAGTAACTTGACCTGGTAGTTGGCTGGCTCAGCCGAATCTACGATCGCCCGTAGCTGTTCGTTATCCACGTAGGGCATACAACAGTATACGCAGTCGATCTCGTTGCGCTGAATATGGTGTTGCAATTCGGCATACGAGGCCGTCAGGTGAGCTTGGTTTTCGGCCGTTGGTTCATCGAAGTAGCCACAGAAGTGAAACCCCATTTCTGGGTGGGCGTCGTAGAAGCCACGAATTGTAGTGGCCAGCTTTCCGTAGCCTGCAATAGCGTATCGACGATTATTGTACCCGCGGGTTCGGTATTCCCGCAGAAAGAGTAGCCCGCCCAACCGGAACAGTGAGGCCAGCGTGATGAATAAGACGTAGGTGATGAGAAGGTGTTCCCGCGAGTAATAGAAGCCTTTAACCGCTACCCAGAAAATGGCAATAACAGCCATATGAATGCCCACCAATAATACCAGCTTTTTCAGTAAATGATCCAGCTTGAAAAGTTGGCGTGGGAATATATACGGTTTAAAAACAACGATCTCAACCAGCCAAACCAGATTAAAGGCAATCCAGAGCGACTCATAAGGGAACCGGCTTACCGGTTCAATATTCCCAAACTTGATCCAATACCCGCCTACAAAGCCTACGTTTAGACTAATAAAGTCTATGATGACATGGAGTGGAAAAAACAGTACAGAATATCGATGTCGCATGATCTATTCGCTTATTCAACTTAACGTCGAGTAACAGCTATCGAACTCTGCGTACATTAGTTATACCAAGAGTTCTTCATAATCTTAAAATTATCCTGCATAAAGGACCGTATAGCACTACAAAGTACAATGATAATAGAAAAGCATGGTCTTTATTCTATCCAATGGCTTAGTATAGACAGAGATACGTGTGCATGTAAATAAAAAAAGCCTGCATTGTGAATACAGGCTTTTTCAACATATGATACTAACTTCTCACTTCTTTACTAGCTTGGTAGTCATTCGCTGCTGATTACTTTCGACAACAGGCAAATAAACGCCTGGCACAGCATCTTCTGCGTTCCATTCTACTCTGTGCATCCCCGCAGCCTGACTCTGTTCTTTAATTAACTGGCGGACTCTTACTCCTTGAGCATTTAAGATCCACAAATCAACTTTCCCCTCTGCTGGGAGATAATATTCTATTGTCGTTACGTGCTCGAACGGGTTGGGAAAAGCCGACAAATGCAACGTTTTTTCACCTTCGGAGAAAACAGGACGAACAGTAGCAAGAAACACGCTTCCTGACTTAGCCTCAAAACCAGGAAGCAGTTGAACCGTCTTGCCAGCCCGGTATTCCACGTTAGCCGATTTACTGATCAAACTCGTAGTTTCAACGCTTTCAATGGCTTCCTCTAAAAAATCCCCTCCCCTTTGTATTCAAGCTGGATACGCAGAGACTGTTTAGCAGCTTGGCCATACGTAGCCAAGACAAGACAGCATCCGATAATAGTTAGAAGTACGCGCATGTTATTTCCGTTTAGCAGCCTGTACTTTACCAATCCGACGCTCTAACTCCTTGCTTTTCTTTTTCAGCACATCGTTTTCTTTTTTGAGGTCAATTACGTAGAGCGTCAGTTCCTCGACCTTCTCCAGCAACTTAGCCTGCATCTGCCCTACATCAACTCCTTCTTTCACCACCTCTACTGCTGAAGGAACGCCCGGCAGGTGCTTCTCCCGGTTAATGAACATCTCCACTTCGTTGAGATTACGCAGATGATACCCTGATTCGAATACCCGGTCAGACCAATCGTTGGTGCTTTTCACAGCAACTTTTACTTTTTCGGTCAGAATGCCGTCTGCGACAAATAAGCGGTATCCTACAGGCGTTTTGCTTACCCCGGGCCCAATGACCACCCCACCGGCATTTGTGTTGGCTATGTTGTCGCCAGTAACTGCCCAGCTTCCAGCCGTTTCTTCAGCCCCTAGGCGAGCTGATCCATTCAAACTACCCAAGATTACATCGCCCTGCGCATTGACAGTCAAAAATTTTGTCTGATTCACGACTGCTGCCGATGCAGAAGAGGTCAGATTAGTGAACCGTAAGCCGCTGTTGCCAGCTGTACCCTGAGTAATTTCGAGTTTATTAGCGGGAGCCGATGTACCGATACCAACATTAGCATTTGCTCCTAACACAATGCTATTGCTTTGACTTACCCGGGCACGGGCTCCTATAGCAGTTGCATTGGTAAGATTAGGCGTAGATGGGGTAACGTCTGCGGCAAAGCCAATAAACACATTCTCATCGCTTCTGCTTTCCACACCCGCATATTGTCCGATAGCCGTGTTACGTACGCCGGCAGAGTTTCTCAATAAGGATCCGTCGCCGATAGCGGTGTTTCCTGAGCCACCTACTGTAGAACTTCCACTACTGTTTCCCATGAACAGATTGTAACTTCCAGTAGTATTTCCCAGCCCAGACTGTTGACCTACGAAAAGATTTCCAATCCCTGACGTGTTGTTACCACCAGCTGATGAGCCGATGAATACATTATATCCTCCTCCTTGGTTATTCTGACCAGCCTGATAACCAATAAAGGTATTTGCCGCTCCGGTGTTTGTTGAACCAGAACTAGCTCCGATGAATGTATTCTGAGCCGCCGTGTTACCAGCAGAACCAGCCAACGAACCTATATACGTGTTGTTGACTCCGCTCGTGTTTGCACTGCCAGCATCCGCACCCATGAACGTATTATTACTTCCTTCAGTATTAGCGTAACCAGAACCGCTACCGAAAAATGCATTGTAATTACCACGAGTATTAAAGTAGCCGGAGTTGTAGCCCCGAACGTATTATTATATCCTACCTGGTTGTTAAGCCCCGAACCGGTTCCTAAAAAGAGGTTATTATTACCTGTTGTGTTGTTAAATCCTGATCTGTAGCCCAGGAATACATTGTTCTGACCAGACGTATTTTGATTACCAGCTAATGCGCCCAGAAAGGAGTTTTGTGTTCCGGCCATATTTTGGATGCCTGTTCCACGGCCTATGAACAAATTACTGGCTCCACTCATGTTCAGATTACCAGCCCCAACACCTACCAGCGTGTTGTCGGAGCCCGGACTGGATGCGGCAGGAGCCGTTGATACATAATTTGTCTGAGCGGCAACGTAGCTGCCAACCAGACTTGCCGTGATTGTAAGTAACAGTCGGTTCATAATGAGATTTTATCTATCAAAAGTATTTCAAAACTGCTGACTAAACTTAATTTGTATCAATTAATTACGCACAGTTCATGCCAATCTAAGCTTCGAAATGCGATTTACCCGCTATTTATTGGTATAACAATTCTTACATCTACATATGCAGATCCTAAATTAACCTCAAAGTTAAATTCCATAAAAACACCATTTAAGGCAAAGCCGTTAACTCTTTATATGTCAATAACCAAACTATTCACGGTCGTAGTTCTCTTGGTTAATCTTGCTCTGGCTATGCCGACGTTGCTTCCTGCGGATACGTCAACGAATTCTAAATCTACGCTATTACCCACCGGATCACCGATACTCCCTCCTATTAGTGCTGATTGGGTGGCGACCGATGGTGCCGGACGATCTCTCCTCACTAGGGCTTCAACCGGCCCATTCCGGCCCAACAAATACGTCGGAATTTTTTATTTTCTGCTTCAGGGACAATACGGCGATAAAGCGGTGTACGATATATCATCACTACTGCGGAAAAACGCGAGTGCCCCACAGTATGGTCCGGAAAACGCCTGGCATTGGTGGGGCGAACCAGAAGTAGGCTATTTCAAGTCAGATGACCCCTGGGTTATACGTCGAAACCTTCAATTGTTGACCATCGCAGGTGTCGATATCCTTTTTCTGGACGTAACTAATGGGGATACGTATACGCCAGTAATTCATAAACTGTGTTCAATATCATCAGAAATGCGTCATCAGGGAATACCCACTCCCTACATCTGTTTCGTAACGTATACGCGGAGCCCCAATACAGTTGCAGTCTTGTACAATGAGTTTTATTCAAAAAATCTATACTCGGAACTGTGGTTCCGCTGGCAGGGTAAACCGCTCATATTAGGTAAGGAGGGAGAAATGACCGACGCCAGTATCCGCAACTTCTTTACGTGGCGCTATAGCTGGGCCTGGACCAATGCCCGGAACGAACCTCATCACTGGCAGTGGCTTGACCGGACACCCCAAAATTATGGGTGGGATAAAAATCCCTCGATTCCGGAGGAAATACCGGTGGCGGTTGCCAGCCACCCTTACGACAACAACATCGGCAAGAGCTTTCGGAAAGGCAAGACGGAGCCAACAGCCCGATTCGGAGTTACTCAGCAAACCAGACAGGGAACATATTTCAATGAACAATGGCAGAGAGCACTTCAGGTTGACCCCGAAGTGGTTTTTGTCACAGGCTGGAACGAATGGGTTGCTCAAAGGCATATAAACAAGGTCAGCCCATCTGCCCGTACAAAGGCGGCCAACTTTCTGGGAAGACCGCTCAAGCAGGGACAGACTTTCTTTATCGACCTGTATAACGAGGAGTATAACCGCGACATTGATCCGATGAAGGGCGGCTATTCCGACAACTACTACTACCAGCTTGTGGCCAACATCCGCCGATTCAAAGGCCTACCTGCTCCCAGTCCGGTCAGCCCCCCTCGCACAATTATCATCGATGGTAAGTTTGACGAATGGCAAACTGTAACCCCTTACTTCGTTGATCCGGTTGGCGATACAATGCATCGAAACTGGCCTGGGGCTGACAATAAACTCAGGTATATCAATACTACCGGGCGCAACGATATTGTAGGCACCAAAGTAACTCATGATGCCAAGAACATTTATTTCTACGCTAGGACCAGTCAAAAGCTAACATCGTCAATGGGCAAAAACTGGATGCTCCTTTTCATAGACATAGATCAATCGGACAAAACTGGCTGGTCTGGCTATGATTTGCTATTGAACCAGCAGGTAAATGGTAATGCGACGTCGGTCAGTCGCTGGAATGGAAAGTCGTGGAGTAAAGTGGGAGTAGCTAACTTACGCTATGCGGCTAATGAACTAGAAATCGGCCTGCCGAAATCGGTGGTGAAGCAAACAGGCAAAACGCTTCGCATTGATTTTCATTGGGCCGACAATATTCAGCGCTTGAATGACATAACGGAATTCTTTTTGCATGGTGATAGTGCGCCAGACCGACGTTTCCAGTACCGGTATTCGGGTTGATAACACTTAGAACGTAAATACGACAAACCAGTAAGCGATGATTAACGTAAAGGACGCTCAGTTTGGAGCTACGGGAGACGGTTCTACGGATGACCGGGCTGCCATACAGAGAGCGGTGGATTATGCAAAGAACCTTACCCTGGCCAATAACTCTGCTGTCAGGTACCGGGTTACCATCTTTTTCCCGGCCGGGTATTACTTCATTGGAGGGCCTATTAATCTGACCAACACGAATGGCCTTTGGTTAAAAGGCGACGGCGGCTCATACCTGAACACCATCATATTGGGCAACACCGGCGGTGTGATGTTTGACTTCAGCGGCTCTTCGATATCGGGCTGCGAGGGTTTTACGTTCATTACGTCGGACCGGGGCAATCGGTCGACGACGGGCGTTCTTTTTGCCCTGACCAGCAACGGCGGTTTGAACTGTGGTATCCGGCAATGCTATTTTGAAATGACGGATCAGCCATCAGCCAATGGCGGATTCGGTTCGATTGGCATTCTGAACGTACGTAGCGAAGAATTCTACATCCACGAATGCCTGGTTCGCGCCAATACACCCTTGATTATGAGCTACGTGACGAACCTGAGTCCCTCAGGTACCAATTACACCGTTATCAGCCCTTTCCAGACATTGCCTACCGATGCCGGGTCGATGGGTGTCACAAGCATCAACGGCACGTCTTTGCAGACGTACGAGAAACGCCAGCCGGCCATGGTTTTGCTAGGCGTCAATAACCTCAACTTCCAGGGCTATATATCCCGTCTGTCGGCCAATACGGGCACGAACGAAACCGCCATTCTGTGCGTGCAGTACACAACCAACCTCAAGATACACGCCAACATTGAATCATTCTCGCGGGTTTTGCGGGTACTGAATGCCGGATTTGAAGGGAACGATCTCGACTTAACCTCATCGAACGCAACATCGCCCTCTACGGAATTGGTTGATCTGACAAATTGCACGGTAAAGGGGTTGAAACTGCGTATAACCCTGCCCGTAGTAGCTGAGCGAAGTAACCGCTATGTGGTGTACCATGCGCTGGACAGCAACGCAAACACCCCGGCGGCCGGCTCGATGATCAACAGTGAGATAACTTGTTATGACATTACGAGCAACCAGTTTATCATCTCCCCAAACCTGCTCATGAAGTCGGCCAATATGCTGTTCAACACGTACAAGCCCTTCGAAAAAAAAGGCGGGAAACTTCGGCAGTTGTCCAACAACCGGCTAGGTGCCGGCCAAAACGGGTCGGTTTCGACAGTCAATGCGTTGCAGTTTACGCAGGCCGACAACACAGCCTCCAGCAACGGCCGGGGAGGCTACTATCGGGCGTGGATTGACGGCGTTATTCAGGCAGGAAGTTATGGCTCCGGGGGCAGCGCGGTATTAACCTTTCAGGCACAACTTATCGTCAACCAGAACAACGTGGGAACCATCGATGCGCCCTCGGCCACAGTTATTATTCTGGACAAAAGCGTGACGAATCCTGCTTATCTGGACGTCGTCGGCGTGCTGGTAGACATTTCTTTCAGCAACCGAATTGGCACTGTTACCGTTACGCCCCGCGTGACGGGTAGTGGCACGGGAGAACCGGTTTTTTACAACGGTGTAGCCGAGCTACAGACTGACTTTCTGGTTAATGATTCGCTGCTGCTGTAACGGATGTATGCCAAAAACCAGGGTGCATACTGATTTTGCTTTTGAGACGTCTGGGAAACAACCGTTCTAGGCGTCCCATTTTATACCCTATGTATTTAGCCGCCACCCGTACCAGTTGATTCGGAACAAGCGCAATCTGATGGTGCCGACTCAGGTATTGCCACTCCTGCATAACGTACTTAAACCCTTCCGATTCGGCCCGCGTAAATTCTTTCAAAACCGCCTGCTGCTCCTGGTGAAACACGCCTATGTCGAAGTAACGCTTAAATTCTTCCAGTACCGTGTAATCGTGCGAGTGGAATACCTGAGCCTCCGCACAGTAAGCTACTGCTTTGCCCTGCAAAATAAACCGGGCTGCTACCGATACATCTTCGCCTAAAATCGTATCGGACGGAAATCCGCCGACGTTCAGCAATTCCTGTTTTTTGTAAATGGCGAACGAGTTGGAGCAGGAGCAGGTTTTTACCCCCATCTCCGGAATCAGCTCCCTTGTTTTAATTACGCTGGTATCAGGGTAGTTAATAATCCGGGCGAACTGACCAAAAAAGCCCGTTTCGGGGTAAGGCAGTTGCCGACCGTAGGCCATAGCAATATCCTGACGGCTGTTGAGCGCTTCGACCAACCGTTGCAGCGTTTCGGCCGAAGCGGGCAAGGCATCCTGAGTCATAAAAGCAACGGTGTCGTACTGCGCTATTCGCAGTCCCAGGTTACGGGTGGTGCCGTGGTTAAATTCGGTTTTTTTTATCCGAACGACGTTCACCTTTTCATCTCTATAAATCTGCTGCGTGCGCTCATCCGATTCAGAGTCGATCAGAATCAGTTCATGGGGCATCGTTTGCTCACGCAGGCGCGCTAACAGAGCAGGCAGATACGCAGCAGCATTATAAACAGGGATAACTATTGAAATCATGTAGTCGGTTTAAGATTTACGGATTCTCCAGATTCGTTTTATCAGGAACAGCATCAGAAAAAAGCTGTTTGCTACTCGTTCAACGATCCCATAACCACCCTCTCCGGTGGGAGATGTATTGTTGCCGTGTCGCACGTACTGAATTAGTGGCTAGGAAAAAAACACACGCGCCCTTTCGCTTCTACCAGTAAGCCAATCCACCAATCGTGTATATGCACCCTCGGTGGAAAGGGCAGTACGTATTTTACGATCTCCCGGCGAAAGGCCATGCAGCAACCAACGTAGGAGTTTTTATACAGATTGTGCTGGAAGCCGGTTCTGCTGCCCCGATGTCTGAAAAATGATTCGTGAATAATTGTACTCTTTTCGTTGACAACCTGGCAGTCAGACAGTACCAGGTCATTACTTTGCAGGAGCGCGTGCATTTTTCCGACCTTGTCCGGTAACCATACATCATCCTGATCGGCCAGCAGAATCATGTCGTAACTGAGCGAGAATGGAAAGCAACTGCCGCCGGATATATTTCTTTCCGTTGAACGTGGCCATGTAAACACTGACACGATTCATTCTGCGTCGTTTGTTACCGTGATAAAGAAAAACGAATCTGGCGGACAACAAACCGGTGGCGAATCAGCAGAGAAACCACCAGGTACAGCGGAACCACAAATAAAAACGTATCGAACAGCATACCAACCGTCATCCTGACATCCGTTAGGAAAGACAACGAATAGAGGACCATTGTATTCATCAGAACCAGCATAAACGCGGAGCACTTAACCAGCGAAAAATATAGCGTACGCAGGTAACTGGTCAGTGCTCCTATCAGAAAACTGTAAACGAAAGCTCCGTAATACCCAAAGAAAATCTGCCCTTCGGTGTAGAAAGGGGAGTTTGGCCCTACTATCACATCAAGCGTCACGCCGGGGGGTAGCGCATTTTCAACCATTACGTTACCGAATGCTTCCTGATAGGGGGTCAATCGGAAAAATCCCACAATCGGATTGATAACGTAGCTGGGATAATCCAAAGCCGAAAAGCGGGCAAAATAATCGACGTTGGCCGGCTGATAATAGAACAATATGACGTCGGCTCCGTACAGAAGCCGCCGTACGAAGGCCAGCAGTGCCTCATCCGTTGTGCTGTTTTCTCTGAACAGCACTGTAAAAAACACGCCAAACACCCCCACCAGCGCCAGAGGTACCAGACGTTGAATCCGCTTCAGCAGGTCACGGCGGTGACGAAATGCGGGATGATACAAAAACATACCAAAGCATAGTACGTAGCGAACCAGCGCCCCTTTCGACCCTTCGAGCGATCCTACTGCCATCATCACCACCAGCCAGGCCAGATCACGCTTACGCATTCTGTCCAGGTAAAGAAAGGTTAGCCCGGTACTTGCTACCCCCCGATTGCCAGGTTGATTTTTCTAAACAAACCAAACCCCCCCTGGTAATTAGTGACTTTGTCGCTTGATGGGGTATCCGAAAATAAAGCAATGCCTTTGGTGTAGAACAGAAACAGATTTGATAACAGGTAAATAGCCAGAAAAATATAAACCAGGGAGCGTAGCAACGCAATATCTGAACGAACATCAACTCCCTGCCAGACTTTCTGTAACGCAGGATTACCCGTTCGCTGCTGAACCCACGCAAAACCTAGGAATACGCACAACTGACAAACAAAAAAATGGATTATCTGCTTAGGGTCATCGAGTGCTTCTATAACCAGAACGCTCCCAAACACGCAGGTGATAACAAACGTAATTAGGGGGTCTATTACCGAATAGATGTACCGCCAATACAGTAAAAAGTAAATTATGCCCATCAGAATGGAATAACCAATCAATTCGGGCAACAAGTCAAAACTGATAGCCATATCTACAAACTATTTTCACTCGACCAGTTTTCCTAACTGACCAATCTGTTTATCGAATAAATCCTTGTACGACAAACGTAGTCGACTCATTATTTGCGGTTCGAGAAATAATATTTTTGAGAAATTCTCTCATCAGCACAAAATACATTCTGCGGTGATATGCCGGAAAAATAGCCTGTACTTCTGAACCATCGACTGTTCACCCCGAACACTATAACAGACTCGCGCCGGGGAATGAGATACGTAGGTTGTATTTATCCGGCCAATTTTCTTCGTTTGCCTGACTGACGAATCAGCTCCAGATAAGGCAACTCAAGTACCTCGAATTGCGCCTGATTGATCCGTAAGCCGTAGTCATGATCGACATGATTAGTGAAGGAGTCTGCCCGAAAAGGGCCGGCTTGCCTATAAACGGCAAGACTGAGCAGATTGCCGGAAGTCATCATAAAAAGCACTTTCCTATACGATCCTTCGCGTGGCACTTTACCTTTTTCGATTGAATGCGCAGCCGCTACGGCTTCCGAAGCCGCCCAGTTCAGCGCGGAAGCAATCCCTTCGTTCTTCCCGTTGGTCAGATAAACCACGTCGGGCAAGCCCATCAAATGATTGGCTAAACCGGTTCTCGCGCCTTCCGAATTATCGATGATGTAGAATTTATCTACCTGCATCCGGTAAGTTTCAATAGCTGCCAACCGCGACAAAGGGCTATTGTACACCACAACGCACGTAGCTACTTCAGCCGTTTTTATCATTTCAGGTAACTGTGCAAATGCAGCGACACATACGCTTCTGAATCTGGAAGAAGCACCTGACCATGCAATTCGGGAAGAGTTGACCTGACCATTTCTCACATCCTCAGGCTATTCCTGAAACTTTTCTCCCATCCAGAACATGTTCCGCAAGAGACAACAAAGGTAGTCTATTCGCTTCAGTTCATGACTTACTATTATTAATCCACATGAACCGTACCCAAATCGTCCGAAAGGTTTGTATATGGATGAAGTTGCTTAGCAGTAATCAGATTATACCTTGCCGCACGCGCAATAAGGGTGTAACCATATAACCGGCAGGTACGCCCCCATTTGATTTCCTCCAAAGAAAGGCAACGTTGATTGTGACAGAATATTTTGACGCTTTCTTACAGACAATATCGATTTACTTCGTCATTTTTTGCTTCGGTCTATCCGTTTTTGTTCACTCCCGCCAATGCTCACCAGAGGTAAATGTGTATAGTGTTATCTTCCACCCTCAAACGATCTGATGAGCAAACGAAGCCTGTCAACATAAATCATGATATTTCCCTTCAAGGGCGATATAATTCTGTTTTTTATTTTAGCGCGGTATGTTTCCTCACTGGCTCTGGCAAGGTTTTTAGCACTCGTACCACCAGTCCGCATCCTAACGGTCAAATGATCAATGAAAGAAGTAATCAAATGATTACGGGGACGAAGAAGTAGTTCGTAATCGCCAGAAATTTTGTATGATGAATCGAAAATACCATACTCTTTGAACAAACGTTTGGAGTGAAAAGCCCCAACGTGCCAGGTTATCATACTTAGTTTAAAGTATTCCCAGGTCCAGGCTTCACCTACGATACGCAATGGCGTTAACTTCTCGTCCACCAACTCAATTCGGGAAGATACAAATTGTAATCTATGTTGCCTGGGGTGGTTAATAATATGGTTTACATAAGTATCGATAGCGTCGGGTAAAAGTTGATCGTCGGCACCAACAAATGAAATCCACTCGCCTTCTGCCTGTGCTAAACCTTTATTCCACGCGTCATAAATTCCGTTATCAGGCTCGCTTTTCCAATAGCTAATCTTATCCTGATATTTCTTGATGATATCGATGGTATTATCCGTTGAACCTCCATCGATTATTATATATTCAAAGTTTGTATAAGTCTGATTTATTACGCTCAATATGCACTCTTCCAGATAGTTTTGAGCATTATATACAGCGGTAATTATCGTAACCCTGGGATACGAAGTTGAAGGTGTAGATGAATCGGGTACATTACTTGTATCAGCGTACATTGTTTCCTGCTTAGTTTATTGAAAGACGCCTGCGAGAGCAGAGACGCGATCACTTCAATTCAAAATTACTATGCAAAATCTTGCGAACAACGTGATATAGGTTGTACTACTCGGGATGACGGAGACTTTTTGGTAAAGCTGCCTGAACTTGAAACGTCAATACAGCTGTAGTTTAGCTTATGCGGAGAAGCCACAAAATACAGTCGGGAATCTTACGCAGGTCGTGCTTGCGTTAAAGGTTGAAAAAAGGCGAAATTGCGGCCCGCTAGTAGTCGCTAGGCTGCCGGGGCGGTTAGTAGCTCCCGCTGTTTGGTCATAGCTTTATCGTTTGGCGACCACAAAGTTGAACACGTTACCAGGCTTTTTCAATTTCCGAACACGCTTTGAAGTATGGCTCGTCCTCTCATATCCGTAATAACGGTAGTTTACAATGCACGACCAACGTTGGAGGCAACGTTAAAAAGCGTTTTAAGTCAAAAGAAAGATTTATTCGAATACTGGATAATTGACGGTGGGAGTACCGATGGGTCGGTTGAATTAATACGCCAGTACGAAAACCAGATAACGGGCTGGATAACCGAGCCAGACGGCGGTATATATGATGCGATGAATAAAGGAATAAATCGCTCGACAGGTAAATGGCTTTATTTTCTAGGTGGAGATGACACATTGAGGCCCGACGTTTTTGAACAAATGAGGCCAATGTTAAAATCAGAGTACGACATGGTATTTGGTGATGTTATGTTTGATAACGGTCACCGAATGCAATCGTTTATGGGAATCCGAACGATGTTGCAGAATACCGTTCATCACCAGAGTGCGTTTTACAATTCGGCTGTCTTTTCCGGATACCGATACAGAACGGATCTGAAAATCGTATCCGATTACGATCTTAACTTGAAACTATACGTACAGCACGCTAAGACGCAGTACGTTCCGATTATAGTAGCTGATTGTGCTACGGGAGGAGCCAGTAGCGAGTTGCATGGTTCGTTGTCAGAAACAAATGCGGTTCGATCTTCGTACGTGCGAAACAAATGGAAAGACAGAACACTGTCTTTCCTATTGAGAGCATATTACTGGCAGAAGCAACTCCGCTTCATTCTCTATGGTCACCGCGTGTAGCCCATTCAGCGCCTGATTGACGCTGAGCCATTGATCAACCTCAGTTGGAAGGTCATGAGGTCAAATCAATGTTACAGATAATCGTTCTTGAGTAGTCGGTTTGTGAGTTTTATGATTAACTCTCCCTTCAATCGACTGTAAAGACCTGTTTTGTACTGCATATTTTCCGTTCCGGAGATACCCTCACAAATGGGGTACGCCTTTGGCGAGGCCCACTGCTTTCCATCTGCCAGGCACCGATGCACTGCCCTTGCCAGAACATGCTCGAAGTAAACGTGATCTGTTTCGTTGATATGCATCAATTCTTCCAGAAGATAGTCTACATAAAACTCTTTTCTTGCAATAAAAAAGCGGGAATCTGCGTAGCGAAGCCGTCGCTTAAGCCAGCTTATCACGTAGAATTCCTCCTCGTATATTGTTGACAATATGCGCAGCGTATTGCTGATAAACTGCCTGCCGGATGACTTTATGATAACGTTACTTGAGCGTAGCAGTTTGGATTCTCTGAACGCAAAGCTTACTATTTCTGCTTCGCCGTGACTCTTGCCCAAATAGCTGACCTGACTCTCAAACCGGATGTATTCGCAGTCTTTTCTCTTGGCAAAAAGAGTGTTTATTTTTTCAGAATTATACCCGCTGTTTTCAACAAAAACGATAGGGTATTCAAGCTGCATCCATTTGTTGAGAGCGTAATAATAATCCTGTTCCCGTTCAAGCGGATCAACCCGCTTTAAATTGGGTACGTTTTTTGGCTCAATAGTACCCGTCAGTAATATACAAATCGCATTATCAGGCATCATTGATTTATGAATATTGTAGTAATATCAGATATCTACCTACTCGCATAACTCTTGTCAATTTTCAACATCATCAGACAGACCCGACGCACAATTACACGATAAGCAACCGGCAGGAATGAGCTTGCCCATTACGTTCTTTACTTCCGGAAAGCATTAACCTTTTTGGAAATAAACAACCGAAAGCGCTCGTAAAAACTCATCTGAGCGTGGCTCCCGTCAAAACTGTGCGGCAAGGATATCGTATTGAACTGTTTTTTCTTCAACAATAGCCACGCGGCATAGTACCGCTCCAGTAAACCACCCTGAATTCGGTACTGATGATTGGTGTCGAACCGGTCTAGTTTTCCGCTTTCAACGATTGAGACAGCAAACTCCATCATCTCGTTAAACAAACTTGTCCGGATCAGAAACGCCGAACATAATCCAATCACCTGCTCGTTAAAGTTTTGCGTCTGGTAATTTTCCTTGTAGTACGCGTTGTAGTCGGCAAAAATAGTTTCGTAACAGTTCAATCCTTCTCCCTGTAATGTATTCGGTCTTTCTGGGTCCATTAGTATCTTCTGATTGTAATCCTGCCTGAACGTGAATGGCTGAAAAAGAATCAGGTCGCGATCCTCCTGTTGTAGTAATTTCTGAATGGTCTGCACATCGATACCGGAGGAGTCCATGTCGTACTGAATAAAACCAATGTAATCGACGTCGCTGTACAACTCCTGATTATAGTACAGGTTGTACATCACCTCCGATTCGGTGTACCATTTGCCTAGTGGTTTGAAGTTCCGAAACTCAGTTAGTCTGAGAGTTTTGTACCGTTCGTTTACCGAAATAGGATTTGGACTTACGTTGATGAACGTGAGGTAATCCAGCATGGATGCCTGGTAATAGGCATCATTCAACGGACAGTGATGAATGACGAAAATTCGAAAAGACGCTTTTTTTTGCATAGTCCGTTCTTTTACTTATTCCAGATACCGGTTGCCCTATTTTGCAACAGCTTGACCACTTGTATAATTGCCACGGAGCCGTATAACAACAGGCACAGTATGTTGACAATGGGAATCGCTTCTATCTTGAACTGAAACACTTTCACGGCCAGTATTGAGAGCACCGGATTCAGGATGATAACGGCTATGGCCACAAGCACCTGCAAGCGTAATTTACCGGCACTGTTTAAAAAAATAGTGTAAATATTGTTAAACATAGCCAGTAACGTAGCAATCAGTATCCAGAGGGCCAGATAAAAGTAGTTGGCTACTGTTAAGCCCGTCCAGAGCTTAATCACATAGTCTTTGAGCAAAAACTGGATTCCTCCTCCCACCATCATCAATAGAAAAACCCCCGTAACCGTACGCATCAGGTTAATAGTGCCTTTACTGTCGTTTTGGGCGTAGGTAGTAGCCACCGCCGACCAGTACGGCATGAGTATCATACCGAAGAACAGCGTCAGCACCGAGAAATACTTCATAATAATGCTGTATTCCGTTACCGAGCCAGCCCCGAAAAGGTAAGCAATCAGGATATTATCCGTGAAAAACAAGGCAATGCCGTACAGCTGCAGAATAGTAAAATGGAATCCGGTGTGTAGCAGTGTTCGGGTCTGATCCCATTGAACAGACTGAACGGATGGGCTGAGGGCAGGATACATCCGCTTGTATACGTAAAAGCTGACAAGGCACCATACCAGCACCGGAATAAGGGCATTGATCAGCACAACGGCCAGGAAAGGATCAATGAACCGGGATGGCAGAAACCGAAGGGCCGCCACCAGCAAGACCATCAGCGCCTGAATAATAAAGTTGATCAGTTCGTTGAAACGGGTTTTCTGGTAGGCAAACAACAGAGCAGAAACTGATTTGAGGGTCAGTTGCAGCGTGGTGAAGACGCCGAGTAAAGCAATGGCCCAGGCTAGCGACGGATCGGCAACCCCACCCGTATGAAGTAGCGTCGGCCAGTTTAAACTCAGCGATATGCCCACCACGATGAGCGAGAGCACAGGCACCACGTAGCGGAGCATGATCGCGTAGCTGGTGCTGATAAGGGAACGTGCATATTCAATTTTGTCGGTAGCAATGGCCTGAGCAAGCTGACTTTGCAGGCTATTGGCCAGACCAAAATCAAAGAAATTTACCCATACCAGCAGAGAACTCAGCGTTACCCAGATGCCGTATGACCGGTTTCCCAGGTAGGAAAGCGAAATGGAAACCGACAGTAAGCTCAACCCAACACTGGCTATGCGGATAACCAAGCTCCAAGTTGCGTTTTTTATAAATACTGAATTGATCAAATCGATAGAATGTTGGTATAGCCGATCACCGTCGACTGAAGTACAATGGTTTTACTGCTCTGGCCTGATCTCCACTAACAGACAGTTATTTTTCGACATGGCAGGCTACAGGCAGAAGGCAAGATACCCGTTTCAGCCAGTACGTCGTATCCGTCTTTTTGCCGATAATGATGGATGATACGCTGCTTAACAGAGTGTGTAGGTAACGCAGGCCTATCTTGGCAATGAAGAATGGCGTTAGCAACACGTTCGAACATAGTACGATCATTTACGCTTGTTTCATTTCAAAGCCAACTTGTTTATCATATTGGCCCATTTCAATCAACATCGTCACGGAAGATAGTAGTACCAATCAGAGGATAACCTTTACGG
Source organism: Spirosoma rhododendri (assembly GCF_012849055.1). NCBI lineage: Bacteria > Pseudomonadati > Bacteroidota > Cytophagia > Cytophagales > Cytophagaceae > Spirosoma > Spirosoma rhododendri. The sequence goes on along the minus strand of NZ_CP051677.1, from coordinate 1,926,691 downwards.
ACTGCTCCTTCAGCGCTTTTACTTTTTCCTGAACCATCATCCGGACCACATCTTCCATGTTATGGCTTGCCCTCCAGCCCAAGTGAAGCCGCGCTTTGGCCGAATCGGCGTGTCCTTCGATAATGTCAGTTGGTCGAAACAATGACTGATCCGAATAGACGTGTTCTTTCCAGTTTAGACCGACGCTATCAAACACAACCTGAATAAAATCACGCAGTTTGTTGGTCTCTCCGGTTGCAATTACGTAATCGTCGGCCTGCTCCTGCTGCAACATCAACCACATTGCCATAACGTAGTCGGGTGCCCAGCCCCAGTCGCGGGCGATGTCGATATTACCCAGCACCAGCTTTTCAGGGCTACCTTTAGCAATTCGGCACGCGGCAGCAACGATCTTCTGTGTCACGAATCGCTCCGGACGCAGTGGCGACTCGTGATTGAACAAAATGCCCGTACTTGCGTGTAATCGGTAAGCTTCCCTGTAGTTGGCCACCTGCCAGAACGCAGCCGCTTTGGCGACTCCGTACGGACTACGTGGTCGGAAAGGCGTCATTTCGTCGGCCGCCATACTGCCCGTGTCGCCAAAGCATTCGCTGGAACCAGCATTGTAAAACCGGATGGGCAGGTTGCTGAACCGGATCGCTTCAAGCAGGTTCAGCGTTCCGACACTAATGCTTTCCAACGTTTCGACGGGCTGCTCGAATGAGAGACTGACCGAACTTTGCCCGGCCAGATTATACAGTTCGTCGGGTCTTACCTTTAAAATAGTCTGTAGAACAGAGCGAAAATCATTGATGCTGATCGACAGTAATTTGACCTGCTTATCGATACCGAGCCGCTTTAGATTAGTAAACGACGACATCTGTGCATCGCGCGATCCTCCATACACCTCGTAGCCTTTTTCCAGCAACAGCTTGGCCAGATATGCACCGTCCTGTCCTGATACGCCACAGATTAGCGCTCTTTTCATGATCTAAGGGCTGAATTTCTACTCAAGAATGCCCGGACGAGTTGTATTCCTGCAACTAATACAGCACCAATCACCGCGCTTACAATCATGATGATTGTTCGCTTCGGGCCACTTTTCTGCAGAGGCACAGAAGCAGGCTCCAGCGTTTTGAAAACCGGGGTTTCTTCCTGAACCTTGATCTTAGCCTGTTCCAGTTGCTTTGATAGTTCATTGTATACCGATTGCGTCAGCAGGTAATCAGCCTGTAGGCGCTGTTCCTCCAGCTTGGCTGTGTTGAGGTAAATAGCCCTGTTGCTGTCGCGGTAGTTCGACAATGCATACTCTGCAGCCTGGTATCGACTTTTTGCCTCAGCAGTTTGCCGACGCAGAAACTCCACTTGGCGCCGTGACTTCTCCGTGCGGTAGGTTGTGATGTAATTGGTAAGGTAATTCAGGGAGTTCTGTGCCGTCGTTGCAGCAATAACGGCTTCAGGCTCAGTAGCCGATATTGTCAGAATACCCGTCTTTTTGTCGTAAGTCCCGGTCACGGTCGCCAAAACTCCTTTTATATTGTCGTTCTGCTCCTTTGTCAGTTCGATGAGCTGCGGGTTCACCGGCAGCTTCACCGACTGTTCATCAGCCTTATCGGTCGCGAACAACGTGCCAAGCCAGCTTTTACCCGTTTCGTCCATATAAGCCGACAGGGGGAGTTGCTTCTTCAGCTTAGCCGAAGAAACGGGCTGCTTTAGAAGATACAGCGCAAACGGAATACTTTGCAGCACATTAGGATACAGATCAGGCCGGATGGCATCCTGACCGCTCAGGTTATCAATGTTGATTCCCGCAAGTCCTGCTAATGAACCCAAACCACCCAGACTACCGGATCCCTTCGCCTGTATCTCCGGCATCACGGAAACCTGCGCAGTGTAAACGTTCGGTTTGGAGAAGGCGTAGAGAGCACCGAGAAATAACCCGATCAGTGCACCCACAAGAATGCGTCGCCGGTTGTCCCGAAAAAACCCGATGATGTCCGCTACGCTGACCTCAATCGCGTCTTCGTCTTTGCGCTGATAATTTTCTGTTACAGACATAATAGGTTAGTCTTTTATCGGAGTAACAGATTGGCCAGAGCGATAGAAACGGTCGTCAGCAGCGAGAGTATACCTATTCGTTCAGCCGGACTTAGTCGGTTCTGGTCCAATGGCTTAAACGGTACGATAACGGTTGAACCCGGCTCTACTCTTGGTCGGGAGCGGAAGAAGAGAAAATGATGCGTGCGATCTTTTCGGCCATTCGGATAGATAACATAGGCTTTGCCGCCACGGGCATTGTCGGTGATTCCACCCGCTTCGCTGATGTAGTCGTTGAAGTCGTAACTGCTTTTGTAACTGGTCACCGATGGATTTAATACAGCTCCCTGTATGTCGACAGTTTCCGAACGGCGGGGAATATACAATGTATCTCCGCCTTTGAGCAGCAAGTTACTCTCGGCCGTACTGTCGTTCAGAATCGTTTGCAGGTCGTTGCCGATGATCTCGCCCTTACGAATATACTGCGCTCCCGACAGATAGGCTTCGGGTCTGAGACCACCCGCCCGCCGAATCAGGTCGGAGATGCGCTCGCGCCGGGTAACGATGGCGTAATTACCTGGCTGCATAATTTCTCCATAGACATTGACCTGTCGCTGTGCTTCATAGTTAGCCGACGTTCTGACGTAGACAATATCGAAGGGTTCCAACTTGAAGCCGTAAGCAGGACTACCCGGCACAATCCGCAAATTCGGGTCAATGGCAAACTGGTACTTTTCCAGATTGGTCGTTCGGATACCCGCCGAATCGCTGCGGATGCGCCGGGCCACTTCGATCAGATTAGGTTTGGCTCCTTCCTGAAAGCCGCCAGCCTGGGCGATCAGATCACCTATGCCCATATTATTGATAAAATCGATCGTATCCGGCTTGTTGATTGCCCCTTCTATAGTAACGTAATACCGCTCGCGCAGGTCACGGATCGACAGGATAGTGATGCTATCCTGCCGGAGCAGAGGCACATCGTTTTCTTCACCGCGCATCAGCTTACCCAGATCAAACGAAATACTTTCGACGTCCATATCCGGCCGTTCGCGGATGATAATGGCGCGATTCATAAACGCATCTTTCTGAAGACCATCGGCCCGACGGATGAGTTGCTTAACCGTTTCCAGGCCGGGTTCGAGAGCATAATCGCCCGGACGCATGACAGCACCGGCAATCTGAACCCGGTTTTCGTAACGGTTAAGAATCCGCCCGACGATGTACCGATCACCGGGTTTTGGAACGAACTGCCCAATCTCTTCTTCAGAAATAGTGGTGATCCGCCGTTCGCGCGACGTGTTCCGACGCAACGTGATCGACGCCCGATAGGCTTCATCGGAAAAGCCACCTGCGAAGCCAAGTACAGTTTTCAGCGTCTCGCCGGGCAGCACCTCGAAAATAGCCGGACGCCGGACTTCACCCGTCATCGTGACGTGGGTATCATAATCAGCTACCCGGATCACGTCCTGATCCTGCAACCGAACGTTATCGCGCTGATCGGCGCGCAGGATAAAATCGTAGAGGTCGATCGTACGTACCACCCGATTACCACGGATGACGTTTATCTTACGGAAGGAGCCTGTTTCAGGATTCGGTCCACCCGCAAGGTACAGCGCGTTAAACGCCGATCCCAGTGAAGAGATCGTATAGGTACCCGGTCGAACGACTTCGCCTACAATAGTCACGCGGATACTACGAATATTGGTCAGAGCGACGTTGGCGGTAGTTCCGCTACCCGGTACACCCAACCCCTGATACCCTGCTTTCCGCAGCCGGGCAATGATTCGTTGCTCAGCCTGCTCAATGCTCAGTCCAGCAACGTAAATTGGGGTAATGTTCGGTACTTTAACGGTTCCCTCGGGTGATACTTTTAACTGAAAATTATCAGATGCAGCACCGGCAATGTCGATACTGATTTCATCGTCGGGGCCAACAACGTAATTCCGGGGAGTGGCAATACGGAGGTTTGGCTCGAACGAAAGGCTGGCATTCTCGAAAAGCGATGCCCCGAACACCTTCAATCGCTTCGTGGTATCGCGCTGACGGTTTGTGTCCAGCGAATCGTAGCGCTGCGACAGATCGCCGGGTAATGTCCGACCGGTAGTAGTTCCCGACTGCGTATTGCCAGTAATACCCGTCTGACTGGTGGGGCGACTTCCCTGTGAACGGATGGTGTTTATTCGCTTGCGCATCTTGGCAATGTCGTCGAGCGTGTAGCCCTGCGACATGGCCGCCTGCTCAATCTGAAACTCATTAAGTCCACTCGATTGCGCCCGCCGATAGAACTCAGCAACCTGTTCGTCACTTAGTTGATCGACGCGTGATGGCGTTTTCTGTTGTGCGTATACGTCCGTAACCGCAACAAGCACGAAACAGGTAGTCGCAACACGCAGATACTGGACAAAAAGTGTAAAGAATGACAATTTGTCGGTAGTAAACATGAATGGTGGCCCTTGGGCCTAAAATTGATTTACAAAAGTAATGGATTACACCCGAAACGTGCTAGCCCGTGGATAAGGTATGCCGGTGCAACCCGTGGTTTTGCGGTAGTACGGGCTTTATCCACTACTTTTGTGCCAAAATTAATTGACTATCAGACACGGTCAGGAACTCTTTTTTGCCGTTCTGAACGTTATAATGTGTGCGGTTATGCCGTGCCGACAACTGACTTTTTGACTAACGACTCAAATTAAATGATCAACCTGATCGCTAAATTCTTTGGTACCAAGTCGCAGCGGGACATCAAAGAACTACTTCCTTACGTCGAGAAGGTCAACGCCGAATTTGTCCGGCTGAAAGACATTTCCAACGACGAACTGCGCCAGGCATCAGCTGAGCTGAAAGCGCAGATTGCCGACGAATTGGCGGGCATCGATAACCAGCTCGCTGACCTGAACGAACAGGCATCCCATCCCGACGTTGACGTCAATGAGAAGGAGCGGCTGTTCAACCAGATCGACAAACTCGAAGCGGATCGGAACACTGAACTCGAACGGGTATTGCTCGACATTCTGCCTCGCGCATTCGCGGTGGTGAAGGAAACCGCCCGGCGTTACTCAACCAATGAGCAGCTGACCGTGACGGCCAACGACTTCGACCGGGAGATTGCTACCCGCAAGAAAAACGTCGTGATCGACGGTGGGCTGGCACACTGGGCCAATCAGTGGGATGCTGCCGGTACGCCCATCAAATGGGACATGGTTCACTACGACGTACAGATCATCGGTGGCGTCGTGCTGCACCAGGGCAAAATTGCCGAGATGGCAACAGGTGAGGGTAAAACGCTGGTCGCTACGTTTCCGGCGTTTCTGAACGGTCTGGCCGGGCGTGGCGTCCATATCGTGACGGTCAACGATTATCTCGCTAAACGTGACTCGGAGTGGATGGCTCCGCTGTTCGAGTTTCACGGCATGCGCGTCGACTGTATCGACAAGCACCAGCCCAACTCACCCCAGCGGAAGCAGGCTTACCTCGCCGACATTACCTACGGTACCAACAACGAATTCGGTTTCGACTATCTGCGCGACAACATGGCTCGCGAAACGGGCGAATTGGTGCAGCGCAAGCACCATTACGCCATGGTCGATGAGGTCGACTCGGTACTGATCGACGATGCCCGGACCCCCCTTATCATCAGTGGCCCGGTGCCACGTGGCGATGAGCAGGATTATATCGAACTGAAGCCGCGCGTGGCTCGGGTAGTGGAAGCACAGCGCAAACTGGTGTACGATTACCTCAACGACGCCAAGAAAAAGATTGCGGCTGGTGATGAAAAAGAAGGCGGCTTGTCGCTGTTCCGGGCCTACCGGGGTCTGCCCAAGCACAAGCCGCTGATTAAATACCTCAGCGAAACGGGTAACAAGGCCCTATTACAAAAAACGGAGTCGATCTATCTGGCCGAGAACCAAAAGTTGATGCCCGAAGCTGATGCACCCCTGTACTTCACGATCGACGAGCGGAACAACAGCATCGATCTGACCGAGAAAGGAATTGACTACATCACGGGCTCGGGTGAAGATCCGAACTTCTTTATTCTGCCCGACCTGTCGATTGACCTGAACGTCATCGACAAGAGTGGTGAACTTACCGAGCCGGAGAAAATTCTGCACAAAGAAGGGGTAGTGCGCGATTACGCCGTTAAAACGCAGCGTATCAACACGGTCAACCAGCTTCTGAAAGCGTATTGTTTGTTTGAACGTGATACCGAATACGTCATCATGGACGGTAAGGTAAAAATCGTCGATGAGCAAACGGGCCGGATCATGGAAGGTCGCCGGTGGTCAGACGGGCTGCACCAGGCCGTTGAAGCCAAAGAAAACGTTAAGGTTGAAGACGCAACGCAGACCTACGCGACGGTAACGCTCCAGAACTATTTCCGGATGTACCACAAGCGTGCGGGTATGACCGGTACGGCTGAGACGGAAGCATCGGAGTTCTGGCAGATTTACAAGATGGACGTGGTTGTTATCCCGACCAATCGCTCGATCAGCCGCCAGGATGAAGAGGACAAAGTGTACCGCTCGGTGCGCGAGAAGTACAACGCCGTTGTCGACGAGATAACCACCCTGGTCGAAAAAGGCCGTCCGGTACTGGTCGGTACAACGTCAGTCGAGAACTCCGAACTGCTGAGCCGACTGCTGACCCTTCGTAAGGTGCAACACCAGGTACTCAACGCCAAGTACCACCAGCGCGAAGCCGAGATCGTTTCGTCGGCGGGTCAGCCGGGAACGGTAACGATCGCGACAAACATGGCTGGCCGTGGTACCGACATCAAGCTGACTCCCGAATCGAAAGCAGCGGGTGGTCTGGCGATCATCGGCACCGAGCGGCACGAGTCGCGCCGGGTCGACCGGCAGTTGCGTGGTCGGGCTGGTCGTCAGGGTGACCCCGGTACGTCGCAGTTCTTTGTCTCGTTGGAAGATAGCCTGATGCGTTTGTTCGGTTCCGACCGGATTGCGAAAGTTATGGACCGGATGGGTCTGGAAGAAGGCGAGGTCATTCAGCACTCGATGATTACTAAATCAATCGAACGGGCGCAGAAGAAAGTCGAAGAAAACAACTTCGGCATTCGGAAGCGGCTGCTGGAATACGACGACGTGATGAACTACCAGCGTGAAGCGATCTACAAACGTAGGCGAAACGCGCTGTTCGGCGATCGCCTGCCGCTCGACATCGCCAATACGATGTATGACGTGGTGGAAGAAACCGTCATTAACGCCGAAGGCAACATCGACGAAATCAACCTGCAACTGCTGACGACGCTAGGGCTGGAGTCGCAACTGACCGAAAGCGAGTTTAACCGGATGAAAAAGCCGGACGTCGTCCGCCATCTATACAACCAGGCTGAAGCGCAGTATGCGGAGAAAAACCAGGCCATTGCCGACAAAGCGCTGCCCGTACTGACGCAGGTACTGGACGAGCAGGGACACATGATCCGCAATATCGTGGTGCCCTTTACAGACGGCATGCACGAGTTACAAATCGTGGCCGATCTGCGCAAAGCCGTCGAGGGTGGCGGACGCGATCTGGTGATGGAGATGGAAAAAGCCGTGACGCTGTCGGTGATCGACCAGGAATGGAAAGAGCACCTGCGCGAAATGGATGACTTGAAGCAGTCGGTACAAAACGCCGTATTCGAGCAGAAAGACCCCCTGCTGGTTTACAAGTTTGAGTCGGTCGAGCTGTTCAAACGCTTCCTGAACAAGGTTAACTTCGATACGATCAGCTTCCTGACCAAAGCCGATATTCCGGCGCAGCAGGAAGCCGAGATCCACGAAGAAATTCGGCAGGCGCCGACCAATCAGCGTCCGGCACCGCAGCCAGAACTACACACAAATCAGGAGGATTTCGAAGACGATCACCTCGCGACGGGCCCCGAAGAATATGCCCGGCGGATGGCGGAGAACAACGCAATGGGAGCTGGTGCTCCACCAATGCCTCCGCAGGTACCCACCCGCGTGATGAAAGTCGACCGGAACGCCCGCGTCAGCGTGCAGTATGCCGATGGGTCGGTGAAGCGCGACGTGAAGTTCAAAACGGTTGAAAACGATGTCGTCAGCGGTAAGGCAATGCTGATCGAGTAGCGGCTAAAGCCCTTGTAAAAATGCCCATCGGATGGTAAATTCGATGGGCATTTTTTGGTTAATGGCCCCGCTACGATGCTCTCCTTACTTTCGTTTTTCTGGCTGTTCATCGAGTTATTTTCTGCCAATGCTGTCGATCCAATCCGGCTTCAGCCTGCGCAGCTACCCTTTACACCAACCGGTTTCTATATCAGCACCGTTACGGATCAGCGCACCGAACGCGGCCCAGCCATCCGGCTCGTCGTGGCCCCCGATCAGTCGGCGCAGGCGGTTGATCTGGCGGGCGGCCTGACGGGGGGTATCCGTGAATTCGTTAATAGATCGCTCCGAAACGACCAGAAACTACGCCCGATTGCGATGCGGCTGGTGCAGTTCAAACTCACTGAGACATCATCGGGTAATCGTGTATCGGGACAGTTTGCCGCGACGATCGCCTTTGATCTGATCGGTAAGAACGACGACGATTCCGAAATTAGCACCCGACTAACGACCTACCGGGGCGGTGCCAGCTACACGCGGCCAATGGGGCAGACGGCGGTCGTAGAACAGACAATCCGGCAATCGCTGACGGCATCGCTACGGAGCCTGAACGAATACATGAAGCGGGAAATCGACCGCAACGAAAAACTAGCGACTACCCTGCGCGTCGAGTTTGCCGACGATGCGCGCAGCACCGACGACGATACGGTACACTACAACCCCGACCGGCCGCTCAGCTGGGCTGACTTTCAGGCCCGGCCCCGCTCGGGCAGTCATTATGCCGCCGAGGTGTTTACCAGTTTTGCCTACGAAGGCCGCAGCACCGTCGAACATGGCACTATTACTGCTCATCTGCTGGTGAAGGCATATATGCTGAAGCACTCGTCGTGGGTGCGGGATGTAGCCCTGAATGCGTATTCGCTCAACCACGAGCAGCGGCATTTCGACATCGCCAAGCTGATTGCCGAACGGTTCAAGCGCAAGCTGACGCCCGAAACACTGACGCTGGCGGATTACAACAGCGAGATTCAGTACCAGTTTATCGAATCGTTTCGCGACATGAATAAGCTACAGGAGCAGTACGACCGCGAAACGCAGCACGGCATCAATCAGGCGGCACAGGCGTTCTGGAACCAGAAAATCGACGCCGAACTGCGTAGCTATGGCCTTGCCCGCTAAGCCGACGCCCTTTGTTCAATGAAGAAAACGCGTATTCTGCACGTCAGCACCGCCCACCCCCCCACCGATCCCCGGCTGATAAACCGGGTGATACCGAGTCTGACCGCCGATTACGACCTGATTGCCCTGCTTCCTGCCGTACCGAAAACAGAGGGGCCTGCCAATGCCCGAACAATCTGGCTTCCTTACTCCCAGCGCTTGCCAGTTCGGTTACTTCTGGCTCATCCGCTGGTGCTGTACTACGCCCTTCGGCTGCGCCCGTCGCTGCTCCATATTTACGACCCCGAACTCCTGCCGGTATCCCGGCTGATTCAGTGGCTGCTGGGCATTCCGGTGATGTACGAAGTGCATGAGAATCTGTACCGGAAACTGGATCAGAAACGGCGATTGCAGGGTAACTGGCTGGTGCAACAGTTTCTCCGTTTCGACGCGATGGCGCAACGGCATTTCCACCTCATCTTCACCGAACACGGCTACCTCGACACCTACAAGAACATGCGCCATCCCTCGGTGGTCGTTTACAATTACCCCGAACTAGCATTTCTGGACACGTTTCGACGTCCTTATATGCCCAATCCGGTAGCTCCTGAATTTTTTTACATCGGCCTGATCAGCTTCGAGCGGGCGTTCGACACGCTGGTAGCTGCACTGGCCCGGTTGAAAAATCAGGTTTCCTCATTCACGGTGCATCTGTTTGGTCGACAAACGTTTAGTGATGATGCCATGACACAGCTTCCCGGCTTCGATGCGGTACACGATAACTTGCGGTTTTACGGCTACACCCGGCAGGCAGACGCGTTGCCTACGGCGGCCCACGCAACAGCGGGGCTGGCGCTACTCAAACCAGTCGGCGATTACCCTGAATCCTATCCAACAAAGCTTTTCGAATACATGGCACTGGGACTACCGGTCATCACTGCCAATTTTCCGCTGTATCGGGCAATTGTCGACAAACATCGGTGCGGTTTATGTGTGGATGCAACGGATGCCAACCAGATCGCTCAGGCGTTGCAGTATCTGATCAAGCACCCCGATGATGCCCGATTAATGGGCGAACGGGGTCGACGGGCAGTGGAACTTGAGTACAACTGGGAAAGCGAAGCGCAAAAGCTGCGCGCGTTTTACAGGACAGTTTTACAACCGCATCGACCCAACAAAGTATAATTTTTTGACGTTAAATTATAGCAATGAGAACATAGTATGGTATTGTTCTAATGAGCAATACCATACTTTCCCGGAAGGATTTAACTTTCGGACTCAAAACCCAACGGGTTGCTATTGCTTTACCTATTTTGGCTAGAATGTACATTCACGCAGTCAGTCATTATCTGCCCTCGCAGGTAATCAGTAACGAACACTTCACCGAACTCAACGGACTCTCCAGCGAGTGGATTATTGAACGAACTGGTATCGAAGAACGCCGGAAAGCCGCTCCGGGCGAGAACACAAATACCATGACGCTCGACGTTGTTCGGGCGTTGCAGGCAAAAACCGATCTCTCTACGGTTGATCTGATCGTAGGCGCTACGTACACCCCCTACGACACGATCGTTTCACTGGCCCACGAAGCGCAGCATGAACTCGGCATCGCCGATATTCCGGTTGTGTCGATATCAACGGCCTGTTCATCGTTTATCAACGCGGTCGAAGTTGTTGAAGGGTACTTTGCTCTCAACAAAGCAACGCGGGCACTGGTCATCGTCAGCGAGCACAACACGGCCTACAACAATGATAAAGACACTGTCTCGGGCCACCTCTGGGGTGACGGTGCAGCGGCCATGCTGGTTACGAAGGAGCGGCAAAGCGACAGCGACTTCGAAATCAAAGCCCTGTTGACGGGCGGAGCCGCTCATACCGCCAAAGCGACAACCGCTGTTGTGATGAAACCTATCGACGGCGGTGTGGTAATGCCATTCGGCCGTGATGTCTTCATCAACGCCTGTCAGTACATGCCAAAAGCCAGCTTACAGGTACTGGAGCGGTGCGGCCTGACGCTGGAGGATGTCGATTATGTGCTGCCCCACCAGGCAAACCTGCGCATCTCCCGCAACGTAATGAACACACTCAACCTGCCGGAAGAAAAGCTGATTTCCAACATTCAGCGGTACGGCAACACGGGTTGTGCGGGCTGCGGCATCGCCCTGTCGGAGCAGTGGGACACGTTTAAAAAAGGCGAACATATTGTCATCACGGTCTTTGGTGGGGGATACTCCTACGGGGCCATGCTGATCGAAGCGTAACATACAGTCGGTACACAAAAAGGGAGCCCCTGACATCAGGGGCTCCCTTTTTGTGTGATTCATCGCGTCAGCTTACTGCGCCGTACCGGTCCAGGTGTTGTTTTTCTCGTTTACGTCCGGCAGCTGTTCGTCGGGGTCGAGTACCACCGACTTTATGGGTGCCGTCGAGTTGTAGCGGAGGGTCCAGGTAGCACCGCGTTGCCAGATCTCAACCGGCAGATTCACGCGGCCTTTCTTACCGTTTTCTTCGGTAATCTCAAGTGTGGCAGGCATGGCCAGCCGGTCCAGATTCTCGATTGAAATCAGCGCCCCTTTGGCAGCAGAGCCGTCGACGTAGCGCACATCCTTAATCGCCTGATCGAGTTTCCAAGTCTCGTAGAACCAGCCTTTCCAGAACCAGCCGAGGTCTTCACCAGCCGCATTTTCTATACTGCGGAAGAAATCCTGCGGTGTCGGGTGTTTAAACGCCCACTGGTCTACGTACTTTCTGAAGGCATAGTCAAATCGTTCTGGGCCCAAAACCGATTCGCGCAGCAGTTTCAATCCCATACCGGGCTTGTAATACGCCAGAATGCCCAGAGCACGAGGCTGCTGTACGTCGGGAATGGTCATAATTGGCTCACTCGGATAGTACAGAGCTGGGGCCAGGTCGTGCATCGTACCGCGCTCATTGTTGTACTCGCCCTTGTTGAAGTTAGCCGTCGAGAGTGTGTTGATGAACGTGTTGAATCCTTCGTCCATCCACGGAAACTTGCGCTCGTTACTACCCACGATCATTGGGAACCAGTTGTGGCCAAATTCGTGGTCGGTTACGTTCCAGAGCGAGCCTTTCTTGTCTTTGTGGTCGCAGAATACGATGCCCGGATACTCCATTCCGCCAACGATACCAGCGACATTAGTTGCTACGGGGTATGAATACTCGTACAGGTATTTCGAGTAAAACTCGATGCATCCTTTCACGTACTCCGTCGAGCGGTTCCACGAATCATCGGTTGCGCTCTCAGCCGGATACACCGACTGGGCCAGCGCCGTTTTGCCACTGGGCAGGTTGATCCGGGCCGCATCCCAGACAAACGCTTTCGAGGATGCCCAGGCCACATCGCGCGTGTTCTGGCACCGGAACCGCCACGTCAGCGTACCCGACTGTTTGGGCCGCGTATTGGCGTTCGTCACCTCATTTTTTCCGCGAATGATTACTGTTTTGTCGCTGCGCGATGCCTGCGCCAGCCGCTTCACCTCTTCGCTCGTCAGTACGTCGTTGGGGTTAAGCAATTCACCGGAACCCGTTACGATATGGTCCCAGGGCACGGTAACGGCATATTCGTAGTCGCCATAGTCGAGGTAAAACTCACCCGCACCCAGGTACGGCAGCACGTTCCAGCCCTGCACATCATCGTACACGCACATACGGGGGTACCACTGTGCGATTTCGTAGACAATGCCGTCCCGACGCTGTAGCTGACCCATCCGATCCGATCCGTATTCGGGAATGGTAAACGAGTAAGCAATTTTCACTTTTACCACGTCGCCACCGGGTTTCACCGGCTCAGCTAGCCGAACCTGCATCCGAGTATCGGTGACGGTGTAGGGTACAGCAGCGAACTTGGTTTTTCCCTGCTCAACCTGCACACTCTTCAGCACCACGCCACCCGCAAACCCCTGATTTCCGAAGCGACCACCCGTAATCGGTGTCGTTTTGCTGGCCCGCGACGTATCGGCAAAAGCGTTCTGATCGAGTTGCAGCCACAGGTAGTTGAGCGACTCCGGGGAGTTGTTCTTATACGTGATCGTTACTTCACCCGAAATAGTTTTCTGCGCGTCGTCGAGGGTAACGCCGATCTGGTAGTCGGCCCGGTTTTGCCAGTAGCGGGGGCCGGGGGCACCGCTGCCCGCCCGAAATTCAGTGCCCGGCTGCATATTAAACACCGGGTTGAAAAGGGTCAGCGGATCATACTTGGTTGATGGAGTCGAAGCCGGGGGCGTTTGTGCCGACGCCGTCAGGCTCAGCAGGCATAACCCCAGCCAGAGTTTGTTTTTGTTCATGAATTGCTAAAAACTAGATGCGTAAACAAATAACGGAAGAAGCCGCCGGGCCGACACTACTACCGGAATAGATTTCTCGCAGCCCCACCCGAAAGCAGACAGCCCGGAACGTCGTCAATGCCGCTATAACGACAGGGGCAGGTCGACGCCGTGGTGAATAAGCAGGAAGACAAACAAACCTATCCAGAGCACATCGACAAAATGCCAGTAGAGCGTCAGCAGGCGGATTTTTAACTGATTGGGCGGGTTAACGCTGTACACAAACGAGTCGACGTAGGGACGTCGGCGGAGGGCTTCGGTCAGGGCGATGCCGAGCAGAATGAGCCCAACCAGAATGTGCAGCAGGTGAATACCCGACAGTATGTAGACGAAGCCACCGGCGGGGTTGCCTTCCAGTCTGACACCCGTCCGAATCATCTGCCGCCAGCCCCAGGCCTGCAAAATCATGAACAGAAACCCCAGCACCAGCGTCGTACCCAGGTTAGTGCGGTAGCTGCCGAATCGCTCGTGCCGAAACGCCTGACCAGCGTTGTGCATCGTCAGGCTACTGAGCATAATCACAACGGTACTGATCAGAAAGACGGTCGGCAATTTTACGTTCGCCCAGCCGGGGCCTTCCTGACGGACGATATAAGCCCCCAGCAGAATCGTAAACAGCATGACACTGCTGGCGATACCCAGCCAGACCATAAAGCGGAACGGCTCCCGCCGTTTCGTGACAATGTTACTCATCAGAACAGATTGAGTGGCCTGCGCAGGTTTGCAAGTTGAACCGAACCGGCTCAATGACAGGCTTAAAGCTTACCCTGCCAAACGCGGTATTGAGCAAATTGGTTTAAGTCGGCGGGAGGGGCGTCGAAAATCCCATAGATCGTCGATCCCGACCCGCTCATGCTGGCATATACTGCCCCCAGCGCATACAACTGCGTTTTCAACGCCGATAGCAGCGGATAAGCCGGAAACAGGCTGGTCTCAAAGTCGTTGCTGACTGTGTCGCGCCAGGAAGTAATGGGTTGCGACAGCAGATTAATCAGAGGTGTTTCTGGCTGTTGAGGGCGTACACGGGCGTAGGCTTCGGCCGTCGAGATAACCAGATTCGGATAAATGAGCACCAGGTAGTAGCCCTTCAGCGAGATAGCTATCTCCGCGAAAACGTCGCCTTTTTCGGTGCAATAGACCGGCTTGTTCTGAATAAAAAACGCACAGTCGCTACCTAGCCGGCGGGCGTAGTCTTCAAGCTGACTCGTACTTAGGTTGAGCGAAAACCGGTCGTTAAGCAGGCGCAGGGTAAATGCCGCATCGGCCGACCCCCCACCCAGCCCAGCACCGATCGGGACGTTTTTTTGCAGATGAATCCGGACGGGTGGCAAGGCAAAATCGGCGCGGAGCAACTCGTAGGCTTTTACGCATAGATTCTGCGCGGGATCTCCGGGAATCGGCAGGCCGGTGCTGTTGAATGCCAGCGTCGGGGCGGGAATCAGTTCGAGCGCGTCTGTCCAGTCGACCGGGTAGAAGCAGGATTGTAGATTGTGAAAGCCGTCGGACCGTTTGTCGGTAATTAGCAGGCCCAGATTGATCTTCGCGTTTGGAAACGTAACCATGCTGCAAAGGTATCACCAGCCAGCATATGACACCGGTCACCGGGCGAAACCCGGCGCAATCGGCATGGTTTCTTACTTGATTTCCACGACTCTGAATTCGGTCCGGCGGTTACGCTGGTGTTCAGCTTCCGTACAGATTACCCCATCGACGCAGTTATTGACCGGAGCCGATTCGCCCATACCCCGCGCCAGAATCCGGGAGCGGCTGATTCCGTGTGCGTTGAGGTAATTGGCGACCGAGTTAGCCCGCTGCGTCGACAGAATTTTGTTAGTCCCAGCGTCGCCCCGGCTATCGGTATGCGATCTGATTTCGATAATCAGCGACGGGTACTGCTGCATGGTTGCCACCAGCCGGTCGAGTTCGCGGCTTGCGCTGGGATTGAGCGCAAATCGGTCAGGCTCGTAATAAATGTTATCCATCGTGATGACGTCGCCCACACTCAGCATTTTCAGATCGGTCGATAGCTCACGCGGCTTTTCTTTCTTCGGCAGCCGTTTAATCTTACGGGTATTGGTGCCAAACGTGGGCTTGGAAGCCGTCAGCGTGTAATCACAGCCCGGTACCAGGTCAAACGAGTATTGGCCATTGGCAGCAGTAACTACCTCCCGTACGCCCTTGTTGCATTCGTTGCGTAGCTGCACACGAACACCACTGATGGGACGACGATCTTTCTCACTCAACACAACGCCCCGCACCCGGTTGACCGTCAGCACGACCGAGTTAGTTACGTTGACCGAGCGCGTACTGATCGTGTCGATCATAGGAATGGGCTTAGTCAGCCCGATTTCCAGCCGCGATGGCTGATCGTCGGTCAGGTAACGGGTGTTGAAGCCTACCGTGTTACTGACGTACCCGTCGCGGCTAACCTCAAACATAAAATCGGCGCTACGATCCAGGCAAAGCCGGATTGTACCAGTACTGTCGGTGCGGAGCGTCTGATCGGTACGCCCCTCGCTCTTCGACCGTACCAGCACCGTCACGCCGTCGATCGATGTGTCGGTTTCGGTATCGTACACGCGTACGGTCAGGTCGCGGCAATCGTAAAGCGAGCTTTGCCGGGTAAACCGAAGAATATCGTCGTTCCCATCACGACGGTTCGAGCTGAAGTACCCGCCCGTGCGCATCGCGTCGGTAATGAGCCCAAAATCGTCCTTGTCCGAATTGATAGGCGCGTCAAGGTGTTCGATCGTCCGCCCCGCACCCTCATTAGAAAGCACGGCAAAGAAAATATCCAGCCCGCCCAGCCCCTGCCGCCCATCCGACGCGAAGTACAGGTTCCCGGCCTCGTCGACGAACGGAAATAATTCGTTTCCGGCGCTGTTTATCGTTTCGCCGAGGTTCTCCGGCTGCCCCCAGCGCCCACCGGCGGACCGGGCCACGTACAGATCCGTACCACCAAAGCCGCCCGGCATATCCGATACGAAGTAGAGCCGCTGTCCGTCCCGGCTAAGTGTGGGGTGCCCCACAGAATAACGATCGCTGTTGAATGGCATCTCTTCCACGTCGACCCACGCGCCGTTTTGCTGCCGGGCAGTGTACAGTTTCAGCCGGGTTACGGCAGTGCTATCTTTCGGCCCACGGCGGACAACCTCATCATTCCGGGTGAAAATAATGCGCGACCCATCGGCGCTAAACGTTGCGGGCCCTTCCTGGTATCGGCTATTGATCGATTTGTCGAACCGTCGCGCTTCGTTGACGGGACGCCCTTCGTAACCCAGCCCGTTCGCAATGGTGATACCTCCTTCAAAACCGGGTACCGTCCGCGAATCATTAGCCGTCGGCCGGGTGTAAGCGTCGTCACCAAGCACTCGTTCTGACCGCACTCGCTTACTGGTAACGGGTGTTTCCTGCCCGTTACTGCCGATTACTGTTGTAGCAGGCAGGTTATTTCGGTCGGGCACATAGAGGAGATCCAAAAATCCAGCTCCCCCTCCCTTGCCTTTCACTGTTGTACCACCCTGCGTACCGGCCACGTACACCAGACCGTTCTGAAAAAAAGCCGGGCTAAATTCTTCACCGGGGCTGTCGAGCGCGAGGTACTCGACCCGGTATGCGACACTCCCCCGACGGCCGTCGACGTTCCCCGCTATACCCGATGGCCGCGCCCCTTTTTGCCGGGTAGCCACGCTGTCACGCACCCGCAGATACTGCTCATACTGCCGTTGTGCCTCCTGAAACTTACCATTCCCGGCAAGGGTCTGCGCGTAGTACAACATCTGCCGGGCGTCGGTATTTTTACCACCGTCGATTAGCTGACGGTATATCCGCTCGGCTTTACTTCCATCGCCTGTCTGCCGGTACGCCTGCGCCAGCTGCGTCTGCGCCCGTATTTTCTGCACAGGCGTCAGTTGGTTAGGTGTAGCGTTGAGCAGTTGCGTGTACGTATCTATAGCACGTCCGTATGCTTTCCAGGCCAGCATCCGGTCGGCCTGTAGCAACAGCGAATCTGTTTGGGCAAGCACCGGCATACCGCTAAGCAGCAACAGCAGCACTACACTCCACTTATACAATTTTGTTGATGTCATCGACTTACGTCAGTCAAGTTGCATGTCCGGCAACCAAATACAGCAGGTGAGGGTCTGACAAACTCCTGCCTATGGTGTCAGGTGATTGGCTATCAACACGGAAGACACAATAATTTCGACATTGACTACCCAATCTAGTCACAGCCACTCGCTCAGAATACCGTACGTTCGCCATTCCAAAAAACGGCCTGACGGTGTTTGTTACAAGCGGATTTAGCCAGTGCCTGTTTGCTGGATTCATCAAGAGAGAACAGCCGTGATACTAATTACCGATACACTACTCCAGTGCGTTCAGGGGGCGATAAATCGATTTATCCAGCAACAGATGCCTTCGCTTTACATACAAACTCCTGTTTCATTATCAAGCAGTTATACACAAGTGGCTCGATAAATAAATCAGTCCGTCAACGAAGAACGCGATGAGCAACTGGATTACGGTCCCCGTCGGTCAGGCAGGCCAAAAGTTCATATGTCGAAATTCATGCCAGCGGCACGTTCCCACTTTTGAGCATTTTTACGGGACCGCCTGACAGGATTAGTTTACTACGCTACGCTTAACGAATCAGCCTGCACCAGCAGCGCTTCGCCCTGATTATACCAGCCGGGCGGCTCATAAATTATGCCAACGAACCGCTTTTAGTTACTCAGTGCCGACTCAGTTTTTGGCTCTGCCAGTCGCCCGCCCTGTATGTCGATTCGGCGATCGACTGACGTGGGCAGTTCGGCCGAATCATGGGTGACAAACACGATCGTTTTGTCGGGCAAACTATCGAGCAATTGGCGAGCCTGTTCGGCCTGCCGGGCATCCAACGCCTGGAAGGGCTCATCCAGAATAAGCATCGGTGCATTCTTCAGCAATGCCCGGATCAGCAGTGTTATTCGCTGCTCACCCGTCGACAGCGTGCCGAAGGGCCGGTCGGCGAGGTGGTCGATACCGAAATAAGTCAGGAGGGCGTCGAGATCGTGAACGGCATCGGCCGATGGGCGCGCCGGTACAACCAATGTATCGGTCAGGCCGGTCAGCCCAACCTGCCGGACGGTAAGCTGCCGGGGGAAATACAGGTGCAGCTCGGGCGAGATAAAGCCAATCCGGCGTTTAACGTCCCAGATATTTGTACCGGGTTTGCCGCGTCGGTGATCGAATACTGCAACCTGATTGGCGTACGCCTGCGGGTGGTCGCCGTACAGTACACTCAACAGGATCGACTTACCCGCCCCGTTATGACCAAGCAATGCCCATCGTTCACCGGCCCGCACCGTCCAGCTTACGGAGTCGAGCAGCCGCTTTTCGCCGTATTTCACCGTTACGTCCGTCAGTCGGAAGGCGTCGGCGAAATCAGCGGGTTGTGGTGGGGTCCGTAGTATGGGCAATGGTCGATTTGGTAGTGTGACGGGCGAAGGCACAAAGCCAGCAACTGGCCCGGCATACGTGACCTGACCAGCGTCGAGCGCCAGCACGTGCGTTACGAACTCGGGAATATGATTCCTGTCAGCGATCAGCAGCAGCGGCTGGCCACCCTGCACAAGTTCACCCAGCCATGTAGTTAATTCGCTGCGGAAGTGAGCATCGAGTCCCACGAAGGGGTTGTCGAGCAACAGCATGGCGGGGTGCTGCAATAACGCTTTGGCGATGCGGGCTTTGCGGGTCTGCCCGTTAGACAGTTTCAGAAATTCGACATCAAGCAGGGGTTCGATACCCATACGCTGAATGAGCGCTGTCGCTTCGTCGGTTTGAGCAGTGCCCGTCGGCTCCAGATACCGGCGTACCGTCAGCGCGGCCTGCCCATCCTGGTTATCGCTTAGCGTGGCCTGGTACCGCTGCTGATAAAAATGCCGTGTGTACGAAAACTGGTGCGACTCCTCACGAAACGAAACCAGTGTCGCTGGCGTGCGAACCGGTATCTGTTCCCGCGTCGTGGCCAGCTGCCCAGCCAATACCTGAGCCAGCGTCGTCTTGCCACTCCCCACCGGACCGACTATCGCCCAGCACTCGGCCCGGTTGATCACCAACGAGAGATTGGTTAGTACCGCAACGGCACCGCGTTTTACGGTCAGGTTGGTCAATGAAAATAACGGCTCCGGGGTCTGCATACAGAAAAGGGGGAAGCAACAAAGTTACTTCCCCCTCCCCAAAAACTATCGTTTATCGACTACCGGTTCGTTGTCGAACGGGGCATCGTCGTTGTGCCAGAGTTCATCGTGCCTGTCGACGAGTTGTCGCGCGAGCGGGTCCGACGGCTCTTGTTGCCGGTCGTACCGCTGCCGGTCCGATCGGTGTTATTCATTGAATCGCTCCGGCCCGTAGTGGTACCGCTCTGCATCGTGCCGGTACCAGTTGAGTATGTGCCATTGTTCATCGTTCCACCGTTCATGGTGCCCGTAGTACCAGTGGTTGGTACCGTGGTTCCAGTTGTACCGGTGTTCATAGTACCCGTATTCATTGTACCTGTGCCGGTCGTGGTTGGCGGCTGCGTCTGGTAGGTGCCGGTGTTAGTGGTCGAGTTCTGGCCGTTTGTGTACGTACCAGTCTGCGTTGATGGAGTCGACTGTGACCCCATTGCTGGACTCGTCGTTGTGGTTGTGCCCGTCGTACCCGTCGAATTCGTCGTCTGAGCTTTTGCGCTTAGGGTCAGGCCGGCTACCAGCATGAAACCCATCATCATTACCTTTTTCATCGTTGAGTTTTTTTTGTTGTCTATCTGAATTGACAATCGGTTTTATAACAGCCTGTATAGATGGATGTTTAGAAAATTTAATCGATTCTTAACCCGGTTTCTTCATATAAGGGTTTCACCCGGCTCAGACGCGTTTTTTCGCACATTAAAAAAGCAGCTGATCTTACGACCAGCTGCTTTGTATCACTTTTTCGGTCAACTCTGTACTGACTACAGGCTACCTTTCTTCATTTCCTTCACAGCGAAATCGGCTGCGCGGGCCGTCAGGGCCATGTAGGTCAGCGATGGGTTCACGCACGAGGCCGACGTCATACAGGCTCCGTCGGTATTGAATACGTTCTTTACCGTATGAATCTGATTGTTGGCGTTCAGCACTGACGTCTTGGGATCTTTACCCATCCGGGCCGTTCCCATTTCGTGAATACCGATACCCGGGTGCTTCGACTCATCATTGTAGCCATGAACGTTCTTAACGCCGGCCGCTTCGAGCATTTCAACGGCGTCGTTCATCATGTCTTTCCGCATCTTCTTCTCGTTTTCGCCGTAAGCAGCGTCGAATACGATCAGCGGCAGGCCCCACTTATCTTTCTGGTCGGTCGAAAGCGTCATGCGGTTGCTGGGGTCGGGTAGCATCTCGCCGAAGCCGCCGATGCTGATACCCCAGCCTCCGGGCTGGCTCAGGCTGTCTTTGAAGGCCGCGCCAAAACCATCCATGCCATTACCCCGGTTCCAGCCTTCCCGGCCAGCTCCGCCCTGATAGCCGAAGCCACGAACGTAATCGCGCTTGTCGCCGGCCCAGTTGCGGTAGCGGGGGATGTAGATACCATTGGCCCGACGTCCGTAGTAGTACTGATCTTCCATACCATCCCACGAACCCGATGCACCAACGGCAAGGTGGTGGTCCATGATGTTACGGCCCAGCTGATCGGAATCGTTACCCATCCCGTTGGGGAAGCGGCTCGACTTCGAGTTCATCAGAATCGACGTGCTGGCGAAAGCCGACGCATTGAGGAAAATAATGCGGGCAAAGTACTCCCGTACTTCTTTGGTATTCTGATCGATTACCCGAACGCCCGTTGCCTTGCCTTTTTTCTCATCGTAAAGTACTTCCGACACAATCGAATCGGGGCGCAGCGTCAGCTTGCCTGTTTTCATTGCCGCAGGCAGCGTGGCCGACTGCGTGCTGAAATAAGCACCGTACGGGCAACCGCGCATACACTGGTTACGGAACTGACAGGCAGCCCGGCCCAGATCGTAGTGTTGTTGCTTAGGCGCGGTCAGGTGAGCCGTCCGGCCCATGATGACGTGGCGCTTCGCGAATTTTTTCTCCAGACGGGCCTTCACTTCCTTCTCCACGCAGTTCATCTGCATGGGGGGCAGGTAGTTGCCATCGGGCAGTACGTCCAGGCCATCTTTTGCACCCGAAATACCAGCGAAGCCTTCAACGTAGTTGTACCACGGTGCCAGCGTTTCATAGCGGATCGGCCAGTCGACGGCGATGCCTTCCTTTGCGTTGGCCATGAAATCTTCCGGGTTCCAGCGGTAGCTCTGACGCCCCCACATCAGCGAACGACCACCCACGTGGTACCCGCGAATCCAGTCGACTTTACGCTTTTCGATATATGGGTTCTGAGCATCGTTCTCGAAGAAGTGACGCCACTCTTCGTTGGCGGTGTAGCCCGTCCGCATGCTGGCCCAATATTCTTCGGCTGCCTGCGTCGTGATACGGCCCCGGTGCGGGAAATCCCAGGGATTATTGGTAGCTGTTGGGTACCCTTCGATGTGCTTTACATCACGGCCCCGCTCCAACATCAGTACGCGTAGTCCTTTCTGGGTAAGTTCTTTGGCGGCCCAGCCCCCCGAAATGCCCGACCCCACAACGATGGCGTCGTAGGTCATGTCTTTTTGGGCGTCTATATTGAGATTCATCTGTCTTGACTGTTGAAAAGTTATTGGATTCGACAGTTGTAAAGTCGTAGAGTTATAGGGTTATAAAGTTGCGATTCCCCGCCGGGACTGGACGCGCCAGCCAACTTTATAACCCTATAACTCTACAACTATCCAACTCTAAATAGCCCAGGCTTTCTGACCGGGCTTGAGTGGTACGCAACCGTCGTAACGACCGGGTACGGCTACGTATTCGAGCGCCTGCGTCGCGCCGATTTCGGAGGTGAAATAGCCCGTCAGGGTCAGGTCTTTCAGAATGGTAAAGAAAGGCGAGTACCGCTTGTTGGCGTCTTTAGGAGCCTGCGCATCGGCCTGTGCCCCGGCAGTTGTCGCCGTCCGGCCAGCCTTCATATCGTCCAGCTGCCGTTTGGCGTCGGCTTCCAGCTTCTTCACAACCTCAATACGCTGCTCGGGGTCCAGCTGCACGAAGGCTTTGCCGTAAGCATCCTGGCTCAGCTTATTGGTCTGCGCCAGTCCTTCGATAAACCGTTGCTGATCAGCTGGTACGTAACAGTCTTTCAGGATAACGTCGATAATCTCGTTGACTTTGGCGGCTTTGGCACCGGGAGTTTTTGTAGCAGGCAGGATCGTTTCAGCCAGTTCGGCTACCGTAGCATCCTGATCGGCCGTCAGAAAAACGGGCTTGCCAGTCAGCGCACGCCGGGCAGCCGACGCTTCAAGGGTGTCGGCCAGCGCGGGTATAGTCAGTGTGGCTCCGGCCAGCACGGCCACCCGCATAAGGGCGTCTCTTCTGTTCATAGGATTAATAGGAAATAAACCAATTTTATAACGTCGTTCGTAACTACAAATGTATAACAATCCATGAGTGAATTGACTGATTCGCAGAAGGATTTATACGCCCACGGCCGATCAGCATCAATATTCATTGTCAGGTATATAGCTAATTTTCCAACTGCTCTCCGGCCCTAAATCACTGGTCAGCTGGTGATCGCTCACAAAAAAACGCCCGTCCGTTTCCACACAGGAAAACGAACGGGCGTAATTACCTTGTTACTGACTGGTTACCGGACAGGGGCTTTCAGCGTAACAAAGTATACGCGGTTTCGGTCGACCGTGCCATCGGGCAGCTTCTTACTGACATACGTACCGGTCCCGGTAACGCCAAAGTCGTCGTCGTTCGAGACAGCCAGCAAGGTCGGGCTGATCAGATAGATGCCTTCGGCCTTATCGTGCGGATAGACGGGCGAAATATCGGTCATCAGATCGAGCACGAGCGTTTTGGTAACGGGAGTGATTCCGTTGGTCTGTAGCGCAGCCGCCGTTTTCAGCTCTTCAACCGTTTTGCCGCCGTATAACTTGCCGTTGGTTCCGTTGGCCGGATCGGAGATGTCGGTCGCGCCCGTCAGGTCGATCTTGTACACCCGCTTGAACAGCGTATTCTTGTTGGCTTCGGTACCGTATTCACCATCGCGCTCGATAACCAGAAACGTCGTGTTGGTAACGGCCGCGATCTCGCTGACAGCCTGCAAATTGGACCGTTCGATCAGGTAGACAAACTGCTTGGTAGCCCCCGTCGCGATGTCGAACGTCAGGATACGCGTCACGAGCGAGCCGGAAATGGCAGCCGACGACGGGTTGTAGAGCGGAAACTGCATGATGCCAATCAGCGTCTTGCCATCGGGCGTGATGGTCAGTCCTTCCATGCCCCGGTTTGGTCGGCGGGTGGCAAACACCATCGGAATCCGCCGTCCGCCCGTGCCGCTGCCGAAGGGATTGATGCGCTCGATCGTTTGGCCGTTGGCGTCGAAATGAACGATGTGCGGACCGTATTCATCACTGACCCAGAACGTACCATCGGGGCCAACGCCAGCCCTTCCGAATCCAGCCCATCGACACTGGTTGGCAGGATATTGCCCGACACGTCGTAGGCCGTTTCGCCCGTTCCGCCCTGACTGACGGGGTTGGGCAGGCCGTTTAGTTTGTTGCCGTTGCTGTTCTTCAGCTCGATCAGCTTCTCCAGGATCATTTGACTGCCTTTCAGCCGAAACTTGCCGATCTGTGGCGCAAAAGCCGGTACGGCAAATACCTTCGAGTTGCTGGTCGTACCGTCGATGTTTGGCCCCCGGTCGGTCAGCATATAGAACACGCTGGCGTCGGTTGGGTCACCGACGATCGACGAGCCAAACCCGCCATTGTTTATCGGCACCCCGTTGACAGTAGTGAGTACAGCCGGGGTAACAGTGCCGGGGTTGACGGCGTCGACAACGGCGGGATAACTCACCATTGTCAACGGCGTGGCATGATCCTGACAGGCTACAGCCAGCAGGACTACCGCCACAACGGCACCGGCTGAATAGAATACGGAGTTTTGTTTCATATCGCGTTTGAGAATCAATAAATCCTCAAAACTCGCCAATTAACATTACCCCGATATTTCCCTACCCCGACCGTTTGTGAACCCACCATTAAATTTCCGTTTGCCCTATTTTACGGCCAGTTCCTGCACGGCCAGCCAGCTCATCAGCCCCGCACCGATTTCCAGCGCCGACTCGTCGATGTCGAACGTAGGCGTGTGAACGCCTGACACGATACCCCGCGCTTCGTTGCGCGTACCGAGCCGGTAAAAACACGAATTGACCACCTGCGAATAGAACGCGAAGTCTTCACCAGCCATCCAGAGATCGAGGTCGACGATGTTTTCAGCTCCCATGTATTCGGTCGCCTGCGCCCGTACGCGTCGGGTCAACTCGGGGTGATTCTTCAGGAATGGATAGCCGTGGACGATCGTGAACTCGCAGCTGCCGCCCATCGCTTCGGCGATGCCTTCGGCTAGTTTCACCATGCGTTTCTGGCCCTCAGCCCGCCATTCTTCGTTCATGCAGCGGAACGTTCCCTGTATGGTCACCTCGTTGGGAATCACATTCGTTACGCCGTCGGCAATAAACCGCCCGAATGACAGCACCGATGGACTCGCCGGTGGCCGGTTACGGCTGATAACCTGTTGCAGGGCCACGATGATGTGCGACGCGATCAGCACCGGGTCGATAAGGTTATCGGGCATGGCTGCGTGGCCACCTTTGCCCCGCACGGTCAGGTACAGCTCATCGGTGCTGGCCATGTACATCCCCTCGCGGAAGCCGATTTTCCCCACCGGAACGTTCGGGGCAACGTGCTGACCGATCATACTGACCGGAGCCGGGTTTTCCAGTACCCCTTCTTTAATCATGAGCGACGCCCCGCCGGGTGCCTTCTCTTCGCCGGGCTGAAACACCAGCTTCACCGTGCCATCGAACTGATCGCGCATTACGTGCAGAATCCGCGCAACACCGAGCAGACTGGCCGTATGAGCGTCGTGACCACAAGCGTGCATCACGCCCTCGACGGTCGATTTGTAGGATACGTCGTTGGCTTCGTGGATGGGCAGCGCATCCATGTCGGCACGCAGGCCCACAACGCGCGACGTACTGCTACTCCCGCTTTTTGTACCTTCAATCAGCGCTACCAAACCCGTGTCAGCGACCCCTTCCTGGGGCGTGATACCGATGGCTTTCAGCTGATCGGCTACGTAACGGGCCGTATTGTGCTCATGGAATGAGAGTTCGGGGTGCGCGTGCAGGTGACGACGGGTAGCAACGATATCGCCCGCGTATTGCCGGGCCAGCGATTTTATGGAGTCAAGCATAATGATTTGGTTTTACTTCTGTATTAGCCTGTCAGGACAGGCTCCCCCCTCCTGGGCAGGGCTATCAGAGGCTGTCGTCTTACCCCCCAGCCCCCTGAAGGGGGAGCATTCCGCAAATGAGCCGCTTCTCCTTCAGGCCGGGCCGACGCTTCGGGGCTGGGGGGTAAGACGACAGCCTCTAGTAGCCTTCTTTCATTAATTTGGGGGCAACAGGGACAATCGTTTGGCTTTCAGATGGAGGCAAATATTGCCTTATTCTTGTTAACACAGCTTTTATGTTGGTGAACACCTCTTCATTGCTAAACCGAATAACCGTGATGTTTAACTCACCAATGCAGTAACTCCTATTATCGTCGTAAACCTGTTGATCAGCATTGTCGTGGACAGACCCATCAAGTTCGACAACCAGTTTTGCTTCGTGACAATAGAAATCGGCGATGAACCACTGGATGGGATGCTGCGCTTTGAAACGAAATCCCCCCAGTTTACTCCCTTTCAGATGGTTCCACAGCATCTTTTCGGCGGTTGTTTGATTTAATCGCAACTGCTTTGCCTTTGCAAACAAAGCAGGCGAAGCACCGTAAAACATATCCGTAGCCATATGCTTATGGATTTATCATACCAACTACACCCCCATCCTCCTGAATAGCAGGGCTGTTGGATCCCTAAATTAGCCCTAGTAATAGCCAAATTCCCTTCGGCCTGTTTACCCCCCAGCCCCCTGAAGGGGGAGCGGTTCATTTGCGGAATGCTCCCCCTTCAGGGGGCTGGGGGGTAATGCCGACGGCTTATAGACTAAACAACGATAAAGCTCTTCTATTGACTAGTTATAAACTGGTAATCGGCAACAATCTGATGCAGGAATGCACGGCTGCCGAGTGTTGTCGAGATATCGGTCACTTCTTTGATCCGGTCGGCGGCCTGACTGACAGCCCACGTATCGCCCCGGCGCAGCACGTCGCGCACCACGCTGATATCGTGGTCGGTTAGCAGCCGCACGTCGGGAAACATGACCTGATAGTTTTCGGGCGTTGGCTGCATCAGCACGTCATCGAGCGAGACAGCAGGTTTGAGCTTGACAACGGTCGTTCCGGCGGCAATGTCGCCCAACCGCTGGCCCTTACCGTTGATCGCAACCGCAATTATGGGCACGATACCAAACAGCATCGCGCCGGATTCAACGATTCGCAGTACCCACCGTAGCAGGTAAGCACCAAAGTTCGGTTGCGACCCGTCGAGCATGACGACCCGGATATTCATGGCGATTTTTCCGACGCTTTGTCCGTTGAGCAGGTATTCGCTGAGCAGGTCGTAAAACACGATCGGCCCCAGAAAAAACAGCCCTATCAACAGCGACGATGCGTATGAAGCTCCCCCATCCCTGTACTGAGCAGACCCACGATCATGGCCCAGCCTAAAAATACGCCGTAGTCGACGAGGGTAGCCAGCATCCGGTCGCCGACGCTGGCGGGCTGGTATTCGAGCGTGACATGCTGGGATGTATGGACAAGGACAGACATAGACAATGAACGCTAAGGGGCTACGCAACCAATGCGTACCGAAGGCGGTGGTGGGGCTGAAACAAAAATAGGTGGCTCAACTTGCTTAACTGCACAAAAACGCGCAATTTTTCCGACACACTCTTCCGATCAACAGTACCCACCGCTCATGCGCGAAGCCCGGTTTATCAAACAGAATACCGAGAAATGGCAGGCTATTGAGCAGGAGCCAACAACCGACCCCGACCGGCTAACCGAACGGTTCATCGAGTTGACCGACGATCTGGCCTACGCCCGCACGTTTTACCCCAACGCCCGCATCACCCAATACCTCAACGAACTGGCCGGTCGGCAACACCGGGGGCTGATGCAAACTAAACGCAGCGACCTGAACCGCTTCGTGCAGTTCTGGCAGTACGAGCTACCGCTGCTGTTTCGGCAAACCCATCCGCTGCTGGCCGTTGCGACTGCTATCTTCCTGCTGGCCGGGGTGCTGGGCTGGGTATCGGCCGCGCACGACGACACGTTTGTCCGGCTGATTCTGGGCGACGGTTACGTGAACATGACGCTGGAAAACATCAAAAAAGGCAATCCGCTGGGCGTATACGGGGAAAGCGATCAGGGCACCATGTTTTTCCAGATCACGCTGAATAACATTATGGTCGCGTTCCGCACGTTTATTTTCGGCCTGTTGGCCTCGTTCGGCACGGTGGCGATGCTGTTTTACAACGGCGTGATGCTCGGCGCGTTTCAGGAGTTTTTTCACGAGCGGGGGCTACTGATCGACTCTATTCTAAAAATCTGGATTCACGGCACCCTCGAAATATCGGCCATCATCATCGCGGGCAGTGCTGGCCTGACGGTTGGTAACAGCCTGCTTTTCCCCGGCACCTACGATCGCCTGACTTCCTTCCGGCGGGGTATGAAGCAGGGGCTGAAAATTGCGGTGGGGCTCGTTCCTATATTTATTATGGCTGGCTTTCTGGAAAGTTTCGTAACGCGGCTGACACTGCCACCCGTCGTTAGTATCGGTATTATCGGCCTGTCGGCGGCTTTTATCGGCTGGTATTTCGTTCTGTATCCCATCATCCTCAACCGTCGTTTACAACCATGAACAACCTGTACGTACAACGTGATTTCGGCGAGAAAATCAACGCCGTTTTTCAGTACATCCGGCAACACTACCGGAGCCTGCTGCTGTCGCTGCTGTACATTGTCGGCCCCGTAGCTGTCGTTACGGCCGTCGCGTCGTCGTTCACGCTAAACAATGTGCTGCGGGCGGCTTCCGACGCGCAGACCGATGCCGGAAACCCATACGCCGGTCTTCTTTTCATGACCCGCCTGCTTTCGCCCTCCTACTGGCTGTCGCTGCTGTTCGGCGTTCTGACCAACGTAGCCGTCATTCTGACTACCTACGCTCACCTGCACCGGACAGAAACCGGACAGACAGCGACGGTGGCCGATATCTGGGATGATATGCAGTCGCAGATTGGCCGGATGGTTGTCTACACGATACTGATATCGATCATCACGTCGATTGGCTTCTTCTGCCTGCTGCTGCCGGGCATTTACATTGGCATAGTGCTGTCGATAGGCTTCGCCATTACGTACTTCGAGAAAGCCGGATTCGGCGAGGCCTGGGCACGTTGCCTCAACCTGATTCGCGACAACTGGTGGGCTACCTTCGGCTATCTGCTCGTTATCGTAATTATCGTCGGTATCCTGAGTCTGGTGTTTGCCCTGCCCGGTGGGCTGGTTGGCTTCCTGTCGGCCGGGAAACTGCTACCGGGCGACGGATTACCGATCTGGCTCATCATTGCCAACATAATCGGACTGATTGGCCGGTCGATACTTTATTCGATCATATACCTGGCCATCGCCTTTCAGTACGGTAATCTGGTTGAGCAGCACGAAAATGTCAGTCTGCATTCGGCCATCAACAGCATCGGCACGACCCCGACCAAACCCCGCACTACGGATGAGGGTGATTTCTGATCGTCGCGTGCGGAGCGCAAACCGGCTCGTGGCTTACCTGTGCTGTCTGCTCCTGATTATTGGCGTGGGCTCAGTGTGCGCCCAGCCGGGCAAGGCACCCGACGACCGGGGCGCGGTGGTAGTGCGCCGACCAGCGGCTGCGCAGCTCCGCGACCTTCAGCGCAGTCAGGCTTATCAGTACGACAATGAACCACCCCCGCCGGATGACTCACTAGGCCGCTTTCTGTACTATTACTGGCGACAGTTTATGCGGCTATTTAACAGCAAGGCGTACGACGATTACGGGCAGTACGTGCTGCTTGCCGTTCTGATCGGGGTAGTGTTCTACCTGTTGCGCAAGGCTAATTACCTGGATTTTCTGTTTCCGCGCCAGTCGCAATCCAGCCAGCTCGACTACGAAAGCAGCCCGGAGGATATTCAGGGTATCGACTTCGGCACGGCGATCAGTCAGGCGATCGACGGTAAGCAATACCGGCTGGCGGTGCGGCTGCTATATCTGCAAACGCTGAAACGACTGACCGACGCGCAGTTGATCCGGTACCAGCGCGAGAAAACCAACCGCCAGTATGTGTATGAACTGGCGGGCACACCGCATCAGCGCGGCTTCGAGCGGCTTACCCAGCAGTTCGATTACGTCTGGTATGGCAACGCGGCCATCGACAGCGATCAGTTTGCCCGGTTACAAGCCGACTTTCGCGCCTTCCAATTGCTCAACATTCACCAATCTTTATCCTGATTCGTGCGTAAACCCAACAAATACACACTGCTACTGGTGTTGACGGTCGTGGGCTACGTGCTGTTTGACTACTATCGCCCCAAACCCCTCGACTGGACGCCGACCTACCGAAACGACAACAAGATTCCGTTTGGTACGCAGGCCCTGTACGAACTGCTGCCGGACCTGCTGAGCCAGCCAGCCGTACCAACCGTACGCACACCGGTGTATAATTTCCTGACCGAAACGAAGCTCCCCACGCGCAGCAATTACGTTCTGATTGCCCACGACTTCAAAATCGACCGGAACGACCAGCGCGAACTGCTCCGCTACGTCGAGCGGGGCAACACGGTGCTGGTATCGGCTTATCAATTTCCTGATTCGCTGAGCCGGCAGCTCGGCTTCAAAGCCGACGAACAAAAACCGCAGCGAGCCGATACGACCCTTCGCCAATACCTTGTCAACCCGAGGTTGAGTCCGTCTGTAGGCTACACATTCCGGCACGACGACGGCCGTAACTTTATCCGCATCCTCAAATCCGCAACGGTTACCGTGCTGGCTCGTAACGCCCGCCGGGAGCCGACCTTTATCCGGGTTCGCTACGGCCGGGGGCAGTTTCTGATCCATAACCTACCGCTGGCGTTTACCAATTATTACGTGCTGGACCCAAAATCGTCCGACTACGCATTCAACGCGCTGTCGTATCTGCCCACGGCGCCGACTTATTGGGACGAATACCAGAAGCAGGGGCGGTTTGGGAAAGAAGAGCAGTCGATCTTCCGGTACGTCTGGTCGCAACCGGCGCTCAACTGGGCTTACTACCTCGTGGTGTTTGGGGTGCTTTTTTACGTACTGTTTGCCGGGAAGCGTACACAGCGCGTTATCCCCGTAGTTGAACCACCCCGCAACACATCGCTCGAATTTGTCGAAACGATCGGGCAGCTTTATTTTCAGCAAGGCAACCACGATAATCTGGCCCGGCAGCGAGTGCAGTATTTTCTGGCCGATCTGCGCGAGCGGTATGGCCTAAACACAACGACCCTCGATACCGAATTTACCACCCGGCTGAGTCAGAAAAGCGGTTTGTCAGCCGACGAAGCCGCTGACCTCACCCGCCTGCTGCGCGACGCCCGGCGCAGCGTTTCGCTTTCCGAATTCGATCTGCTCCGCCTGAACCGGGCTATGGAACAGTTCTACGCATCACTTTAATCAAGTACTTCCACATGGAATCCTTCGAGCCCCGCACAGACCTCACCCCCATCCACACCGCCATTGAGTCGATTCGCACCGAAGTGGGCCGGGTCATTGTTGGGCAGCAACCTACCATTGACCTGCTACTGACGGCCCTGCTCGCCGACGGCCATGTGCTGATCGAAGGGGTACCGGGCGTAGCAAAGACACTGATGGCGAAACTTCTGGCGAAGACCCTGTCGGTACCTTTCAGCCGGATTCAGTTTACGCCCGACCTGATGCCTGCCGACGTGCTGGGCACCAACATTTTCGTACCCAAAACCGGCGATTTTTCGTTTCGGCAGGGGCCAATTTTTGCCAGCATCGTGCTGATTGATGAGATCAACCGCGCCCCGGCCAAAACGCAGGCCGCGTTGTTTGAGGTCATGGAAGAACGACAGATCACCAACGACGGAACGACCTACCGGCTCGACGAACCGTTTATGGTACTGGCGACGCAGAATCCGATCGAGCAGGAAGGCACCTACCGCCTGCCCGAAGCCCAGCTCGACCGCTTTCTATTCAAAATCGTTGTTGGCTATCCCGAAACAGCCGACGAAATAGCGATTCTACAAGGCCACCATCAACGTCGTAACCTGACCGATGCTCTCGACGCCGTGCAGCCCGTACTAACCGCTGATCAGTTGGCAACCTTGCGAACACAGGTACATCAGGTGCACGTTGAAGAAAACCTGTTCGGCTACATTGCCAGCATCGTACAGGCTACGCGCAGCAGTAAAGCGCTATACCTGGGGGCGTCGCCCCGGGCGTCGGTGGCTATACTCAACAGCGCCAAAGCCCTCGCTACTATCCGGGGCCGCGACTTTATCACCCCCGAAGATGTGCAGGAACTGGCCGCGCCCGTTCTTCGCCACCGCGTGCTGCTGACGCCCGAACGCGAAATGGAAGGCAGTACCGCCGACGACGTCATCGCGCAGCTGGTTCAAAAAATCGACGTGCCCCGATGATTCGTTCTCTGTTCGTTGCGCTGCGGCTGTGGCTGTTACTGATTGCTTTCGTTATGGCGTTTGTGGCGGCCTGGGCACTCCCGGTGTTGCTGCCGCTGGTGCAGATCGCCCTGGGGGTTTTTCTAGTGCTCATTGGCATCGACGGCTGGCTGCTTTTCCGCCCGACACTGGGCAACCGAACCGCTTTTTTTGCCCGGCGCGACGTACCCGATCGGCTCAGCAACGGCGACGAAAACCCGCTGACAATCTATCTGGAAAATCATTACCCCTTCCGCACCGACGTTGACGTCATCGACGAGATACCGTTTCAGTTTCAGCGACGCGACCTGCTCTTCCGCGACCGACTGAATCCCAACGAAACCAAAACGATCCGGTACGAACTTCGGCCGACCAAACGCGGTGAATACAGCTTCGGCGCGGTCAACGTCTTCGTCCTGACGCCACTGGGGCTGCTCAAGCGCCGGTATCAGTTTGAAACGGGGAAGCAGGTGGCCGTGTATCCGTCGTTTTTGCAGATGCGGCAGTACGAACTATTGGCCGCCACAAACCGTCTTACCCAAGTAGGCATTAAACGAATTCGGCGGGTGGGGCACAGTATGGAGTTTGAACAGCTTCGCCCCTACGCCACCGGCGATGATATTCGCACGATCAACTGGCGGGCCACCGCCCGGCGCACCGACGGGCAGAATGCGTCATTGGTCGTCAACGCGTTTCAGGACGAACGCTCGCAGCCGGTGTACTGCCTGATCGACAAAGGCCGCCCGATGCAGTCGCCCTTCGACGGGCTTACTCTGCTCGACTACGCCATCAATGCCAGTCTTGTCCTGTGCAATGTGGCCCTGTACAAGCAGGACCGGGCGGGTATTATGACCTTTTCCAACCAGCTCGGGCAGGTCGTTCCTGCCGACCGCCGGGCCGGTCAGATCGGGCGTATTCTCGACGCGCTATACCGGCAGAAAACGCGCTTTCAGGAATCAGACTACGAACTCCTGTATACCAGCGTCCGAACGCACATCCGGCAGCGAAGTCTGCTCCTGCTGTTTACCAATTTCGATACCGTCAACGGGCTACGGCGGCAGTTGCCTTACCTGCGTCGGCTGGCGAAAGACCATCTGCTGCTGGTTATCTTCTTTGACAATACCGCCCTTCGCGCCCTTATCGACCAACCGGCGCAGGACACGGAACAGGTGTACCAGAAAACCATTGCCGAGAAATTTGCTTTTGAGAAGAAGCAGATCGTTCGCGAGTTGCAGCAGTACGGTATCCAAACCATTCTGACCGCTCCGCAAAACCTGACAGCCAATACGATCAACCGCTATCTCGATCTGAAAGCGCGTGGTCTGATCTGACGTTTATCGCCCAAAACACTACGCCAATGCCCCGCCTTACTCCGGTTACGCCCAACCAATACCCACTTATCGAACAACTGGCTCACCAAACATGGCCCATTACCTTTGGTGAAATTCTGACTACCGAGCAGATCCAGTACATGCTCAATTGGATGTACAGCCCGGACGCTATCACCGAGCAAATCGACCAGAAAGGGCATGTATTTCTACTGGCCGAAAGCGACGCGGGCGAGCCACTCGGGTACATTTCTTACGAACTGACGGTCAATGAAAAGCCCGTTACGAAGGTTCATAAAATATACCTGCTGCCCGCTTCACAGGGACAGGGCATCGGCCGGATGATGATCGACTATGTGGCGAAGCAGGCCGAAAAAGCAGAGGATGTTGCGTTGCAACTCAACGTCAACCGCCAGAACAAAGCGGTGTCGTTTTACGAAAAAATGGGCTTTGAGGTCGTCGGAGAGGAAGATATCGACATTGGCAACGGCTTCCTCATGGAAGATTACATCATGATGAAACGGCTGTAACTTTTCTACCCTATCAGTTATCGCTCAGATTCCCTTTCACCGAGTCATAGTTGTCTTTGAGCCGTCCCATCTCTTTCGCCAGAAACGTTTGTAGCTGTTTGTTGAATGACTCTTTCTCATCAGCCGACAGGCTTTCGTACAAGTCTTTCAACTCCTGATTGATTGCCGCCCGTTCGGCATCGGTAGCCGCGTTGATCGAGCGAACATGGTATCGCTTAAAATCGTAAGTCATACGTCGTAAACAAGAGAACGCCGACTACCAGTTTCTGCTGGCAGTCGGCGCTTATGATTGTCAATTTAATTTACTGAGCCAGATCGCGCAGTTCCTGAAGCCGGGCCTTCTCGACCCGCCCCGACACAACGATACTGATCTCGTAGAGCAACGCCAGCGGCAGCGCTACCAGAATCTGGCTATACAAATCGGGCGACGGCGTGATGACACCAGCAATGATCAGAATGACGATCCAGGCATGCTTGCGGTATTCGCGCATGAACTTCGGCGTCACCACCCCCACTTTCGACAGCACAAACGCGATAATCGGCATCTGAAAAATCAGCGCACAACCCAGCGACAGCGTTACAATCGTTGAAATGTACGACGTGATGTCGATGTTGTTCTGAATCTGGGGCGACAGCCGGTAGTTAATCAGGAAGTTGACGGCCAGTGGCGTCACGATGAAATACCCGAACAACAGCCCAAGCGCGAACAGGATAGAGACGTAGAACACACCCCCGCGAGCGGCCTTTTTCTCCGACTGCCGCAGACCGGGTTTGATGAACCGCCAAACCTCCCAGAAGGCATACGGAAAGGCAAAACACAAACCGATGAAGAACGACGACGTCATCGACATCGTGAACTGATCGGCGAATCCCAGCGCCTGCAATTTGAAATCCAGCGATTTGACGCACAAATCTGCGTACCCCGTGTAAGCAGCCAGTTTACACATCTGCTGGTACGTCCAGAAACTGGTTTTCGCCGGACCCAGCAGCACATTGTCGAATATTTCCTCGATGAAAATAAACGCGATGATGGTAAACACCAGAATGGCTCCTGCCGCCCGGATAATGTGCCAGCGAAGCTCTTCCAGATGGTCAAGGAACGACATTTCCTTGCCTTCCGAGTCAACTTCCGGGTCTGTCAATTGGTCAAGTGGCATTGTATAACAATGAGCGAAAGAGTGAATGAGTGAAAGAGCGATTGAATGATTCGCGGCTTTATTTCGCTCTTTCACTCATTCACTCTTTCGCTCTTTAACTTTTAAAGAGCGGAAATGCTTTCATCCACTCGTTGATTTCTTCTTTTACGGTGGCCAGCGTAGCCGCGTCGTCGTGGTTCATCAGCACCCGGTCGATATATACGACGATCTGCTCCATGTCCGATTCATTCAAACCACGTGTCGTCATCGCAGCCGTACCCACGCGCATCCCCGACGTGACCATCGGCGACTTATCGTCAAACGGCACCATGTTTTTGTTGATGGTGATGTCTGCTTTAATAAGCGTGTTTTCGGCCAGTTTACCCGTCAACCCTTTCGAGCGCAGGTCGATCAGCATCAGGTGGTTGTCTGTACCGCCCGAAATGATCTGATAACCACGGCTCAGGAAGGCAGCGGCCATTGCCTGCGCGTTGGCTTTCACCCGAACCGCGTAATCGTGGAAATCGTCGGTCAGGGCTTCACCGAAGGCAACGGCTTTAGCTGCGATGATGTGCTCCAGCGGACCACCCTGCGTGCCGGGGAAAACGCCCGAATCGAGCAGCGACGACATCAGGCGGGTTTCGCCCTTCATCGTTTTGATACCGAACGGATTCTCGAAATCGTCGCGCATCATAATCATACCACCCCGTGTGCCGCGCAACGTCTTGTGCGTTGTTGTCGTCACAATGTGGGCGTGCGCCAGTGGATCGTTCAGCAGTCCTTTCGCAATCAAACCCGCCGGGTGCGACACGTCGGCCAGCATGATAGCACCAACCTCGTCGGCGATGGCGCGCAGCCGGGCGTAATCCCAGTCGCGGCTGTAAGCCGACGCACCACAAATCAGCATCTTGGGCCGCTCACGCTTAGCGGTTTCTTCAACCACGTCGTAGTTGATAACGCCCGTTTCACGCTCTACACCGTAGAAGGTTGGCCGGAAGTATTTACCCGAAATATTTACGGGCGAACCGTGCGTCAGGTGACCGCCGTGCGACAGGTCGAAGCCGAGAATCGTGTCACCGGGTTGCAGACAGGCCAGGAACACGGCCGTGTTGGCCTGTGCGCCCGAATGCGGCTGTACGTTTACCCAACCGGCACCGAACAGTTCTTTCGCCCGGTCAATAGCAATCTGCTCGACCTGATCGACCACTTCGCAACCGCCGTAGTAGCGTTTGCCCGGTAGTCCTTCAGCGTATTTGTTGGTCAGCACACTACCGGCGGCTTCCATCACCTGTGGCGATACAAAGTTCTCAGAAGCAATCAGTTCGATACCCGACTCCTGCCGGTGTTTTTCCTGGCTTATCAGGTCAAAAATCTGCGTATCGCGGGTGGTTGTCGTTGCGGTCGTCATTCGCTTGGTTTATTCAATTCGTGAACAGACTGGCTACCTACCGGCATGGCTGACAGGCAACCAGTTATTTATAGCAAAGGTACGCCAGAAAACGGTTGCACGCCGAAGATTTTCTGGCACTACCGCACCTCTACGATCCGTTCCAGCGGTTCGCTTTCGCTGACGGTACCGTCGGTATAGGTAGCGACAACGCTGAGTATGTACCGCCCCGACTGTACGGTTGCCGGGACGTTAAGCGCAGGCGGATAATCACCATTGTACGACTGGTTGCTGAACAAAAATCGGGTCGACTGGCCTGAATTATCAATTGATGTCAGCTTTATGTCCAGCTTGACCCGAGACTCACCCCAACTATACAGCTGCGGCCAGATTGTCGCAAAATTATGTTGCCCGCGCACCAGTACAATCGGCTTGGTTTCCGACGCAGTTGTCAGTTCGTTGTTAATACGGCCTACAGCTGGCTGAAGTTCGTCCCGGAGCACGACTATTCGTTGCTTCGTCGACATGGTCTTGCCCTGAAACAATACGGCTATGTCGTAGTATCCTGGCTGTATAGTAGCGGGCAAAGCAGTGGTCAGCGACCAGCCGTAGGGCGAAATACTGGTGGGTTTTATACGTGTCGTCTCTCCGCTGCTTCGACGCAGTAAAACCTCAGGCGCGTCGTCGGCGAACAGATTGCTACCCGCAAGCGTCAGCGACTGCCCCACGGTTAGCGCTCCCCATAATTCGTTAACGGACGGCGTCCCTTTCTGGAACGTTAGTTTCTGTGGAGCCGTCGCGGTGCGACCACTTTTTTTCTGCAAGGCTACAATATACTCCCCTGGCCTGACGCGCTGGGGTGTTTCCAGTATGTACTGATTACCATCAACCTGACAACCTACCCGTAAACTATCCTGCTCCCCTGTGTCTGTGCGCGTCAGCAGAACCACTCCTCCACCCTTGCCATCAGTCGTGTTATCGATCCGCACCGCCAGCGACTGACCAATCGTTGCTTTCGTTTGGTTGTCGATGAAGCCGATCGCCAGTGGTCGGGGCTGTTTCACAACAAATTTATACGCATTGCTTTTCGTCTCGCTCAACACGTAGACCAGCTCCGCTCCTCCGATACATAGATCCACGCGCTTGTGATCTTCCTGCCATACGCTGCTTCCAGCCGAGGTCTGAAACGACATTTTTTCAAACGTCAGCGACGACGGACTGTCAGGTACCGTCAGCACGATCTCTTTTTTGACCTGATCGATACTGATGTTTTCACTGGGGAAGCCGGGGATGGTTACTCCCAGTAATCTTACCCCATCGTCGGCGGGCGGCACATCGGGCTGGCGACGGGTGCAGGTCGCCAGCAGGCTGACTAGTATAGTACAGACACTGATCTGACGGTAGTACGCGGATAGTTTCATTGGTATATGGATAGCAAGAACGCAGCCAATGTACCGTTTTTACCGCCTTTATCCAGCCCGCAAACAAGAAAAAAGGAGAGCCGTTACCAGCTCTCCTTTTTCGACTAAACTGTCGTTAACCTATTGTGCGTGTGCCATTTCGATATCCGGCTTCGACTGATCGGCCAGCGTCACTTTGCCGCGCTCTTTACGAACGATGCGCGAATAAAGCGAGATCTCCTGATCGAACAGGAAGCGGAAAAACAACCTGACGTACGACGTGTGGTATTTCAGCGTATCGTAGTACTCGGGAGCCGATTTCCGGATTTCGGGTAGCCGGTTCCAGGGGATCGACGGGAAATCGTGGTGCTCGTTGTGAAATCCAACGTTCAGGTTCGGCGTGTTCAGCACACCGTAGTAGCTGTACGTCTCCTGATTCGGGTCGAGCGTCAGGTAGTGCTCCTGAATCCAGCGAGCACCCAGTGGGTGCAGCCCTACCGAGAAGAACAGGCAAAGCAGCATGAATGCCAGCGCTTTCCAGCCAAACAGCACGACGATCAGCACGTCGAACGCCAGTTGCACGACGATGTTCAGGGCAACCCATTTGTCGATAACGGCCAGTTCGCGGCAACGGATCGTGCGGATTGCCTGAAAGATTGGGAAGAACAGCAGCCAGAGGGCTTTACCAATCGCGTAGTTGTTTATGAGCTTGGCTTCGTACCAGTCTGGCAGGTCGGCATCTAACTCATGGACGCCCTGGAACGCGTGGTGTTTGATATGAAAATTCTTGAACGACAGGGCCGTTGGCAATACCGTCGGCAGGTTAGCGAAGATCGCGGCCCAGGCGTTGGCCGTCGGCTTGCGGAAAATCAGGTTGTGGGCTGCTTCGTGGATGCAGACAAACAGCGTATGGGCCGGGAAAGCACCAATGAACCAGGCCGCAGCAACGACGATCCACCACGACTGATCGCGCACCAGCCAGGCGATACCCGTCATCATGGTTACGCAGCCCAGAATTACCCAGAACGTGCGCGGGTTTTTCTGCCCGATCATCCGCTTGATGTCTGGATGCGCCTTCAGAATTTGACGGGTACGAATACGGTGCGGTTCGGAAGCCGTCGACTGAACAAAATTGGTAAACTGTGTCATGTTGTAGTCCGGGAAAGCAGGACAAGTTCAATAGTAAAGAATGGTAAAAATACAAAAACGCACTGGCACACGTTCACGTTTACCGCACTTTCGACCAATTTTAACTTATTTATCACGCAAAAAAGAAAGGCGGCACTTAGTTAGTACCGCCTTGTCCGATTAGGTTGATTCAACAAAAAGCGTGTAGTGGATGAATGGGATGAATGGAGGAACAAGCAAATTAATAGCCAATCGGAAAGGAGTAGCCAACGGATAGAGCGACGCCCTGGTTACGAATGTTTACGTTGACAACCGGCACCTGAATCTGGCGGTTGAAACCGTAGGTGTAGCGTCCTTCGATAAAGAGTTTACCGGCCCCGGCGTCCATCGCCAGCCCCAGTCCGCCCGTCGCGCCGATATCCCACCGATTCAGGGCACCGCCGTAATTAACATCGACGTCGATGGGGCGGGTTGTAATCAGGGCCGTGGCGCGGGTTCTGACGCGGCCATCCAGTGCGTAGCCCACCGACGGACCGGCGATGAAATAAGGCTGCACAGCTCCCTGCGTCAGATTTACTTTCAGCAGCAGCGGCACTTCAAGGTATTGCGACTGGTAGGCGATGCGGGCACCAATCGGCAGGGCAAAGCCGCCCAGATTCAGTTCCATCCCCTGCTTAACCAGAAAGCCTTTCTGAACGTACGCTACTTCCGGCCGGAACGAGACAACATCACTCAGCGGAATATCGAGGAAAACGGCTCCCGTTGGGCCGGGCGAGGGGTGAAACGACGACGTCAGCGCGCCCAGATAGCCGGGGTTCGAGGTGAAGCCCCAGTTGGCACCGCCCCGGACGCCGACCTGCACCTGTGCAGAAGCCGACGATCCAATAAACACACCCAACGCAGCGAGACCAGCAAGCACAATTCGTTTCATGGTAATACGTAAAAAAGTGTAGTGAATGGAAACTGATTGTGTAAAGTGTCACCGATAGGCCTTCTGCGTTTTTGTGTAATCTGCCGGTTTGACAGCAGT
Source organism: Spirosoma rhododendri (assembly GCF_012849055.1). Taxonomy (NCBI): domain Bacteria; kingdom Pseudomonadati; phylum Bacteroidota; class Cytophagia; order Cytophagales; family Cytophagaceae; genus Spirosoma; species Spirosoma rhododendri. Next base: position 1,886,395 of record NZ_CP051677.1, on the reverse strand, counting down.
ACCTGCGGAAAGATTAATGGGGCGGAAAAACTTTTTTTATGCCTGTTCCATTGCGCCCTGTTACCCCGCAACCAGGCGGTTGGTTGCATACTGACAGGGCATCCTGTTTATTTGTCAGTTCGGGCTTTGGACTTTTTCCCGAAAACATTGCCCACTTTTTTATCTTTACTAGGTAACTCCGACACTGACCGGTCTATGCACTACATCAAGCCGACGAAATTCAGCTTCCTACCTCGCTTCCTGATGCCACTTGATGTGCTGGGTTTGTTTGAGCGCGATCCGTTCGGCAACTCGCTACTACTGCGCCGGATGATTATCGGTATAGTCGGTTGGGTTACGTATGGGCGCTACACGGTCGTCAACCGGATTCAGATCGAAGGAACGGAGCATCTGGAAAATCTGCCGATCAACAACGTCCTGTTTTTATCGAATCACCAGACCTATTTCGCTGATGTGATCGCCTTTTTTCAGATTTTCTGCGCGGTAAAATGGGGGTTCAAAAACACGCTGCTGCCGCCCATGTACCTGTTGGGGCCACGCGCCCGGCAATACTATGTAGCTGCTGCCGAGACAATGAATCAGGGCTTACTGCCGCGTATTCTGGGGCAGGCCGGGGCACTAACCATCGAACGGTCATGGCGGGCCGATGGACGTGATGTAAAGCGGGAAGTCGATACGTCGGCCAATGACAAGATTGCCACGGCACTTCAACACGGCTGGGTCGTGAGTTTTCCGCAGGGGACAACCAAGTCGTATGCCCCCGTTCGCAAGGGCACGGGACACCTGGTCAAAAACCTCGACCCAATCGTGATTCCGGTCGTAATCAATGGATTCCGCCGGGCGTTCGACAAAAAAGGACTACGCTTAAAAAAAAGAAACACACTGCTGACAGTGCGTTTTAAAGCTCCATTACAAATCAGCCCCGACGACACCGTCGATGACATCGTTGCTAAAGTCCGCCACGCCATCGAGCAAGACACGCCGGAGTGGGTCAAGTGAAAGGAGAGGTTTACGGTTTTCAGTGTACGGTTTACGGCCACCGGCTGTACCGAATTTTCACCGTAAACCGTATACTGAAAACCGTAAACCCTTTAGATCAGCCAACGGAAGACAGTGTAGAGGGTGAAGGAGAGCAGGATCGAGACGGGGAGCGTCAGGACCCAGGCGAGGGCAATGTTGCGGACGGTACCGAATTGCAGGTTTTTAACACCCTTGTTAGCAACCATACTACCCGCAATACCCGACGACAGGATGTGGGTAGTACTGACGGGCAGGTGCCGCCACGACGACAGCGCGATCATCAGCGCAGCGACCAGCTCGGCAGATGCGCCCTGTGCGTAGGTCAGGTGCTGCTTACCAATTTTCTCGCCCACCGTCACTACGATCCGGCGCCAGCCGATCATCGTACCCAGACCCAGCGACAGCGCCACCATAAAGATTACCCACAAAGGAGCGTAGTCAGTAAAGCGACGAATGCCCTTTTCTTCGCCCAGACTGTCGCGCAGCATTTTCATCTGATTCGGGCTTAGATTGGCGCCCTCATCAACCGAGATCTTGCTCATGTGGCTGTTGATCAGCAACAGATCGCGCCGAACGTTGAGCCGTTTTTCCTTCGAAATCTGGTTGTTGGTCGTTTGTGAACTGGCAACGAGTGTTCTCAGATTAGCCAGCTCCTGCTTCGTCTCCGCCAGCCTTTCCCGGTTTACCGACGATAGCTGAGCAGGGTTCAGTGCGGCAATTGTCTGTTCGATACCGGTGATATTGCTTTGCAGCAGTTTGGGATCAATGTTGGGATTGACGGCGAATTGAAACGGTACGATACCGATCAGAATCAGCATAATCAGGCCCACACCCTTCTGACCGTCGTTGCTGCCGTGGAAGAAGCTAACCAGCGAACAGGTAGCAACCAGAATACCCCGAATCCAGGACGGTGGCGGGGTGTTTTTCTTCGGCTCTTTGAACAGCTGATCTTTCGTTTCTTCCGGTACGATCTTGCGGATCAGAAACATCAGCACAATAACTAGGCTGAAACCCAGCAGGGGCGACAGCAGTAATGCCTCACCCGTTTCGATGGCTTTCTCCCAGTTGACAGCTGAACCGCCTTCCGTATTTTCCGGCATGGTCGAGAACGCTAGGCCGACGCCCAAAATAGAACCGATGAGTGTGTGTGAGCTGGAACTAGGCAGGCCAAAGTACCACGTACCGACGTTCCAGATAATGGCGCTAAGCAGCAGGGCCATGACCATTGCAACGCTGTGATATACGTTCTGATCGACCAGCAGTTCGACGGGCAGCAGGTTGACAATACCCATCGCGACGCCGATACCGCCCAGCAGTACCCCGGCAAAGTTGCAGATACCCGACCAGACGACGGCCACGGTTGGCTTCAGCGAATTAGTGTAAATAACGGTGGCTACAGCGTTGGCCGTGTCGTGAAACCCGTTGACGAATTCAAACGCGCAGGCAGCAAAAAGACTGATGAAGAGGAGGATAAAAACGTCCGTTTCTAATCCAAACATTGGGTGGGTGAGCTTCGTGTAACAGCCAACAACGAATTCGTCGGCTTAGATGCCGCAAAAGTACGGCAAACGAAGGAGAGCGATATTACCCCAATATTAAGTACTGACGCAATGTGTTACGGCTCTTGTACTTACAGCAAAGGCACGTAACGTTTTATTGATCCGTCGATTCGGTAAAGGCACCCGGCGCGTTAGAGCGACCAGCTCAGACAGTCTGTTTTACGGTGCCCTTCTCTTTACCTGCCAGTTGACCACAGGCCGCGTCGATATCCTTACCCCGGCTCCGGCGAACGTTTACAATCACACCCTTACTATCCAGATAACCGGCGAATTTATCGAGCGTCTGGGGGTCCGTACTTTTGAAATTGGCTTCGGCGATCGGGTTGTATTCGATGATGTTCACCTTCGCCGGTACGCGCTTCGTAAACCGCCACAGTTCCTGCGCGTCCTGTAGCGTGTCGTTGAAATTGTAGAACAGGATGTACTCGAACGTGATGCGGGTGCCGGTTTTCTGGTAGAAATAACTCAGCGCGTCGCCCAATGCTTCCAGCGTATTGCTTTCGTTGATGGGCATAATGGTGTCGCGCTTGGTGTCGTTGGCTGCGTGCAGCGACAGGGCCAGATTGAATTTCACCTGATCATCACCCAGCTGCCGGATCATCTTGGCAATACCCGCCGTCGACACCGTAATTCGCTTCGGCGACATGCCCAGCCCCGTCGGCGAGGTAATCCGGTCGACGGATTCCAGCACGTTTTTGTAGTTGAGCAGTGGCTCGCCCATGCCCATATATACGATGTTCGACAGCGGCACGTCGTAATTCTGTTTGGCCTGTCGATCGATCGCTACTACCTGATCGTAGATCTCGGCGGCATCGAGGTTTCGCTTGCGGTCCATGTAGCCCGTAGCGCAGAACTTACACGTCAGCGAGCATCCTACCTGACTCGACACGCAGGCGGTCATGCGATCCTGGTCGTCGTGGCGCAGCGCCGGTATCAACACACCCTCAACCAGATTTCCATCGTACAGCTGAAACGACGATTTGATCGTACCGTCGTTGCTGCGCTGCTCCTGATGCACCGACAGGGACCGAATCTCGAAATGCTCAGCTAGCAGCGCGCGCGTCTGCACCGACAGATTGCTCATCTGCTCAAACGACTGCGCTGACTTTTTCCAGAGCCACTCGTGAATCTGTTTGGCCCGAAATCCCTGCTCGCCATGCTGCTTAAGCCAGTCAGTCAGTTGCGGTACGGTTTGCTTGCGAATATCCTGTTTCATGTGTTAAAGAGCGAAAGAGTGAGAGAGCGAAAGAGTGATTGCGCTGGATAATCGCTCTTTCACTCTTCTGCTCTTTCGCTCTTTATATTTTCTGCCTTCCACTTTTTCCCGGCGTCGAGGCCCTTTGGTACCCATACGGCGGCCCGTTCCATGACGAGGGGGGCAATTGGCCGGACGTACGGGTAAAGCAACGCACCGTCGACGTGGCGGGGCGGAAGTTTTACGTTCATATAGCTTAACAGCCAGAGGATCACACTAATTCCAAACAGCCACGTAAAGAAGCCAACTGCGGCCCCGGCTACGCTGTCGAACGTGCCCAGTACCGAAAACTTGATCGACCGACGCAGCGCAAAGCCCATCTGATTGACCATATACACGGTAGGAAAGAAGATGACGGAGAAACCCAGCCACGGCAGCAGTCGCCGGGCCATTTCACGGCTGATATACGGGCTGAGTAGTTCGATACCAAACGCCAGAAACTTGAACCCGACAATCATGGCCACGATAAACGCAATAACGGCCACGACCTCCACCAGCAACCCTTTCCGATAGCCGTTGAACACACCCCACGCGAGGGGAATCAGCATTAGTAGGTCGAGCGTTGTCAACTGTCAAAGAGTGAAAGAGCGAAAGAGCGAAAGAGTGACTTCCAGCGCATTCGCTCTTTCACTCTTTCATTCTTTCGCTCTTTAATTTAAAAGACTTTTTACGGCCGCAGAGATCGCCTTACCATCGGCCTGACCGGCCAGCTCTTTCGTGGCAGCGCCCATCACCTTACCCATATCCGACGGGGCCGACGCACCGACGCGGGTGATAATGGCCTGTAATTTGGCCTTCAGCTCGTCTTCCGACAGTTGCTTGGGCAGGTACTGCTCGATCACCGCGATTTCGGCTTCTTCCACGCTGAGCAGGTCGGCGCGGTTTTGCTGCCGGTAGATGTCGGCCGAATCTTTCCGCTGCTTCACGGCTTTGGTTAGAATCCGGGTTTCGTCTTCTGGTTTCAGGTCGCCAGATTGGCCTTCTTTAGTTTCTTCAAGCAGAATCATGGATTTTACGGCCCGCAGTGCGCGCAACTTGTCCTGATCTTTAGCCAGCATGGCCTGCTTAATATCGGCGTCGATTTGTTGTTTGAGAGACATTGTTAAAGAGCGAAAGAGTGAATGAGTGAAAGAGCGATTTACAGCCGCGTTGAAGCGGCTACCAACAAATGCGCTCCTTCATTCTGAACCTTCATTATTTCCGCAAAGTTACAAAACAGGCAGGGCCTTTTGTAAGAATCGCTCTTTCACTCATTCACTCTTTCGCTCTTTAGGCACCGATGACCCGTCTGTCTGTTAATATCAATAAGATTGCTACGATCCGCAACGCTCGTGGCGGCAATAACCCCGATCTGGTAAAAGTCGCGCTCGATTGCGAACGCTTCGGCGCACAGGGTATCACGGTTCACCCCCGCCCCGACGAGCGGCACATCCGCTACCAGGATGTGCTGGACCTTAGCCCGGTGCTGACTACGGAATTTAACATCGAGGGTAATCCCGACGACCGGTTTATCGAACTGGTAAAACGTGTAAAACCTGCGCAGGTAACGCTCGTTCCCGACGCACCCGACGCCATTACGTCCAACGCCGGCTGGGACACTATCCGCCACGCCGACCACCTACGGAAGCTGATCGATACGTTTAAGGCCGACGGTATCCGCGTGTCGATTTTCGTGGATGCCGACGAGCGAATGGTCGAAGGAGCAAAAGCCGTGGGTACCGACCGCATCGAGCTATACACCGAACCCTACGCCACCGGCTACCCGGACGACCGCGACGCGGCTGTGGCTCCGTTTGTCCGGGCTGCGCAGCGGGCGCACGAGCTGGGGCTGGGCCTGAACGCCGGGCACGACCTGAGTCTGGAGAATCTGCGTTTCTTCAACGAACAGGTGCCGGGCCTCGACGAAGTATCCATCGGTCACGCGCTCATCAGCGACGCGCTGTATTTGGGCCTCGAAAACACAATTCAACTTTATCTCCGCGAACTGGCCTGATGGTAAAAAAACTCAGCATCGACACCTTTTTGGCGCAGGCTCAGGCGTTACCGGTGATCGACGTTCGATCGCCGGGGGAGTTTGAGCACGCCCACATTCCAGGCGCTGTCAGCATTCCCCTATTCGACAACGACGAGCGCGCGCTGGTCGGCACGAAGTACAAGCAGGCGGGAAAAGACTCGGCGGTACTGCTGGGGCTGGGCATGGTCGGCCCCAAGCTGGCTGACTTCGTGAAGCAGTCGCGCCGGTTGAATCCGCAGCAGAAAGAGGTGCTTGTACATTGCTGGCGGGGCGGTATGCGGAGCGGTTCGTTTGCGTGGCTGCTCGACACCGCTGGCCTGACCGTATCGACGCTCGTGGGGGGTTACAAGGCGTACCGTAATGCCGTATTGGATGCTTTCGCGCAACCCCGCCAACTCATCATCTTGGGCGGCAAAACGGGCAGCGGCAAAACCGATATTCTGCACGAACTGGCGCGGCAGGGCGAGCAGGTGATCGATCTGGAAGGGCTGGCGCACCACAAAGGTTCGTCGTATGGGGCTATCGGGCAGAAGCCGCAACCCGCCACGGAGCAATTTGAAAACCTGATTTTTCAGGATTGGCGCAATCTGGATGCGAACCGTCGTATCTGGCTCGAGGATGAAAGCCGCAACGTAGGCTCGTGCTTTATCCCGATGCCGCTCTGGCAGCAGATGCGAGCCGCTCCCGTCGCCTTTGTCGATGTGCCGAAGTCAGTGCGAATTCAGCGGCTCGTGCAGGAATACACGGGTATCGATCACGCACTGCTCGTTGATGCAACCGAGCGAATCCGGCGTCGGCTGGGCGGCAAAGTAACGCAGGATGCGCTTGATGCGCTCGCCCGCTTCGACTACGCGACCGTTGCCGACCTCACGCTCGATTATTACGACAAAGCCTATTTACACGGACTGTCGCAGCGCGACCCGGCCACAATCAGTACGATACCGATTTCGACAGACGCTCCAACGCAAACGGCCACGCAGCTCATCGAATGGGCCGATCAGCAGTCGTCTGTTGTACCAGCTTAATTGGCTGGCTTCTTCTTTACCGATGCGTTCATCCGCAGCACAACGTCGCGCTTGTTGATCGACAGTCGCCATACCGCTAACGGCGTTTTCTCGGTGCCGAAGCAGGTCTGACAAATGGCGTTTTCCGTTGGCACGGCCGCGTTGTAGATATAGGTTGTGTCGCTTATCTTCTGGATGTTGGCGATCTGCGGCTGCTTCTGCTCGGCATTGTATAGATACGCATCGAGAATTTCGCGTTCCTTCGGATCGAGCGTTTTGTTTTGCACATCGGCCGGACCAAGCAACCGAACCGTCATGCCGTATTTCTTGCTGATGGCGTTGAGCCGGGGTAGGTTCTGCAACTGGCAAAGCTGCTGCTTGCGCACTTGCGCCACTGCTTTTGCCAGGCTGTCGGCCAGTTCTTTCTGCACGACTGCCGTTACTTTACCGCCCAGTTCATCGACCGTTTCAACCAGATCCGCGTTCGTCACGCGTTTGATCTTCATATCAGACATTTGCTGCTTCAACTCAGGCGTGTATTTCACCCGATCGGGCGTGCAGGCAGCAACAAGTGTGATTAAAATAAGACTAAGTATTTGGCTGTGGAGGTACATAACAACAGTGTATGCTCACGAACAAAACGCATCGTTCATGGGGTTGGTTGCACACCGCAAAAGTAAGTCACCCTTCCGTGGGCAGAAAATACCAGGAAGAGTGACCATGCAAATATTATATACTGTAGCTAATCTAGTCCAGCGAATAAACTGACAGCTTCCCTTCTACCAGCTTCTTCGGCTGCATACTGAGAACATACACTTTGCCAGCCGCTTCATCAACAACAAAATTATCAACTTCTACTGCACCGGGGCGAATACCATCTACGGGCATCAGTTGTTCAACAGTCAACTCTCCATTACGAAAGCGCAGGTGTGTGTTGACACTGTTAGCAAACACATAATCCACCCCGGCAGCCCGATTGATACGTTTGAAACGGACCTGTTCCGATGACGGCGACATCGCTATGACTGTCTGATGCTTGAGTTTCATGTCCTTGTCAAACTGCATCGCGAATAAATCGCCGTAGTTCGTGCCTATTTCGGTTACAACCTGATTATTCGGTAAAGAAGGCGACGCTTGACCAGCTATCGCGTTGAGCTTATTAGCAAAACCGATTATTCCTTTTGCAGGGCCTGGCACAGGTGATGCGGCTGTAGTCGTTTCGACGATGGGGCCCTCTGTCTCTCGTTGCTTCAGTACCCATACATCTCCGTTAGCATCCGTAAAAGCATCGACAAATTGAGTCGGTGTGTGATTGTACCAACCCACACGATTGCCACTGTTTATCATTCCAACTATGGTTGATTTCTCTAACAGTGCCGAATAAGGCATGCTATTCAGCAACGCAGCTTTCCCCGTAGCATCAAACAGCCAGTTTTCTTCTACTGGCTTCAACAGCTTCTGCTGATTATTGATGTAAGCGAGTAATTCATTACCACGCCGTGACATATATATCGGCATAACGGCCAGTTGGCTACCCTCACCATTAGTCCAATCAAATTGCTTCCAGATAGCTCCTTTTTCATCGGTTACTACCACCGCGAATCGATTATCCTGCGGATCGCGGGTTTCTTTCTTGCCACCCCCACTGTCGAATACGTTAAACGTTCCAACAACCTTACCCGACGGATCGTAGACAGGCACTCGATAAAGTAACTTCCGGTTGTATTGAAAATTCACCCGCTGATCGGTAAGCAGATTACCAGCCTCATCGAACGTCAGAAAGCTTACCGCTCGTAGAGAAGCATTCTTATCGTCTTCAACATAGTGCGTAGCAACGCCCTCAAACCGATTCGGTGCCAGTTGAATTACACGTCCTGCGCTTCGTCTTGTGTCGCCCTCTACAGGAATGTACCGAATCAATTTCGCCATATTTTCCTGGCGAAGGAGGGTCAGTTCTTCACGCTGATTTCTATACTGAAAGCTGGTGGAATCAAACGAACGAGTCAACTTATTATAGACAGGATACAAGCTATACGTCGCATAGTTGAATCCTTTGCCGCTAGCGGCAAAGGAAACTTTCACACTACTGGCTGGTAAAGCTGGTTCGGGCATACGTTCATAACCACCGCCGTAGGGCAGGCGTGATGGACCATCTTTGCTATTTATATTCCACACGGCCCATTCCAAGGGCATACCCTCGGCTATTTTTATCCGTCTATCCCGCTGACCAACAACCGACGATGTTACTACGCCGGGCTGCCCCTGTCGGTCTACTGTAGCGGTGTACAGGCATACGCCGGCTGGTAGAGCACCAGTTCCCCGTTGTTTAGCCGCGTCGTCAACAGTCGCAACCCGCCCCGCAATCGGCATCATGGTCTGGTACTGGACCTGCCCGTCTGGCATCAGTCGCATATCAATCAGTGCAATCGGCTGTGGCGGTATTATAAACTCTGACAAACGTACGACCGTGCTACCTACCGGCTTTGCCGGGGGTGTTTGCTGGCCGTGTGATACGAGCGGATGCGCACCTGTGGCAATGACTGATGCGATAAAATAGATAGCGTATTTGTTTTGCATAAAGCAGGATAAATTGTTTTCAAGGCCAATAATATAGCGAAAATAAAAACATGATATAAATAACATATTAAAGATACTATATCTATAGATTTACATAGGCTATGTTCATCGGCGTTGCTGTCATCCACTTCCAGTAACTGCCCTATTTTTCGTATTTTTGTCTAATCAATGGTATCCATCATCTGTCTAATTGAGCGGCAGATTTTTCATCATACAGCATGTTCGACCAGTTAGAAGCTATTCGTGAACGCTTCGACGAAGTTGCCCAGCAAATCGTTCAGCCGGAGGTTGTCTCCGACCAGAAACGCTTCATGAAGCTGAGCAAGGAATATAAGGATCTCGAAAAAATTGTCAACCAGTACCAGGCCTACAAGCAGCTACTGACTGAGATCGATAACGCGAAGCAGATTATTGCAACGGAAAAGGACGAAGATTTCCGTGAGTTGGCCAAAGCCGAACTCGACGAATTGCTGCCCCGCCGGGAGCCAATGGAAGAGGTCCTCAAAGAGATGCTCATTCCGAAAGACCCCAACGACAGTAAAAACGTAATTCTTGAAATTCGGGGCGGCACCGGTGGCGATGAAGCCGCCATCTTCGCGGGCGACCTGTTCCGGATGTATCAGCGGTTCTGCGAGAAGATGGGCTGGCGTATGTCGCTGGTCGATTATACCGAAGGAACATCGGGCGGTTACAAAGAGATTATCACCGAAGTTGAAGGCGAAGATGTGTACGGCAAGCTCAAATTCGAGTCAGGCGTACACCGCGTGCAGCGCGTACCGGCCACCGAAACGCAGGGCCGTATTCATACCTCAGCCGCCAGTGTAGCCGTACTGCCAGAAGCCGAAGAAGTCGACGTCGAACTGAACATGAACGACATCCGCAAAGACACCTTCTGTTCGTCGGGTGCGGGTGGTCAGTCGGTCAACACGACCTACTCCGCCGTTCGTTTGACGCACATCCCAACGGGTCTGGTTGTACAGTGTCAGGATGAACGGTCGCAGCTCAAAAACTTTGACAAAGCACTGACCGTACTGCGGTCGCGGCTGTACGAGATCGAGTTGCAGAAGCACAACGACGCCATTGCCTCACAGCGCAAAACAATGGTCGGCAGTGGCGACCGTTCCGATAAAATCAGGACGTACAACTACCCACAAAGCCGCGTCACTGACCATCGCATCGGCCTGACGGTCTATAACCTACCCGCCGTTATGGACGGTGGCATCAGCGAATTTATCGAACAGCTTCGCATCACTGAAAACGCCGAACGATTGAAAGAAGGGGCTACCGCCTAACACGAAAGCCGGACAGTAATGTCCGGCTTTCGTATTTATTGACCAATTCGGGTCGCTCCTCCACCCTCGTAAATGAGTTTGGCCGCACCATCGTACCAGATTTTTCGCGTCTGAGTAACACTACCGGCCGAAACCGTTACGGTATGCCGGAGCGTAGCAATATCGGTTATCGCCGGTACCCGTCCGCACGACCATGTCGCCGGGTCCTGCCAGTTTCCGTTAGCCACCGACACCAATCCGTTGTAACCGCCGTTGCAGAATTCACTCCAAGTTGGCAAGCCAATATTGTTACTGATATTAACATTACGGCCACACAACGCCGACAATGCCGCAGGAATACAACCGGTTAGTTTATTGTTTTGAAGTTGTAGGTATTGCAGGGTTGATACGCTACCGAGTGAGGCTGGTATACCGTCGGTAAACCGATTATTATTTAGCGTGAGCGTATTTAGACGAGTGAATGTACCAAAGAAACTAGGAATGCTTCCTGTCAGCTGGTTTTGCTCGAAGTACAAAGAATTAGCCTGTGTCAATGCGCTTAGACTAGCAGGTATCGACCCACTGAGCTGATTGTTGAAAACCCCCAAAATTCTGATCTGAGTCAGGTTACCAAACTGATCAGGGATCTGTCCAGTCAACTGATTGGCAGACAAATACAAGGTCTGTAACTTCGCTAGATTACCCAGTTCCACCGGAATCGTTCCCGTCAATTGATTATTCGACAGGTACAACGATAGCAAATTCGTGAGGTTACCCAAACTGGCAGGTATGATACCGGTGAGATAATTAGCGTCCAGCTTCAGGTTTTCCAGATTAGTCAGATTGCCTAAGCTAGCTGGTATCGTACCGGTGAAGCCAAAGTTTGAACTGCAATTAAAGTTCGTCAGCTGTCTCAGATTGCCTACTGCGTCTGGTATTGTACCCGAGAAAAGCGCGTAGCTTACATCGAACGTACGAAGGGCTGTCAAACCAGTAATGTTATTGAGTATAGCCCCCTTCAGATATGTGTATGCAAGATTCAGATTTTGCAGCTTGGTTAACTGACTGACGGTAGCTGGCATTACGTTGGTTAAACCCTGATTATAGGCCAGATTCAACGTTTGTAGTTCGGATAGGTTACCAATAGTTGCCGGTACGATTCCTCTGAGTTTATTGCCGGAAAGAAAAGTCCCGAGGTCGACACTAGTAACGCGACCGTTGGTACAACTGATGCCGAACCAACCGCTACACGGATCACAGTTGGTTAGCCATCCCGTCTTGTTAGTCCAGTTTGGCCCATCAGTAGCTTTGTATAAATCTACAAGCGGTAGATAATCGGGCGATAAACTACTGTTCAAAACAGCGCTAGCACTAGCTGAACAGCCAGCCCCATTGTCGACCCTCACGGTGTAGTTACCATTTACCGACACACTTACAACACCGGTCGCGTTCGAGATACTGAACCCATTCGGTCCAGAAAACTGGTATGTTGGGTTTCCTGCGCACGAACTACTAGCCGTCAGCGTTGCCTGCTGCTGCTCGCACGACAGCGCATTGCTGACAGATAAGGTCGCCGTCTGTGCCGATACCAGATTGCTGACAAAAACAGCTATTATGCAGAATGAAGGAGCATTCAGAAGATGTCGAAAAAGCGATAAACTTTGTTTGCCAGTAGATGATACACCCATAAATAGTACCAATGCTATGTAGTTTTTTGACTTGCTAACTTACTGATTCCACAGGAGATGTATGTACAATTCTTCTGCCATTGGCATATATTCATTTTTATCTAAATCGATATTCCATATACCATGCTTCCAGACCTACCTCTATCCATTTCGATCCTGTTTATACTTACTACGGCCATTGCGGTCTGGCTTTTTTACAGAGCTACCAACTACAACCGATCGGTATTGGCAGTCCTGGCTGCGTGGGCTGCTTTACAAATGGTTGTCGCATTCACCGGCTTTTACCGACGTACCAACACTATCCCGCCACGGCTGGCGCTGCTTATCGGTCCACCACTCCTATTCATCATCGGCCTGTTCGTCACTAAACGGGGTCGTCAGTTTATTGACTCGCTTCGATTGGACCAGTTAACAGTGTTGCACTTCATACGGATCAATGTCGAGATCATACTCTTCATGCTTTTCATCAGCAAGGCCATCCCGGAAGTGATGACATTCGAGGGCCGCAATTTCGACATACTCGCTGGTCTGACGGCTCCGCTGGTTTATTACCTGGCATTTGTACGCAGACAGTTGTCCCAGCGGGCGCTCCTATTCTGGAACCTGCTATGCCTGGGTCTGCTGACTAACATCGTCGTAACGGCATTGCTATCGGCCCCGACTCCGTTTCAGCGACTTGCTTTCGATCAGCCTAACATCGCTATTCAATACTTCCCGTTTGTATGGCTTCCGTCTGTCGTGGTACCGATCGTACTCTTCTCCCATCTGACAGCCATTCGGCGTTTGTCGACTGCCCAATAGCTACCTTCGGAAGCGAATACCGCCCGTTGATGGACAAACAAAAAGCCCCCAGTCGGCAGACTGAGGGCTTCCATTGCGCAAGGCAATACGAACTTAAACTTTGATTTCGACGTCGACACCGCTAGGCAATTCGAGTTTCATCAGAGCGTCAACGGTTTTCGCGCTGCTGCTGTAGATGTCGACCAACCGCTTGTAGGTGCAAAGCTGGAACTGCTCACGCGCCTTCTTGTTGACGTGGGGCGACCGTAGTACGGTGTAAATCTCCTTGTCGGTTGGCAGGGGGATGGGGCCGCTAACGATAGCACCCGTCGACTTAACCGCTTTCACGATCTTCTCGGCCGACTTGTCGACCAGCATGTGGTCGAACGACTTCAGTTTAATCCGGATTTTTTGGCTCATTGTGTTGTGGTTCGTTATGTGTTAAAGTGAGCACCGCCGAAAGAACCATTTACTCCGACGACACAAAAAATGGGCAGTAAGTCCAGCCGGACTTACTGCCCAATATCGGTGAGGCTTACGCCTTTGCAGTACCTTTTTCTTTGGCAACTACCGCGTCCGAAATGTTCTGTGGAACAACTTCGTAGTGCGAGAAGGTCAGGTTAGCCGTAGCACGACCCGACGACATCGTACGCAGGTCGGTTACGTAGCCGAACAGCTCCGACAGAGGAACGTCAGCCTTGATAACCTGCGAACCAGCCTTCGAATCCATACCCTTCATCACACCCCGGCGACGGTTCAGGTCACCCGTGATCGGACCGGTGTATTCTTCCGGCGTCAGTACTTCAACAGCCATGATCGGCTCCAGCAGCTTCGGACCAGCCTGACGGGCAGCTTCGCGGAAGCCCAGACGAGCAGCCATTTCGAACGACAGCGAGTCGGAGTCAACGTCGTGGTACGAACCGTGGAACAGGCGCACTTTCATGCTTTCCAGCGGGAAGCCAGCCAGCGGACCGTTTTTCAGTGATTCGTCGAAGCCCTTCTGAACGGCGGGGATAAATTCGCGGGGGATTACACCACCAACGATGCCGTTTACAAAGTCCAGACCGGGCTGCGTAACACCCTGGTCGTCCTGATCGCGGGGTCCAAGTTCAAACACGATGTCGGCGAATTTACCGCGACCACCCGTCTGCTTCTTGTACACTTCGCGGTGCTCAACGTTTTTGGTCAGCTTCTCTTTGTAAGCTACCTGTGGCGCACCCTGGTTTACTTCAACCTTGAACTCACGACGCATACGGTCGATGATGATTTCAAGGTGCAGTTCACCCATACCCCGGATGATGGTCTGACCGGTTTCTTCGTTCGACTCAACTTTCAGCGTTGGGTCTTCTTCGATCAGTTTACCGATAGCCTTCGAGAAGTTGTCCTGATCGGCCGTTTTCTTCGGCTCGATAGCGTAACCGATAACGGGCTCTGGGAAAATCATCGACTCAAGGATGATCGGGTTCTTTTCATCAGACAGCGTATCGCCGGTCTTGATGTCTTTAAAACCTACTACGGCACCGATGTCACCAGCTTCCAGACGCTCGATCTGGTTTTGCTTGTTGGCGTGCATCTGGAAAATCCGCGAGATACGCTCCTTGTTACCCGACCGGTTGTTCAGAACGTACGAACCTGACTCCAGTACGCCCGAGTACGAACGGATGAAGCACAGACGACCAACGTAGGGGTCAGTGGCAATTTTGAACGCCAGCGCCGAGAACGGATCGCTTGCGCTTGGTTGCCGCGAGATTTCAGCACCCGTATCAGGGTTGGTACCTTTGATGCTCTCCTTGTCCATTGGCGATGGCAGAAGGGCCATCACGTAATCGAGCATGGTTTGAACACCTTTGTTTTTGAACGACGAACCGCAAAGCATCGGAACGATCTTCATGCTGATCGTTGCCTGCCGCAGAGCCGCCAGAATTTCGTCTTCCGAGATCGACTCAGGATCTTCGAAATACTTCTCCATCAGCGTGTCGTCGAATTCGGCAACAGCTTCAAGGAGTTTCTCGCGCCATTCGGTTGCTTCATCCAGCATGTCGTCGGGGATGGGGACAACCTCGAAGGTCATGCCTTTATCCGACTCATTCCAGATCAGACCCCGAAAGTTTACCAGGTCAACAACGCCTTTGAAGTTATCTTCTTCGCCGATTGGCAACTGAAGGGGCACAGCGTACGAACCGAGCATTTCCTTCACCTGCTTACACACGTTCAGGAAATCGGCACCGGAGCGGTCCATTTTATTTACGAAGCCCAGACGAGCAACGTTGTAGTTGTTGGCCAGACGCCAGTTGGTTTCCGACTGAGGCTCAACACCGTCAACGGCGCTGAACAGGAACACCAGACCATCAAGAACGCGCAGCGAGCGGTTTACTTCAACGGTGAAGTCAACGTGGCCCGGCGTGTCGATGATGTTGATGTGATATTTCTGATCCCGGTAGGTCCAGTCGACGGTAGTAGCAGCCGAGGTGATCGTAATCCCGCGCTCCTGCTCTTGCTCCATCCAGTCCATGGTAGCAGCACCATCGTGTACTTCGCCAATTTTGTGGCTTACGCCAGCGTAGTACAGAATGCGTTCGGTCGTTGTCGTCTTACCCGCGTCGATGTGGGCAGCGATACCGATGTTTCTCGTGAACTTTAAATCGCGAGCCATTAGCTTGTATACAGAAAGTTATGATTTCTTGGTACTGAAGAGATACTGGCGGGTAGTATGAGCACCCTCCTGCAAATCAGGACGCAAAATTACTGAAAGTCAATCATAATAGCAACGTTACACCCAAGAATATCGTTGCATCTCGGCACACTTTCTGTCATACTGAGTAAGCGTCTGCCGCTCCCGTACAAACGGTACCGACTTGGAATCATGCAAAATCCGTATATCGCACTGCTTCGCACAGCCTGGACGTATGCCCGGCACGAAAAGCGGCAGTATGTGCTGGTTTATTTCCTGTTTATGCTGGCCAACATCGCCAGTTCACTGAACCCACTGCTGTTTGGCTGGTTTGTCGGTAAGCTTCAGCAGGACCGGTCGGACGTGCTGCGAACCCTGTATCTCTATGGGGGCGGTTACATGGGCCTGATGCTGCTGGAATGGGCGTTTCACGGGCCCGCTCGTGTGATGGAACGTCGACTGGCGTTTAATCTGAGCCGCAACTTCCTGGATGAACTGTTTCATCAAACCCTTCACCTCCCGGTCGGCTGGCATAAGGATCACCATAGCGGGGCAACGATCAACCGAATCCGAAAAGCCTACGATGCGCTCAAAACCTTCTTTCAGGATGGGTTCGTTTACCTCCACGCCTTTCTCAAACTGATCTTTTCGTTTGCCGCTATCCTGTATTTCTCGCCTTACTTCGGCCTGATCGGGGTGGGGCTGGGCGCACTGACAATCTGGATCATTCGCCGGTTCGACAGGCCGTATATGCAGGCGCTGGACGAGACCAATGAAGGCGAACACGTTGTCTCGTCCACGCTGTTTGATAGTTTATCAAATATTATGACCGTAATCACGCTACGGCTGGAAGAACGTATCCAGCAGAGCCTGATGGGCAAAGTGGCGAACGTATTGCCCCCGTTCATGCGGCAGGTACGGCTCAACGAGTGGAAATGGTTTTTCGCCCATCTGCTTATCACGGTGATTTACATTGTGCTGGCGGCCGGTTACGTGTATGAGCATTACACACCCGGTCAGGTATTTCTGGTTGGGGGGCTCGTTACGCTGCTGGGTTACGTCAATCAGTTCACGAGCGTGTTTCAGGATGTTGCGTTTCAATACACGGAGATCGTACGCTACAACGTCGATGTACAGACAGCGCGTAGTATCAGCGACGCCTACGCGCAACACGAACAACCCAATCACGGAACCCTGCCTGATAATTGGCAGTCTATCGCCATCAGCGGGCTTAGCTTTTCACACTCCGCCAATAGCCAACGCGCAAATCTGGACGAGCTGTCGCTGACCCTCCGCCGGGGTCAGCGCATTGCGTTCATCGGGGCCAGCGGGTCGGGAAAAAGTACACTGCTCACCCTGTTGCGCGGTTTGTATCAGGCCAAACCCGGTGTGCAGGTGCGGCTCGATGATGACTCAGTTACCGATCTCAACGCTATAGCCAACACGGTTACGCTGTTTCCGCAGGAACCCGAAATTTTCGAGAATACGATCACGTACAATATCACGCTTGGCCTCCCCTTCGACAGCCGTACAATCGACGCGGTCGTTCGTGCCGCCCGCTTTGATACCGTTATCGGGCAGCTACCAAACGGGCTGGATACGAACATTCAGGAAAAGGGCGTGAACCTGTCGGGCGGGCAGCGGCAGCGATTGGCGTTGGCGCGCGGTATTTTGGCCGCCCGCAGTAGTCAGATCGTCTTACTGGATGAGCCAACGAGCAGCGTCGACCCCAAAACCGAGCTGGCTGTCTATCGCGAACTATTCAGGGAGTTTGCCGACAAAGCCGTTGTTTCGACCTTGCACCGGCTGCACTTACTGCCGCTCTTCGACTACGTGTACATCATGGACGAGGGCCGAATCGTGGACGAAGGCACGTTCTCACATCTCCGCCAGCACAGCGCTATCTTCCGCGATTTGTGGGCCCATCAGCAGGACGCTCTGCGTCTGGCAGATCAGGAAGCTTGAACAAGTGTTTGTTTGCGGTCCGCCTAAGCTATTCGACTGGCGCTTCGACAATATTAACGATTTTCCATAGCCCGCGAATGTCTTGGAGGGCAACCGTCACGTTACCGCCGTTTGGATTGTCGGAATGTAGCGTCAGGTACTTTCGGGTAATGAGTTCGTTGTCACGGATACGCTTCACCACGAAGTAATCACGGTACATAACCGCGAAGACCCCGCCCGACTGGTATTCCCAATCGCTTTCGCTAACGGGCACCGCCAGTACTTTCGCACCGTGCGCCAGCTGCGGACTCATGCTATTACCCGAAATCTCAATCACAACGGAGTTCCGGTGGCCTTTCGTGATCGTCTTCCGAACGCGAAACGGCTCAATATCGGTGCTGTTGATACCGTCGGCGTAACTCTCTACGAAACTGGCATAGAACCGTACTGGCACAAACGGAACCTCTACCGTATCGTCGTCGGCACTGGTTATCCGGGCATTTGAATCAGCCGGGTTCAAAACGGGCATGATACCACGGATCAGGTAATCGGCGCTGATTTGTGGGTAACAGGCCAGCAAACTCATCATTGTATCATATGATGGCTTTGCCCGACCATTCAGAATATTATAAAACTTAGACGGATTCTCTCCTAACTCTTTCGCAATCTGATAGATAGTAATACCCAAAGCATCGAATATATGCTTCAGACGATCCTGAATGTCCACCGGTTTGCTCATATCAGTCAAACATTTTTTCATGCTCTATAGTATAGTTCATGTATAATATAATACAACTATATTATATTGCCCACCAAACGTTGGTCAAATCTACAATAAATCCGTGCAGAACACGCGTATATCGTTGCTTTTTGTCTGCTAGTTTTATGAACCGGAACCGCTTACACACCAATACGACCCCGACTGTGCTGTTTGTGGATATGAACAGCTTTTTCGCGTCCTGCGAGCAACAGGTTAATTTCTGGCTGCGTGGGCGGCCGGTGGGCGTATGCGTGTACACAGGTCGGCAGGGATGCGTAATCTCACCTTCCATCGAAGCCAAACAGCGCGGGGTGAAAACCGGTATGCGGCTGGATGACGCGATGGTGATCTGCCCCGATCTTGTGCCAGTTGAGACGCATCCGGCGCGATACCGAGAGTTTCACGTCAAGCTGATTGCCGTGTTGCGCACGTTTTGTGATGATGTCCTTCCCAAAAGCATCGACGAGGCCGTACTGGATCTGACCAACTACCAGCTAACCTACCCCGATCCGAAGCAGGTAGCGTACGCGATCAAGCGGGCTATCCGGGAGAAGGTAGGTGACTATTTGCGCTGTTCTATCGGTATTGCCCTCAACGCTTTTCTGGCCAAACTGGCATCTGACATCCAAAAGCCAGATGGGCTGACGCTAATTACGCCCGACACGCTCGATGGAATTTTGCGTACGCTTCGGCTGACCGATTTGCCGGGTATCGGGCAGCGCATGGCCGACCGCTTGCAGAAACACAATATCAATACCCCGATCGATCTCCGCTATGCAGCCCCGGAGCATCTGAAAGCCGTCTGTCAGAGCGTAATTGGCTGGCGATGGCACATTCGGCTGAACTTCGGCGGGGAGGTCGATCTCGACACGCAGGAGCAGTATAAAAGCATGTCAGCTATGCGGACGATCTCAACCGATCAGCGCAACACACCCGACAAGCTGAATGAACTGCTGATGTCTCTTTGCCTGACCCTTGAACGACGGATGGTAAAGCACGGCTTCTTCTGCCAGGACCTGTCATTTTCGTGTCGGTATCACTCCGGGCAGGCCTATCAGTGCGAGATCAGGCTACAGCCGCCCAAACAGGACGGCCCCGAACTGTTTGACCTGATTCAGCAGCGAATCAGTGCGTTTCAGGAGCGGCACCCGCGTCAGTTAGTGCTCAATACGCAGATCCGCTCGATGAGCGTCGTTGTGTTTCACTTTGTGCCCGCCGAACAAGTGCCGCTTAACCTGTTTGAGGATACCAGCCGTAAAGACAAACTGCGGCAAACGTTGCATGAGCTGAAAGCAAAGTTCGGTACCGAAAAGCTAATCAGGGCCAACGAGCTTAGCGACGACCCGGTGTACCGCGACGTGATCGGCTTTGGCAACATCAACGACTTATAACGGTAGTGTCTGCTCTTTCGGGCAGAAAAACGTCGTCCGTCCGCCTACGGTTATCCGCTCGATACGCGTCTGGCAGCGCGGGCAAAACTTGTGCGCTTCTACGTCGTCATACGGCGAATCATCCCACTCGCGAACGTGAATCAGGAAGTTGGGCGGAAAGTTTCGATACGTGGCCTCGTTCCGAATGGCCGTTTCGAGCACATAACGAATCGAATGGTGTAGCTGTCCCATCTGTTCGTCGGTGAGCGTATGTGCCCGCTGCTCGGGATGGATGAACGCCTGAAACAAGACCTCATCGACAATCCAGTTGCCCACGCCCGCCACAACCTGCTGATCGAGCAACACGGGCTTGATCGGCGACTTTTTCGCGCGAACGCGTTGTGTCAGTTCATCCAACGAGATAGCCAGTGCGTCGGACCCGATTTTCTTTGCTTTCAGAAACGCGTCGATATTGCTCACCAGCCCAACGCGTTCGAACTTGCGGGGGCACAGGAAACCGAGGTTGAATCCGGAAGTAAACTCAAAAACAATCCGGGCGAAGCGAGGGCGGTCAAGCGAGGCATGGTAATACTCCAGGTCCCCGGTCATACCAAAGTGCATCCGCACAATCACAGCTGGATCGTCGGTATAAACAAACAGGTTCTTACCCACCCGATACGTACCTATAAACTGCCGGCCAGCCAGCGCCTGCTGCAACTGAGTGTAGTCGGTCGTCAGTAATTTCCTGTCTTCAACTTCGATGTGCTGAATCGGTTGATAGAGCGCAGACGACTCTAAATACTGGCGCCTAATCTCGACTTCGGGTAATTCGGGCATGTCTTTTTTTACCCGCTTTAACCGTCTGTTTGCAACCGTTGTTTCAGGACAGTTTCTGGCTATCAAAGTGGCCTTAATACGCCCAGAACCGTTTAATATACATTTGATTAGCAGCTGAACGGATTGTCTGTCAACAGATTGACTAGGAACATTGCACTATTTTCTCTGGTTATAGTGGACAATATTGCCAAAGCGCGTGTCGTTACGGTACTGCCTGTAACCGGCAACTATGCCTGCCGCACCGGCCTAGACTAACCCAGTATCTACTCGTCTGACGTAGCTACCTCTACACGTAGTTCGAGTGCATGTTAAACCGTTAAACTGAAAAACCAGTATGGAAAACAACAATCCCCAACGCTCCAAAACCAATGGTGCTTTGCTAGCTGCCCTCATCATCATGACGGGTTTAGCCGGTGTATCCAGCTATCTGTACTTCGATCAGAAGAAAGTATCGGAGAACCAGGAAGTCACGATTTCGGAACGTGTTGAAGAGTTGTCGACTACCCGCGTAAAACTAGATTCGATCTCGACGGCGCTCGACGCCAAAATTGCCGAAGTACAAAAACTCGGTGGCGACGTTACGGAACTGGAAAAAGTAAAGGCCCAGCTGGAGCAGGACAAAGCGTCGCTCCGTCGTGGCAACCGCGTTTCGCTGGCCAAGTACGAGCAGAAAATTAAGCAGTACGAAGCGTTCCTGGTTGAGAAAGACACGCTTATCGCCAATCTGCAACGCGAAAACGTAACGCTGGCGTCGAACGTGAAGGTGCTGGATGAAGAGAACACGGGCCTGAAAACACAGCGTCAGGTATTGCGTGATTCAGTAACGACCTACGCCACGCAGAATCAGGAGTTGAGCACGAAAGTGACGCGTGCATCGGCACTGCGGGCGCAGAACGTGAAAGTGTATGCCGTGAACGCACGGGGCAAGGTGAAAGAAGATGATTCGTACAAGGCGAAAAAGCTGGACAAGATCAAGCTGACTTACACGCTGCTCGACAACCCGCTGACCAAAGAAGAAGCGAAGGAAGTATACGTTCGCGTATTGGACCCCAACGGCGCTGTCGTTTCCGACATGGCTAACGGTTCGGGCACTTTCAATGTGGATGGCAACGAAACGATCTACACGACAAAGCAAACGGTAAACTACACCAACAACAGCCAGAACGTTGAGCTGCTGTACTCGCGTGGTATTCCGTACAAGCCGGGCAAATACACCATCGAGCTGTATTCGGAAGGTTTCCGCATCGGTGCTGGCGAATTTGCCATCCGGTAAGTCGCAACCGTACAAAGCAAAGAAGCACCGGGCTAACGCTCGGTGCTTCTTTGCTTTATAACACGATCAGCAAGCGACTACTCCCTGTACCCCGTAAATGACACGCTGCTGTCCTGACTAACCTGTTTAGCCAACTGCAACACGTTTGTTTGCGTTTCTACACCGTTGCTGGTAAAGACCCGGTCCCACTGCCAGCTACCAATCGGCTTACCGTTCTGCTTTAGAAATATCGTTTCGCCCTGCCGTTGCAGCACTACCTGTGTCAGCTGCTGAGTTACTTTGCTGGGAGAAAACTGATTATAAATCAGCGTAACGGTACTGTCTGTTTCGGGTTTGACAACCAGATGCGGTATCTGATCTGTATGCAGCGCCACAAAGAGCGGATTGACAAACGCATTGGTTTTGTATGTTCCGGCTACCGCCTGCGAGAGGCTCTGCGGCTCAATATCAGCACCCTGCTGACAACTAGTCAACAAGCCAGCCAGGCATAAAGCGGCCGTAGAAAGTAGCGGAGTTCTCATTGTGTTAAGCGGCAGTAGTTGTTTGACTAGTAGACCCCGATGCGTCAGGAACCGTTGCTGGCTCAGGTGCTTTTTTTTCAGCCTCTGCTTCATCGACAGCATTTACCCACACGCTCATCGTGTTTAATTCCATATCGCCGAACTGAGTCGTAAAGGCAACATCGGCAGCGTCGCGTCCGTAGGCCACCGTAATGCGGTTGCCGCGCGGCTTATCCTGCGTTGCATCGAACGTATACCAACGACCATCGACATACGCTTCAAACCAGGCATGCATGTCCATCGGGTCAAGCTTGTATAGGTACCCAACGACCATTCGGGCCGGAATATTCAACGCGCGGCACAACGAAATACCCAGATGGGTGTAATCGCGGCAAACGCCTACCCGACTGTTAGCCGTATCGACCGCCGATGTGCTGGCATTGCTGGTACCGTACTGATACTTGATATTCGAGTGAATCCAGCTACGAATGGCTTCGACCTGCCCGTAGCCCGGCATGCTATCCTTCGTAATATCCGCAGCCAGCTGACCCTGCATATCCGATTGGCAGTAGCGGCTCGGCAACGTGTAGTGCAGCACTTCGTCGGGCAGGTTCTCAACGGGTGTGTAGGGCGCGTCCAGCACAACATCGATGTCGTCCGCCGTTTGTACCGTAGCAGAGAAATTGATGGAGAATGGCCCTTCGGGTGCAATCACTCGCTGACAGAGATTGCCGTACATATCCGTAAACTCAGTTACGTTAACGACGGGGGTTATGTGGTATTCTTCCTTTATAATCCATTGCCCATCGCCCGAACGGGGACGAAGCATCAGGATCAGCGGAGTTGTTTCTTTGGCATTGAAATGTAGTTCACAGCCAGCATTTAGTTGCATAGGGCGATATCGGTTGTATTCAAGTGTCTAATCCCGAACGTCTTTCTTTTGTTTTGTATACCCGCAAAGAAAGCACATCGTTGCTGATCGGCATATAAAACAGCGTACAACAGCCGGTTCCGGTTTCCCGCCGTTCATTGCAAAATAAAAAAGCCACTTCGGTTTCCCGAAGTGGCTTTCTCTACTCAAAATCTACTATACCAGTGCTTTACGCTTGCTCTTGGTGAATTGCTCTTTCGATTCGGTGATCGTTTCGAGTTCTTCTTTCGAGCCAACGATGGCATTCTGATAGCGACGGATACCCGTACCGGCCGGGATCAGGTGACCTACGATAACGTTCTCTTTCAGACCGTCGAGCATGTCACGCTTACCACGGATCGAGGCTTCGCTCAGCACCTTCGTCGTTTCCTGGAAGGAAGCCGCCGAGATAAAGCTGTCGGTACCCAGCGACGACTGCGTGATACCCATCAGCGTTGGCTGCGATACAGCTGCCATAGCGTCACGTACCTGCACCAGTGCCATGTCGCGCCGTTTCAGGCTTGAGTTCTCGTCGCGGAGCTGACGGCTCGTCACGATCTGACCCGGCTTTACGTTTGGCGAGTCACCCGCTTCTATAACGACTTTAGCGTCGAGTACCTTATCGTTTTCTTCGCGGAACGACCACTTGTCGACAACCTGACCTTCGAGGAAGTTGGTATCGCCCGAGTCGATGATCTCAACTTTCTGCATCATCTGCCGAACAATGGCTTCGATGTGCTTGTCGTTGATTTTCACCCCTTGCAGGCGGTATACTTCCTGAATTTCATTTACCAGATACTCCTGAACGGCCGTCGGACCTTTAATGGCCAGAATGTCGCTCGGCGTAATGGCACCGTCAGACAGCGGAGCACCTGCCCGGACGAAGTCGTTATCCTGTACAAGGATGAACTTCGACAGCGGTACAAGGTACTTCTTCTTCGTGCCGTCTTTCGACTCGATGAAGATTTCGCGGTTACCACGCTTGATCGTACCGTACGTAACCACACCGTCGATCTCACTCACAACCGCCGGGTTCGACGGGTTACGTGCTTCAAACAGTTCAGTTACCCGTGGCAGACCACCCGTAATGTCGCGGGTTTTACCCACGTTACGCGGAATCTTGGCCAGCGGCTGACCGGCTTTGATCTTCTGACCAGCTTTTACTACCAGACGCGAACCAACCGGCAGGTTGTAGCTCTTCTGGAGCAATCCTGATGCATCGGCTTCGCCAAGGTGCAGCGACAGCGTCGTCGTACCCTGCACAACAATGGCCGGGTTCTTGGCTTTGTCGCGGGTTTCGATGATTACCATCTCCTGGAAGCCCGTCTGTTCGTCGAACTCCTCACGGTACGTAATACCGTCTTCGATAGCATCGAACGTCAGTGTACCCGTCAGTTCCGATAGGATAACGGCGTTGTAAGGGTCCCATGCGCAGATGTCATCACCCTTCTTCACCGTCTGTCCGTCTTTCACACGCAGGAACGCACCATATGGAACGTTGTTGCTGATGAGGACCACGTTGCGGTCTTCAGGGCTAACAATCCGGACTTCGCCCGAACGACCCATTACAACTGTCTGTGCGTTGCCTTCGGCGTCTTCCGACTCAACCGTCCGCATTTCTTCGAACTCGATCAGACCGTCGAACTTCGCTTTGATCGATGCATCGACCGCGATGTTCGAGGCCGTACCACCCACGTGGAAGGTACGGAGCGTCAGCTGTGTACCCGGCTCACCGATCGACTGCGACGCGATAACACCCACGGCTTCTCCGATGTCGACCATACGGCCCGACGCCAGGTTACGACCGTAGCACTTCGCGCACACACCCTGACGGGCTTCGCAGGTCAGTACCGACCGGATTTCGACCGTTTCAATGCTCGTTTCGTCGATAGCTGCGGCAATTTCTTCCGTGATCAGCTCACCGGCGCCCACGATCTTCAGCGGCTTACCTTCGGCATCTTTCGCCAGCGGGTCAAACACATCGTGTACCGTGGTGCGGCCCAGAATCCGTTCCGACAGCGGTTCAACGATGTCTTCGTTATCTTTCAGCGCCGACACTTGCAGACCACGCAGCGTACCACAGTCGTCTTCGACGATGATAACGTCCTGCGCCACGTCGTGCAGACGACGGGTCAGGTAACCGGCATCGGCCGTTTTCAGAGCCGTATCCGCCAGACCTTTCCGCGCACCGTGTGTCGAGATAAAGTACTCGAGTACGTCGAGACCTTCTTTGAAGTTCGACAGAATTGGGTTTTCGATGATCTCACCAACCGAGCCTTGCAGGTTTTTCTGCGGCTTGGCCATCAGACCCCGCATACCACCCAGCTGACGAATCTGCTCACGCGAACCACGGGCTCCCGAGTGCATCATCATGTAGATCGAGTTGAAACCACCCTGATCGGCTTCGAGCTGCTTCATCAGCGTTTCGGTCAGGCGCGAGTTTACCCGCGTCCAGATGTCGATAACCTGGTTGTAGCGTTCGTTTTCCGTAATCAGACCCATCAGGTAGTTGTCCCATACGCCCTGTACTTCGGCTTTGGCTTCGTCAACCAGCCCCTGTTTGGCTTCTGGAATCATCACGTCGCTCAGACCGATCGACAGACCACCTTTGAAGGCCATCTGGAAACCAAGTTCTTTGATTTCATCAAGGAACTGAGCCGTCCGCGCACCACCCGAAATCTTGAAGATCAGCGCAATAATCTGTTGCAGCTTCTTCTTCGTCAGCAATTCGTTGATGTATCCAACTTCTTCCGGTACCGCCTGGTTAAACAGCAGTCGACCCGCAACCGTGTCGATTACTTTGTACACCAGTTCGCCGTTCTCATCCCGGACTTTCACCCGGCACTTGATGTTAGCGTGCTTCGATACACGGCCTTCGTTGATACCGATGATAACTTCTTCAGCACCGTAGAACGTCATGCCTTCGCCCAGAATCGGGTATTCAGGAATGCTCTTACGGCCTTTCGTTACGTAGTACAGACCAAGTACCATGTCCTGCGACGGTACCGTAATCGGCGCGCCGTTGGCCGGGTTCAGGATGTTGTGCGACGCCAGCATCAGCAGTGATGCTTCGAGCACAGCCTCTTGCCCCAGTGGCACGTGGACAGCCATCTGGTCACCGTCAAAGTCGGCGTTGAACGCCGTACAAACGAGTGGGTGCAACTGAATAGCCTTTCCTTCGATCAGCTTCGGCTGGAACGCCTGAATACCCAGGCGGTGCAGTGTCGGAGCACGGTTCAGCAGGACAGGGTGGCCTTTCAGTACATTTTCCAGAATGTCCCAGATAACGGGGTCTTTCCGGTCAACGATCTTCTTCGCCGACTTCACCGTTTTTACGATACCCCGCTCGATAAGCTTACGGATAACGAACGGCTTGAACAGCTCGGCAGCCATGTCTTTCGGCAGACCGCACTCGTGCAGTTTCAGTTCAGGACCAACGACGATAACCGAACGACCCGAATAGTCGACCCGCTTACCGAGCAGGTTTTGCCGGAAACGGCCCTGCTTACCCTTCAGCATGTCAGACAGCGACTTCAGGGCACGGTTACCTTCCGAACGCACGGCGTTTACCTTCCGCGAGTTGTCGAACAGCGAGTCGACAGCTTCCTGCAACATCCGCTTTTCGTTCCGCAGAATTACTTCCGGCGCTTTGATTTCGATCAGGCGCTTCAGACGGTTATTCCGAATGATAACCCGGCGATACAGATCGTTCAAGTCAGACGTAGCAAACCGGCCACCGTCGAGGGGGACGAGTGGGCGCAGTTCGGGTGGAATAACTGGTACCATCTTGATTACCATCCACTCGGGGCGGTTCTCAATCCGGCCATTAGCTTCCCGGAACGCTTCCACTACTTTCAGCCGCTTCAGTGCTTCGGCCTTCCGCTGCTGCGACGTATCCGTAGCGGCTGCGTGGCGCAGCGAGTACGAAAGTTCGTCGAGAGCTACACGCGAGAGCAGCATCTCCAGTGCTTCCGCACCCATCTTTGCGATGAACTTATTAGGGTCCTTATCGTCCAGATGCTGATTCGTGCTCGGCAGCTTGTCGATGATGTCGAGGTATTCGTCTTCGGTCAGGAAGTCGAGCTGGTTGATACCATCCTCGGCTTTCACCCCCGGCTGAACGACAACGTACCGTTCGTAATAGATAACCTGATCGAGTTTCTTGGTCGACAGACCCAGCAGGTATCCGATTTTGTTTGGCAGCGACCGGAAATACCAGATATGCGCAACAGGCACCACCAGTTCGATGTGGCCCATACGCTCCCGGCGAACCTTTTTCTCAGTCACCTCTACGCCACAACGGTCGCAGATAATGCCCTTGTACCGGATCCGCTTGTATTTGCCGCAATGACACTCCCAGTCTTTCACCGGTCCGAAGATGCGCTCGCAGAACAAGCCGCCCATTTCGGGTTTGTAAGTCCGGTAATTGATGGTCTCCGGCTGTGTCACCTCGCCGTAGGAACTCTCCAAAATAGACTCCGGCGACGCCAGGCTGATCGTCACGCTCTGGAAGTCGCTATTGAGTTTCTTGTTCTTTTTGAACGACATTGGTTGGAGATTATAGGTTTAAATAGGTGGTTTAAAGCTTAACGTCTAAGGTTTAAGATTATGCCAGCGTACCGGACAACCTTAAACCTTAAACAGTGAACGTTAAACCACTTTACTCGAGGGTAATTTCAAGGGCCAGACCGCGTAGCTCGTGAACAAGTACGTTGAATGACTCAGGGATATTCGGCTTCGGCAGGTTTTCACCTTTCACGATAGCCTCGTATGCTTTGGCACGGCCTACGACGTCATCCGACTTCACGGTCAGAATCTCTTGCAGGATGTTCGATGCCCCGAAGGCTTCGAGTGCCCACACTTCCATCTCACCGAACCGCTGACCACCGAACTGCGCTTTACCACCCAGCGGCTGCTGCGTGATGAGCGAGTAGGGTCCAATCGAACGGGCGTGCATCTTGTCGTCGACCAGGTGACCCAGTTTCAGCATGTAGATGATACCAACCGTTACTTTCTGATCGAAACGCTCACCCGTCAGACCGTTGTACAGGTACGTACGGCCAAACGACGGCAGACCAGCGGCATCGAGTTCGTCGGCAACCTGCTGCTCGGTAGCCCCGTCGAAGATCGGCGTTGCGTACTTCCGGTCGAGCTTTTGACCCGCCCACGCCAATACGGTTTCGTAGATCTGTCCGAGGTTCATCCGGCTTGGTACGCCCAGCGGGTTCAGCACGATGTCGACTTTGGTTCCGTCTTCGAGGAACGGCATGTCTTCATCGCGAACGATCCGCGCAACGACACCTTTGTTACCGTGTCGACCGGCCATCTTGTCACCCACCTTCAGCTTACGCTTCTTGGCGATGTACACTTTAGCCAGCTTCACGATACCTGCAGGTAGTTCGTCGCCCACTTCGAGCGTAAACCGCTCCCGCTTGAACCGACCCGTGATCTCGCTCCGGCGGTTGTTGTAGTTCTTCACCAGCGAAACAACCATCTCGTTGATCCGGGCGTCGTCGGTCCAGTCGTTCAGATTCATGTCTGACAACAGGTTCGCTTCTTCCGGTACGGCGTAGCTGCTTTCGTCGCGGTAGTTGTTCTTGTCAGGGAACAGGTTCTCCGTAATGTTCTTACGGCTGAACTTCACACCCTTACTAACAATCTCATCACCGAACTTATGCTTCACACCGGCACTCGTCTTGCCTTCCAGCAACGCTACCGTCTTGTCGATCATCCGGGCACGGAAGTCGTTCAGCTCACGGCCATACTTCTTCATCAGCACCTTCACCTCTTCCTTGTGCTTACCCCGGTCTTCTTTGGCCGGACGCGCAAACAGTTTGGTGTCGATAACGACGCCTTTCAACGACGGTGGCGCTTTCTTCGATGCATCTTTCACGTCGCCAGCCTTGTCGCCGAAGATGGCGCGCAGCAGCTTTTCTTCCGGCGTCGGATCGCTCTCCCCTTTCGGTGTAATCTTACCGATCAGGATGTCGCCTTCCTTCACCTCGGTACCGATGCGAACGATACCGTTTTCGTCGAGGTTACGAACCGTCTCTTCCGATACGTTCGGAATTTCCGAGGTCAGTTCCTCTTCGCCACGCTTCGTGTCCCGAACTTCAAGTTCGAACTCTTCAATGTGGATCGACGTAAAAATGTCTTCGCGAACTACCCGCTCCGAGATTACAATGGCATCCTCGAAGTTGTAGCCCTGCCATGGCATGAAGGCCACTTTCATGTTCCGGCCCAGTGCCAGTTCACCCGCCTGCGTCGCGTAGCCTTCGCAAAGCACATCGCCCTTCTTCACCTTCTGTCCTTTGTAAACAGTCGGCTTGATGTTGATGCAGGTATCCTGGTTCGTCCGGCGGAACTTGATCAGGTTGTATGTCTTCACGTCCTCATCAAACGTAACAGCCATCTGATCGTCATTCAGATTATAACGAACCACAATCTTGGTTGAGTCAACGAAATCGATGATACCGTCCGACTCAGCAATCACCAGTGTGCGCGAGTCAACAGCAACACGACCTTCCAGACCCGTACCAACGATAGGCGCTTCGGGGCGGAGCAGAGGCACTGCCTGACGCTGCATGTTCGATCCCATCAGAGCACGGTTGGCGTCATCGTGCTCCAGGAACGGAATCATCGACGCAGCTACCGACACAATTTGGTTCGGCGCAATGTCCATGAACGTAACGTTGCCCGGCTCAGCCATCGGGAAGTCGCCTTCAAAACGAGCCTTCAACCGATCGACCTGGAAGTTACCTTTCTTATCGACACCAGCGTTTGCCTGCGCGATGTAGTGCGTATCTTCTTCTTCGGCCGTCAGGTACATCACCGGCTTTTCCATCGACACCTTACCATTTTCAATGATCCGGTACGGTGTTTCGATAAAGCCCATGCTGTTGATCTTGGCGTACACACAAAGTGACGAGATCAGACCAATGTTCGGGCCTTCCGGCGTTTCAATCGTACAAAGCCGCCCGTAGTGGGTGTAGTGTACGTCACGAACTTCAAAACCTGCACGCTCCCGTGACAGACCACCGGGTCCCAGTGCCGACATACGACGCTTGTGCGTCACCTCGGCCAGTGGGTTGGTTTGGTCCATGAACTGCGACAGCTGATTGGTACCGAAGAACGAATTGATGACCGACGACAGTGTACGGGCGTTAATCAGGTCAACGGGTTTGAAATCTTCGTTGTCCCGAACGTTCATCCGTTCTTTGATCGTTCGCGCCATCCGCGCCAGACCAACACCAAACTGTGCATAGAGCTGCTCACCAACGGTACGAACCCGCCGGTTGCTTAGGTGGTCAATGTCATCGACCACGGCCTTCGAGTTGATCAGACCAATCAGGTACTTCACGATCGACACAATGTCTTCCGTGGTCAGTACCTTCATGTCCAGCGATATCTCCAGGTTCAGCTTTTTGTTGATCCGGTACCGGCCAACATCACCCAGATCATACCGCTTGTCTGAGAAGAACAGGCTCTGAATGATCTCGCGAGCAGCCTGCTCATCGGGGGCATCAGCATTACGCAACTGCCGATAGATTTGCTCAACAGCCTCTTTTTCCGAGTTTGAGCTATCTTTTTGCAGCGTATTGTAAATGATGTTATAATCGGCCATGTTCATGTCTTCCTTGTGCAGGATGACCGACTTCTGACCCGATTCCAGAATCGTCTCTATATCATCGACCGAGATAGCCGAGTCGCGCTCCATAAGCACCTCGTTCCGGCTAATCGATACAACTTCACCGGTGTCTTCGTCGACGAAGTCTTCCGTCCATGTGCGCAGTACCCGTGCTGCCAGCCGACGGCCGATCGCTTTCTTCAGGTTTGCCTGCGTTGCCGGTACTTCTTCCGACAGACCAAACAGATCGAGAATGTCTTTGTCTGATCCAAAGCCAATAGCACGCAACAACGTCGTCACCGGAAATTTCTTCTTCCGGTCGATGTAAGCGTACATGACGTTATTAACGTCGGTCGAGAATTCAATCCACGACCCTTTGAATGGAATGATACGCGCCGAATAAAGTTTGGTACCATTCGTGTGCTTGCTCATCGAGAAGAACACGCCCGGCGACCGGTGGAGCTGCGAAACAATCACCCGTTCAGCACCGTTGATGACGAACGAACCCTTTTCGGTCATATATGGGATGTTTCCCAGAAACACTTCCTGCTCGATCGTCTCGAAATCTTCGTTGTCGGGGTCATTGTTCGACAGACGCAGTTTCGCTTTGAGCGGGACAGAATACGTTAATCCCCGGTCGATAGATTCATCAACCGAGTACTTAGGGGGATCGACCAGATAGTCGATAAACTCCAACTTGAAGTTCTCACGGGAATCAGAAATCGGGAAGTTTTCCTGAAACACCTTGAATAGACCCTCCTCCGACCGTTGGTTGGAAGGTGTGTCAAGCTGGAAAAAATCTTTGAAGGATTTGACCTGAATATCCAGAAAATCGGGATATTCAATCACTGGCTGAATCGTCGCAAAATTTTTGCGCGTACTGATTTTCGCGTTTGTAGCCAAGATTGTACTTCGTTTAGTGCGTAACCGATTCTATGTGAATGTATTGCGAAGAGTTGCAACAGCATTCGAACTAAGCGGCTATTCAGACCCCGGACGTCACCCAATCCAAGGGGGATAAATAGACAACGTAAGGCAATAATAATAAGTTTGTCTTTTGCAAGTGCATAGACAAAAAATCTCTAAGCAGGAAAAGACCAGACAATGTGTCTGGCCTCTCCTGCTTAGAGTAATATGTAAGTAAGCGGTTGCTTATTTTACTTCAACTTCAGCACCAGCTTCTTCGAGTTGCTTACGCAGCGATTCAGCTTCGTCTTTAGCTACACCTTCTTTAACCGGCTTCGGAGCGCTGTCTACCAGTTCTTTGGCTTCTTTCAGGCCCAGACCCGTCAGGTCTTTCACCAGTTTCACCACAGCTAGCTTAGCAGCACCAGCCGACTTCAGAACAACGTCGAACGATGTTTTCTCAGCAGCGGCTGGAGCAGCATCACCTGCACCTGCACCACCGGCAACCATTACCGGAGCTGCGGCTGCTGGCTCAATACCGTACTCATCTTTCAGAATGGTAGCCAGTTCGTTAACTTCTTTAACC
The DNA here is from genome assembly GCF_012849055.1 of Spirosoma rhododendri. Lineage (NCBI taxonomy): Bacteria > Pseudomonadati > Bacteroidota > Cytophagia > Cytophagales > Cytophagaceae > Spirosoma > Spirosoma rhododendri. Next base: position 1,853,843 of record NZ_CP051677.1, on the reverse strand, counting down.
GTCAGGCTTACAAGCTGCTCAGCGAACGCTTTCAAATCTGCCATTGTCGTATTCTAAATTTGATTGTGATACAAGATTGAAAAATAGATATCGGATTGGTAATTAAGCGGCTTCCTCGCGCTCCGACAGCGTCTTGAGGATACCGGCCAGTTTGTTACCACCACCCTGAAGTGCCGAGATGACATTCTTGGCGGGCGACTGCAACAGACCGATAATTTCGCCAACAAGCTCTTCTTTGCTTTTCAGCGCGATGAGCGTGTCAAGCTGATCAGCGCCAATGAACAGGCTGCTGTCGATAGACGCGCCTTTCAATTGTAGCTTCTCACTCGTTCTGCGAAACTCTTTGATGAGTTTTGCCGGTGCTTTAGCATTGTCAGGGTGAAACATCACCGCCGACTGCCCTTGCAGCACCGTATCGTTGAACGGGGTATAATCCGCGTCCAGGGTTTCGAGAGCCTTCTTAATGAAGGTATTTTTCACCACTTTGTACTCGATACCCTGCTCAAAGCATTTCCGACGAAGTTCGTTGACTTCGGCTACCGTCATGCCATTGGCTTCCGTGATGTAGAAGAAGGGAGTCGACTGAAACTTGCCAGTCAATTCCTCAATAATTGCTCCTTTGTCCTCGCGCTTCATGGCTTATATACCGGCTACTGTGCCTTTGTCAATCGTTACTCCCGGACTCATCGTGCTCGACAGGTTGATCGTTTTCACGTACGTGCCTTTAGCCGATGAAGGCTTCAGACGCATCAGCGTAGCGATAATCTCCTGCGCGTTCTCGGCCAGTTTTTCCGGCGTAAACGATACTTTACCAATACTGGTATGAATGATACCGGTTTTGTCAACTTTGAAGTCGATTTTACCAGCCTTCACTTCGCGAACAGCCTTGCCTACTTCCGGCGTCACCGTACCCGACTTCGGGTTTGGCATCAGCCCGCGAGGACCCAGCACTTTACCCAGACGACCAACTTTAGCCATGACGTTCGGCATCGTGATAATCACGTCGATGTCCGTCCAGCCCTGCTCGATCTTCTGAATATAGTCGTCGAGGCCAACGTAGTCAGCTCCGGCTTCTTTCGCTTCGTTCTCCTTGTCCGGGGTGCAAAGCACCAACACGCGAACCGTCTTACCCGTACCATGTGGCAGCGTAGCTACGCCACGTACCATCTGGTCGGCTTTACGCGGATCAACGCCCAGCCGGACATCAATGTCCACAGAAGCATCAAACTTCGTGTACGAAATCTCCTTGAGAATCTCGGCTGCCTGCTGGAGCGAGTATTCTTTAGCAGCATCGTACTTCGTCAGCGCTTCTTTTTGTTTTTTCGTTAGCTTACCCATTTCTGTGTTTGCTCAGCAAGTCTGTTAGTTCTCAAAGGGGGAAGCACCGCTTACGGTGATACCCATGCTGCGGGCCGTTCCAGCTACCTGACGCATTGCCGACTCAACTGTGAAGCAGTTAAGATCGGGCATCTTGGTTTCGGCAATGGTCCGAACCTGATCCCACGTTACTGAACCAACTTTTTTCCGGTTGGGTTGAGCAGAGCCACCTTTCAGTTTAGCTGCTTCCATCAGCAGGATCGGCGCAGGGGGCGTTTTGATGACGAAATCAAAGGACTTGTCCTTATAATACGTGATCAAAACTGGCAATACCATACCCATCTTGTCCTGCGTACGGCCGTTGAACTGCTTGCAGAATTCCATGATGTTCAAACCTTTGGAACCCAATGCAGGACCGATCGGAGGTGAGGGGTTAGCCTGCCCGCCTTTGACTTGCAGCTTTACATAGCCACCTACTTCTTTTGCCATTGTGGTAATTTAGTTACAACCTATCGCTTACGGTTCCTTAGCCAGCTAGTCACATAACCGGCCCGCACCCCTTTCGCAATAGATCAGCTTGGGTTGATGGGTCATCTTCTGAGGGAAGCATAAGATGCCGCATCCCGGAAGACCAGTTGAATCAACTAGGCTTCCTTTTCTACTTGTGCGTAACTGAGTTCTACCGGAGTGTTCCGGCCAAATATTTTCACGACGACGTTCAGTTTCTTCCGGTCGTCAAATACTTCTTCTACTGTACCAATGAACCCACCAAACGGGCCATCAACTACCTTTACTGATTCGCCTTTCAGATAAGCAACTGTTGGCGCGGCAACTTCCTGTGCCTCTTCTTCAGCCTTACCCAAGATCCGACGAACTTCTGCCTCCCGCAGGGGAACCGGAACTTTCGACGTGGTGCCAACCTGCGAGTTTCCCAAAAAGCCCAGTACACCAGGCATGTTGAGGATCATGTCAAGGACACGGTTATTTCCCAAATCAGCCGAAATCAGGATATAACCCGGAAAAAATGACTTCTCCCGAACACGCTTTTTACCATTGCGCATTTCGTATACCTTCTCCGCTGGAATCAACACCTGCGGAATGACTTCGTCCAACTTTTGCCGGATGATTTCGTTATCGAGATAAGACTTGATTTTCTTCTCCTGTCCCGAAACGGCCCGGATAACGTACCATTGTATGCCGCTCATAAGAAACTATCGTTAAGAGGTTACGTCTGCCACCTGATCAGGCAGCCTGACAACCCACTTTAGAATGACTGGTAGAACGCGTTGAGTGCATTCTCAAACACCAGGTCAATCAGCCCGACCATTAGCGCAAAAATCAGCGAGGCCACCAGTACCAGCGTTGAACTAGACTGGAGATCGCTGAATTTAGGCCAAGTCACGTTGTGCTGAACTTCCTCCCAGGAGGCTTTCAGAAACGAAACAAACTTGTCCATTATAGAATCAGGATTAGCACGGGTGGAGAGATTCGAACTCCCATCAACGGTTTTGGAGACCGCTATTCTACCCTTGAACTACACCCGTGTATCGACGAGTCGTGCTACTACCTAAAAAAAGTCCGTTACGGTTGCTTCCGAAACGGACTGCAAAAGTACGGGATTATCTTAAAAAAACAAGTGCATTCCCGTGAAGAAATGCACTTGCTCTTTATTGATTACTAGTCGAGGATTTCCGTAACCTGACCAGCACCTACGGTGCGACCACCTTCGCGGATAGCGAAACGGAGACCTTTCTCCATGGCGATCTTGTTGATCAGCGTTACTTCAATCGTGATGTTATCGCCTGGCATTACCATCTCTACACCAGCGGGCAGGACGATCTCACCCGTTACGTCCGTGGTACGGAAGTAGAACTGGGGGCGGTATTTGTTAAAGAATGGCGTGTGACGGCCACCTTCTTCTTTCGACAGTACGTAAACCTCAGCCTTGAACTTCATGTGCGGGGTTACCGAACCAGGCTTACAGATTACCATACCACGACGGATATCGGTTTTTTCGATACCACGGAGCAGCAGACCTACGTTGTCACCGGCTTCGCCACGGTCCAGAATTTTCCGGAACATTTCAACACCCGTTACAACCGACTTCAGGTTCTCAGCACCCATACCCAGGATTTCAACTGGATCACCCGAGTTGATAACTCCACGCTCGATACGACCGGTAGCAACCGTACCACGACCCGTGATCGAGAACACGTCTTCGACCGGCATCAGGAATGGCAGGTCCGTCTGACGAGGAGGCAGGGGGATGAAGTCATCCACGTTCTGCATCAGGTCTTCGATGGTAGCTACCCACTTGGCATCGCCGTTCAGACCACCAAGAGCCGAACCTTGAATAACTGGGATATTGTCGCCGTCGAAGTTATAGAAGCTCAGCAGTTCGCGGATTTCCATTTCAACCAGCTCAAGTAGTTCAGGATCGTCGACCATGTCGACTTTGTTCATGAACACAACAAGCTGGGGTACGCCTACCTGACGGGCGAGCAGGATGTGCTCACGAGTCTGGGGCATTGGTCCGTCGGTAGCAGCTACCACGAGGATAGCGCCGTCCATCTGAGCAGCACCCGTTACCATGTTCTTCACATAGTCAGCGTGGCCTGGGCAGTCGACGTGTGCGTAGTGACGGTTTGCCGTTGAATATTCAACGTGCGATGTATTGATAGTGATACCACGCTCTTTTTCTTCCGGAGCGTTGTCAATCGAGGAGAAGTCCCGAATTGCGGCCAGACCCTTTTCGGCCAGCACTTTCGTAATGGCAGCCGTCAGCGTCGTTTTACCGTGGTCAACGTGACCAATCGTACCGATGTTTACGTGCGGTTTCGAGCGGTCAAAATTCTCTTTTGCCATGTTTTTAAAACGCTATTGTGAACTGTTGTTTGTTTTTGGATGAACTCGCTGAACGTCAATCAAGCCGGACGAGATCAACTCCAATTGAGACTGACACCGTTTCGGCCTAAAACCGCACGGGCGGCTTCAATTTAAAAAAGACCTCCGAAGAAGTCTTGAGCCGTTACGGGGACTTGAACCCCGGACCTCTTCCTTACCAAGGAAGTGCTCTACCGCTGAGCTATAACGGCTTGTAAAAAAAGTTGTAGAGTTTTACAGTTTCAGAGTTGTAAAGTTGCTATCGCGATTGCAAGAATTTTACAACTTTTTGACCGGAGAACTTCTCAACTTAGTCTTTGGAGCGGAAGACGGGTCTCGAACCCGCAACCTATAGCTTGGAAGGCTATCGCTCTACCAATTGAGCTACTTCCGCAAAAAAAAGTTATAGAGTTTTAGAGTCAACAGTTGCAAGGTTTAGTCGCCTGCGCGCACACTTTACAACTAACAAACTATAGAACTTTATAACTTTCTGTGGTGGGGAGTGGAGGATTCGAACCTCCGAAGGCGTACGCCAGCAGATTTACAGTCTGATCCATTTGGCCACTCTGGAAACTCCCCAAAAGACACTCGTAAAGAACAATTTCCGCCCCGTTTCCGGTTTGGAGTTGCAAAACTACACGCTTTTATCGTGTTGTCAACAAGTATCTTAAAAATAATTCTTTTCCCTGCATTACTTGCCGAGCAACCCCGTCAGCGTTGAGCCATCCGGATAGGTCATTTCGCTAATGCGCCAGCGCCCGGCTATCTGATTCAACTCCAACCTGACTTCTTTCTTCTCGCCCTTGTCTTCGAACGTTGCGTAAACGACGGCCCGGCTGCCGCCCACTGCCGCTGGCTCGACCCATGTCTTTTTAACCCTGCTGTCTGGAGTCTTGAACAGCAGGTCGTTCTTGACAGCCGGTTTGCTTTTCACTAGTTGAGCAGAAATGGCTTTGGTGAAAAACTGCTCAACCAAGGTCTGGTCTGTAGTGCGGAATGGGTTATCGGTTTTCTGATGTTCGAAGTACAGCGCCCGCACAAGTCGATCGGCAGCTGAACGCGGAGCCTCGGGGCCCGGACGTTTGGCCAGGCTGGCGGTACTGTCAGGCGCAGCTGCGGATTCAGTCGTATTGTCTGCTTGCTTTTGCTTCGACTGGCAACTGACAAGGATAGAAAGAACAGCGAAAAGGAACAGGCTATGCTTCATCGGTCGGGTGGTTTAGGTTGGCAACGTAAACGTACAATGTCATTTGCAAATAAGCCGCACCTGTACTGACAGGTGCGGCTTATTGACGTGTTGGCAACTCGGTGTACTACCACACTTTAATACGGTCTTCAGGCTTTTTGTACATCGTGTTGCCAGACTGCACGTTGAACGCCTGGTACCACGCATCGATGTTCGAGAGTGGACCATTACAACGGTACATACCCGGTGCGTGCGGGTCGGTAAGAATTTGCTGCGCCTGCGTTTCAGGGAGCATGTTTACCCGCCACACCTGTGCCCACGACAGGAAAAACCGTTGATCGGGGGTAAAGCCATCTATAGCGGCCTTTTTACCCATCGATTTACCCTGCGCGGTTTTCTTGAATGCATCGTAAGCAATAGCCAGCCCACCAAGGTCAGCCAAGTTTTCGCCCAGTGTCAGTTGGCCGTTGACTTTGAGTGTATCAAGCACTTTGAAGCCAAAGAACTGCTCTTTTACCTGATCGGCCCGCTTCTTGAAATTATCAGCGTCATCTTTTGTCCACCAGTCGCGCAGTGTACCGTCGGCATCGTACTGACGACCGGAATCGTCGAAGCCGTGGGTCATTTCGTGGCCGATTACGGCTCCTATACCGCCGTAGTTAACCGCATCATCAGCATCGAAGTCGAAGAAGGGAAACTGGAGGATAGCCGCAGGAAAAGCGATCTCGTTGTTGACGGGGCTGTAATAAGCATTTACCGTTGGCGGGGTCATGCTCCATTCCGTTTTGTCGACGGGCTTACCCAGGCGGTTGATCATGTAATTGTAACGCCATTTGCTGACCGACTTTACGTTACCATAGAAGTCGTTGCGGGTTACCGTTACGCCGTCGTAGTTCTTCCACTTGTCTGGATACCCAATTTTGCGCTTGAACGACGTCAGTTTGTTGAGCGCCCGCTTCTTGGTTTCTTCGCTCATCCAGTCGAGGTTTTTGATGTGCTCTTTGTAAGAAGCTTCAAGGTTATCAACCAGGGCCAGCATGCGCTGCTTGGCTTCCGGCTTGAAGTAGGTCTGTACGTAGAGCTGCCCGAGTAAGTCGCCCAACGACCCATCGATCAGGCCACTGATGCGTTCCCAACGGGGGGTCTGCACCTTTTGTCCCGTCAGAACGCGGGAGAAGGCAAAGTTCTGTTTAAAGAATGCATCGCTCAGGTAGGGTGCACCGTCTTTTATGATGTTCCAGCGCATGTACGTGCGCAGGTCTTCGATAGGTGTGGCGGTTACCAGACTGTCGAGCGATTTGTAAAACGCCGGGCTCTGCACTAACACCGTATCCTGACCTTTAACCCCAAACTTCACCAGTTGATCGGCCCAGTTGATGCCGGGCGTCTGCTGGCTGAAGTTGGCTACCGTCAGTTTGTTGTATGTCTTGTACGGATCACGCATCTCAACCCGCGCCATCTGTGCCTTTGCCAGTGCTGTCTCCAGCCGCAGCACGACGTCGGCATCCTGCGATGCCTGGGTCGGTTCTTCCCCGATCAGGCCAAACATTTTCGTGACATTGTCCCGGTAAGCATCGCGGACTTTCTGACTACGGCTATCGTTTTTCAGGTAGTAATCGCGGTCGGGGAGCGAAGTGCCGCCCTGCCCAAACGACGGTAGGTATTTGGTGACGTTCTTGCGATCCTGCGTGATACCGAAGCCAAACAGCATGCCGTTACCCTGCATCCGCTGATAAGCCAGTTCGTCGAAGAATGCGTCTTTGTTGTTGACCTTGTCGATGCGGGCCAACTCCGGTTTAATCGGCTCGAAGCCCCGCTGATCGATAGTGGCCGTGTCCATACCACTGGTGTAGAAATCGCCAACCATCTGGTAGAGTCGTCCTTTCGTGGTTGTTTTGGCCGCATCTTCCAGCAGCGTTTTCATGGCACCCACGCTTTTGTCGCGCAGCTCATTGAAACTCCCCCACGACGTTTTCGACGCCGGAATTTCATTCTTCTTCAGCCAGTTGCCATTGGCGTACAGATAAAAGTTGTCGCCCGGCCTGACGGACGTATCCATGTTCTGCGGGTCAATGAATTTTCGGGGGGCTGATGGGGCCACAGCAGCGTTTTTCTTGACTGGTGGCACGATCACATGAGCCATTGCGCCCGATGCCTGTAAAGCAAGGGCTGCGAAGGCCAGTTTCACTAGTTGATGATTCATGTAGTACACGCGTAATTGTGTTGAGTGTAAGGGGTCAAATTTACAGATAATTTAATTTTTCCACCTAAACAGAAAGCGCAGCCAATTGACTGCGCTTTCTGCACTATACCAAATGTTTAACCGGTTATCGACCCGCCAGCGTTGTTTTATGCGTGCGGGTGTAAGTACCAGCTTTGTACTGATCGAAGGGTTCTTTCTGATGGTTGTCGCCACCGAAGTAGGTGATGATCTGGTGAAACAAACGCGGCTCCAGGTAGCCGGGAATCGGCTGAATCAGGTTGAATTTTTCATCCATAAACACCGTAGTCGGGTAGCTCATCTGATTTTTGAGCAAGGCAGCCGCCAATTCGTGGACACCCCGGCTCCCTCCACCGACATACTTGAATGTTTGCTTGCCCAGCACAACGTCAGCCGTTTGCTCTGCGTTGAAGCGGACCGGATAGTAGTTGGCGTTGACGTAATCGACGATGGCGGGATTCGAGAAGGTTTCCCGGTCCATGACCTTACACCAGCCACACCAATCGGTGTATACGTCGATGACAAATTTGCGGGGTTGCTTCTGGGTTAGTGCGTAGGCTTGTTGAACCGTCAGCCATTTGATATGCCTTGGTTCATTCTTGACGACAGCCGGTTTGCTGGCTGGCACAGGCATTCGGAACGCACAAGTGACGAATAGCCCCAGTGCAACGGTGAAAAACAGGATACGATTCATAGCTGGATGGGGCGTTTGTCTGTATGGAGCTACCCGTCAGTGTTGTAACGTTCAACCGTGAATAAAATTAGTGGTCGATCAACTTTTGACCGCCCGCAGCACGTTCCGTTTGTAGTGGGGCCCGGAGTGCTTTTCGACCGTCAGGCCAGCCGTCCGCATGGCGCGCTGCACAACGCTTTTCGAACAATACGTTGTTAGTAATCCACCCGGTAACAAGAACCCCGCCAGTTTTCCGAACATATCGGCCTCCCACAGTTCGGGCTGGGAGGTCGGCGAGAACGCGTCGAAATAAACAAGGTGAAAGCGTTGATCGGTGTCAAAATCCTGTAACCGGCTCTGCCGCTTTTCCAGTGTAAAATACGGTGTTATGGCTACGACTGTATTCCAGGGTGCCTCGTGCAGGGCATCGAGATGGTGCGTACCCAGTAGTTGGTCGAAGTTTAGCTGTTGAGTTTCGCTGGACGGTACAGGGTCGGTATCGATAGCCACGTAATGTACCGGCCGCTGGTGCTGCTCCGCTTCACGGAGCGTCAGAAGTGCGTTCAGCCCCGACCCAAAACCCATTTCAAACAAGGTAATCGGATTGGCCGGAAACCGTTCAAAGGCGGGCAGCAAACCCAGTTCAATGTACACCCGCTGCGATTCCTGTAAAGCGCCGTAGACGGAGTGGTAGCTTTTTTCAAAATCGCCGTTCACCAGCGTATGCGATCCGTCGGCCGTCATAGCCACCCGAATAGTTGTACTCATATCCTTTTTTTTTCGGCTACTTTTGTAGCATACAACCTCACAGACGTATCTATGATTCAACGCGTTCAAAGCATATTTTTAGTACTAATCACCATTTGTATGGTTGTGGCACTGGCGAACCCAATCTGGGTAAAGATGGGCAGGCAGTCGCCAGAAATAGCCCAGCTAACGGCGCTGGAGTACAGTCAGCAGCAAGTCGTAGCTCCGCAGGCGGGGTTGCCTCAGCAGCTGGCGCCTGCTACAGCCGTTACACCGGTCTGGTATCTGGCTCTGCTGATTGCTATTGTCGGTGTGATATCGCTGTATGCCGTCTTTCAATACCGGAATCGCCTGACGCAAACGGCTCTGTGTGCCGTCAACGCCATTATGCTGACGGCTATCATGGGTATTGTGCTGTACCGTACGCTTTACATGGGTAAGAGTTACGGTAACCCCGGCGATCAGGGCGATTACCTGCCGGGATTCTATGCGCTGATTGCTGCGTTGATCTTCAATGCGCTGGCGAACCGCTTTATCCGGCGCGACGAAAAGCTGGTGCGCGGCTCCGACCGCCTGCGGTAAATCAGTCTGCCTTGTTTTCCTGACCGGCCCGGTTTATACCGTTGGCCGGTCTTTCTTTTGGTATTGGGTCACCCAACGATACATCAGCAAGTACACGACAAGGGTTGAGACTGTACCAACGATCGAACCGACGTAGGCATCTTCGACAAAGTGCTGAAACAGGTACACCCGCGAGTAGCCCGTCATAGCCGCCAGGAGCAGAAAAAACCAGCCCCGTCCCTTTCGTTCGTCAATCAGTGCCATCATGCCGAACAGCGCAAAGGCCGATGTCGTATGGCCCGACGGGAAGCTATTGTAACTGTGAATATCCAGCCCCTTGATGATGTGGTATTGGTAGGTCGAATGCTCAAACATCTTCAGGGGCCGTACCGACTGCGGAAACACCACCAGCTTAAGGAATAACGATACCAGCGACGACAGCGCGAAACTGGCAAACGCCATAGCCCCGATTCGCCGGTTGTTGATTGCCAGCAACAGGCAGACGAAAACAAAGAAGACGCCATCGCCGAGGTAGGTAGCGTACGGGAAAATTTCGTCGGCAGTGAGCGTGTTCCGTACGTTGACCCATTGCATCAGTTGCTCCTGTGAACGCGTCAGTTGCAGTACACCGACCACCAGCAACAGTACCGCGTAAGGCAGGAAGAACTGGTAATTGGAACGGATAAGCCGGATAAGCATTAGTTCGGTGAATTGGCTGGTGTGGCCTGTTCGACAGTGATACCAACGCTCTGCACGTTCAGCAGGGGGTCCTGCCGCATATACTGCCGGATTTGAATGGTGTATTTACCCGGCCCAGGAAACCGGTAATTCCGTTTAAACAGAAACTTGTGGTCGAACAGATCGCCCAGCCCGTCGCCGTTGGGCTTACCCGTTTTGGGGTCCATCAGAATCAGCTCATCCAGCTTCGACTCTATTTCTTTGCCCGAACTGTCGCGCAGATAGCGGGTCAGATACAGGTTGTAATAGCCGTACGACAGATTGTTGCGCAGGTTGTAGTACAGGTTGTATGGAACTGACGCGTCTTTGATCTCAAACGTGAACGACGGCGCATCTTTGATGTACCACTTCTCGTCTTTGATGTCGGTATACTCTTTAAAAACAGCGTTGGAGTCGCAGCCGGTAAGTAGCCCCGTTAATAGCAGTAGAAGCAGACCCGTTTGTTTCATAAATCGATTCAGGCGAACAGGCAAAGCTACGACAGGCAGCGAAGGGTGCCAAGCAGCAAAAAAACTACGACAATAGTTTGCAAACGACATTACTAGTTATAACTTTGATTTATGGAGAAATTGACAGCTAAAGAAGAGGAAGTCATGCAGGTGCTGTGGAAGCTGGAGCAGGCTTACGTGAAAGACATGGTACCGCTTTTCACCGATCCTCCTCTGCACTACAACACGGTATCGACGATCATCCGTAATCTGGAAGAAAAAGGGTACGTGGGTCACAAAGCCTTCGGCAATACCCACGAGTATTACCCTATTATCTCGAAAGAATTTTATCAAAACCGCTTCGTTCTGAAAAAGGTCGTTGGCGATTATTTCGATAATTCATACAAGAATCTGGTTAGCTACTTTGCTGAAAATGAGAAGATTTCGGCCGACGAACTGCGCGAGATTCTAGCCCTCATCGAACAGAAAAAGTAAGTTTTACCGCTTCACCACCCTGCGTCATCTCTACAACGATGGAAACACTGCGTTATGTGTTGCTGGCCAATGGGCTGCTGACCGTGGTGAGCGTAGCTTTTTACTTACTCCTCCGGCGCGAAACGTTTTTTCAGACCAATCGCCTGATGCTCTGGCTGGGTATTCTGTCGGTGCTGATTTTACCAGCCCTACAGTTTCCCGACTGGCGTCCCGATCGGGTGCGGTTTGCCATGCAGCACACAGCACAGGTTATTGCGCCGAAAGTGCTACCCCAGGCACCACCCCACCCGCCCGTTACCATCACATTTCCCAATGGACGCGCGTACCCGGTTGCGCCCATCCGCCGACTGGCACGTTTTGGCTGGTCGTGGCAACTGGCTCTCATTGGTATTTACCTGACTGGCCTGATCCTGCTGGCCGGGCGTTTTGTGCTTCAGTTACTGTCGATCTGGCGGCTTGTCCGACGCTCAGACCGGGAGCAATTCGATGCATTTACGCTGGTAACAAACTCCGCAGTCAGTGCGCCGTTTTCATTTCTCCGCTGGGTAGTGCTAAACCCGGCCCGGCATACGGGGGATGAACTAGATCAGATTCTGCGGCACGAGCGCGTCCATGTTCGCCAGCGGCATAGCCTGGACATGATTATGGCGGAAAGCGTCTGCGCTGTGTTCTGGCTGAACCCGGCGGCCTACCTCTTTCGCCGACTCGTTCACCAAACGCTCGAATTCTGCGCCGACCAGGCTGTTCTGGCCGAAGGGGTGGACGCCAGAACGTATCAGTATAACCTGGTTAAGGTCAGCATAGCGTCGGGCTCATTACCCATTACGAATTCCTTTAGTGCGTCGCAACTCCGCGATCGAATCAGGATGATGAACCGCCAGCGGTCGCGCTGGTTCCATATGCTCAAGTATCCGGTTGTCATGACTTTGAGCCTGACTATGGTAACGGCATTCGCACGACACAAGGCGGAACAGCTAGTGGCTCCCGTGGCCCGGGCTGTAGAGGTATCATCCGCGGGGACAAGTACAGAGAATGAGCCGACGCTAGCACCATACATCCCGAGCGATACAGGGCATACGGACGTACGTACGAAAATGTTAGCTCAATCGGTTGAAACAGCCATCGCCAATCCAGCGGAGAAAACAGTTCTCACTGATTCTGCTCAAGTCAGTCAGTCGCGGCTTGTTGTTTATCGAGGCAACGTCCTGTACTGGATCATTACGCCAAAGACATCGCTGGACGATCTGGGCGGTCTGCAACACGAACTGAACAAGCATAACCACAAGCTTCAGCTTCGCCAGATAAAATACGATCCCTCTCTTTCTTACATCGACCAAATCGACGTTACCATCGCCAGAATAAATGGTGGATCAGCAAGTAGTTGTGATACAGCGACTGATGGCAGAATGCCAATCACAACGATAGCTGGTTACGTTCTGATTGGCCCTTTCGACAAAAGCAGGGGTATTAGCTCTATAAACGATGTAGCCCAATCGTTTCCCATGGCGCTCCGGCGCACCTCGACGAACGACGAAGAAGCAATTATTGAATCGACTAGCTACCCTGAGCTAGAGACAATGATTTATCATGCCAGGTGGAAAATCCCTGCTCCCGATGGTGTATCTACCCGATACGACCGGGCTTATTTCGACAATAAATCAACCAAAATCAGCGGGATTCTGGTGAAGGCAAACAAGTCGTTGGTAGTTGACGACGAAAGTAAAGCAGCAGCCATCTTCATTAATAATCAGCCAGCTGATGTAAACGCGGTTGACTTATTGACAGCAGATAGGCTGTATGCCGTTGTGAAAAGGACGAAATATGACCCCGTCAACAAGCGTGTGGTAACTGTTGCACTGCTTCTGTACGTGGTAAACAAATAGGTCTGATACTCATTCACGAATCGTTCTGACAAGTTTTACTTAAATCAGTTCTGGCCGTTGCGATTGCCATTCATGCATGTGACGCAGCCTAACTGCTCCCGGTTTTAGCCCTTCCCACACAGGTAGCTCCCGATAGGCCGGGCCGTTAAACCGAGCGACATCATTCTGGTCAAAGAAGCGTTCATCCAACAGCGTAATCCAACGAATGAAACGGTTCACTTTTTTGATCGTATTACTTACTGTTTCGGCCAGCCGGGTAATTGGCACACCGGCGAAGAGCTGGATTGCCATCGACTCAGTGCAGCCTGGAAAGGCTAAACAAGCGGTTCAGCCATCGTATAAACAGGCACCAGCGCCGGTTATTTTTCCCGGCACGCACCTAAACCCTGCTTTTCGGTCGCTGGCGAAGCAGGACCCCGCGGTCAGGCGAGCGGCTCCGGACTGGCTGCGTTCCCGGACAACAGGCGAACCGACTTATATACTGGATGGTAAGGTGGCGACAGTGGCTCAAATCAAGCGACTGAAACAAGCAGATGTCGCGTCGATCACTACCCTCGACAGCGTCAGGGCGGAAATGCTGTACGGACCAAATGCGAAGCAGGGCCTGCTGCTCATCACCACGAAGGCAGGGCTATAAAAACAGCGGAGTAGACCATTGCCGACGCCAGTTGGGCCACAGTAGTCTACTCCGCTGTTCTCAAACGACTTGCGTTACGCGTTGTCGTTGCCGATTGGTTTTGATGTAGCACCGGCTGGCTTACTACCGCTACCTTTCGACTTCTTCTTTTTCTTTCTGGCACTGCTGCTGCGCGTAGCATACTTGGCGTCGAGCTTTTGCAGATCGCTGTTCAGCGCAGCCGCTTTAACGGGCTCTTTCTCACCAACTGGCGTCAGCACCTCAAACGATTCGGGGATAACACCCCGCTTGTTGAGTTCAAGAATTTCAGTAACACGACTGATCGGTAGTGGGTGCCACGTACTTTCTGAACTGTACCCAAACCACATCAGCTTGCGGAAGATATCAGTCTTCTGAAGCCAGGCCCGGCCTTTCTGCGTTTCAAGCGGTTTGTCGATCGATGGAACGTCGCGCAGGGCATCCATGTACGTATCCAGCTCGTAGTTCAGGCAGCACTTTAATCGCCCACACTGTCCCGACAGCTTGGCCGGATTCAGTGACAGATTCTGATAGCGTGCGGCCGAGGTCGCAATGTTCTTGAAGTCGGTGAGCCAGGTCGAGCAACACAATTCGCGACCACACGACCCGATACCTCCCAGCCGCCCTGCTTCCTGCCGCAGACTGATCTGACGCATCTCGATGCGGGCTTTGAATTCACCCGCCAGCATCTTGATCAGCTCCCGAAAATCGACCCGCTCTTCTGACGAGTAGAAGAATGTCGCTTTAGTGTTGTCAGACTGAAACTCCACGTCGGAGAGTTTCATATTCAGCTTCAGTTCGCGGATAATCTCGCGGGCCCGGTAGAGGGCAGGCAGATCACGAAGCATGGCCTGCTCGTGGCGGTCCATGTCTTTGGGCGTCGCGATTCGGTGAACAACTTTGGTATCGTCGTTGACTTTAACGCCACGCTTCTTCACCTGTAACCGCACCAATTCACCCTGCAACGACACCGAACCAATGTGGAAGCCCGACTGCATTTCGACCACGACGTAATCGCCGGTGGTCAGGTCGAGCTGATGAACGTTGCGGTAGTATTCTTTGCGACCGCCTTTGAATTTTACTTCAACAACGTCGTATTTCTTAGGACCGGGCATGGCGATGTCGCTCAGCCAGTCGAACGAATTCAATTTGTTGCAACCGCCTGTGCTACATCCACCGGCGGAGCCGCAACCGGCTGTTTTTTCGCCCGGTTTGTCGGCGGCTCCGCGCTGGGTTCCGCACCCGCCGGTTGCACACGATTTGCATGACATAACTTATATAGTTGTATGGTTGTAAAGGTATAGAGTTGTAAAGTTGGCTTGCGCGTTAGTATACCGGCGGAGTCAACTCTACAACTCTACAACTTTGCAACTTTATAACTCCGTTCTAATCGGAATACCGAATCAGGTCGAGACCGATATCTTTTCGGTATTGTTTTCCCTCAAACTGAACACGCCGAGCCGCTTCCTGCGACTTTCTGACGGCGTTTTCAAGCGAGTTGGCCTGCGCTGTGAGCGCCAGTACCCGCCCGCCGTTGGTCAATACCTGACCGTCCTGCGCTTTCGTGCCCGCATGAAACGCAGTCACATCTTCTAAACGCTCCAAATCCGAAATGATTTTATCGGTTTCGTATGCGTCGGGATACCCACCCGATACCACGACCGTTGTTACGGCCGTTTGGGGCGACACTTGCAGACTTATTGTATCGAGTTCGCCCCGGCCTGCTGCCAGCATCAGCTCCGCAAAATCGGTCTGAATGCGCGGCAGCACGACCTCTGTTTCCGGATCGCCCATCCGGGCGTTGTACTCAATTACGTATGGCTCACCGTTGACTTTCATCAACCCGATGAAGATAAACCCGCGGTACTGAATGCCATCCTGCTGCAAACCAGTTAACGTTGGTTTGACGACTTTCTCCTCGACTTTTTCCAGAAATGATTTCGTCGCGAATACCACCGGCGATACTGCACCCATACCGCCCGTGTTTGGCCCCGTATCGCCTTCCCCGATACGTTTGTAATCTTTTGCTTCGGGTAGAATCTTGTAGTTCACCCCGTCCGACAATACAAACACCGACAATTCGATACCACGCAAAAACTGTTCGATAACCACCTTGCTACCGGCTGATCCGAAGCGGCCGTTGCTGAGCATGTCGGTCAGCGTTTGTTTGGCCTCCGCGACGGTTTCAGCAATGATAACGCCTTTACCAGCCGCCAGCCCGTCGGCTTTCAGCACAACAGGCAGCGAATGACTATCCAGATACGTCAGTCCGTCGGTCAGTGTATCGGCGGTGAAGGTCTGCGACGCAGCGGTGGGAATGCCGTGCCGCGCCATAAACTGCTTGGAAAAATCTTTGCTTCCCTCCAGTTGCGCCCCTTCCGCATCCGGCCCAACGATGGGTAAGTTGCTCAGGTCGGGCTGCTGATGAATATAATCGACAACCCCTTTGACGAGCGGCTCTTCAGGGCCAACAATCAGCAAATCAATGTTTCGGCTTCGGATCAGGTCAGCAATTGCCGGAAAGTCGGTAGCCGATACCGGCACGTTGGTGGCAACCTGTGCGGTTCCGGCATTGCCGGGTGCCACCAAAAGCGTATCGCAAAGCGGACTCTGCACCAATTTCCACGCAAACGCGTGTTCCCGGCCACCGGAGCCTAGTAAAAGTATGTTCATTACTCCAGAATTCGTCAGTCTGTGGAGTTATCCACGCGGCCCGACGGGGCCTCGAACTGACTTAGTTAGCTACTTCCGACAGGAATTTGATGCGCATCAATCGCAGGTCCTGCTCGGTAAAATCATCACCCCCAAACTGCGTCATCGCGATTGCGATGTTATCCGTTTCGGCGCTCATAAAGTATTCAAAGATCTCGTCCTGCCGATCTTCGTCCATTACCTGATTGATGTAGTAATCGAGGTTCAGCCGCGTACCAGAGTAGCAGATGTGCTCGATTTCCTCCATCAGATCTTCCATTGAAAGCGCCTTCGACTCGGCAATCTCATCAAGGTCAATTTTTCGGTCAATCTGCTGAATGATGTAAATTTTGACCTTCGACTTGTTGACCATCGACTTGATGACAACATCCTTGTCTGTCTCTATGTCGTTGTCGGCCACGTATTTGGCAATCAGATCGATAAACGGCTTGCCAAATTTCTGCACCTTACCCAGGCCAACCCCGTTGACCTGCGCCATTTCCTCCCGCGTGGTGGGGTAGGTCGTGGCCATTTCTTCCATCGACGGATCCTGGAAGATTACGTAGGGGGGCAGATTTTTTTCCTTCGCGACTTTCTTGCGCAGTGCTTTCAGCAGCCCCAGCAACTCCTGATCGTATGCCGCTCCACCCGACGTCGGCGCAGTGTCCTTATCGTCATCGTCGTCGGTGGCTACCTGATCGTAATTGTGGTCTTTTGCCAGCGTCAGCGGATACGGATCTTCGATATAGTTAAGACCCCGCTGCGTCAGCTTCAGAATGCCGTAGTTATCGACGTCTTTTTCGAGGTAGCCGTAAATGGTAATCTGCTTGATCAGCGAGCACCAGAACTCGGCCGTTTCGTTGTATTCCCGGCCTTTACCATACACGTCGAGCCGGTTGTGTTCGTAACTCGTTACGTACTGATTCGACGTCGCCGTCAGCACATCACTCAGGTGAGAAACGTCGAAACGCTGATCGGTTTGCAGTACGGTTTGCAGCGCCAGCACAACCTCACTCTGCACTTTAAAGGTGGGCGACGGCTTGGTACAGTTGTCGCAAAAACCGCAGTCTTTTTCAAGATACTCACCGAAATAACCCAGCAGCTGCCGACGACGACAAACGCCCAGATTAGCGTACGACACCATTTCGCCCAGCAGGTGTTTGGCGTTATCGCGCTCGGTTACCGACTTGTCTTTATTGAATTTCTCCAGCTTCTGAATATCATCATAGCTGTAGAACATGACGCAGTTACCTTCCAGCCCGTCGCGACCGGCGCGGCCCGTTTCCTGGTAGTACCCTTCGAGTGATTTGGGAGCGTCGTAGTGAATTACGAAACGCACGTCGGGTTTGTCGATACCCATTCCGAAGGCGATTGTTGCACAGACTACGTCGACGTCTTCGTTCAAAAACGCATCCTGATTATGCATTCTGGTTTGGGGATCCAGACCAGCATGGTAAGGCAACGCTTTTACGTCGTTGACACGCAGCAGTTCCGCAATCTCCTCAACCGTCTTACGGCTCAGGCAATAGATAATGCCCGACTTGCCTTTGTTCTGCTTAACGTATTTAATGAGTTGCTTCTTGGCGTCAACCTTCGGCTTGATTTCGTAGTAAAGATTCTTTCGATTGAATGACGTTTTGTAGAGGTCTGCATCCTCCATCTGGAGGTTCTTCTGAATGTCCTGCTGCACCTTCGGCGTGGCGGTTGCCGTCAGGGCGATAACGGGGAGGTTGCCGATATTGTCGACGATACCCCGAATTTTGCGGTACTCCGGGCGGAAGTCGTGCCCCCACTCCGAAATACAGTGTGCTTCATCGATAGCGACGAACGAAATGTTGGCTTTCTTCAAAAAGTCCAAATTTTCTTCTTTCGTCAACGACTCCGGCGCGATGTATAACAGCTTGAGCGTACCGTTCAGCGTATCGCGTTTGACGCGGTTCATTTCCGTTTTCGAGAGGGTCGAATTTAGAAACTGCGCGTTGATACCGAATGCGTTTAGCTGATCGACCTGATTCTTCATCAGGGCAATGAGGGGCGAAATCACCACGGCAGTGCCCTCACTGACAATGGCAGGCAATTGATAGCAGAGCGATTTGCCAGCTCCGGTCGGCATAATTACGAATGTATTACGCCCAAACAGGATACTATGAATAATCGCTTCCTGATCGCCCCGGAACTGATTATAGCCAAAAATTTCCTTTAGGCGTTCCCTGAGAGTCGTATGGACTGTCTGATCAACCTGCATCATTCTACAAATCGTACAAAAGTTACTTTACGCTGATTCGCTTGCGTATCTTTGCTTTTACTGATAGCGAATATACAGAGCAAACTATTCTTCATCGCGATAACGACCGTTGAAAGTACTAAAAAATCCCAAAAACACGGCACGTATGGTAATGCTTGCCGAAGCCGACGCCATCCGGCAGGCCGTCGACCTGCTCGACGATCAGTTTGAAGCCGTTGTCCAGACGATTCTCAATGCTACCGGTCGGGTTGTGGTTAGTGGTGTGGGTAAAAGCGCACTTATCGGGCAGAAAATCGTAGCGACGCTTAATTCAACGGGTACCCCCGCCCTGTTTATGCATGCAGCCGATGCGATTCACGGCGATCTGGGCATGCTTCAGGACAACGACGTAGCGCTCATACTGTCGAAAAGCGGCAACACGGCCGAAATAAAAGTACTGGTACCGCTGCTCCGGCGAACCGCCGTGCCGTTGATTGCGATGGTCAGCGACCGCGAGTCGTATCTGGCCATTCATTCCGACTATATACTTCACGCATACTGCGCCTGCGAAGCCGACCCACTCGATCTGGCTCCCACTACCAGCACTACGGTAGCGCTGGCGCTGGGCGATGCTTTGGCGGTATCGTTATTAGAAGCCCGCGACTTTTCCCGCAGCGACTTTGCCCGTTACCATCCCGGCGGGTCACTCGGCAAGAAGCTATACATGAAAGTTGCCGACATCTTTCCCCATAATCAGTGCCCCTGTGTGCCACTAGATATGGCCCTGAAGGAAGTGATCTTCACCATTTCGAAGAATCGGCTGGGGGCAACGGCAGTAGTTGATACAGATAATACACTGCGGGGAATTATAACGGACGGCGATATCCGGCGGATGGCTTACGAGCACGACACGTTTCTCGATTTACACGCCCGCGACGTAATGACCCCCGCGCCCGTCTGCGTCAGTCCCGATGAATATGCCGTACTGGCTTTACAAATCATGCAGGATCGAAATATTACGCAGCTGATTGTAGCAGAAAATGACCAGGTAAAAGGGTTCGTGCATCTCCACGACCTGTTACGCGAGGGTTTAGTGTAGAAAATTGTAGCGATCTACGTTTTTGGGCCGATACTGTTGCGCTATCGACTCCTCCACAACGCATCTCACACCCAAATTGGGTAAAAATTGATCTTTACCCTAAAGCAATAGTCTTTTTCTCGTATAAATGGGGCGTTTTGTTTAGGATTTTGCCATTCCACATTAAACAAGATTCCCCACCCCACATCCACACATTGGGGAAATTTCTTCTACACTATTTTCTGGCGTTTTTGTTCAAGATTTTTTCTGGCACGAGGCCATTTTTTCGTAATCGGCTGCCAGACAACGTATTACGCCGTATTAACTGAATCATAATTGGGGAATTGGTCTGGCTGGTCAGCTTTTTGCAAAACTGTACACAACTAGCATTCAACAGAAAAACAGACATAGATCATGACCGCGCTCGAATTCACCTACCACATTGGCAAAGTATCCAAGTCGCTGCGTCCTTTTGCCCTTCGGCTGACGAAAGATGTAGAAGATGCTAATGACCTCCTGCAAGATACGCTGCTGAAGGCGTTTACGAACCGTGACAAGTATACAGACGGCACTAACCTGAAAGCATGGCTGTACACGATCATGAAAAACACGTTCATTACCAACTATCAGCGGATGGTTCGTAAGAACACGTTTATCGACACGACAGATAACCTGCATTATATCAACTCGACGGAAAGCAGCACAGATAACATGGCTTATTCGTCGTTTGCACAAGAAGATATCAACCGGGCAGTGAATGGCCTCGACGATACGTATCGCACCCCATTCATGATGCACTTCCGCGGATTTAAGTACCACGAGATCGCTGCAAAGCTGGATATCCCCATCGGTACGGTTAAGAACCGGATTCACATTGCCCGCAAGGAATTGAAGGATCAATTAAAAGTTTATGCACATTACAACGCATAAGCGATACTTTTTGACGAATCGTCGTCTAAGTATTATTGATTGAGTAGTTTTTGGTTAAAAAAGAGGAAGGTTCGAAAAGTTGGATGGGATTCCGTCCAACTTTTTTTGTTACAAGCCGTTGCATAACCGACATTTAGTCGGTTTTTTCATTTCTCCTCAATGCCCAAACGCATTCTTGTTATTGGTGCCGGCTTTGCCGGATTGGCTGCCGCTACGTCGCTGGCCAACAAAGGGTACGACGTCACAATTCTTGAGAAGAACAGCATGGCCGGTGGTCGGGCCCGCGTTTTCAATGCCAATGGCTTTACCTTCGATATGGGGCCGAGCTGGTACTGGATGCCGGACGTGTTCGACAGCTACTTTGCCCGCTTCGGCAAGAAAACCGCCGACTACTACAACCTCGTCCGGCTAGACCCGTCCTACAAAGTCGTTTTTGCCGCCGACGAAGCCGTCGATCTTCCGGCAGGACTGGACAAGCTGGAAAATTTGTTCGAGCAGTTCGAACCGGGCAGCGGCCCCCGGCTGCGGGATTTCCTGAAGCAGGCCGCCTATAAGTACGAGGTTGGCATGCACAAATTTGTGTGGAAGCCCAGCCGGTCGATAACAGAGTTTGTCAGCCTGAAATTACTGGCCGATGTAGCGCGGCTCGACGTATTTCAGTCATTGGCCAGTCACGCGCGTAAGTATTTTCAACATCCCCGCTTGCTGGAGATCGTGGAGTTTCCAGTTCTGTTTCTCGGTGCCACGCCGGAAAACACACCCGCCATGTACAGCCTGATGAATTATGCCGAAATGGCATTAGGGACTTGGTATCCAATGGGTGGTATGCACAAGATCGTGGAGGGCATGGTCAGTCTGGCGGAAGAAAAAGGGGTCAAGATTCTCTACGATCAAACTGTTTTGGCGATTGATGTAAAGCAACGGCAGGTGAAACAGGTGACGACAGACAAAGGCATCTTCGAAACCGATGTCGTTGTAGCCGGTGCCGATTATAATCACGTCGATACGAAGCTGCTGACGGAGAACACGCGCAACTACAACGATGCCTACTGGAAAAGCCGGGTGATGGCCCCGTCGTCGCTGCTGTTTTATCTGGGCGTCGATAAACGTATTCCGAAGCTGGAACATCATAACCTGTTCTTCGACGAAGACTTTACTCTGCACGCGAAAGAGATTTACGAAACGCCCCGCTGGCCCACGAAGCCCCTGTTCTATGCGTCGGCCCCCTCGAAAACCGACCCCAGTGTGGCCCCGGAAGGGTGCGAAAATCTCTTCCTGCTCATTCCCGTTGCCCCTGACCTGACGGATGACGAAGAAACGCGCGAGCGGTACTACACGATGCTGATGGACCGGCTTGAAGCGTACACCGGCACCGACATTCGTAATCACGTCATCTACAAGCGCAGCTACGCCCACGCTGATTTCAAGCAGGATTACAATGCATTCCGGGGGAACGCGTATGGGCTGGCCAATACGCTAAAGCAAACGGCCCTGCTGAAGCCATCGCTCAAGAACAAACGGGTAAACAATCTGTTCTACACCGGCCAGCTAACCGTTCCGGGGCCGGGTGTGCCGCCCTCGCTGATCTCCGGATTGGTCGTCGCTGACGAGGTTGCCAAAGAATTTAGTTAATTTACAACACGTATCTTCCAAAACTAACCTGCCTTTGATGCCCATGATGGCCCTGTTTAATAACACCGCTCTTGAATGTAGTAAACTCATCACAGAGCGGTACAGCACCTCATTTACCCTAGGCATCAAAACACTCGACCGCAAATTCCACCTGCCTATCTACGCCATCTACGGCTTTGTGCGCTACGCCGACGAGATTGTCGATACGTTTCACGACTACGATAAGAAAGTATTGCTCGACCGGTTTCGGCACGATACGTATCAGGCTATCGAGGAAGGTATCAGCCTGAACCCCGTACTGCACTCGTTTCAGATGGTGGTTCGGCAATACAGCATCGACCGGCCGCTGATCGATGCGTTTCTGCATAGCATGGAAATGGATTTGTACAATCAGCAATACGACGCCGATGGATACAACGAATACATCTACGGGTCGGCGGAAGTGGTCGGCCTGATGTGTCTGCGCGTATTTTGTGAGGGTGATGGCGCCGAATACGACCGCCTGCGTGAATCGGCCCGCAAGCTGGGGGCGGCTTTTCAGAAAGTAAACTTCCTCCGCGACCTGAAGAGCGACTTCGCCGACCGGGGCCGTATGTATTTTCCCGGCGTCGATTTTAGCGCGTTCGGGCAGAAAGCCAAGCAGCAGATTGAAGCCGATATTCAGCACGATTTCGATGATGCACTGAAGGGTATTCTGAAACTACCGTCTGGCGCCCGCATGGGTGTTTACCTGGCATACACTTATTATCTGACGCTGTTCAGAAAGATAAAACGCCTGTCGGCAACCACGATCAGCAATCAACGTATACGGGTACCGAACCCACAAAAAATCGCCCTTCTGGCGCAGACGTACCTCAAATACCGGCTGCGGGTGATATAGCATTAAATCTACCCCGATTTCATTGATTATGTGAACATTAGCCCTAATCGGTCTATTGGCTATTCATGCTCAAGAATCGCCAGTTGTTACTCATCTATGCGCTTGTTCTGATTGATGTGGTAGTTGGCGCGGCCATTTCCCCGGTGATGCCCAAGTTTGTTGCCCATCAGTCGCACCCCGAACTCTGGCTATCGGGCGCTACTGCCCTGTTTCTGGGACTTCAACTTTTTTCGGGACCGCTGCTCGGTAAACTCGCTGACTATATCGGCCGAAGACCCATCCTGATTCTGTCGAGTATCGGAACGGCCCTCGCTAACCTGCTGCTACTACCGGTTAAGGCTAGTCTATTGCTACTCAACCGCGTCAGCGACGGCCTGACAAACGGGATGTTCGCTACCGTCCGCTCGGCCATCACCGACGTGTCGCCGGAAGAAAATCTGGTCAAGAACCTGGGGATTCAGGGTACAATAGTGTCGCTGGGCAACGTGCTGGGACCGATGGTAGCGGGTGGCCTGCTGACGCTGTTTACCATCCCCGAAAAAGAGCAGACCAGCTACATCGTCTATATTGCGCTGGGTCTGTCGGTACTGAACATCGGCATTAGCTTGTTGATCAGCGAGACCAGTGAGAAAAAGGAGAAGCTCGACCAAAGTAAACTTAAGCAGACGATCATCGAATCGATCAACCCGGTCGTTCTCTGGCGGCAGTTGGTCGACAAGGAAGCGGAGCGGCCCGGCCTGCAAACGCTTGTACTGATCCGAACGGTACTGGCCCTGACGCAGGGCTATTACACCTACTTCGTTACGTATCTCGCACTGGGGCCGCTTAAGTTCGGTACGCAGTCGATTTCGTACTTCTTCATCTACTACGGCGGGTTCAGCGTCATCACCTCCTTTATCTTCTATCGGTTTCTCGCCGACCGGCTCAACCAGACGCGGGCCATGTTCTGGTTTGCTATACTGGGTGTACCAGTACTGATCGGTTATGGGCTGGTCGGTAAATCAACACCCATATTGTACGGGCTGGTCGCGGTCGACTGCCTGAGCATCGGCCTGATTTCGGGCATCGTAGAAGGGCTGATCGCCAAACGCACCAACGACGACGACCGGGGGACTCTGTTCGGGCTGGTGCAGGGATTACAGGGCTTCGCCAGTCTGATAACGACGCTGCTTTTCGGAGCATTGTCAGCTCTTGATCTGCGGCTTCCATTCATCTGGTTTGGCATCACAATGGCCGTCGTTATCTGGCTGGCCTACCGTACCTACCGCGACAAGCCGGCTTTGTTTACAAACGGAGTTGAATAGTTTTAAAGTTATAAAGTTGTAGAGTTGTAAAGTTGCCATCCGGCGTCAGCCAGAACGCGCCAGCAACTTTACAACCCTACAACTTTACAACTCTATAACTCTCTTAGTATCCCGTATTCTGCACCAGGTTAGGGTTGGCCTGGGTTTCTTTGAGGGGGATGGGCAGGAAGTAGTTACGGTCGTTGAACCGGCGTTCCTGCACAGTTGGGAAACTGTACTGCAACGCCCCCGACGCATCTTTCGTGATCGCAACACCGCGCACCGGCAGGTTTTCGGTCCTATTGGCAATGCGCCACCGCCGAACGTCGTAGTATCGGTGCTCTTCGTACGCCAACTCGACCTGCCGTTCGTGCCGGATACGGTCACGCATCTGCGTCTGCGTCAGGCCGACGGGCAGGTTCGGCATTGACGCCCGCGCCCGGATTCGATTCACGGCGTCGTATACACTGGCATCGGGACCGGCGGCTTCATTCTGCGCTTCGGCGTAGTTGAGCAGTACTTCACCCAGCCGGAAATAAATCCACGGTGCCTGACTACCCGTTGCTGACCCCAAATCGCGCGACTCATCCATAAATTTCCGTAGGTAGTAGCCCGTTGGAGACGTGTTGAACGACTCCGGCCCGTCGGGGCTGTCGAGACCGTTTGGCCGGAACGTTTCAACCGCCCGCCCCCGGTACGATGCACCGTTGTACAGCACCGTTGCCGCCAGTCGGGGATCGCGGTTGGCGAACGGATTTTGCGGGTTATAGCCCGAATTCGCGTTGGTGATATCCCGGCCATCCATTGTTTCGTAGGCATCGATCAGCGTCTGCGTCGGTACATTGCCCCCCAGCCGCCGTAGCCGTTCGGGCCGTTCCAGCGTTCCAGATTCAGGAAGCTATCGCCCTGCTGCGCTTCGATCCGGTTGAAAATTACCTCGCTATTATTCGGCGTCAGAAACAGTTGCCCGTAGTTGGGGTAAAGCTGGTACGCGTTCAGAGAAAGCACCGCCTGAGCCGCCTGCGCTGCCGCCTGCCACCGCGATGTACTGGTCGACGACGCGTACAACGGTGACGCAGCATACAGGAGCATCCGGGCTTTCAGCGCCAGCGCAGCCCCTTTTGTCGCCCGGCCCAGATCAGCACCCGTATACGAAACGGGCAGCAGCGCAGCGGCCTTATCGGCTTCGCTAACGACGAAATTGATGCTTTCGTCGAGCGTGGCCCGGCGGGTGGCGGCATAGTCATCGCCCAGGCCAAACGACTGTGTAATCAACGGTACACCACCGTAATTGCGCACCAGATCGAAATAGCGAAACGCCCGCAGAAACGTCATCTCACCCGTCAGCCGCCGACGTAGCGTTGAATCCATCGGCACCGACGCAATTTTCGAGAAGAAGATATTGCTGTCGCGGATGTAGCGGTAGTTCTTGCTCCACGGGTTCATGTTGCCATTGTACTCCGTTGGGCCACTGCTCAGAATGGCGAGGTTCGAGGGTGTCAGTTCGCCTTTGTTGATGGCCCACATACCATAGTCATGGCTGAACAGCGATTCGTCGGAGGCCGACGCCCACATCAGTTCATCGCCGTTCCAGTTGAAGCCAAAACTCAGATCGCGGTATTTTGAATTAACGAACGTCTGCACCAGTGCCGCATCCGTCCAGACCGCATCTTCGCTAATCCGGTCGACGGGTGCCTTATCCAGCAAATCGTGCGAACAGGAGGATAGAAGGAGTGCCGCAACGGATGTTGAAAGAGAGAGAAAGAGAAACCGGGCCGCCGGGCGGAGCGAAACCAGGCGGAGATAGCCTAGCCGGGATGCGTATATACAGGACAGTAATTTCATGTGTGTTCGTGAGTTGAGTCAGCGAAAAGCGGAAGAATACAAAGCGAATAAATCGCTCTTTCACTCTTTCGCTCTTTCGCTCGTTAGAATCGTGCGCTGAGACCGAGATTGTAGATACGCTGCTGTGGGTAGAACCAGCCCTGTGCCGAGCCACCTTCGGGGTCGATGGTTTTGAGTTGATCGAACGTCAGCAGGTTGAAGCCACTTGCGTACACCCGTAGCGACTGAATTTTGAATTTATCGAGCAGCGTTCTCGGCAGGTTGTAGCCGATCTGTACGTTCTTCAGCCGCGTGAAAGCCGCATTCTTCAGCCAGTACGTGTTTTGATATACCCCATTGACACTGTTCAGCATTTCGCTGGAAACGCGCGGAAACGTACCGTCGGGGTTCGTTGGACTCCAGCGGTTGGCGGCATCCTGCGCAAAGAAATTACCCGTCGAGCCGGATTCCAGCAGCAGGTACTGCGACACGTGGGCCTGTCCCTGCACCAGAATATTCAGGTCGATACCGCGCCAGCTCAGGTTGATCGGTACGCCGTACACGATTTCGGGAATGTTGCTGTAGCGCGGCCGGATACGGTCGTTCGCGTCGATTACACCGTTTCCGTCGACGTCCTCCAGCTTGATATCGCCCGGCCCGGCCGTCAGGACGTGCGGGTAGGCGTCGACTTCGGCCTGCGTGTGGAAAATGCCCAGACTTCGGTACAGCAGGCCGCCGTAGCTGGGATCGCTGATCGATTGACCCGTCTGCTGCTGATAGGTTGGCAGACCCGATACCTCGTCCAGAAACTGCACCCGGTTGCGGGCGTAGGTGAAGTTGGTACCGACCGACACATTGATCGGCCCGTAGGTATTGTTGTGGGTAATCTGAAAATCGAAGCCCTGGTTGGTCAGGCGACCCAGATTCTCGTTGGGCAGCACCAGCCCGGTGTAGTCGGGCACCGACACATTCCGCCGGATCAGGATGTCGTTGCGGAGGGTGTGGAAATAGTCGAACGTCACGTTCAGTTTACCGTCGAATAGCACCCCGTCGATGGCGATATTGGTCGTCTGTGCTTTTTCCCACGTCACGTTCGGGTTCGGCTCCGTACTCGCCGTCAGCCCCGGTTGCCGGACGGGCGAATCGCCCAGAATATAGCCGGGGTCGAACAAGTAAGACGCCAGATATTGAAACTGCGCAATCCGGTCGTTACCCAGCAAGCCATAGGATGCCCGCATTTTCAGACTGTTGACAAATGCCGTGCCTGACGACTTAAACCAGGGTTCATCGGAAATTCGCCAACCCAGCAGCAGCGCCGGAAAAAAACCGAACCGCTGATTACTGGCGAAATTCTGCGACCCATCGTAACGCCCCTGAAACTCGGCCAGGTAGCGATCCTTGAGGTTGTATTGCACCCGCCCGAAGTAGTTTTGCCGCGCCGACGCGAACGGCTGCCCGCTCACCCGGTCGCTTTCGCTACCCGCGTAGAAATCGGCGATGCTGGTACTGACGAAACTG
Source organism: Spirosoma rhododendri (assembly GCF_012849055.1). Taxonomy (NCBI): domain Bacteria; kingdom Pseudomonadati; phylum Bacteroidota; class Cytophagia; order Cytophagales; family Cytophagaceae; genus Spirosoma; species Spirosoma rhododendri. The sequence continues at coordinate 1,825,996 of NZ_CP051677.1, read as the reverse complement.
CTGCGGTAGGCCGTAAACAGCGTGCTGTTGTAGGTACTCTGCTCATACGCCAGAAAGGCCGACAACTTATTCGGTCCAAACGTGCGGTCGTAATTGAGCCGGGCGTTCAGTGTAATCTGCGTGACATTGGTTTGCCCCTGCAACAGCCCCGGTACACTGGGCGGGTTCACCTGCGGAGCGTACTGGCCGGTGGATGAGTTGTAGTTGTACGTCGTCCACGGAATCGACCACTGCTTGTTGAACTGGTAGAGTTTGTCGATAGCCGCGAACCCGTCGACGGAAAAGCCGGGTAGAAACGGCAGGTTTTCGCGCAGTCGCAGCGTTGCGTTGATGTAGCCGCGCCGGTCGCGCTGATAGCCGAGGGCGTCGGTTACCTGCAACACCGGGTTACGACCCTGGTCGGTACCCGATCCCGGCAAGCCGTTTGGGTACACCGCTACCAGCGTTGGGTAGGCCCGTAGCGCGTAGCGGAAAATGCGCCCAGCAGAGTCAAGCGGATAGTTACGATCTTCCTGTCGGCCATTGATGTCGACGCCCAACGTCAGGTTTTTGCCCACGTTCGCGTCGACGTTGGCCCTCAGGCTGTATTGGTTGTAGTTAGCCGTGCCGTTCTTGTAGATACCGTCCTGAAACAGATTCCCTAGGGACACCAGATAGCGGATGTCGTCGTTGCCCCCACTGATGCCGATTGTATGCCGGTGCTGCGGTGCCGACGAACGCAGGACTGTTCTCAGCCAGTTGGTATTCGGGTAGTTAAGGGGGTCGGAGCCGTCGCGAAATTTCTGAATCTGATCGGTCGTATACCGCTGATTCAGGCCACCGCTGGGGTTGTTGTAATACTGAATTTCGTTGAGAATCTGGGCGTAGGTAGCCGCGTCGGCCATCTGCGGCAGGCGTGTGGGTGTCGAAAAGCCCTGATTGAAATTGTAGGTGATCTGCGGTTTGCCCTTCGTGCCGCGCCGGGTCGTTACAAGAATGACGCCGTTGGCCGCCTGCGCCCCGTAAATCGATGCCGATGCATCTTTCAGTACCGATACGCTTTCAATCTCGTTGGGGTCGAGCCGGTCCAGTCCACCCAGCCGATTGGCCACCCCGTCGATAACGATCAGCGGGTTCGGGTCGCCCAGCGTCGAGCGGCCCCGGATGAAGAATTGGGACCCATCGCGACCCGGCTCCCCCGACCGGTTCAGCGCAATCAGGCCCGGCGTCCGCCCGACGAGCGAGTTGGCGAGGTTAGGCTGTGGGCTCTGCACCAGATCGCGGCCCGACACTTCGGCTACCGCCCCGGTCAGCGTCGACCGTTTCTGCGTACCATAGCCGACGACAACCACTTCACTGAGCGCCTGCGCATCTTCTTTGAGCTGAATGGTAAACGACGTCTGCGACCCGATGGGTATCTGCTGGGTTACGTAGCCAATGTAGCTAATCGTTAATGTTGCGCTGGGGTCGCTAACGGACAACTGAAAATTTCCGTTGACGTCGGTTGTCGTGCCCTGCGTCGTTCCTTTTTGAACAACAGTTACCCCGGGTAGTGCTTCGCCGGTGGTCGTGGTGATACGCCCGGAGAGGGTGCGCTGCGCAGCTGCTGATGGGTTGGTTGTGGGCGTCTGGGCGCGCCCGGTACTCAAGCATAGTGCATAGCACATGCAGAGCAGGCACCACAGATAGCGGGTGCGTAGAAATGAAGCCATGAAATTGAGTAGTTAGCTTGGTTAGTGCCCCCGTAACCCAGTGTTCACCCAGATGTTGGCAAAAAAATGTATGAGTGGTTAATGAATGGTTGTTTTTTCGACGGATTACAACCGGTCTGCTAATCCTGACGCGACGACCGTTCACCCCATTTTAACGTCTGAAACGGCCTGCACGCACCGTAAGGGTTTTTCGGGTTACCTTTGTCTAAACGATTTTTAATGCCATGGTTGCCGACACGCCCCGCTCATCTGATACGCTAACCCACTACGAAGCCGTTATCGGCCTGGAGGTTCATTGCCAGCTACTTACACAAAGTAAGATGTTTGCTGCCGACACCAACGCCTTTGGTGGTGATCCAAATACCCACGTCAGCGTAATCACACTGGGCCACCCCGGTACACTGCCCAAAACCAATCGGCAGGCGGTCGAATACGCCGTTCGGATCGGACTTGCTGTCGGCAGCGAGATCACGCGTCACAACGTCTTTGCCCGGAAGAATTATTTCTATCCCGACCTGCCAAAAGGCTATCAGTTATCGCAGGATAAAGGTCCGATCTGCGTGGGCGGCACGGTGCCGATTACGGCGAAAGACCCCGTTACGGGCGAGTCGTATCAGACAGCGATTCAACTGCATCACATTCATTTAGAGGAAGATGCGGGCAAATCCATTCACGACGGCAGCTACTGGACTACGCAACTCGATTACAACCGGGCGGGCACCCCGTTGATCGAAATGGTAACGGAACCGTGTATACGTACTGCCGACGAAGCGGGGCAGTATCTGACCGAAGTCCGGCGGCTGGTGCGCTACCTCGACATCTGCGACGGCAACATGGAGGAGGGGTCATTACGCTGCGACGTCAACGTATCGATCCGGCCGGTGGGCGCTACTTATCTCGGCACGAAGGTTGAAGTAAAGAACCTGAACTCGATTCGTAACGTGATGCGGGCCGTCGACAGCGAAATCCGGCGGCAGGTCGACCTTACCGAAACGGGCGGCAAAATCATTCAGGAAACCCGCACCTTCGACGCCAACACGGGGCTGAGCGCGGGTATGCGTGAGAAAGAAACGATGAACGACTACCGGTATTTCCCCGACCCCGATCTGGCACCGGTCGTTATTTCCGACGCCTGGCTGGCCGACATCGAAGCCGCGATGCCCATGCTACCGACGGCCCGGTTTACCCACTTCACCGATCACTACGGCCTCCCCGCTTACGACGCGGCCCTGCTCACCGACGCTAAAGAAATGGCCGATTATTACGAAGAGACCTGCGCAGCCCTACCCGCCGACAAAATCAGTCCGGCGGCTTACAAAGCGGTGTCAAACTGGGTAATGGGACCGGTAAAAGGGCAGCTCAACGAGAAAACCCTGCGCGACCGCCAGTTTCCGGTGTCGGCTCCGCAACTGGCCGCGCTGATTGGCCTGGTACTGAACGAAACCGTCAGCCAAACGGCCGCACAGCAGGTATTTACGTTGCTGCTCACCAGCCCCAGCGCCAGCCCGGCCGATCTTGCTCAACAGCACGGATTGGTTCAGAATCGCAATACCGACGCGCTGCAAACGTTGGTAGAGAGCGTATTAGCCGAATGGCCCGACAAGGTGGAGCAATACCGGAAAGGCAAAAAGAACTTGCTGGGGATGTTCGTCGGTGAAGTAATGAAAAAATCGAAAGGCTCCGCCGACCCTAAATTAGTCAACCAACTCGTCGTTAAGACGTTACAGTAAACATGAAACGAATAACAGTTTTAGCCGTGGGGTTGCTGGTTTCCGTTGCCGCGCTGGCGCAGGGAACAAAACCATTCACGGTCACCGGCACCGTAAAACGGGCAACACCGGGCAGCTACGTGTACCTGGAAACCAACGGGCAGCCAACCCGCAAAGTCGACTCCGCTAAAGTCGACAACAGCAACGCCTTTACGCTGAAAAGCAACGTGGCCGACGGGGGCGAAGTGTTTGTATTGAATGTTGGTGGTAATCAGAAAATGGCTCTGCTGGTCGAGGGGGGCGAAACGCTCAATGTCGTCGCGGACGGGTTCAAGATGAATGCCAAGACGGGCGAGATTGGCAAGGCGACCGTAACCGGCTCCAAAAATATGGAGTACTATGACAAGCTGATGACGCTCCGCAACAACATGGAGTCGCGGGTGGCGGTCTGGAACAAGCAGATTGCCGCTGCTACCGAGAAAAAAGACACCAAACGCATCGCGCAGATTGAAGACGAGTATCAGAAAGCCGAAGGCGATATTGTGAACAAAGTGAAGGCGATGCTGCCCGAAATGGGTACGTCGCTGGTGTCGCTGTTTGCGCTCAACTTTATCAATATCGACACGGATTTCGATACTTACGATCAACTGGCGGAGCGGTTCAAAAAAGACAATCCGAACAGCCCGCACGCGCAGGCACTGATTGGCCGGGTAACACGCATCAAGGGCGTGATGGTCGGGTCACTGGCCCCCGATATTGCGCTGAGCGACACAACGGGGAAAGCTGTCCCCCTGTCGTCGTTGCGGGGCAAATACGTACTACTTGACTTCTGGGCAAGCTGGTGCGGACCATGCCGGGCCGAAAACCCGAACGTAGTGCGGATGTATAACAAGTTCAAGGACAAAGGCTTTACGATTTACAGTGTCTCGCTCGACCGCACGAAAGGCGAGTGGGAACGCGCCATCCGCAACGACAACCTGCCCTGGACGCACGTGTCGGATCTGAAATTCTGGCAGTCGGCGGCAGCGCAACAGTACGGTGTACAGGCTATTCCGTCGACCTTCCTGCTCGACAAGGACGGAAAGATCATCGCCAAGAACCTGCGGGGCGACGCACTCGAAGCCAAGCTCGACGAAGTGTTGAAATAGCCACGCCGTCTTTCGTATTTTTGCCGGGTCAGGTCGCAAGCCTGACCCTTTTTCGTGCCGTTCAACCAGCGGCTGCGCTTCATCAACCGACGATTCCGTTACGACATTTTTTCACCCCTTCATTTTATGAGAATCGCAATTGTCGGCTGTGGCAACATGGGCATGGCGTTCGCCAAGTCATTTTTACAATACAATCTGGTCTCGACCGAAAACCTGCTGCTGATTGAGAAAAGCACCGACCGGTCGGCTAGTCTGAATCAGGAAAAGGCGGGCGTCGTGGTCGATACAATTGGGCCGCGCATCGGAGAAGTCGATCTGATTATTCTGTCGGTCAAACCGCAGGATTTCAACAGCGTACACGAAGCTCTGCGCGATGTCATTCAACCTAATCAGATGGTACTGTCGATCATGGCGGGTATCCCGATCGGCCAGATTCAGGATAAGTTGAATCACAAACTCGTTGTGCGGGCGATGCCCAATACCCCGGCTATGCTCGGTATGGGTATCACCGGTTTCACAGCTGCGAAGGAAGTTGGTATGACGAACCTACGCCGGGTCGAAAACCTCATCAACGCGACTGGCCGGTCAATTTTTCTGGAGGACGAAGCGATGCTCGATGCCGTTACGGCACTTAGCGGTAGCGGCCCGGCTTACTTCTATTACGTCGTAAAAGCGATGGTCGACGCGGGGCGGCAGATGGGTTTCGACGATGCCGTATCAGCGCTGCTGGTAAAACAAACCATGCTGGGTGCCTACCACCTTATCAACACGGCGGATAAATCGCTGGACGATCTGATCAAAGCGGTAGCGTCGAAAGGCGGCACGACCGAAGCGGCTCTCCGCGCCTTCGAACAGGGCGATCTTGCCAATACACTGGTAACCGGCATTAAAGCCGCTCAGCAGCGAGCGACGGAATTGTCACAGGGATAGTTCAAGGTCTAAGGTTTAACGTTTAAAGTTATTCGTACGAGTAACCTTAAACGTTAAACCCTGAACATTAAACCACAAACCTTAAACGCCCGTATAATTGAACGGCGTGATGGCCCGCAGTTCGGCTTTGACGGCGTCGGATACGGTCAGCCCGTCGATGAATTCGCGCATCGTGTCGGCGGTGATTTTGGTGTTCGTGCGGGTTAGGGCTTTTAAGGCCTCGTAGGGTTGCGGATAGGCTTCCCGGCGCAGAATCGTTTGAATCGCTTCAGCCACGACCGCCCAGTTATCTTCCAGATCGGCGTTGATAGCCGCCTGATTCAGTTCCAGCTTGTCGAGTCCCTTTAGCAGCGATTTAAGCGCGATAACCGAGTGCGCAAACGGCACGCCGATGCTGCGGAGTACGGTCGAATCGGTCAGATCGCGTTGTAGGCGGGAAATGGGGAGTTTGCCGGACAGGTGTTCAAATAGCGCGTTGGCAATGCCCAGGTTCCCTTCCGAATTTTCGAAATCGATAGGGTTTACTTTGTGCGGCATCGCTGACGAACCAACTTCACCTTCTTTCAGCTTCTGCTTGAAGTAATTCATCGACACGTACGTCCACATATCGCGGTCGAGGTCGAGCAGAATAGTGTTTAGCCGTTTGAATGCGTCGAGCAGAGCCGCCAGCATATCATAGTGCTCAATCTGCGTTGTAAACTGACTACGTACCATACCCAGCTTTTCAACGAACTGATCGCCAAACTGCTTCCAGTCTTCGTGCGGGTAGGCAACGGCATGGGCGTTGAAATTGCCCGTTGCACCGCCGAACTTGGCTGCCGTTGGAATGTCGGCCAGTAAGTGTAGTTGCTTCTCGATCCGCTCAACAAACACGCGAATCTCCTTGCCCAGCCGCGTTGGCGACGCCGGTTGCCCGTGCGTCCGGGCCAGCATCGGTACGTTGTCCCACTGATCGGCAAGCTGCTGCAACCGCTGATACACCTGCCGATAGAGCGGCTCGATCTCCATCGACCGTGCTTCCGCCAACGACAGCGGAATCGCCGTGTTGTTGATGTCCTGCGACGTCAGGCCGAAATGGACGAACTCCAGATATGGCTCAACGGGCGATCCTTTCAGCTTTTCCTTGATGAAATATTCAACCGCTTTGACGTCGTGATTGGTTGTTTTCTCGATGTCTTTGATGCGCTGCGCATCGGCTTCGGAAAACTGTTCGTAGATGGCACGAAGCACCGGAAACTGATCGGGTGTAACGCCAGTCAGTTGCGGCACCGGCCATTCACAAAGCGCAATGAAATACTCGATCTCAATCCTGACACGGTAGTGAATCAGGCCAAATTCGGAGAAGTAAGGCGCCAATGCCTCAACCTGACGACGGTAACGCCCATCGACGGGAGAGATAGCGGTAAGTGCTGATAGGTTCATTGAAGCGGGAAGAACAAGACGCAAAGGTACGCAACCGCGCTTACAACTGCTTCAGGTAAACCAGACTCTGCGGTACCTGCTGCGGAGCCGCCGGACTTTCGTCTTCGATATACAGGTGCTCTACCGACGTGTTCCGGGCCGCTTTCAGGATGGCTGGCATATCCAGCTGACCGGTTCCCAGTACGACCGAATTTTCGGGAGCCAGTTTGCCCTGATCGTTCCCGGCAACGCCCTTCCGTACGTCTTTGAGGTGCATCAGCCGAAAGCGTTTAGGGTACTTCGCCAGCAGTACCGCCGGATTCTGCCCCGGCAAATACGTCCAGGCGATGTCCATTTCAAAACTCACATAGTCGGGATTGGTCTGCTGTACAATATAGTCGAACAGCGTCCCCGACTCATAGGGGTGAAATTCGTAGCCGTGGTTGTGGTAGCAGAAGGTCAGGCCCTGTGCCCGCGCCAGCTTGCCAAACTGATTGAAATCGGCAATGGCTTTTTTGGCGACCTCAGGTGACAGTTCGCCTTCGTGCGGAATCCAGGCGACACGTACGTACTGCACGCCCAGCGCCTTCGCCCGCGTTAGTACGGAGTCCGGCGCTTTGATGATGTCGTCGTAATTGACGCCGTAGCTGCTGCACTTGATCCCCCGCTGATCGAGCAAGGCACGCATGGCAGGGGCCGTTTGCCCGAACAGGTTTGACAGTTCGAGATCGGTAATCCCCAGCGACTTTATCATGTCGAGCGTACCCGGTACGTCTTTCCCAAAGCTATCGCGGAACGTGTACGATACCACGCCCGGCGTTTTACGGACGAGTTTGCCGAACGGCTGCGCCTGCGTGGATAGCGCGATAAAAAGGAAAAAAGCAGTCAGTGCGTTGCGAAGCATACCAATGAAGTTATGCTGTCACAAGGCAACCGACTGCTTTTTCTAATCAGAACGGGTTCAGGTAGACACCCACGCCCAGCCAGAAAACGGTCTGGTTCTCGAATTGGCTGTAGGGCCGGAAGCCCGAGTAGGTTTCCGCCATGAAGGTCAGGTTGTTGGCCGTCCGGCCTACCTCCACCCCTACACCCGCGTGAACGCCCGGCCGGAACTCGGTTTCCTGAAAAAACTTAACGTCGACGCCACCGACCAGCCGGGCGGCCTGTTGCGACGGTTTTTTATAGAACGCACCAAACTGAGCGCTCAGCGGCTTACGCTCTTCCGGCTTCCGCAGGGTAACGCCAATGCCACCGTACAAACGCCAGTCGCGAATCGTCCGTGAATACAGCGCGTCGAGCTGTTCGTAGTTCACCGAATTCGTGGTCGGGGCCGTAATCCGGTTGCGGTAGATGTAGTCATCGCCGAGGTGCGACGACAGGTGATATACCCGGAAACGGTAGTTGTTGGCACCACGGCGCAGGTTATACTGAATACTAACCTTGTAGTCGTTATTCATGATCTGCCGACGCTGATACCGGGCAGTCTGATCGAAATACACCTCGAATTGAGTGAACGACGCGAGATCAAGCACAATCTCTTCTGAGCGACCGGGTGCGGTGGTGCGCCGGTAGAATGGCTTATTAAAGCCAAACGCAAACGGCACAATGCTACCCACGTACCGCTCGCTGTTGATGAGATACAGCGGCAATACGCTGCCGTAGGTCTGCGCTTCAAGCGGATCGAGCAGAATAGGATCGAACAGGTGTCCGCGCGGCAAAAACTCTTTGCGTGGGCGACTTTCGGCCGGATCGACACCCGCGATGACATTACCTGCTGAGTCGGTAACGGGCGTATCGGCAGCCGGACGAGGACGTTTTACTCGCTCGGTTTTTACCCGGTCTGGCTTGACCCGTTCCGTCCGAACCCGTTCGGGTTTAGCTGGCGCAACCGGATCAGGGGTAGGTGCCACAGCGGGAGCTGGCTGCGGGGCAACAACTGCTGGTGCAGTTTCCCGCTTCCGCCGTTCGCGCTCTTCCCGACGCGACGGCTTTGGCGCGGCCGGAGGAGTTACTGGCGTTGGGGCAGTAGTCACCGTCGGTGTTGGGGCGGGCGTTGGTGCCGTGGTTGGCCGTGGGCTTACCGTGCCTTCTTTCTCCGCTTTACGAGCCTGCTTCTGCCGTTCTTTTTCTGCCTGCCGCGCTTCGTATTCGCGTTGCTTCTGTAACCATTCGGCCCGAATTTGCCGTTCGCGCTGTATTTCGCGGTCATTCTTTTCTTTCTGTCGCTGTTCAGCTGGGGTCAGCGTACGCGAGGCCGGTGGGGTGGTTTTCGGTGCCTGCTGAGCCAGTGCCGATAACGTCATCGGTATGGTCAGGCAAAGCATCAGTACACGTTTGGTCATACGGAGGGGAATAAAAGGGGATCGGTCTGATCCCCTTCGGTATTACGATTTTAACGCTGCGTAGTTTTTGTAGAAATACGGAATCGTTTCGATCCCTTTGAAAAAGTTGAACAGGCCGTAGCTTTCGTTGGGTGAATGCAACGCGTCGCTATCCAGCCCGAAACCCATCAGAATCGATTTGATACCCAGTTCCCGCTCGAATAGGGCCACGATGGGAATGCTGCCCCCACCACGCGTCGGGATCGGTTTCTTACCCCAGGCATCTTCAAATGCTTTGCTGGCCGCTTCAAACTCGATCGAGTCCGTGGGTGTCACGTAGGGCAGACCGCCGTGGTGAGGCCGTACCTGCACCGTTACGCCCGCCGGGGCGATAGCCGTGAAATGCTTCGTGAACAGGTCGGTGATCTCGTCGGGTGTTTGGTTGGGTACCAGCCGCATACTGATTTTTGCAAACGCTTTCGACGGCAATACCGTCTTGGCACCTTCGCCCGTGTAGCCGCCCCAAATACCGTTCACGTCCAGCGTTGGCCGAATCGATGTGCGTTCGTTGGTTGAATAACCCGCTTCACCCGCTACGTCGTTTATGTTCAGGTCCTGCTTGTAGTCGTCAAGGCTGAATGGGGCTTTCGCCAGCTCGGCCCGCTCGGCTTCGCTCAAGTCGGCAACAGTATCGTAGAAACCGGGGATAGTGATACGCCCCTGCTCGTCGTGCAGCGACGCGATCATTTTCGCCAGTGCGTTGACCGGGTTCTGTACCCCACCGCCGTACACGCCCGAATGCAGATCGCGGTTGGGACCGGTTACTTCAACTTCTACATACGACAGCCCGCGCAAACCCGTTTCGAGCGACGGCGTTTCGTTGGAGATGATGCTCGTATCAGAAATCAGGATAACGTCGGCTTTAAGCATGTCGCGCTTCTCAGCCACGAACGTACCAAGATGATCGGAGCCAACTTCCTCTTCGCCTTCGATCATCACCTTCACGTTGCAGGGCAGGCCATCGGTCGCCAGCATAGTTTCGATGGCTTTGATGTGCATGTAGAACTGCCCTTTATCGTCGCAGGCTCCCCGCGCGTAGATGCGCTCGTTGCGAATCGTCGGCTCGAACGGGGGCGACTGCCAGAGCTCGTAGGGATCGGCAGGTTGCACGTCGTAGTGGCCATACACCAGCACCGTCGGGCGGGCCGGGTCGATCAGTTTTTCGGCATAAACAACCGGATGCCCGGCGGTTTCGAACAATTGAGCTTTATCCAGCCCGGCCGCAGCCAGTTTATCCCGGACGTATTCAGCCGCCCGGCGGACGTCGCCGTTGAACGCCGAATCCGCCGACACCGACGGAATACGAAGTAGCTCAAGCAGTTCGTCCAGAAAGCGTTGTTTGTTGGCTTCGAGGTATGTTGTCATACGATCAGTAGTCAATAGCGTTGCGTTGCCAATCGATTTTGACCCGCGCGGCAAAAAATTCGCCCCGAAGGTACGCAACTTTTGCGCAACGCCGGGGCGACAGAATAAGAAGCATTATGTGTGCCAGCTACGCGCGTTTCTTCTTTAGCTGAATCAGAATCGTGCGGCTTTCCTGCCCGTGTAGCAACCGGCGAATGTTCTTTTTGTGGGTCAGTACCACGAGCAGAAACATGATGAACCCGAACACAATCAACAGCGGGCTTTCTTTTTCACCGAAGATTTGCAGCAGCAGCAGTACCGGAAAAGCGAGTGCGGCCAGAATCGAACCGAGCGATACGTACTGCGACGCGATAACTACCAGCAGGAAGATTCCAATGCAGATCAGGGCCATTTCGGGATGAATAGCCAGTACCATGCCCAGCAGCGTAGCCACGCCCTTACCGCCCCGAAAACCAGCAAAAATTGGGTAGAGGTGGCCCAGCACCGCAACGATACCAAATACGATTTCAAATGTCAGGATTTCGCCGTCGGTGATGACGTCAGAAAACCACAGAATGGACGACAGCGTAGCGGCTGTATACCCTTTCATTACGTCGACCAGCATCACGATCGTTCCGGCCCGTTTACCCAATACGCGGAATGTGTTCGTAGCACCAGCGTTACCGCTGCCGTGTTGTCGAACATCGACGCCGAAAAACCCTTGTCCGTACCAGACTGCCGTTGGAATTGATCCGAGCAGATAAGCGACCACCGTAGTGGCGATAATAATCAGAACGTTCATGAATTTGGGTAAGTGACCGGTTGCTCAATAGTATAACCGGTTAATCGAGCAATTGTAACCTCAAAGCTACGGTTTTTCTACCTGTAGACCAACTTTAGTGATTTAGGGGGACTTGACAACCCAAAAAGTCTATTGATTTAATCTACTTTCCTCCTACAATGACCTCCTGCAACTGATCGGGATTGAGGTACCGCTTTGCCATTGCCATAACATCGTCTGGACTGACGGCCCGGATGTGCTGAATGTAGGTCGTCAGGAAATCGGCCGGTAGCCCATCAAACAGGATAACCTTGTAGCGATCAGCAATTTCAAACGGCGTATTCAGCGACCCGACAAACTCCCCCGACATGTAATTCTTTACCGTTTCGAGTTCATCAGTTCCCACCGGCTCGGTTTGTAGCTGCCGGATTTCCTTGTGGATTTCATCCAGCGTTTCCTGCGTGTTTTCGCGCTTTACATCGGTGCCAATGAGGAAATAGCCGTCGCGCCGGAAGGAAGGCATGTTCGACGAAATTCCGTAGGTGAAGCCCTTTTCCTCGCGGATATTCTTCATCAACCGCGAGCCGAAATACCCGCCCAGCACTTCGTTGGTCACCAGCATCCGGAAGAAATCGGGGTGTGAACGCGTAAACAACCGACGGCCCAGACGGATCGACGACTGTACACTATCTTCTTTCTCTAACAACGTCGGGGCCGTCGCGTCAGGAATGGGCGGAATGACAACATCGGCCAGCGTATCGTACGTGATCGGTAACTGACCAATTGTTTTGTTGATGTAGTCGACCTCTACTTCCGACGCCTGCCCAGCCAGCAGAATTTGAAACGGGCGATTTTTGATAACCCGCTCGTAGAAAGCCACAACGTCAGCCTGCGTCAGTTGCTCAACAGCGTCGGGGTTCTGACTGCGGCCGTAGGGGTGAGTCGCCCCGAACACTTTCGCCCGGAACAATACACCAGCCATGTACGCATTCTTCTCGTAGTTGATGCGCAGGTTCTGCATCGTGATGTTACGCAGATCGTCCAGTTCCTTCTGCGGAAATATCGGCTCAGTAATCATCTCGCTCAGCAGTGGCAGCACGTTCGGCAGGAACTTCGTCAGGCAGTACACCACCACGCTGGAGCGATCGGGACCACTGTTGAGTTCGAGGAAGGCACCGTAGCCATCGAAATATTCGCTGATCTGGGCCGATGTGCGCCCGGGTGTGCCTTCGCTAAGCATTTTCAAGGCAAAAAACCCCGACGTCGGGGCCTGCTCATGCCAGGTGCCCGCATCAAAAATGCACTCCAGCCGCAGTACGGGCTGGCTGGGAATATCGATCAGGTTGAGCCTTACTCCATTGTCGAGTGTATACGGCTTCAGTAATGGCAGACTAACGTTTTGAATCGATTGAAACGCGGGTGGTTGGGTTCTGTCAAGCAGCATATTCATGAAGAGTACCCGGCGGTGTCAGGCAGGGTGTCGGTTTTGCTATATATGGCGATTGGGCAAAAGGACCGCCAATTTCGGGTGGCCCTTTTGCCCAATCTATTGTTGAATCGTATCGTTTATTCTTCGTTTTCGTCGACGCTGACGTCGTTGTTCCCAACGGTACGGCTAGGGAAGTTCACGATCAGCGAGAGCCGGAACGTGTTGGCCAGCGGGTTACCCTGCTGTACGGGCAACAAGTACGAGAAGTCGACGCCGAACTGTTGCGCCAGCCGCAGACCGATACCAGTCGTTACGTATTTCCGTCCGCCTTTCTGCGCTGATTCGTTGAAATAACCGGCCCGTACGGCAAACTGCTCATTGTACCAGTATTCAACACCGCTCGAAATCGTGATCTCTTTCAGTTCTTCACTGAACCCGCCCGGCGCATCGGCAAACGAGCCGAATACCGAACTGAAGTAGTTGTTGGTGTTGGCGCTCCCGTTTGGCGTCGGCACCATCAGCTTGTTGAAGTCGACCAGGAAGTTGAATTTGTTGTACTGATCGGCGTAGTAAGTTACGGTCGTTCCCAGACGCAGGTTGGTCGGAATGTAGTACCGCTGCAAACCGCCGTAGTTCAGCCGCCCACCGAGGTTAGACAGCATAGCGCCGAACGCCCAGCCCAGTCCTTTGCCGGTTGAATTGTCGCGTACTTCGTTGCGGTAGAATGCACCGATGTCGGCGGCAGCCGTTGCACCCGGTTGCAGCCCGTAGGCCGAAGCCCCGGCCGCCAGGTTTGAATTCAGGTATTTGAGGTTTACGCCCAGCGAAAAATTCTGCGAGAGCCGTTGCGAATACGAAGCCGTCAGGGCGTATTCGCGTGAGTTAAACGTACCAGCCTGCGTACCGTTGGCAGTTGTGAAGTTGACGGTACCCAGATCAAAGTACACGAGCGACCCGCCGATCACGGAGTTCTTGCCGAGTTTGGAGTACGCAGCCAGGTTGGTGTAGTACATGTCGCCAATCAGTTCGCGCAGCCAGGGGGTATACGAAACGACAGCACCCGCCTTTTGCTTGGCAAATACCAGCTTCGATGGATTCCAGAAGATAGCGCTCGCATCGGCATCGCCCAGGGCTACTCCGGCTTCGCCCAGCGCACCAGACCGGGCATCGGGCGTAAAATTCAGGAACGGGACGGCAGCGGTGGGAACGTTAAGAGCCTGCCCGGCAAGGTTTACTTTCTGCTGCGCCTGAGCGGTAGCGACAACGAAAATGGGACTGCAAATGCCAAGTAGAATACGAAAAAATTTGCGCTTCATACAGAGTGTGTTGGTGGCAACAGCGACTGACGGTGATGAGGAAAACAGCCCTGAACGGCCAAAAGTACTAGGATTCGTTGGTTAGAAAAAACAGTCTATTCACGTTGGTTAGCGCAGCAACACCAGCCGTCCGCTGGTTTGGGTTGTCGACCCGTCGGCTTCGGAGCGCAGTTGCACCTGATACAGGTAGGTGCCATTCGGCATAGCCTGTCCGGTGGTACTTTGCCCGTTCCAGCTTCCCAGTTCAACCGACCCCGCGCAGTAGCTGCATTGGTTCAGTTGTTGGCTGATCAGCCGACCAGTTATATCGTATATGTTCAGCGTCCAGTCGAGCGACTCACCGGGCCGGTTATGCGTGGCCATCAGCGTCGACTGCGTACTGATTGGGTTAGGCACTGCCTGCACCGTCTGAATGGTCAGACCGGGCTTTTCAGAAACTATTAAAGCCAACGCGCGCTCCGTTGGATTATTGCTTATATCCCACGCTTTCACCCGAACGATATACTGCCCCGGCAGCAGGTTTGTAAACGTGTACGTAGCCGTCCCCTGCCGCCCATCGGTACTGGTAGCCACGTAGTAATCGTTCAGAATAATTGGCGTCTGACCGACCAGCTGTGCCGTTAGTTCGTGGCCCAGGCCCGCTCTGGCGATGTTGATGCCGGTGTCGTCGCTTAGCTGGATGCGGAGTGTTACAGCCGGACCCGCCACGCGTACTGATTCGCCATCGGGCACACTCCCGTCAACGCTCAACTGCACAACCGGCGGCTGCGTATCAACGGCAGCGGTCACGCTCCCCCGCCAACCAGCAGGCTGTCGTAACTTCCCAGTGCGTCGAGCAGGCTATCGGCCTGCACTGCGTAGAGGTAAACTTTGGCCCGCCCAACGGTGTAATTAATGTCTTTTGGCATGGTGAACCGGGCCGTAAATTGCCCATTGCGTACGGGCACCTGTCCTACGAACAACGTATTTGTGAACGCCCGATAACTCATCTTAGCACTTTCTGTGCCGAGGGTGGTCAGTGTGGTGGGTTTATCGTACAAAACCAGTCGCAGGTTACCCGTAAACGACGACAGCAATTGCCCCTTACTCCTGATTTCCCCCGCCAGCTCAACCGACTGCAAAGCCCGCAACGTGTCTTTCTGACTATTGGTCAGGGTGTGGCTGTTTACGCGGGTAAGTACAGCCTGCATCTGTGGATAAGCCAGTCGCAGCGACGGATCGCCGAGCAGGGCAAAGTTTCGGTTATTTACGTTACTCAGGCTGCGATTTTTGGTTGCCTTCATCATGTCGCCCAACCGGGGCATCACGCCATCGACCGGCCGAAAGACGGCCCCGAAAAAAGCGGAGTCGACCAGCATATTGCTATTGGCGTACACGGGCCGGGTAGTCGTCAGCAAACCGATGGCCCCGCCTTTATCGCTCAGCAAAGCCTGTTCGGCACCCGACACCAGACTGGGATCGTCATACCGGCCAAACTGGCAAGTGGCTGTTACGAAGAAAGGATACCGGCGATTCGTCCAGCTCTGAATGTCTGCGCTCGTTACGATCTGCTCTTCGGCCAGCACATCTTCCCCGCCGTGCCCATTGTAATTGATAATGAGTCGACCATCCTGAACAGCCTTATTGATCGACTGCTCAACGATCGGTGCTTTTGGCCCCAGTGCCGTTACCTGCTGCGGATATGAGTCGAGAAATAACCGCTCCGGCTCGTACGTTGGCGACTGCCTTTCAACCTGCGTAGCCAGCCTGTCCGCGTCGGATTGGTGCAGATTGTAATCACCATCATCTGCAATCAGCAGCACTTTCGCCTGCCAGTCGCCCCGCTGCGTCTGATCGGTGCTGTAGCGTATTAGTTTATCAACAACGGTTTTCGCTTGGTAAGCTGACCTGACGGGCAGTCGACCAACTCCCAAATCAATCAGGTAGTTACCCTGATCTGTTTCGGGCCATTCTCCTTCGTTGACGCCCATGAAGCCGAAGTAATCGTCGGATGAATAGCTTAATACGGGATGCAGCGACTCGCGGCTCTCATAAACGGGAATCGTGTTTGCCAGTTCGGCCTGGCTCAGCAAACGGCTGATATTTCGGTAGTCATAGGTAGCATCGCCCATCAACAGCAAATACCGCAGTCGACCGGGTTGTTTCTGGTAGAAATAACGCGCGGCATCACGAATGGCAGTGGGGTCGGGCTGCCCCGACCCAAATTCATTGTACACCTGCTGGGCCGTAACAACCAGTACGTTCAGTTTGTCGTGGCTCTGTCGAAACGCAGCTAGCCGTTCGGCCTCGTCTTTCCAGGCATCCGCCGTCACAATCAGCAGATCAGGTGTATCCTTCGCGCGCAGGTTTTGCGTAGCTATCGCCTGAATCGACGCAGGCGTCTGTAACTGACCATCCGTGAAAAGCAGGTAATCGCTCAGTGATCCTGTTTGCCAGCGCGCTTCGGCCGCGTCGTTGAGCACGTACCCCTGCCCCATCGGCACGAGCGGGTTCGTTACGTTCCACACCCGCAACGTACTGCCAGCCTGTTTTACTGCAACCAAACCACCCGGCAGCCGACGTACCCAGGTCGGCGCAGTGGGCATCAGCAGCGCACGTTTCCACTCGACACCTACATAATCCAGATAAGCCTGCGCCTGTGTATTTCCCCGCTTCAGGAACGATGCCGTAACCTGAAGCACCTTGTTGTCACCGACCGTACTAACTCGAAATGTGTCGCTGCGGCTCTGCGCGCGAAAATCGTACTTGGCTCCCGATATGGTGGTCATGTCGAGTAAGCCTGCCTGTTGCCCATTTACGGCTAGGGCAAACTGAGTCGGTGAGGTGGATCCCACAACCGCTCCCAGCCGCAGCCGGACGGGCGTATTCGCCACAAACCCCGACGGGTCGAACGTGATTGTTTTTGCCGTGTCGAGGGTCATGAATTCGCCCAGCCACTCGCGCCCGGAGTGCAGCGAAGGATCGGGCGCTATTGACGGAAGCTTCTCCCTGTCGAGTTCGTGAAACTGGTAGTCAGTAAACGTAGCGACGGTCGGCGCAGCACTCACATTTCCGGCCGGTTTTTCGCTAACGCGTAAGCCAGCAGCCGTACCAATCGTCAGAAAATAAAACGTCGTATCTGAATAGACATTGGTTTGGTGGATGAACCGCCGGGCCGTCGAATCATAGCGAATTGCGTGGGTACTTTGTCCAAAAAAAAGCAACGCATCATCGGTATCAAAACGACCGTCGCTTTCGCCCGTTACCTGAATGGCGTTTTCGGTGAGATCGGCCGCGCGGGGCGTTGCGTTCGACTGCGGCAACATTGCCCCCCCGTTGCCATACAGGCGCAGTAGCCGGGGGTCAGCCTGCGCGAAGGCCGGGTTAAGTCGTGCCAGCGTAGACTGGTCAAGACGATATATTCCTGACTGCGTAACGCCAATCTTTAGCCAGCTTCCCTGCCTGAGCACTGATTCGGCCGGCCCGCTGGCCTGCGCGTAGCTGTTTAGCCTGCCGATTATCAGCAGACCTACAACGGTCCATCCAAGATTAAGCCAGTTCCACCCACGCATGCGCGACCACTGTGTACGACTTCCCGGACGCCAGCTCTTTACAAACGACACGTGTCCGGCGCAACGTACCCCGAACGTACTTCTTTTTATTAAGTGTAAACACCGTCCCCTCGGCCATATCAGCCAACGTCATACTGGCAGCAGCGGCCGATCGGTCTGATGCTGTGTCAAGCTGTCGCAAAGCCAGCGTTAGTGTCGCATTACCGTAGGTTGTAGCTGCCGGTTTCTGTAGGTATTGTCGTAGCGGCTCCAGCACGACATGGAAGAAAACAGCATCTGTCAGCAGCGGTTGCATTAGTTGCTGAAATGCCAGCTGCCAGGCCGGGCCGTGGGGAGCCGTTGGCCGACGATTATGCTTGTTGACGTGTGCATGGGCTACTTCGTGCACGTACGTGATCAGGAAACGCCATGGATTCAGATCAGCATTGACCGTAATCTGCGTCCGGCCATCAGTCCATACGCGAAAATCGCCCAGCCGCGACCGACGGGAACGCGCCAGCTGAAACGCAAAGCTGTACGTCTGATGAAGCTGCTGACAATAAGCCGCGGCCGGAGCTGGCACAAGCGTATCGAACGAATTAATCAAGGTATATAAACGTGAAAAGCCCTATAAAAATAGGGCTTTTCACAAACATTCTGAGTGCTCTGTTTACTTCGCGCTGTCAGCAACGGCCGAAGTCGACTCAGTGGTCGTAACCATCGTCGTCGACGTAGCAGAATCACCGGCCATCGTCGTGGTGTCGGTCGACATCGTTGTCATTGCCGAATCAGTCGTGGTGGTAGCAGCCTCTTCAGTCTTGGGCTTGCTTTGGCAGGCAGCGAACGTCAGCGTGCTACCGATGAACAGGAGAGCGAAAACTTTTTTCATTGTTATGGTAGGTAATTGTTTAAGCCACAAATATAATTCGTTCTAAGAAAATACAATAAAAACAGAAGCCAGCGCACAAAAAATGCACTGGCTCATCGAAAAGTCTAATTCGTTTTTGTACGAAACGGAGTTAATCGTTCCGGTTGCGGGAGCGGATTTTGTCGTAAACGCCCGTGCTGCGGAAGGTAAGCAGCTTATGACCAAAATAATTGGCCAGAAAACTCATCCCCATGCCAACCACGTGTGATCCTTTTTCGCGCGCCCACTGCGGCAAACCGGGAAACATGGGATTGGCAACCCACTCCAATGTGAATTTCGACACGTAAACCTGCACGACGAGGGCTACCAGCGCGATACCCAGAAACTTGATGGCTTCGCGCCCGGTATTTCCCGTTTTACCGGCGGCAAACGCGTATTTCTTTGTCGGGATAAACGTCAGGACGGTGGCCGTGAGGTAGCCCAGCAATACACTGTTGGCGAACGATACGCCCAGGTATTCGCGATACAGTAACTGACTAATAAAGTTGATTGACGCGCCAAGCAGAGCCGTGAGAAAGAAGGTGAAAAAATCACGATACTCTCTAGCTTTCGGCGGTTGGATTTCGCTCACGTTCACAGGCTTGGCCGAGCAGATAGGAAGAGCCGCTCTATGCTTTATATGGAAATTTCCTGCAATACTACGTATTGGGCCGCAAAAATGGTGCAACAGTTACACTAACTGATGCTATGGTATGCAGGTATCGCGGCTAGAACAGCCCCTGCAACAGGCCCGGCGCAACACCCAGGCCAATCGTCAGGATAATCGCAGCGACCAGCACGTACTGGAAAACCGGCGATACCCGGATTGGCTCGGTGGCCCCATCGCGGAAGTACATCGCGATAATCACCCGGAAGTAGTAGTAGATACCCACCGCCGACATCAGCACGGCCACGACCAGCAGCCAGATTTGCCCCTGCGCCACCGCCGTTGAAAACATGTAGAACTTACCCCAGAAGCCCGCCGTCAGCGGAATACCCGCCAGCGACAGCATCGACGTGGCCATTGCCAGCCCAAGGAGTGGGTTTTGCTTAGCCAGCCCGTTGAACGCGTCGAAGCTCTCCCCACTCGTCGGGTTGCTGCTTAGGGTTTGCATACTACGCTGCCGGGCTACCAGCAGCAGCACCCCGAAAGCCGAAATCGTCGCGACCGAATACGCCAGTGAGTAAAAAACAATGGCCTGCCGCGACTGAACGCTCAGTGCCGCCAGCCCGATCAGCAGATAGCCCGCGTGCGAAATGCTCGAGTAGGCCATCATCCGCTTGAAACTGTCCTGATAAACCGCCGTCACGTTGCCCGCAATCAGCGTAATCGCGGTGATGACCGCCAGAATAATGCTCCAGAACGTGTAAACACCCGTAAACGATACGGCCAGCAGATGCAGCAGAGCTGCGAAACCAGCTGTTTTTACCACCGTCGACATATAGGCGGTGAAGATCGTGGGGGCACCGTCGTACACGTCAGGCGTCCAGAAGTGGAACGGAGCGGCCGATACTTTGAAGAGCAGCCCGATCAGCAACATCAGCAGGCCAACGTAAAAGATCAGCGACAGGCCCTGCTGTGCGTGGGAAGCATAGCTGGCAATCCCGGCCAGTGTGAATGAGCCCGTTGCACCGTAGAGCAAAGCCATTCCAAACAGCATGATCCCTGTGGCAAAAGCACCCATCAGGAAGTACTTCAGGGCGGCCTCGTTAGAACGCAGGTTCCGCTTATCGCTACCCGTTAGCACGTACATGGCAACCGACAGGATTTCGACCCCGACAAACAGCATAATCAGGTTTTCGTACCCAATCATCATTACGGCCCCGACGAGCGAAAACAGGATAATGGCGTAGTATTCGGCGGGTTGTGCGGCTTCCTCCTCCGCAAACGACCCCGACAGGGCCACCACCAGAAACGACGATACCAGCGTGATAGCCGTGAAAATCATCGCCAGGTTATCGGTGCGGAGCATCCCGTTGAAATACAGGTACGTCTTGTTCCAGTCGAGGAAATTAACGACCAGTGCCACCGCCAGAAATAGGAGCGTCGCTGGCAACAACACCGACCGCGACTTCATAAAGCCGAGAAACAGAAGAGCGACTGCCGAAACCGATAAAAGTACAATGGGAAGCATTGATGTATGGTTTTGACGGGCAGCAGGCTACCCGTCGGGTCAACTTTATTTCATCGAAATGGCAGTGTTGCCAACAAATTTCATCAGGTTGGCAACCGCCGGTTCGGTCATTTTCATGAACGTAGTCGGGTAAATACCCATCCAGAACACCAGCACCACCAGCGGTACGAATACCCAGCTTTCCGACATCGTCAGGTCGGCGAATGATTCGGTACGGGCGTTGGTTGGGCCGAACATCGCTTTCTGGAACATCCGCAGCAGGTACACCGCCCCGAAGATAATCGTGAAGCCAGCCGCCAAACCGATGTAGTGATTGTAGGTGTAGACGCCGTGCAGCAGCAGGAATTCGCCGATGAACCCGTTGGTCAGCGGCAGGGCCACGCTACCCAGCATCATAATCATGAAGTAGACCGTCAGCTTAGGTGTCGTACGGGTGATGCCGCCGAGTTGATCGAGTTGGCGGGTGTCGGTGCGCGAGTAGATCACGTCGGCGACGAAGAACAGACCGACCACGTTGATACCGTGGGCCAGCATCTGAATCAGTGCGCCCTGCAAACCTGTTTCGGTCTGCGAAAAGACACCAGCCGCCATCAGCCCAACGTGCGAAAACGACGAGTAGGCAATGAGCCGCTTCATGTCGCGCTGCCGGATCGCGATAATCGATCCGTATACGATACCGATCACCGACAGGATCACGGCCGTTTGCCCCCAAGTTTCGATACCCAGCGGGGTAACAGGCAGCAGCAACCGGATCAGGCCGTAGATACCCATTTTCAGCATGATACCCGCCAGCAGCATCGTTGCGGGCGTTGGCGATTCAACGTAGGTATCAGGTTGCCAGGTGTGGAACGGGAACACCGGCATTTTAATCGCAAAGGCAATAAACAGACCCCAGAATACCCACCCCTGCGCCGACGCCGACAGGTTCAACTTGTAGAAATCGACAATTGCCGACGAATGCAGCGACGTGGCCGTTGCGGGAGTTTGGTAATACAGATACACCAGTGTCAGCAGCATAAACAGGCTGCCGAAAATGGTGTAGATAAAGAATTTGAACGTGACCGGAATCCGGTTGGCACCACCCCACATAGCCGCGAGGAAGTAAATCGGAATCAGGGCCGCTTCGAAAAAGAAGTAAAACAGGAAGCCGTCGCGGGCGGTGAATACCCCCATCAGGGCCGACTGCATGAACAGCATCAGCGCGTAGAACGTACCCGGCCGCTCGTAGTTGCGGTTAAACGTCGACAGTACGATCAGCGGTACCAGAATACCGGTCAGCAGGGTAAGCAGCAGGCTGATACCGTCGATACCCGCGCTGAGCCGGATGCCGAGCGACGGAATCCAGGGGTAGTCGAAGCCGAACTGCGAGGCCGGGGTGGGCAGAAACTTGTTGAAGATAAAGACGACGAGGGCGGTTTCGACCAGTGCCGCGCCAAACGCCAGCTGCCGGGACATACTACCGTTGGTGAACAGCAGCAGGCAGGCTGCGAGCGCGGGAAAAAGAATCAGAGCAAGCGTGAGCATAGATGCGTATGAAAGCAGACGAGCAGAAAAACCCTGCCGAATTCGTTAGAACCGAATGAAAAACCGCAGCGCGAAAATGAGCACGATACTCAGCACCATCGCAAACACATAGAAGCCAATCGAGCCGCTCTGCAACCGGCGTAGCTGCGCCGAACCCTGCTTAACGCCCCAGGCTACCCCGTTGACGACGCCATCGACGGCGAACTCACCGAAGCTGTAGAACGTATCGCCCATGCTCCGGATCGGCCGGACGATGATCGTTTCGTACAGTTCGTCGACGTAGTATTTGTTGTAGATAACCTGCTCCGGCAGCGACCGGTCGGCTTCGTTGGGCGCGGGTACGGCCTTTCGGCTGATGTACATGATGTAGGCCACGATCAGCGCCAGCAGGGCAACCCCGGCCGACACCGCCATCAGCACATACTCCGTGCTCGACTCACCCACCGATTCAGCGAAGGCTTCGGGATTCACCTGCCGCGACCCTTCGAAGATCGGCTCTAGGAAGTGACCCAGCCACCCACCACCCGGCAGGTTCAGCGCACCACCGATAGCCGACAAAATTGCCAGCACGATCAGCGGAATCGTCATCGTCGCGGGTGATTCGTGCAGGTGATGCTTCTGCTCCTCCGTGCCCCGGAATTCACCGAAGAACGTCAGGAACAGCAGCCGGAACATATAGAACGACGTCAGCGCGGAGCCCAGCACGCCCAGTGCCCAGAGCACTTTACTGTGCTCGAAGACGTGCGCCAGAATTTCATCTTTCGAGAAGAAACCCGCGAACGGCGGCAGACCCGCAATGGCCCACGTACCGATAGAGAAGGTGATAAACGTAATCGGCAGCGACTTGCGCAGGCCACCCATTTTGCGAATATCCTGTTCGTCGGACATGGCGTGAATCACGCTACCGGCACCGAGGAACAGTAGGGCTTTGAAGAACGCGTGGGTGATAACGTGGAACATGCCGGCGGTATAGGCCGTCGCGCTCAGACCCAAAAACATATAGCCAAGCTGCGACACTGTCGAGTAAGCCAGCACTTTCTTAATGTCGTTCTGCAACAGACCTATCGAAGCGGCCAGCAGGGCCGTGATGATCGCGATAACACCGATCAATTCGAGGGCTGCCGGTGCCAGCGTATACAGTACGTTCGACCGCACGACCATGTAGATTCCCGCCGTGACCATCGTAGCCGCGTGAATCAGGGCCGACACCGGCGTCGGACCGGCCATCGCGTCGGGGAGCCACGTATACAGCGGCACCTGCGCCGACTTACCCATCGCCCCGACGAACAGCAGCAGCGCAATAACCAGCACCGTACTATCGCCCATCGGCAGGCTCGTGGCTTGCTTGAACACGTCGACGTACTCGACCGTCCCGAAGGTATTGATGATCGTGAAAATACCGAGCAGGAAGCCGAGGTCACCGATGCGGTTCATCACAAAAGCTTTCCGGGCGGCATTGTTGTAGCTGACGTTCTTGTTCCAGAAGCCGATGAGCAGGTACGAGCACAGCCCCACGCCTTCCCAGCCAATAAACATGATGACGTAGTTAGACCCCATCACCAGCAATAGCATGAAGAAGATAAACAGGTTCAGGAACGCCATGAACTTGCCAAATCCTTCGTCGTGATGCATGTAGCCGATACTGTACAGGTGAATCAGCGTACCGACGCCCGTTACAACGAGCAGCATCAGCAGACTGAGCTGATCGATCTGAAACGAAAACGGGATGCGCAGGTCACCGACGCTGATCCAGTCAAACAAGTGAACGATCTGCGGACCGGCTTCGGGCGCAAAACCCGTAAACAGCGATACGACGATCAGAAACGAAGCCAGCACCGCCACCGTTGCGATACCGCCGACCAGTGCGGTCGGTACCCGCCGAAAGCCAACCCCGTTGATAACGAAGCCGATTAGCGGGAGAAGGGGAATAAGAGCACAGAGTAATCCTAACTGCATAAGGGCCTGAGCGAATAAGCAATATGACCAGCCGGGCGGCTGCTACCACTTCAATTTGTTAAGGAGTCCGACGTCGATCGAGCGCGTGTTGCGGTAAATCATCACAATAATAGCCAGCCCGACGGATACTTCCGCAGCCGCTACAGCCATGATAAAAAAGACGAATACCTGACCAGCCGAATCAGACCGGTACGACGAAAAGGCAATCAGCAGCAGGTTAACCGCGTTCAGCATCAACTCAATCGACATGAAGATGATGATGGCGTTGCGCCGGGTCAGCACCCCGATCACACCGATGATAAACAGTACCGTGCTTAGAATGAGGTAATACGTGAGGGGAATTTGCTGAATGACTTCCGGTATGAGAACGTCCTGCGAGGGTTGCATGGTTTGCCGGTTAATAGAAGGTGCCGCAAAGGTAATTATTATTCAATTAGTCGGGTAAAAGGCCGCTACTTGCCCTGACTGAGTGTTCGCAGCCTGATTTCGGTCAGTCGGCGCTTGGTATCGAGCGGAAAATCACCTTTCTGCACCCAGTCGAAGAACGACGGCTCTTTCTTGAACACCTCCAGCACCGGCACGCCCTTGTTCTTCCCGAAGTTGACAACCTCTTCGCCCTTGTCGTTCAGCACGATACGCCCGGCCAGATCCACGTTTTTGTTGGCCGTCAGCTGGTGCAGCATATCAACGTCGTTGTTGAAAATCAGGTCGGCCCCGCTGTCGGCTTTCGCCACCATCCCCACGTACCGCTGCACCTGCGCGTCGAGCACTTCGAGCGTCGCCAGCGTGTCGGCTTCGGCTCCGTGTGCCCCGATAAGTTCTTTGTTGCAGTAAAATTTGTAGGCTGCCGACAGGTTGCGCGGCTCCATCAGATGGAAAATGCGCTGCGCATCGATCAGCCGCCGGTTGCGTACGTCGAAGCTAACGTCGGCCCGCAGAAACTCCTCGACGAGCAGCGGCACATCGAACCGATTGCTGTTGAACCCGGCCAGATCACAACCTTCCATAAACTGCGCCAGCCCTTTGGCAACGGCTTTAAAAGGGGGGCAGTCAGCTACATCGGGGTCGTATAGCCCATGAATCAGGCTCGACTCGATCGGGATAGGCATACCGGGGTTGATGCGCTGCGATTTCGTAATGACCTCCCCGCCGGGCATAGCCTTCACGATACAGATGTCGATAATCCGATCTTTTGCGGTGTTGATGCCCGTTGTTTCGAGATCAAAGAAAGCCAGTGGCTTACGAAGTACAAGTTGATGCGTCATAACTACGCCGGTTAGTTAGCCGGTTAGTACACAAAGGTAAAAAACCTTTCTATTTCAGACAGGCTATATCCGCCGTAAATAGAAAGAGGAGACAGCCGGGCTATCTCCTCTTTTTTACCAAACTATCCGATTGACTAAGCCATAGGAACAGTGCCTGCTGCTGAGTTCATCGTTAGCAACTCCTGCCGGAAACCGCGCACCTGCTGAATGAACTCGCTGGCTTTGCGTCGCGATACCTCTACCCGATCACCGTTTATCAAACTGACGCTCAGCTGCGACTTGCCGGTGCTGAAGCGATCGGGATGAATGTCGTTGAGGTACATCAGGTTGATGATGTTTTTCTTGTGTAGCCGGACAAACACGTTAGCCGGTAAACGGCTCTGCATTTTTTTCAGCGTCAGCGACACCATCAACTGGCTACCGTCGGCAAAATGAAACAAGGTGTAATTGCCTTCCCCTTCAAGCCGCACGATGCGGTGGGCGGGCATTTTCCGACGAAACCGCCAGAACGGCAGTGTGAGGTCGGGAATGGCAAACTGTTGAGCGATCTGCTCAACACTGGCACCGCTCAGCGGGCGCAGTTCGGGGCTTTTGGCCTTCTTCATAAAACAATCAGTATGATGTGGATTAGTCGCTGAGCCGTAGTGGTATTAACCACCGCCGGGTATCAGCGTGAACAAGTTTAGGCAAATCTTCCGTACCGTACAATAGAAATACACGCAAAGGACGTAAAAATGCATACGTCTGTATGAATAGGTAGATACCAGGCTGTTCTGCCGGGGTCTACGGGGTCTGTTCCGAACTTAATCGGGTTGTTCTTCCTTTCTTTGACAGATTCCTGAATACTTATTTTTTCGCATGGCTACCCTGCTTGAACTCGTCGGCAACACGCCGATGGTTGAATTGTCTCGACTCAATCCTCATCCATCCATCCGAATTTTGGCCAAGCTGGAAGGCAACAATCCCGGTGGCAGCGTCAAAGATCGGGCGGCTGCCAGCATGATTCAGGGGGCGCTGGACCGGGGCGAAATAAAACCCGGTATTAAACTGGTAGAAGCGACGAGCGGCAACACAGGTATTGCACTGGCCATGATTGCCCGGTTATACGACGTACCCATTGAGCTGGTTATGCCCGCCAACTCAACCCGTGAACGGGTGCTGACGATGGAAGCCTTCGGCGCGACCGTTATCCTGACTGAGACGATCGAAGCAGCCCGCGATTACGCCGAAGCGCAGGTAGCGAAGGGCGGGTATCTGCTGCTGAATCAGTTTGCCAACCCCGACAATTACATGGCGCACTACCGTACGACGGGCCCTGAAATCTGGCGCGACACCAACGGGACGGTTACGCACTTCGTTTCGTCGATGGGTACGACGGGTACAATCATGGGGACGTCGCGCTATCTGAAAGAGCAGAACCCAGATGTGCAGATTGTGGGTTGCCAACCTACCGACGGCTCATCGATTCCGGGTATTCGCAAATGGCCGGTCGAATACCTGCCTAAAATTTTCGAGCCAACCCGTGTCGACCGGGTTATCGAGGTATCAGAGGAGCAGGCAGTAGCTACAACGCGTCAGCTGGCCAGCGTAGAGGGCGTTTTCGCCGGGATGAGCAGTGGTGGTTCTACCTGGGCAGCGCTACAGTTAGCCAATGAACTTGCGGCCGAAGGCGTTACCGATGCGCTGATCGTCTGCATCATCTGCGACCGGGGCGACCGCTATCTTTCGTCGGACCTGTTCGGGTAAGTCGACTGGCGACGTACTTTTGCGGGTATGTACAAACGGCTTATTCTCCCGCTGCTGTTTCGGTTCGACGCTGAAACGATTCACCACTTTGCTACGACTACCCTGAAGCTGGTACTGGCCGTGCCGGGCATGTCGGCACTGTGCCGACGAGTTTATACGGTCGATGATCCGCGACTGGCCCGGACGGTGTTTGGCCTGACGTTTCCGAACCCGGTGGGCCTGGCGGCTGGCTTCGACAAAAACGCCGAACTGGTCAGCGAACTGAGTGATCTGGGGTTTGGCTTCATGGAGATCGGTACGGTAACCCCCCGCCCCCAACCGGGTAACCCGCGCCCGCGCCTGTTCCGGCTCAAAGCCGATCAGGGACTTATCAACCGCATGGGGTTCAATAACAAAGGAGCCGGTCCGGCGGCTGGTCGACTACGTCATTTCGCCCAAAACAAAGGTAATCGGCGGGTAATCATCGGTGGTAACATCGGCAAAAACAAAGACACCGCTAACGACCGGGCTATTGCCGATTACCTGGCCTGCTTCCGTGATTTGTTTGATGCCGTCGATTATTTCGCGGTTAACGTCAGCTCACCCAACACGCCTGGGCTGCGTGATTTGCAGGAGCGCGGTCCGCTGACCCAGTTGCTGTCGGCCCTGCAAACCGAAAACAAAACCCGGCCCGTTGCCAAGCCAATTCTCCTCAAAATCGCCCCCGACCTGACCGACGGGCAGTTAGACGACATTATCACGATTGTAGCCGAAACAGGCATTGCCGGCGTCATTGCGACAAACACAACCATCAGCCGCGCCGACCTGGCTACTCCCGCGCCCGCCGTCGAGCAGATGGGGCCGGGCGGAGTCAGCGGTAAACCCGTCAAGAATCGATCGACGGAAGTTATTCGCTACCTGCATCAGCAGTCAGGCGGTGCGTTTCCGATTATTGGCGTGGGCGGGATAAACTCGGCCGACGATGCCCGTGAGAAACTCGAAGCCGGGGCCAGCCTGGTGCAGTTGTATACCGGGTTTATCTACGAAGGCCCCGCCGTTGCCAAACGCATCAACCGGGGGTTACTCAGAAAATCTCCGGCCCTGACAGCGACAGTCTAAGCCGAACCTTGTGGGCCTCTCCCTGACCGTATAAGCGAACAATCGCATCGGCGGCCTTTCTTTTCGTTGCTCCCACGTTTTCATACCGGATTTTGGTAAATTTTGGAAAATTTACCACTGCCGCCTACAGCCTTATCTCAACTTATGGCACAGCCAACAACGTCACGACCTGTAAATCCAAGACCTTCCCCCACCAACGGTACCGCCCGCCAGTCGCGTCCGACCCGGCCCGCCAGCCCCCGGCCGGCGTTCAATATCGGCGCGTCGATCAGCCGGCGGCTCAACGATCCACGGTCAATTTTGCTGACGGGTGTTCTGCTGATGCTGGTAGCCGTGGGCCTGCTTATCGCCTTTGTCTCGTATCTGACTACTGGCCCCGCCGACCAAAGCGTCGTTGGGTCGGCCCTGTCGGAACCACTGGCCGAATCGGGTGCTGAGACCCGTAACTGGGCCGGTCTGATGGGTGCGTATATAGCCCACGTGTTTGTGTTTCGCTGGTTTGGCGTTGGGGCACTGGCGCTGCCAATTGTGCTGCTGCTGGCGGGGCTAAAGCTGGCTACCGGTGCCGAACCGTTTCCCCTGCGCCGGGCCACAATCGGTTTGCTATTCACCGCGCTATGGAGCAGTCTGGTTATCGGTTATTTTGTACTGGTGACGAACTCTGCCGAAACAGCCAGCGTCTGGAGCGGGGGCATTGGCTACGAATTCAACTCGGCACTGTACAGTCTGTTTGGCTGGGGAAGTCTGGCGTTTATCGGGTTCGGCTTGTTTCTGTTTCTGGTGTACTTCATCGACATCCGAACGATTCAATTACCCAGCTTTTCAACCGATTTTTTCTCCCGTCGATCCAGCGCAGCGAGCGATACCGACGCGGATAGCGATACGGGCACCGAAACAACCGACCAACCCGTGGCTGCTACCAAACCTTTCTACGCACAGCCAGAACCATTTATCGACGAAGAGGACGACGACGATGAGCCGGTGGCAACTCCCGCTCCCGCTTCTGACCCGGTAGTTGTTCAGCCGGTTCAGACCACGGAGAGCCTGCCGACGACGGGGGTTCCGCTGACGGTGAAAAGCCATGTCGAACCCGTTACGCCCACCGAACCGACGGAGTTGAGCGCCACTCCGGCACCGACGTACGAGCCCGACCCGTTTGAGGAAGACGACCTCGTTGCGCAGCATGGCCTGTACGATTCAACGCTGGATTTACCCCAGTATCAGTACCCAACCAACGAGCTGCTGACCGAGTACCAGAACAACCCGCGGGCGCAGGTATCGGCGGATGAGTTGACGGCGAACAAAGAACGGATTGAGAACACGCTGCGCAACTTCGGCATTCGCATCGATTCGATTCAGGCATCCATCGGACCAACCGTCACGCTGTACGAAATTGTGCCGGCCGAAGGAGTTCGTATCTCCAAAATCAAGAGCCTGGAAGACGATATCGCGCTGAATCTGGCCGCGCTGGGCATTCGGATCATTGCGCCAATGCCAGGCATGGGTACGATCGGTATTGAGGTGCCCAACAAAAACCGGGAGATGGTATCGATGCGCTCGGTCATTACCAGCGACATTTTCAGTAGCAGTAAGTTCGAGTTGCCGGTTGTGCTGGGCAAGACGATCTCCAACGAAATCTACGTGGCTGACCTTGCCAAGATGCCTCACCTGCTCATGGCCGGAGCAACGGGGCAGGGTAAGTCGGTGGGGTTGAACGTGTTGCTGACATCGCTTATCTACAAAAAGCACCCCTCGCAGCTAAAACTGGTACTGGTCGATCCGAAAAAGGTAGAACTAACCCTGTTCAATAAGCTGGAGCGACACTTCCTGGCCAAACTGCCCGACTCCGACGAGCCGATCATCACCGACACGAAGAAGGTCGTCAACACGCTAAACTCGCTTTGTATCGAGATGGACAACCGGTACAACCTGCTGAAAGAAGCGGGCTGCCGCAATCTGAAAGAATACAACGTCAAGTTTACGCGCCGGAAGCTGAACCCCGAAAAAGGGCACCGCTACCTGCCGTACATTGTGTTGATTATCGACGAGCTGGCCGACCTGATGATGACGGCGGGTAAAGAAGTCGAGCAGCCTATTGCCCGGTTGGCTCAGCTGGCGCGCGCTATCGGTATTCACCTCGTCGTGGCTACGCAGCGGCCGTCGGTCAACGTTATTACGGGTCTGATCAAAGCCAACTTCCCGGCGCGGCTGTCGTTCAAAGTAACCTCCAAGATCGACTCCCGCACCATTCTCGATACGGGCGGGGCCGAACAGCTGGTGGGCATGGGCGACATGCTGTTATCGTCAAACTCCGACATTATCCGCCTGCAATGCCCATTCGTAGACACCGACGAGATCGAAGGCCTTTGCGAATTTGTGGGCAATCAGCGTGGCTATGACGATGCCTACGCGTTGCCGGAGTTCGTTGGTGACGACGGTGGACAAGGCGAAGAGAAAGATGTCGACCTCGACAACCGCGACCCGATGTTCGACGAAGCCGCCCGACTGATTGTCATTCACCAGCAGGGTAGTACATCGCTGATTCAGCGCAAGCTCAAGCTGGGTTACAACCGCGCCGGACGCCTGATCGATCAACTGGAAGCCGCCCGAATCGTTGGGCCGTTTGAGGGCAGCAAAGCCCGCGACGTACTGGTTCTGGATCTGCAAGCGCTCGAGGAAATGCTCAAGCGCCTGAAAGGTGAGTAGTAAGCGTACATCAATTAAACAGTGAACGGCTTTTTACGTCTAACACATGAGTACAGGATTCCAGCTTCCTGACGGGGCTGGAATTTTTGTTTTACCCCGTTTTTCAATCAACTCAACCATGATCCGATCAATCATTAGCTTTTTCAGCCTAATAATATTGCTCAACAACCCGGCGTCTGCTCAGAAAGACCCAAAGGCGCAGGCCATTCTCGACGCCATGAGCCAGAAGTATAAAGCGCTGAAATCATATCAGGCTGCGTTCACCTATGCCAGCAGCGGGGCCAGCGCGAAAGGCGACATTACGGTCAGTGGCAACAAATTCAGGCTGAAACTGGACGGGCAGGATGTATTCACTGACGGCAAGACGATGTATTCCTATTCGAAAGAAGCGAAAGAAATAAACGTGCAGGACTATGAGAGTGGTTCGGCCGGCGAACTGAATCCGGCCCAGATTTACAACGTCTACCAGAAGGGGTATACGTACCGCTACGTGAGCGAACAGAAGCAGGGCGGCCGTACACTCGATGTAATCGAACTAAAGCCCACGACGGCCAAGAACACGATTTCTGCCGTACGTCTGTCGGTCAACAAAGCCGACAAACTGATTCAGAACTGGACGATTACAGACAAAAGCGGCAAACGCACGACGTATACGATCACGAAGTTTACGCCCAACGTCCCCGCCCCCGACGCCCTCTTCACCTTCGACAAGTCGAAATATCCCGGCGTAGAAGTAGTGGACCTGCGGTGAGTTTAATGTTCAAGGTTTTACGCACCGGAGGAACCTTGAACCTTAAACATTAAACGTTAAACTTTTTGACCAAACGCCAGATCGCCGGCGTCGCCGAGGCCGGGAACGATGTAGAAGTGGTCGTTGAGGTGGTCGTCGATCGCACCCAGCCACAGGCGGCACTGAGGTAGTTGTCGTTGTACATGCCGGACACCTTCAGAGCTGGCCAATACAGCGGCAATGTGCGTTTGGGCCGGTATACCGTAGCGTAGCAGCGCGTGGTATACCTTCTCCAGCGATCTACCAGTCGCCAGCATCGGATCGCACAGAATCAGTGTCTTACCGCTCAGGTCGGGCGCCACGATGTAATCCATTGCGATCTCGAAATTCTCTTCATCGCCAGCACTATACCCCGATATGCACCGGCAAAAGCATTTTCTGCACCGTCGAAGTAATTAGCGAAGCCCTGATGAAATGGCAAACCCGCTCGCAGAATCGTTGCCAGCACCGGCTGTTGCCGCAACAGCTCCGTCGACGCCGTACCAAGGGGCGTTTTTACGTCGACGGTATGGTGTGGCATCTCTTTTGATATTTCGTAAGCCATCAGTTCACCCAGCCGCTCCAGATTCCGCCGAAACCGTAGCCGATCTTTTTGAAGCGTAACGTCGCGGAGTTCAGCAACGAATTGATTAGCCAGCGAGGGTTGCTGTGCAAAAACAAACATAGTAGGCGTATCTGATTCGGTGTAAATTAGCCCCCAGTTGGCGTATATCCAAACCAATCATTTAATTTGACACCTTCCACAGTACCCTTTTCAACCCATTGACAACTCCAATTGGTTTACAAGGTTAACGACTGTTTATGCGTACATCTCTCTACCTGTTTGGGCTCGTTCTTCTTTCACTGCCGACCTTCGCGCAAAGCCCCTTCGTACCGCTCAACGCTGATTACTACCACCTTATCGATCGGTACGAAATCCGGCAGGGGCACTGGGCGGAAGGTTTCCACTCGACCACGAAGCCATACAACCGGCAGAGCGTGGTGCAGCTAACCGATAGCCTGCTGGCCCACCCCGCTGCCGACTTCTCGGATACCGACTATTTCAACCTCAACTACCTGCGCGACGATAGCTGGGAATGGGTGAAAGACCCAATTAGCGACTCAGCTCGCCGGGCAGTGGCCACTCGTCGGCTACAAGCTCCCCCGCCCCCGGCGACAGTCGGCGACCGCTGTTCGGCGTGTTTTACAAGAAAAAAGCTGATTTCTATAACCTGCAATCACCCGATTTCGATCTGCACGTCAGCCCGGTAGTCAATTTCGGTATTGGTGTCGATAACGTTGCCGGGTTGCCCGACAATGCAGCTACGCTCACACAACAAACATTCATCAACACCCGGGGACTGGAGATCCGTGGCAGCATCGCTAAAAAGATCGGGTTCTACTCCTACTTTGCTGATAACCAGGCTATCTACCCGTATTACATCAACGATCAGTCGCGACTATACCAACGAAGTGGACAAGGGGGATACGCACCAGGAGAAAGCTTTACGAAAAGCTTCGGCACACGTGGCACTGATTTTCTAACAGCCAGAGGCTATTTCACTTTCAACATTGCCAAAATCATCAACCTACAGTTTGGGCACGACCGTAACTTCATTGGTAACGGTTTCCGGTCGTTACTACTCTCCGACAACGCCCCTCCTTACTTATTCCTGAAGCTAACTACAAGGCTCGGTAAAAATATTCAGTACACTAACCTGTTTACTGAACTTCAAAACACCCAGGACCTTCCAAGCGGTAACGTATTGAACCCGAGTAAATATGCGGCAATGCACCACTTGAGCATCAATATATCGCCCAAGTTCAATCTGGGCGTGTTTGAAGCGGAGGTGTTCAGTCGCGACCGTTTAGAGCTTAATTACCTGAATCCTGTAATCTTTTACCGCTTTGTCGAGTCATATCGGGGTAGCACTGACAACGCTATGATCGGGCTTGATTTCAAGGCCAACCTGGCAACGCATTTCCTGTTCTACACGCAGTTCATGCTGGATGAGTTCATATTGAAGGACATCATTGCAGGTAATGGTAGCTACACAAATAAGTTCGCCTTTCAACTTGGCGGTAAGTACATTGATGTGCTGAACGTACCCAATCTGGACCTACAGGTTGAGATGAATCTGGCACGCCCGTACACCTATTCGCACAAAGCAATACCTGACCAGGGCGTTGCAGCCAGTCAGGCCAATTACGTACACTACAGCCAGCCAATGGCCCATCCGCTGGGGGCAAACTTTGCAGAGGGGATTGGCATCGTACGCTATCAGAACAAGCGCCTGTCAGGCACTGGTACGTTCAGCGTGATGATGTATGGCACTGATCCACCAAGTCGAAACTACGGCGGTAACATCTTGCTTGACTACGAGACTGCCTTTCGAAAATATGATAACTTCATTGGACAGGGCCGTAAAACCATCGCTACCTATGCCGACCTGCGGGCGTCGTATATGATCAAACACAACGTCTTTCTGGAAGGTCGGCTGCTGTATCGTTTTCAGGATAGCCAGTACCGCCCCAACAGCTACACTGACCGTACCGCCAGCATCGCCCTGCGCTGGAACGTGCCGTATCGCAGCCTGATGTTCTAGCCATTTTACAAACGCATAAAAGTCCGCCGTTGTGCCACGAACGGTAATCCGGCAACTTTGTGCCCACATTTCAGAATCCAACAATGCTTGATCTTATTCGTAGCGAACTGACCGAAGCGCAGACCGTACTGGACGCTTTCTTAGCCGACCCAGCCAATCTGACCGCTATCGATCGGGCAGCTCAGCTTATGGCCAACGCCATCGGCAGCGGTCATAAAATCATCTCCTGCGGCAACGGCGGCTCCCACTGCGACGCGATGCACTTCGCTGAAGAGCTGTCGGGCCGCTACCGCGACAATCGCCGGGCCCTGGCCGCTATTGCCATCTCCGATGTCAGTCACCTTTCCTGCGTCAGTAACGATTTCGGTTACGATCACGTCTTCTCGCGCTTTATCGAGGGGCTGGGCAACGAAGGCGACGTGTTACTGGGCCTCAGCACGAGCGGCAATTCTGCTAACATAATCCGGGCCGTAGAAGCCGCCCGGCAGCGGGGTATGCAGATAGTTCTGTTGACTGGTAAAGACGGCGGCAAGCTGGCAGGTCAGGCCGATGTCGAGATCCGGGTGCCGCACTTTGGCTATGCCGACCGCATTCAGGAAATTCACATAAAAGTGATTCACCTGTTTATTCTGCTCATCGAAAAGCGCTTGAATCTGGCCTAGTATAAAATCGGATTAAATTTCTCTTGCTACCCGAAATGTATCCAATCAGTTACATTCTTGGTATAATAAAAATTCTACTCCCTGTTAAACTATTGCATTCCTGCTAGTGTCTATACAAATATTTCTTGGCTATAGTCAATATAATCACCGAATAAGCCTTAATTCGACATTGAAACGGGGCTTATTTGGCGAAATGAATTTTTTCCGATTTAAATAGCCATTTCCCTACTTTTGGCAGATTATTTGATTTATCCATTTGGAAATGAGAAAATAATCACTTTATTTTGATTCCTGCCTGTCAGTAATTTCAAAAACATAAACCCGACGCACACTATCGAAACACGGCTCTACGTTACTTAATAGTCTTACTGAAAATGGAAAAAGCCCAGGTAAACGACAGTGAGTTGATTTCCCTGTATATCCGTGGTAACGAAAAGGCCTTCGCTAAGCTTGTGCAACGGCACAAATCGAAGATTTACACAACTATTTATCTGATTGTCAAAGATCAGTACGTAGCTGAAGACTTAATGCAGGATACGTTCATCAAGGCCGTAGACACCATCAAGTCGGGTAAATACAACGAAGAAGGCAAGTTTCTCCCCTGGATTATTCGGATCGCCCACAACTTGGCTATTGACTATTTCCGCAAAGATAAACGCTACCCCAGTGTAGTGTTTGAAGACGGGAGCAGCGTGTTCAATACGCTTGAGTTTGCAGAAGACTCGGTTGAGTCGATGCAGATACGGCAGGAGACACACGAGCATCTGCGCGAGCTGATTCAGCGATTGCCAGAGCAGCAGCGGCAGGTTCTAATTATGCGGCACTACGAGGAAATGAGTTTCCAGGAGATCGCCGATGCAACCGGAGTCAGCATTAACACGGCATTGGGACGTATGCGTTACGCGTTGATCAATTTGCGTAAACAATTAAGCAAACGTTCGCCGAGTTATGATAAAAACATTTACCCAAGATGATGTGATCCGGTATGTCTATGAGGAGACCTCGCCCGAGGAAAGCCTGCTCATAGAAGAAGCCCTAATGTCGGAGCCGGAACTGACAACGTTCTTCCTCGATGCGCTTGAATTGCGGTCGATGATGAACAAGATCGAACGGCAGCCTCGCCCCAGCGCGGTCGACAATATTCTTGCCTATTCTCGAAATCATCCGTTAAATCCACCGGCGCAACTACGTAACGCGTAGTGGTCTGGTGGATTTTTGGCTTTTACTCACCCGGGTGGCAACGTCCGGGTGCTTATTGTTATGCTTAAAAAAGAGCGGTTTCGCCGGTTTATCGAATATTTCACCGAACACTATCCCGAGCCCCAAACCGAACTGAATTTTTCTAATCCGTTTGAGTTGCTGACGGCTGTCATTTTATCAGCGCAGTGTACCGACAAGCGAATCAATCAGATTACACCAGCGCTGTTTGCCCGCTTTGCAGAGCCTGAATCGCTGGCGGCTGCGTCGGTTGATGAGGTGTTCTCGTACATCCGCAGCGTATCGTATCCCAACAACAAGGCGAAACACCTGGTCGGGATGGCGAAAGCTATCATGGAACGATTTGGAGGAGAAATTCCGACGACACTAGCCGACTTGCAGAGTCTGCCGGGAGTGGGTCGTAAGACGGCGCACGTAATTCTGTCGGTGGTTTATAACGAGCCGACAATGGCCGTCGATACGCACGTTTTTCGGGTATCGCACCGACTGGGTCTGGCCCCACTCACAGCCACGACGCCCCTGGCCGTTGAGAAGTCACTGATGGCGTATATTCCAAAGGTACACGTTCCCAAGGCGCACCACTGGCTGATTCTGCACGGCCGGTACATCTGTCTGGCCCGGTCGCCCAAATGCAGCATTTGCCCGCTGCTGGACTTCTGTAAATACCCTCAGTCTTGAACTGTGTGTCTTGAACCGCCGGGCGGCCCCGTGTGATTCGTTTGATTGCTTTGATTTCGCTGATTCAAAAAAAGTAATCATAGTCTATCAGAGCAATCAGATGAATCACACGGGGCCGCCCGGCGGTTCAAGACTGTCTGAACTTTAATTCACCTGATTAATTGATTTCACTGATTCATGAACAAGAAATCACAGTCCATCAGCGTAATCAGGTGAATCACAGTTTAGACAATATGAACCGTGATTCACCTGATTAATTGATTGGCCAGATTCAGAAAAGAAATCATAGCCCATCAGCGTAATCACAAAAATCACAGTTCAGGACAATCAATGGTTAGTATTGCTCGGTGGCAGAGAAGAAGAAATTGCTTTCGATCTCAGCGTTCTCATCAGAGTCCGAACCGTGAATAGCGTTGGCTTCCAGCGACTTTGCGTATAGTTTGCGAATCGTACCTTCTTCCGCCTGCGCAGGATTGGTAGCCCCAATCAGCTTGCGGAAATCGGCAACCGCATTCTCTTTCTCCAGAATCATTGGCACAATAGCACCCGACGACATATACGTACGGAGATCGTTGTAGAAAGGCCGCTCGCGGTGAACGGCGTAAAATTGGCCAGCCCGTTCGGGTGTCAGCTGGGTTTTCTTAATTGCGACGACGCGGAAGCCAGCTTCCTCGATCATGCGTATAATTGCACCGGTATGACCTCCCTCGACAGCGTCGGGCTTGATCATGGTGAACGTGCGATTCGTTGCCATTACTAGGTTTGATTATCCAAATTTAATTTGGGCGCAAAGGTAGAGAGATTCCGCAAGAAAGCAGCCGGTCGCCCAAACCCACTGGTATCCAAAATATTCGTACTTTTGACTTTCGATTAGGGCGCCAGCCCTTCTTTTATGCAGGACATTGACGCAATTGGCCGGTTGATCATCGAACCGCAAACCGTGCTGATTACTACCCACCAGAATCCCGATGCCGACGCTATGGGCTCGTCGTTGGCACTAGCCGGGTACCTACGAAAAAAAGGCCATCGGGTAACCGTCGTCACACCCACCGATTACCCGCAAAATCTGCACTGGATGGCAGGAAACGACACTGTAGTCGCCTTCGACGAAAAGCAACGAGTCGCTGTTTCGCAGCTGATGAGCGAAGCAACTGTCATTTTCTGTCTCGACTTTTCTGCTCTCGACCGTATTAAAGAGCTAGCTCCAATGGTGCGGCAGGCGCGGGCAACGAAAGTGCTCATCGACCACCATCTGGAACCGGAATCCTTTGCAGATCTGGCGCTCTGGAACCCAGCGGCAGCTGCTACGGCTGAACTGATCTTTCAGTTAATCAGCGATCTGGGCGATCAGATCCTGATCGACGTTGCGATCGCCGAGTGCATCTACGCCGGTCTGATGACGGATACTGGCTCGTTCCGCCATTCTAATACAACCGGGAATGTACACCGTATCGCGGGCGCGCTGATCGATATTGGTATTGACGTCAGCACGATTCACCGGCGAATTTTTGATAACGTATCTATTGATAAGTTTCGGCTGCTTGGGCATGTGTTGAACGAGAAGCTTAACGTGTTGCCAGAGTTCCGCTTTGCCTATATCACGCTGACAGAAGATGAACTGAAGGCGTACCGCTCGAAAACGGGCGATACGGAAGGCATGGTCAACTACGCACTGGCAGTCGAGGGAGTAGTTGCGGCCGCTATCCTGATTGATCGGGGTGAAGAAATCCGAATCTCATTCCGGTCGGTGGGTGATTTTTCGGTTCGCGATCTGGCGAACGCACATTTTAACGGGGGCGGACACCGGAACGCTGCCGGTGGTCGTTCCAAATTAACACTCGCTGAAACCGAACAGCGGATACTGGCTATCCTGCCCCAGTATCAGTCGCAGCTACTGGCTACCGTCTGACAAGTGCAGGGCTATTTATAAACCGTTCTTTTTGTAAAACCAGTAAACCAGTTATGTCATTTAAACACTTCGGGAAAGCCGCATTACTCGTCGCCGTGATGGCGTCATGTGGCAAAAACCGCGTTGAAGTCACTCAGAGTGGCTTGAAATACCAGATTCACGAACAGGCGGACGAAAAGAGCCGGAAAGGCAAAGTTGGCGACGTACTGACGCTGCACCTGACGCTGATGAACAGCAAAGATTCCGTGCTGCGCGACACGCACAAAGAAGGTGCGCCGTTTCAGATGCTGCTTCAGGTTCCTCCGTTCAAAGGCAGCTTTGAAGAAGGCCTGACCATGCTGGGTAAAGGCGACAGTGCCACATTTTACGTTAGCGCTGACTCGCTGTTCACGCGGAACATGCAGCCAATGCCTCCGGGTGTTACCAAGGGTAGTGACATCGGTATTGCGGTCAAGATCCTGAACGTGCAATCGGAAGACGAATACAAGAAAGCACAGGCGGCCGATTTCGATAAGCAGAAAGGTGTCGATGCGAAAGTTATCAGCGACTATCTGGCGAAGAACAACCTGACCGGCAAAGCACAAAAGACGGCCAATGGCGTGTATGTAGTAACGACACAGCCCGGCACTGGCGCGGCTCCGATGGCCGGCGACGATATTTCGGTCAACTACACGGGCAAGCTGATGAACGGCAAGGTGTTCGACAGCAACCTGACTAACCCACAGGCGGGCGGCAAGCCATTCCAGCTCAAAGTGGGCGTTGGCATGGTGATTCCCGGTTGGGAAGAAGGTATCATGAAGATGCACAAAGGCGAGAAAGCTACGCTGATTATCCCGTCGGGACTGGCATACGGACCACGCGGCAACCCAACGATTCCAGCTAATTCGGTACTGATTTTCGACATCGATCTGCTCGACGTTCAGAAAGGTAAGCCAGGTCAGATGGCACCTCCGCAGATGCCGCAGCAACAGCAGCCAGGTCAGTAATACATTGTATCTCCAACGTTTGACGTCTATAAAAGCAAAAGAGGACAGCCGGTTGGCTGTCCTCTTTTGCTTTGTCATCCCGGGCATCACCCGCGACGATCATCATTTATTCTGCGATAGCCACCGGTTCAACGGCTCGTTTGCGCAGGGCTTCAGTTGGGCGGAACCGGTCGCCGTATTGATCGGCCAGTCGGTCGCAGGTTTGAACGAACGTTTCGACGCCTACGAAGTCGATGAATGACAGCGCACCGCCGGTGTAAGCCGGGAAGCCCCAGCCCAGAATCGACCCCAGATCAGCGTCGAGTTTGGTACGGACAACGCCTTCCTCGAAGCAGCGAACCGCTTCGATGGCCTGTCGGTACAGCAGCCGCGTTTTTACTTCGTCGACCGATGGTTGTTGCTCAGCCAACGGGAACAGATCGTTCAAGCCAGACCAAAGCTGCTTTGGGCCGCTTTCGGGATAGTCGTAGAAACCAGCTTTGGCTTTCTTTCCCGCCCGCCCCTGTTCGACAAACTGTTTTGCTACCTGATAACTCGTATCATCGTCGCCGATGGCACCGTCCGCTACGCCCTGACTAGCGATTTTGTAAACCAGTTCGATGGACACTTCATCCGTTACTGCCAGCGGCCCGACGGGCATACCGGCGTCTTTTCCCGCATTTTCGATCAGCACAGGGTTGACGCCATCGCGCAGCAGTTCCATGCCTTCCGCCGAGTACGTACCGAAGCAACGCGACGTGTAAAACCCACGCGAATCGTTTACGACAATGGGCGTTTTGCGAATCTTTCGCACATAATCCATCGCCACAGCCAATGCATAATCCGACGTTTGCTTCCCGACGATGATTTCGACCAGCATCATCTTGTCGACGGGCGAGAAGAAGTGAATGCCGATAAAGTTCTCCGGCTTTGCTGATGCATTCGCCAACCCGCTGATCGGCAGTGTCGACGTATTGGACGCGAACACGCCCGTTTGGGCCAGCATGGGTTCAGCTTCCTGCGTCACCTGCGCTTTCAGTTCGCGGTTTTCGAAGACAGCTTCAATAATCAGGTCGCAGCCCTGCAAGTCAGCCGCGTTGGTTGTGGTGCTGATGCGATTGAGCGTTGCTTCCGCCATTGCTGCGTCGACTTTACCGCGCTCTACGCCTTTTTGCAACAGGTTCCGGGCGTAGTCTTTTCCGCGTTCGGCCGCTTCCGCCGATACGTCTTTCAACACGACCTCGATTCCCGCCTGCGCTGACACGTAAGCGATACCGGCACCCATCATACCCGCACCCAGCACACCCAGTTTCTTGACGTCCGTCTTCGGCTGATCCTTCGGCCGACTCGCGCCTTTATTGGCTTCGTTCATCCCCAGAAACATCGTCTGAATCAGGCTACGGGCAACTTTCGAGGTAGCGACTTTGACAAAGTGCCGCGCTTCGATCATCAAAGCGCGGTCGATATTGACCTGCAAGCCTTCGTAGACGCAGGCCATAATTTCGAGCGGTGCCGGGTAGTTGCCTTTGGTTTTGTCCATCAGCATCGCCGTACCCGCGCTGAACGTCTGCACCCCAACGGGCGTCTGCACGTTGCCCCCGGCACCTTAAAATTGTCCTTTGCGACGATTTTACCGGTCTTTTTGTCAATCTGATCCCACGGTTTCAGCGGGTTTGGGTTAGCGGCTATCCAGGCACGGGCCATCTCCATCATCGCGTCCGGGCTGTCGGCAACGGCATCGACCATACCGATCTGTAAGGCTTCGGCCACGCCGACTTTCCGCCCTTCCAGCATAAGCGGCAGAGCCGCCTGCGTACCCAGCATACGCGGGAGACGCTGCGTACCACCCCCGCCCGGCAACAGGCCAATCGTGACCTCGACCAGCCCGATCAGGGTCTTTGGCCGGGCGGACGTTCCGTTGTTGAGGGCAATGCGGTGATGACAGGCCAGGCAAACTTCGTAGCCACCACCCAGCGCAGTGCCGTTGATAGCCGCGACGGTCGGCTTACCCGACGTTTCGATACTGCGAAAAATTCGGTTCAACTCCGTCGACACGGCCAGCATCTCGGTCGGGTCTTTGTCGCTGTTGCGCAGAATCATCTTCAGGTCAGCCCCAGCTATAAACTCCGGCTTGTTGGACGTGACGATGATACCGGTCACGGCATCATCGGCGTAGGCTTGCTTCAGGGCGGCTTCGAACTGCGGAATTGACTCGTCGTTGAGAACGTTCATCGGCGACGACGTCATTTCCCAGGCGATGGTTGCCACGCCCTTATCAACTGTGTAGTGTATCATGATTATACCCGTTCAAAAATGGTAGCGATGCCCATTCCCCCGCCGATGCAAAGCGTGGATAGGCCAAACTGCTTGTCGGTGCGTTCGAGTTCGTCGATGAGCGTGGCTGAGATGATGGCACCGGTAGCCCCCAGCGGATGCCCCAGCGCAATCGACCCGCCGTTGATGTTGATAAGGCTATGGTCAACGCCCAGCTCGTCCATAAACACCATTGGTATGGCCGCAAATGCTTCGTTGACCTCAAACAGGTCAATGTCGCCGACGTCCATACCAGCTCGTTTCAGCGCCTTGCGCGTCGCCGGAACCGGGCCGGTCAGCATGATTGTCGGTTCGGAACCAACGATAGCGAAGGCTTTGATACGGGCGCGGGGTTTCAGGCCGGTTTTTTCGCCAAACGCCCGGCTCCCGATGAGTACGCCAGCCGCGCCGTCGACAATCTGCGATGAGTTTCCTGCGTGGTGAACGTGGTTGATGCGCGACTGATCAGGGTATTTGAGTAGTGCCAGTGCGTCGAGTCCCATCTGACCCATCGCTTCGAATGCCGGTTTTAGCTTGCTCAGGCTTTCCACCGTCGTACCGGGCCGTACCCCCTCGTCACGGTCGAGCAGCGTGATGCCCAGGTCGTCACGGTAGGGCACAAGCGTCCGACTAAACCGGTCGGCGGCCTGTGCCTCAACAGCCCGGCGGTACGACTCAGCCGCGTAGCTGTCGACGTCGTTCCGGCTGTAGCCATGCTTGGTGGCAATCAGGTCGGCGGAGATGCCCTGCGGCACGATGTTGTGCCGGGCCACGATTTCGGGGTTGGTGAACAAGGCCCCACCGTCGGCACCCATCGGCACCCGCGACATAGCCTCTACCCCACCCGCAACAATCGCATCGACCTGCCCCGACATGACGTAGGCCCCGGCCATGTTGATCGCTTCCAGCCCCGACGAACAGAAGCGATTGAGTTGCACCCCGGCCACCGTTTCGGCATACCCCGCTTCCAGTGCGGCCGTCCGGGCAATGTCGCCCCCCTGTTCGCCAATGGGCGTTACACAACCCATAATCACATCATCGACCAGCGCGGTATCGAGTTGGTTGCGGTCGCGCAGGTGGCGCAGGACATGAGTCAGCAGTTGAACCGGCTGAACGTCGTGGAGCGAACCATCGCTTTTTCCCCGGCCGCGCGGGGTACGAACGGCGTCATAAATGAATGCGTCTGCCATGCTGAATTACAAAAATCAGTATGCAAGCATACGGTTTTTCAATTCGACAAAAGTACAGGCAAACCTCGAAAGCTAAAATTAATTTGCGCTAAACAGGTATGAAATTGGTCAAAACAAAGAACGACCGGGCGGTAAAGCCCGGTCGTTCTTTGTTTTGGGGTTTAATGTTTGTTGTTCAAGGTTTAAAGTTGAAGGCCACTCGTAGTGGAGAGACAACCTTAAACATTAGACGTTGAACCTTAAACTCACTTATCCAATACCACCGTTTCACCGACAACGTAGGCACCAGCTTCAGTAGCTAAATTATAGACAGTCGATACGGTGCGGGTCGTTTTTTCGGTTTTGACGACGCGGTACGGAATCGCTTTGCCATTCTCCAGTCGGTATAGGACGTCAGCAGCGGTCAGGTCGCCCATTGGTTTCCGGCCCGACGCGGTCAGGACAGGGTGATTGACAGTGGCTTCGAGCAGCACAGGGGCCGTTGGTGTGATCGTGTTATCGGCCGACAGTTCGCTCAGGGGCGACAGCCATACGCCCGTCAGCGCAAATTGCCCGTCGTGTTTGTCGACGCGGGTTACGCGGGTTACGATCTGTGCATTCGTTTTTGCGTCATACGCCATGATCGGTTCGCCTACCTGTACGGCGTCGATTGATTTGGCCGAGCCGTTGGGCAGCAACACAGGCGCGTTGGCCGCGAAGCAGAAATTGTACTCTTCCTTCTTCTTGCCGCCGTCTTCGCTCTTGGCACCGCCACCACTCAGCAGCGACGCCATCTCGCGCGACAGCACGAACGTCAGCGTCGACATCAGGCCCGGCTCTTTTTCGCCCACGTATTTCAGATCGTCGATGTACAGATCCCACGCTTTGCGGTCGGCCGATTCGCCGGGGATAACGAACGACTTCGTTTCGTTGGTTTTGCCATTCTGGTAGATCGCCAGCAGGCCCAGCTCTTTCGTGTCGGAAGCAGCAAAAATCTTGTAGAGGTAGATTTTGCGCGTAATCCCGTCACTGTAGGTAAACACGTAAGCCGGGCGCTCTTCGTAGCGATCGAGAATATACCCGCCTGATTTGAAATAGGTGTCTTTATCCAGATTGGCAATTTTGATAGCCTTGACCGCTTTGGCCTGGTCAGCCGTCATACCAGCCGATGCGGTGGTTTGCGCCTGAACGCGCTGACTGAAAAACTGCGTCGTGATAGCGCAACCAAGAAAAAGAAGGATAGCGAGAACGTTGTATTTCATAAGGTTAGTGATGCTGTATGTAAGATGACCGTTATTTTCGGGTGTATGCGCCAACGCGCGAATGAATAGCTTCGACTGCCCGGTGAGCCGATGTCAGCGCCCCGGCCATCCAGGCGGTCAGGTACGTGGTGTGCTCACCGGCAAAGTAGATATTTCCGTCGGGTTCGGTGAGCGCCTGGTAGTATTTCCGGCGGGTCGCATCGTCGTAGGTTGCCCAGCCGCCCCCGCTATACGGTAC
Source organism: Spirosoma rhododendri (assembly GCF_012849055.1). Taxonomy (NCBI): domain Bacteria; kingdom Pseudomonadati; phylum Bacteroidota; class Cytophagia; order Cytophagales; family Cytophagaceae; genus Spirosoma; species Spirosoma rhododendri. The sequence goes on along the minus strand of NZ_CP051677.1, from coordinate 1,781,210 downwards.
ACGGTGCCAGGCCAATGAGAACGAATTATCAAATTCGGCCGGGTACTGGGGATGGATTTTGCCACCCTGCTCCAGTGCCATCTTCTCGCGTTCGGCGACCGGCATAGCCCCGACAGCTTCAGCGCGGCCGTAGAAGTTGTAATAGCCGATCAGCACGCCCTTCTTTCCCTGAAAGCCGAATGAGGGGTACCAGATCTGGTTGATGTCCATGTTGGTCCGCGAGATACCGCCGTAAATCCAGTCGTCTTCCTCCCAGAACCGGCGTTTGAATTGCAGACCGATCTTGCCGGTCTTGATGTACGGCACAAAGTCAGCGGCCCGCTTCACCGTTCCCGACAGGTCCGACTCCAGATTTTTGAGCATGGGCAACGGCAGCGTACAGACGCAGAACTCACCCGTGACCTCCTGCGGTTTACCGTCTTTCTGGTACACAACCCGCACACCGTTATCTGTCTTGCGCAACTCCGTGACGGGCGCGTTGAACATGATTTTTCCTGACAGTTGCTTTTCCAGCGCCCGTGGAATGGCATCCATTCCACCGACCGGCTGCATCAGGGTCGTTTGTTGTTCGTAGATATAATCGCCGACGTTGTAAAAGACGGGTTGCATGAAGCCCGAACGCAGCAAATCGGTTAGGTCGAACGGGTCGGTCATGTCGCCGGGGGCGGGGCCAGCACCGGGTTCGCCTTTGGTTTTGTAGCCGCGCCGGTTAGTGCCTTTGTAGAGGTGCGCCGTGTTCAGATCGCCCTCGTTTTTTAGAAAGTCGATTAGTTTCTCGACATCTTCCTTCGTCAATTCCTGATCGAGCGCGTGCTGATCGAGCGACTTGGCGAGTAATTCGGCCGTGTAGCCGCGCATGTCGTTGTGGTACTCTTTGATCCGCACCCGCCGGTTGGCCATCGGGCCCGTTCCGCCGTCGTTGAAGAGATAAGCCGCTTCGTTGTTGCCGTTGAAAATTTCCAGTGGCACCCCAAGCTCCCGGCAGTATTGCAACGTAAGCTGATGGTGGTGCGGAATCCGGGCGGCTCCCCCGTTGAAATACAGGCCGTTTTCAAACGAGCAGGCTTGCGGTGTGCCCCCCATTTCTGTTTCTTTCGTACCGCCCCGCACCGTCCAGACGCGGCCACCGGAGCGGGAACGGGCTTCCAGTATGGTGCAGTCGTAGCCGAGTTTGCCGAGCTGATACGCCGTTGCCATACCCGCTAAGCCAGCCCCCAGTATCACAACTTTGCGCCCTTTGCCGTCGGTACGCTTACCATTGGCGGGCAAATCGATAGCATCAGCCGGGGCCGACTGCAACAAACCCCAGGCTAGTAAACTCGCATAACTGGCACTCGTAGAATTGATAAAATCGCGTCGGGTCATAGAGAGAGGAAGGTGATTACATCAACCGGGTACGGTGGCCTTCGCAGGACCGCACCCAGCTGATTTACCCCACAACTTTTTTGAAACTGTCGATAAACGCCGTCATTTCGTCCATCGTGCCGATGCTAACGCGGCAGTAGGGTTGTCCGTCGAAGTCGCGAGTTTGAATACCGATACCATTGGCAAACATGGCGTTGCTGAACGTTTTGGTCTTCATTCGAATCGGGAACAGGATAAAGTTGGCCGACGACGGAATCACCTCGTAACCCATATCAGCCAGTGCTTTGCTGGTGTAGTCGCGGGCTTTGGCGTTTTCGGCGCGGCAATGGTTCTGCCAATCTTTATCCTGATAGCTGGCGATACCGGCCATCAACGTGGTGATACTCACCGCAAACTCGCCGTTGGTATATGGCTTGATGGCTTTCAATAGCTCAGGCTTAGCGATGGCATAACCCAGGCGTAACCCAGCGAAACCGTGAATCTTCGAGAACGTCCGGGCCAGAATCACGTTCTGCCCTTCGGCGACCAGCTTACCTAGTTTGGGGCGGGCGGCAGGTTCGTAGAAGTCGATGTATGCTTCGTCGAGGAAAACCGGCACTTTGGGCGCGACTTCGCGGATAAACGATTCCAGTTCGGCCGTTGGCACCACGGTACCAGTCGGGTTGTTGGGATTGACCAGATAGACCAGCTTAACGTCGGGCGTAATCTTCGACTTGATCGTTGCCAGATCGAACTTGTAGTCTTTCGTCATTGGTACCGATACGATCTTGGCACCGAACTTCGCCGACCGGTCGAGCAGGTCGTCGTAGGTCATAGCGCTCGTCAGGATCGTACCGCCGTTTTTGGCAAAATAATCAGCCGAGGCCATCAGAATATCCGACGAGCCGGGCGACAGCATAATGGTTTCGGGCGTCACCAGTTCATCATCGGCAATCAGCTTCTTCAACTGCCCAAACTCCGTCCAGGCGTAGCGGTTGCCTGACTCAGCAGCTTTGCAGAGCGCTTCTTTGGCAGCGGGCGAAATCCCCAGCGGGTTTTCGTTCGCCAATAGACGCGCCTTCAACTTGTTCATCTTCGAAAATGGATCATCCGTAAAGGCAAACTCATTGACGAATTCCGGAGCAAGAGGAGCGGGCAAGGAATTGGTTTTCGCGACTGAAAAGCAACTCAACCCTACTCCTGCCGTTAGCAAACCGCTGGCACGAAGCCAGTCTCTACGAGTCAGTTGTGAAGACATGATTGGCTAAATTTTGGCGTATTTATAGATTGAATTTACTTATTTCCCGTAATACACTGTAAGCCAGCGTTACTACGTGAAAGTACAATTCTTTAGGCATAACATAATGCTCCCGATCAATAAAGTACAAACTTTATTTGGCATATCAACCAAATGACCAAATATTAATACAATCACATACACTACGATAGTGCAACCGATTTCCGGCTTGCCAAGCTTCCGATAACCATGGCGACGGTACTAACCAGCAGCCCCCACATCATCGGCGAATAGTCGGTTTCGAGCCACAAACAGAGTAGCCAGGCAATCAGCCCCAGCCCCATCGACCACAGGCAACCCGCCAGCGTTGCCCGCTTCCAGTAGATACCTGCCGTTAGCGGTACGAACAATGACACCAGACTGAATGCCGACGATTCGCCTACCAGATCGAAGATGTTAGTATCGCGGGTGGTGCTCATCCAGACGCAGATTACCGTGATGACGACGATAGCCCAGCGAATCGTTTTCAGCAAATCAGCGTCGCTTAAGTTTGGGCGAAAATACCGGACAATGTTTTCCCCGAACACGGTTGCGGGTGCCAGTATCGCCCCACTCGACACGCTCAAAATCGCCGAGGTGACGGCTCCAAAAAACAGAATCTGTAGCGGTAGGCTTCCGTGTCGCATCACCATGTTCGGAATGATGAGCTGATTATCGGCCGGTAAGTCGGGGTGAAGCGTGCGGGCAGCAAGGGCGATGAACAGCGGCAGCATCGCCACCGTCAGATAGAGCCCCGACGCCAGATACGACGCCCGAACAGAGGTGTCTTCCGTTTTAGCCGCCATTACCCGCTGAAAAATATCCTGCTGCGGTATCGACCCCAGCCCAATCGTAAACCAGGCCGCCAGATAAGCGACCCAGTCGCGGACGGTGTTGTGGGGCAGGAAGCGGAAAAAGTCGGGCGACACCTGCTTTTGCATCACCGACCAGCCGCCCGTGTCCTGCCAAAGGCCAAAAGCCAGCACCGCCAGCGCAACGATAATAATGAGGTTATGAAAGAAATCGGTAATCGAGATCGACCACATGCCACCCAGCAACGTGTAGGCCATCACGACGGCCGCGCTGCCCAGCACACAGTACTCGCGTGGAAAACCAGTCACGACGTTGAGTACGATGCCAATGGCAACCAGTTGGGCGGCTATCCAGCTAAAGTACGACGGGATAATCAGAATGGCCGACAGCAGTTCGGCCGGGCGACCAAAGCGGATGCGGAAATAATCACAGAAGGTAGTAATGCGAAGCCGATAAAGCGGCCGGGCGAAGAAAGCCCCCACCAGAAACAGGCATAGTGCCGAGCCAAACGGCTCTTCGATAATAGCCGGAACGCCCCCCTCGACAAACATAGCGGGGGCACCCATGATCGTTTCGGACCCGAACCAGGTCGCGAACGTAACCGACGCTGCCAGCACCAGCGGTAACCGCCGACCCGCCAGTACAAAATCCTGCGAGGTCGTAACCCGACGCGACGCCCACACGCCCACCGCTACGTTCGAGAGTAAGTACAGGATGATGCAGGCAACGAGCATAGGTTCTTATCAACACAGAGGCACAGAGACCACAAAGAAATAAACTCTGTGCTCTCTGTGCCTCTGTGTTGAAAATAAACTTACAACCGGATCGTCGCGGGCAGGTATTTAGCGATCAGGTCTTCGTAGTAGGGCTTCAATTCGCTGACAACTGGCGGCTTCGGACTCTTCGAGTACAGGTCGTACGGGTTGAACTTGTTCACCCACTTGAACATCTCGTGATCGTGATCGTCGAGCAGGTGGTTATAGGCATGCTCGCGGTGCTGCGAATAGAACGAGTGGTACCGGATCATGTACAGCGCAGGCTCCGGCAGGTAATCCTTCGTGATGTGGTACAGGTACTCATCGTGCCCCCACGACATATCGACGTTTTTCAACCCGCAGTTTGGTTTGTAGACGCCGTACTTCGTGTTGTACCGCTCGTCGTACGAATCGGGGTTTGCCGCGAAAAATTCGGGGTAAACGATCTTGTCGGAATGCTTACAGCCCACCGGGAATGTGTCGCCCACGACGGCCCACTGCGGCTCACCGAACAGACATAGCACTTTTCCCATGTCATGCAGGAAGCCCGTCAAGACAAACCAGTCGGGGTGGCCGTCGGCGCGGATAGCTTCGGCAGTTTGCAGCAGGTGTTGCAACTGATCGAGGTCGGTATCAGGGTCCGAATCATCGACGAGTGTGTTCAGAAACTCCATCGCGCTCCAGACTGGCAGCTCTTTCTTATCGAACGCCAGGAAGTTTGCTTTCTTCTCCTGCACGAAATCGTAGGTCTGATACGTGTGGTTGAGCCGGTAGAATTCCCGCACGGTATCGCGCTCGGGCGTGTCGTAGTTCCGGTAATCTTCTTTCGCCTTGTGATCCGGTTCGGGATAGCGGCTAATTACGTCGTCTTCCCATAGCTCAAGGCTGGCAAGAGGAGCATTCTGATCGATCATCATTGCAGGAATAGTTAACAGGTAAATGTATGAAATTTTTCAATATCAGCGAGTTACACCAAAACGCGCAACACCACGATCCTGTTCTGACTGTCTACCAGAACAGGGTGTACAGCACTGCCAGCGCCCCAAAAATACCGACCGAGCCGACCACGAAGGAGGGCGTTACGCGGAACAATGACCGTTCAACAGTAACCGTACCATGCGGTCGGTGACTTGCCGGGTCGGTCAGCGTGACAACGACCATCAGGGCAATATCGATGCAGAACACCCACATAGTCCGATGGAGGAACGGAATCGGGTCGGCCGCGTCACCCAGTAAGCCAGTAACTTCCGGCCAGAATTTTAGCAGTAGCGACAGGGGGAGCGTCAGGACAGCCACCGTCAGCGCGGCCCGGTTGGTCGCCCGTTTCCAGAAAAAGCCCAGTAGGAAAATAGCGAAAATGCCGGGCGTGATGAAGTTGGTATATTCCTGAATATACTGGTATACCTGATCGAGTGAACGCAGCAGGGGTGCCAGCGCAATTGCCACCACAAATGACAGCACGACCGCCCACCGCCCGACGCGCACCAGCTTTTGCTCCGACGCCTGCGGCTCTACATATTTCCGGTACAGGTCGAGCGTAAAAATGGTCGAAATGGAGTTGGCCTTCCCCGCCAGCGACGCGACTACGGCGGCCGTCAGTGCGGCAAAGGCCAGCCCTTTCATACCGATCGGCAACAGATTCATCAGCACCGGGTACGCATGGTCGGGCTTGACAACACCCGACACATCGGTCATAGCTGCCCGGAACGACCCTTCCTGATACAGCACAAACGCGGCAATGCCGGGAATAACAGCGATGATCGGAATCATTAACTTCAGAAAGGCGGCAAAGAGAATACCGCTCCGGGCCGTTTTCAAATCAGCCCCTAACGCCCGCTGCACGATGTATTGATTACAGCCCCAATAGTACAGGTTGTTGATCCACATTCCCCCAGCACCAACGACAGTCCCGGCAATTCGAGGTAGTGCGGATGTCCTTTCTCGAAGTACATGTGGAAGTGACTATCGGCACGGTCGCGCAGCTGCGCCAGCCCGTTCATCACCCCCGCCGTACCACTCCGATCAGCGACCAGTTCGAGAGCCAGATACGTTACTACCAGCCCGCCGATGACCAGCACGATCACCTGAATGACGTCGGTGTAGCCAATCACCTTCATGCCGCCCAGCGTGATAAAAATGGCAAACAGGGCCAGCCCGACGGTGCAAGTAGTGAACGAAATACCGGCCAGCGACTCGATGGCCATTGCCCCCAGAAATAGAATCGATGTAAGGTTGACCACCACGTAGACCACTAGCCAGAAAACGGCCAGAATCGTGCTGACCGTGTCGCTGTACCGCTGGGCCAGAAACTGTGGCATGGTGTAGATGTGGTTTCGCAGGTAGATCGGAATGAAAAACGCGGCTACTATAACCAGCGTACCGGCTGCGATCCACTCATACGACGAGATGGCTAGTCCCATCGCGAAGCCCGACCCGGCCATGCCGATAAAATGCTCCGCTGATATGTTCGACGCAATCAGCGACGCGCCGATAGCCCACCACGTCAGCGATCCTTCGGCCAGAAAGAAGTCGGTAGTGTTCGTTTCCGCCTTGCGCCGACGCTGATACACCCAATAGCCATAGCCGACGACGATAACGAAGTAAGTCAGAAAGACAAGGTAATCGGCCGTGGCAAGGTGATTCATAAAAAAGGTGGGGTTTGGATGCCAAAGCACCAAACCCCACCTTTTTTACCGCATTCAAAGAGTGAAAGACTGAAAGAGCGAATGGTTGCTGACGCAGACGATCACTCTTTCGCTCTTTCAGTCTTTCACTCTTTCACTTTAGTGTCGAGAAATCGAACGTCTCGAGGAAAGCGGTTGTGAACTGTCCTGACTGAAAACCGGGATCGTCCATGAGCTTGATGTGGAACGGAATCGTGGTTTTGATGCCTTCGATCACGAACTCCTGCAAGGCCCGCTTCATCCGCGTCACTACTTCCTCCCGCGACTGCCCCGACACGATCAGCTTGGCGATCATCGAGTCGTAGTTCGGTGGAATGGTGTAGCCGGTGTACACGTGGCTGTCGACGCGCACGCCATGACCACCGGGCATATGCAGCACCGTGATCTTACCCGGCGACGGACGGAAGCCATTACCGGGGTCTTCGGCGTTGATACGGCATTCCATAGCGTACAGCTTCGGTGTATAGTTTCGGCCCGAAATCTCCGCGCCAGCCGCTACTTTGATTTGCTCTTTAATCAGGTCAAAGTCCGTTACCTCTTCCGTAATCGGGTGCTCGACCTGAATCCGGGTGTTCATTTCCATGAAATAGAACTTCCCGTGTTTGTCGACCAGAAACTCGACCGTACCGGCACCTTCGTAGCCGATAGCCTGCGCACCTTTGATAGCCGCAGCACCCATCTGCTCGCGCAGTTCGGGCGTAATGATCGGCGATGGCGTTTCCTCGACCAGTTTTTGGTGCCGACGCTGAATTGAGCAGTCGCGCTCCGACAGGTGGCACACTTTACCGTACTGGTCACCAACGATCTGAATCTCGATGTGGCGGGGTTCTTCAACGAACTTCTCTAGGTACAGACCATCGTTGCCAAAGGCGGCACCGGCTTCGGTCCGGGCATCGTTCCACGCTTTCTCGAAATCGGCTTCTGAGCGGATGATCCGCATCCCGCGACCACCACCACCAGCCGTTGCCTTGACGATGACCGGATAGCCCATTTCAGCCGACAGCTCCTTACCCTGCTCAATCGACTCCAGCAGGCCATCGGAACCGGGAATGACCGGTACACCAGCCATCTTCATGGTCGCCTTGGCTGTTGCCTTGTCGCCCATGCCGTTGATCTGCTCGGCCGTTGCACCGATGAACTTGATGCCGTAGTCGGCGCAGATTTGGGAGAATTCGGCATTTTCCGACAGAAAGCCGTAGCCGGGGTGAATAGCATCCGCGCCCGTCACTTCAGCCGCCGAAATGATGCTCGGAATGCTCAGGTACGATTGTTTGCTGACCGGAGGCCCGATACATACGGCCTCATCGGCGAAACGTACGTGCAGACTATCGCGGTCGGCGGTCGAATATACAGCTACCGTTTTGATACCCATCTCCCGACAGGTACGGATGATCCGCAGTGCGATCTCACCCCGGTTGGCGATCAGAATTTTCTTGAACATGGCAGTTTAAAGAGTGAAAGAGCGAAAGAATGAAAGAGCGAAAGAGTATCCTGCATGGAACCACTCTTTCACTCTTTCACTCTTTCGCTCTTTATTTTAGATCGGTTCAACCAGGAACAGGGGCTGATCGTATTCGACCGGCGTGGCATTCTCAACCAGTATCTTCACAATACGGCCCGACACCTCTGATTCGATTTCGTTGAACAACTTCATGGCCTCAACGATACACACCACTTTACCCTCGCTGATCGTATCACCGACTTCAACGAACATCGGCGTGTCGGGGCTTGACGACCGGTAGAATGTACCGATCATCGGCGACTTGATCGTGATGTAGTCGGCATTGGCAGCCGGTGCAGCAGCGACAGGCGCGGCTGGCTGAGCAACGGCCGTGGGGGCGGCAGCCGGAGCAGCGACAGGTGCCGGAGCGGTTGGGAGCGAAGCCATCGTCGGGGCCGGAGCCGCTGGGGCAGCAGGAGCACCCGCACCATAGCGTTTGACGTTGATCTTCAGATCGCTCGTTTCAATGTTTACCTCGTCGAGACCCGACTGAGAGATGAAGTCGATAAGTTGTTGAATATCCTGTGTACTCATGCGTTTTTGTCAGGAAAGTGAATCGTCAAACGTTAACAGGCGGCAGTTGGACAGTGTGTGTATGTGCTGAAAAACGGCTTACTTAACCCGTTCAACATAATCCCGCGTGCGGGTGTCAACCCGAATTTTCTGGCCTGACTCGATAAAGAGCGGTACCATGATTTTCGCACCCGACTCAACCTCAACCCGCTTCTTGGGGCTGTTGGCCGTATCGCCTTTGATACCCGGTTCGGCGTACGTCACTTCCAGTTCAACGAATGGCGGCAGCTCGCACGACAGGGGCGTTTCAGTTTCAGCGTTGATCAGCATCTCGACTTCCTGGCCTTCTTTCATCAGGTCGGCACCATCAACGATTTTCTCGTCCAGATTGATCTGATCGAACGTTTCCTGATCCATGAAGTTGTAACCCGATTCGTCTTTGTAGAGGAACTGGAATTTGCGCCGTTCAACCCGTACCGGAGTGATCGACACGCCTGCGTTGAAGGTGTTATCGATAACCCGTCCCGTTGTCAGGCTCTTCAGTTTGGTCCGTACGAAAGCCGCGCCTTTACCGGGCTTTACGTGCTGAAATTCAGTGATCTGAAAGAGGTCGTTGTTGAAGTTGAGGACCAGTCCGTTGCGGATGTCTGCGGTCGTTGCCATTATTGTTGTACTATGATTTATCTGAAATTATATTCTTTCCTGAACCGCCGGGCGGCCCCGTGTGATTAATGTTGATTACGCTGATGGACTATGATTCAAAAGAAAAATCTGTGCAATCAGTAAATCATAAAAATCATAGTTCAGATAATCTTGAACTGTGATTGACGCTGATTACTTTGATTTCGCTGATTTCTATTGAATCAAAGTCCATCAAAGCAATCAAACGAATCACAGTTCAGGATCAATACGCCCACTTAACATAAGCGGCACCCCAGGTGAAGCCACCACCAAAAGCAGCCAACACCAGGTTATCTCCTTTCTTAAGCTGCGATTCGTACTCGGCCAGGCACAGCGGAATCGTTGCCGCCGTGGTGTTACCGTACTTATGAATCGTCATCATTACCCGGTCCGGCTCAATACCCATACGTTGCGCCGTAGCATCGATGATGCGTTTATTGGCCTGATGCGGGACTAACCAGGCGACATCGGCACCGGTCAGGTTGTTCCGCTCCATAATCTCAGCAGACACGTCGGCCATGTTCTTGACCGCAAACCGGTAGACCGAAGGACCATCCTGATAGACGTAGTGCCAGCGCTTTTCCACGGTCTCATGCGTCGGTGGGTAGCGACTCCCGCCCGCCTTTTGAAACAAATGGTTCTGTCCTACCCCGTCTGACTTGATAATCGAGTCAATGATACCAAGACCTTCGTCGTTAGATTCGAGCATTACGGCCCCGGCCCCGTCGCCAAATAATATGCAGGTCGTCCGATCGGTGTAATCGACGATAGACGACATCTTATCGGCTCCGACGACGATAACCTTCTTGTACTTACCCGTTTCAATGAATTGCGAACCGATTGTCAGGGCATAAACAAACCCCGAACAGGCAGCCTGAATGTCGAAACTACCGACATTACGAATGCCGACCATATCGCAGATCAGGTTCGCCGTGCAGGGAAATACGTAGTCGGGTGTGGTGGTGGCACAGATAAGCAGATCGACGTCTTCGGGCCGGGTGTTTGTTTTCTCCAGGAGACCCTGTACGGCTTTGGCTCCCATGTGCGAAGAGCCCATACCTTCACCTTTCAGAATGTGCCGCTCACGAATGCCCGTTCTGGACGTAATCCACTCGTCGTTGGTATCGACCATCCGCTCCAGTTCAGCATTGGTCAGCACGTAATCGGGTACGTAACCGTGAATTCCTGTAATGGCCGCTTTACTCATAATTCAGTTTTGGGAGGGTAGGTGATGCAGTCAAACGCATACAAGAGTGTACGCGATCAAACTACTAGCTCATGGCCTGTGCGATTTTGACGTATGCGTTTGCTTCTACCTGCCGGATCGCCAGCCCAACCATGTTTTTAATGGCTAGTGGGGAGGAAACACCGTGGGCGATAATTACGTTGCCGTTTACCCCCAGAATAGGGCTACCGCCTACTGATTCGTAGTTTGTCTTGTCGAGAAATTCGTCGCTGATATTCCGCTTGCTGGCCATCGTATAAAACGATTCGCCCAGCTTGAAAAGCGCGTTACCGGTGAAACCATCGGCCACGATAACGTCCGCCTTACCAGCGAAAAACTCGTTACCTTCCATGTTACCAATGAAATTGATCCGGTTATTGTCTTTCAGCAACTGGTGAGCCGCCTGCGCAATCAGTGACCCTTTCTGTTCTTCCGAACCAATGTTCATCAGGGCCACGCGCGGGCGATCGATACCGAACGTGTATTGGGCGTAGAGCGAACCAATTTCGCCAAACTGGGCCAGCATTTCGGGCTTGCAATCGGCGTTGGCTCCTATGTCGAGCATCACAGCGTGCCCGCCGGTTATCTGCGGCACAAAGCCTGCGATACAAGGCCGCAGTACGCCCTCAATCGATTTGATACTGAACAGCGCACCGACGTGCATAGCCCCGGTGTTACCGGCGCTACAGAAGGCATCGACGGCTTTTTCCTTCAAAAGTTTAAACCCAACTCCAATGCTGGAATTGGGCTTCTGCGACAGTGCCTTGGTCGGATGTTCACCCATGTCGATCACCTCGCTGGCATCGACCAGTTCGATCTGTCCGGCATGGTTGCCCCCCTGTTTCAGAAGCAATGGCTCAACAACGGACTGCCTGCCAATCAGAACGATGCTGACGTTTGATGGTAACTCGGAAGCGGCCATTACAACCCCCTCAACGATGGCTTCAGGGGCGAAATCACCGCCCATGGCGTCCACTGCTATTTTCATCGACTCTACTAGTAAGTATTCTGCCAGCTACGGCCAGCGTTTTCACTAAACCGCGTAAAAATAGGCAGGTGATGGGCAATAAAAAAGTATTTCGCGTTCATCCCGGCAGGAACGTCAACGAAATACTTTCTGTAAGGAGCTGACAATTAAGCAGTTTTTGCGTAATTCTCAACAACCATTTGTCCTTTGTAATACAGGTTTCCTTCAAACACGTGGGCGTGGTGACGCTCGTGCACTTCACCCGTCTGGGCATCAGTCGAGAGGGTAACGGCCGTAGCCTTGTAGTGCGTTCTGCGCTTGTCGCGCCGGGTGCTCGAGTGTCGGCGTTTGGGGTGTGCCATGGCTCAGTTTATCTGTTCGGTTTTTCGTTCTCAAACGGCTTGCTGTTTGTGCAGCGAGCCAGCTACTAATTGTTATTCAATTTGCGCAGGGCTTCCCAACGCGGGTCAATTGCTTCGTTTGGCGTGTCGGTATCGTCGTCGTCATCACTGGGTGTGCCGGACTGATACACGAGTTTGCCGTTTACCTCGTCATCCTGTTCGTCGTCCTCGTCGCGGAAGCGGGGATGCAACCGCTTCATCGGCAGGGCAAGCCCGATGAATTCGAAGATGTAACGGGCTACGTTGATGGTCGACGTGTTCCGCTCAATCAGTTCGATTTCATCGCTCAGTTCTTCGTTGTGGTCGCCGAACTTGAGCAGCATCATCTGCTGCGTTTCGATCGGCTCGTCGTATAAATCCAGACTCCGGTCGCAGGTTTGCTCAACAACGCCCGAAATGTGAAACTCCAGCCGAATCATCGTTTCCGACTTATCCAGCACCAGATGAGTACGCACGTTTCCCTTCTCAATCAACGATTGATCGAGTGCCGCAAAAAACGCATCACCCGACTCGAAGTCGTATTCGTGGCGCTTATTGTCTAGCCCGGCAATGTTAATATCGTATGCTCGTAGCGGATTCACTCTCGGTAACGCTCAAAAATTTAAGACCGCAAAGGTACGAATTGTTTGTCAATCAGTAAAGTGCAAACTAAAAAAAGCGAATTGAATCTATTGCTACGCCCGAATAACCTGTGCATAAACCGGCGTTGTTACGGCCCTATTGCATCCCTGCGTACGGTTGGTCGCTAACAGGTAGGGGGTAGAATTAGTTAGCTATCTATTCGTGCGGTTCGCTACAGTCTCAACTGAGTCGCAGCAATTCCACAAATAGTTCTATCTTTACTTACTACCTGTCAATTATGGCTGATTATCAACTCGTCGAAAGACACGCAATTGAGCATCACAACGAATACTACGAAGTGCGCACAACCGGCACTGATGAACCCCGCAGCCTGTTCTTCACGACCAACGAAGAAAATCTGGAAACGGTAGCTGCCGACATCGTAGCTGCCGAATTGCCGGGGGCTAAAGATTGGACGGTGATTCCCCACCGCAAAGACAGCTAAGCCACGCTATCGCCGGTAATCGCACAAGTTATGGGCTCTCTGACCCATACATGACGTTGTACTTCTTACCCCTAACCGTACCTGATGGAACCCCTTTTCGCTACCCGACAGACCGAAGCCCTCGTGCCTCGCATCCGTGAGTTTGTGCTGAATGAACTGGTGCCGCTTGAAACAACGGATTACCTGACTGGCAACTTCTCAACGGTTGCCCGGGTGCTCGACCAAAAACGCGAACTGGTCCGGAAGGCAGGGCTGTGGGGATTGCAGCACAGCATCGACGAAGGCGGGCTGGGTCTGTCTCTTTGTGAGTTCGGGCAGGTCAGTGAAGTACTGGCGTGGAGTCCGTTTGGGCACTACACCTTCAATTGTCAGGCTCCCGACATCGGTAATATGGAACTGATGCACCGGCACGCGCCCGACGTTCTGCGGAATCAATATCTGGAACCTTTGAAGGAAGGGCAGATTCGCTCCTGCTTCTCGATGACGGAACCGGAGTTTGCTGGGTCGAACCCGACGCGACTAGGTACGGTAGCCGAACGAGACGGTGACGATTGGGTTATCAACGGCCACAAATGGTTTACGTCGTCGGCCGACGGATCTGCTTTCGCCATCGTCATGGCCGTGACCAGCCCCGACGATGCTCCGCACCGCCGGGCGAGCATGATTCTGGTACCAACCGATACGCCGGGCTTTGAACGGGTACGCAACATCAGCATCATGGGCGAACCTTCCGACCACTGGGGGAGTCATGCCGAAGTGCGCTATACCAATGTGCGGGTACCCGTGGGCAACCTGATCGGGGCCGAGGGTATGGGCTTCGCGTTGGCGCAGGAACGGTTGGGGCCGGGTCGTATTCACCACTGCATGCGCTGGATCGGTATTAGCGAGCGCTGTCTGGATTTGATGTGCCGCCGGGCCGCCACCCGCGAGATGGAAGACGGCGTTATGCTGGGCGAAAAACAGTTTGTACAGGGCTGGATTGCTGAAAGCCGCGCGCGCATCGACGCGGCCCGCCTAATGGTACTTCGCACGGCCCACAACATTGATCAGCAGGGCGCAGCGGCCGTGCGCGATCAGATTTCGGAAATCAAGTTCTTCGTAGCCGACGTAATGCTGACGGTGATTGACCGGGCGATTCAGACGTACGGGGCAATGGGCATTACCGACGATATTGTGCTGCCGTGGTACTATCGGCACGAGCGAGGTGCCCGTATCTACGACGGTGCCGACGAAGTACACAAAACGGCATTGGCCCGCAGTATTCTGAAAGGGTACGGTCTTGACACGCGCAAGCCAAAGCCTGCTACCACCCGCTCCGACGCATGACACCCGATTCACCGACTACCATTCGCCCCGGCGAACAGCTGGATCAGGCTGTTTTACAGGCATACCTCGATGAGCACGTTCCCGACGCCGGGCAGATCACCACGATCGAGCAGTTTCCGGGCGGGTACTCCAATCTAACGTATGCACTGACCACCAATGACGGCCGAGCCTACGTGTTGCGTCGTCCACCGGCGGGGGCCAAAGCGATCAAAGGCGGGCATGATGTGGGGCGGGAGTTTCGCGTACTGATGCTATTGCAACAGGCTGGCTACAAACAGATTCCGACGCCGGTTGCTTACTGCGACGATGAATCGGTACTGGGTTATGCGTTTTATGTGATGACACGTGTACCGGGCGTCATCCTGCGCGCGCATACGGCCCCGAAACTCAACCTGCTCCCCGAAGTCATGCAGCGGCTGTCGCAGTCGCTGGTCGATACGCTGGTAGACCTCCACGCGATTGACATTGACCAGACGGGAATTCAGCAACTGGGCAAGCCCGAGGGATACGTACAACGGCAGGTCGAGGGGTGGTACAAACGCTATGAAGCGGCAAAGACAGATGATATTCCAGCTCTTGACAACCTATTTCGGTATTTGATCGATTCGCTGCCGGTATCGCCCGCGCCGACGCTGCTGCACAACGATTTTAAGTACGACAACGTCATCCTCAATCCTGATTTCCTGCCCGACGTTCGGGCGGTGCTCGATTGGGAAATGTGCACCGTCGGCGACCCGCTAATGGACGTTGGTACGGCTCTCTCGTACTGGTCGGAAGCGAAAGACAATGACTTTCGTAAATCATTCAACTTGACGCACCTGCCCGGCAATCTGACTCGCCGGGAATTTGCCGACCGCTATGGCGAACGCAGCGGCCGCGACGTATCGAATCTGCTCTATTACTATGTTTTTGGCTTATTCAAGAATGCAGTTGTAATGCAGCAGATTTACAGTCGCTACCGCCGTGGCCTGACCACCGACCCCCGTTTTGCCGGTCTGCTGACGGGCGTTCAAGCGCTTAGCCAGGAAGGGTTACACAGCGTTGAAACTGGGAAATTGTAAAACCATTTTTTCGTCTCAACGCGATCGTTCCAGCCTTCGCGTCTCTACGAAAAACAAGTATTCTATGAC
Organism: Spirosoma rhododendri; assembly: GCF_012849055.1. Taxonomy (NCBI): domain Bacteria; kingdom Pseudomonadati; phylum Bacteroidota; class Cytophagia; order Cytophagales; family Cytophagaceae; genus Spirosoma; species Spirosoma rhododendri. Next base: position 1,765,528 of record NZ_CP051677.1, on the reverse strand, counting down.
CAACGCCTTCCTGATTATTGATACGCAGTTCGATTTCTGTCATCCTGATGGGACGCTCTTCGTGCCGGGAGCCGAGCAGGATGTCGACCGAATGGCGGGGCTGATTCAACGGTATCCGGAAAAAATCGATCATATCGTCGTTACGCTGGACACGCACCACGTGCTGGATATCGCACATCCGCTGTTCTGGCACGACGCGTCGGGAAATTACCCGGCTTCATTCACGGCGATCAGCGGGGCGGATGTCGACAGTGGCCGCTGGATTCCCCGTTTCGAGGCCGAAAAAGCCCGGCACTACGTTCACGCACTGGAGGCCGAGGGTCAGTTTCAGCACCTGATCTGGCCGGAACACTGCCTGCTAGGATCGCGCGGGGCAGCGCTGCACGATACACTGCTGGCATCCCTGCGCGAGTGGACGCGCCTACGCGACCGCGACTACGTGGCCGTGCAAAAGGGACTGTACCCGCTGACCGAACACTTTGGCATTTTCCGGGCGCAGGTGCCCGACCCAGACGTTCCCGAAACGCAGTTGAATACGGCACTGATCGCCGATCTGAACCGCTTCGATGCCGTGTATTTGATGGGTGAAGCCAAATCGCACTGCGTCGCGAACAGCCTGAAACAACTGCTTGATTTTGCGCCCGAACTGGTACCAAAGCTGGTTGTCGTAACCGACTGCACATCCGACGTAACTGATCTCGGTTACCTTGCTGACCCAATTTATGCCGAAGCCCGACAGCGCAATGTGCGTTTTCTGACTTCAGACGCAGTTTTCAGCTGAAAAACCGTACCTTTTCGTCGTTATGGAGAAAACGTTGGCCCTCTTCCCGCTAAACCTGGTTGTTTACCCCGGCGAAGATCTGAATCTGCACATTTTTGAGCCGCGCTATCAGCAACTTGTCAATGAATGTATCGACGAGGAGCGCACCTTTGGTATCCCTTGTTTCATCAATAACAAGCTCCCCGGCTATGGTACGGAGATGCACGTGACGACGCTGCATAAGCGCTACCCCGATGGGCGAATGGATATCAAATCGAAGGGCGTTGGCGTATTTAAACTGGTCAATTTCGAGAATCCGGTGGCGGGCAAGCTGTACGCGGGTGGCGATGTTGAGCTGGTAACACCGGGCGACGGCTACAGCGCCCATACCAAAGCACTTACCGAGCGGCTCGACCACCTGTACGACCTGCTACAGATCGAGGTAGACTTTGACGCCAGCGATGAGAATTTATCCTACAAAGTAGCGCACAAGGTTGGCTTGTCCATCGATCAGGAATACGACGTGTTACAGCTTGACTCGGAAGCGGAGCGACAACTGTTCCTGATCCAGCACCTCAATAAGGTGTTACCCGTCGTATCGGACATGGAGCGCACCAAACAGCGCATTCGTATGAATGGCCACTTCAAAAACCTTGATCCACTTAATTTTTAGTTTTATAGTTGTAAAGTTATAGGGTTGTAAAGTTGCTATCCGGCGTCAGCCATGACGCGCCAGCAACCTTACAACCCTATAACTTTACAACTATAAAACTCCTTTTTATCCCTTCTCCTGCACCTCACCGATTTTTTTGGCTCGTTTTGGTAGCTGATCGGCCAATTGTTGCAGATTTTTGATAGGTGGACGCGGTTTTTCGGCTTCACCAATCAGGAACCCATACGGCTTGAGTTCATCGACAGCGTCGAAAATCACCTTGATAATTGCGGTCATTGGCAGTGCCAAAATCAGGCCGGGTAGCCCCCACACATTTTCCCAGAGCAACAGTACGATGATGGCGGCCAATGGGTTGATACTAACTTTCGAGCCGACAATGTAGGGGGTTATGAAGTTACCCTCCAGCATCTGCACAAACAGAAACAGCCCGATTACGGCTACGGCTTTCAGCGGATTATCGTCTGTAACCAGGGCGTAGGCCGCCGGCAGCAGCGACCCCAGCGAAATACCGAAGTAAGGAATGAGTACCAGACAGGCACCGAAGAAGCCGAAAAACACGGCGTAATCGATCCCGAGAATGAACAGGCCGACCGTCATCAGGGTGCCGATGATGAGGATAACCAGCACCAGCCCGGCCAGGTAATCTTTCACGACCGTATAAATACCTTCCATCACCGCGTCGATCTTCGATTTACGGGTATCCTCAAATGCTTTGTAGAAGAACGACCGGAAGAAGTCACGATACAGCAGGAAAAAGAAGCCAAACAGCAATACCAGAAATACGTTGGTGAGCGTACTGGTCGTGGCCAACAGTGTCGATGTGACAATGGTACCGCCCTCGGCCATCGCTTTGTTCAGGTACTTCTGCACTTCCGCGCCCTGCTGCCGGCGGTCGATGTTGAACCGCTCATCGGCAAACGTTCGTAGCTTATCGATGTAAACGGTACTGCGTTCAACGAATTTCGGAACGACTTCGGCGAAACCTCGTATCTGAATCGAGACAACATAAGCAAGGCCCAGCACTACGGCGAGGGCCAGAATCAGGCACAGAACAATCGACAGTACACGCGGTACGCCCCATTTTTCGAGTCGTTCCACAAGCGGAAACAACAGCACCGAAAACAGGATAGCGAAAACGAGCGGAATCAGGATGCCTTCGAGTGCATGCAATCCGTAGATGATGATAACCATCGAGATAAGGATGCTGCACAGTTTGGCGTAATACGGGAGATCAACGTTTTGTGATCGGTTGTTCATGGCAGGTAGTGTAAGCGTATACTATGCCCATAAACTGTTCACTCCCGTAAATCGTTACGATTTTGTGGCCAATTTAATTGAGCCGTCGCTACAAGTGACTTACTTATGTAGAAACACGCAGGACGCAGGCTGGCAAGCGGCTGCGCATCAATACCTTGACGGAAAGATTCTGAGTCGTAAGCTGTTAAGTTTTTGTTAAGGTTACGTTACTGATTCGTGACCTTGCTGATAAGCCATTTAACTTCGGGGCACCGACCGATTCTTAAGTACCATCGGTCCCCACCAACTCTGTGCTGTATGAGTGCTGGCAAAACTGCCCAACCACTTCATCGTATTCTGGTCGTTGACGACGATGCCGATATCGTCGAGATGCTGGAGTACAATCTGACTAAAGAAGGTTACGATGTACGCACCGCTACCGACGGGCGCAAAGCGCTCGATGTAGCCCGCACCTATCTACCTGAGCTTGTCGTGCTCGACATTATGATGCCGCATCTGGACGGTATCGAAGCCGGACGGCAGCTGCGCGAAATTCCGGAACTACGCCAAACCTATATTCTGTACTTGACAGCCCGTTCGGAGGAGTATTCTGAAGTAGCTGCTTTCGACGTAGGGGCCGACGATTATATCACGAAGCCCATCAAGCCCCGGGCGCTGATGAGCCGTATCAACGCGCTGTTCCGCCGGGAAGCGCAAAAGGCCGATCCGGGTGAGCAGATCATAATTGCCGACCTGTCGATCAACCGGAAAAACTACTCGGTCAGTCAGGGCGATAAATCGATCATTCTCCCCAAGAAAGAGTTTGAACTGCTATTTTTCCTGGCGCAGCACCCCAACAAGGTGTTCAGCCGCGAAGAATTACTACAAAAAATCTGGGGGGCCGACATCTACGTGCTCGAACGCACGGTCGACGTTCACATCCGTAAACTCCGCGAGAAAATCGGCGACACCCATATCCGCACGCTAAAGGGCGTCGGCTACATGTTCACCGACCAAAACGAGTAAGTTTAAAAGGTGAAAGAGCGAAAGAGTGAAAGAGCGACCGCATGGATAATCGCTCTTTCACTCTTTCGCTCTTTCACCTTTAATTTCGTGCTATGTCTCTCAGTCCCCGCGTTATTGCTTTTTTGCTGGCCTGCATGATTTCGGTCGTGCCGGTCATCTTTCTGACATTTGTCGACGACGTAACCAATAGTATGCTGTTTGTGGTGGGGCTTTCCAGCTTCGCCATTTCTTTTTTTCTGGTGCTGTACGCTATCGAACTGCTCGTGTATCGCGAGGTCGATAAGATGTACAAAACCATCCGACAACTGAAAATTCGGGACTTCAGCTTATCGCGAAAAGCCGTTATCCGCGACGATAATCCGTTCAAGAAGCTGAACGCTGAGTTCTTTGTCTACGTCACCAAAAAGCAGAAAGAGATCGACGAACTGAAACGGCTTGAGCAGTTCAGACGCGAATTTCTGGCCGACGTGTCGCACGAACTGAAAACGCCCATTTTTGCCGCACAAGGCTTTATCCACACGCTAATCGACGGGGCAGTCGACGACGAACGGGTTCGCGATAAATTTTTGTCGAAAGCCGCGAAAAGCCTCGACGGACTCGATGCGCTGGTGAAGGATCTGCTGGCACTTTCGCAACTGGAAACGGGCGAAATCAAGATGAATTTCGAGCGGGTCGATATACGGTCGATAACGCAGGAAATCTTCGAACAGCTGGAGGAGATTGCCGAAGCAAAACACACACAGTTGCGACTGCGCACATCGCTCCCCGGCCCCATTTGGGTAAAAGCTGACGATCAGCGAATTCGACAGGTGATGACCAACCTGATCGAAAATGCGGTGAAATACGGCAACGAGAATGGGCGGGTGCTGGTCAGTCTGGAAGAAGACAAAAAGCACATTATTATGTCGGTGCGTGACGATGGTCCCGGTATTCCGCCCGAACACCTGAGCCGGATTTTCGAGCGCTTTTATCGGGTTGAGAAGAGCCGTTCCAAAGACCGGGGCGGTACGGGGCTGGGCCTTGCCATTGTGAAGCACATCCTGAGCGCCCACAAAGCCAAAATCACGGTGATGAGCAAAGTCGATAAAGGCACCACCTTCCGCTTCAAGCTGGATAAGATGGACTAATGGTTTAAGGTTTGTGGTTCAAGGTTTAAAGTTCTTACGGCGACACAACCTTAAACATTAAACTTTTAACCTCAAACTATCAATCAGATCATTCGCTTCAGGGCGAAGGCGGCAACAAAAACCTGACCGCTACGCCGAACCAGCAACGACATCTCCCGTCCTTCCCCGCCCTGTAGTAGTTTGTATATATCGCTTATCGTCAGCTCTTTCGCCGAGCTTTTGTTGATAAATAACACTTCGTCGCCTTCGTGCAGACCGGCTTTTTCGGCAGGCGATCCTTCGGCAACATGACCGACGTAATAACTGCGAAACTGATCGCCTTTGGCGCGTAATTCGAGCCCACTCATGTCGTGCTCAAACTGCTCACGCATCATCTTCCGAACCGGCTTCATGACCATGTATTGCCCCCGGTAGTTGAACGTGACGTTGAACCGGCGCAGCAACTCGCAGCCCACATTGCCCTGCCGCTGCGGCATGTCGATTAGTTTGGCCCGGTAGGCGACACTGTCGGGAAACGACGCCAGGATATTTGCCAGTTCGTAACGCCCGAACCGCACTTTGCCGATGCGTCCCAGGCTGCCGTTGATAACCCCATTCAGACCCCGCCCCAGCTGCGCCCGGATCACCTTCTCCGGCAACGGCAACATCGACGCATCCTGCCCATGATTGAGCAACAGCGCGTGTCCAGCGCCGGTATCCAGCACCACCCGCAGCGGAGTTGATTTCTCACCATCGAAAACAGTCAGCGCATCGCTGTACACTTTTGTGTCCTGAATAATAATCGGCAACTGATCGCCCTGACTCTTCCGATAGCGGTATTTGTCGGGCTTCATCAGCGTGATCTCCCGCCGTTGAAAGTCGATGTTAACGACGAAATTTTCGAACACTTCGTAGCCAAAAATGCCGTGTATGGGCGTGCCGACGTACTCAGACAATTTCAGAATGTCTTCGTCGAGTATCACAATGTTGTGGTGATTGGCCCGAAGCGCACCCATGCTGAGCGTGTTGTCGATGGCGATACTAGCCATCAGGTTTGCGCCCTCCCCCGCCCCGCTTAGTTTAATCCGCCGGGTTTTGTTCATTGCGTGGCTCGTCAGCGCAGCCGGGTCGGTAATGATGGTGTGTCCAACGCCCGTATCGAGAATGAAGTTGAGCGTGTCAGAGCCGTTAATCTGTACCGGAACGATAATCAGATTGGAGTGTAACTGAAATGGTATCCGCGTCCATTTACGGTTCTGGCTTAAGAAGAAGCCGTAGCGGTCGCGGTCAGGCATGCGAGGGTCACTTGCACGTGTGGCCAGTCCGCAGCAAAGCAGTCCGATGACAAGTCCCAGCGTTTTCATGTAAATGTTGTTTCGTATTCGAATGTACTTATTTTTTATCCGAAAAACACAACTACAAAAGCGTTGTTTTCTAATTTTTCCGTAGAAATACTTGGGTATAGCCGTGGCGTGGCAAATTATGACCAGCGCTACCGGGCCGGTTTGGCTGAAAAGCCCTAATTTGGCCAGAAATTGCCCGTTTGCTTTAGGCTACAGGCCCTGTATGTACTTGTTGATGAATAAATTAACCCCTGAGTATGCGTAAGAAAATTGTTGCCGGTAACTGGAAGATGAACAAGACCCTCGACGAGGCAAAGGCTCTTTTGTCGGAGGTGATCCATATGGTGCAGGACGAAGTAACCAGCGATGTTACCGTTGTGCTGTGTCCGCCGTCGATCTACCTAACCACCGCCCGGCAGTACATCCCTACCGAAGGCCGAATCAAGCTTGGCGCGCAGAACTGCCACGAGAAAAAAGAAGGTGCTTACACCGGTGAAGCCTCGGCGCACATGCTGTCGTCGGTCGGCGCTGAATACGTGATACTGGGCCATAGCGAACGGCGGCAATACTTCGGCGAAACTAACGCGACGCTGGCCGATAAAGTAAACGTCGTGCTGGAGAACGGCCTGACGCCGATTTTCTGCTGCGGTGAATCGCGGGAGCTGCGCGAAAACGGCGATTACGTCGGCTACGTGAAAGGCCAACTGACCGACAGCCTGTTCCACCTGTCGGCGGAAGAGTTTGGCAAGGTTGTGATTGCGTACGAACCCATCTGGGCAATTGGTACGGGCTTGACGGCTTCGTCGGGGCAGGCGCAGGATATGCACTTTGAACTCCGCCAGCACATTGCCAGTAAATACGGCGACGAAGTAGCCCAGGATACAACGATTCTGTACGGCGGCAGTGCCAACGCAGCCAATGCCGCCGAGCTTTTCTCGCAACCCGACGTCGACGGTGGCCTGATCGGTGGTGCGTCGCTCAAATCCCGCGACTTTACGACTGTTGTAAAAGCGGCTTAAAAAAAGAGCGAAAGAATGAAAGAGTGAAAGAGCGATTGTCCGAAACCGTCGCTCTTTCACTCTTTCATTCTTTCGCTCTTTGACCTTCTATGAACGCGCAGGAATACGTACAGACGTTGCAGATGCAGAGCCATCCGGAAGGGGGCTATTTTGCCGAAACATACCGGTCGGCGGAGATGGTCGCGGGTGATGCGCTACCGGAACGGTTTGGCGGGTCGCGGGCGATGAGCACCGCCATTTATTTTCTGCTCGAAAGCCACCACATATCGGCCCTGCACCGGATTCAGTCCGACGAGGTGTGGCACTTTTACGACGGTGGCCCACTCGACGTATTTGTGATCGACCCCGCTGGCGAACTGTACATCATCCGGCTCGGGCGCGATCTGTCGGCGGGTGAGGTGTTTCAGGCTGTGGTACCGGCGGGATGCTGGTTTGGGTCGAAACCGGCAGTTGGTACGGCGTTCTCGCTGGTCGGCTGTACCGTCGCGCCCGGCTTCGACTTCGCCGATTTTGAACTCGCCGACCAGGAGGCATTACTTGCCGAGTTTCCGCAGCATGCAGCCGTCATCCGGCAGCTTACTTGAAGCTGACATTGCCGAAGCGTGACACAACTTTCACCTTCGTACCCGTTCCGGCCCCGACCTTGCCGACATACTGCTTCGTCAGTTTAGGCCCACGATTGTTGCTGTCATCAGGCTGTAGCGAGAAGTGCATCGCCGGGCTTGAGGTGTAGTTAAAATTGCCGTAGCTGACTGTCACGTTAAAATCACAGTCACCGCTATTGGCAATGGGCAGCGCCACCGATGAATACGACGATTCAATATTGACGTTATCGGCCGTTTTTGGCAATTGCTCAATCCGAAACCCACCGGAGAAACTCAGCCTGATCTTACCCGATTCGCGTAAGGTACCGATCTGCGCACCCGAATAGTCGATGTCGGCGTTTAACTTCCCTACGTCACCGATGCGCGTTTTGCCAAACTTATTGACGAGAGTAAGAATGTTGGCTTTGCTAAGCTCCAGGTCAGCGTAGGCCACTTCCAGCTTTGCCTGATCGACGGTGCGGATGTCGGCTTTCCCGTAGGCGATGTCTAAATCAGTATCGTTGTTGGTCAGGTCGTCGGCGGAGAAATTGCCGTAGCGGCTGTGTACCGTCAGCGGTGCATGAAACGTCGGGATACTCGTGTTGCCGAACTTGTTGCGAATACTCAGCGCATTCCGGCGGGGCATCGTAACGGTATAATTGATCTTAACGTAGTTACGATCACCGTTTTTGCGCCAACCGTTGAAATTCCAGTTCGAGATTGAACTCTGGCCAAAGTGGGTTTTCACCGCAATCTGGTTACCGGCCCGTTTGTCTTCAATCTCCACCGCATCCAGATACGACTGCGCTTTGGCCTCTGTACTGGCCCCGGCCATCACGGCGATCTCAACACGGATTTCCGGTTTATCCCACAATCCAACCGACACCTGTCCGAACTGATTATCAACCGTCAGCACGTCGTTGGCTGATACGTCGTACGATTTGATGATTGTTTTTTTACGCTCAACCATGTCGGCCCACGGGTCCTCGGCCCGTGCCAGCAGTGGCAACGCCACGAGCAGTACGCTATACAGGATTTTCATGGGTTTGCTGGTTGATACGCTGAATGACGCGCAGTTGCTCATTCAACAGGTTAATCTGAATCTGTAGATTTTGAATCATAGCCTGAATCAATAGTTCCTGGTTTGGATTCTTGGGCAAATCGGCTTTCAACGATTTGTAGGACCGTTCGAGACGGTTTAAGTCGGTTGCAAACTCTTCGTACAGAGCCGGATTACTTTCCGTCATCTGTCGCAGTTCCATCCGCTTTGTATCGATCAATCGAGTGTATTGCGCTACCTCCTTGGCGTAGGTCGGCCCGGCGGCCACGGCCACTTCGGGATGACTCGCGACACCATACCGATGATTCAGGAAGTACGCGCTACCCGCCAGCAACAGCACCACGACAGCCGCTGCCGCCTGCCAGTTTGTAAACCACTGCCCCAGCGTGCGGGTGTTCCGGTGAATCTGCGTGAAAGGCATGGCTGGGCTCATACCAGCCTGTTCGGGTTCAGTCGGTGCCGTCGGCGTCGAATCGGTCGGCAGGCCTGCGTCAGTTGATCCACCAAGCCCGGTGTTGATACGCTGCCACAGATCGGCGGGTGGCTCCCGGTCGTCAAAGGCTTCGCGGTTGTCGCGCACGAAGCGTTCTAAGTTATCTTTCTTCATCTGTTTTGTTGTTTACGCCAGCAAGGCCAGCAATCGTTTCTTCCCGCGCAGGTACTGCGTCCGGGAGGTTGTTTCACTAATATTCAGCACCGCACCGATCTCTTCGTGGTCGTAACCCTCGAACAGATACAGCGACAGCACAACGCGATACCCTTCCGGCAACTGTTGCATCGCCTGCCGCACCCGATCGACTTCGAATTGAACGCCACTTTCGTCGTAAGGTTCGGTGTCGGCCCAGTCACGCCCCTCGTCGTCGCCCACCCGCTGCGAGTCTAAATCGACCAGTTGCAGCCGCCGACTACGCAGGTGGTTGACCGCCCGGTTGACCACAATCTGCTTGAGCCAGGCCCCGAATGTACTCTGCCCCCGAAACGACTGAATGTGCGAAAACGCGTCGATAAAGGCTTCCTGCAACACATCTTCGGCCTCGGCATCATGATTGACGATGCGCAGACAGACGTTGTACATGGCCTTGGCGTACTGTTTGTAAAGGTCATACTGCGCCTGTCGCTCGCCCGCTTGGCAGCGTTTGACCAGCTCAGCATGGCGGTCCGGGTATGGTCTTGACTCGGGCAGGTTCAGCGGGAAGGTAGGTTAAACGTGTTTCAGAGCAAAGACAGCGGGCGTGCTGAAACGTTGCATCATCCAGCAAAAAAAGTGTGTATCTTGGTAAAAACGCACCAGAACCATGTACGAATCACCCTACCGATCCTCGTTCGAAGTCCACGACGACGGCACTAATTCTCCGCTCGATCATCAGCGGGCCATCAGCAAACTCACCTTTGGATTGGGATTTCTGTACTACAAAGAAGGTAAAATTCAGCTTGAACCGCTCCCGGAGACACCGATCAACGAAGGACCGGGCCATGCCGTGCCTGACGTGTTGATGTATGACCCTGTCGCGGAGGATACCAAAATTGTTATCGAAGTGTGTCAGACAAACGGACAGCGTAACGACCTCCGCAAGATCATCCGCCTAATCGAAGACGATGATTACGGTATTCTGGAAGGCTTCGTCTACAACTATAAAACCCGCGCATGGCTTCGCTACCGCAAAGGCGACGGCGGGACGGCTACCGCATCATCGTACTCCGAATTGATGGGTGTCGATATGGGAGAAATGGTGTAGGAACTTACGCAAACAAATCCGAGACAATAAACTGAAAATCGGGCAGCAGTGGTGCCGCCGAAACAACTGTATCTCCCTTGTATGATTTCGATTCATCGGCGGACGTGTACACCACGATTTTCCGACTGACGGGGAGTATGTACCAGACCAGTACCGCCCCGGCGTCGAAGTAGTCCTGCACTTTTTCTGTCACATCCTGAAACGACTCCGATTCCGACAGGATTTCGATGGCAAACTGAGTACGCTGCCGAATTCCCTCCCCCGTTTCTAGAATTTGCGCGAGTGTGAAATAAGCCAGATCAGGGCGACGCTTACGGATATCGTCGACGTACGAATCCATTTCTGGCGTCAACTCATCCCCCTGCGCATAGGCCATCGTCGTCACAAACAATCGGGTCAGGAATTTCAGAATTAAATACTCGGCTTGCTTCATTTCTTTCTTTTCAACAATACGCCCCCGGACAAACTCGTAGCTGCCTTCGTGGGCATACTGCTGCTGCCACTGCTCAAACTCATCGACAGTCCGCAGATTTGTCGGCAATACGGGGGCTGGTGTGGCTAGTTCAATCATGGCTTTTCTGACGTTGGCTCCTCTCCAAAGATACCCATTTTCAATCGACCCCGAGCAAATTTTTCCTTAGTTTTACTTGTTATAAGAGGATAGAAGCGACTCGAATGGTTGATTATATTTCTGGATTGAATGACCCCCAGCGGGAGGCCGTCATGCACGGCGGTGGACCGCTTATGATTATAGCCGGTGCCGGTTCAGGGAAGACGCGCGTACTGACTTACCGCATCGCTCACCTGATCGAAAACGGCGTTGACCCCTTCCGTATCCTCTCGCTGACGTTTACCAACAAAGCTGCCGGCGAGATGCGGCACCGGATCGAAAAAGTAGTCGGCACCGAAGCCCGCAACATATGGATGGGTACGTTCCACTCGGTGTTTGCCAAGATTCTGCGGATCGAAGCCAAAGCGATTGGCTACACCAGCAACTTCTCTATCTACGACACCGACGACTCGAAATCACTGCTCCGCAGCATCATCAAAGAGATGGCGCTGGACGACAAAGTGTACCGCGCTAACAACGTGTTCGGGCGGATTTCGGGTGCGAAGAACCGGCTCATCGGCCCCGATGATTACATCAATAACGCCGTAATTCAGGCCGACGATGAATCGGCCCGGATGCCGCACATTGGCCGAATCTACAAGCAATATGCAACCCGGTGTTTTGCAGCCAACGCGATGGACTTCGACGATCTGCTGTTCAACACCAACGTGCTGTTCCGCGATCACCTGGACATTCTGAACAAGTACCAGCACAAGTTCCAGCACGTGATGGTCGATGAGTTTCAGGATACCAACGTGTCGCAGTATCTGATCACGCGCAAGCTGGCGGCCGTTCACCAGAACATCTGTATCGTCGGCGACGACGCGCAGAGTATCTACGCGTTCCGGGGGGCCAACATCGAGAATATCCTGAACTTCCAGCGCGACTACGGAAAGGAGAACGTTAAGATCGTGAAGCTGGAGCAGAACTACCGTTCCACCGATACCATCGTGCAGGCGGCCAACTCGATCATCGCCCGCAACAAGAATCAGCTCGAAAAGCGGGTGTTCACCGCCAACGAAGCAGGGCCACTGATCGAGGTTATCAAAGCGTCGTCGGACAACGAAGAAGGGCGACTGGTGGCCAGTTCGATTTTCGAGACGAAGATGAACGAGTCGCTGGTCAACAACGACTTCGCGATTCTGTACCGCACCAACGCCCAGTCGCGGGCGTTCGAGGAAGCCCTGCGCAAGATGAGCATCAAGTACCGTATCATCGGCGGTCTGTCGTTCTATCAGCGCAAAGAAATCAAAGACCTGATCGCGTACCTGCGCTTCACGGTCAATCAGCAGGACGAGGAAGCATTCAAGCGAATCATCAACCTGCCCAAGCGCGGCATCGGCGACACGACGATTGCTAAGCTGAGCGTGATCGCAGCCGAGAATCAGGATTCCATCTGGGGCATCGTATCCGACATCGGCAAGTTTATTACGGGCCGGTCAGCAATTGCAATTGAAGGCTTCGCCGATCTGATTAAGAGTTTTATGCTCCTGATCGATCAGAAAGACGCCTACGAAGTGGCTTCGCACATTGCTAAAGCGTCGGGGCTGCTCAAAGAATTATACGACGACAAAACCGTCGAAGGCTTGGCCCGGTACGAAAACGTACAGGAGTTGCTGAACGCTATCAAGGAGTTTGTTGACAGCCCAGACAATGACGACAAGAGCCTGAGCGCGTTCCTGCAATCGGTATCGCTACTGACCACGGCCGACGAGAAAGAGGAAGACGGCGACAACGACAAGGTGACGCTGATGACCATCCACGCGGCTAAGGGGCTGGAGTTCAAAAACGTGCATATCGTCGGGCTTGAGGAAGATCTTTTCCCAAGTCAGATGATGCTCGAAAGCCGTAACGATCTGGAAGAAGAACGGCGGCTGTTTTACGTTGCCATCACCCGCGCCGAGAAGCGACTAACGGTATCATACGCCGAAACGCGCTACCACTTCGGTCGGCTGAAAATGTGCGAGCCCAGCCGGTTCCTTATGGAAGTCGACCAGAAATACCTGAAGCTGTCGAAGCAGCGGTCGGCACCAAGCCGGATGGACTTCGACCGCCCGGAGCGGGACCGCAGCGAAAGCACGTCGACAGGATCGATGGCGTTTGTGCGGTCGCTGGCGCAGAAAACGGCGCAGCGGCAGGCTCCCCAGCCCACCGTTACCCACACGCCGTCCGCCGACTTCGCCCCAACCAGCACGGCTGAACTTGCCGCCGGTCAGCGGGTCGAGCACGCCAAGTTTGGGTTTGGCACGGTCAAGACCGTCGACGTAAATGGCACCGAACGCAAGGCTACGATTCAGTTTGAAAAAGCAGGTGAGAAAGTGCTGCTGCTTAGCTTCGCCAAGCTGCGGGTGGTCTGAACTTTGATTTTTTTGATTTACGGATTGCGCTGATTGTATGAACACGAACGAGATAGCAAGTCCCCGATTTACGCCTGGTTCCGTACCCGTTGCCGAACAGGTAAAAATTTATTATTCCGCTGACATCAATGCAGCGGGTGGAATCGACGCATTCATGAAGCAAATCGGAAGTGACCAACCCAAATCGCTTCCGGCTCTCACCTTCTCCGTAGAAGAGTGGGATCAAATGCTTGACTTTATCCATTAACTAGTCGCCGTGTTTCAGAATTTGTAGCAGGTTTTATTAAAGAGAAGGCTCTTTCTATGAAGACATTACAATATCGGTTGATTCTGACGCCGGAACCTGAAGGCGGCTACACAGTAAAAGTGCCTGCGATTCGAGGCTGTATTACGTATGGAGAAACGGTCGAAGAAGCCATAGCAATGGCTAAAGATGCCATAGAGGGCTGCTTAGAGGTACTGGCCGAAGAAGGACAACCTATTCCACCGGATGATAGCCGGACGCTGGAATACTCCCTGAGCCTGACGACCGAATTGGCATGAATCTTTCCCCAAAACGGCTTATAAAAATTCTGGAAGCAAACGGGTTTTACCTCAAGCGTATGGGTAAGGGTAGCCATCATATCTACTATAATTCAGACAGCCGTATTACGGTACCTGTGCCCGTTCACGGCAAAGACATGAAAAAGGGCACATTTCTTGGTATCCTCAGTGATGCTGGAATCGATACATCCACACTGGACCAGTATTGATTTTGTTGCGGCTGACAACAGGCAGTATACAAACCCATTGTTGCTGTTCGTTCTTTTTAACGCATACCATTCCTTCGCCTACCATCCATGAATGCCCCCGGCGTCCTTGCCATTGGCCTGCTTACATTCGCTTCGTTCACGGCTGCTGCTCAGTCGAAACCAGACTCGGCGGCAGCGTCGGCGTCACGGGCCGAGAACTTGGGCAATCAGGTCAATTCCGAATACAATGAGGTCAATCCGATGATTTCGCCGGATGGCAAAACGCTGTACTTCGCCCGGATCAGCCACCCCAACAACACCCATGGTACCAAAGGCAGTCAAGACATCTGGTACGCCGAACTCGACCCAGCCACCAATAAATGGGGACCTGCCCGCCGACTGGGTTTTCCGCTTAACAAGGACGAATACAACTGTGCCTATAGCATTACCCCCGACGGGAATACGATGCTCGTAAAGGGGCAGTACGCCAACGGCAATTATGAAACGCGGGGCTTTTCGCTGGCTAAGAAAACCGCTAGCGGCTGGTCGGCACCGCAGAAAATTGATGTACCCAACTACGTCAATCTGAGCAAAGGGCAGTTTGACTGCGGCTTTATGTCGGCCGACGGTAAGGTGTTGCTGATGGCGTTCAGCGAAAAGAAAAACAGCAAGGAAGACGACATCTACGTCAGCTTCCGGCAGAAAGATGGGTCGTGGAGCAAGCCGATGGATTTGGGGCCGGAAGTCAATTCAAAATTCACCGAGACGACCCCTTTCCTTGCTCCCGATGGGGCGACGCTCTACTTTTCGAGTGACCGCGACGGTGGGCAGGGCAGCAACGATATCTACGTCTGTAAGCGGGTCGATAAAACGTGGAAGCACTGGTCGAAACCCGTCAACCTCGGCCCCAGCGTGAACACCGATGGGTATGACGCCTACTATACGCTCAGCGCGTCAGGCGATTATGCGTATCTGACGACCTTTAAAAATACATTAGGCAAAGGCGATATTGTCCGGGTGAAACTGGCCGACGACCAGCCTACCAGTCGCCCGGCTAAGATGGGTGGCAGCGACGATATAGCCGCTAACCAGCCCAGCACCCGCCCCGACCCCGTCGCCCTTGTTAGTGGTCGCGTTGTCGATCAGAAAAGTGGTAAACCCGTCGAAGCGCGTATCGTGTATCAAACCCTTTCCGACGGCACCGAAGTAGGCGAAGCGACATCGGACCCGGTATCTGGCGAGTACAAAATCGTGCTGCCCTACGGCCAGAAATATTCGATGCGGGCCATCGCCAAGGATTTCATCGCCGAAGGCGACAATATTGACCTGACGCAGACACCGAAAGGCTTTCAGGAAATTACCGGCAAGGAATTGAAGCTGATTCCGATTGAAGTGGGCCAGTCGATCCGGTTGAACAACATTTTCTTCGATACGGGTAAGTCTGAACTCCGTCCCGAATCCGGTCCCGAACTCGACCGGCTCGTCACGACGCTCAACGAATCGCCCAAAATGACGATTGAAGTGCGCGGCCATACCGACAATACGGGTTCCAATGCCATCAACGAAAAGCTCTCGCAGGACCGGGCCGACGCCGTGCGTGAGTATTTCATCAGCAAAGGCATTGAGCCTGACCGCATTGGTAGTAAGGGTTTTGGCGAAAGCAAGCCCGTTGCGACCAACGATACCGATGCAGGTCGTCAGCAGAACCGGCGCGTTGAGTTTGTTATCGTCAAGAAATAATCGCCACTTGTCCGGTCGACATGCCGTTGGACCGAAAAGCCCACTGTCTATCCAATTCCCCGCAGGAGGTATTAAGTAACCGGCTACCTTGTTCCGGTAATCAACCACTTCCTATACAATGAAACAAGTCGTCTTTATTGCCTGCTTCGCGCTGCTGGGACTGACCACCAACGCGCAAACTACCACCGCCCCCGCCGACACGGCAAAACTCAACTCACTAGCACGGCAAACGCAGCGTTATTTCAACGATAATCAGGTCGACTCACTCTATACGCTAATGGGTGCGACGTTTAAGCAGCAGATATCGGCGGAGAAGATGCGGGAAGTAACGGCCCAGCTTACGGGTCAGCTTGGCAAATGGACAAGCCTCGAACCACGCGGTGTGCAGGACGGTATTGTCCGTTACAAAGCAACGTTCGCGATGGCTCCGCTCGATTTCTACCTCAGCCGCGACAAAGAAGGCAAAATCGAAACGTTCCTGTTCAAGCCCTATCAGGAATAATCCATGCGCCTGTTGCTGTTGATTGGCTGCTGGCTTGTCGCTGTCAACGCGCAAAGCCAAACGGCAGTGGAGAAATCGCTGACGCAGCGTGTGCAACGCTTTTACAATGCGCAACAAGCCGATTCGCTGTACCTGATTATGTCACTAACGTTTCAACAGCAGGTACCGCAACCGGCTTTGCGACAATTTATAGCCAACTCGTACGCGCAGTTGGGGCGTTGGCAACGTAGCGAATACGTTCGTGAGCACGACGGATTCGCCGAATACGAAGGGATATTTGACCGGGGTACAATGATTGTCAAGGTGGCCGCCGACGCGACCGGCAAGCTAGCTGGCTTCGGCCTAGCACCGATACTCGTATCGAAACCGGTAGCTACTGACAACCGGCTGCGTTCTTCGTTCGATCGGACGCTTGATTCGCTCGTACGTGCTCACGCCCGACACCAGTTAATGGTTGGTATGAGCATCGGCCTGATTTGCCACGACAGTCTGTTCGTCTACAACTATGGCGAAACAAATCGCACGAACGGCCGTCTCCCTACCGACAGTACGCTATACGAGATTGGCTCAATCAGTAAAACGTTCACCGCGACGATACTAGCCAACTACGTCGGCTGGGGCCTTACAAAGCTTGACGACCCGGTTAATCAACACCTGCCCGATTCTATTCCCACGCTTCAGCACGACGGGACCGTTGTTACGTTGCGTATGCTGGCTAATCATACGTCAGGTTTACCCCGCCTACCAAACAATCTGGGTAACGTGGGTAGCCCGCCAGACAACCCCTATCAGGCCTACGACGACAAAGCATTGTTTGCTTACCTCAAAACGGTACCACTGGCTAGTAAGCCCGGCACCACCTATCAGTATTCCAATCTGGGGACAGGTCTACTGGGTACTATCCTAACACGCATCGCGGGCAAATCATATAGCCAGCTGCTCAGCAGCGTGATTACTGAGCCGCTGGCTATGACGCAGACAACGCTACCGCTCCGGTCAACCGACCGGCTTCGACTGGCCCAAGGTTATAACGCAACTGGCCAACCAACAGCAAACTGGGACTTTCAGGCCTTAGCGGGCGCGGGTGGTATTCGCTCCACCGCTCATGATATGCTACGCTATCTACGCGCTGAACTCAAGGGCTCACCCGAATCTTTAGGTATGGCTATGCAGATGACCCGAATCGTTACTTTTCAGGACAACAGCACAGGTGTTGGCCTGAGCTGGCATCAGTCAGCATCGAAAACGGGCTGGTGGCATACTGGCGGTACGGGCGGCTACGCCAGTTTCGCCGGTTTCGATCCGAAGTCACGGACCGCACTGGTTATTCTGTCGAACGTAGCCGCGCCGGTTGACGAACTGGCTTTAGCTATTACTCGTTTGCTAAACCGTTGAGCCCGCCAACGCGACGATGCTTTATTCCTACTTTTGTATAATTCAAACAAAGCCATAGTATGACACCACAGCAACCCAATCAGGAAGGCTCGATCGACGTTGAACTCAGCGAAGAAATTGCCGAAGGCGTTTATGCCAACCTGGCGATGATTGCTCACTCAAACAGCGAATTCATCCTGGATTTTATTCGGCTTATGCCCGGCGTTCCGAAGGCAAAGGTCAAAGCCCGTATCATTCTGACCCCTGAACATGCCAAGCGTCTGCTCGATGCGTTGACCGAAAATATCAGTCGGTACGAAGAAGCCAATGGAGACATCAGCAAGCCTTCCGATTCATTCCATTTCCCGGCGGGTGGTTTCGGTGGCCCCGGTGGTCAGGCTTAGGTTGGATAGTTATAGAGTTGTAGAGTCGTAAAGTTGGCTGGCGCGTGTGGCTAGCCGCCGGATGGGCTGACGCGTCAGCTAACTCTACAACTTTACAACTCTATAACTTTACTAGTCAGGAACTTCAAAAGTTTTTCCGTATCTTTGCACCTCAAATTTCGGGAAGACTGATTTTTCGTAAACAAATCTAAAATGCCTACCATACAACAATTGGTGCGTAAAGGTCGCGAGAAGCTCGAATTCAAGTCGAAATCGCCTGCTCTCGATGCCTGCCCACAACGTCGGGGGGTATGTACACGCGTGTACACCACGACGCCGAAGAAGCCGAACTCGGCTCTTCGTAAAGTTGCCCGTGTTCGTCTGACGAACCAGAAAGAAGTCAACGCCTACATCCCAGGTGAAGGTCACAACCTCCAGGAGCACTCGATCGTACTGATCCGTGGTGGCCGGGTGAAAGATCTGCCAGGTGTACGTTATCACATTGTACGCGGTGCGCTCGACACAGCCGGTGTAAACGGTCGTTTGCAGAGCCGCTCGAAGTACGGTGCCAAGCGGCCGAAACCAGGTCAGGCTCCAGCAGCTGGCAAAGGTGCGCCAGCTAAGAAGAAAAAATAGTTTTAAAGTTATAGAGTCGTAAGGTTGTAGAGTTAGCTGACGCGTCAGCCCATCTGCCAGATGGCAACTTTGCAACTGTAAAACTTTACAACTCAAGTCAAACTGACCGTTGAAAGACTACGGCAGAGTAAGATCAAAAATCTGAAGCAATCATGAGAAAGGCGAAACCGCCCAAGCGTTACGTACTGCCCGATCCTAAATACAAGGAGGTGCTCGTAACCAAATTTGTTAACAACCTGATGTACGAAGGCAAGAAGAGCCTGGCGTACTCGATCTTCTACGACGCCCTTGACGTGGTTGCCAAGCGCACCAGCGAAAGCGGCCTCGATACATGGAAGAAGGCATTGAACAACGTCATGCCGTCGGTTGAAGTAAAAAGCCGTCGCGTCGGTGGAGCTACCTTCCAGGTGCCGACCGAAGTACGGGCAGACCGGAAGGTCGCGGTAGGCATGAAATGGCTGATCCGGTATGCTCGTTCGCGGGGTGAAAAAACCATGGTAGACCGGCTCGCAGCCGAGATCGTAGCTGCCTCGAAAGGGGAAGGCGCGGCTGTGAAAAAGAAGGACGATACGCACCGCATGGCTGAAGCCAACAAGGCGTTCTCGCACTTCCGGTTCTAACAACTGCTCCGGCCTGATTTTTCCCGACAGGTCGTCGATTTACCAAAAGCCGTTCAACATTGAGCGGCTTTTGTTGTTTTCAGCAAAGCATCTTACCGTTTATTAGCCTGCTTACAACCAAAGACAACGTTCTATGACTACGCTTGAAAACGACTTCCTCCGCGTCACGACCCGCCCGCAGGGGGCCGAACTAACGTCGATTCTACACAAGCCAACGGGCATCGAACACTTGTGGCAGGCCGACCCAGCCGTATGGGGCTGGCACGCACCCAACCTGTTCCCAATAGTCGGTGGTCTGTTAAACAACGAACTGCTGATTGAGGGGCATGCCTACCCGATGGAGCGACACGGCTTTGCCCGCAAACTCGCGTTCGACCTCCTCGACTCAACACCGACGACCGCCGTCTGGGGCCTGACTTCCGGCAAACAGACCGAACCTCATTTCCCCTACGGCTTTACATTCCAGATCAGTTACGAGCTGATCGACGAGCAATTGGTCGTTACGTATAAGGTGTTCAATCAGGATACGAAGACAATTTACTTTTCTGTTGGTGCTCATCCGGCGTTTGCGGTTCCGTTCAACGCGGGAGAAGCTTATGAAGATTACTACATCGACTTCAACGAGCCGGAGCAATTGGAAACGCATATGCTATCGAAAGACGGCTTTTTTACGGGTGAAACCAGACCCGTGCCACTCGATGGGTACAAACTTCATCTGACCGAACATCTGTTCGATCAGGACGCGCTCGTCTTTAAGCAGCTAAACTCGCGGAGCGTTGCGATCCGTAGCACGAAGCACTCGCACTCGGTCGACGTCGAATTTCCCGACTTTACGTATCTGGGTATCTGGGCCAAGCCGGGCGCGCCGTTCGTCTGTATCGAACCGTGGCTTGGCTGCGCCGACAGTGAGGGCGAACCGAAGCCAATCCAGCAGAAAGAAGCCATTCAGCACGTCGACGTCGGGGGCGAGTTCAGCGCTTCATTCACAATCACGTTTTCGTAGCTAAAAGCAAAAAGGGAGCCTCGCAAGAGGCTCCCTTTTTCGTTAAGTCAAATCAGCTTATTTACCAGCCTGACCGTTTGACAGCAGGTTGAAGAACTGATCCAGTTTCGGGGTGATGATGATCTCCGTCCGGCGGTTCTGCTGACGACCAGCCGAGTTGGTGTTGTCATCTTTCGGCGCGTACTCCGAACGACCACCGGCCGTCATACGCGAAGGCTGTACACCGAATTTGGTTTGCAGCGTCCGCACCACCGATGTAGCCCGCAGCGCGCTCAAATCCCAGTTGTCTTTAATAGCCGCCGTCGAAATAGGGACGATGTCGGTATGGCCTTCGACCAGAATATCGAGGTCTTTGTGGTCATTCACAACCTTAGCGACTTTGCCCAGTACGGTTTCAGCGCGGGGGGTGATGTCGTAGCTACCCGAACGGAACAACAGTTTGTCCGAGATCGATACATAGACAACGCCCTTCTTTACTTCTACCTGTACGTCCTGATCGTTGATATCGTCCAGCGACCGCTTCAGGTTCATTACCAGCGCGAGGTTGATCGAATCTTTGCGCTGAATCGATGCGTTCAGGTTATTGGTGTATTTGGTTTGCTCATTGAGCGTTTCCAGCGACTTTTTAATGCTTTCTGCACCCGACTTACTCACAATCGACAGATCCGACATCCGGTCGAGGAGGTTGGTGTTTGTCTTTTTCAGGTAATCGATCTGCGCCTGAAGGTCGCCAACCTGCTTGGTTTTCGAATCCAGATCCGTGGTTTGTGTCGAGAGTTGCGCCCGCAGATCGGCCGTACGCTTGTCGCAGTCATTCAGCGAGGCAATGGCTTTATCACGTGCTTCCTGAATTGATTTGATTTCGGCCATGCGCTTCTTCGAATTACAGGAAGTCATCATAACAACGGCCGAAACTAGAATCAGTAATTGCTTCATAACAGGGTAACTGGAAATGAGTTAGATCAGAAAAGTTTGGGGATGACTGTTCACCAGTCTTATTCCAAAAAATTTTTACAAAGGTACGCTTTTCGACGCAAAGCCGTCAATACTCTACCAGCTAAACGGAGCAACACCCTTGATAAATTGCAAGAAATATCCTAAAAACTAGATTTTAATCAGTTCAGCGAATTCGTTGCAGTACCCTGGCAATGTCGGCCAGATTACACATTGGCGTGTAACAGTCAACCAAAGGGCTTGCTTTCGTCGGCCAGACTGGCTGCCGATTCGTGTCAACAGCTAAGTGCCAGCCCGGCTCGGTGACACTGGGGAAAACCGCAAATGTGTACTCGTGCAGTCGGCGCAGCCATTTCAGACAGTCGGCATATCGGGTGTACAAATAGCTTTTACTAAGCGCCAGCAGCCCTTCGACCATCACCCAGGCCCAGCGGTAGCCGTCGGGTTCTGTCATCGGCTGTGTTTTATGATCAACGAAATTTCGTAACCCACCCGCCGTTTCGTCCCAGGCCTGTTCGCAGGCGTACAGGCACCAGCCAGCCGCCTGCTGCGCCAGTTTTCGGTTTGGCACCAGTTCGCAGTAGTCGAAGAGCGCGTTGGTGAGTTGCAGCGTCAGACCAACGTCGACCCGACGGCCTTCGGGCGTATTGATATAGCCACCGTCACTCTGCACGTATGCCCGAACGGTATCTGTCCGCCGGTCGACAAACAGTTGTTGAATGCCCTGAACAAGATTGGCCATTCCGTCTTTCCACGAATCGTCGTCGAGCAGATGCCGGCTGCTCAGCATGGCCCGGACGCCGGTCACCCAATCCCGCAGATACCGCCCCTGCCGAATGATTGGTACTCGAACAGCCATCATCTCGGCGCGGGCATCGTCCAAATCAGCCAGCACATTCGTCAGCAGTGACTTCGCCAGCATTGCCCATTCGTCCTCGTTGGTAGCCCGGTGAAACTGCGCGTAAGCCATGAGCGTGTACGCGTCCGGCTCGTTGGTTGTCGCCAGCGCCACCGGGTGGCCCAGACGATCGAGCTGATCGTAGCAGTGCAACCGGTCGCCGTGCGCAAATCGACTGAGAAACGTAACGCCAAGGCGGGCATGGTCGAGCCAGCGGGGCTGGGCATCGACTGTGTTGTAGAGCCGGGCAAATGCATAAGCCTGTTGCGCTTGACGAACGACGGATTTATCGCCTTCGATAACAGCACCAGTCGTAGTTAGCCAGTCGAAATAGCCGCCGTACGCTGCATCCGGGCTGTGCTCCAGCCAGAATGGCAACACTTGCCGCAACAACGCCTGCTGATAATCGGCCGCGAGTTTTTGCAGGTCGGAAGCGGTCGTATCGGTAGCTGATCGGCGGGTAAACACGGGAATGGCGTTGGTCGTCTCCGGCTAATTGGCCGCAGGACGAACCGCGAATAAACGGCAAAACGCGGACGACGTCAACTGTGTGTGCGTTGATACGTCGTCCGCGTTCTGTTTCGGATGGGTCGATCGGGGTACTTAGTACACCCGTTCGACAACTTCCCGAAGCTCTTTTTCTTCGGGAAACACAAACTTCATCGGCTTACCAACCTGCCCTTTCAACAGCGCAAAGTCAAGTACCTGATCAACCGTATCGACGTAGTGGAAGGTTAGGTCTTTGATGTATTGCTGATTGATCTCTTCGATATCCTTGCGATTTTTCGAGCAGAGAATAATCTCCTTAACCCCCGCCCGGTTGGCCGCCAGAATCTTTTCCTTGATGCCACCCACCGGCAGTACTTTCCCGCGCAGGGTCACCTCACCGGTCATGGCAATGTACGGTTTCACCTTCCGCTGCGTATAGATGGATGCCATCGACGTCAGCATCGTGATACCTGCCGACGGGCCGTCTTTAGGCACCGCACCGGCCGGGATGTGAATGTGCAGATCGTAGTGGTTGAACACCCGATAGTCGAGCCCCAGATCGTCGGCATGTGCTTTCAGGTACGACAGGGCCGTAATAGCCGACTCCTTCATCACGTCGCCGAGTTGCCCCGACAGCGTAAGCGTACCTTTGCCCCGGCTCAGGCTCGATTCGATCATCAAAATCTCACCACCCACCTGCGTCCAGGCCAGGCCCGTGACCATCCCGGCAATATCGTCATCGGCGTAGAGTTCCTTATCGAAGATTTCGGCACCCAGCATTTTGTGGATATCCGACGCTTTTACAACGTGGTTGTACTCCTCCTCCATCGCGATCGACTTGGCGATTTTCCGCACCAGCGCGCCGATTTTCTGCTCCAGATTCCGCACGCCCGACTCCCGCGTGTAGCCTTCGATAATTTTCAGAATCGCTTTGTCTTCGATCTGAAGGTCTTTCGTTTTCAGGCCGTGGTCTTTGCGCTGCTTCGGAATCAGGTACTTCTTGGCAATCTGTACTTTCTCCTCAACGGTATATCCCGCAATATCGATAATCTCCATCCGGTCGCGCAGGGCGGGGTGAATGGTATCGAGCGAGTTGGCCGTGGCGACGAACAGTACCCGCGACAGGTCAAACTCGGTTTCGAGGTAGTTATCCATGAACGTCGAGTTCTGCTCCGGGTCGAGCACTTCGAGCAGGGCCGACGAGGGGTCACCCCGGAAGTCGGAACTGACCTTGTCAATCTCGTCCAGGATAAACACCGGGTTCGAGGAGCCGCACTTGCGGATGTTCTGAATCACCTTGCCGGGCATCGCGCCGATGTATGTTTTGCGGTGGCCGCGAATTTCGGCTTCGTCGTGAACACCACCCAGTGCCATCCGGCTGTATTTACGGCCAAGCGCCTTCGCAATCGACTTACCCAGCGAGGTTTTACCCACGCCCGGCGGGCCATACAGACACAGAATAGGCGCTTTCATGTCGTTCTTGAGCTTCAGAACGGCCAGGTATTCGATGATGCGCTCCTTTACTTTTTCCAGCCCGAAGTGGTCGCCGTCCAGAATTTTCTGCGCCCGCTTCAGGTCGAAATTGTCTTTTGTGTACTCGTTCCACGGCAGGTCAACCATCAGCTCGATGTAGTTCATCGTAACCGGATATTCCGGGGCCATTGGGTTGGAACGTTGCAGTTTGCTCAGCTCTTTGTCGAAGTGCGACCGTACTTCCGGCGACCATTTCTTCCGGTCGGCCTTCATCCGCAGCTCATCGACTTCACGGTCCGGGTTGTCCATGCCCAGCTCGTCCTGAAGCACCTTCATCTGCTGCCGCAGGTAATAGTCCCGTTGCTGCTGATCGAGGTCCGACGAGGCCTTCGACTGAATCTCACGCTTCAGTTCGAGCAACTGCACTTCGCGCAGCATGTATTCCAACAACAAACTCGCCTGCTGACTACCATCGGTCAGTTCGAGCAGCCGTTGCTTATCCGACACTTCGGCGTTGATGTTCGACGACAGGAAGTGCAGCAGAAAAGTCGGGCTTTCGATGTTGTCGAGCGCGATACGGGCTTCCTGCGGAATTTCGGGATTCAGGCGAAGCAGTTTGTATGCTGCATCTTTCAGCGACTGAATCATCGCTTTACCTTCCTTCTTGTTTACGTTCGGAAACGAGTCATCGATCTGCCGAACCCGCGCCGTCATGTACGGGTCTTCCTGCGTGATTTCCTCAATCTCAAATCGCTTCTTCCCCTGAATAATGATGGTAATGTTACCATCGGGCAGGGTAATCATCTTGATGATGTATGCAACCGTACCCAGCTGATACAGATCGTCGGCCGTAGGCTCATCTTTCTGCTGATTGAGCTGCGCCGTCACACCAATAATTCGATTCCCTTTGTACGCTTTCTTGACCAGCCGGATCGACTTCTGCCGACCAACGGTCACAGGTATTACCATCCCCGGAAACAGAACCGTGTTTCGAACCGGCAGGATAGGCAGATTTTCGGGCAATTCGTAATCATCGTCAACTCCTTCCGGCGAGCCTAACGGCACGATTTCCAGGTTATCCGAATCGAAATCAGATAAAAACAGGCGGGTTGTTAACTCTTTTTCAGATATCATATGTACACTGCCATTCTGACAGCTTATAGGCGTCAATAAATTCCTGCCAATAAAAAAAGGGAGGAAGGTAACTAGGTGCAAGGCTTATGCCAGTCCCGTTTTCTGCCGGTTTGCTGGTGCGAATGGCAGAAAGCCCCAATATAGTCATACCGGGGCTTTCAAGACTCACAAATTTACTCAGTTGAATAAAACGTCCTGAACGGGATTTTTCTGGCGAAAGACAAACGTTTTCTTCTGTCCCTGATAGCTCACATTGACCATGTTGACCTGATCGTCGAATAAGTCCATCAGGATGTTCTGTTTCATTACGCCACCCCGAAACGGTTCGGTATAGGGCATTTCGAGGTAAATCCAGTTGGCATCAGCTTCCTCTTCGTGCCCCACATAGGTCAGCGCCTTCGGCTGCCGCTGCGGAGTCATGTAGGCGACGTGTGCCCGAACGTATTTCTCGATCAGCGGGTCATCCTTTTTGTCATTCGACAGGTGCACTTTCGCACCTGCTGTCTCCGACAAAGCTTTCTCCAGATCATCGGTAAACACACGGATGCTCAGCTCGAATCCCCGCTCTTTGGGGTTGTACACCATCTGCGTCACGCTGGCATGAAAGTCGTGCATCGGGCGACTTGCGGTCAGCCCGATGCACAGAATACCACAGCAAAATAAGGTTCGGATGAACAGCGCCAAAACTTAGAATACAGCTTTAAAGACGTCGTTGAAAATCGCAAAAGCCATCAGTCCCAGCAGGATCACCATACCCACCCGCTGAGCCGCTTCTAGGAACCGATCCGACGGCTTGCGACCCGAAATGATCTCATAGCCCAGAATCGTGGCGTGACCACCGTCGAGGGCCGGAATGGGCAGGGCGTTCATAAACGCCAGCGCCATCGACAACAAACCCGTTACCGTCCAGAAGCGATCCCACACCCAGATACCGCCGAACAGGTTCTGCGCAATACCGATAGGGCCACTCAGCGCCTTCGACGCTGATACTTCACCCCGGAAGATTTTGCCGAAGCCTTTTATGTTATCGAACACGACCTGAAACGCGCGCTTCGTACCAATGCTCAGGGCCTGCCCGAAGGTGTAGTCCTGGTGAGTCAGCGGCAGCAGGAATTCAGGCATGAACCCGATTTTTCCTTCCTCTGTCGTGGTCATTGTCAACGTAACCGGCTTGCCAGCACGATTCACGATCAGCGTCAGCGGCTTGTTTTTCAGTGGCTGCACGATCTCCGTAAACTGGTGGTAAAACCGCACGGGCTTGCCATTAGCACTGGTGATGACATCACCTGCCTTCAGACCAGCTTTCGTGGCAGGTTGGCCCGGTACCACTTCGCCAACCTTGAACGGTTCGATCGGCTCAACAAACTGCCCGGCCGACTTCTTATCCGACAGCTTGTCGACGAAATCATTCGGAATGTCGATGTCGATCAGCTTGCCGTTCCGCAACACGGTGTACGAACTATTGTCGCCCAGAAACACGTCGGAACTGCGGATTTCGCTAAAATCGTTAATCTCCTTTCCGTTGACCTGCACGATTTTATCGCCCGTTTGCAGGCCGATACTTTTCGCCAGATCATAGGCAACGATACCGTATTGCGCATCTTTCGTAGCCAGGTAGGTGTTGCCATTTTTGTAAGCCAGCACCACGAAAATCAGGATACCGACGATGACATTGACGATGATACCGCCCAGCATCACGATCAGCCGCTGCCAGGCCGGTTTCGCCCGAAATTCGTAGGGGAGCGGCTCGGTATTCGTGTGCTTCGTATCGAGCGATTCGTCGATCATGCCCGATATTTTCACGAAACCACCCAGCGGAATAGCCCCGATACCATACTCCGTTTCGCCCCGTTTGACGCTCCAGACTTTCGGCGGGAAGCCAATAAAATATTGTTCCACCCGCATGCCGAACGCTTTGGCGGCTACGAGGTGCCCCAGTTCATGAAGTCCAACTAAAATAGACAGCCCCAGAATGAGCTGCCCGGCCATTACCAAAATTTCCATGTATGCCAGATTAATTCGTGTAGCGTGACCAGTTGCGCCGTCTTACGTGCGCGGCTTGAGGAGCCGCAGCAGGATGATGCCGACAATGACACCGATGATAAACCAGGTCCAGAAGCTCATATATCAAAACGCTGCGGGTCACCCCTATCGTACAAACAGTTAAACCTTGCTTTTGATTCGTTCGCCAGCCAGTTGCCGCACCTCCGTATCCGACTGCACGTAATCCTCGTAGGTAGGCGACTGTACAAAGGTAGCGTAGGTCAGGCAGGACTCCACGATGTCGGCCATATCCAGAAAACCAATCTTATCGTGCAGGAACGCATCAACGGCGATTTCGTTGGCCGCGTTGATAATACAGGGCGCATTGCCGCCCCGGTTCAGCGCGTCGAACGCCAGTTGCAGGTTACGGAATGTTTTGAGGTCGGGCTGCTCGAAGGTCAGCGTCGGGTAGTCGAGGAAGGAGAAGCGCGGAAAGTCGGATTTGAGCCGGTACGGGTACCCCAACGCAAACTGAATGGGCAGTTTCATGTCGGGCAAACCCATCTGTGCTTTCAAACTGCCATCTTCAAACTGCACCAGCGAGTGAATGATGCTCTGCGGATGTACCACCACGTCGATCTGCTCAGCGGTCAGGCCAAATAGCCATTTCGCTTCGATTACCTCCAGCCCCTTGTTCATCAGCGAGGCCGAGTCGATGGTGATTTTCGCCCCCATCGACCAGTTGGGGTGTTTCAGGGCCTGCGCTTTCGTGACGTTCGCCAGAAAGTCGCGGTCTTTCCCCCGGAACGGCCCGCCCGACGCCGTCAGGATAATCTTCTCAATCGGGTTCTGAAACTCCCCCACCAGACACTGGAAAATGGCCGAGTGCTCCGAATCGACGGGTAGAATATTGACGCCCTTATCCCGCGCCAGCTTCGTAATCAGTTCGCCCGCCACGACGAGCGTTTCCTTGTTGGCCAGTGCAATCGTTTTACCCGCTTCAATGGCCCGGATCGTCGGTAGTAGCCCGGCATAGCCAACCATCGCCGTCAGCACCACATCGACGGTATCCATCTGCACCACCGATGCGATAGCTGCCGCGCCCGCGTAGACTTTGATGTCCAGCGGGTCGAGGGCTGCAAATACCTGATCGTAGCGATCTTCATTGCAGATCACCACCACGTTTGGTTTCAGATCAACGGCCTGTTTAATGAGCAGGTCGGCATTGCCATTGGCGGTCAGCACCTCGACAGCAAAGCGGTCTGGATTAGCTTTGATCACGTCAATTGCCTGTGTGCCAATGGAACCGGTCGAGCCCAGAATGGCCACCCGGCGTTTCGGAAAATCAGTCATTTAGTTTCAATCAAGTCGAAGTTGACTTCGACATTTAGTTCTTCTTCAATAGCACGGATGAAATAGACTAGGCTTGGTCTTATCGACAATAGGTCATCAATGAACTGCTGAGCAGTTTTCCCTGAATACACTAACGTCTCCTTCAAATTTTCTAGATATGCATTGCGTTCAGTGGCCAGTTCGTGGTCATCCAATTTGAGAAGCTTAATCAGATTCATCGCTTCCACGTCTGTATGTGAAGCAGCTATATACTCGCCTTCAAAGTATATGATTCGTTCTTCAAAGTCATTGGCAGTGGGCAGCATGATAGGCTGATAGCTCGTCCATTTGGATGCTTTCTCACCGTTCCACTGTGCTTTAACCAAAAACCAGTTGTTGTAATTATCTCCGCCAGTTCCTTTTAGCGTAGGATCGAAATGCTCAATGTCTTTCTTGTCGCTACGGCCCAGATAGGTTTCTGTGTAAGCACAGATGTTGTGCTGTTCTATACGCAGAGCTTCAGCCAGCTTTTGATTATCGCCACGAACTTTATAAGCTAAACCCTTTTTCAGTACGGCGGAGCTGGTCGGTTTGTTTATTCTACGCATTCCGCCCTGCAAAGTTGTATCGATTTCCTAATTCCAAACGTTCAGCTATCAGCTGATTTTTCTTCTCTGCGTTGGCTTCCTCGCGTATCTCCATACCTAATCGCCGGTAGCGCTCATATTCTTTTACACCTTTTTCTAACATCAACTCCGACATATCGAAATCTTGTCGCAAGATATCATTAGGATCATCTCCTTCTGGTGCAACTCCTCTGTGAAATTTCACTTGGCCATTTTCGTCGAAATACAGAATAAACCGTTCACAAGGCTCAAACGCAGCTGCTATTATCGGTGAGTGCGTAGCATAAAAGAATTGTGCCTTTGGAGCTAGACTTGTATAATATTTTACCAGTTCGCGTTGAATATCAGGAAACAATGATCGTTCAGGTTCATCAAAAAGGATGACACCGCTTTCGATTTGACTTTTATATATAGCGATAGCTGTCACCAACAATTGTTTTGTTCCAGTACTCAAAGTGTTGTATGTTAGAGAAGTACCGTCTTTTGTCTTTATCACAATTGGGGCTTCAGTCCCCTCAATGTCAACCTCCAAAAAGAACTTACTTAATATCGGATTGAGACAGTTATCGGCTATATCTACCTTAGGATTCGGATTTTCCTCTTGCCATTTGCTTAGCTTATCAGCCAATCTGTTTGGAGAGAAGCTACCGTTTTTTTGAATTAAGTCTATTGCAATTTTTTTCAAATTTTCATCGTATCTATCTATATCGCTTAGAATATAGCTCCACAAATAGCGGCTGTCTGAAGATTGCAAGGCTACTATCTTTGATTTGGACAATTTAGAAATTGCCTCTTCTCTTTTCTCATTTGCTAAAAATATATCGTTACTGTTTACGACAAAATTATTACTTCCGAAATCATTATCAATTCTATTTGCTGTCAAGGTATATGAGTGATTTATAGATGAATCGTCCACATACAAACATAATTTTCTACTATTTTCAATATCTTCTCTGATGTTTTCTTTCAATATCCATTCAACGCTACTCGCGACAATAGACATATTTTCAAACAAGTTATCTTTGTAATTTTCAAACAAACTATTATCTAACACAACAGAGTTTTTGTTAGATTCTGCGGTCACTACTACATTTTCGAAGATGCGATAAGGCTCTACAGAAGTACTTCTGTTCAGTTGTTTCCTACTATAAATTTGATACCCATCATCGCCAATCACAAAAAAACTCCATATAATATTTAATAGCGTAGTTTTGCCTGTCCCACTTTGGCCAATGAAGCATACTTTCTCCAAAGGCTCTCCTGCTTTAGCATGGCCTTCAGGATAAGTAAAATCAAATTTTATATTCTTGAATTGGCGATAATCGTCAATTTTAATTTCCGTAATTTTCATTGGTCAATTATTTTACGAATGTGAATGTTATTGACTTATTACAGCATCACAAGTGTAATTACTATGCATAAATCACGTCTTTACGCACGTAATATTTGATGATCGGGCTCATCACATTATCGTCCACCAAATCCATTTTGCGGTGCAGCTTTCTGCGGAGGATACGGTACAATCGTTCTTTTTCTGTCCACGATAGCCTGGCATCAGGCAATAGGTGGTAGATGAGGTCGATGTCGCTTTTGTCGGTCTGTTCGTTGCGGGCGAAGCTACCGTACAGGCCAATGCGCTCGATACCAAATTCAGTACGCAGCCGGTCGCGGTTGGCGCGGAGTACGCTCAGGATGAACGCCTGATCGATGGCGATAGTCTCCATAGGCTTACACAGGTTGGGCTTGTGTCAGTAATCCGTCGGCGATGACGCGGTCGTTGGCGAGCCGGGGCACTTTGTTTTGGCCGCCCAGCTTACCCTGCGTTTTCATGTACCGTTGAAACGCACCACGCGGCAGACTCATCAGCTTCAACGGTTGCAGGATTGCGCCCGTAATCAGGTCGTCGTAGTATACGTTCAACTCGGTCAGGCGCGTGTTCAGGACGTGGGCGAAGGCGGTCGGGTCGTGTGGAGGGGTGGCAAACTCAACCAGCCATTCATGATACGGCAACCCTTCGGCGGGGCTGACCACCGGCGCGACAGTAAACTCGACCACTTCCGTTTCGGGGTGCTGTTGCATCGCCGTCTGCAACGCCCGCTCTACCTCTTCACCAATGACGTGTTCGCCGAAGGCCGAAATAAAATGCTTGATACGCCCCGTCACCAGCAGCCGGTACGGGTCACGCGAGACAAACTTCACCGTGTCACCCAGCGAATAGGCCCACAGCCCGGCGTTGTTATTGATGATGACCGCGTAGTTCTTGTCTAGCTCTACCTCGTCAATCGACAACCGGCGGGGGTTTTCGTTGAAAAACTCGTCGGCAGCGATGAACTCGTAGAAAATACCGCTGTCGAGCAGTAACAACAGCCCCGGCTCGGTCTGCGAATCCTGAAAGGCGATGAATCCCTCCGACGCCGGGTAGGTTTCAATCGAATCGATGCGCTTGCCGATGGTTTCGAACAGCTTGGCGCGGTACGGCTCGAAGTTGACGCCCCCGTACACGAACAGCGAAAAATCGGGGAACACGTCTTTAATCAACTTGCCGGTCCGCTCCTGAATCCGGTCGAAATACATCTGCACCCAGGGCGGAATCCCCGAAATCAGCGACATTGGCTGATCGATAGTTTGGTCGATGATCCGCTCTAGCTTGGTTTCCCAATCGTCGATGGTATTCGTCTCGAAGTCAGGTAACTGATTGCTGCGCAGGTAGGCCGGTACGTGGTGATTAACAATGCCCGACAACCGCCCGACATGGATGCCATTCTTCTCGGTCAGTTCGGGGCTACCCGACAAAAAAATTAATTTTTTATCCAGAAAATCGCTCTTTCCCGTTTCATTGATGTAGTTCAGCAGCGCGTCGCGGGCTGAATTGATGTGGTTAGGAATGGAATCGCGGGTGATCGGGATGTATTTGACGCCGGAGGTTGTACCCGAGGTTTTGGCCAGATACAGCGGTTTGCCCGGCCACAGCACGTCGGGTTCACCAGCCAGGATGCGTTCGACGTACGGCTTCAGTCCCTCGTAATCACGGACGGGAACGGCCTGCCGGAAATCGGCGATGGTCTGAACGTCGTGCAGATGATGATCGCGCCCAAACGCTGTTTTTCGCCCTGCCGCGACGAGCTGTTCAAACCAACGCTGCTGCGTTTGAGCAGGCTGATACATCCACGTCTGCTGACGCTCAACGACCCACCGGGCGAGCGGTTTGCTGAAAATCGAACGGACTCCCATAATGGGACAAATGTAGGGCTAAAACAAGAACAGTCTAATGCGAAACGCTCCGGCTGATCCTGTGAGCTAATCGGGTATAAATCAAGGAACCGTTTGCGAACGTATGCAGTAGTTTGTCTTTTTTTATCCATATTTTTGCACACTTTTCACAACGCTGAATCTATCAATAAAGCGCTGAGCGCTAACCTGAATGGGACTTTTTAATTTTCTGACCAGCGATATCGCCATTGACCTCGGCACGGCCAACACGCTGATCATCCATAAAGATCGCATTGTTGTCGACGAACCGTCCATTATCGCCATGGACAAGGTCAGTGGAAAAGTGCTTGCTATTGGCCACAAAGCCATGCAGATGCACGAAAAAACCAACGAAAACATCAAGACGATCCGTCCGCTGAAAGACGGTGTGATCGCTGACTTTACGGCCGCCGAACTGATGATTCGCGGCATGATAAAGATGATCGATGCGGGCAACAAGCTGTTTTCGCCCTCGCATCGCATGGTCGTCTGCATTCCGTCGGGTATCACGGAGGTCGAAAAACGGGCCGTTAAAGACTCCTGCGAGCATGCGGGTGCCAAAGAGGTATACATGGTTCACGAGCCCATCGCTGCCGCTATTGGTATCGGTATAGACATCACGCAGCCCAACGGCACGATGATCGTCGACATCGGCGGGGGAACGACGGAGATTGCGGTCATTGCCCTGTCGGGGATCGTCTGCGAACAGTCGGTACGGATTGCGGGCGACGTTTTCACCCGTGATATTGTCGACTACATGCGTCGGGAGCACAACCTGCTGATCGGTGAGCGGTCGGCGGAGCAGATCAAGATGGAAGTTGGCTCGGCTCTGCCCGAACTCGACAACCCACCGTCTGACTACGAAATCCGGGGCCGCGATTTGATGACGGGTATTCCGAAAGAGATCAAGGTAACGTACAGCGAAATTGCGTATTCGCTCGATAAATCGATTTCCAAGATCGAAGAAGCGACGATGAAAGCGCTGGAGATTTCGCCACCGGAGCTGTCGGCCGATATTTACACCAACGGTATTCACCTGACGGGTGGCGGGGCACTGCTACACGGACTGGACAAGCGGTTGGGTGCCAAAACGAAGTTGCCGATTCACGTAGCCGATGATCCGCTCAAGGCTGTTGTGAAGGGAACGGGTGAGGTTATCAAGAACCTGGATATGTACAAGTCGGTGCTGATTAGCTAATCGACTCCGCATCGATTTTTTGACTGGATTACAGGATGACCGGACCACCTGATCGGCTCGTCCTGTAATCTGATTTTTTACAGCGCTGCCCCATCGGCAGGTCATGCGTACTCTGCATGAGAGAACTCGTCGAATTTTTTGTTCGAAGCCGTAACTTCATTCTGTTTCTGTTGCTGGAAGTAATCTGCTTTTACTTCATTATCAACACGAACAATTACTGGAGCGCAACGTATTTCAACACGGCCAACCGCTACACGGCACAACTACTAACCTGGTCGAATGCGGTGAACGACTTCGCGCGGTTACGGCAGGTCAACGCCGATCTGGCTAAAGAAAACGGACGGCTGAACGCGCAGTTGACGTTTTTACGCCAGAACCATCCCCAGCTCCTGCTGCTTATCGCGCCGATTCGGTATTTGCCAATCGATTCAGGTACACGGTTGCCAAAGTGATTGACAACACGACACAGCTGGCCAACAATTATATCACGATTGATAAAGGCACCGACGATGGTATTCAACCTGGCATGGCGGTTATTTCGCCGACGGGCGTGGTGGGAAAAGTGCGTACCTGCAACCGTCATTTCTCGGTCATCACGTCGATTCTGCATTCTGATTTCTTCGTATCGTCGCGGCTGGTGAAGGCGAATGAGTTTGGCCCCGCCAAATGGGACGGTACCAATCCGCATCAGATCAAGCTCAACGATATCTCGCGTTACAAGCCCGTTGCACTTGGCGATTCGGTCGTAACGTCGGTGTACAACTCGACCTTCCCACCCGACATTATGGTGGGTCGGGTCAGGAAAGTAGGCGTTCGTGCCGATCAGACCTTCCACGATATCACGCTCGATCTGGCTACTGACTTCACGACACTGGCTTACGTGTATGTTATTCAGAATCAGCTACAGGGTGAGCAAACACAGCTCGAAAAGCAAAACGAATCCGATAAATAGGTCGCCCCGCTGGGTAGCCTCCGTTGACCTTATTCCATGACACTGCGCGAAATCGTTTCCTCCATCCTGCTGTACCTGCTCTATCTGGCTCTTCAGATACTGGTGGGGCATAGCGTGGTGCTGTTCGATTACGCGTTCTGCTTTATCTATGTCGGCTGTATCCTGGTGCTACCCAACGAAATAAGCATGACATGGCTGCTGATTATCGCCTTCGTCACCGGTCTGATCGTCGATACGTTTTACAACACGCTGGGGATGCACGCAGCCGCCACAGTGCTGATGGCCTATGTTCGACCAAACATCGTCAGTCGGCAGATCGATGTGCCGGGGATTGAATCACGCGTTGAATTCACAATGAGCGAACTGGGATTTGGTGCTTTTTTCCGGTACGTGCTGATATCGGTGCTGATTCACCACACAGCTTTATTTTTGATCGAAGCCAGTAGCCTTGCCCTGATCGTACCCACATTGATGCGGATTGGTGCCAGTACTTTGCTGACAACGATCAGCATTATCCTCATTCAGTTTTTTGTCCGACGGTAATCATGGCTGAAACGCTCATACTTCCGGCTCCCACCGGCGACCGCGCCACCGACCGGCAGGCTGCTTACGACAGCCTGATTCCCCAACTCGATGCGCTGCTGACCGGCGAAACCGACCTGACGGCCAACCTTGCCAACACAGCCGCAGCCCTCCGCGAAGCGTTCGGCTTTTTCTGGGTTGGCTTCTATCTGACGAAAGACGATCAGCTTGTACTCGGCCCATTTCAGGGACCGATCGCCTGCACGCGCATCGCCTTCGGCAGGGGCGTTTGCGGGGCGGCCTACTCGCGTCGGGAAACAATCCTGGTTCCTGATGTCGAGCAGTTTCCGGGGCACATTGCCTGTAGTTCGGCGTCAAAATCCGAAGTAGTGGTTCCCGTTTTCGACGCGTTGGGCAACGTAGCGATGGTACTCGACGTGGATAGCGACCTGCTGAACGACTTCGATGACATCGACGTGCGCGGGCTGGAACAGGTAGCGGCTTTGCTGACAGCCCGTCTGTAGAAGTAAAGAGCCTGGTGAAGGGTTGGTTTGTACCAGTGTCCTTCGTCGTGCGGCTATCCGCTTTCTTCTTATCTTGTACGAAACTAGACGCACGCCAATGGAAGCCGTAGCCCTGAAATTACCGGAGACGCTGAAGGAAGATGAGTTGCTGGTCGTACCGGCAACCTGGGAGGAGTACGTCGGCCTGCTCGACGAAACACCCTACACCATTCAATTCCTAAACGGCGAACTTTTTATGGGACAGGCGTCCGAAATGCACGAAACACTGGTTGGCGTACTGATCTGGCTATTCAACAACATATACATCGATAGTGATTTGCATCGCGTACTGGGCAGCAACATCAAAATTGTAATTCCTGATCAGCTAGGCGATGTCAATGCGGATGTGTCGGTGGTGAAAGACCCGGTAGAATACGGAGCGACGCCCGGCGGCAACATTTCGACCGCCCGTATCAAAAACCCGGAGATCGTGGTGGAGGTGCTGTCGAAAAGTACGCGCACGTTCGACTCCATCGAAAAACTGGATTACTACAAACTGATTCCATCGCTGAACTACATTCTGCTGGTCGATCAGGACAGACCGCAGGTGTCGGTTTATTCGCGGACGAACGTACCCAACGAGTGGCTAAATCACGATTATCGATCGCTCGATGAAACGGTACGCCTGGGCGACGTTACCCTGCCGATGGCTGCTATTTACCGGAAATCGGCGTTCGGTAAGCCGGCCAACTGATACAATCACAGCGGACCACAGGCTCATGAGCTACGTCTTTTCGGCGTAGCTCGTTTATTTTTGCACCATGCAACAGCAACTCGACACCTGGATTCGGGACGTAATTCGATGGGCCGGTTACATTCCCAACCGCGACCTGTCGGGCTGGGTTCTGCTCACTATCGCCGTGCTGGGTGGTGTAATTGTCGACGTCATCGTGACGCAGGTGCTCAGTTTCGTCGCCAAACGGCGCACCTATCAGACGCTGCAAATCCTGAAAACGCACCTGCGCTGGGCATTCTGGATTTTTGTTCCGTCGCTGTTTTTTCTGCTGGCCACCAACATACAGTCGGCCCGGTTTCTCCGGCGGCACCCCGTTGCCGACAAGACCGCCGAAATTCTGTTTCTCGTCACCGCTACCTGGCTGGCGGTCAAAGCACTAAAGGTTGGTGAACTGCTGCTGATTCGCCATTACGACACGGCGAACGACATCAATCTATCGCAGCGTAAATTCGTTACGCAGGTACGGTTTATCCGGCGGATCGCCGTTTTCATCATTCTACTCGTCGGCGGATCGCTGCTGCTTATTTCGTTTCAGGGTAGTCGCAAAGTGGGGCTGAGCGTGCTGACCTCGGCGGGGGTCGTGTCGGTACTGATCGGTTTTGCGGCCCAGAAAACGCTGGCCAACCTACTGGCCGGTATTCAGATTGCTTTCAATCAGCAAATCCGGCTTGACGATGCCGTTGTGGTCGAAAAAGAGTGGGGGCGAATTGAAGAAATTAACCTGACCAACGTCATCGTGCGGCTATGGGACCGGCGTCGACTGATTCTGCCGATCACGTATTTTGTCGAAACGCCGTTTGAAAACTGGACCCGCAACGAAGCCTCGATCATCGGATCGGCGTTTTTCTACCTCGACTACACCGTTCCTGTCGACCGGATCCGGGCGAAAGCGCGCGAAATTGCTGAGAACGACCCGCTCTGGAACGGCGATTCGTTTGCCGTGCAGGTGACCGATACGCAACCGACCTGCCTCGTGCTGCGGATTCTGGTATCGGCATCCGATGCCCCGTCGGCCTTCGACCTGCGCTGTCATATGCGCGAACACCTGATCGCGTTCATCCGAGATGAATACCCGCAGACACTACCGCAAACCCGGCTGCTGCTGGCTGAAGAACTACGGCCGAAAGAAATCGAATAGACCCTGCGCTTGTTAATTTGTAAAAGCTACTGCCATGAATGCACACGACATCGTTACCAACTACTACAACGCCTTTAACCGCCGTGACTGGCAGGCCATGCTGAACATGCTGACCGACGACGTACAGCACGACAGCAATCAGGGGGCAACCTACCACGGCAAAGACCATTTCACGCAGTTTCTCCGGCACATGGAAGACTGCTACGAGGAAACGTTGACCGAACTGGTCGTGATGGTCGACCCGACGGGCAAGCGGGCGGGCAGTGAATTCGTTGTAAACGGCACCTACAAAAAAACTGACGGCGACCTGCCTGCTGCCAACGGACAGGCCTATGTGCTGCCCGCCGGTTCGTTTATGGAACTGACCGACGAAGGGCTGATTAGCCGCGTGACGACCTACTACAACCTGCCACTCTGGGAATCGCTGGTGACGGGTGAAGACTAAGCCTGCCCTACGCTACGAACGCCTGACCGGATCAGCCATTCGCAACGTGTTCGACGAACTGGCCCGGCTCCGCATCGCAGTTTTCCGCGACTTTCCGTACCTCTATGAAGGCAGTGTCGACTACGAGCGGACGTACCTGGACACGTATGCCCGCTCGGAACGCGCCCTGCTGTTCGCAGTCTGTGACGGCAACCGAATGGTCGGCGCTACCACGGCCCTGCCGCTGCTGGACGAAACCGACGAGGTGCAACAGCCTTTCCACGACGCGGGGTATGACCTCAGCACCGTTTTCTATTTTGGTGAAAGCATCCTGCTGCCCGATTATCGGGGCTATGGGCTTGGGCACCGTTTTTTCGACGAGCGCGAAGCCCACGCCCGCCAGTTTGGCGACTACGCGCTAACCTGCTTCTGCGCCGTCCAACGCCCCACCGACCACCCGCAACGCCCCGCCGATTACCGCCCGTTGGAAGAATTCTGGCAAAAGCGCGGCTACCGGCAGGAGCCCGCGCTGAAAAGCACTTTTCACTGGCCCGACATCGGCGAAACCGAGTCGACGGGGAAGGTGATGGTGTATTGGGTGAAGGCGCTTATTTGACCCCTCACCCCCAGCCCCTCTCCCAAAACGGGAGAGGGAACTTTTATGATGTACAACAGTAGCTTAGTGAGTTTCTTTTCAAGGCCACTTACGAAGCCAAGAGAAGCGTACGACCAGCAGTCTGCTTGTCACCCCTCTCCCGTTTTGGGAGAGGGGCTGGGGGTGAGGGTAAATCACTCCTCCCACCCGAACGACCGCTCGACGGCTTTTTGCCAGCCGCGCATCAGGCGGGTACGCTGGGCGTCGTCCATGTGGGGTTCGTAGGTGCGGGCCACACCCCAGTTCTGGCGGAGGTCGTCCAGGTTTTTCCAGTAACCAACGGCCAGGCCAGCGGCATAGGCGGCACCCAAGGCCGTCGTTTCGGTCATGCGCGGGCAAACGACCGGGCCGTTGAGCATATCGGCCTGAAACTGCATCAGCAGCGAATTGACGACCATACCACCATCAACACGCAGCGAACTGAGCGACACGCCCGCATCCTGCTCCATCGCCCTGACTACGTCGACGGTTTGGTAAGCAGTGGCTTCCAGCACGGCGCGGGCGATGTGTGCTTTCGTCACAAAGCGGGTCAGACCCGCGATGACGCCCCGCGCATCGGCTTTCCAGTGGGGAGCGTACAGGCCCGAAAAGGCGGGTACGAAATACGCGCCACCGTTATCATCGACCGAGCGGGCCAGCTTTTCAATGTCTGTGCTTTTCTCAATCATGCCGAGGTTATCGCGCAGCCACTGCACCAGCGCACCCGTAATCGCGACGCTGCCTTCCAGCGCGTAATGCGCCGGCTGCCCCTCGAACTGATACGCCACCGTTGTAAGCAATCCACAAGTCGACGGGCGGAGTTCGGTGCCGGTGTTCATCAGCAAAAAACAACCCGTGCCGTAGGTATTCTTGGCCTGGCCCGGTTCGTAGCAGGTCTGCCCGACGAGCGCGGCCTGCTGATCGCCCAGGATACCCGCAATAGGTACGTCGGGCAAGACTTCGGAGGTGACGTTACCGTACACTTCGCTGCTGCACCGGATGGTTGGCAGCATGGCGCGGGGCACGGTAAAATCGCGCAGCAGCTCGTCGTCCCAGTCGAGGGTGTGCAGGTTCATGAGTTGCGTGCGGCTGGCATTGGTAACATCGGTCAGGTGCAGGCCGTTCTGTACGCCCCCGTCAGGTGCCAGACCACAAACGTATCCATGTTACCAAAGCAGGCATCGCCCCGATCGGCGTCTTCGCGCAGGCCCGGCACATTGTCGAGCAGCCATTTGAGTTTCAGACCGCTGAAATACGTCGCCAAAGGCAGACCCGTCTTTTCGCGAAACCGATCCTGTCCCAAGCCATCGGCCGAAAATTGCGTGACCAGATCGGCGGTCCGCATATCCTGCCAGACAATGGCATTGTAGTACGGTTTCCCCGTCCGGCGATTCCAGACGACGGTTGTTTCGCGCTGATTGGTGATTCCGATAGCCGCAATGTCGTGGGCCGACAGCCCGGCCTTGATGCGGGCAAGAGCAATGACTTCCAGCGTATTGCGCCAGATTTCGTCGGGGTCATGCTCCACCCAGCCGGGCTGTGGGTAAATCTGTTTGTGTTCTTTCTGCGCCAGTGCAACGATTTGCCCCTGCCGGTCGAATACGATACAGCGGGTGCTGGTGGTTCCCTGGTCAATAGCGGCTATATAAGCAGACATACATGTGGGGTTGGTAAGAAGTTTAGGAGGGTATGTTTTGGCGGCAAGTTACGGGTTCCGCCGATACCTTATATGCCCCGTTTTCAGGCCAATAAACGGGGCTAAAAATTCGTTAGAGTAACACCCGCCCGGATTTCTAGTATCTTGGGCGCGGAAACGTTCTTCGTTGATTCACTCGTATGAAAATCAATACTTTACCCGCACTGTTAACTGTCCTGGGGCTGACGGCGGGACTGTCGGGCTGCAATTCGGCCATGCAGGCATATAAAAAAGGTGTCCGCCACTACGACGCCGGGGAATACAATCTGGCCCTGACGCAGTTTGAAAAGGCATCGAAGGGTAACATCGACCCGGCCCGGCTAAACTACTACATGGCCGAGTCGTACCGACAGTCGAACCGGTTTGCCGAAGCCGCGCCATTCTACCAGAAAGCCATCGACGCCAAAACGACCGAACCCAACGCGCACCTGTACTACGGCTACGCGCTGAAGTCGGAAGGCCGCTACCCGGATGCTCTCGCGCAGTTGCAGCAGTTCGTAACCGATGCACCAAAGACCACGGCCAAAGCCACGCTCGACAAAGCCCAGCGCGAAGTCGAAACGCTGAAAGCCATCAACCTCATCGCGCAGAACAAATCGCTGATTACGCTGAAGAACATGGGTGGTCTGAACTCGGCAGGGGCCGAATTTGCACCGGTCGTGAAGGGTGATGAACTCGTGTTTACGGCTTCGCGCAAGGAAACGCAGTACAAGAATAACGGGCAACAGATGCTCGGTCTGTACAAAACCAAACTGCCCTCGACCGACGAAACCGGCGCAACAACAGCAGCCGGTGCACCGGAGAAATTCAGCACCAACATCTTTCAGGGCGACGTCAACGAAGGGACCCCCGCGTTCTCGAAAGACGGCAAAACGATGGTATTCGCGCGGGGAAACAACGGCAAGCGCAAAGGTGGCCTGGATGTCGACCTGTACCTGAGCCGGTTGGGTGAGGGCAACGCATGGAGTCAGCCAATCCGGTTGCCCATCAGCGATTCGACCGCCTGGGACGGTTCACCGGCGTTCTCGGGCGATAGCAAGACGCTGTATTTCGCATCGAACCGGGCCGGTGGCGCGGGCGGCATCGACCTCTACAGAACGAGCATCGACGCGTCGGGCCGGTTCAGCCGTCCGGTCAACATGGGCCGCGACATCAATACGCCGGGCGATGAGATGTTCCCGTACGTCGGTCCCGACGCCAAACTGTATTTCGCATCCGACGGGCACCCCGGTCTGGGCAAGCTCGACGTATTCGTAGCGACCCGATCGGGTGGGGTGACGCGGGTTGAGAACATGGGGCAGCCCATCAACTCCCCCGCCGACGATTTTGGCCTGATCTACGTCGACCCGACGAAGGGCTATCTGGCATCGAACCGAACGGGCGGCAAGGGCGACGACGACATTTACTTTTTCCGGGAAGGTCCCGAAACCGATACGACCACGACAATCGTAGAGAAGAACACGCCGGGGGCACCCAAGACAGTTCGCTACTTCCTGGCCGGTACGGTATCGAGCAACGACACGCCCGTGACGCCCCTCGACTCGGCGCGGGTACGTATTCTGGACGACGCAACGGGCGAGCCTATCGCCGAAGCAACGACTGGTCAGGCGGGTACGTTTGGCAAGTATCCGTTGCAGGAAGGAAAAGACTACACGGTATTGGCCGAGCGCAAAGGCTACCTGACGCGCCGGGAGCCGTTTACGATGCAGGGTAAGAGCATTCCGCAAATTTTCCTGACCAAGCCGCAAACTGACACGACGTTCAATGTTGCCCTGCTACTGGACAAGGGAACGCTCAACAAGACATTCGTGCTGGAGAACATATACTACGACTTCGACAAGTTTAACATCCGCCCCGACGCGGCCGAAGAACTCGACAAGCTGGTGACGATCATGAAGGATAACCCAACGCTAAAAATCGAGCTGGGTTCGCACACCGACGCACAGGGTACTGACTCGTACAACAACAAGCTGTCGCAGAACCGGGCGCAGTCGGCAGTTGACTACATTATCTCGAAAGGCATTGATACCAGCCGGATTACGGCGAAAGGTTATGGCGAAACGCAGCTAGTGGTGAAGAACGCGAAAAACGACGAGGAGCATCAGCGTAACCGTCGGACAGAATTCAAGATTCTAGCCATTTAAGCGGGCATATCTCAGTTAGTTAAACGGGTAATTCTAAAACTGAAGGCAACAATACGCCCGGTTTTGGCATTACCCGTTTGTTCTTTGTCATCCCGACGCAAGGAGGGATCTTCTGTAATTAGTGATAAAGTCTCCGGCTACCGAAGATCCCTCCTTGCGTCGGGATGACAAAATAGCTTGACCACACTGCATACTATGAGCGATAAACTCCGGCAATTTCTGGTTGTCTTTACCATCGTCAGCCTGATTGTGATGAACGCGCTGTCGAACACGGGTGCATTTGGCGGGCAAACCAACGGCACTGTGTCGGCGAAGTAC
Source organism: Spirosoma rhododendri (assembly GCF_012849055.1). NCBI lineage: Bacteria > Pseudomonadati > Bacteroidota > Cytophagia > Cytophagales > Cytophagaceae > Spirosoma > Spirosoma rhododendri. The sequence continues at coordinate 1,722,566 of NZ_CP051677.1, read as the reverse complement.
CCGACACTCATCACTCCGGCGGGTTACGCCTTTTCCATCTGGGGACTGATTTTTCTCGGCCTGCTCATCTTCGCGATTTACCAAGCACTTCCCGCTCAGGCTACCAACCGCCGGTTCCGCGCAGCCGGTCCGTGGATCATTCTGAACGCCATCTGCAACGCGATCTGGAGCCCGATTTTCAACCAAGAATGGATTGGTATGGCGCTGCTGATTATTCTAGTGATGTTCTTCAGCCTGCTAATGACTGTGGAGAAATTAGAAATAAGTTCCCGGCTGGATATCCCCGATCCGGCTTCTACACGCGAAACGTGGCTAGCCCGAATCCCCTTTCTTCTTTACTTCGGCTGGCTTACCGTCGCGACGATTCTGAACGTCGCGGTCTACCTGAAAGCCAGTAATTTCCCCCTATCCGGCCTGTCCGAAAGCACGTGGGCTGAAGTCATTCTGGTCGTCGGCTTGGTTGTCGGCACGTACCTGTTCAACCGGTACCGGAGCGTCGCGTACATACTGGTATTTGCGTGGGCATACGCGGCTATCGCGGTGAAACAACAAGCCAATGCGGGCGTACTTGTCGTGGCTGGAGTGGGGGCTGTAGTTGCCGTTGGCCTAGCTATCGCAGGTCTGGTATCGCGCCGGACGCCGAACGTAGCGTGACCCCTACACGTTCACCTGCTCCTGCAAATACGCTACCATCTTCGCCAGGGCGCGGGAGCGGTGACTGATCGCCCGTTTCTCCTCCGGGGCCATTTCGCCGAACGTTTGGTCATAGCCGTCGGGTTGGAAGACGGGATCGTAACCGAAGCCGCCCGTTCCACGTGGTTCGTCCACGATTTTGCCGTTGATCGACCCCTCAAACTGATGCTCAACCCCGTGCAGGACCAGCGTAAACACAGTGACAAACCGCGCTTTGCGGCTGGGTTTACCCTGTAGATTGGTCAGTACTTTCTGGATATTTTGGCCCGCATCGCGGCTACCCGAGTAAAACGCCGAATCGACGCCCGGTTCGCCATTTAGCGCGTCGACTTCCAGCCCCGAATCGTCGGCAAAGCACGACACGCCGAAGTGCTTCCAAACATAATCGGCTTTCTGGCGGGAATTACCGGGTATCGTACCCGACGTTTCAGGAAGTTCGTCTGTACAGCCGATGTCTTCCAGCGTTTTCAACACGAACGCCCCACCCAGTTGCGCCGACACTTCAGCCAGTTTATTCTTGTTATTCGTCGCGAAGCAAAGGTCCATCTAGGGTTCAAAGTTTATAGTTTAAGGTTTAACGTTCTATACGACCAAACGTTAAACCCTAAACTATAAACTTTGAACCTTAAACCAGCGCCAGCCTACCTGCGCCCCCGGCCACCGCGCCGGTTTTCGCCTTTGGCGGCTGCGCCTTCGTTCCGGCGACCTCCGCTGGCTTTCCGGCTGGCCGATACCTGCGACGACCGGCGGTCACGGCTGGAATTCGACTTGTGCTGATTACCAGCGTCTGTCACCCGGCCCGCTTTGTCGCTGACGAGCGTGTAGTCCATACTGCGCCGAGCGAGGTTGGTTTCTTTCACGCGCACTACGACCGGGTCGCCGAAGGTGTACATCTTCTTCGTACGCTGCCCGACGATGCGGAAATTGTCTTTGTCGTACTCGTAGAAATCGTCGTTCAGGTCCTGCATCCGCACTAAGCCTTCGCAGTTGTTTTCCGTGATTTCTACGAAAATACCGAATTCCGTAACACCCGAAATCACGCCCTCGAAGGTCTTCTCGGCATCCATCCGGCTCATGAATTCGACCTGCTTGTACTTGATACTCGCCCGCTCAGCGTCGGACGCCATCTTCTCGCGGGCCGACGCGTGCTTGCACTGCTCTTCCAGCGGCTCCCGCGCTTCGGGCTTGCCCTTGTCGAGGTAGTGTTGCAGCAGGCGGTGCGCCATCATGTCGGGGTACCGGCGGATGGGCGAGGTAAAGTGCGAATACCGGCGGAAACCCAGGCCGAAGTGGCCAATGTCTTCGACGCTGTACCGCGCTTTCGACATCGTCCGAATCGCCAGTTGAGACAGCATACCGGCTTCCGGCTTCCCTTCGATGGTTGCCATAAACTTGTTCATCGAGCCAGACAGGTGCTCATCGTCCAGCTTGAGTTTGTAGCCCAGCCGCCCGGCGAAATCGGCGAACAGTTGCAGTCGGTCGCGGTCAGGACCTTCGTGGATACGGTACACCATCGTGTTTTCGTCGCCCTTCTTCGAGAGCTGATGCACGTACTCGGCCACGCGCTTGTTGGCCAGCAGCATAAACTCCTCGATGAGCTTGTTGGTATCCTGCCGCAGCTTCGGGTAAACCGACAGCGGCACACCGTTTTCGTCCAGCTTGAACCGCACTTCAACCGTCTCGAAGTTGATGGCACCGTGCCGGAATCGCTCGTCGCGCAGTTTGTAGGCCAGTTCGTTGAGCAATTGCAGCTCCGAGAGATAGTCGCCGTTGCTGTTGTTCAGGATGTCCTGCGCTTCTTCGTAGCTGAACCGGCGGTTCGAGTGAATCGCCGTCCGGCCAAACCATTCCTTCACGATGTTGGCGTCGGGGGTCAGTTCGAAGACGGCCGAGAAGGTTAGCTTATCTTCGTTGGGGCGCAGCGAGCACAACCCGTTCGACAGTTTTTCCGGCAGCATCGGCACTACCCGGTCGACCAGGTACACCGACGTCGCCCGTTTGAAGGCTTCCTCTTCCAGCCGCGAACCAGGCTTCACATAGTTTGTTACGTCGGCGATGTGGACCCCGATTTCGTAGTTACCGTTGTCCAGAAACTGCACCGACAGCGCATCGTCAAAATCCTTGGCGTCGACGGGGTCGATGGTGAAGGTTGTCACCTCACGCATATCGCGTCGTTTGGCGAGGTCCTTCTTCAGAATCTTCGTTGAAATAGCTTCGGCTTCAGCCTCCACGTCAGCGGGGAAATCAATCGGCAGCCCGAACTCAGCCAGGATGGCGTGCATCTCGGTGTTGTTCTGCCCGGCCATACCCAGCACCGTCACGACCTCGCCCTCGAACCGCTGCTTGCTGCTGCGGGGGTCGGGAAATTTCGTGATGCGGACAATGACTTTCTCGCCGTCGTTGGCCGCGCCCAGCTTGTCTTTCGGAACGAAAATATCGTCGTAGATCTTCCGGCTGTCGGGAATAACGAAGCCGTAGGTGTCCCAGACCTCGATGCGCCCGACCAGTTCGGTACGGCCCCGCTCAACGATGCTGGCCACTTTGCCCTCGGTGCGTCGGCTGCGGTTGCGCGAATCAGTGTACAGCACCACTTTCACGCGGTCGCCGTCGACGGCTCCGTTCAGATCGTCGGTCGACACCCAGATGTCGTTGTCGCGGTCGGCGCGGGTACCCAGCGGACTCGTGGGAATGACGAACGCGAAGCGCGAATTGACGTGGTCGACGGTACCTTCCAGCGTGTTGGCGTCGGGTTCGGCACTGTATGACCCGTCGGGGTTACGCACCAGCGATTTTTCCTTAACCAGTTCGGCAATCAGGCCGTGCATCATCAATTGCACGCGCCGGTCGCCGGTATCGTAATGGTCAACGATCTGATCGACCGTGAACGAGTCGCCGTCGTTGATCTGAAAAAACGCCATAATGTCGTTTTTCAGTTCGTCCAGAAACACATCGCCCGACCGAACGGCCGTGCGCGACGATGCCCGTTCGGCACCTTTCTCGCGGGAGCGGCTCGTAGCCGACCGGCCACCGCCAGCCCCCTCCGGGCGTGTGTATTTGTTTTGGTTTGGTTTTTTCATGTTTTGGAGGGTTCAAGGTTTGTGGTTTAACGTCCGGTGTTAACAACTTTAAACGTTAAACCACAAACCTTGAACCCATATAAAATCTATGCGTGTAAAATTCCTTCCAGTCCAAGCGTCGGCACCGTCACGAGGTTATCCTCCACGATGCTGTCCGGGACGAAGATGAATTTTTTGTCGAAAATCTGGTCGCCGATAAAGTAGCTGACCCAGTACTCATTGTTGAGATGAAACACGTCGGGCATGATCGTTTCAACGATCTCGTGCGCGCCGGGATTGATCTCGGTAAAGAAGTGCCGCAGGGTCGACGTTTTCTGTTCTTCGTCGTCTTTCAGCCCGTAGCCTTTCGAGGTAACAAACACGTTCTTGATCGGCACGGCATTCTGGTTGATGATAAACACCCGCCAGTCGTACTCGGCCAATTCATTCTCCTGCCGGGCCACGGCCACTTGTACGCCCTCGACGGGCAAAAAATTTATGTCTTTTTTCATGCTGATTCAGTCAGTCGCACCGCACCAGTTTGGGCGGTGCCTGCCGCGCTCTTACGGCGAAACCCGGCAGAATGGTTAGTATACAAAGGCGAATAACGCGCCCAGATGCTGCCGCACCCGGTCGGCGACCTCGTCCAGCGGCACATCATGCCCCAACTCGGCCGACAGCGACGTTACGGCTTTGTCGGCAATGCCACAGGGCACAATATGGGTAAAATACGACAAATCCGTATTGACGTTCAGCGCAAAACCGTGCATCGTTACCCAGCGGCTTGCCTTCACACCCATTGCACAGATTTTGCGCGGACGCTCCCCACCGTCGTAGTCGAGCCACACGCCGGTCAGGCCGTCGATGCGCCCAGCCCGTAACTCATAATCGGCCAGCGTCAGGATGATGGCTTCTTCGAGCAACCGCATGTACTGGTGAATGTCGGTGAAGAAGTTTTCCAGGTCAAGAATCGGATAGCCGACGAGCTGACCGGGACCGTGGTAAGTGATGTCGCCCCCGCGCCGGATTTTGTAGAACGTCGCGCCGTACTCGCTTGCCAGCCGCGCTTCGTCGATCAGGAGGTTGCTTTCGTGGCCGCTCGTACCCAGCGTGTACACGGGTGGGTGCTCGCAGAACAGCAGGTAATTGGGCGTTGACTGGTGCGCATCAGCCGATAGATTACGATTGGCCAGTTTCAGGGCTACAATGTCGGCAAACAGCCGTTCCTGCTCGTCCCAGGCGTCCTGATATCCGATCCGGCCGAGGTGCCGCACGCTCACTTGCTTATTCAGTGTACTATTCATTGTTTTACCACTCCGCGATGCTTCGCTACTGTATAACAGGCAGCAAGCGGGCTTCGTTCGGCTCACCGTAACACACTGATTAATGGCACAACACAACGAAACCGGCCGGCAGGGCGAAGCCGAAGCCGCCCGCTACCTGCGTGAGAAAGGCTACGAAATTCTGGCCACCAACTTCCGCTACCAGCACGCCGAGATCGACTTAGTCGCGCAGAAGGGTAAACTGCTGGTGTTTATCGAGGTCAAAACCCGCACCGGCACGGCCTTTGGCAACCCTGAAGAGTTTGTCTCGTACACCAAGTCGCGGCTGGTGATGAAAGCCGCCGAACACTACATTTTCACCCACAACTGGCACCACGACGTGCGGTTCGACATCGTCGCGATTCTGGTGTCGGGCAGTGGGCAGCAGATCCGGCACATCGAAGATGCTTTTAGCTGATTACTGGCCTGGAAAAGGGAGCGGCCATTGATTGCTGGGGGGTAAACGGGCTAGCTCCTAACCAGCAAGTCTACAGTTCGTTACCGGGTTTCTAGCCGTGAATCGCCAGGCTTCGACAGAAAACAATATCCTAACTAAAAATGATGATGGGTTCAGCAACTATAGTCACTATTTCGTACGTTTATATACCATACAAACCAGGCACTCTTTAACTCGTACTATGCACCTGTTTAACGCTTTACGCCAAACGCTGTTCGTTGCCGTGGCAGGCACCGTTGTATTGTCGTCCTGCAAGCGTGACCCCGACGTTACCCCGTCGACGGCAGCTACGACCACGCCCACAACGTCGACGAGTACGTCGACTAACCAGACGGTCAACGACTGGATTCTGGGGAACATGAGCTACTACTATTACTGGAACGATAAAATTCCGGCCAACCCCGACAAAACGCTCTCGCCCGACCAGTTTTTCGATTCGATTCTGTACAAATACAACGCGACCAGCAACCCCAACGGCGACCGCTTCTCCTGGATTCAGCAGAGTGCCGACGAGCTAAAGGCCAGCCTGAGCGGAGAATCGAAAACGACGGGTATGGAGTTTAAGCTCTATCTGCGGTCGTCGGGATCGACGGACGTAATCGGGTCGGTGCTGTATGTGTATCCCGGCTCACCCGCCGACAAAGCCGGGATCAAGCGTGGCGATGTGTTTTCCAAGGTTAATGGCACGGGCCTGACCACGACGAACTATTCGACGCTGCTCTACGGCGATGGCGATACCAAGACGTATACACTCGCCGAAGTACAATCGACGGGAATTGTCGATACTAACAATACGAAGTCAGTAACAGCGGTGGTGTTGCAGGAAGACCCCGTCTTCATGGATTCGGTCTATACATTTGGCGCGAAGAAGATTGGTTACGTCGTTTACAACCAGTTTGTTCCCGGTCCGAACGGCAGCTCCGTAGCGACCTACGATCAGAAGCTGGATGCTATTTTCGGCAAGTTCAAAGCCAAAGGCGTCAACGAACTGATTCTCGATTTCCGCTATAATCCGGGTGGCTACGTGTCGTCGGCAACCGCGCTGGGCGGTCTGATCGCCAAAGGCATCGGGACTAAATCGGTATTTGTGCGTAAAGAATGGAATTCAACCGTTACGCCAGCATTGGAAAAGCAGTACGGCACCGACTTTTTCTATGATTACCTCACCCAGAAAGCAAACAACATCGGCGACAATCTATCGCAGGTGTATGTGTTGACCACCAGTGGTACGGCTTCTGCCAGCGAACTGGTTATCAACGGACTGCGCCCTTATTTTGGACAGAAGGTGTACACGATCGGGACCACATCATATGGTAAGAACGTTGGCTCAATCACGATCTCCGACAATACGGGCAAGATCAAGTGGGGTATGCAGCCTATCGTCAGCAAGTCGTTCAACAAGGACAACGAATCAAACTACTCAACGGGCTTTGTTCCCAAGGTTGAAGTGCGCGAACCGCTCAACATGCGACCACTGGGCGACGTAACCGAGCGGATGCTGAGCGAAGCCATCTTCCAGATCAGTGGTACGCGCACTGCCCGCCGGGGTGCCGATGAATCGACCATACGAACGGTAATCGGTTCGTCGATCGAGCGGAAAGCGGGGGGGAGTAATATGTTTTTTACGGTCGATAAGGCCTTGCCAGCAGCCGGCCTGTAAAGACGGCGTTCGTAAACGCAGAAAGGCAGGCTTCGGTCTGCCTTTCTGCGTTTAAACGAAAGGCTATTTTTTTTGTCCAATTATTACGCCTTATTGACCAATACGGCACCAATGAAAGACGCAGGCCGGTTGCGTATATTTGCTATCGGTCATCTCGTCAGTAAGCTACCCGTTCCAATGTACGACAAGAATATAGGTACCAAGCAGAAAGCGTTACGCATCAACCTGGACCGGCGGATTTACGGCTCGTTTGCTGAAATCGGCGCAGGGCAGGAAACGGCTGCCATGTTTTTCAAAGCGGGCGGTTCGTCGGGTACGATTGCCAAAACCATGTCGGCCTACGACATGACGTTCAGCGACAGCATTTACGGTGTTGAAGAAAGCGGCCGGTACGTGGTTGAGTCGCGGCTAGTGAAGATGCTGAGTAAGGAATACAGCCTGCTCGAAAAGCGGCTGGCCGAAAAGCGCGGCCCCGACACCACATTTTTCTCCTTCGCCAACACGGTCGTTGCGCTCAACTACCAGAAAACCAACGATGCCCACGGCTGGATCGGCTGCCGGTTTCAGCTGACGCCCCAGTCTGGCTATAACGACGTGATTATCCACGTCCGGATGCTCGACAACGAGAACATACTGCAACAGCAGGCACTCGGTATTATCGGCGTTAACCTGATTTACGGCTGCTATTACTACGCCAAATCACCCGAAACGCTGGTACTGTCGCTGATGGACGATCTGATAGCGGAACGTATTCAGATCGACATGATCCGCTTCAATGGCCCCGACTTTGCCGAGGTCGATAACAGGCTGATGACGCTGCATCTGGTGAAAAATGGCTTTACCGACGCGGCCCTGTTCGGCTCCGACGGGCAGGTGCTGCAACCTTCGGAAGCACTGTACAAAAAGCATATCCTGGTGATGCGCGGACGCCTGCGCCCCCTCACCAACGTGCAGCTCGACATGATCGAGAACGGGGTGAAGCAGTTCAAAGCCGAAGACGACGTCGATGAGAACCGGGTAGTGTCGATGGCGGAGCTGACCCTGCACAATCTGAAAGCAAATGACAAGGAGATCGACGAGAAAGACTTTCTGGACCGGGTCGATATTCTGTGCTCGATGGGGCAGACGGTGATGATCTCCAACTACCTGGAGTATTACAAGCTGGTCGCTTATCTGGCCCGACTTACCCGGCTCAAATGTGGTCTGGTGGTGGGCATTCCCAATCTGGAATACATCTTCGACGAGGGCCACTACGAGTTTCTGCCGGGCGGTATCCTGGAATCGTTTGCAACGCTGTTCAGCAAGAAAGTCAAGCTGTTCGTGTACCCCACCCTGCGCGACGGTGCAATCTACACCTGCGACGATTTTCACCTGCCCCCCCTGCTGGAGCCGTTGTATCAATACCTGATTCTCAACGATAAGATCGAAGCTATTCGTGATTACAACGAGGAAAACCTGCACATCTCGACCGACGGCGTGCTGGAGTTGATTCAGGCTGGGCAGGAGGGCTGGGAAAAACTGGTGCCTGCGCGGGTAGCCGAACAGATCAAGAATAATTGCCTCTTTGGGTATCCGTGCGAAGTTGAGTACGTACCGATCGGGCAGCAGGTGCGGCAACAGCAGGAACAGGTTGTGGCCGACGTTACACCCAACTAGGGGGTTTGGTACTCAATGGTCGCATTGGCAAACGAGCGGGCAAACTGATCGACCAGCCGGTTGAGGGCCAGGAAGCCTGCTTTCGTTTCGCCTTCGTTGGTAAACGGCTGGTCGGTATCAGCCCAGTCGGAGGGGCGCCCCTCGGCGGTAAAGTGGGCCGTGCCACTCTCAACGCTGACCAGTATGCGCATTGACGGTTCAACGCCTTCGTTCAGCTCCGTCGACAGCGCGTATTTCTGCTCGTCGGTTTGCTCGATAACGTATTCCTGCGTTTCTAGAAAGCCCGATACGGCCCGGAACAGCGCGGAGTCGGGCTGTGTCGTTACCAGGTCGATGCCGGTGGCACCCGCTGGAACAGCCCCGGCCTGACCTGTACGAACGGTCGGGTTACTTCCCGACTGGGCATAACTGCGGTGGCAGATCAGTACCAGCGCGAACAGGCAAAATAGCAGCGATTTTTTCACGGTTTAAAGGTACCACGTACGGCCCGGTTATCGTTGGGCAGCTTACGAGTTGTTTATCCTTCTCCCTATCCGTTTATGAAAGGCAACGAACTGGACTGGTATTTAAATATCGGCTTTTTCCGCATGCACCAGGATATGTTTACCTGCCAGTATGTGGTACACGACAACGTAGCCTGCCCCGTTCACTGGCTCCGGCTACGAATTGCTGACGTTAGCCTTGGCGAAAAGCAGCGTCGCCTGATTCGGATCAATGCTGCGTTTACGGTAACGACTCAGCCGTTTGTGCTGACCAGCGAAGTCGAAACGCTTTACGCGCAGTATAAAGCTACTATGACGTTTGACGCGCCCGAATCGGTTACTTACTGGTTGACAAACGGAAATCGGTACGCGGTTTTCGACACGTATTCGGTTGAGGTGCGCGACAACGGACGGCTGATTGCCGTGGGTATTTTCGACAGGGGCAACCAGAGCATCGCGGGTATCATGAACTTTTACCACCCCGACTACGCCAGATATAGCCTGGGCAAGTACCTGATGCTGGAGAAAATCCGGTACGCGCAGCAGCATAGCAGGTCCTACTATTACCCCGGCTATCTTGTCAGCAACTACCCTAAGTTCGATTATAAACTGTTTCCCTGTCAGGCCGCTACGGATGTGTTTGATGCGGGTACACACCAGTGGCTTCCGTTTGCGTGGAACACGGTTCAGCGGCTTGCTACCGACATTTTCAACGAAATGCAGTATGACCCTTACACCGACAGCTAACGTTATTTGGTGGCCGGGTCGATAACCGTGACCGTGTACGTAAACGCCCGGACCTGCCCGCCTTTCCGAACGTTCTGAATCGACACCTCGTAGACCTGATCGCTGCCGGGTTTGGTCACGGCGTCCATCTCCCAGATCAGTGCGTTATCACCGTAATCGGTATCATCATCGCTGACAATGGTGGCGGTCACGGCTTTTCCATCCTTCTTTATGTTCACTACGCTGTTAGAGAAATCGGCACCAGCCATGTGAAACGACCACCGGGGAAATACCAGCTGGTAAGGAATGTATCCGGCCACGGGCCAGCAGACATACTCGTCGCGGGTCGCCATTCGGGTTGTCGAAAACGCACTAAGATTCATCGGCAGCGCATTGTACGCTATTTTCGACTTCGGGTGAAGCATGTTACCCGTACCCATCACAGTGACCACGGGCGACAATAGCCACCGGCGGTGGCCGACGTCGGCATTGTTGTCGCCTTTATCAGCAATATACTGCGTAATAAAATCAGGGTTTGTTCCCCCGGTCTGCGCCAGATTGGAATTAACAACGGCCCACTCTCCTTCGGTCGAACGGCACCTCCAGCTTTTCTTCACCGTGTGTGTCAGCACACCGGCTTCGCCCAGCATCAACACGGCTTTTTGTGCCTTCCGGTTCAGTGAATCGGCAAAGACGACCTTGCCTTCTATCCCCGCCATTGCCCGGTAGTAATTGATCCGGCTTGCCTGCGCGGCTATGTACGCAGTCGACACTTTGCCTTCATTACACTCGCTGGTATTCCCGACCCAGTTCATGAGTGGCATACTGACAAATTCTTTCATGTATGCGTCAGTCACCGCCTGTCGTTTTGTGATATTGATCAGAGTTGACAGAGTACCGATTGACTGAACTACAGGCTGCGGCAACGGATCGACGGTCCCGGCAGGCTGGCATCCGTACAGGGCACCGGCGCAGCAAACCATGCCAATGCCTACTCGAAGAGGAAGGAGGAGCGGATGGGTTGTCATAGCAGACGTAGCAGGTTAGTAAACTATTGCCTACTACGCCATCAACAGCTTTGCCAATAAGCTCATATACCCCGCTAAGGCAATTTATTTCCCTAAAATAGCCCCGTGTTCACGTGGACACGCCTTATACCGACTATCTTCAATTTTTAAACCATATATATTTTCTGTTTATTCTATTTATTTTTTGGTACCTAAAACCGTATTTATTGGCGGTATCATCCGCACAAATCGGCTAACAGAACGGCTGTTATTTCGTTGTAATGAATATCATCAAGTCAACTCTACCTACTAACTAGACATCACACTATGGCTAATCAATCGGGCTACCAGCCGGGCGACGTTGTTACACTGCTGGAAGGCGGCACATCGCCCATGACCGTGAAATCGGTAAAGAACGACGGCATGACCGTCATGTGCGTACCCAACAACGATTCGGATGCCGATGAACAAGAATTCGACGCAACGAAACTGACGAAACTGAAAGAAGACTAAGCCGTCTTCCGTAAAACGGGCGTCGCCCGGTACGATCAATACGACCGTGCCGGGCGACGCCCGTTTCTGTTTGCTTATTTGGTGGCCACGTCGGGCGGAGTAACCTTGTAGCCAAGCTGCGTCATGATCGATGCCGTGTCGTGATAGATGCGGGCACCAGCGATTTTACCGTTGATTATCATCATCAGGTACGTGTATGGAAACGTGATAGTCTTGCCAGACTCCGTAAAGGTGTAATCACCCCAGATAGACACCCAATCGCCTTTGTACGGGCCTGTCTTCACCCGAAACGACAGCGGTCTAACCACAACCTTTCTGTTTTTTTGATTGACATAGGTTCGTTGCCAACCCTGCATTGTCTCATCAATCATACTCGAATCGGCCATTGCCGGGCCGTATGCCTTAAAGCCAGGTATAACCATCGTTCGGGCCTTCGCCTGGTCCTCGTCGATAACGACGGCCTTGATAAAATCGGTAGCGATTTTGATGTCACGATCAGCGTTGGGGTTCATCTCTACCCCCTCTTTCTGGAGATTGTCAACGACCATCTGCGCGTTGACCGTGGAGAAAGAAATAAGGAAGCAACCAATTAGTGTGGGAAGCGGAAAGCGAAACAGCGTTTTCATAGGGGTAAACAGGGTTGGTTTATGGTTGAACAAGGGAAATACAGCGGTGTACAAAAGTTGAGTTGGTCAGACCGACGGAATGCAGTGAATGCGTAGGTACCTGATTAGCTACGCAGAAGTCTTTGAGTGGCCGACTCAATGTGGTTCATCCTGCTTACATGGCTACGGCTATCGGCTCTTCGCGTCGCGTATTGAACCGGGCGTTCAGGTAGTTTCGGGCAGGCACTTCAATAAAGCGATAGGTGAACGCAGCGACGATAAGCGTCACCACAACCAGCAGAACTGCGAATTGCTGGCCCGGTACAAAATTGTTCGTTACTATATCGCCGAAGCGGGCAAACATTGTTGGGTTCGCCTGAATGCCTATTGCGTCGACCGTTAACATAATCGGCAAATGCACCATATAAATCGAGAAGGATAGGTCACCCAGCCATTGAAAAGGCCGCTTCGTCAGTGTGTGTTTTACCCAACCCGTTTGGTAAGCAGCCGACAGGATAACGACGGGAAACAGGGCAATCACGAGTAGGTCACTGGCAGCTTCGTGCATGAGCAGTACGCAGAGGAAAAAGACCACGCAGAAAAACAGGCTGCTCCTCAGCAGGAAACGGCCTGTCTGCTGGCGATACAGGTCATAACTAAGTGCACCGACGATAAAGCCAGCCGCACAACGAAACAACCCCCAGTTGGAAGCGAGGTTCATGGTAGTCGTGTGCATATTGCTGGCGTATGGTGCTGCATAATACATCAGCCAGAGGTACATGCTGGCAACGCACAGCCAAAGGGCATACCTGATCCGGGGAAACTGCCGAATCCAGCCGACAAAAAACGGGAATAGCATATACATCCACCACTCCGTACTGAGCGACCAGGAAGCACCGTTCATGGGCGTCCAGTCGAAGAGGTGAAATGCCTGAACGAACAGCAGCGAAGCGGGTACTCCCCAGTAACTAAAGGCATCCTGAATACCCGGGTCAATCTGTGTAGCGGTATGCCGAATGTGAATTATGGCCAGCAATGCCCATAACATGGTAACTAAATGAAGTGGATAGACGCGGGCAAACCGAGCACCTATGTAGTGCCAATACTGGTGTCGGTGTACTGAGTAGGTGAATGTATCACTATATACATGACTGATTATGAAACCACTCAGTATGAAAAAGAAATCGACCCATAAATAGCTCTGATTGAAAAACATCGTCTGAGCCGTATCGACAAATGGCAGGGCCAATCGCTGGGCATGTAGCAGAACAACGCACAGGGCAGCGATACCGCGCAGGGGTGTAAGCGTGGAGAGGTAAGCAGGCTGGTTCATCAGGAAGGAAGCGGCCGGAACGTGTAGAACCGACCGGGGTTATTGATACCCCCAAAACTGATCGATGAACCCGCTGAAACCTAGTTCACCGACTGGACAAACCCTGGACAAACGCTTTATACGGGCTCCAGCAGTGAGCGAACGGTATTATCGGTGGCTTCGTCCACCTTTTTACGCAGGCGGTAGCGGGCCTTATGCACACTGTCGACCGACACGCCCAGCATATACGCCATCTGCTTGGTGGGCACCTGGAGTTTCAGCAGGGCCAGCAACCGCAGTTCGGCGGGCGTCAGGTTGGGGTGGGTCCGGTGCAGATCGCCAAAGAATGTCGGGTAGACCTGCTCGAACAGATGGCGAAACTGAAGCCAGTCTTTGCCCGTCAGAATACTGCTGTTGAGCAGGGTCATCACGCGGTCGTTATGCGCCGGGTCAATTTCGGGCGTACGCTGCCGAGCCGTGGTCAACTCATCCGACATCCGCTCGATCAGCGCATTTCGTTCACTCAGGCTAGCCACGTACTGATGCAACTGCGCCTGCGCCGACGCCAATTTAACGTCGGCTTCCCATCGTTGCTGCCGCTGCCGCTGCCTGATTACGTACCAGCCCGCCAGGCCCAGCAACAGCAGAGCCGCGATAACGACGTTCCGCACCAGAACAGACCAGTGCCGGTTCGTTTCACTCTGCTTCAGCGTGCTCAGGTATTGCTCGGCCCGCAGATTACCTTCGGCAACAGACAAAGCCTTGTTGCTCATCTGCCGCATCAACGAGTCCTTACAGGTAAGCGTTGAGTCGAGGTAGCGGGTTGCCAGCGCGAAGTTGCCCGTCTTCCTGTAATAGGCGGTCAGCGTTTCGTAGTAGGGAATTGGGTGCTGCTTCTGTTCGCCGTGGAATAGCTGTTGGGCCAGTTCGATGTCTTGCTTCGCCCGGTCGGTACTATCCAGAAGCAGGTGAATCCGGGCAATGTTCAGTGCCGACAGGGCGGCATTGACCGGCAACGTTTTCTGAAGAATAGTAATTCGGGTCTGGAGATACGGTAATGCTTCCCGGTAACGACCGGCGAGCCGAAGCGTATTACCCAGGTTACCGCTACCCAGCCCGATGTAATCGAGGTTGCGCCGTTGCCTAGCAATGGCGATTGTCCGGTGGAACGCCTGTTCGGCCAGCGCGTACTGCCCAAGTCGCTGGTAGGCCATACCAAGCGTGTTCCACTCAGGGTACGTATCGATCAGCCCGTTTTCGTGGTAACGCAGGGCCGTTTTCAGATACTCAATGGCCTTCTGGTAGTCGCCCACTTGGTAATACATATTTCCGTAGATGCTTAGGTACACATTGCCCTCCGGCAGGTGAGTGTATCCGATCTGCTCGAAGGTGTGGCTGGCCTGTAAAAGCAGCCGTAAGGCGTCCTGACGGTTTCGACCACTAAGAAACAAATCAGTTCCGTAGAGCATATGAAATGAAGCGCGCACTACCGCAACCGGACACCGCTCCATCACCGATTCGGCGTCCCGATAAATACGAAATCTCGTATCTGTATTTCGCGTCATTTCGACCCGGTGGTGAATGGGCAGGAGGGTAGCGTACCAGTATAGCTTCTCGTCGTTCAGGTGCTGCGCCAGTGCCCGCACGCTGTCGAATCGGATTACTACGGGGGCTATGGGTTCGGTTGGCTGGCAAGTTCGCAGCCAGTGGCGGCTCTGCTTCCAGAGTGCCACCACCCGCTGATCGGGTGTCAGCCGGGCGAGTGTATCGACCGGCGCGTGAGCACGTGCGAAGGTACACAGGCACATAAGCAACAGAAAGACGATACGAGACACCCTCACAACCGATTGACAGACAACGCGTTTCACATACCCTAAGTAAACAAAATCCCCCGACCAGTGCAAAGGCAGATGTGGGCCGGGGGATGAACGTATTGATATGGTATATGAAATAGCGGGCAAAACGCTTCGGGTGGGTAATAAACCTCCCGAATCACGCGCCAGATCGGTAGCCAGCCACTTAATCGGTCAGCAACACTCGTTTGGTAACACGCAGTACACCCTGTTGCAGCATGAGCAGGTAGCTACCCCGCTGTACGTCGCTTACCGGTACTCGAACGACGTTTTCACCGACTACAGCCTGATGCGTTTTCTTCAGCACCGGGCGGGCCTGCATATCCAGCAGTTCGACAACGGCTTCGCCATTGACTTCGGCCTGATACCGCAGCCAGATTTCGTCTTTAGCCGGTACGGGATAGATCGATACCGCTGCCGGTTCGCGGGATTCAGACAGCACCTCCGCGCCGATACGGGGGCTACCCGACGCGACCAGCCGCGCACCGGCCCAATCGCCGTGGTCGCCACACCCGTCGCCGTTGTTGAGAACCATTAACCGGAGAATCTGCTTTCCGCGTACATCCAGACTCAGTGATTTAGTAGGCGAAGTGGGGCCCATAGCACCGCTGTCGTAGATGAGTGCATTATCGGCGTATACCCGAAAAATGACAGACCCGCAGCTAGTGTTGCCCACTTCGTCGTCGATACCAATATCGGTCAGAAATGTGCGGTAGCGCCCGGCGAGATTATACATAATGTCGGAGTTGGCGTGGCAGCCTAGTCCTTTTTCATACGTAACTCCATTAAGTCTCAGCGTTGTACCATCGTTGTCGCCGGTATTTCCGTTGCTGCGATCGCGCTCGGCGGGGCCGTAACCGTTGCTCATACCAATCCAGTTGAGGTCTGACAAGTAGACGGGATTGGTCGTTCCGTCGTTGGCGCGAAACAGTATCAGCGACGAAAACGGGGGTAACGTTGCCTGTCCTGTGTAAGCTTTATTCCAGCCATCGATGTAATTACCATCCAGCGGTACAGAGATAGTCCCGGCCGACGTATTGCAGTAGAATTTGATGTACTCAGCCGAATTGCCGGACTTGATGTATGCAGCCGGACTATTTAGCGAGCTACCATCTTTTGTGTACTGACTTTGCCACTGCCACAGCTGAAGCAGCGCACCCGTTGTGTTATTAACGACCGTCAGGATCTTTCCGGCATCATTGGCCGGACGCGCGTACACGTTCTTGTCAAACGTACCGTAACTCAACAGGTCGTTGGCATTCGACTCGTATTTGGCCACCAGCTGACTGGCGGTACGGCTGACCAGCGCATTGTTCTGCACGATATTGTTGCGCATCGGACAGCTACCTCCGTTGTGCATCAGTGCCAGTTGCGTTTCGTTATTGCCAAACGACGTATTATTTGTCAGCGTAATGTTGGACGTACCATGCAGGTAAATTCCGTAGCCGTAGCAGTTGAATACGGTATTGCCGGTTACTTCGGCGTTGGCGGTGCAGTCGTCGAGGTAGATGCCGTGGGCGGACGTGTTGCTTTTGTACGACGTACCTTCCCACGGCCCGTTCCCGGCATACACAATGTTCGACAGAATACGCATATTACTCTGCGACTGTCCGTTACCGTTCCAGGTGTATATGCCTCCTCCGTCACCTTTGGCCATGCAGTAACTGGAAATCAGATTTCGCTGGATAGTTGTACCCCTTGTAAACGTGATAGCGTTGTAGCCGATGTTGTCAACGACATTGTTTTCGATCAGCGTATTCGCTCCGTGGGTTTGCAGGCCGACGTACTGCCCATCGCCACTACCGCCCCGACCCGGTACCAGCCCGATGCGCTGAATAGTCGTACCCCGGCAGGTGAAATTTGCGTAGCTGCTTACCGCAACACCGTTGTTATTCACATCTACGACCCGACAGTTATCGATCAGCACCCCGCTCCCCGACCCGGTCAGCACGATACCGTCGGTACCGGCGTTGGTTATCTCGACCCCTGAGAATGTTAGATTGTTACTGTTCGTCGCTCGTATACCCGCCGTCTGCGTCTGCGTGATCTGCATGTTACGGACCGTAACGTACGACGCTCCGTTTAACGTAAGTCCATCACTGACCGTTGCGGTAATCGTCCGGCCGTTGGGGTTGCTCTGGTTATCGAACAACTGGATCGTTCTGGTCGACGGGTTATAGTACCACTCGCCCACTTGATCGAGCGTGGCCGGGTGGTTCTGAATAAAAAATCCCCAGCCATCGGTGGGCGTGTAATTACTGGTGTAACTGAGCTGGAGCGTATTGCCGCTTTGCCCGGTAATGGTTGCCCGGTCGAGTATCCAGTGCACAGGCCGGATCACGGCTTCGCCCCCCGCAAAGCTGGCGGGAAGGCCCTGCTGACTGGTTAACTGCGTTTTCCCGTTGTGCGATTGTACTGTCAGATAGCCTTTGGTAGCCGCTGACAGATTGGGATAACGCCCCAACGGCAGCGCCGTCCCGTTGCTATACACACCCGCCACACTGTTCCCGCAAGTAGCGCAGCCTGCCTGCCAGACGTTATTGCCTACGCTGGTCCAGTTGCCGACAGGCACCGCCCCCGTTAGAATCGGCTTCGCCCCCGACCCGTACGCATCGACGACAATCGGCTTTCCGTCCGTACCCAACTGATTGATGGTTAGTGTACCGGCAAACGTATCGCCCCGGCGGAACAGCACCTGATCGCCCGGCTGCAAGGCAAGCTGACTAGCCCGACTGACAGACTGAAATGGCGACCCGGCAGATTTGCCATCGTTCGTATCGCGCCCCGAACTGGCGACGTAGTAAGTGGTTTGTGCGTGGCTGACGAATGAACTACTAATGGTCCCGAGCAGAAGAACTGAGCATACAGGAGTCAGTAGCCGGGTACGGTAGGGAAACGTTGGCATCGATGGTAGTCATTAACGAAAGCTGTCGGCTGTATGGGCGCTGCTAACAGCGGCACGACCGGCGCAACAACTTTCCGATGGATAAAGTAGTCTATGTCAGCGTTTGGCTGACCCTTGCTCCGCCAGCCAAAAACTATACCGACCGACATCCATCCACTCACCTTCTGACCACCAGCAACCGGCCCGGTTGCCAGCCGACCGCTTACTCAGGCATTCGCCCCATTTCACCGAGTTGACGGTCTCATCGAGCGACTTACCAGTAGAAAAAGAGCACCGGAGCGCACGTTGAATCAACAGACAGGGGTTGTATTATTCCGTCGACAAGAGCCCCGTCCGGCCAGTCAATAGTTTTGCCAATAGCGACCATTCGCCAAATTAAAAAGCAGCTCTACCCAATTACGGTCTGGTTTTACCCCGCTCCCGCGCCGGGTTATGAACCATAGCGCCCCGCACCGGTTCTTCCAATCAGCAACGCTACCCGTCCGGGTCGCCTGCCAGCTACTCAACTCAACGTATGCCTAACACCCCACCGCAATCTGAATCCTTCGCCGACGACCAGTTCATTCACGTTCGCGGGGCTCGCCAGCACAATCTGAAAAACGTCGACGTAGCCATTCCCCGCGATGCACTCGTCGTGTTCACCGGCGTATCGGGGTCGGGTAAATCGTCGCTGGCGTTCGGGACGCTCTACGCCGAAGCCCAGCGCCGGTACCTGGAGTCGGTATCGCCCTATACTAGGCGGCTGTTCAACCAGATGGCCGTTCCCGAAGTCGACAGTATCGATGGGTTACCACCGGCCGTTGCCCTGCAACAACAGCGCGGTCAGCCGACGACCCGCTCGTCGGTGGGTAGCGTCACCACGCTGTCGAACCTGGTCAGGATGCTGTATTCGCGGGCTGGGCATTACCCGCCGGGGCTGGGTATTTTGTACGCCGAATCGTTTTCGCCCAACACGCCCCAGGGTGCCTGCCCCACCTGTCACGGCACGGGCAGTATTTACTCGGTTACGGAAGAATCGATGGTGCCCGACCCGTCGCTGACGATCCGGCAGCGGGCCGTTGCCGCGTGGCCGCAGGCGTGGGGTGGGCAGAACCTGCGCGACATTCTGGTATCGCTGGGCTACGACGTCGACCGGCCCTGGCGCGACCTGCCGAAGGAGCAGCGCGACTGGATCCTATTTACCGACGAGCAGCCCACCGTTCCCGTCTATCCTGGCTACACCCCTGAGCAAACGCAGCGGGCACTCAAGCGGAAACAGCCGCCAGACTATATGGGTACGTTCAGCAGTGCCCGGCGGCACGTGCTGCATACGTTTGCCAACACGCAGAGTCAGCAGATGAAAAAGCGGGTGTCGGCCTACATGCTTCACACCACCTGCCCGACCTGCCACGGCAAACGACTCCAGCCCGATTCGCTGCGGGTTACGTTTGCCGAACTCGACATCGCCGATTTCTCCGAGCTACCGCTCAAACGCCTGACCAGCCTGCTACAACCCTACGCCGATGGGCAGGCCGACAGGTACCGCCAAACGCCACCCGAACAGGCCGAAGTGATCCGGCGCATTACGGCAGATCTGGTGGCCCGACTTGCCGTTCTGCTCGATCTGGGGCTAGGGTATTTGTCGCTGGAACGCAGCACCCCTACCCTATCGCCGGGCGAACTCCAACGGCTGCGGCTATCTACGCAACTGTATTCAAATCTGTTCGGCGTCGTGTACGTACTTGATGAACCCTCGGCGGGGCTGCATCCGTCCGACACCAAAGCATTGCTAGCGGCATTGGCGGGGTTGAAGCGGGCCGGAAACTCGCTATTCGTGGTTGAGCACAACCTGGATGTGATCCGGCAGGCCGACTGGCTGGTCGACGTGGGACCGGGTGCCGGTTCGCTGGGGGGCGAAATTCTGTATAGTGGCCCACCAGCGGGTCTGGCCGAAATCAACTCATCACAGACACGGCCTTATCTCTTCGCTACCGGCAACGCCCACGTTGGCCACACCCTCCGAATACCCACCGGCCACGTACAGCTAACCAACATCAGCCGTAACAACCTACAGTCGCTGGACGTGGCTATACCGCTGGGGGTACTGACGACTGTTACTGGCGTGTCGGGGTCGGGAAAATCGACGCTGATCAGTCAGGCGCTGGTCGAACTAGTCGCCCGTTATCTGGGGCAGTCACTACCTGCCGATGATGACGATACATCGGATGAACCTGGCCCAGTCACCACGAGCGGACAGTTGGGTGGTGATATCCAGCGGATCAAACGGCTGGTGCAGGTCGATCAGAAGCCGATTGGCCGTACCCCCCGCTCCAACATGGCCACCTACACCGGCCTGTTCGACAACGTCCGCAAGCTGTTTGCGGCTACCCCGGCCGCGCAGAAAGCCGGGTACGACGCGGGGCAATTTTCGTTCAACGTCGCCAAAGGCCGCTGCCCGCACTGTCAGGGTGAAGGTTTCGTGATGGTCGAACTGCTGTTTCTACCGAGCGTGTATTCGCCCTGCCCGGTCTGTCACGGTGCACGCTATAACGACCAGACGCTGGCGATCCGCTACCGCGACAAAACCATCGCCGACGTACTCAACCTGACGGTCGATGCCGCCATCGATTTTTTCAGCGACGACCCCACGATACGACGCCCATTGACGGTACTGCACGATGTGGGTTTGGGGTATTTGCGGCTGGGTCAGCCCGCGACTGAACTATCGGGTGGGGAAGCGCAGCGTATCAAACTGGCAACGGAACTCCAGCGCACCAGCAACGGGGCCACGCTGTACATCCTCGACGAACCAACCACCGGCTTACACCCCGCCGACGTCGACCGGCTACTGGTTCAACTAAGCAGCCTGGTCAACGGCGGTAATACGGTCGTCGTCGTTGAGCACACCATGCGGGTCGTTTCCGCCAGCGACTGGGTTATCGACATGGGGCCGGGGGCCGGCGACGAAGGCGGCCACATCGTCGCGCAGGGCACACCCACAGACGTAGCGGCCAGTACGGCCAGCCGAACCGCTCCATATCTGAAGCTGTATCTGAATTCGCTGGATGGTTGACGGCCTTCTAATGATACAAAGCGTTCTCGTACCGTCTCAACCGATCTACGGTAACGGCGATGTATTCGGGCTTCATCAGCGTGGCTTTTCGCTGATTCCAATTGGCAACGGCCTGATGCAGCAGGGAAACATTGAAACGTGTTTCGGGCTGCTCATCGAGTATCATGTCGACCGTGGCCAGCAGTTCCATACCCAGGGGGGACTCGAATCCATCGATCAGGCTGTGCAGTTGGTGCTGAGCCTGCCGCTGTTCGGGCGTGCAATCCGTCTGAATATAATCCCGTATCTGACCGATCTTTTCTGGATTAATCTGCAATGTATCGAATGGGCCAGCCTCATTCTGTTTCATACCCGTCAGATAGTAACCGTCCAAATCGTTTAACGCATATCGCAGTTTAGAGGCATACGGTCCGTACTTATGCCGCTCAAATACCAGATTTCGGTCAAACTTCAGCCCTAGCCGTTGCAGCAGGTAGACAATCTTCTGAATTTCCAGCAGTGTCAGATCATAACCAAGCTCTTTATAACGAATTAACCCATTCAGTACGATGGCCCGCAACGGAGTAAGGGGAGGGGCTGGCTTTGTACGGGCGCGGGGAGTTTGATAGGCAGCGTCGGATGGTTCGTAAATAATGATGTCGACGTCGGGCAGCGCCTTTACTTTATCTAAAATGAGTGGTTTAACGACGCTCCACTGCAAACCGCCATTACCGCTTCCCAGTGGGGGCATGGCAATCGACCGGATGTCTAGACGGGTAATTTCGCTGACCAAGTCATCCAAGCCGTGCTCGATATAGCTTAGCTTGGAAAAGCCCTTCCAATGCTCTTTTGTCGGAAAATTGACGATGTACTTGGGTGTCAGCAGGCCGGTTTCTGTAATAAACATCTGCCCCACTACTACCTCTCCCCGCGCGCAAGCCTCTTTATAGCGTAAGTAATTGTCGTAGTATTTGTCTTTAAATTGCAGGGCCACACCTTTCCCCATAACCCCTACCGTATTGACGGTATTGACCAGTGCATCGACCGTTTCGGCGAGCAGATTTCCGGTTTTGTAGGTGATCGGCATATAAGCTTAAAAGTACCAGTCTGGTTGAATTCTAACCGGAATCTGACTTGCAAAGTTATCTAATTGCTGTTGAACGGCCTGCGCTACCGCTTCATTCGCCACGACAATGGCCCGGATGCAATCGACCGGAAAATACTGATGGACCATGAACTCGGCCATGCGTCGTCGGCGACGATCATTGTCTTGTGAAGTCGGGTTCCAGTACTTGGACCGCATGACTTCCCAATCAATCATCGACAGTTCTGCCAGTTGATTACTGAACCGACTAAAGTCCATGAGCGCATGTCCATCCGAAAAAGCAAAAGGAATGCCCGCTTTCGCTACCACTGAAACTTTGCTGACGATGTAAATAACTTCTTCTTTGACTCGTGAATTGGTATGCGTAATCTTTGAGAGCATCGGTGATCGGGGCGCGAAGTAGAAGGGTACATAGTCAGCCAACACGCCGAATGGCTCGCAACTAACACGCCGGACATCCCGCTTTTTGATAATGTCGTCTTCGCCAATAGTCACGAAGTCTGATTGCTGCACCAGATGATGGCAGTTCCTACAAGCTACCCCGTGCTCCAGTACATGAGCCAAATTGGTTAGCACCATAATACGGAATATAAAACCATTTTCCGGCGTAAGCCAGGGGAACATAATCATACATACAGATTGATGAGCAACAGATAGTCCGCCAATGCAATACCCCATGCTGACGGTAGAACAGCATAACGTCAGCGAATAAACCAGATACTGATACAAAGAAAAACAGGCACCTACGTTTGATTGTAAGTGCCTGATCGTTGTGTACTGCTTATGAGCGGGAAATGGGTCTCGAACCCACGGCCTGCAGCTTGGGAAGCTGCCGCTCTACCAACTGAGCTACTCCCGCTTGGGTAAGCAAATGTGGCACGAAAGCCGGGAAATGTCAAGCGGAAGGCGGGAAAGTTTATGCATTGTGCGCCGGGCTTCGTAGTTTCCCCATCCTGACCGCTCTTACCCCGCTCATGACTACGTCTGACCATAAACCCTTTATTCCCGCGGCCGAATCGCCCGCCGAGTTCACCCTCAAAGCTATTATTACCGGAGCTGTATTTGGTGTGCTGTTCGGGGCAGCAACGGTCTATCTATCGCTGAAAGCCGGATTGTCGGTGTCCGCGTCGATACCCATTGCGGTGCTGGCCATTTCGCTGGGTCGGCGGTTTCTGAACACGACCATTCTGGAAAACAACATCATCCAGACGACCGGCTCGGCGGGCGAAAGTATCGCGTCGGGGGTAGTGTTTACGATGCCGGGGTTCCTCTTTTTGACCAATGGTATCGGTGCCGACTTCTTCAATTACTGGACGATTCTGACGCTTTCCATTCTAGGTGGGCTGGTCGGGACGCTGATGATGATTCCACTGCGTCGGTCGCTGATCGTACAGGAACACGGTACGCTCCCCTACCCCGAAGGAACGGCCTGCGCGTCGGTGCTGATCGCGGGCGAACGCGGGGGCGACTTTGCCAAAACGGCTTACCAGGGGCTGGGGGCGGCTTTGGTCTACGCCTTTCTGCAAAAAGTGCTGCACCTGATCGCCGAAGCACCGGTCTGGGCAACGAAACAAACGAACCGCTATTTTCCGTCGGCGCAGGTCGCTGGGGAGATTACGCCGGAGTATCTGGGCGTGGGCTACATCATCGGGTTTCGCATTTCGGCGGTGCTGGTGGGTGGGGGTATTCTGGCGTGGCTGGGGCTGATTCCGTTGCTGGCGTCGGTGGTGCCGGGCGATACCATTGCGCTGCAACTGCAAAAGCTGGGGTATCTGACGAACCTGCAAACGGCGGGCGGGCCGGGTGGCTGGAACCCGCAGACGCACGCCTTCGCCGACAATGCAGCGGCTATTTACCGGGCCTATATCCGGCAGATCGGCGCGGGAGCCGTGACGGCGGGGGGCTTTATGACATTGCTCAAAACCATCCCGACAATCGTCTCTTCGTTTAAACAAAGTTTCAGCCGGTCATCGGTGGTGGCGATGGAGACGGAGGAACAGTTGAGCGAGAGTCAGCGAACCGTCCGCACGGAGCAGGACCTGAGCGTGCGAATCGTATTGATCGGAAGTATCGTGTTGATTGCGTTGATGGTCATCCTGCCGCAAATCCCCGGCGATTCGTTCCTGACCAAAGCCCTGATCGCGGTGCTGGTGATCGTGTTCGGCTTTTTCTTTGTCACCGTGGCCAGCCGCATCGTAGGTCTGATCGGGTCGAGTTCGTCGCCGGTATCGGGGATGACCATCGCGACGATCATGGGAACGGCACTGGTATTTATCGGCTTCGGGCTAACGGGCCGAGTCTACGAACCGGCGGTACTGGTAGTGGGCAGCATGATCTGCGTAGCAGCGGCCAACGCGGGGGCTACGTCGCAGGATTTGAAAACGGGCTACCTCGTCGGGGCGACGCCGAAATACCAGCAGATGGCCCTGTTCATCGGCGTTATCGTGTCGTCGCTGGTGGTAGGCGCGACAGTCAAAATTCTCGACACGCCCACGCCCGATCTGCTGGCGCAGGGTATCACCCACGCTATCGGTTCCGACAAGTTTCCGGCTCCGCAGGGTACGCTCATGGCAACGCTCATCAAGGGGCTGCTTTCGTTCAACCTCGACTGGCAGTTTGTGCTGGTGGGCGCGTTCATCGCTTTTGTATTTGAACTCTGTGGCGTCAGTGCGCTGGCCTTCGCGGTTGGGTTGTATCTGCCGCTGTCGACTACGCTGCCCATCTTCGCGGGTGGTCTGGTCAAAGCGTTTGTCGACTGGAATATGAAGCGCACCGGCCGGGTTGAGGAGGATGCAGACCTAGGTCGGGGCAGCCTGTTCGCGACGGGGCTGGTGGCGGGCGGGGCACTAGCCGGAGTAGCCGTTGCGCTGCTGTCAGTCAACGAATCGATGTACAATGCGCTGACATCGCTGACGCTGGAACCGGCGCTGGCGGGCGCGCTGGGCAACGGTGGCTACATGGCCCTCGGCGCGCTGGCGTTTGTTGGGCTGGCGGTTTTGTTGGGAAAAATTGGTGTAACACGCAGTTAGATAGTAAAGTTGTCCCCGGCAGCATCCTGCCGCTTCGGCGGTCCGATGTCGGGGACAAGGCCAGTTCTACCCGCTCGCTTGTCCTGTTTTCATGCCTTCCAATCCGTTTATCAGTACCGCCCGCGACTACGTGGTTGCGTTTTATCAGACGCAGCGCAACGCACTGGTTATCATCATCACGCTGCTGATTGCCCTGTATATCCTGACGGGAACCGATCAAGCCGACGACATGATCGAAGCCGTTATCAGTTCCGGAGTGGGCAGCCTGCTGTTTCTGTTTATTCTGGTGGGCGCGTTTATCTGGAGTTGGGTCGTCTATGGCAGTACGCGGCTGATTCTGCACGTGTCGCCGGTGGGGTTGCGGCTGACGCCAGCGATGGATACGCTGCTGCGCTGGCTACCCCGGCTGGGCGGTATGCTCCCAAATCTAATTCTGGCCTTTGCCTTCTGGGAACCGGCCGAACCACAACCTTACCTGCTGATTACTGCCAGCGGTATTCTCCTGTATATGTTCCGACTGGTCGAGCAGCGCGTACCGGTGTTTGCTCTGCCCCATCACTGGACGTTTCGGGATCGCTACACCAGCATGGTGCAGGATTTTCGGGTACTGTGGCGGCATCCGCTGGGTCGGCGTATCGTCGCGACGGGGTTCGTGCTGACGGCTATCCTCCTGATTCTGTTCAGCCTGCCCGTTCAGTGGGGCATTGCCCGGTACTTCCGACCAACGGCCGTTATTCTGTTCGGCATTTCGTTTTTCACGTTCTGGGGCAGTCTGCTGGTTTATTTCAACGACTACCGCTATCGCCCGCTTTTGCTCGTAGTGGGCATTTACTTCGTGGCCGTCAGCGCGTTCAACGACAACACCGCCGTGCGCGAAGCCACCGGCCCCAACGTGCCGCCCATCGATCAGCGACCAACGGTGGAAGCTCATTTTTTACGGTGGGTAGAAGCGCGCCATACAGCCCCCGGAGATACCATTCCACTGATTCTGGTGGCGGCTGAGGGGGGCGGTATCCGGGCACTGAACTGGACGGCCGAAACGCTTATCCGGCTCGATTCGATCATTCCCGGTTTCAGCCGACACGTGTATGCGCTGAGTGGTGTATCGGGTGGGGGTGTCGGGACGGCGTTTTACACGGCTTTTCTGCGCGACGTGCCCGAAGCGCAACGTATAGACCGCTTTGCGCAATTCCGGCGGGTCATCCGTGACGACTACCTGTCGGCGGTGTCATCGGCTCTGCTGTTTCCCGAATCGCTCCAGCGGCTTTCATTTGTGCCGTTTCCGTCGCTGGAGCGGGGCAAATGGCTGGAAGATTCGTGGGCCGATTCGTACCGGCGAAATCTGGGTCTGCACACCCTCGACAGTGCCGTGACGAGTCTGTACCAACGGCCCGGTGGTTACGACTACAACCTGCCGTCGCTGCTGCTCAACGGTACCCTGGCCGAGTCGGGGCAGAAGGTTATTACGTCGAACCTGAAACTCGACAGCCGCTATTTCCGGGATGTTGTCTCGACGGTCGATCTGCTGAGCCACGATGTACCACTGAAAACGGCGGCATCGCTGTGCAGCCGCTTCCCGGTCGTGACCAACGGCGCGCTGGTGCGGAACGGTGCCCTAAAAAACGGCGACGTGCAGCCCTACGGTGGGCACGTAGTCGACGGGGGGTACTTCGATAATTCGGGGGTGGAAACCTGCTTTCAGTTGCTCAATAACCTCGTCCCGTCGATCCGCCGACTTGATTCTACTGGTCAGGCGACGGTCGTTCCGTACATTCTGTTTATTCAGAACAGCAACACGCTGGGCCGGGTAACGCGGGCCAAAT
The DNA here is from genome assembly GCF_012849055.1 of Spirosoma rhododendri. NCBI lineage: Bacteria > Pseudomonadati > Bacteroidota > Cytophagia > Cytophagales > Cytophagaceae > Spirosoma > Spirosoma rhododendri. Next base: position 1,695,331 of record NZ_CP051677.1, on the reverse strand, counting down.
CAATCATGCAGATTGTACGGATTCCGCTGCTGGGCTTTTTCAACGCCTGGGACAACGGTTCTGTCACCCGCGACAATATGTTCAACTCGTTCGTCGACCGTTTCGCCAATCCGCGCACCAACTACCTGACCCTCCGACTGGCGTACAATGACCGGTATCCGCTGGGCTGGTATCTATCAGAGCGCGTTGCCAACCGGCTCAGCGAACAGGCCCGCGACTCAATCAGCCTAAAAAACCCCGCCCTCCGGCAGCTACAGTCAGCGTTCCGAAGGGCGGGGGTACGGTAAGCGGGAGTGGCCAGCTTACTTCTTCGCGGTGTACATGATCCGCCAGACTTTGCCTTTGACCGAGTCGGTGACGTAGAGCGAACCGTCGGGGCCTTCGGCAAGCCCTACCGGTCGGGCTTTGGCGTCGCCGGGGCTGGCGAGGGCCAGTTTACCCGCGTTGGCGTTTTCGCCGGGCTTACCCTGCTCTTCGACACCCGCAAAGTTTTCGGCAAACACTTCGTACTTACCCGATGGCAGACCGTTTTTACCAAACGGAATAAACGCGACAAAGTAACCGCCCTGATTCAGCGGGGCGCGGTTCCAGGAACCGTGGAAGCACACGAACGCGCCGTTGCGATACCGGGCCGGGAAGGCACTGGCTCCCGAACCACCTTTGTAAAACAACAGATCGTTGGGTGCCCAGTGCGCCGGAAACGCCATGATCGGCTTCTCCTTGCCCGCGCAACGATCCTGCGTTTTGCCATCGCCACCGTATTCAGGGGCCAGCAGTTTTTTGTTCTGGTAATGATCGTTGTAGCAGTACGGCCAGCCGAAGTCGGCACCGTCTTTCACCATCAGAAATTCTTCCGACGGCAGTTCCGCGCTGACCGTATCGGTAAATACACCGCCCCAGTTGTTGAGGTTGTCGCGGCCGTGTTGGAGCGCGTAGAGCGTGTTGTCGGTCAGGTTCCAGTCGAGGGCTACAGCATTGCGGATACCCGTCGCGTAACGTTTCCCGTCCGACTGCTTCTGGTTCAGTTTGTTGGCGTCGAACTGCCAGATACCACCGTAGTTTTCCAGAATCGGGCAGGGGTCCATGCCTTTCGACCCTTTCTGCCGGTCTTTCTCCTGACAGGCGTTGGACGGTGCCCCGAAGTTGACGAACAGTTTCCCATCGGGCGACAGCGCCAGCGATTTACTGGCGTGCTGCCGTTGCAGGGTCAACCCAACTACGATGGGTTCGGCCGTGGTCGTTTCCAGCACCTTGCCGTTGGTCATTTTATACCGGTACACCGACGTGTCCGACGACGCGTAAAGGTAGCCGTTGTAAATGCCCATACCCGTACCGGGGTAATTGCCAAACGTGATGGTTTGATCGGCACGACCGTCGCCATCGGTGTCGCGCAGTTCAACGATGCCTTTGCCATCTTTCAGCCGATCGAGTTTCACGTAGAGTGTACCCGTTACCGGGTCGGCAACGGCATGGCGGGCGCGGCCCAGGTTATCGGCGAACACCAATGCCTGAAAGCCTTTCGTTAGTTTGATTCCGCCATTGTCGGGGTCGGGTGCGATGGTCGTGGCCGGGTGGGCGGGCGCCGGCGTTTTGGGCCGCTTCGTCGGGGGTGTTCCGGCTTGCGCCGTCAGGGTTAGGGTCGTGGCGGCTGTCAATAGCCAGGCGGTCGTTTTCATATAGACGAAGAGGTACAGGTGATTAGGATAAACGGTTGCTTATTTTAGCAAAGTTACTCATCCATTCACGATTCTATTTACACACTACATCATGTCATCCGAACCAATCAACTGGGCTGATTTTGCCAAAATCGACATGCGTGTCGGTACCATCGTCGCGGTCGACTCGCTCCCCCAGGCCCGTAAACCCGCTTACAAACTAACCATCGACTTCGGCGAACTGGGGCAGAAGCGCAGTTCAGCCCAGATTACGACGCTGTACGAACCCGACACACTGATCGGGCAACAGGTGATTGCGGTCATCAATTTTCCGCCAAAACAGATTGCGACTTTCCGTAGCGAATGCCTGGTGCTGGGTTCGGTAGCCGACGACGGCACGGTCACGCTGCTGCAACCCGAACGCGTAACGCCCAATGGCCTGCGTATCGGATAACATTGCCTCTTCCTATACGTTTATCAGGACAGAAGCACACCGCCATTCTCTTCAGTAACTAACCGTATGCGCTACGTTTTCCTGTTCGTTTGCCTGTTTTGCGCCCATTTTGCCCTGAGTCAGCAACGCGCTGGCGAAGACACGGTTTACTACCGATCAGCCCCTATTCCAAGACATCTGCTACCCATTGAGCGAGCCGGGGGTACGATCTACTTTTACGGTGGCAAACGACTATCGTCGCCTTATTCGCTCGAAATTCCGTTTTACGAACTCAACGACCCGACCGTAACGCATCACTTCCGTACGTTCCGGACCATGCGTACGCTGAGCCAGGTAGCATCGGTAGCATCACTGGTCTATCTGGTTCTTTCACCCGGTCGCGGGCGTAACGATACCTACTGGATCGTGTACGGTTCGTCCATTGCAGCCTCGCTGACGCTGTCGGTTATTGGCAACAGGCAGGTCAACAAAGCCGTTACGCGGTACAATGAATTGCTGCTCCAGCCCCGCGTCGGTCTGTCGGCGTCGCCCGTACCGCTGACGGGGCAGGTGGCCGTCGGGGCCGGACTGGCCTGGTCGTTTTGACGGTACTTTATCGAAGAAAGCAGGATGCTGTCTGAGACATAACGGTGTATTCCTGCGCGTTTTTGGGTAGATTCGGGGCCCAATCATCGACTCATGAACAAACGTTACGTCTTCCTTTTCTCGTTGCTGACGGCCTCGCTTCCGTCAGTCGCCCAAACCACCATCGTCAACCGCGACCCACAAATCGCGGATCTCGTCAGCCAGCTCTCTGCCGACAGCCTGCGGGCGCACGTCAACGGACTGGTCAGCTTCGGCACCCGCCATACGCTCAGCACCACGAGTGATCCGAAGAAAGGCATCGGTGCCGCCCGGCAATGGATCCTGGGCAAATTCAACCAGTACGCCAAGCAGTCGGGTGGGCGCATGACCGCAACCATCGACAAGTGGACGCTGCCCGCCGACGGTCGGCGCGTCGACAAACCGGCCGACATGGGCAACGTGATGGCGACGCTGAAAGGCACCGACCCGAATGACACCCGCGTATTCATCGTGCAGGGCCACATGGACAGCCGCGTGACCAACGTGATGAACCGCGAGTCTGACGCGCCCGGTGCCAACGACGACGGGTCGGGCACGGCGGCCGTGATTGAACTGTGCCGGGTGATGAGCAAGAGTCAGTTTCCCGCGACCATCGTATTTGTGACGCTGACCGGCGAAGAGCAGGGGCTGCTGGGTGCCGAACACCTGAGCGAACGCGCCGTGGCCGAAAAATGGAACCTCGAAGCGGTGCTGAACAACGACATCATGGGCAGCAACCACAGCAACGAAACCAACATCATCGACAACACGCGGCTGCGGGTGTTCAGCGAAGGGTTGCCGGGTAACCTGCTCAAAGACACTACCAATCGCATCAGTCAGATCCGGCAATTCGGTAACGAAAACGACGGAAAGGCCCGCACGCTGGCCCGTTACCTGAAGGAAGTCGGTGAGCGATACGTGGATAATCTGGAAGTGGTGATGGTGTACCGCAACGATCGTTACCTGCGCGGTGGCGACCATACCCCCTACGTGCAGCGGGGCTTCGCGGCCGTTCGCCTGACGGAGATGAACGAGAACTACAACCATCAGCATCAGGACCTCCGCACCGACAGTGGGACCGAATACGGCGACTACGCGAAGTTTATGGACTTCGATTATCTGCGCAAAAACACGGCTGTCAACCTGGCGACGCTGGCCAATCTGGCGAAAGCACCGGTCATTCCGCAGAAAGTAACCGTAGATGTGCGCAACCTGACCAACTCGACAGCCCTGTACTGGCAGGCTCCGTCGGTGGGTAAAGTGAAGGGATACTATGTGCTGATGCGCGAAACGTACTGGCCGTTCTGGCAGAAGAAATTCTTCACCACCAAACTCGGCATGACACTCCCCTATTCGAAAGACAATTACTACTTCGCCGTGCAGGCCGTCAGCGAAGACGGTAACGAAAGCCTGCCCGTGCTGCCCGTCCCGAATCTGCGATAGCGGTAAGTCAAGACCAGGCAAATGTGTTTTTAACACAGAGAACACAACGTTAGCTTTCCAGCAAAAACACTGTGTTCTCTGTGCCTCTGTGTTAAAAACTTCAGCCGAAATACTGCTGCTCGATGCGCCCAACATAACCCAGATAGGTCGCACTACTGAACCATGATTGCAGCCGTTCGCCAATGTTGGGATACAGATTCAGGTGGGGCAGATCGGCGATGGGTTGCCAGACCAGTTCGAGGGCCGACGTTTCGGCGGGATTCAGGGCGGGCGTACCCTGCAAGTTGCGGGCAGCAAATACCACGTGCAGTACGTCGTCGTTGCGTTCGGTCAGCAGCATTTCGCCAGCCAGAATCATCTCGCCCACGTCGACGCTTACACCCAGCTCTTCCCGAATTTCCCGTACGATTGTTTCGGGCAGAATCTCACCTCGATCCGGATTGCCGCCGGGTAGAGCAAGCACGTCCTGCCCGCCGTAGTTGTACCGCATCAGCAGTACCTCGGTCTTGTTGTCCTGTACGCGCCAGATCAGCGCAGAAGGGCGTACTTTCATATAAAAACAGTTTACGGTATTCGGTTTACAGTTTACGGAAGTACTATGATACGACCGATACACCGTAAACCGAATACCGTAAACTGTAAACGTTAGTTAATCTCCCGGGTCGTTTCGAAGAGGAACCAGCTGCGACGCTCGGTTTCATCGATGTAGTTTTCGAGCAGACTAGCCGTGGCTACGTCTTCAGCGTCGTCAGCGATCTTGTGCGTATCACGCATATTTTTCGCCATCTTCTTGTTCTCGTTCAGCAGATCAAGCAGCATATCTTTCGGAGCCACAAAATCTTCATCGTTGTCTTTCACTCGCTGCAATTGAGCGATATGCGCAACCGAACGGATCGTATTGCCGCCGATTTTCCGGACGCGCTCGGCCAGTGGGTCGATGGTCGCGAAAATTTGGTCGGCCTGTTCATCGAGCAGCAGGTGATAATCGCGGAAGTGCCGACCCGACATATGCCAGTGGTAATTCTTGGTTTTGATGTACAGCGCGAACGCATCGGCGACCAGCTTGTTGAGCGAGTCGGCCACTTTCTCACGTCCCTTTTCTTTAAGGTCGTTGGGGGTATCGAGTTCCTGAACTTGATTGATATCAGCCATGATCTATGGTTAGTTTTACTGTTACCTGTTTTAAACAGAAGAACCAGCCCCATTCGGGTTTGTTTTCCCGTTAAACTAGATTTAATGGCAGTTTGGCATCAGTCTAAAACCAGCCTTAGTTCGTACATCTGAATGCACCTTACCCCACAGTCGCAATGCCTTTTCGGTTCATCACCCCGCTGTTTTCCCTTGCGCTATTTATCGCCTGTACGTACTCATCGCCAATGATCAGTAATCCCGACGCCGTCAAATCGAAATACCAGTTTTTGTCGCTCGGCGATTCGTACACTATCGGGGAAAGTGTCGGCGCGGCCGATCGCTGGAGCGTTCAACTGGCCGGTATGCTGCGCACCGACAAGGTAGACGTGGCGGACCCGGATATCATCGCCCGGACGGGCTGGACAACGGCCGAATTGCAGGATGCTATCAAAGCCGCCAACAACACCAAAACGTACGATCTGGTATCGCTGCTGATCGGCGTCAACAACCAGTACCGGGGTCAATCGACGGACCGCTACCGGACAGAATTTCGCGACCTGCTTCAAACAGCCATTCGGTTTGCCGGTAATCGGCCCGGGCGGGTTTTTGTGTTATCGATTCCTGACTGGGGGGCATCGCCTTACGCCAATGGCCGCGACAAAAATCAGATTGCTACGGAGATCGACGCCTTTAACACCATCGCGAAAGACGAATGCCAGAAAGCGGGTGTCGCCTACGTCGATATCACCCCCCTGACCCGGCAGGCTGCGGGCGATAACAGTCAGTTTGCTGGCGACGGGTTGCACTATTCCGGTAAGCAGATGAAGCAGTGGGCCAGTACCGCCCTGCCGGTTGCGGAAGACTTGCTGAAGAAATAGATTACTCTTTTCCTCCTTTCCCTCGGGCTGTGTCTTCACAGCCCCCGGAATAAGGGATGAATTCACCTGGCGAGCAGGCTCCGCAATTACGCCAGCACTGTTTTGGGGCGATCGAACTTCTGTTTGTAGTGCCGAATCGTGCGGGCAATGAGTACGCCACCCACCAGCGTCGGCGCAATCCAGCCAATCGTGCCAACCCATTCGGGTGTTCCCACCGGCATCATCCGGTACATGTTATTGACCAAAAATGCGGTGAACGTGGCAATGTACGACCCACCCATCCGGGCAATATGGTGGTAGAACCAATGCATTTTCTCTGGAGTCCGGCTAAACAGTTTAGCATCGTACCAAGCATTTTTGAACGTCAGAAATCCGAAGAACGGGAACAGTATGGCAAATACCGAGACACCGTCCTTCAGTAGGTACGCGCCGAAGCCCATCATACCGACACTGACAACCAACGCGACGTACGTCAGCAGCCGGTCGGCCGGTGTGGGGCCGGATTTCTTTTGTTTGGTAGCCCGCCAGCCGGTCATGCACAGGTAAAAACTCAGGACGGCGATACCCGTCAGAAATAGCCGAAACAGTTTAAACGGTTGCAGGGCACACATGGGCAGGGCCGTCGCAGCTACGACAATCATACCCCAGACGTAGACCAGCCCGCTGCGATTGTGGGCTTTGCCGCCTTTTTTTGAGAACATGGAAACCAGCCCGACCAGCAGGGCAACGGTACCGGCGAGAACGTGGATGATGGTGATGGCAATAATGAGCGTGTGCATGACCAGTTGTGTTTGCGATTCGTTGAGACAAACGTAGCGCAACACATCTAGCCCGGACGACGCAAAGGGCCAAACGACAACTTTTGGGCCGTTTGACAACCCAGAACCGCATTTGGGACGAATGGATGGGTATTCTACAACGATTTTAACCGCGCAACCAAGCTGTCGTTGTACTTACGAGCGACCGGAATCTGGTACTGTCCCCCGAGTAGATGCAGCTTATAGCCCTGTGCATTGCCCGTTATTTTCTCCACCCGGTCGAGGTTGACAATGAATGACCGATGGCAGCGCACGATGTCGGGCATACTGATTTGCCCCTCCAGCCGACTCAGACTACTCCGCAGCAGCGGCTTCACTGGCTGTTCATTTTTCAGGTACACCACCGTGCAGTAGTTGTCGCTCGATTCGATGTAAAGCAGTTTGTCGGGGGGTAGCGTCAGGCTGTCTTTCTCATTGTCGGCAAGCAGCGTCAGCGTATCGACGGCCGTTGGTGTCGGCGTATCGGGGATCGGTGCGGGAGACGCATGTGGGTGAACGGGCAGTTCAGCCGCCTGCCGAACGTACCTGCGCAATCGGATTACATACCCCGCCACCACGCCACCCGCCGTTGGGAAAATACCGACCAGAAACGTACCAACCAGCATACCCACCCAGCCAGCTACGCTGGGCTTGCGTCCAGTTAGCGCGATCAGGTAAAGTTGGTTGGCAACGGCAACCAGCAGGATGTTGGCAACAATCATCAGGATAGCCTTACCCACCGTCCAGACGCGATCTGAGAAAGCGGCCGGAAATAGCCGGGGCCACACCAGAAAGTGCAGAGCCGTTACGGCAAAACTGACGACGCCGAACCCCAGCACCTTCAGCGTCTTGTATGGCGTGTGCCAGTCTGAGATGTCAAACGGCTGAAACACCAGCAGAAACAAGCCGATGAACGCGCCGATCAACACGGCCCGTATCCATGTCGTACGTGCAGGCTCCTCAATCGGATAGGGCTGACGAAGCAGGCTCACCATGACGTGTTGTTAGAAAGGACGCCAGCTTGATATCTGCTCAATAAATTGCGGGAATACTTCCGGATATACCGCGACAATGAATACAATACCGAACATAGCACCGTACAGGTGGGCGTCGTGGTTGACATTATCACGGCCCTGCTTCGACGAGTAGTACGAATAGGCCAGGTACAGTGCGCCAAAAACAAAGCCCGGAATCCCGATGGGTATGAAGTACATGTAAATCCGCGCGAGTGGGTTTACCATGATCGACGCAAAAATAATGGCCGATACCCCTCCCGAAGCACCCAGCGAATTATAGCCGGGGTCGTAGCGGTGCTTGAGGTAGCTGGGCACATCCGACACCAGAATACCCGCCAGATAGAAACCAATCAGGTAGACTGGGCCAAGCCCGCCAAACAAAGCTCCGAAAATCTGCTCGATCAGCCCACCAAAGAAGTAAAGGCTAAGCATGTTGAAAATCAGGTGACCCGCATCGGCGTGAATAAATCCCGACGTCAACAGCCGGTGGTATTCGCCCCGATTGTAAATCTGGTACGGGTTCATAATCCAGCGGTCGAGCAGCGACGGATTGCGCCAGGCCAGAAAGCTGATGATGGCCGTTACAGTGATGATAAGCAGAATGGTGGTCATGCAGGCTATATGTCGTTTACTGCGTTGAGTTGGTTACGGACGCTACAGATACATAACCTGACCCGCTGGTATTGGTTAGCTCTCACGACCAATAAGCTGCTGCACAAACTCAAGCAACACCGCTTTGCGCGTCGGGTCGGCGTTTATTTGCTCAAAGCAGGCAAAGCCCTTCGAGAAATACGCGTCGATCCGCTGCTCGGTAATGGTGCGGATACGCAGCTGATCGTAGATTGCAGTAACAGCGCGTACTTTCTCGGCCTTGTCGAAATCGGTACGCCGGAGCCACCCGTCGAGGTCGTCGCGCAGCTGACCCGTCCCTTGCTCCAGCGCTTCGATGAGCAGAAACGTTTTCTTGTTGGCAATGATATCCCCCCCTACCTGCTTGCCGAACTTAGCCGGGTCGCCGTACACGTCGAGCAAATCATCTTTCAGCTGAAACCCGATACCCACGTTGACGCCCGCTTCGTAGAGCAGCTTCATCGTTTGTGCATCGGCACCGGCAATCAGCCCACCCAGTTCGAGGGCAAAGCCCAGCAGGACCGACGTTTTCAGCCGGATCATCTCGATGTACTCGGTTTCGGTGACGTCCCAGCGGGTTTCAAAATTCATGTCCAGCTGCTGTCCTTCACACACTTCGGCGGCCGTCCGGCTGAAGCGCGTCAGGGCGGTCTGCAACTGATCGGGAGCTACGTTGAGTATCAGCTCGAAGGCATTGACCAGCATCACGTCGCCCGACAGGATTGCGGTATTCGGGTTCCATTTCTCGTGCACGGTCGGATTGCCCCGACGCAGCGGAGCCTGATCCATGATGTCGTCGTGCATCAGCGTGAAGTTGTGGAAAACCTCCACGGCCAGCGCCGGACGCACCGCTTTCTGCCAGTCGTCGGTGAAGAGGTAAGTACCCATCAGGGTCAGCAGCGGCCGTAACCGTTTGCCCCCCAGACTCATGATGTACCGGATCGGGTCGTACAGCTCGGGCGGTTGCTGCCCGTATTGGGTGTTAGTCAGTTCGGTTTGAAGGACGTCGACAAAGGAGTCTATATGCATAAATAGGGCAGAGCGCCACATGGGTTTCGGCCCAAAAATAAGGCAAATACCGCCGAAAACCCTAACCCCGGCTACGAAGCCGGTGCCAGCGCTGAACCGGTGTATCGATCGTGTAGACAAGCCGTCCCGACAGGATAAAGTAACCGTCGTTTTTTCCGGGGTTACCCCGATTATCACCCGGTTTGTTGGGCAACAGCAGCAGTTCACTTTTCCGGTCGCTGAGCGCAGCCGCCAGCGGACTCATACCCTCGAAACTGGGATACACCGTACTGACATCGTCCAGATAGTCGCTCAGCACATGGGTGTACGACGCTTCCAGCGCAAGCCTGAACCGGTAGCCCGACAGCAGCGGCATACCGATGCCGTACCGGATAATCCCCGCCACCCGATCATACGCAACACCCTCCGTATGCAACGGGGCCAGACTGACGACCTGCCCGTTGTACCTGGTTTTGGGCGTCATGTAGGTCAGCCCGGCACCGGCCATCACGTACGGAAAGAAGGATCGGTTGGGGTCGGCGGGGTTGCGAATGTCCCACTGAACCCCCGCCCATACATCAGGATTGACGCTAAAGAACGACAGGTTTTTGACGAAGTTCCGGGTTCTTACCTGACTCCCCCGAATGTAATATCCCTGCATATCAGCCCGCAGACTGAGCCGGTTTGAATAGCGGTACGTAAGGCCGATGTTCAGTGCCGCCCCCAGCCCAAGATGGTTGTAGTTACCGATTACGGACAGATCCCCGGCGTAGTAAGTGGTACCCACCCCGACGTTCAGCGACCACGTGCCGGGGCACTCTTTCCAGATTACGGCCCGCTGCGCCAGCGCAGCAGATTCCAGCAGACAGCCCAGCACGAGCAGGGCGATTTTCAGTCGAATGAATGGCAATGAATGATAGCGATTGATGCCGCCGAACCGGCGATACACCAACGCTACCCACAATCGTACCAGACGCCGTTTACGCGTCGGCTCAGACCGGTTTTGTTAGCTCGTCGAGCAGGTGAACGAGCTGCTGGGGCAGGAATGGCTTACGCAGAAACCCCCGAAAGCCAGCCGCGTACACCTTCGCCAGCGTTTCGGCACTATCGTCGGCCGAGAGGGCAATAATGGGTACACCGGGTTGCAGGTCGCACAGTTGCCGGGCCAGGTCGTAGCCGTCCATTTCGGGCATGTGAAGGTCCAGCAACATGCTTAAGTAAGGCGTGTGCCGGGCGGCTTCGAGGGCTTCAATCGGATTGTTGAACGTATCCAGCTGCCCGCTCTGCTGCCTGACGATATGCCCCAGCATCTTGGTATTGAACAGGCTATCATCAACGGCCAGTAGCTTGCCTTCCGTGCGCCAGTTCACCGTCGGGGGCGTTTCATCGACAGTCGGCAACGTCAGCCGGAAACCAAAGCGCGACCCTTTCCCAACTTCGCTCGTGACTTCCATGTGGCTGTCCATGAGGTCGATCAGTTGCCGCGTAATGGCCAGACCCAGCCCCGTTCCGCCGTACTGCCGGGTCGTCGCAGCCGATACCTGCGTGTATTCGTTGAATAGCGTCGCCAGCGAATCGGGTGCAATGCCGATCCCCGTGTCGACCACTTCAATGAACAACGTTGTCTGCTCATCAGTCTGTTCGATCACGCTGGCCTCTACATTGACGCCCCCTTCCTTGGTGAATTTCAGGGCGTTGCTGATGAGGTTCGTCAGTACCTGTAGGAGCCGGGTCGCGTCGCCCCTTAACTGATGCGGAATGGTTGCATCGAGCTTCGTGGTGAGTTGCAGGTTTTTCTGCCGGGCCTGCCACGCCTGCATATCGACGGCCTGGTGAATCAGCCCAACGACGGAAAATGGAATGGCTTCCAGCAGCAACTTTCCGGCCTGTAATTTACTGTAGTCGAGAATGTTATTGACCAGGCTGACCAGCGTCCGGCCGGTCGTCTGGAGCCGTTGCAGGCTGCTTTGCTGGTCGGGCTGCGTGGGCTGATCGAGCAGTAGTTGTGTATAGCCTTCGAGCGCATGCAGCGGTGTTCTGATCTCATGGCTCAGCGTAGCCAGCAAACTGGCTTTCTGCTGCGCCAGCTCTTCGGCTTCCGTTCGGGCCACCCGCAGGCTATTGTTCGTCCGGTGCAATTCCATCAACAACGCGACCTGATCGGCCAGTGCTTTGAGCGCCGTATGCTGTTCTGCCGTCAGCTGACGCGGCTTCTGATCGACGACACACAGCGACCCGATGGCGTACCCCTCCGACGACCGCAGCGGCACGCCCGCATAAAAGGTGACATTAGGCGGCCCTATCACCGATGGATGGTCTGAAAACCGACCATCCTGCTTCATGTTTTCGACAACCAGGGGCTCGTACTGATTGATCGTATGGGCGCAGAACGACAGTTCACGAGGTATGTAATCGATGTCGATGCCGTGGCTTGATTTCACCCATTGCCGGTCCTGATCGATCAGGCTGACCATGGCAAAGGGCGTCATGCACAGCTGCGAAGCAATCTGCGACACGCGATCGTATTCAATTTCCCGGGGGTATCGAGCAGTTCGTATTGATAAAGCGACTCAAGTCGCTGCAATTCATCAGGAGGAATACTAGCCTTTTGCATTAGTTAAAGATCAACCACAAGTAGACACGGTGTTTGCTACGTGCCAGCTAACTGACCAGTTGCGTTTATATCAAAAAGCGTACTAACGAATGAATACGCTGCCAACAAATCGATTAACTGACCCTGGATTTATACGTCATGCCGGGCCATGTAATACGGCCTGAACCAACGGGTTACAACTCACCGATATCTTCGTTCCAAAGCGTCGGCTTGTCGGCAATAAACTGCTCCATCATCGCAATGCATTCCGGCAAATCGAGGTCGATCACTTCGACGCCGTGCTGCTCCATAAACTCCCGTGCACCAGTAAACGTCCGCGACTCCCCCACGATTACTTTCGGGATTTTGAACTGCACAATGGTTCCGGCGCACATGTAGCAGGGCATCAGTGTCGAGTAGATCACCGTATTGCGAAACGATCCTACGCGCCCGGCATTGTTCAGACAGTCCATTTCGCCGTGCAGGATGGGGTTGTCTTCCTGCACCCGCTTGTTGTGGCCCGATGCTACGAGTTCGCCGTTCTTCACCAGCGCCGACCCGATCGGTATTCCACCTTCGGCAAGGCTTTTCTGCGCCTGCCGGATGGCTTCCTGCATAAATTCGTCCATGGTTCTTGGGTTTAGGGTTTAATGTTTAACGTCTAATGGTTAACGTTCATCTGCAACATTAACCGTTAGACGTTAAACATTAACCTAAAAGTTGAAATGTCATCCGATGGTGCGGGGTGGGGCCAAACTGCCGGATGGCGTCGCGGTGGACGGGCGTCGGGTAGCCCGCGTTCTTCGCCCAGCCGTAGGCGGGGTAGGCGCGACCCAACTGCGCCATCAGCTCATCCCGCCAGGTTTTGGCCAGTACCGACGCTGCCGCAATCGACAAATACAGACTGTCGCCTTTGATAATACAGGTGTGCGGTATCAGCGGGTACGGCACAAACCGATTCCCGTCGACCAGCAGGTGCTGCGGCTGGGGGCGGTCTGGGCGGGCAATGAGCTGATCGACGGCCCGGTGCATCGCCAGAAACGACGCCTTCAGAATGTTGATCTTGTCGATATCGGCGGGCGACACCTCGGCAATGGCCCAACTCAGCGCGTCGCGTTCGATGTCGACCCGGATGCGGTCGCGCTGCCGTGGGGTCAACTGCTTGGAATCGGTCAGAATCGGGTGCTGGTAGTCGGGGGGTAGAATAACCGCAGCAGCCACTACCGGCCCGGCCAAACATCCCCGCCCAACCTCGTCCAGTCCCGCTTCGATCAGGCTGGCATTGTAGTGAGGGCGGAGGGTTGTCGGTTTACTGTTCAATGGTTAACGTTTAAGGTTTTGCTGTCTTCCGTATGCATCATTCTACCACGGGGTTTGATGGTGGACGAAGGGCAGACTGAACAGACATCGCTCTGACCTTTACACCCCCGTTCAGCTGCTGGTCTTTCATATGGCCGCACTAACAAGGCCGTGCTCCGCCGGCACAAAATCGCATGTCGACTGATGCGCTGTCGTCATTTGGATACTGCAAAATCAACCGCTGCTTTAGAATGAATTGCAATGGTATCGAAAATTGGAATACTGCAATCGGCCGGTTTAAGTAGTATTGAAAACTCAGCGCTGCCAAATACAACACCTTCTGCTCCGTGGCTTTTTAGCTTATCAATAATCTCAATGTATTTATTTTTTGTCTCTTCTTTAAAAATTCCTTTCGTCAATTCATTAAAAATGGAAGCATGGATATAATCTTTATCAGCTTCGTCGGGAATAATTGTGTTGATGCCGAACTGTGAAAGACGATCGCTAAAAAAGGCATTTTCCATTGTAAATTTTGTTCCAAGGAGAGCAACCTTATTGATTTTTTGGCTAACAATTTCCTTAGCTGTTTCTTCTGCACTGTGAATCAGAGGAATTTTTATTTTTTGGCGGATAGTGTCGGCCACAAGGTGAACTGTGTTGGCGCACATAACGATGCAGTCTGCACCCGCATTCTCAAGCTGTATCGCAACGCCCGATAACATACTTTCAATTGCGTCCCATTCGCCGGCTTCCTGTAATAATCTGAATTCTTCAAAGTCCACCGAAGAAAGAAGAAGTTTGGAAGAATGGGATTTACCAAGCCGTTGATTGGTGAGCTGATTGAGCATCGTATAATAAACGGATGTAGCATACCAGCTAAGTCCGCCAATTAGTCCCAATGTTTTCATGCGTTATTTTATTAAGTGCATCAAAGCGTAACTTTTTTCAAGTAGCCACTCAACATCGGGTGAAACGCAGTGCTTACCCCTCTGTCGCTGCTCAATGGTAAAGATTGAACATCGAATCCTAGTCTTCCAGCACGTTGCCGAAAATGGTTAGTTTCAGCAGCATTACGAGCATAAGAAACGAGATGCCCCAGTACAGATAAATACGGTAGTAATCGCGTACATCTTCGTAAACCCGGATCTGAACAGGTGCTTTTTCCAGCCGGTCGATCTGCCCAAAAACAGCCCGCAGCCGCCGGGCATCCGTGGCCCGGAAGAAACTACCCGTTCCTGTTGTGGCGACAGTTTTTAGGATGCCCTCGTCGGTCGATGTGCCATTGCTCACCGCACGCGCCGACGTGCGTCCAACGGCAATGGTGTACACACGAATGTCGAATGCCCGTGCCAGCCGGGCCGCTGTCAGCGGGTCCAGATTCCCGGCGGTATTGTCGCCGTCGCTCAGCAGAATAATTACCTTACTGCGGGCATTGGCAGGTTTTAGAGAGTCGGCGGGGGCCGTGACTGGGTCGCGCAGGCGGTTGATACAACGGGCCAACGCATCGCCGATCGCCGTTCCCGACGTACGAATCAGCCGGTCGTTCAACTCGCCGACGTACTGTTTCAGCACCACATAATCCGTTGTGAGTGGGCACAGCGTAAACGCTTCTCCAGCGAAGGCCACCAGCCCGATGCGGTCATTTTTTCGCCCGTTGATAAACTGCTGCGCCAGCTTGCGGGCTACGGTCAGCCGGTTGGGCGGCAGGTCGGCGTCGGTCATCGAGGCCGAAACGTCCATTGCCAGCATAATATCGATACCCAGCGATTCTTCTTCGCGCTTTTCGCGTATCAGCTGCGGCCGGGCCAGCGCGATCAGCAACATACTCATCGCCAGAAACATACTCAGCGGCAGCAGATAGCGGAGCCCGCTGAGTAACCACTGCACCAGCGACACCGGCTCGTCATTATCCAGTGTTGCGCGGCCCGACAGTACGAGCCGCTGCCGGGTGTTGCGGTACAGGTACTGCCGCACCAGAAACAGCAGCAAAACAGCCGGAATCAGGTAAAGCGCCAGCGGATGCGCAAAGCGAAACGACTGCCAGACGGCCGGGCTGAACCAGCGAAGCGAGTACCAGGCATCCATATCAGGGTAGTTCGTCGGGTTGGAGTTCGGGTTCGGCCGTGTCGGCCGCGAGAATCTGCTGTCGGCTCCGCACATACGTTTGCTCGGCGACATCGCGTAGCACCCGAAGCGCGCCGGTCGACTGTTCGGAAAACGCGCCACCGTAGATCGTCCGGTCGGTGGTGCGCAACGCGTCGGCCACCCGATCATCGCCGGTCAGGTCCGCAATTTCCGAGGTCGTCAGTGCCGCGTACGCATCGCCTGACAGGCGCTCCATGTACTCTTTCCAGGCCACCGTGACCTGATTAGCCGTATCCGCAATGGTTTCGCTGCTCAGGTTGGTCATGAGCCGGTCGTGTTCGGCCAGGAAGCGGTTATGGCGTCGGCTCAGCTGGTAGAGCCGCCCCTGCTGCCGGAGCCGTTTGCCGAAAAACAGAACGACCACCAATAGGCCCAGTACCAGCAAACCAACAACCTGTAACAGCCGGGGGTAGTTGAACTGCTGCTGCAACGGAGCCAGCTGAACACTAGTCGCCAGCGTCGTTGCGCCGGGGACAGTCACACCGGGTTGCCCCAGCCGTGAACGCAGAAAAACAGTGTCGGGCAGCGCATTAATCAGTGTACAGTCGGCCGGGTTGACAAGCCGGACGGACGGGTGCAGGCTTTGGATGGAATCGACACTGAACGACACCAGCGTATAAACAGCACTGTCGCGGCTGAGCGAACCGGTCGTGAGCGTGGGCGTGATCGCTACCTGCGTCACCCGAAACGGGCGAAACTGGGTTGCCGTATCGGGAAACAGCACGTCGATTCCGGGCGCGTGGTGATACGAAAACACGTACTGAACCGGGCGGCCAATCTCGATACTGTCGGTCAGAAAACGACCCACAGGCAACCCGGCGGGCTGCGGTTGCCCCCGCAGCGACCCGCCCAGCAGGGTCAATCCTATCCACAGCGCAGCGAGTCGATTCATCTACTGATATTTACGCACCCGAAACAGATCGATCAGTTTCGGCACAAAATCGTCCTGTGATTCAAGGGCCAGATAATTGGCGTTGTATTGTCGGCACAGCCGTTCCAGTCCGCGTTGATTACTTTGAAACGACTCGCGCAGCTGCGTCCGAAACGACATCGACGAGGTGTTGACCCAGCTTACCCGGCCCGTTTCAGCGTCGTGGACGGGGATAATTCCCAGCCGGGGCAGGTTTACCTCCCTCTTATCGTAAAGGTGAACAACCACCAAATCGTGCTTGCGGGCCAGTGCTTTCAGGTTGTGCTCGTAACTGGTGTCGATAAAGTCGGAGAGCAGAATCACAACGCTCCGCCGTTTCAGGATATTGAGTGTAAACAGCAGCGCGTCGGCCAGGTTGGTACGCGTCGACTGCGGCACCAGCTTAAACAGACTCGTGATGAGCTGATAGCCCGTTTTCATGGTACTGGCGGGTTTGATGTAGCACTCCTTCTGATCGGAAAAGCAGTACATGCCCACGTGACTGGCTTCGCGAATGGCCGACATCGCCAGCACGCCCGTCACGTCGCGGGTGGTGTCGAGTTTGATACGCTGCCGGGAGCCGACCTGCTGCGACGCACTGACGTCGACCACGAAGAAAACAGTCTGGTCTTTTTCTTCCCGAAACACCTTCACAAACGTGCCGTGCCCCTTCGACGATACGTTCCAGTCGATAGCCCGCACATCGTCGCCGTACTGGTAGGTCCGCAGGTCGCTGAACTCAAGCCCGGTGCCTTTGAAGACCGAGCGAAACGTGCCACGCATCTGCGAATTTACCGCCTTCCGAATCTGAATATCGAAGTAGCGGATCCGGGCCAGAAACTCATCAATCTCCATTCGGCGTTAACAGTAATTAACGGGCGATTCCGAACTTTGCCCGCTGGGATTAGCTTACAAAAGTAAGGCTAAAATACATGTACCGATTCCTCCATACGCAAACCGTCCGGCGCAGCTGGTATCTGCTCAGCCTGCTGCTGGTGCTGGGCTGTGAAGCCCCGGAAGACAAACGGCCCGACGACCTGATTCCGGAAGAGCAGATGGCCAACATTCTGACGCAGGTACACCTGCTCGAAGCGCAGACGAGCCGGTTCAGCCTTGCCTCGACCGATTCGGCGCGCGTGGCCTACAAGCATCAGGAAGCTAAACTTTTCCGGCAGATGAAGGTCGACACGTCGGTTTATTCGCGGAGCTTTATTTTTTATTCGTCGCACCCGAAATACCTCGAACGCATATACCAGCAGGTAGTCGAGCAGTTGCAGAAAAAGACCGGCCAGGGCGATTCGTTGCGAAAATCATGAGCATTGGCATCATTGGCGCGGGCATTTCGGGGCTGACGCTGGCCCATGCGCTGCAAGAGCAGGGCGTCGAGTACCACCTCTGGGAGGCAACCAACCGGGCGGGTGGCTACATCGGCTCGACCCGCGAAACCGGCCCCGACGGGCAGTCGTACCTGCGTGAACTGGGCCCCAACTCGCTGCTGGGCGACAGCGCGCTGCTGCGCTGGATCGACAGCCTTGGCCTGACCCCCGAACTGGTATTCAGCAACGACGTCAGCAAGCACCGCTTCATCTACCGCAACGGGCAGTATCGGCAACTGCCCGGCACCCCGCCCGCCCTGCTGTTCGGTCCGTTTTTCAGCCTGCGTACCAAACTGGCGGCCGCGCGCGAACTGTGGAACAAAACTACCTCGCCCCCCGGCGAAACACTGGGTCAGTTTTTCCGGCGTCGGTTCACTCCCGAAGTAGTCGACTACGCGCTGGGGCCTTTTGTGGCGGGTATCTACGCGGGTGACCCGGAGCGACTGCTGGTGGCCGAAACCTTTCCGTCGTTGCTGACCTACGAGCGCGACTACGGCTCCGTGCTGCGCGGGCTGATCAAAAATCAGGGCAAGACCGAGCGGAAACAATCGTTCAGCTTTCGCAACGGGATGCAAATGCTGACCGATGCGCTGGCGGCATCGCTGACTGGCCTGTCGCTCAACGATCCGGTTAGCCGGGTCGAGCGCCTGCCCGATGGCTGGCTCGTCACGACGCCCTCCGGTTCGACACGTGTCGATCAGCTCGTTGTTGCGACAAGTACGGACGTAGCCGCGCAACTGCTGGCCGATCTGGCCCCGGCCTTGTCTGACGCGCTGGTACAGATCAACTACCCACCCATGACAGCCGTACACACCGCATACAAACGCGCCGATGTACGCCATCCGCTCGACGGCTTTGGGGGATTGAACCCGAAGGTAGAAAGCCGGTTTTCAGCGGGTCATATCTGGAGTAGTTCGGTATTTGCCGGTCGCTGCCCCGACGATGAAGTACTTTTTACGACCTTTGTAGGCGGTCAGCAGTCAGTCGACAACGCGCGGCTGGGCGACGATATCATCCGGCAGCGCGTGCATCAGGAGCTGGTCGACGGTTTCGGCATTCAGGCGCAGGCTCCCGTGTGGCAATCGGTGTTTCGGTGGGAAAAAGCCATTCCGCAGTACGACGCCCGGCTGGCAGCGGTGCGCCAGCAGGTCGACGCGCTCGACTTGCCGAACCTCAGCATCTGCGCCAACTGGTACGGCGGGGTGTCGCTGTCTGACTGTATCGGCAAAGCCCGCTCGCTGGCGACAGCACTGGCGGCTAAACCGCTGGTTAAGAAATTTTAACGGTTATTTCGCACGGAAATTCAGCTTACTGCTGTTAAGTCCGTATAGCCCATAGCTAACTAACAATATACTGCTCCCTCCCGTGAAAGATCGTCTGGTCGTCATCCCCACCTACAACGAAATCGAGAACATCGAAGCCATCATTCGCAAGGTATTCAGTCTGCCGGTTTCGTTTGATCTGCTTATCGTCGACGATGGCTCGCCCGACGGTACGGCACAGCGGGTGCGCGACTTGCAGGACGAATTTGCCGGGCGGCTGTATATGCTCGAACGGCGGGGTAAGCTGGGGCTGGGTACCGCCTACATAGACGGGTTCAAGTGGGCGCTTTCGCGGGGGTATCAGTACCTGTTTGAAATGGACGCCGACTTTTCGCACAACCCCGACGACCTGATTAACCTCTACCAGGCCTGCGCCGACGGCGGTGCCGACGTTGCCGTTGGGTCGCGCTACATTCGGGGTGTCAACGTCGTCAACTGGCCGATGGGGCGCGTACTGATGTCGTACTTCGCCGGTGTTTACGTGCGGTTTATTACCGGCATGAGCATCATGGACCCCACGGCGGGTTTTATCTGCTACCGGCGCGAAGTGCTGGAAATCATCCTGCATAATCCCATCAAATTTGTTGGGTATGCGTTTCAGATCGAGATGAAGTTTACCTGCTGGAAATACGGCTTCCGGCTGGTCGAAGTACCTATTATATTCACTGACCGTACGAGGGGAGTTTCCAAAATGTCGTCCCGCATTTTCAAAGAAGCGGTCTTCGGGGTTATCCAGATGAAGATAAGTAGTTTCTTCCGGCACTACGTCCCCCGCAAGCCCGGAATTACGGCACAGGAGCCGGTCGACGCACTCTAATACATAGTTTCTTATGAAAAAAGCATCCTCAAACGTGGATGCTTTTTTTGTTATTACTTGCAGGTCAGTTATTTAGTTTACTAAAAACCGACGATACTCTACTTGACAGCTATACAGTTGTCACAAACAGCTACTAGTTGATTTTACCTCCGTCTTTTGCTGTTTCTTTATCGGAGATTATAGCTAATATTACTTTTATGTACGGTTGTACAAACAGAAACTACCTCCCTATATGAATGTGACTATGGCCCCCGTTTCGTCGAAGAAACGTCGACGATCAACCATATTGGTTGTTGAGGACAATGCAGATCAGTGGCTTGTCATCAAGTGGGCACTCGAACGGCAATTTTCTGAAGTCAACCCCGTCTGGGTCGCCAATGCTGACGACGCGCTTCTGTACCTGGACAGCTGTGAAGATAACATACAGAAGCTACCCCGGCTCGTGCTGCTCGACCTTTACCTGCCCACGCGCGAAACCGGCTGGCACCTGCTGCAACTGATAAAAACGCACTACCTCTACCGCGAAATTCCGGTTATCACGTTGAGTGCATCGATGGATCAGGAAGACATCACGGAGTCGTACATGCTCCGTAGCAACTCGTACATCATAAAGCCGGGCAGTCTCGACAAATGGGCCGAGTGCATATCGGCGTTTCGCCACTACTGGTGGGATGCCGTTACCCTGCCTAAAACTGCCTAGTATCGATGCGGGGGCGCCGGTTTAGTTCAATCCAGTACGTACAGGTTATTCTCAGCATGTCGGTAAGTTGCTCAAACGACATGGATTTCTGTAGAATTGCACTGGCCCCGGCTTCGTAGCAGGCATCTATATCAGTCTGCTGAACCATGCTGGTCATAACAACCACTGGTACGTGCGGCCACTGATCGGGTTGCCGAATAAATTGCAGCATAGCGAAGCCGTCGCGGCCGGGCAGTTGCAGATCCAGCAGGATCAGGCCGGGCTGGCGTGGTTTCGTTTCGGCGGTAAGCTCGTCGTACAGCTCATCGCCACTGGCAAAAAACCGAACGCTATACTGTGGTAAGAATTGCTGAAATATCTGTTTGATGAGCCCGCGATACTCCGCTGCGTCATCAACAACGTAAACAGTACTGGTCATGGAAGACGTCGAGTTGCTTACCAGCTTGGACTTCCTTGCCCGTATACCGTCACGGCGCGACGTATGTAAACAAACCCAACGGGCCGGTCAGCTTCATTGACCGGCCCGCTTGCTACCGGATGCGTAGGTCCGGGGAAACGTCAGCGTGAACCGTGTGCCCTCGCCCGGCTTGCTATCGATAACCATGTTCCCGTCGAGGAGCTGGCAAAGCTGGCGGATTATGGTCAGGCCAATTCCTTCTCCGCCAGACGCAGACGAAGTCATCGACAGGCCGGGGCCGGTATCGGCAACGCTCAGTTGCCATTGATCGTCGGGACCGGCCTGCCAGTCGACCGTTACGTGGCCCGCCTGCGTGTATTTGATCGCGTTGAGCAGCAGATTCTGCGTGATCCGGTGAATTTTCGTACCGTCGCCCGACACGGGTAAACTGGCGGGTCCGGTTTGTTGCAGCACCAGCCCTTTTTCGGTAGCCATTGGCCGAACGCTGTCGATGAGTGCGCCGAGCAGTTCGGCCACGTCGAAGGCAGCAATCTGCCGCTCTTCCTGACCTGCTTCCAGCCGGGCCACGTCGAGCAGTTCGGTCAGCATCCGGGTCGCCTGCTGCATATTGCGCTGCAACATGGCTAGCATCTGGCTTCGTTCTTCATCGGTATCGGCCATTGTCAGCAAACTGGCCGCGCCCTGGATAATGCCAAAATTACCCCGCAGGTCGTGCGAAGTGCTACGCAGGAGTTCGCCCCGTTCGCGCAACTGCTGACGGAGCTGACCCAGCACCTGCAAGTTTTCGTTGGAGCCTTCCAGCTGATTGAGCAGGTTATGCTGCTGCCGTTCGGCTTCCTTCAGCGTCGTGATATCCTGCCCGGTCAGTACGATTCCGTCGTCGTAGCTTTTCAGCGTAATCAGTATCCATTGCTTCGTATCGGGCGTATACCGCTCTTCGTGAAACGATTTCCCGGCCAGCACCTGCCGTAGTCTTTCCACCGTTTCTTCCTGCCAGAGCGCGCTGCTCAGGTCCGTTACATACCGGCCGGTCAGCGTATCGATAGCGTCGTCGACCAGCCGGGCAAACTCCCGGTTGGCGGTTGCTATCTGAAAATTGACGATGATCTTGTCGTCATTCCGAACGGGCTTAACAAACGCGATGGCCATGTTCGAGCTGTTGAGTACGGCCTGCAAATTAAGAGCCGTCCGCTTGAGCATCTGTTCGGTCTGTTTCAGTTCGGAAACGTCGATAACCAGCCCCACCGAACTTAGCGGTTCACCAGTGTTGCTTTTCTGCATCTGCCCGGTTCCAAGCAGGTAATGGGTGCTGCCATCGGCATGAACGACGCGGTATTCGAGCAGAAACGGCTCTCCGCTCCGTATCGAGGCCTGCGCGTGGTTCATCACGCGCAGCCGGTCGTCGGGGTGAATCCGGTCCATCCAGTCGTCGATGCTCAGTACCGGTTCGTCATTCGTAAAGCCGATAATCTGTCGGCCCCGTTCGTCCCAGACGGTCAGATTATTGCGCCAGTCCCAGTGCCCAAGCCCGGCTTTACTGGCTTCCAGCGTCATCTGCATCAGCTGGTTTGTTTGCATCAGCTGGTTGGTGCGTTCCCGCAACTGCTCTTCGACCTGCTTGGTATTGGTAATATCGAGGATAGACGCCAGCACCCGGTTTTGCATACCCGGCACCCGTTCGGCCCGGTTCAGCAGATAGCGTATCTGGCCATCGGCCCGGATAATCCGACGCACGTAGCTGTACGGCTTACCATCGATCATCGCCTGTCTGATCATCGCCTGAACAGACTCGATATCATCGGGATGCGTAATTGATTCGAGGAACGCCAGCGTCGGCTTAAACTCGGCGTGGTTGTACCCAAAGAATTCCAGCATCTCGTCGGACGGGAACAATTGCCCCGTAACGGTATCGTACTCGTAGGTGCCGATCTGGGAAATGTCCTGTATCTGCTTGAGATGCCGGTTAATCCGCTCCAGGTTGACGTTCAGCGTGCTTAGCTCCGCCGTCCGCTCCTGCACCCGCCGATCCAGCTCCTGATTGGCTTCTTTCTGCACGTGAATGTCGACCAGACTGCCGATGTAGCCGTTGAACTGCCCGTCGGTCGCGTACATGGGCTGGGCATGTTCGACCATCCAGCGGTATTCACCATCGTGCCGACGCAGCCGGTACTCGATCTGAAAAGGCTCCTCTAGGTTGCGGCTGCTCTGGTAAATAGCCTGATAAGCCGCCTGGTCGTCGGCAAACAGACCGTTTTCCCAGCCCGACAGGGTCACTTCCTGCAACGAGCGGCCCGTAAACTGCGACCATACTTTGTTGAGGAAAGTGTACTTGCCCTGAGCGTCCGTCACCCAGATCAGCGTCGGGGCATTGTCAGCAATCTGCCGGAACCAGGCTTCGCGCTCAGCCAGCAGCCGCTGCACCCGTTGCTGCTGCGTAATGTCGTCGATGGCCAGCAGAATCGAATCCTGCTGGCGAACGACCCGCCGGGCATTGAGCGACAGGCGCTTTTCGCCCATTTCAGCCGTGCTGTACGTCAGTTCGAAACCCTGAAACTGCGTGTCCAGCGTAACAATGTCGGTTAGCATCAGTCGTAGCTCGGGAATGTCCCACTGCCGGCTATCGAGTTCGTAAATCAATCGCCGGTCCGTGCTCTCTTCCGTCAGGTTAAACAACCGGTAGAAAGCCGGATTGGCGCTCTTGATCCGCAGGTCGGTGTCAAGCACCAGCGTTGCCTCCCGGATCGTACCGAAAATATCTTCCGCAAACTGGTAGGCCTCCGACAGCTGATCGTTTCGCACCTGCAACTCCTGATTGATCGTCAGCAGCTCTTCATTGGTCGATTCAATCTCTTCCTTGCTGGTTTCGAGTTCTTCGTTGATGCTTTGCAGCTCTTCGTTGCTGCTGATGATTTCTTCGTTGGCCGACTGTAGTTCTTCGTTACTGGCTTCCTGCTCTTCGATAATCGAACGCATATCTTCCCGCAGGGCCGTCAGCTCGGCTTCCAGCTCCTGAATCCGGCGATTGCGGGCGTCGGCATTGCGGGTGTTGGGCACCACGGGCGGGTCGACCTCCTCGAAGATAATCAGGAAAAGGCGCTCCTCAGTGGCGGTATCAAGCGGTACGGCTTCGATATCCACGTAGTACACTTTAGTACGCAGCTTGACTTCCAGCCCGCCTTTTCTGACACGTTCACCCGACTTCTGGGCTTTATTGACGATGTTGCGCAGTTCGAACACCAGCGACGGACGCGCCATCTTGAGCAAATTCAGGCTTGCTTTGCCCGGTGCCGGTTCGAGAAACGCACCTGTTGAGCCACGGAACTGAAGAATTTCCAGATCCTGATTGACGACTACACTCGCCGGTACGAACTGACTCAGCAGTATAGTATCGACGACCTTATCCAGGTCTGCGCTGCTGGACGATGCGATGTGACGCTCAGACGCGTACTCACCTACTTTCGTGACCTGCCGGGGCAGCGACGCCAGCCGCACCATTGTATGTGCGCCATCGACCGGACTAGAGGCCACGGCAAACGTTGTCCGGCTATCGACGTCATTTTTCCGGGCAAATACTTTGTAGTTCTTCTCAAGCTGCGAAAAAAGCGGAGCCGATGTGCCCACCGTTTCCGACTTCCCCATGATCAGATAACCGACGGGATTGAGCGCGTAATGAAACGTAACAATCGCTTTTCGCTGAAATATATTGTCGAGGTAGATCAGCAGATTACGACAGCTAATCAGGTCGAGCCGCGAGAAAGGCGGGTCTTTCAGCAGGTTATGGGGGGCAAATACGCACAGGTCCCGCACATTTTTGTTGATGCGGTACTGATCGTCGACCCTGGTAAAAAACCGCTGAAGTCGCCGGGTCGATACGTTCATCACTTCACCACGGGTGTAACTACCCAGCCGGGCTTTGGCCACCGCCGACTCGCTCAGGTCGGTGGCAAACAGCTGGATTGGGTGTCTCGACGCCCGGTCGCCCATTACCTCCAGCAGCAGTATCGCCAGCGAATAGGCTTCCTGCCCCGTTGAGCAGGCCGGCACCCAGATACGGATCGGTTCGTCGGCTGACTTTTCCCGGACGATCTGCGGCAACAGCACTTTCTGCACGTAATCCATCGTGTCGGCATCCCGAAAAAAGCTCGTTACGTTGATCAGCAGATCGTCGTACAGCTGGGTTAACTCTTCCGGGTGCTGACGCAGGTAGCCGACGTAGTCGTGCAGCGAATCGAGTTTGAAGAGCAGTGTCCGGCGAATAATCCGTCGGCGAATCGTGGTGTTTTTGTAATGACTGAAGTCAACACCGGTGGCCCGGCGCAGTAGCTGGATGATGTTGCGCAAATCTTCTTCCGTCTCCGTAGACAGCGTATTCATCAACTGGTCAGCCAATTCGGGGGCCTGCTCTTCGCGCATAATGGTTTCCCGGAACAGGCCGGTCTGATGGCTCAACCGCTCCAGCTCAGCAGCAATGTCGGCAGGCGACAGAATTTTGTCGACAACGCCTTCCAGAATAGCCGAGCGGGGCATACTCTGATATTGAGCCGTATCATCCTGCGCGAAGGTAATTCCCCCGGCGGCACTGATTGCCCGCAGTCCCAGTATACCATCCGACGCCGTTCCCGATAGCAACACGGCGATGATCCCTTCTTTCTGCCGTTCGGTCAGCGACAGAAAGAACCGGTCTATCGGCATGTAACTACCCGGCTTATTCTGCTTCTCGGTCCGCATAAACACCCCGTCGACTACGTCCAGATCCTCGTCGATGGGTAGCACGTAAAGGTGATTAGGCTCTATCATCAGCAGATGATGAGCTCCCTCGACGGGCATTTGCGTACTCGATGCCAGCAGTTCGATTGGGTTTACGGGGCTCGTCGGGTCGAGGTGTTGTACATACACATAAGCCATTCCGGTGGCCGATGGCAGCTTGGCCAGCAAATCACGCATGGCATCAAGCCCCCCAGCCGATGCGCCAATCGCTACAACAGGTACTGTTGCCGACAGATCAGGTTGACTTAATGAGTTGCTTTTATTCTTTTTTGCCATGTCGGGTAGGCCTTCGGCAAACTAAGAAGCCGAAAAATGGTTTTGATTGGATTGATTAATTCTTCTCTTCTATATAAAAGTATAATTTACCCTTCGCATGGCAAAACGGAATATCGTCGTGATTGGCGCTTCAGCGGGAGGTGTCTTTGCCCTGAAACAGCTGGTCGAAGCCCTGCCCGCTGATTTTCCCGCTTCCATTTTTATTGTCATGCATGTATCGCCCCACTCGCCCAGCATGCTGCCCGCCATTCTGTCGTCGGCTGGCCCACTGCCAGCCGAGCATCCAGCCGACGGGCAGCTTATTCGACCAGGCCGCATATACATAGCTCCTCCCGATCATCATTTGCTGGTCGAGTACGATCAGATCATTGTTAAGAAAGGGCCGAAGGAGAACCGCTTCCGGCCGTCGATCGACGCGCTGTTTCGCTCGGCAGCCTATACCTACGAAGCCCGGGTTATCGGCGTAGTGCTGACGGGTATGCTCGACGATGGTACGTCGGGGATGTGGTCGATCAAGCGGCTCAACGGCATCACTATTGTGCAGCAACCCGACGATGCAGCCTATTCCAGTATGCCCAGCAGCGTTCTTGACTTTGTTGATGTCGACTACAGTGTACCCCTGAACGATATGGCGGCACTGCTCACCCGGCTGGTCACCGAACCCATCCCCGAACCCACGCGGGATGCGTTTCAGGAGCAGGACCGGATGGAGGCCGAGATCAACATTGCGGCTCAGGAAAACGCGTTCGACATTGGCATTCTGAACATGGGCGATTTAACGCCCCTCACCTGTCCGGAGTGCAACGGAGCCCTTGTCAGCATCAAGGAAGGCAAACTAATCCGGTACCGGTGCCACACCGGCCATGCCTACACGGCTAATTCGCTGCTGGCCGAAACGACGAAATCAGTAGAAGAATCGTTCTGGAAAGCGATTCGTAGCCTGGAAGAAACGGTTATCCTGCTCGAACAGTCGGGCAAGCAGTTTGCCGAAGGCGGGAATCAGCAGGCATCAGAACAATTCTTCGCCAAAGCCCGCGAAACCCGCGAACGTGCCCGCTTCGCGCATTCGTTCGCGACTGTTCAGGAGCCGCTCAGCTTTACCGAAGTCACCGACGGCAGCAACCAGCCTACCCCCTGATACGGGCCAGAAACTGACTGTAGCGTTCGGCCGAGACATCGATTTCCAGCCGTTTGTGAGGACTGGTAAACCCGGCCGTAATCGTGATAGCTGACTTGGGTACGTGCAGCTCGCGGGCCAGCAACTCAACCAGATAAGCATTGGCCCGGCCGTCTTGCGCGGGTGCTTTGAGCTTAACAGTAAGCAGCCCGGCAGCATCGATCGTAAACTGATCGATTTTACTGCCGGGCTTTACTTTTAGGGATACAATCACGCGGGCTGACTCAGCTGTCCGGCCAGCACGGCGATACCTTCTTCAAAACTGTGGGGGTCGTAACCCAGTACCGAACGCGACTTATCGAGCGTAAAGCCGGTACGGGGCGGGCGACGGGCCGTTTGCTTGAACGTCGACGCGTCGGCCTGTGCGATCAGCGACTTGTCGAGGTTGAAATAGTCGGCCGTTTTGATCGCCATTTCGTAAGGCGTCAGTACTTCTTTGCCTGAGATGTTGAAGATACCTTCGGCCCGCTGATCGGCGATCAGGTAGCAGCCCATCGCGAGGTCTTCGGCCAGCGTCGGGCTCCGCCACTGATCCGTCACAACCTTAATGTTTTTACCATCTTCCAGCGACTTCTTCACCCACAGGATGATGTTGCTGCGGCTCATATCGTGGGCAATGCCGTAGACCAGTACCGTGCGGGCGATGGCCCACTTGATATCGGCGTGGCGCACAACGCTTTCGGCCGCCAGCTTACTCCAGCCGTAGAAGCTAATAGGGTTGCCTTCAGCCGTTTCGTCGTAGGGACCAGCCGTACCGTCGAAGATAAAATCGGTGGATACGTGCACCAGAAATGCGCCCGTTTCCCGGCAGGCGTCGACCAGCGATTCGGTAGCCGTTACGTTCTGCGCCCAGCAGTCGTCTTTCTGCAATTCACACTTATCCACATCCGTCATGGCCGCAGTGTGGATAACTACGTCCGGCCGTACTGAACAAACCACATCCAGCACTTGTTGCCGGTCGGTAATGTCCATGGGCTGATAGGTATACCCGGCATCGTAAGGCAACCGGTTTTCGCCACGCGCCGTAGCAATCAGGTCAACGTCAGGCGTTTGCGTCAGCAGACCAACCAGCTTCTGACCAAGCAGACCGTTGGAGCCGGTCAGTAGAATGCGTTTTTTCATAATGTGGCAACGCGCTATGGCGCTGAATTTCAGACCGGTTTTGGCCTACTGTTGGTATGAATACCCGTATTTTTTGCTAATTTTTTTCTTACGAACCCAGTTTCCGTCCATCCGCATGTGGATATCTGTTTTGGGCCGATTCCGCTCATCGCGAGGCTGTTTGGCGATACTATCGACAACAGACAGGCCATCAATAACCTGGCCGAAGACGGTGTAGTTGCCATCGAGGTGTGGGGTACCGCCCAGCGTCTTGTAAACCTGCTGCTGTTCGGGTGTCGGGACGTGGCCCTGATTGCTTTTTATCCGCTCGATCTGTTTTTGCAAACCGGCATCGTCCCAAACGCGCCCCTGTACGATGTAAAACTGACAGCCGCTCGACGCTTTCGCCGGGTTGTTATCCCGCGCAGCGGCCAGCACGCCTTTTTTATGAAACAGGGACGGGACGAATTCCGCCGGGATCGTATAGCCGACATCACCGTTACCCAGCGAAGCCCCTGCCACCGCCGTGCGCGATTCGGGGTCGCCCCCCTGCACCATAAACGACTCGATGATCCGGTGAAACAGCAGGCCGTCGTAAAAGTGCTGATCGACCAGTTTGATAAAGTTGGCTTTGTGCTTCGGTGTCTGATCGTACAGCACCAGCGTCATCGGCCCGTAATCGGTCGTGACAGACACGAGGTAGTCTTTCTTTTTCCGGTTTTGCGCCGTAGCACCCAACGACAGCAGGCAGCAAACCAGCAGGCAGTAACTACGCATGGAAAGGCTCATAGGTATGGTCACAGTTCAACCCGGTTGGTGAACACATCTTTCAACCGCTGATCGTGAGTCACCACAATCAGACTGGCCCCGATCTGCTCCGACTGTTCGCGCAGCAATCGAACCACCCGATCGGTATTGTCGTCATCTAGGCTCGACGTCGGCTCGTCGGCCAGGATTACGCTGGGCTGATTCATCATGGCGCGGGCGATGCTGACGCGCTGCTGCTCACCCTGACTCATCTGGTTGGTTTTCTTCTGCAACTGCCCATCGAACCCCAGCTGACCGGCCAGCTCGGTCGCCCGTTTCTTATCCTGCGGTTTCCCCGCCAGGTAATTCGCCATCAGCAAATTATCGAGAACAGACAGCGAACTGACGAAATGCGGTTTCTGGTAGATGATACCCAGATGCTGGGCGCGGAAAGTGGCCGTTTGCGCGGGGCTAAGGGTGGTCAGGTCGGTATTGTCGATCGTGACAGAGCCACTCTTGGGAGTGAGCAGTAGGGCCAGCAGATGCAGAAAAGTGGTTTTTCCGGTCCCGGACCGCCCCAGGATCAACAGGGCTTCCCGGTTGGCACAGCGTACGTCGGGAAAGGCGAATCGCTTGTCAGAAGTGTACGCGAACGTAAGTTGATTGGTTGCCAGCATCGGCCGCTTCGGTTGACTGCCGACAAAAATAGGCAAAAGTTGTAATTTGCCCCCGTCAGAGTTTTTTCGACAGGATTACAGGATTTCTGCTTCGTGGTGCCAACACATTAACAACTAGCTTCGCTGTAGACTATGCAACAACCCAGTACTGCCAGGCAGCGACCCTAAAAATCCTGTAATCCTGTCAATAACCCCTTTTTCAGTGAAACGTATTGCCATTTTTGCATCGGGTTCGGGGTCAAACGCCGAGAAAATTGCGGATTATTTTGCCGGTTCTGCCGACGTATCCATTGAGTTGATCGTGTCGAACAACCCCAAAGCGGGTGTTATCGACCGGGCGCGCCGGTACCATATTCCGGTGGTCCTCTTCGACCGTACCACCTTTTACCAGACCGACCATATTACCCGCCTGTTGCAGCAACAAAACATCGATCTGATCGTGCTGGCTGGGTTCATGTGGCTGATGCCCGGCGGACTGGTACAGGCCTTCCCCGACCGAATCGTCAATATCCACCCGGCTCTGTTGCCCAAGTTTGGCGGCAAAGGCATGTACGGGCATTTCGTGCATGAAGCCGTGGTAGCCGCCGGAGAAACCGAGTCGGGCATTACGATTCACTTTGTCAATGAGCATTACGACGAAGGCGCACCCATTTTTCAGGCTCGTTGCCCGGTTACGCCCACCGATACCCCCGACGACGTCGCCCGGAAGGTACAGGTACTTGAACATGAGCATTACCCGCGCGTCGTCGCCGACGTGTTGGCCACCCTACCCGATCGAACCGCATGAAAACCGTCTGCCTGCTTCTACTGACCGCGTGTTTGTCGGGCTGCTTTCCGGCCCGGCTGTACATCAAAAACACCCCTGTCTTTCCGGTCGACGTGTTTTACGATAATCAGCGACCCGAGCGGCCGTTCGAGCCGATCCGCGATCTGGAAGTCAGCGAAGAAACGCCGGTGCGGGATGGGCAGCTGGTGAATAAACGGCTGCTGAAGCGCGGCAATGATATGCAGGACAAAGAGTTACTGCTGGCCCGCCTGACGTTGCAGGCCAAGAAGCTGGGGGCCAACGCGCTGGTTGGCGTCAAGTACACCTACTACACCAATGCCACCGATAACGGCTACAGCATGCGCGGGCTGGCCGTTCGCTACCGCGACGAGCAACCAGCACAAAACTAAAAACGGGTCGGAACGCTGCTGACAGCATTCCGACCCGTTTTGTATGACTTAGCTATGCGCTATTTAACTTCTTCGTAATCCACGTAGTCGCCACCCTTGAACGGGGCATCGCCTTTCGGGGGTTTGTTGTCCACCCGAATTTCACCTTCCCGCCGACGCTCAACATTGTTCGCCTGTTTCTGCTGATTAACCAGTTGCCGACCCACCAGCAGGTAAAAAACAAACCGGCGAACAGGTGGAACAAACAGAATGATGAGCGTGATAATGAACAGGTATTTGAACAGCATGATCGGGTGTCGTTGATAGGCTATAAACGCCGGGACCGACGGATTAGTTTGTCTTACTGCCCGTACAAGGCTTTTCCGGCCGCTTCATACTTATCACCCGCCGACCATTGGGGCCGGGCAGTTCGGTTGGCAATCAGGCGGGCCGCGTGGGCATAGGCTTCGCAGAACCGGTAGACGTAGTTCATGTCGAGCGATTCGGGATTATCGATAGCCTGATGGTAATACTTGCCGATGGCTTCGTCGAAGGTTTTGAAGCCCGGTGAGAAGGTCGGTGCCGGAATACCTTTAGCGGCAAACGCGACGTTGTCGGAGCGGTCGAACAACCCCTGTTCGGGGGCCGGTTCGGCGAAAACGCCCAGCCCGGCAGCCTTTGCAGCGGCTTCGATTTCCGCCTTTGCCCCGGTCCGTTCC
The DNA here is from genome assembly GCF_012849055.1 of Spirosoma rhododendri. Taxonomy (NCBI): domain Bacteria; kingdom Pseudomonadati; phylum Bacteroidota; class Cytophagia; order Cytophagales; family Cytophagaceae; genus Spirosoma; species Spirosoma rhododendri. Next base: position 1,663,517 of record NZ_CP051677.1, on the reverse strand, counting down.
AGCCCGATTACCGATACCAGCGTAGTGTCGTTGTAGCCCGCGCCGTCGGTATTCAGGTCGAAGATGGTTTGCTTCAGCGGAACCAGTGGATGACTGGCATAGTAGGTGCTGCCAAGCAAACCGACTTCTTCACCCGTCAGCGCCAGCACCAGCACCGAGCGTTTGGGTCGCTGCTGACTCAGGGCTTTAGCTGCCGACAGGATAGCCACCGTACCAAAAGCATTGTCGCGTGCACCGTTGAAAATGCTGTCGCTGGGCTCGTAGGCACTACCGCCCTGCTTGCCGACACCCACATGGTCGAAGTGGGCCGACAGAATGACGTATTCGTTTTTCAGGGCCGGGTCGGTGCCTTCGATGATACCGGCGACGTTGGCCGTTGCCACTGTCGTCTGCGCGCGCCCCGACGTTTTAAGCGTTACGGCCTGCCCGGTCTGCTTCAGCTGCTTATACTGATTGTTGGCGTTGTTGATCCACAGGTGGGTGACGGGCGCTGTACTTTTCTCCGAAACGGGCAGGTTGACCTGCTCACGGCTGAAATACTGGTTGACAAACCCCCACGGAATCGACTCGCTGTAGAGTTCAAGTACAGCCGCTGCGCCTTTCTGTGCAGCCAGCTTGCGCTTCTCGCTGGCCGCCCGGAAGATTTCGCGCGGACTTTTAGCGTCTGGCGAACCACCCTGCACCACCACGATCCGGCCTTTCACGTCCTGACCTTTGTAGCCGTCTTCGCCATCGGTCAGGCCGTAGCCCGCGTAAATGATGTTGCCGGACAGACTGGTTGGCCCACCCGCCATCACAACGAGTTCTTTCCCCAGTCGGAGCGTGTCGGTACCAATCAGCAGCATTGCCGACTGGGCTGCCCCAATTTTGTCGAGCGAAAACGGCTGTAGATAATTGCCCTGATCGCCGGCTGGTTTCAGGCCCATCGCCCGGTATTGCTCAGCGATATAGCGCGCTGCGACAGCATTACCGGGTTCACCCGTCCGCCGACCCATCAGTTCGTCCGAAGCCAGAAACCGTATCTGTGCCTCAATTTCGGCCTGTGAAATCGCCAGTTCGGGCCGACCGGGTAACGGCAAAACGGTCGTACCAATTTTCGTACGCGGCTTTTTACCGGCGGGTGGCGTCTGCGCGGATGCGCCAGTCAGCACCAGCGCAGTCAGCGCGACGGAGAGAAGATGCTTCATTTCGAGTTTTTGAGTTGTAAAGTTGTAGAGTCGTAAAGTTATAAAGTTGGCTGACGCCGGATGGACTGACGCCCCAGCAACTTTATAACCCTACGACTCTACAACTGTAAAACTTTACTTCGGTCGTTTGTAGAGGGGGACGGTGCTGCATGGTTCGCCGAAGAGCAGGCTTTGCACGACGGGTTTCAGGATGCGGGTCAGCTCGACATAAGCCGCCACGGGTACGGGCACCTTGCTACACCCTTTCACCACCACACGCGCATCGCGGTACTGCTCCGGGTCGATGCGGGCGATCGCGTCGAAGTACAGTTTCTCTTCGAGATCGGTCAGCGTACCGAACACGACCGTGTTGGCGTAAGGCTGAAGCTGAATCGTCAACAGCATATACGCCCAGGTTGGCACGATCGCATCTTCTGTGCAGGTGATGGCGACGTTCTTGCCCGTGTACTGACTCCAGTCGTGTTCTTTCAGAAACGCCCGGAAGTCTTTTTCACGCAGTATCATGCCCATGTACAGGTTGTCTTTCAGGTCGTAAAGTACCCGTTCGCCGGGGTGGTACAGCTCTTCCAGATCAAGCGAGACAAGGCCGCTGTTGGCTACGCGGTTTATGATTTCGGTTTCCATATGCGTTTTGATAAGCTACTGATTACGAAGGCAACTAAAACTAGTTACCGCTGGGTAAAAAGCCCGTTTTAAGGTCAACAGTATAGATAAACGTATTGGTTCTTTCGGTCAGACAGCGCACCACAGGCTCAGATTTTTTCGTTACTTTTGTTCTTATTTATTTACCAGAAAAAAGCCAACCAGTCGGCCTATGAAATTCATCGTCTCCTCGTCGGTTCTGCTCAAGAACCTCCAGAATATTAACGGCGTCGTGGCAACCAACCCGATTGTGCCGATCCTCGAAAACTTCCTGTTTCGTATCGATGCCGGGCCGGATGCTGCGGGCGGCACATTGACGATTACAGCCTCGGATCTGCAAACGACCATGACCACGCAGATTCCGGTCGACGCGAGCGAGAGCGGTTCAATTGCCATTCCAGCCAAGCTACTGCTCGACACGCTGCGCAGCCTGCCCGAACAGCCGGTTACCATCAATATCGACACCGACACGTTCGGCACCGAAATCCTGACTGACAACGGCCGGTATAAACTGTCGGGCGAAAACCCGATCGACTTCCCCAAGTTGCCGACCGTCACGAAAACCCAGTCGGTTGAGATGACCTCGGATGTGCTCCTGAGCGCCATCAACAACACGGTCTTTGCAACCAGCACCGACGACCTGCGCCCAGCCATGACGGGGGTTTACCTGCAACTCGGCAGCGACAGTACAACGTTCGTCGCTACCGATGGGCACCGCCTGATCCGCTACCGCCGGACTGATCTCGGCACACCATCGGCCAGTTCGATCATTATTCCACGCAAGGCACTCCAGTTGCTGAAGGCGTCGTTGCCGGAAGGCGTTCCCGTCACGGCGGAGTTCAGCCAGGCGAACGCGTCGTTTACGTTTGGGCCAACGCAGCTGATCTGCCGCCTGATCGACGAGCGGTTCCCCGACTACGAAAACGCCATTCCGACCAACAACCCGAACGTGATGACCATCGGCCGGACCGATCTGCTGAACTCACTGAAGCGGATTATGATCTACGCCAACCGGACTACGCACCAGATTCGGCTGTCGCTGAAGACCAACTCCCTGACGATCTCGGCCGAAGACCTCGACTACTCGAACGAAGCCAACGAAAAACTGCTATGCGACTACGACGGCGACGCGATGGAGATCGGTTTCAACGCCAAGTTGATGGCCGAAATGCTGAGCAACATCAGTGCCCGGATGATTTCGCTGGAACTATCGGCTCCAAACCGCGCCGGTCTGCTGATTCCCGCTGATAAAGACGAAAACGAGGATATTCTGATGCTGGTAATGCCAGTAATGCTCAATACCTACGCTTAAAAAAGTTGTAGAGTCGTAAAGTTGTATGGGTTGTAAAGTTGCTGACGCACGGAGCTACCGCCGGATGGGCTGACGCGCCAGCAACTTTACAACCCTACGACTTTACGACTCTACAACTCCATAACTCCTCCCTCATGCCTAAACGTACTGCCCCGGCGCTGACGTTTATTTTCATTACGCTATTGCTCGATGTGACGGGCATTGGCATCATCATCCCGATCTTTCCAAAGCTGATCGAGCAACTCATCGGCGGCAACATTAGTCAGGCGGCCCAGTATGGTGGTTTTCTGAGCTTCGTCTACGCACTGATGCAATTTGTCTTCTCGCCCGTTCTCGGCGGGTTAAGCGATCGCTACGGGCGACGGCCGGTACTACTCTTCTCGCTGTTTGGCTTTGGTATCGACTATCTCTTTCAGGGATTTGCGCCGACGATTGAATGGTTGTTCATCGGGCGAATACTGGCGGGGATTACCGGGGCCAGCTTCACAACAGCAAACGCGTACATCGCTGACATCAGCACGCCGGAGAAGCGTGCTCAAAACTTTGGTCTGGTCGGTGCGGCATTCGGCGTTGGGTTTATTCTGGGGCCGGCCATTGGCGGTTTTCTGGGGCAATACGGCCCACGTGTCCCTTTCTTCGTATCGGCAGGCCTAACCCTGCTCAATTTCGTCTACGGTCTGTTTGTTCTGCCCGAATCGCTGTCCCCCGAAAACCGGCGACCGTTCAACTGGAAGCGGGCCAACCCGATCGGCTCGTTGCTAAACCTGAAGCGCTATCCGGTCATCCTGGGGCTGGTTGCGTCGCTAGTGCTCATTTACATAGCCGGATTCGCCGTGCAGGGCACCTGGACGTTCTACACGATGGAGAAGTTCAAATGGGATGAGAAAATGGTTGGGTTATCGCTGGCAGCCATCGGCCTGTCGTTCGCTGTCGTGCAGGGCGTCCTGAGTCGGGTTATCATTCCCAAACTTGGGCAGGAGCGCTCGGTCTACGTGGGGCTGCTGTTCAGTTCGCTCGGCTTTATACTGTTTGCCTTCGCGTCGCAAAGCTGGATGATGTTTGCGTTTCTGGGTGTTTACGCGCTGGGCGGCATTGCCGGACCGTCGGTGCAGGGCATTATCTCGAATCAGGTACTTCCCAGCGAACAGGGCGAGATACAGGGTGCCCTGGCCAGCCTGACCAGCGTGACATCGATTGTGGGTCCGCTGATCATGACTAACCTGTTTTCTTTCTTCACCAGCCCAATAGCACCCACATATTTTCCGGGGGCGCCATTTGCGCTGGGGGCCTCGCTGACTCTGATCAGTGCCGCCCTGGCCCGGCGGAATTTTGCCCGAACTGCTAAGAAAACGGAGGCTGTAGCACAGTAACAGACCTGACAGGATTTACTTCCTGCGCGCATTTTGTCATTCCGACGTAGGAGGAATCTCCCGTAGCAGGCAGCTAATTTTCCTTCTTATCGAAGATTCCTCCTGCGTCGGAATGACAAAGCGTATTTTGTGTTCTCTTCCAGCCCCTACAGTTTAAACACGGCGTTGACTTTCAGCAGCATATCGTCCTCGGTTTTCAGACCCATCAACGACGGCCGTTCAACTTTGTATTCAGTCAGGCTGATGGGGAATTCGCCGGTCAGCGTCATCGCGCTACCCGTTTCTTTCCGCGTGACGGGTATTGTCACGGCTTTGGCGACACCGTGAAACGTCAGCGTGCCTTTCGCCACTAACTGCCCGTCGCTACCCGGTTTGATGTCGGAACTGACGAACGTGACGTTCGGGTATTTGATCCTGTCGAGCACTTCCATCGCGTGCGAATCCCGGTTGTTGTTGTCGCTGTCGAACGAAGCAACTTTGATCGACACGGCCACACTTTCCGGCAGCTTCGTTTCGTCGTTGTAGATCATCGCGCAGTTTACATCGTGGCTAACGCCATCCCACTTGTGGAGCGGGTGTTTGGCCGAATACGTCACTGTCGACGCGGCTTTGTCGGCCATTATCTTGCGCTTCGCCATCGGCATAGCGAGGCAAAGGAATACGAGCAGGAATTTCATGGTATGTATGGTTTTATTTCCAACACAGAGGCACGGAGAACGCAGAGAATCAGCATCTGATGACTGTATGTTCTCCGTGCCTCTGTGTTAAAAAAACTTAAAACGTCAGCGCGGCAATCGAGACGGCGTAGGCACCGAAGGTCGTGTAGGCAGCCGCCCGGTGAATAGGTTTCAGATCGGGGTGCTGATCGATCATACCGGCCAGCACGTTGGTCGCGATCATACCTGTCAGATGCAGCACGGCCAGATACTTGTGCAGTTTGATCGTCGTGAAGCCACGCCGGGCACCGACGATGGGGGCGGGGCCGTCAGCGACAATACCAACGTCGTACCGTAGGTGGCGTTAATGATCCCCGCCGTGCGTTCGTGCCATTGCTTCAGGTCGACGTACTCCTGCCCTTTTGCTCTGTACAGTTTCCCGCCCAGAATACCCTGCGCCACAAAACCCGCCAGCGTCACGAAACCACCGATCTGGTGCGCCACCAGCATCGTTCGCCGGATTTTTAGCTCCTTCGTCCGGCCTTCGGGTGTCAGCGGGGCAATGTTCATCGTCCGCAGTAACCCCTTGGTACCCCAGAACGCGCGCTGGGTAAAAATCATCTTGCGGGGCAACAACGGCTCGGCGGCTGTCGAATCGGTTAGTCCCGCGAGCAGGTCATTAGCCGACGTGTCCACCGCCGGGATGGTATCGGTCCGGGGTTTGACCGCCGTAGAATCCTGCGCGCCAGCCAGCCCTACAGACAGACAGAAAATTGATAGAAACAGGAATGTTCGCATCAGGTCGTTGTCGGGTTTAGGTCGTGATCGTAAGCGTATTGCCGTCCGTACTCAGCGCCGTCTTGTACACGGCCAGCCCCGTCGTGGCGGGTCCGACCTCGACCGCACCCACTGTACTGAACTCCGAGCCGTGGTTCGGACAGTAGAAATCGTTTTGCGTCAGCCGGTATTGCACGTTGGTACCCTGGTGCGTGCAGGCGCGCGCCAGCGCTACATAACCCCCTCCCTTCACACGGGCGACGATCATGCTGCCGTTGTACACGTAACCCCCTTCGGTTTTGAGTGCGCTGTTGGCCGATGCCGTCAGATCGAGCGCTCCGCTTGTGCCTGTTCCCGTTCCAGTACCCGTACCGCTCCCAGTCGACGGGGCCGGATCGGTGCTTTTGCTGGAGCAGGCGCTTAGCGTACCCATGCAATAGAAGGCCATCAGCGCGGCACTGCTCATACCCAGCGAGCGAAGAAATTCACCCCGATTCAATTGTTCTTCCGGCTGTTGCGTTTTCATCTGGTTTTTTGTTTTGTGTATCGACATGTAATGAATTGACAGAAAGCGAGTTAGTGAGACTGTAAACTATACCGAAGCGAAAAGAATACGCCCGTACTGAGCAGGTTGACCTTGTAAAAACCAACGCCTTTGAGCGGTACTTTCAGAAAAGGCTCGACCTGCCAGTACAACCGCCGGGTAATGGCCCGTTCGTACCCGCCCGATATATTCAACTGGCTGAATCCGTACCGGCCGGTTTCGGTGGTCCAGTCGCGGTACTTGATTTTTGGGTCAGCCGGGTTGTCATAATTGTACGTATAGTCTTCACGCAGCATGTAGTAGGTCGTCGTACCCGCGCTCACAAACCAGCGGCTGGGCGGCATTGCGTTACGACGCGGCAACAGGGCAATATCGTAGCGTAGGTTAATGGGTATGTCGAGCATGTTGCAACGCCCACCAATGCTGCTCGGCTTAACGCTCCATTGCCCCATGTTCGCGTATTCACCCGCAGGCTCGGTAGCCTGATACACCTTGACGCTGCGTAACGCCCCCGCCTGAATCCGCCACCGCTGGTACTGGTACTCCAGCATCAGGCCAACATTGGTGCCGGGCCGGGAAAAATTAGTCAGCCCGATGGTACTCAGGTCCGGCGACACCAGCATCCGAATGCTCAGGCCCGTGGTTTTGTCAATGCGTTCCACTGTCGGCTGGGAGACACTACTGGTCGATGCCGGCGCTTCAACATCGCGATCGATCCGGGCCGATTTGGCAGACGGTACCGACAGCGGACTAGGCAACAGGGCGACCATAGCCGTGAATCGGTCCGCAGGAGCATTATCCGCATCCGGCAATTCCCCAACAGTCTGCACCGTCGTTTCACCAACTGTCCGGCCGGTTGGCTGGTCAGTAAACGTCCGATCTGCTGTTCTCGCGTGTGGCCGCGCGTAAAAACGAGCCGTTTGACTTTGTGCCATGTCAACCCGACGCGTCGATTGGCCGACAAATTCGGTCTGACGGGTTACCCCCGATCGTGGTTCACTCAGCGGCTTACGAACACGCGCGACCTGCGCTTTACCAGCAACTGATGGTACGGAAGTCGGCGTACCCGATTGCCTTTGTAACGCCGGTTTATCAGGCAGCTCGCCACTAACTACGGTCGATTTCGGCTGGTCCGCAGATTGCTCACCGGATGTTTCAGACACGGTCGGCGTGGGTAACGGCTCTACCGAACGACGGGTTCGACCAGCATCAGATTCCTCGGTCAGGTGTGCTTTATGGTCCGTTTGTTCGACCGTTGCCAACCGACTTGTCGACGTGGCAATTGGTGCCGTTGTCGAAACCGCTGGTTCACGGTCAGCGATCAGCCAGATACCCGTCGACAGCAGGAGTAGCAGCAGTACAGGCAACCCGCGAGTCAGCCAGCGCTGCCAGAACTGCTGTTTGTCGTGCGCGTTCAGTTTATCCTGCATGGTTTGCCACGCAGCCGGATCGTAGGGCGGTTCAGACTCTTCAAGCGATTTTCTGAAGAGTCCGTCCAATTGGTCATCGGGTAACTCTTGCATACTCATCGGGGTGGTGTTGTTTCAATAAATTCCGCAGGTTTTCACGAGCGCGGGCCAGATTTGACTTCGACGATCCAACCGAAATACCAAGCTTGTCGGCAATCTCGTCATGTGCATACCCGTCGATAGCGTACAGATTGAAAACCAGTCGGTATGCCGGTGACAGCTGCTGTACAAGCGTCAGCAGGTCTTCGTGCGCCAACTGCGTGTATGCGTCCGGTTCAGCCGAAGGGGCCAGTTGCTCAGCGCGCTCAATATCGCTTTGCTGACCGTGACGGGTTTCCTGCCGATACTGATCGATGGCGGTATTAATCATGATTCGCCGGAGCCAGCTTTTAAACGACTGCGACGAGTCATACTGATCCAGTCGGGTAAAAACCTTTAAAAAGCCGTCATTCAGCACCTCCAGCGCACTATCGCGGGTAGGTGCATACCGCATGCAAACGCTCATGGCGAACCCGTAAAACTGCCGGTACAGCAATTCCTGGCTCTGACGGTGATTGCGCAGGCAACCAGCCACCAGGTCGGGCAGAGCATCACGTTGGGGGCGATCGGCCATCGATAGGCAACGAGCTATACAGTGTTAATGCTTTTTTAACCCAGATACGAACAGAAGTCGATCAGGGTTGCGTCGGTGGCAAAAAATAAGTGTAAAAATCTGTTTTCAACCCTTTTGCCGTAAACTTGCCGGTGCCCAAGGTGAGCCAATTTAGCCGGGCCCCCGTTCCTTTTCGGGTTTATATCTTACCGATTGGGGTGCCCCGTTCGTTTACCGTATTGTATGAAAGCTGCTTCGTTACGTACCCTTATTTTTTTACTGGTGCTGATTGCCGTCAATGTTCTGTCGGCCTTTGTCTTTTTTCGGGTCGACCTGACGCAGGAGAAACGCTACACGCTCTCGGATGCTACCCGCACGATGCTGGAAACCCTGCCCGGTGATATTCACGTCGACGTGTACCTGACGGGTGATCTGCCACCAGCGTTCAAACGACTGGAAAGTGCGGTGCGCGAAACGCTGGATGAATTTCAGGTGCGGGCCGGGAAAACAATCACCTACCGATTCATTGACCCCGACGCCATCACCAGTGCCGACGAAAAAAATAAGCTGATCGACCGACTTCAGCAGCGGGGCCTGCTGCCGACAAATCTGGTGGCCAACGAAGGGGGTAAGCGCACCGAAAAGCTGCTGTTTCCGGGAGCAATCGTTTCGTATGCCGGAAAGGAAGTGCCGGTACTGCTGCTCAAGGGAAACAAAACCGCGTCGAAGGAAGAGCAGCTGAACCAGTCGTATGAAGGGGTGGAATTTCAACTCGCATCGGCCATTCAGAAGCTGACCCAGACGGGTGAAAACCGCCGGCGCGTGGGCCTGCTTTACAGTAACACGCAGGTGCCTCCTTCCCGCTTCGCCGATCTGCTGGCGTCGGTACAGGAGAAGTACGATCTGTTTTTTGTGGACATGAGCAAGCCCGGCCCGATCAGTGGTCTCGACGCGTTGCTCGTTCCCAAGCCTGACCGCCCATTTTCCGACGATGCAATTTTTAAGATCGATCAGTACGTAGTCAACGGTGGCCGGGCGTTGTTTTTTGTGGATGGGCAGCGCGTCGATTCGGTCAGCAATGAAGGGACGTACGCTCAGCCGCTCAACCTGAACCTCGACAACCTGTTTTTCCGCTGGGGCGTCCGGCTCAACCGCGACGTGGTAAAGGATCTGTACTGTGCGCCTATTCCGCTCAACGTGGGCAACATGGGCGACAAACCCAACATTCAGCTGCTGCCGTGGCGGTTCTACCCGTTGCTCAACAACTTCGGCAAATCGGGCAACCCCATCGTCCGCAACCTCGACATGGTGCTGGCGCGATTCACTAGTTCGCTCGATACGGTGCAGTCGCGGGGCATCCAGAAAATTCCGCTGTTGTTGACCTCGGCCTACACCCAGGACCTGAAAGCACCTGCGCTGATTTCCTACACCGAAGCCCGCAAACAGCCCGATCCGCAAACGTACAACGGTGGACCCAAACTAATTGCCTGCCTGCTGGAAGGCAAATTCACCTCGCTGTACGCTAATCAGATTCTACCCGGCGACCCGCGTGCGGCTGGCTTTCGGTCCGAAGGCGTACCGTCGCGCGTGCTGATCTGCTCCGACGGCGATCTGGTTATCAACGACGTCAACTACCGGCAGAATCAGCCGTACCCGCTGGGCTTTGACCGCTTTACGCGCACGACCTACGCCAACAAGGATTTTGCGATGAACGCCATCGACTACCTCGTCGATCCCAACGGCGTCATTGCGGCCCGTACCCGTACAGTAACGCTGCGCCCGCTCGACAAAATCCGGCTCGACGCCAGCCGCACCAGCTGGCAGTTACTGAATCTGTTGGGTCCACTGCTGCTGATCGGGCTGGTTGGTGCTGGCTGGCAGGTAGCACGCCGAAGCCGCTACGCGCGGTAATCCCTGCCCAGTAATCATCCCCCGCCCCCTGAGGTCAACGGGTTGCCTTTTTCGACGGGGAAAACGTTCTTCGTGACGATAAACCTGCCCCGCCCTATGTCATCCCGTTCTGCCTCGCTACGACCCCTGTTTTCGTTACCCGTCATCGTTGCCGCGCTCGGCTACTTTGTCGACGTGTACGACCTGCTGCTATTCAACATCGTGCGGGTACCGAGCCTGAAAGATATGGGCCTGTCGGAAGCGGCTATCTCGCTGGAAGGGGGTCGTATCCTCAACATTCAGCAGGCGGGTCTACTTCTGGGCGGTATTCTGTGGGGAGTACTGGGCGATAAACGCGGCCGGCTGTCGGTGCTGTTTGGCTCGATCATCACCTACTCGCTGGCCAACATCGCCTGTGGGTTTGTGCAGAATCCGGGATTGTATGCGGCTTTGCGATTCGTAGCCGGGCTGGGGCTGGCGGGCGAGCTGGGGGCGGGCATCACGCTGGTTAGCGAGATACTACCCCGGCAGTTGCGCGGTTACGGCTCGTCGCTGGTGGCGGGGGTGGGGCTGTTCGGAGCCGTGGTGGCGTACTTCACCGTCTCGCTCTTCGATTGGCGCACAACCTACTTCATCGGCGGTGGGCTGGGACTTGGTCTGCTGGTACTGCGCGTGACCATTCTGGAATCGACCCTGTATCAGCAGGTACAGCAAACCAAAGTCAAACGGGGTAATTTCTGGGCGCTGTTTCAGAACCGCGACCGGCTGATGCGCTACATCTGGTGCATGGGTATTTCGCTGCCAACATACTTCGTCATCGGCATTCTGGCGACGTTCGGCAATGAGTTTGGCAAAGCCCTGCACCTTCCCGAAGCCATTCAGCCGGGCCGTAGTGTCATGTTCACGTACGTCGGTATGGTAGCGGGCGACCTGCTCAGCGGTCCGTTTAGCCAGTTGCTCCAGTCGCGACGAAAAGCTATTGGCCTGATGATGGCGTTGACGCTGCTGTTTGTCGTCATTTACCTGTCCGGCATCGTGTCAACGAGCGGCCTGTTTTACGGCCTGTGCGTCGGGATGGGCTTCGGCATTGGATACATCGCCTTGTTCCTGACGGTCACGGCGGAGAGTTTTGGCACCAACCTGCGGGCGACGGCTACCACCTCGGTCGCCAACAACGTCCGGGCCACGACGCTGCTTAGTATTCCCGCCTTCCAAGCTATGAAGCCCGCTATCGGTACACTGGCAGCGGGCGGTATCATCGGGCTGGTTTGCTTCGGGCTGGCTTTTCTGTCGCTGCTCAAACTACCGGAAACGTTCGGCAGGGATCTGGACTACAGCGAGGAATAAACAAAAACCGGCCTGACTTCATACGCGGAGTCAGGCCGGTTTGCCTTATAACGATTCGAATAAACTAGTATTCGTCCTCATTAAAGAAGAAGTCATCTTTGGTCGGGTAGTCCGGCCAGATTTCTTCAATGCTTTCATAGGGTTGGCCATCATCCTCGAGTTCCTGGAGATTCTCTACGACTTCCAGTGGCGCACCGGAGCGGATCGAGTAATCAATCAGTTCGTCTTTCGTGGCTGGCCAGGGGGCATCTTCAAGATAAGAAGCGAGTTCGAGTGTCCAGTACATAGTGTGTATTTCAGTAAAGCGTGACTATTTTTTCAGGGTGCAAAAGTATAAAAAAGTGATTATCCTAATCATTGTCTGTTCAGTAGATATTCACTAAAAACTCCTGACCGGGTTTAGGCGATTAACCAACAGTGTTCTGCTTTGTTTGCGCAGGTCGGTACAATTTACAATTCTGCCCCATTTCTTTCCGGTTTGTACATCTTTCGTGCCAGCAAACAGCCGTAGTTTTGCCGGTCAATTCCCCCCAATACGCTTACAAACTGACTGACGTTTCGCTATGACTGTTGAAGTATGTGCTTTTTCGCTGCAATCCTGCCTGACCGCGCAAGACGCCGGTGCCGACCGAATTGAACTCTGCGGTAGTCTGAGCGAAGGCGGTACCACGCCCAGTATTGGCCTCGTTGCGCAGGCCCGTCGGCAGGTGTCGATCGCCTTATACGTCATGATTCGACCGCGCGGGGGTGACTTCCTTTATTCCGAAACGGAGTTTGCCGTTATGCAGACCGACATCGAAGCCGCCAAGACCGCCGGTGCCGACGGCATTGTACTGGGGCTGCTCCGCGCCGACGGGACTGTCGATGAAGAAAAAACGCGCGCACTAGTCGAGCTGGCGCATCCGCTGCCGGTGACGTTCCACCGCGCGTTCGACATGAGCCGTGATGCCGCCGAAGCCCTTGAAGCCATTATCCGCACCGGCTGCGTTCGCATTCTGACATCTGGGCAGCATCCATCCGCCACGCAGGGCATTCCCGTACTGCGGCAACTGGTTGAGCAGGCTGCCGGTCGGATTGAGATCATGGCAGGCGTTGGCGTGTCGATTCAGAATGCGCAGGCACTACTCGATGCGGGTGTCGGGGCGCTTCACCTGAGCGGCAAATCGTCGCAGGCCAGCCCGATGCAGTACCGTCGTCCGGAACTAACAATGGCGTCGGCAGTGCTGGGCGAATACGAACGAATCGAAGCCAGTGCCGACGCCATTGCGCCCGTGGTGAAACTAGTTCACTACCAGAAATAAACGTACAGCCCGACTACGGTCATCAATACCAGCGTCGCGCCGATCGTGAATTCGGGAGCCACTTTAAACATGCTGGAGTCGATTTGCAGCCCTTTCAGACTTGGCTTCTGCATACCCAGTATGAACATGACGAACACACAGATCAGGAATACGAAGCCCATCGTGTCGAGGAACGGAATCGTGTAGATACCATCGGCCCCCTGTACGGCGAAGCCCATCGGAGCCAGGAACGACAGATCGACCACGCCCGGCAGCACATATTTGAAAAACAGCGACAGCAGGAAGCCCCCGACGATGGCAAACAAGGCCCCCGACGAGTTGGTCCGTTTCCAGAAGAAGCCCATGATAAAGGCGGCAAATACACCCGGCGACACAAGCCCGGTCATTTCCTGAATGAACTGAAATCCACCTTTCTTGTCGATACCCATGAACGGCGAAATCAGAATCGCCAGAATCATCGCGACGACAATGGTAATCCGCCCGATGTTGACCAGCTTGGCATCTTCCGCTTCGGGTGCAATGTATTTCTTGTAAATGTCGAGCGTGAAGATGGTCGAAATCGAGTTGGCCTTACCCGCCAGCGAGGCTACGACGGCAGCGGTCAGAGCGGCAAACGAAAGCCCTTTCAGACCCGTTGGCAGCAGGTTCAGCAGTACTGGGTAGGCGTGGTCTTTGTTGATTTCACCCGACGCGTCGAGCATCTCTTTCTGAAACAGCCCTTTCTGGTACAGGGTGTAGGCGGCAATACCCGGCAGCACAACGATGACCGGCATGAGCAGTTTCAGCAGAGCCGCGAAGAGAATGCCCTGCCGGGCCGTTTTCAGATCGGCACCCAACGCCCGCTGGGTGATATACTGGTTACAGCCCCAGTAGTTCAGGTTCACAATCCACATCCCGCCGATCAGCACCGTAAGGCCGGGCAATGACGAATAAAACGGATTGTCTTTCGTGAAGATCATCTGGAAGTGGTCCGACGACTGGGTGAGCATGATGTTCAGTCCGTTGGCAACGCCCGCCGTACCGCTCTGCGCCGACACCAGTTCGATAGCCAGATAGGTCGTGGCCAGCCCGCCCATAATCAGGAAGAACACCTGAATTACGTCGGTAAAGCCGATTACTTTCATCCCGCCAATGGTGATGATGACGGCAAACACCGCCAGCGCGATCATACACAGCGTGAAGTTCAGCCCCGAAATGGTCGATACAGCCAGCGCACCGAGGAACAGAATCGACGTCAGGTTAACGAGTACGTAGAGAAACAGCCAGAAAACGGCCATAATCATTGATACCGTGTTGTTGTACCGCTGCGTCAGAAACTGCGGCATCGTAAAGATCCGGTTCTTGAGGTAGATCGGCATGAAAAATATCGCTACTACGATAAGCGTAGCCGCAGCCATCCACTCGTAGGTGGCAATAGCCAGTCCCATCGCAAAGCCATCGCCCGACGCACCGATAAACTGCTCGGCCGAAATGTTCGACGCGATCAGCGACGAGCCGATGGCCCACCAGGTCAGTGATCCTTCCGCCAGAAAAAAGTCGGTTGTCGACATTTTTTCGGTTTGTTTACGCCGGTAAATCCAGACACCGTACGAAGCAACAATGATGAAATAGAAAAAGAAAACAATGTAATCCAGTGCCTGAAGCTTTTGCATGGCGGGTCTGAAAGGCAGGTAAAGGGAAAGAGTTATTTATGAGTTGACGTATTCCGAGTCGAAAGATAAGGATTTGGTGAAATTTCGACGGATTATTTGCTCAAACTGCAATGCAATCGGTTGAAATTATAGCACGATGGCTCGGTTGCCAGCGATAAATACCCGGTCGTTGAAGACCAGTTTGAGCGCCTGCGACAGCACGATTTTCTCGACGTCGCGCCCTTCCATCGCCATATCCCCCGCCTGTTGCCGGTGGTTTACCTCTTTTACGTCCTGCGCGATAATCGGCCCTTCGTCCAGATCATTGTTGACGAAGTGGGCCGTTGCGCCAATGATTTTGACACCCCGTTCATACGCCTGCCGGTACGGGTTAGCCCCCACGAATGCGGGTAGAAAGGAATGGTGGATATTGACGATGCGGTTCGGGTAATGCCGTACGAAAGCTGGTGTCAGCACCCGCATGTATTTGGCCAGCACGAGGTATTCCGGTTCGTAGATCGCCAGCGTTCGCAGAATGGCTTCTTCATGTTCTTCGCGGCTCTTTCCTTCGTGCGATACATAGTGGAACGGAATACCAAATTTACTGACCAGCGGTTGCAGGGTGTTGTAGTTGCTCACCACGGCCAGAATATCCGCGTCCAGTTCATCAAATGCGTACCGAATCAGCAGTTCGGCCAGACAGTGGTGTTCTTTCGTGACCATAATCACGATATTCTTCCGGCGCTTGGGGTTGAGCCGAAACGTGATTCCCTCGGCGTCAGTCTGGTCAGATAGGGTCGATGTCAGGTCCTGCAACAGCGCTTTTTCATTGACGTTTCCGTCGAATTCAGTCCGCATAAAAAACCGGCCTGTCGGGCTGACGTATTCGTCGTTGTGGATGATATTGAGGCCGTGCCGGAACAGAACACCGGTAACGTGGTAAATCAACCCCTTCGCATCGGGGCCGTCCATCAGTAAAATATGTTTATCAGAATCCACCATGAGTGACAGGGAAGAAAGTCGGTCAAAAGTAGTGAAAGCCACTAGTTAATTCCTTTATTTGGGCCCGTAACCCTCACTTCATGGTAAACAGACGACACTTTTTACGATTGGGTCCGCTGGTGAGTCTATTCCCCTCGCTGGCGTTCCGCGCTACTCAACTTCAGCCCGCAAAGACGATCGCATCCGACACCGTCCAGTCAGGATTGCCTCAGGGTGGCCCTCTTATTCTCTCAACCTGGAAACAGCCAAAAGCCCACGCAGCTGCGCAGGCCGTACTCGATCAGGGCAAACGCGCGATCGATGTGGTCGAAGCGGGTGTCCGTGTTCCTGAAGCCGACCCCAACGATACCAGTGTGGGTTACGGCGGGCTGCCTGACCGCGACGGTCGGGTAACGCTCGATGCCTGCATCATGGACGAAAATGGCAATGCAGGTTCGGTCACGTATCTGGAAAATATCATGCACGCCATTTCCGTGGCGCGGGCTGTAATGGAAAAAACGCCCCACGTCATGCTGAGTGGCGAAGGCGCGCAGCGATTTGCGCTAGCGAACGGGTTCAAAAAAGAAAATTTGCTGACGCCGGCCTCGAAAGCGGCCTGGCAAACGTGGCTGAAGACGGCCAAGTACAAACCCGTTATCAACATCGAACGGCACGACACAATCGGTATGCTGGCGATCGACAAAGCCGGTAATATTTCCGGTGCCTGCACAACGAGCGGGCTGGCCTACAAGATGAACGGTCGGGTGGGCGATTCGCCAATTATCGGAGCCGGGCTATTCGTTGATAATGAGATCGGTGGGGCCTGCGCAACGGGTCTGGGCGAGCTGGTTATGCGTACTTGCGGCTCGTTTCTAGTGGTCGAACTGATGCGGCAGGGCCGTACGCCACAGCAGGCCTGCGAAGAAGCCGCGCTACGGATTGTGAAAAAGCAGGATTATAAAGACGTGCAGGTTGGCTTTATCGCAGTAAATAAGTCAGGGGAAACGGGCGCTTATAGCATTCATCCCGGTTTTAATTTTACCTTGACAAGAAATGGGCAAACAGAAGTGACAGATGCCCGTTCGTATATAAATAAGTAAACCTGGCCGGTGTCAACCTATCACCCGGCTTATTAAACAACTGGACTAGCCTTGGAATCCGTCTTTTCAACCTCAAAACGCAAACTACTGCTGGAAGTAGCCTGGGAAGTGTGTAACCAGGTCGGTGGTATTTACACGGTCATCCGGTCGAAAGTACCGGCGATGGTCGAAAAGTGGGACGACAATTATGTTGCGCTGGGGCCGTATTTTCCCCAGAAAGCAGCCGCCGAGTTTGAACCGATCGTTGATTCCGACGAAACCGAAATCGGGCAGACGGTCAGCAAGATGCGGCAGATGGGCTACCGGGTCGAGTATGGCTACTGGCTTATTACGGGTCGGCCACGCGTGGTGCTGTTCGACATCTACAGTATGCCGGTCGGTCAGCTCAACGAGATCAAAGGGCGGCTTTGGCGCGATCACAAGCTACCGACGCTCAACGTTGAAGACCTGGTCAACCAAACCATTATTTTCGGCGACATGGTGCGGCAGTTCATGACCATTCTGGCTGAAAACCACGCGCGTCGTGTCGATTTTGTGGCGCACTTCCACGAGTGGATGGCAAGCACCGGCCTGCCTGACCTGCGGAAAGACAACGTCAGAATTGCGACGATTTTCACGACCCACGCGACTATGCTGGGGCGGTACCTAGCTCAGAACGAAGCGGGCTTCTACGGCAAACTGCCTTTCTTCGACTGGCTGCGCGAAGCTCAGCACTACGGTATCGAAACGCAGGCCACCATCGAGCGGCTGGCGGCTTTGCAGGCCCACGTATTCACGACCGTCAGCGACGTGACGGCGCGGGAATGCGAGGTTTTTCTCGGCCGTAACCCCGATCTGGTACTCCCCAACGGCCTGAACGTTACGCGCTTTGCGGCTACGCACGAGTTTCAGAACCTGCACGTTCGCTATAAAGACAAGATCCATGAGTTTATCATGGGCCACTTCTTCCAGAGCTACTCCTTCGATCTCGACAAGACGCTCTACTTCTTCACGTCGGGCCGGTTCGAGTTTTCCAACAAAGGGTACGACCTGACGCTGGAGGCCCTCGCCCGGCTGAATTACCGCATGAAGCAGGAAGAGATGGACATGACGGTGGTGATGTTCCTCGTAACGCGCCAACCGTATACGTCTATCAACCCCGACGTGCTACACTCGCGGGCCCTGCTCGATGAGATTCACGAAACCTGCGAGAATATCGAGAAGCAGGTGGGCGAACGGCTCTTTCTGGCAGCTGCATCGCAGAACGACACCAAAATTCCTGACCTCAACTCGTTTATCGACGAATACTGGCGGCTGCGGCTCCGTCGAACGATTCAAAGCTGGAAGACAAAAACGCTGCCGCCTTTCGTGACCCACAATCTGGTGCAGGAAGACGACATGACGCGCTTTATCCGGCAGGCGAACCTCGTCAATAACGAAGCCGACCGGGTTAAGATCGTGTACCACCCCGATTTCATTGCGTCGACCAACCCACTGTTTGGCCTCGACTACAGTCAGTTTGTACGGGGTTGCCACCTGGGGGTATTCCCCAGCTATTACGAGCCGTGGGGCTACACCCCGCTGGAATGCGTGGTGCGGGGTATTCCGACCGTTACGAGCGACCAGTCGGGATTCGGTGATTTCATCATGCAGATCATGCGTGACTACGAAAACCGGGGTATTTACGTCGTGAACCGCCGGACCAACTCGTTCAACGAAGCCGCCGACGAGCTTGCTGACATGCTGTACCGGTTCGTACGGCTGAGTCAGCGCGACCGGATTCAACAGCGCAACCGGGTCGAAAACATCGCCGAAATATTCGACTGGCACAGCCTCCGTTCTTACTACGACACCGCGCACGATCTCGCGCTCAAGCGCAGAAAGTAGCGTGCAGTTCAAGGTTTAATGGTTAAGGTTCAACGTTCTGCCGAGACTAACCTTAAACCTTAACCATTAAACTTTAGACTAAACCATGATTCGCATTGGTATAATTAACGTGTCTGACCGGGCCAGCGCGGGGGTGTACGAAGACATCCCCGGCAAGGCCGTCGTCTCCTACCTGACCGACTGGCTCACCTGCGACTGGGAACCCGTGTACCGCGTCATTCCCGACGAGCAGGACCAGCTCGAAGCGACGATGATCGAATTGGCCGACACCGAAGGCTGCTGCCTCGTCGTGACGACAGGCGGCACCGGCCCGGCCCTCCGCGACGTTACACCCGAAGCGACCGAAGCCGTCTGCCAGAAGATGCTCCCCGGCTTCGGCGAATTAATGCGGCAGGAGAGCCTGAAATACGTCCCGACGGCAATTCTTTCCCGCCAAACGGCTGGCATCCGCAACCAGACCTTACTGCTGAATCTGCCTGGCAAACCTACGGCCATCGGCCAATGCCTGTCGGCGGTGTTTCCCGCTATCCCCTACTGCATCGACCTCATCAACGGACCTTTTATCACCACCGATGAGAGTAAGATGAATGTCTTCCGCCCGAAGAATTAACAGGCTGATATACCGCGCTAGATAGCGACAGCACAGACGTACATCGTCTCTTTAAAGTTACATGGTAAACGCGCCACCCACTGACTCGTGCGTATTGATGTAGTCAATGATAGCGTTGATGTCTTTTTCGCTCAGATTTGAGAAGCCGGGCATTACAACGGGAGCAAACTTTTTTACGATCGCACGGGCGTAAACGTCACCAGACCCAACTACCGCCGAAGGGTTCTTTATCCAGTCAACAAGCCACTGCTGACTGGGTACCCGCAAAGACACGCCCAGCAAACCGGGACCGACAAGAACCCCATCAGTCACCTCATGGCACTGCCCACAATTAGCGACGAACAGGTCTTTCCCTTTCAGTTGAACCGGCGTCAGCGATTGGCGTTTTGGTGATTCGACGGTGCGTATTGTCGATTGCTCAGCAATAGGGTCTGGGTTTTCATACTCGCTGTTGAGGTAAAACAAGCCAGTCAGGATCAATAGTACGCTGATGCCGACTAACCATATCAACCCGTTCAGTGCACTAATCAGTGGATTTATCTGCGTACGAATAACCATCATATTCTTAGGTCAGAAAGTTGATTATCAGTACACAATCTAAATCATATCAGGCGAAATAGCAATGCGCGCAGCCACTCGTTTCTAGCCGGGAAAGCTAATCTTTCCCATACTGACGGTCGGGACGCCTTCGCGGCTACCGAACGACGTAGTACTGCCCATAACACACTCGTTGGCGAGGACGGCGAAAAGCACAGCCTCTTTCGCATCGCCACTGATGCCCAGTTCGTCGGTGCGGCCAAACGTGCACTTCGGCAGTTGAGCGCGGATGGCGCGGGTCAGGGTTGGGTTGTGCATGCCGCCCCCACTCATATACACGGTGTAAGGCTCGCCGGGTTGCAGGACGCGCCGGATGGCTTGCGCGATGGTATCGGCGCTGAACTGAACGAGCGTCGCCATACGGTCGGCGGGGGAGATTGTTTGCGTTTGGCTGCGGGTCAGGGCGTTCTGTACGTAACCATCACCAAATACTTCGGGGCCAGTCGTTTTGGGAAAGGGGGCATCAAAAAAAGTATTGTCTTTCAGCGCCCACAGAAACGCTTCGTCGATCTGACCGCTGGCAGCCAGTTGTCCGTCGGCGTCGTAGGGCTGGTTCAGAAACTGGCGGGCACAGGCATCGAGCAGGGTGTTGCCCGGCCCCGTGTCGGTCGTAAATACCGCGCTGGCATCCTGATCGGCGGGCAGGTACGTGAAATTAGCGATACCGCCCATGTTGAGCAGGATACGGTTTTCACCCGCTTTTGAGAACATGAAATAATCGCCATACACGGCCAACGGTGCGCCTTCTCCACCCGCAGCTACGTGCTTCTGCCGAAAGTCGCTGAGCGTAATGATGCCGGTAGTTACGGCCACATGGTCGCCATCACCAATTTGCAGGGTCGCGTTCGGAAATTCAGCCCGGCCATGCTGTCGTTTTGGTGCATGGTACACTGTTTGCCCGTGACTGGCCAGCAGGTCGACCTCGTCGGGGCGCACGTTCCACCGACGCAGGCAATCGAGTACAAGCCGTCCGTGGAGTCGACCGATGTAGGGGTTGAGCAAACAAAGCGTCTCGAATTCGATTTGTTCTTTAGCGAAGATCGTGCGGATGTGGGCTTTCAGCTCGTCATCGTACGGTATGGTCGCAAACTGCTCCAGCGTCACCTGCGTGCCGGGGCCGCTACCCGAAATAGTACACAGAGCGACATCGAGGCCATCGAGCGACGTACCCGACATAAGCCCGACGATCCGCCGGGTTGGGCGTTGTGCCAGTTCGTACAGGTGTTGCAGGTGCAGGTTCATAAGCGCGGTATTTTGCAAAAGTAATTAATTGACTCACGGACCGGGGCCGACCCGGTGAATACAACCTATATGGATTTCTGGGGTGACGAGCAGTTCTCGTTTTTTGAAAGTGTTCTGTTTTCGGCACTCGGCCACCCAGTCGAGGTCATCGAAGCGCAGTTTTTAGCGGGTGGGGATATCAATACGGCAGCGCAGGTGTTTTCGTCGGAGGGCGTGTACTTCGTCAAGTGGAACCACGCTGATCAGATAGCCGATATGTTTGAAGCGGAAGCCAAAGGGCTAAATCTACTGCGACAGACGGATACGATGACTATTCCCGACGTTATTGGCTGCGGGCGGCATCAGGACAAATCGTATCTGGTGCTGAGTTACATCGACTCCGGCAAAATCAACGACGACTACTGGGAAACACTGGGACAGTCGCTGGCCGAAATTCATTCGCACACGCAACCCACATTCGGCCTATCGTTCAACAACTACATCGGCTCACTGCCGCAGAATAATCAGCCCACGGCAAACGGACTGGCCTTTTTCTTCGATCATCGACTCCTCCCGCAGGCGGGGATGGCGTTTTACAACGAACTGCTGTCGAAACCCGTCTACGAGTCGCTGTTACGGCTGCGCGACCGCCTGCCCGACCTGCTGCCAGCCGAACGCCCGGCCTTGCTGCACGGCGACTTGTGGTCAGGAAACGTGATGATTACCGAAGATGGTAAACCGGCACTGATCGACCCGGCGGTGTACTACGGTTTTCGCGAGGCCGATCTGGCGCACACCCGGCTGTTCGGCGGTTTCGACTCCCGCTTCTACGATGCTTACAACGAAGCGTTTCCACTCGACGCCGGTTTCGACGAGCGTGTTCCGATCTATAATCTGTACCCACTGCTGGTACACGTCAACCTGTTTGGGTCAGGTTATGTGAGTGGTGTTGAGCGCATATTGAAACCGTTTTAGGGGTAAATGGGGTTAGTAATGCCTATTGGGGTCACGAATCACGAACTGACTGGCTGATGAACAGTCGGTTACGGCCCTGCTTTCCACTATGGATATTACTTCCTTCGATCAATTTGAGTTAAATCGGCAGTTGCTCAACGCCGTGGCCGATCTTGGCTACACCGAACCGACGCCGATTCAGCAGAAAACCATCCCGATCAGTCTGGGCAACCACGACGTGCTCGGCATTGCGCAGACCGGTACGGGAAAAACGGCGGCTTATCTGTTGCCACTGCTGATGAAGATCAAGTACGCACAGGGCAAAAATCCGCGCGCCCTGATCCTGGCCCCCACCCGCGAACTGGCAATTCAAATCAGCAAAGCCGTTACGGAACTGGCCAAATATACCGACCTGCGGCACGTGGTGGCTTACGGTGGACTTGGTCCGAAAACGCAGATCGAAACGCTCCAACAGGGCGTCGACATGGTAGTGGCCACACCCGGCCGGTTTATGGATCTCTATCGGGCGGGTGAGCTGGTCACGAAAGACATCCGCACGCTGGTACTCGACGAAGCCGATAAAATGATGGATATGGGCTTCATGCCCCAGATCCGGGCCATTCTGGAAGTTATCCCGACAAAGCGGCAGAACCTGCTGTTTTCGGCCACGTTCGGCGGACGGGTCGAGCGGCTTTCGGGCGAGTTTCTGGAAGCACCCGTCAAGATCGAAGTGACCCCACAGGCATCGACGGCCGATATGGTCGATCAGGTGATCTACGAAGTCCCCAACTTCCGTACGAAGATCAATCTGCTGGAGCATCTGCTGACGCAGGACGATGCGCAGCGCGTCATTGTTTTTGCCCGAACAAAGACATCAGCCGAGAACATTTACAAGTTTCTGACGCGCAAGGTGTTTGAACCGAATCAGGTGCGGGTCATTCACGCCAACAAAGGCCAGAATACGCGTATCAATTCGATGGAGGCCTTCAAGGAAGGAAACGTCCGGGTACTCGTTGCGACCGACGTGGCTGCGCGGGGTATCGACGTTGCCGAGGTCAGTCACGTGATCAATTTCGACGTACCGCTGATCTACGAAGACTACGTACACCGGATTGGCCGGACAGGACGGGCTAACCGGACCGGGCGGGCAATCACGTTCGTCACGATGATGGAGAATTACCACGTCGAGAAGATCGAACGGATCATTCGCATGACGGTCCCGCGCCAACCCGTACCTGCCGAGGTGGAGATTACGGAAACTCCGTTTGATGAGGAGCAGGAAATGCTCCGTGCCGTCGACGAGCAGCGCCGGAAAGAAGACCCAACCTTCAAGGGGGCCTTTCACGAGAAGAAATTTAAAAACACGGCCGATGGGCGTGCCAGTCAGCTGGCAAAGGTGAAAGCCGCGAAAAAAGCCGCCAGTCGACCCAAGAGCGCACGGCCGGGTGGTCCCCGTCCAGCCGGTCCGAAACGGAGCAGTTCGCGCGGGGGCAAACGATAGGATGATTGGAGAAAAACAGCTAAACTTATAGCCCCAACGGCGGAAAATACGACTGCGCATACTGCCTGTCGGCCAATCTGCCCGCGTGATGGTACCGTAACACCTGGGGCTTATCAATCACCGGATGTACTAACCGGTATGCGAGTATCGTTCTAACCAGACAATGCGTTGCTTGACTGTTTGTATGAATGTTCGTAGGAATCGGGGACATTGGAGTCTGATCCTGGCACTGCTACCACTGGTTGCTGCGGCACAGCCGCGACAGCTGATGTCGTCGGCGCGCCCGGTTGCCGCTCATGCCGCCAGCCATACCGTCACGACAGCCGACTCAGACAATACCCGCTCTGAGTCGGTCGACATCAACACGCTCAACATCACGCCTTTATTTGGCGAACGGCCCAAATCCGCCGAGCAGATCGATCGTGAAATCCACTTCCTGAACGACTGCGATCAGAACTTTGCCAGCCGCGCCGAAGCCAGTGATTTTTTTGCCGCCCGCGGCTGGGATTACGTCGCCGATGGTCAGCTCGACACGGCGGCACACCGCTTCAATCTGGCGTGGCTGCTCAACGACCGGAACGCCGATGCGTATTGGGGGTTGGGCGTGGTTACCTACCAGAAAGAGAACCTGACCGAAGCGGCCCGTCTGCTGAAAAAAGGCATCGACGTTTCCAGCCCGAACATTGAGCTGATGGGTGATCTGGCTACGGTTGAAATCAAGCAATTCGAGAAAGACCACAACCGGGCTACGCTGGACGACGCCGAGCAACAGCTACAGCGTATCGTTACCCAAGACCCCAACCATGCTGCATCGTATCAGAAGCTGGCACTGGTAAGCTTTCTAAAAACCGATTACGACAAAGCCTGGGAGTACTTTCACCAGGCCCGTCAACTCGATATGTCGGTGCTTGATCTGAGTTTTCTCAATGAACTGATGACCAAACGGGCCGACCCCAAAGGAGTATTCAAATAGCCGTTTAGCTTACCCCTGATACGACAGCACCGGTACCCTTGAGATCATCTCTTCGGTACCGGTGCTGTTTCGTTTGCCTGACTCGTATCGTGAATTGGCTAGTTGTCGGCTTCCTCTTCTTCGATAACTTTTTCCTTACCGCGTTCGTAGGTAGCTTTCCCTTTCTCGTCCCATTCGGAGATCACGTACGGCTCAAAACCCGTGTCCCACTGATCGGCCCCGTACTGCGTAACTTTTTTGCGCATCCGGCGACCGCTGGGGCTGATTGGGTAAAACTCCGTCCACCGACCGATCTTGATACCGTTGTCGTACTTGCCTTCCTCCGCCAGAATTCCGTTTTCGTGGAATGCCATGTAGGTGCCTTTCACCTTGCCGTATTCCATCGGTACGATCTCGCGAATGGTATGATGCGTCGAATCGTAGTAGGATACCAGCGACTCCGCCGGGATGCCCCGTCGCCAGTGGGTTTTGTCGATCAGCATAAAGCGCGCGTCGTACCGCTCCCAGCGGCCATCTTTCATACCGGCATAGTAGTTACCCTCTTCAACCAGATCGCCGTTCTGAAACCGCTTGTAGGGGCCGTGCAGCAACAGGCCGCTGCCTTCGTCTTTCACGATAGCACTCGACACCCGCCCCGACCGCTGGTAGTAGCGGTATATGTCGCGGACGTACGCCAGTGGTTTTGCCGCATTATTGTCTTTCAATACGTAAAACTCTTCTACGATGGTACGGTCGCCACTGCCGATTTTGGTGTACGCTTTAATCATCGACAGGCCCTCATACTCTGTTTTCGAGAGTTTGGCTTTCGACTTTCGGCTCTCCTTCGCTTTTTTGAGTTGCTTCAGTTTTAACCCCAGATCAGCGACGCTGGCAACGTAGGCATCTTTCTGTTCGTTGAGCGACGACATGCTTGGCAACCCCAGCGTAGTCAGCGAGGCAGGGGATGAACTCTTACCCGATGCTTCGAGTACAGGCTTGGTAGCCGTGGTCAGCGAAGCGGGTTCGGTGGTCTGCGCCTTACCCATTGAGGCAAATCCCAGTAAAACGCCGACCAGTAAGTAGTTATGTACCAATGAGGTCATGATTACAGCGGCAATTGGTGCCCGAAGTTTAGTAGTTTTGCAACGCTCTCCGGAGCGTGATTATTTTGTTTACCCGCCTTGCCGACGGATTCGGTACAGATTAAGCATACAACTGTTGTGGAAAAACAAGCTCGCATCTACGTTGCCGGTCATCGGGGTATGGTTGGTTCGGCCATCGTCCGTAAACTGGAAGCCGACGGCCATGAACATATTATAACCCGTACGTCGTCAGAACTGGACCTGCGGAATCAGGAAGCGGTTGCTGCCTTCTTCGAGGCTGAGCGCCCGGATTACGTTTTCCTGGCGGCTGCCAAAGTAGGCGGCATTCTGGCCAATAACATCTATCGTGCCGAGTTTCTGTACGATAACCTGATGATCGAAACCAACATCATCCATAGCGCCTACAAAGCGGGCGTTACAAAACTGCTGTTTCTGGGTTCGTCGTGCATCTATCCGAAAATGGCTGAGCAGCCGCTCAAAGAAGAGTACTTGCTGAGTGGTTTTCTGGAGTCAACCAACGAGCCCTACGCCATCGCCAAAATTGCGGGCATCAAACTGTGCGAAGCGTATCGCAGTCAGTACGGTGCCAATTTTATCTCGGCCATGCCGACGAACCTCTACGGACCTAACGATAATTACAACCTGCAAGGTTCGCACGTGCTGCCCGCCCTGATCCGTAAGTTTCACGAAGCTAAGATCAACAACGAACCGACGGTCGAAGTATGGGGAACGGGCTCACCCCGCCGTGAGTTTCTCCACGCTGACGACCTAGCCGAAGCCTGCGTTTTTTTGATGAATTCGTACGACGGCGAACTGTTCGTCAACATCGGTACGGGGGAAGACGTGACTATCCGCGAACTGGCCGAGCTGGTGCAGAAAACCGTTGGCTACGAAGGCGAGCTGCGTTGGGATACCAGCAAACCCGACGGTACACCCCGCAAACTGATGGACGTCTCGCGCCTGCACAATCTGGGATGGCACCACAGCACCGAGCTAAGCGACGGGATTGAGCGCACTTATCAGGACTTCCTGGCGAATGAAGTCCTGTACGTAGAATAGATTTCAGGTTCTCGGTGTACGGTATACAGTTTTCGGGGGTCAACGCTGACCGTGCGCCGAGAACTGTATACCGTAATCGTATATAATCGACCGTCAGCCGATTTTCTTCGCTGGATTACCAAATACAGTAGCGTTGGCATCGACATTTTCGACAACGACCGATCCGGCACCGATGCGGGCGTTTTTACCGACTGTCACACCCGCCACAATAACGGCACCGCTACCGATAAACGCGCCCTCTTCAATCGTAACGCCACTGTTGACGATACAGCCGGGACCAACCTGAACGAAGTCGCCCAGTTTGGCCTGCGCATCAATCACGGCTCCCGCCAGAACCAGGCAGTGATGACCAATTTCAGCGTACGGGTTTACAACGGCGCGGGCGGCAATCAGATTACCGTGCCCGAGCGTTGCCAGTGCCGATACGAGGGCAGTATCGTGAATAGCGTTGACAGGCTGCACTTTCCGACGCTCATTGAGCATCTTCACCAGCCGCTTACGCACCCGGCCATCGCCAATAGCGACGAATCCTTCGCACTTCTGCCCGATCAACTTCAGGAAGCCATCATCGTCGGTATCACCCAGTACGGTAACATCTCCGTACTCTTTACCGTGTAACTCGGCTTTATCATCCAGCAGTCCGTAGACCACGACGTTGTTACGCTGAAACAGGTCGAGCGCGGTCAGTCCCAGACTGCCAGCGCCAAATATCAATACGGGATTTTCCATTCGTTTTGCCACTAAAGCTGATTATAACCGACTGATCGCAAGGACGAAAAGTTGGCAATTTGGTAACATCTCCATAAACTCCACATCATATTCAATCGGTAGCTTCGTCCATGAAATCAGGTACGCAGTTTCGCACTATTGTTCTTTCCGATGTCCACCTGGGCACCGCCGGTTCGAAGGCTAAAGAAGCCACCGAATTTCTGCGCAACTACTCCTGCCAGCGCCTTATTCTCAACGGCGACATTATCGACGGCTGGCAACTGAAACAGTATGGCACGTGGAAGAAAAAGCATACCGCCTTTTTTAAAACGGTTTTAAAGCAAATCGTTCGCTACGATACCAAAGTTATCTACCTGCGGGGCAACCACGACGATTTTCTGGATCAGGTAATGCCGCTACGAGTTGGCAAAAACTTCTCGATCCGGAAAGATTACATGCTTAATTCCGGGCACCGCCGGTTCTACGTTACCCACGGCGACGTGTTCGACTCGGTCACGTCGCACATGAAGTGGCTGGCTTACCTGGGCGATATCGGCTACACGTTTCTGTTGTGGATCAATAAGTTTTACAACCAATACCGGAGCTGGCAGGGGAAACCCTACTATTCACTGTCGCAGCAGATAAAATCACGGATCAAGAAGGCCGTCAGTTACATTTCCGATTACGAGCAGAAGCTGACCGAACTAGCCCGCGCCCGTGGCTGCGACGGGATCATCTGCGGACACATTCACCAACCCGCCATTCGTGAGTTCGACGGTATTCTGTACATGAACTCCGGTGACTGGGTCGAATCGCTGAGCGCACTGGTTGAAGATCATCAGGGCAACTGGAGCCTGCTCTACTACACCTCGGATTTGGCCCCCGATGAGGATAAAGCCGGGGAAAAAGAAATGGGCGGAATAACCCCCGTAACCAACGATACCCGTTCGCTTATCTCTTAACCTGTTTATCTTTACATACCAACCGGCAGCATTATGCGCGTATTATTCATTGTTCAGGGCGAAGGACGGGGGCATCTGACGCAGGCGTTATCGCTCGCCCAGCTCCTGAAATCGGCTGGTCATGAAGTGACGGGAGCGTTAGTCAGCGTAACCGAACAACGAAACGTCCCGGCCTTTTTCCGGGATGCGTTCGACGCACCGATTACGCCAATTTTCAGCCCCGGTTTGTTTTATAACCCTGCCTCAAACGCCCTACAGCCGACTAAAACGACGCTCTACGCCATCAGGCACATTGGTGGGCTATGGCGGAGCCTGCAACAGGTATACGACATCATCGAGCAGCAACGACCCGACGTGGTCATGAATTTTTTCGAGATGCTCGGCGGGCTGACCTACGGGTTGCTGCGGCCGTCGGTACCGATGGTGTGTGTAGCCCACCAGTACATGGCTTTTCACCCCAACTTTCAGCGGCCGAAAGGGCAGTGGCTATATCGTCTCGCGTTTAAGCTTAGCACGCATATAACCTGTTTTGGTGCGGAAGAAATGCTGGCGCTCTCGTTCGATCAGCAGCCCGACGCCCCGCAGCAGCGCGTACGCATTGTACCGCCCCTGCTACGGCAGGAAGTAACCCAGTTGAAACCCGTCTCGGGCGATTCATTGCTGGCCTATGTTACGCAACCGGGCTTACGCTGCGAAGTTGAGAAGGCCCACCAACAGCACCCGGCTATTCCAATCGACGGTTTCCACGCGCAGGCTACCGGCCCCGACCAGCCGGTCGATGAAACACTCACGTATCACGCGATCGATGGCAAGCGATTTCTGGAGTTTATGGCCCGCAGCCGGGCGGTCGTTACAACAGCTGGTTTTGAATCGGTGTGTGAAGCGGCTTATCTGGGCAAGCCGGTCCTGATGATTCCGCAACCGAACCATTACGAACAGGCCTGCAACGCTATCGATGGTCAGCGGGCGGGCGTGGGCGTGGCGTCAGATAAGTTCGACCTCGATCAGCTACTCGATTACCTTCCCAACTACGATGCTTCGCTCAGCGAGCGGTTCCGGGCCTGGCACGGTCGGGGTTATTTCCTGTTTCTGGCGGCACTCAACCGGGCTATTACGCCCCGCTCCCGCCCTACCAGCGGTTTCTTCATGACCCGCATGCGGCAACTCCTGCGGTCGTAACGTAGTTTGGGCCAGCCTCTTTGCAGTCGGTAGTGGCTTTGCCTACGGCAGCGAAGAGGCTGGTTGCGCCCACTACGACTGCGAGTACGGAAATTCCAACGGGTTTGGATACTGAAACGAGTAATCTGTTGCCAGAATGAGTTTTTCCGGGCTGATTACTTTGTACGTAAGGGGTTTTTCTGGTGCGACGAACGTAGGAAGATCGTACTCAAAATCAGTGCAGCTCCGGCGATATATGGCTTCTCGGGTTGGGTGCTCCGGTGCTACGGCGTTAAACGTTCCGTGCAGCTTTTTATCCATCACAGCGATCAGTAGCCCAATCACATCATCGCGGTGAATGTAGTTTACCGGCACAGCTCCCGTATCGACCGTTTTGCCAGCGACGTATTTTCCCGGGATCCGGCCGTAGCCCATTAGCCCCCCGCAACGCAGAATGGTAACCAACCGCTCCGGTGCCAACGTAAGCACCTTTTGCTCGGCCTCGACCAACGCTGGTGCGGCTGATTGATCGGGCGTGTGCACGTCATCTTCCACGCTTACCGCTACAGGCTCCGACCGTTCTGGATATACCGATGTCGAACTGATGTAGATTATGTGCCGGGCAGCCCCCCTGCGGATAGCATCGACCAGATAACCTACCTGCTGCGGATGGAAGGAGTCGCCCTGCTGACCGGCTTTGGGAGGAATATTGATGATGACCGTATCGGCAGTCAGCAACTCCGCAGGGTTCGTTGTGGGTGCCGGATCAAGCCTTAGCACCTTTGCGTCGATACCCTGATCGATCAATTGAGCGGCTTTTTCGGCTGTCGTTGTGCTACCTTTCACAACGTAGCCCCGCGCCAGCAACACTTCGGCCAACGGCAGGCCCAGCCATCCCAAGCCAATAATAGCAATCGATTTATCGTCTGTCATAGCATAAAGCCAAAGCTGATCGAGCGTACGTCAGGACCTTTCCCCACTTGAAATAGCGGATTTAGGTCGTATTTGACGAACAGACTCGTTCGTTGCAGGCCAATATGACCAACCAGCCCATAGCGCAGACTGTTCAGATAGAAGCTGTTGTGTTCCCGGCTTTTGTCGCCATTCTGCCGCTTTATTTTCGTGTAACTGTCCAGCCGGTACCCGACAAAGCCGCCCAGCCCGATGTGAAACGATTTACGACCCGATGCGCTGTAGAAACTCAACCTGGGCACAACAGGTACTTGCAGCGCAAAAGTCGTCAGTTTCGTTTTGTTTAACTGTTCGCTGTAAGGGGCCAGCACGACGCCTTCACTGCCTCGACTGGCAACGACATTATTATCGAACATGTAGTTGCTCCAGGCCGCTTCCACCCCATATTGCAGGCTTAGTTTGGCTCGTTTTCCATTGATAAGTGTTGGGCGCTGTCGAAAGGCGATGGCAATATAACGCGATCCGACCGGCCGTAGCTCGTACGGCCGTGCCGGGCTATAGCCCGGCACGGCCGTACGCGTGATCAGCGCGTTCAGCCCTAGCTGAATATCGACACCTCTGGCCCAGCTGTTACGATTCTTGCGATCTACATCTTTTTTGTAATCCCGACGGTTACGGGCAGAATCAGAACGCGTCGTGTCTGTATTATTGATGACGATCATTACGCCGTCTTTCCGGCGGGTAACAACGAGCAGTGTGTCTTTCAGGAACCGATCGCCATCACGACTGATTGCCGTCTGCCCGTTCGGTACGGAGTCCAGTTTCATACCCATTTCCCGCACAATCTTGTTCAGGTCGTAGTTGGAGAGCGCCTGAATACCGGCTTTGTCAGGTGCGTAGATAACCATACGGGTTCGGTTGGCGAAGCGAATCACCAGCGAGTCTGTCGGCTGAATAGCTCTGGCCCAGCTACTGACTCCACATATGGTCAACAAAAGCAATACTATGCTGAATCGGTTGCTCATTGTTTGGCGGGTTTATCTTTTTCCAGCTTTTGCCTGATGCCCTTGTAGGCCCGGCTCAACAGGCCACTTTCATCCGTCGGCCCCTCCTGACGTGCCACGTCATCATCCTGCTTCAGCCGTTTCACCTGACTCCAGAACGAGGCTTTTCCTTCCTTCGTCGGACTAGCCGCCAGCACCGGCATATTGTTGACAACCGAAGTAGCCGTTTGCCGGGCAGCTACCAGGGCCTCCGGTTCCTGAATGGTTACGATCAGCACCCGCTCGGCGGCTGGCTTCGATGCTACAGCGGTCTGTGGGACGGCTGCTATCACTGGCGTTGGGGTGGGTTTATCGATCATCATTTCGGCTGCCCTTTGCGATTGCTGCGCAGCCTTTGTTGCGAGGGCGGTGGCTACCAGCGGCTTCTGCTCCAGCGGAATCTGATTACGTTCGCTATTGGCACGAGCCGATGGTTTTCTTCCAGCCGCTTTCGGTTCTGCCGCCGGTTTATTATCGGCCAGTTGTGGCATCGTTTCTTCATTTACAGTCGAAACTACTGTCGGCTGTTTATCTGCTCCTGTCTCGCTTGTCCGTTGCTTTTTCTCGCTCACCGAAGCAGTCGGATTGTTGCCAATGGGATTAGTTGACCGATCGTTTGAATATAGCCAGCCAAACAGCAGGACGGCAGCCAGGCAGGCAGCAGCGGCCATCTGTACGGTTTGATTTCGCCAGAACACCACCCTCGTCTGCTCCTGACCGCCCTGCATACGCTGTTGTAAACGAGCAAAGCTATCCGATGAAGGAGGCCGTTCGAGCTTGCCCAGTTTGCGGGCAAACAAGTCGTCAAGATGATTTTTTTCGGAGTTGGGTTCCATGTTCGTTCGTTCGTTGTTCCTGTTCTGCTTTTAAAATGGTAGCCTGTAGAATGGCTCTGGCCCGGCTTAGCTGCGATTTCGACGTCCCCTCCGAAATACCCAGCAAATCGGCAATGTCAGCGTGGCTATAGCCTTCAATAGCGTATAGGTTGAAGACGGTTCGGTAGCCATCGGGTAGCTGATTGACCATGCGCAACAAATCGTTCTCGTGGATGGCGGAATCGGCCCATACATAATCTGGTTCGATTACGGCGTCTTCTATCGGTATTTCTTGCCGCCACTGCTTATTTTTCCGCAAAAACATCAATGATTCAGTAACCATCACCCGCCGAATCCAGCCCTCGAAGCTACCGTCTTCCCGAAACTGGTCGATTTTTTCAAAGACGCGCATGAAACCGTCGAGCATCACCTCCTCCGCGTCGTCGCGGTTAGCGCAGTAACGCATGCATACCCCCAGCATCCGACCCGAAAACCGTTCGTAAGCAACCTTATGCGCCCGGCTCTCACCGCGTCGTAGCGCGGCAATCAGCTGGGTTTCGGTCGTAAAAAACGGTATAAGTCGAAGCATGAGGTACCCTTATTTGCTAACAAGATGCAGCATTGCCATTGGCTGGTTGCACGGCCCTCCAAATTTTTTCACAAAAAAAGGGACTCTATGTCTAGAGTCCCGGCTGATACTTGATTCCGGCTACGTAGTGGAGCCAGATCACTCGTGATATTCGAAAGTTAATCGGCGCAATCAGCACCATGACCGGTGCTACAACGGCGGCATACACCCAGCCTTCCGGATCACCAGCCAGATAAAACAGCATAAAGCCGATTAGCAGTGCGATTCCCCCGGAAATGGCGTAGCTAACGTACATGGCGCCGACAAAATAACCCGGCTCAATCTCATACCGCAGGCCACAATGCGGGCAATGTTCATGCATATCATCGAAGCCGCGCGGAGAATAAAACGGCTTACAGAAGATCTTACCTTGCCTACATCGAGGACATAACCCGTTTAATACGGCCTGCAATTTCGATACGCTTTCCATGTTCGCGTTTGCTGTTGCGGTACCACATATACGCTACCGCCGTCACCAGTAAATAAGGCGCAGCAAGCAAGTAAATAATACCAATGTTCAGTTGCGAAGCTACCACACTCCGTCCATTGCTAACCGTGCTCTCGACCGTTCCCCGGCACATAGCACACTGCGCGAACAGATCCGTGTTTGCCATCATCAGCAACAATACTATCAATGCAACCGTCCAGCGTTTCATAAGTTTGTTGTTAGTGTATATAATAAGGTTTAATCATGAAATACACGACGACACCTGTAATGCTCACGTACAGCCATATTGGAAAAGCCCATTTGACTGCTTTCACGTGCCGCCCAAATTGTCCGCTCAGCGCGTAGTAAACAGCGCGCAGCACAAACCACACGACTACTACGGAAAGCACAATGTGTGATACGAGCAGAAAATAATAAACCGGCCTGACCCACCCCTGCCCCCCAAAGGACGTCGACTCGTTGGTGAGGTGATACAATACATAACTCACCAGAAAAATCGACCCCAGGGTAAAAGCTGCCAGCATCGTGCGCCGGTGAGCAACTACGTTGTTTTGCCGGATGAAGTATAACCCAAGCAATAGCAAAATCGCCGTTATCGAATTGATGACCGCATTCAGATGCGTAAGGTAAGTTGTCCAGCTACCCAGATCTACTTTTTGCCGAATACCTAACAGGATAGCAACAGCCACCGGAATCGCTATCGATAGCACATTTATCAGCCGATTTGCTTTCTGCTCCTGTATTGGCTGTAGTGTTTCCATGCGTGTGTTATAATTTACGATAAATGTCCAGTAAGACTCTGATTTCCAACACCAGACGGTCTACATCTTCTTTATCAGTGCCATCGTAAAAACCCCGAACGATACCATCCTTGTCTACTAAAACCAACTTTTCGCTATGGATAAAAGTTTCGTCTGGTTTGCCTGCTTTTACCCCTGCGTCAACGGTCGGCAGATAGTAGCCGGTCATTGCCAGATTATAGATATCCGCTTTCGATCCGGTCAGGAAATACCACTTCCCCGGTATAGCATCATGCTGCTCGGCATACGCCTTTAGTTCGGCGGGACGGTCGTGTTCAGGGTCGACCGAATACGAGATGAATTTTATATCGCCGTTGTCGCGAAATATATCCTGCACGCGCGAAAGCTGCGACGCTATCTTTGGGCAGATCGTGCCACAGCGAGTAAAGAAAAAATCTGCTACATAAATCTTCCCCTTAACAATCGACTGATCGACAGTTTTTCCATCCTGATCGATAAGCCGAAACGGCGGTATGTGCCTATACAGGGTATCGGTTATCACGCTGCCATCCGCCTGTGTCACAGGGCCCATCTTCGGCTCACTTCTGGCAGAATCTAGCTGAGGTAGATAGCGTGGAAGGGTGTAATGGTTCTGCGTAGCGAATCGCAGGAATAAATA
The DNA here is from genome assembly GCF_012849055.1 of Spirosoma rhododendri. NCBI lineage: Bacteria > Pseudomonadati > Bacteroidota > Cytophagia > Cytophagales > Cytophagaceae > Spirosoma > Spirosoma rhododendri. The sequence continues at coordinate 1,628,762 of NZ_CP051677.1, read as the reverse complement.
CAGCAAAGCCGGGACTACCAGCGTTGCAACTAGTATCCCGGCTTTAAGACGTTTTGACATGACAGTAATAATTCTAGTTCGGCATTGGTAACCGTCGATCAACGGCTCACATACCTATAACCAAAATTAACCTACCAGCGATCCACAAATATGGCTGCTCCTTCATTGAGCAGAGCAACTAATAACCAAACCACGAAGATTACTGGTACAGCAATCGCCCAGATAAGGCTTTTTACTTCATGGCGTAGGTGCATAAACTCACCGACAATGTAGAAGGCTTTTACCAACGTCATGATCACAAAGATCGACGTTCTGAAACCGCCCGGCTTCATAAAGTAGGCCAGCGTAAACTCAAACGCGGTGATTGCGGCCAGAATCCAGAACGTCCGCCAGATTATGCCCGTATTTGCGGCTGGAATCTCGTGTAGTTCCTCAGTAGCGTGCTCGTGCGATGCCATGTTAGTAGAAAAGTAAAGAGATTATACGAGATAGAAGAAAGTAAACACGAAGACCCAAACCAGATCAACAAAGTGCCAGTACAGACCTACTTTCTCAACCATTTCGTAATGGCCACGACGCTCATATAGACCTGTAGCTGCGCGGTAAAAAATCAGGATGTTCAATATCACACCGCTGAATACGTGCGTTCCGTGGAAACCTGTGATGAAGAAAAACAAGTCGGCGAATGCTGGTGGGCCATACTGGTTTTCTACAAGGTTGGCTCCGAAGATAGTCCGCTGAATGGTTTGGCCATTCACCAGTTCGCTTATCACTGTACCCGTCTCCGTACCGTGGATGAAGTGTGACCATTCCCAAGCCTGACTACCGAGAAAAGTAAAACCTCCCAGGATGGTCCACAGCATGTATTTCTCAACCTCTTTCCGATCCATACGGTGGCCTGCCTCTACGGCCAGTACCATCGTCACACTGCTGAAGATCAGAATAAACGTCATGATACCAACGAAGATCAGGGGCAGATCGATACCATGCAGAAACGGCACCGCGTTGTACACCTTCTCTGGTGTTGGCCAGTATTGGTTTGAGAATTGGAAGATCTCGCCGTCGACAGCGGGGTCCCACGCTGGGTAGCTATACCGGATCAGACCGTACGTAACCAGCAAAGCTGAGAACGTAAATGTGTCTGAAATCAGGAAGAACCACATCATGAGCTTACCATAGCTCGCTCTCATTGGTTCGACCCCACCCATCCAGGATTTCTTATCGAACACTGCGTCCGATTCGGTAGTCAGAGGTTCGTGGGTTGCGGTAGCCGCCATGCCTTTAAACGATTATCAATGAAAATAGACTAGAAAGAAAAACAAGTAAAGCCAAAGAATGTCCAGAAAATGCCAGTAAGCGGCCGCAATTTCGATCTGATTCAAGCTCTTGGCATGTACATTCATCCGAAACGAAGCCCACAACGCAAATATCAGAACGATTAACCCTGAAATCAGGTGGAAAGCATGTAATCCGGTAAAGACGTACATGAATGAACCTGCTGGATTACCGACAAAAAATACATTTTCGTTAACCAGCTCGACCCACCCCTGAAACTGCATGTACAGGAAAACCAGACCTAGCGCAAAAGTAATGCTTATTGCTGTTTTGAGGGCGGTGAATTTGTCTTTTTTTGCTGACACGTAGGCCCAGTGCATCGTTATACTACTCAGCAGCAAAACAACTGAACTGTATTTGAAAATAGCAGGAATATCATATTCCAGCCAGTTACCCTCCGCCCGACGCACTAGATAAGCACTGGTCATAGCGGCAAAAATCATAATAATGCTAACAATGAACAGCCACAATATAAACTTGCGGGGGTTCATCGATAGGGTTTCTTCTGGCTCTTCAGCGAGCGCTACTTCATTTACGTAATCGTTCATTAGTGCTACACTTTATCAAGTAAATACACAATCTGAACCACTGGCAGATAAATTAACGAGCCAAACATCATTTGCAGGGCCGCCTTGTCTGTACAGGTTCTCATTAAATGAAACGTCTGTGCTAAAAACAAGATTCCCCCAATCATCGCAACAAATGCAGAATGAATACCCGTCATCCCCAGCATGTAAGGCAACCAGCCGATCGGCACAAGAAATAGCGTATACAGCATGATTCTGAAAGCCGTATCGGCATCTTTGGCCTTGCCCGGCATCATCTGAATACCCGCTTTTTTGTACTCGTCGAACGCTAACCAGCCGATCGCCCAGAAATGGGGAAACTGCCAGAAGAACTGTATAGCGAACAGGATGCCCGGCGCCCAGCCAAATTGATTGGTAGCAGCTACCCAGCCGATCATTGGTGGGAATGCACCCGGCAATGCGCCAATGAATACGGCAATTTGCCCTTGCTTCTTCAGCGGTGTGTAAACGAATCCATACAACAACAATGAAAGCACAGCCAACGCGGCCGCCCGAACATTGAATACGTAGATGAACAAAAATACACTTAACGAAAATAGAAGAAATGATACCCAAGCAGCTTCAGCAACCGTCGCACGACCAGTCGGCAGCGGTCTGACCGCCGTTCGCTTCATAAACCGGTCAGAGTCTTTTTCTATGATCTGATTGATAATGTTTGCTGAACCTGTAATCGCAATCGATGCGATTACCAGCACAGCAATCTTCCACCAGAGAATTGTATCAGAAGCAAGACAATAGCCAAACACTCCGGAGAACACAACCGCTAACGTCAGCTTCAGTTTTATCAACTCGACGTATACCGCAAGCCGCTCCGCAACAAATTCTTTAACTAAAACAACTCGTTCCATTTAGCTGGATTGTAATGACAAGTTTCTGCTGACAACCGACGTATTGCGGCTGAATGTTAGCAGCACAATTACGAATTGAATACCCATTAGCATCACTGCCAGCAGTATGTGAATTGGCTGAGCAAAGGCAGGAACTGCAAAATAGCCCATGATGGCTCCAGTAGCGATTTCAATGCCCACCAGCGCTATCAATAATGTACTTGTGGTGTTGAGAGCGCCTATCTGCTCTGTCTTTCTCACCGCGCGGATGAGATAAATATGAGCCGCTAGAACAAGCAGTGAGTAAGACCGGTGCACATAAAACGGCCAGTTAAGATGACTTATCCAGCTTTCTCGCTGACCGTACCCAATTCGCTTTACCACCGCGTCCAAGTTATCGCGAACTTCCGTTCCCAACACAAGCTGGATAAACGTCAGCACCATCACCACGATTGCGATTGCACGGATATTGCGCTTCGCATGCTCACTTGTTGCTCCATTCAATGCCCAGCTTTCCCTGTTTGACCGCACCCATACAAACAATAGTGCGAAAACAACAAGTATAGCTAACACTAGATGCGCTGTGATTAAGAAAGGAGCTAGTTCGGTTGATACGACTCTTGAACCAAGCCAGCCGTTCGCTCCTATCAACAAGAACGCAGCCAGACTTCCCCAGAACAAAGTAGAGTTGCGTTTGATAAGCGAGACGGACGCTACCAATGTCGCAAAAACAAAGAAGCCTGACAAAACGCCAAGCAACCGGTTGATGTACTCTATCCAAGTCTTCGTCGCATTGAACACGACTTCCCCTTTCAACTTCGCGCCGTAGATTTCCTGATAGTTTGGCGGCAGCTGACTTATGTGCGTCGGCGGGATCCACTGACCAAAGCATTTGGGCCAATCAGGACAGCCCATCCCCGACCCAGTTCCCCTGACAATACCACCTGCTAGGACCAGCAGGTAAATGATAAGTACTGTCAGGAGAGCTAGTGTCCGGAAAAGATTACTGTCAGTGCGGTTGCTTGAACTGATCATTCAGATTCTGTGCTTCGATCTCTTTTTCCAGCGAGATCAATTCGTTCTCGTGAGGCAGATTCGACTCAAGCGTTTGCGAGTAAGGAACGTTCTGAGGAATGAAATCGTCCTTAGCACCTGGCTTGCTGTAATCGTATGGCCAGCGATATACAGCAGGGATTTCGCCAGGCCAGTTACCGTGTCCCGGAACGATAGGAGTAGTCCACTCCAGTGTGTTCGACTTCCACGGATTCTGCGTAGCACGGCGGCCACGTATCAGGCTATTCACGAAATTGTAAATGAACACCCACTGTGCAGCAAACGTAAAGATTGCCGCAAGGCTGATAAACGCGTTCATGTCAGCAAAGATATTCTTCGTGAAGTCGTAGCTGGTGAAAGCGTAGTAACGACGTGGGAAACCGGCGATACCTACATAGTGCATCGGGAAGAACACAAGGTAAATACCAATGAATGTCAGCCAGAAGTGCACATAGCCAAGTTTCTCGTCCATCATACGGCCAAACATTTTCGGGAACCAGTGGTAAACACCAGCCAGCAGACCGAAAGCGGAAGCAGCACCCATCACAAGGTGGAAGTGGGCTACGACGAAATAAGTATCGTGCAGTTGAATATCGAGTGCCGAGTTACCAAGGATGATACCCGTGAGTCCACCTGAGATGAAGAACGAAACCAGACCAATCGAGAATAGCATTGCCGGAGTGAACCGGATATTACCCCGCCACAGCGTTGTGATGTAGTTGAACGCTTTAACAGCTGATGGAACAGCAATGATCAGCGTCAGGAACATGAAGATAGAACCAAGGAATGGGTTCATACCCGACACAAACATGTGGTGCGCCCACACGATGAAGGCTAGAAAGGCAATACCCATCATCGACGCAATCATGGCGCGATAACCAAAAATCGGCTTGCGAGAGTTCGTAGCGATGATCTCAGACGTCATTCCCAAAGCTGGCAGCAGAACGATGTATACCTCTGGGTGACCCAGGAACCAGAACAGGTGTTGGAACAGAATCGGGCTACCACCTACGTTCGGCAGTGCTTCGCCATTTACGTAGATCTCAGACAAGTAAAAGCTTGTACCGAAGCTACGGTCGAAAATCAACAGCAGCGCAGCCGACAGAAGAACCGGGAACGAGATAAGACCTAGAACAGCCGTCAGAAAGAATGCCCAGATGGTGAGGGGCAACTTGCTGAACGACATACCGCGAGTACGCAGGTTGATGACCGTGGTAATGTAATTGATACCTCCCAAAAGCTGCGAAACAATGAACAGAGCCATGCTGCTCAACCACAGTGTCATTCCAAGCTCAGATCCCTTGTGTGCTTGTGGAAGCGCACTCAATGGTGGGTAAATTACCCAGCCACCGGCAGCAGGACCTGTTTCGATGAACAGCGATATGAGCATAACCATACTGGCAATGAAGAAGAACCAGTATGATAGCATGTTCAGAAAACCCGACGCCATATCACGCGCACCAACTTGAAGCGGAATGAGGAAGTTTGAGAACGTTCCGCTCAATCCTGCTGTCAGCACGAAGAATACCATGATGGTTCCGTGCATTGTAACCATCGCCAGATAGAAATCAGGGTCAAGTTTTCCAGTCTCATCAATCCATGTACCAAGAATCGGCCTCAGAAATCCCATCTTCATGTTGGGAAAACCCAGTTGAAGACGAAACATGACAGATAAGCTAATACCGATGATTGACCAGATGATGCCGGTAATCAGGTATTGCTTTGCAATTGTTTTGTGATCTTCAGAAAAAACGTATGTGCGCCAAAAACTCTGTGGCTCGTGATGTTCATGTACATCGACATGAGCCACAGTAGCATGTGAGTTAGCTTCTACAGTCGCCATAGTATTTGTTTTTAGAATAGGTTCAATATTATCGTACTGTTGCGGTGGCTGCTACGTTTATACCGCCTTGTTGTACAGATGCAGTCGTACTATCAGCCGGAGCAGCTCCGTCCAAGTATTTCGCTGCCTTCGCCTTTAAATTAGATGGGATGCGGGCAGCTAGTTCGGGCGTTACGGTGAGCAATGGCTTTTGCTCTTTGCACCATGCCTGCCACGTTGCTTCGTCTTCTACGATTAGACGAATACGCATGGAGAAGTGACCCCGACCGCAAACCTCAGTACAAGCAATCTCGTAACCGAAATTCGGGTTACCCGTGATGTTACGCATCTCATCAGTTGTTTTGTCAGCTGTGAATGCAAACCGGGTTGGCATACCAGGAACCGCATCCATCTTCACACGCATATGTGGGATAAATACACTGTGCAGTACGTCACGAGCGCGAATCTTCAATAGAATTGGCTTGTTTACTGGAATGTGCAGCTCAGTTGTACTAGTAAAGTCATCAAACGAAGCTTCATCCGTGTAATCAATACCAGTGTCGTTCGCGTTGTCGATCAACTTATAGTTATATGCACCAAGCTTATTATTGTCAACGCCTGGGTACCGAACGATCCAGTTGAACTGCTTTCCGACGATCTCAAACGTCTGCGCGTTCTCGGGAGCTTCTGCCATAATATCTCTCCATGCGCGCCATCCTGTAAAAACGAGGACTGCCATCACAACCGCAGGGATAACTGTCCAGATCAGCTCTAGCTTGTGGTTCTCCGGATAATATGCGGCTCTACGTCCTTCCTTATGCTGATACTTCCAGGCAAAAAAGAATAGAAGCGCATTTGTCGCAACGAAGGCAAACGTAATTACACCCATCGACAGCCAGAACAGGAAGTCCGTACGACGTCCGTGTGGTGAAGATGCTTCAGGTAAAAAGAACTGACGGGCGTACAAAAAGGACCAAACGAAACCAATTATACCTAAGACAAAGAAAATCAGAAAAAGTACGCCGTTGATCCGGTTGCTTGTTACTGAAAACTCGCCTTCAGCCGGTCCATTCGCATTCTTCACAACGGCTGACATCCGGGAAACGACCATCGCAGCCAGTCCCAAGAAGATCACCGATAAAATGGCGATTACGTAGATCATAGAAGTAATGAGTTATTAGTTGATATCGTGGTGCAGCGATTCTTCCAGCATTGGGTGATGCTTTGGAATCAGATTTGCCTTTTCCAATTGACTATACACAGACCAGACAAAACCCGACGCAAAAATCAAAATCATTCCGAACTCCATTGGGCCGAAACCAGCATGTGAACCGACTGTTCCGGGCATAATGTTTACATAAAAATCAAAGTAGTGGCCTATCACAATACTCCAGGCTGCAACCTTCAAAATTATGTTTGTCCGCTTTGACGCTGTTGTCATTAGAACAAGGAACGGAAAGACAAAATTCAGGAGAATGTTAATAAAGAATGGCGCTTTGTAAATACCACCGAACCCACTGAAAATCTCCCGATAGTGTATAGTTTCTTCTGGTAGGTTAGCGTAGTAGATCAGCATGAACTGAGCAAACCATACATAAGTCCAGAAGATGCTAAAGGCAAACATGAATTTGCCTAAATCATGTAGGTGGCTGGCAGTTACAACTTTCAACAGCCCCTGCTCTTTCAGCATAATTACGGTCAGCGTAATGATCGCCAAACCCGTCACGTGCCAGCTAGCCAGTGTGTACCAGCCAAACATTGTGCTAAACCAGTGTGTATCGATAGACATGACAAAATCCCAAGCAGATGTCGACGATGTCACAGCGAACACAACAAGGAAAATGACCCCAACGCGCAAGCTTTTGTAGTAATATTCCGTACCGCTTGAAAGATCCTCTTGTAGCGAGTAACCACGAATCATACGCCATAGCATGTACCATAGCACGAAATAAAGTGCGACACGGATGACGTAGAATGGGGTGTTCAGGAAGCCGTGCTTACCTGCAATAATGGGGTCGTACTCTGGACTTGCCTTGTCATACAGATCGGGATTAGTCCAGTGAAACAAATCGTGGCCAGCAAGGAAAAATACAGCCAGCACAACTATCCCCATGATTGGCAGATACGCTGGAAGTGCTTCGGGCACCCGCTTGAACGCTACCGACCACCCAGCTTGGGCCAGATAGTTGTAGGACATGAAAAACATGCCAATTACCGAAGCGCCAGTAAAATAAATGGCGTTCAACCAGACGTTAGCCCATAGTCTATTCGTCCATTTATAAGCATGGTGAGCTGCGCCTTCTGCATGCTCTGCACCAGCAGCTGCATGTGCTTCGTGTCCGCCACCTGAAGCAGCTAGGAAGCAACCCAAAGCGACCAGCACTAAGCCTGCGCCCAGTCCCATGAGTACCCGGCGTTTTGATTCAGCCGTAAATTCAAACTGTTCGTCGATAGACGGTATTGCGTGAGCCGATGCCATTCTAAGTAGATTTGCTGTTTTGCTTTATCTAGACCTTGGTCTGATTGCCAGCCTAAATTAACCTTGTTGCAGTTTGTGAACGTACTGAACAATCTTCCACCGATCGTCGGGAGTAACCTGCGAGCCGTGTGGCCACATACGCCCTTTTCCGTTGGTGATGACGTGGAAAATGTGCCCGTCATTAAGCGTTTTTAACGCGTCAGACGAGTAGTTGGGCACCCCTTTGTATTGAGCAGCAACTGGCCCATCTCCTTTTCCTCCCTCACCATGACAATGCTGACAGTAACGACCGTAGAGTACTTTACCGTCGGCCAGTGATTGCTCCGTTTGCGGGATCGGGTTTTTCAATACGCGTTCCGAAATGCCCATGCTGTCACTTGGGATGTTGTACAACATGAGGTCAGCGCTCGTGCTGTCACCAGTCCCAAACTTCGTTTGATAATTTGGCCGGGCAACTGTACCAGTAGCTGGCAGACGCATGTTCAACCCCATTGGATTGATATCATTCTGCTTCACCTGACGATAAGGCTCGTATCCCACCGCATCATACATCTGCGGAGCATATTCGAGTCCCGTGTTATCGTGTCCCCGCTTGCAGCTAGAGCCCACAACAAGCAAACCCATCAGAGTCAGTGTTGCAATGCCCGTACTATATGCTGTTTTGATCATGGCTAAAATTAAAACTGCTTGACGTTTACCTCTGCGGCTCCCGACCGTTTGAGGATACCCTCGATATCGCCCTCACCGATGTCGTTCTTACTCATGTCGATAGTCATGGCGAACTTGTTATCGGTCGTTCTTAGATCGTACATCAACGGCTTTACAGTCGGCCCCAGCCCATTCGACAACAGGAATGTACCAACCATACCCAACGCGCTGAATAGAACAGTAAGCTCGAAGAAGATTGGCACATAAATAATTGGTGAGTAAGAATCCTTACCGCCAACTATCATAGGCCAGTCGTATCCTTCTGTATAGAAGGTAAGCAGGATAGCTGTGAGCGTACCGGTAAGGCCGAATAAGAAAGCGGCAATTCCAAGCTTGGTACGTGGATGACCCAGTGCTACATCTAGGCCGTGAATTGGAAACGGGGAATATACTTCGTGGATCTTCACTCCCGCTTTCCGTACGTCTTTTACTGCCTGCAATACGACATCATCGTCGTCATATATGCCTACCAGAAACTTACTGTTGCTATGCGCGTCTGACATGATCAGGACTTGTTAATTGATTGCTGTTCCGGTTTTATGGATACAGTCTGTTAATCGATATTCTTGTTGAACGTTGGATTCGTTACCCGCTCGCCTTTTGCAACCCCCGACACTGAAGCAGGCAATTTTTCCGACGACGACTTGATTACTGTTTTCACTTCCGCCATGTTGACAACAGGCAGGAACTTAGAGAACAGCAGAAACAAGGTGAAGAAGAGTCCGAACGAGAAAATATAGTCACTGATGTCGAACAGAGTTGGGTGGAACATCGCCCAGCTAGACGGCAGGTAGTCACGGTGGAGCGAGGTCACAATAATTACGAACCGCTCAAACCACATCCCGATATTTACAATCACTGACAACGTGAATGTCCAAACAACGCTACGACGAATTGCACGCGACCAGAATAGCTGTGGTGAAATTACGTTACAAGTCATCATGGCAGCATAGGCCCACCAGTATGGTCCCGTAGCGCGGTTGATAAACGCGTAACTCTCAAATTCAACCCCAGAATACCAGGCAATAAAGAACTCCGTCAGGTAAGCCACGCCGACAATAGAACCGGTCAATGTTATGACCTTGTTCATCGACTCGATGTGCTCAACGGTGATATAATCTTCCAGCTTAAATACTACCCGGATGATCAGCACCAAGTTCTGCACCATGGCAAAACCAGAGAAGATAGCACCGGCAACGAAATAAGGAGGGAAGATCGTGGTGTGCCAGCCCGGTATAACAGAGGTAGCAAAGTCCATACTCACAATCGTGTGTACCGAAAGTACTAGAGGAGTTGACAGACCCGCCAGAATCAAACTAATATATTCGTAACGAGCCCACGTCTTGGCAGAACCATTCCAGCCTAGTGAGAAAGCACCATATATATAACGTGATACCTTACTACGAGCGCGGTCGCGAATCGTTGCCAGGTCAGGCAACAGACCCATGTACCAGAATACCAGCGATACGGTGAAGTAGGTACTAATTGCAAATACGTCCCATACGAGGGGCGATTTAAAGTTTACCCATAGCGATCCCAGCGTGTTCGGCAGCGGCAATGCCCAATAAGCAAGCCACGGACGACCCATGTGCATCAGGATGAAGCTAGCCGCACAGATAACGGCGAAGATGGTCATAGCTTCTGCGGCCCGGTTAACGGCCGTCCGCCACTTTTGGCGGAACAGGAGCAGAATGGCCGAAATCAGTGTACCGGCGTGACCGATACCTACCCACCATACGAAGTTGGTGATGTCCCAGGCCCAGCCTACGGTTTTATTCAAACCCCATACGCCCAGACCTTCCCACCAAGTCCAGAATACACAGGCTGCTCCGTAAATGAGCACAACAACAGCAATCGTAAACGCGATTGTCCACTCACGGGTTGGTTTACCTTCAACCTGTCTGCTGATGTCCTCCGTTACGTCGGCATAGGTTTTACCACCGGTGACGAGAGGAGTTCTTACGGCTGATGTAACATGCGACATATTGTTACTATTTTCTGTTGTAAACGATTGGTTGATTAACCCGAAGTCTGGCTACACCGAAACTCCTTGTTCACTTACTTTGCTTAAGCTTCCGCTGTTTTCTGTACGCGCTCCTGTTTCGGACCTTCGTCTTTGTTACGGATCTTGGTCAGATATGAAATCTGCGGACGAACGTTGATCTCTTCCAGTACGTGGAATGCACGGCCTTCACGCTCAACTTCGAGTGTCTGGGTGATCGTGCTCTCTGGATTGTTCATGTCACCGAAGATGATAGCTTCCGTTGGGCACGACTGCGCACAGGCAACCTGCACTTCATCTGGCATCAACCGGCGACGCTCCTTCTTAGCGGCCAGCTTCGTTTCCTGAATACGTTGTACGCAGAACGAGCATTTTTCAATTACACCCCGCGAACGAACAGTTACGTCAGGGTTGATAACCATCTTGCCCAAATCGTTATTGAAATGGTAATCGAAGTTATCGTTGTCGAAATACTTAAACCAGTTGAAACGACGTACTTTATATGGGCAGTTGTTAGCACAATAACGCGTACCCACACAACGGTTGTAAGTCATCTGGTTTAGACCCTCCGTGCTGTGAGTCGTTGCCAGTACAGGACATACCGTTTCGCAAGGCGCGTTGCTGCAATGCTGACAAAGCATTGGCTGGAAGGTAACTTCCGGATTAGCCGAAGCAATCTCCAGTGCCGAGTAATCTTCCGCTTCAGCATCACTACTGTAATAGCGGTCGATACGCATCCAATGCATTTCCCGACGGTTAATTACTTCTTCGCGGCCGACCACCTGAATGTTGTTCTCTGCGTTACATGCAACCACGCAGGTGCCACAACCAATACACGAATTCAGGTCAATCACCATACCCCACGAATGGTTTGGCTTACCGTAGCCGTTCCATAGAGAAATGTCGGTTGGTGTTTTTGGGCCCTCCGATGTCTCGACGTGCGGGATGTAACGACCAGCCTGGGGATTCTTGACGTAACTGGCAAGAATTGACTCCTGCAACACCGCCTGACGGCCCATTACCGTTTCGTGCGTCTGTGTCTGCGCAATCTCCCGACGACCACTTGCCTTTGCAACAGTAGCCGCAAAAGCTGACATCATCACGACACCATTGCTGACACTGGCAAACGGAAATACGTTCTTACCAACACCATTAGCCGAGCGACCAGCCTTTTCGCGGCCGTAACCAATAGCGACTGACACTGTATTATCGGCTTGACCCGGCTGAACCAAAACTGGCAGGTCAACCGATTTACCGTTTACGGTAACCGTGACCATGTCGTTCTGCTCCAGACCCATGTCAGCGGCTGTCTTTTGCGAGATAGCGGCATAGTTGTCCCAGCAAGCCTTCGTGACCGGATCCGGTAATTCCTGAAGCCAGGGGTTGTTAGCGACTGAACCGGCGCCCATACCTACTTTCTCGTACAACGCCAGCTCCATACCCGTTCCCGGCTTGTAGCGCTGCGCGATCGACGCTGCTGCTGCTGCTGTATTACCAGCAAACGAAGCGGTCGAAGCGGCTTTTCCTTTGTTCGGCTCGAACAATCCGTCGTGCAGGCATTTTACCCAGAACTCGTCAAACGAACCAAATCCGGTCGCCTGTGGGAAATAGTTGGTACGCCAGAAATTTTTCAGATACACCTGAAAATCGGCTGGTCGTCCCGCCCACTTGAGCAAGCTCGACTGGAACTGACGTGTATTGTAAATAAGCGTAATAGCTGGCTGCGTCAGGCTGTAGAAACCAGCATGCGGCTCAGCATCGCCCCAGCTCTCCAGAAAGTGAGGAGTTGGGGTAATAAATTTAGCTAGTGAAGCAGTCTCGTCAGCCCGGTCCGCAAACGATACTGACAATGCAATTTTCGGCAACGCTTCAGCCAGTTCAGTTCCGCGTGCATGATCGTAAACAGGGTTTGCACCGTAAAACAATACCGCCCCGATCCGACCAGCTTTCGCGTCGTTAATAAAGGCGTTCATCTGCTGGTCATTGCCCTGACGGTAATTAACCGGCGTGCCTAAATCAATCGTGCTGCCATAGCTACCCAACAGACTGTTGAGTGCGTTGACCATCACCTGCACGCTAGGATCGTTCGATCCCGCAACAACCAATGCCTGACCGCGTGCAGCGACCAGATCAGCAGCCGCCTTGTCGAGATATTGTACCTCAACGGCTGGGGCCGTAACAGCAGCTCCGCCCAACTTAGCGGCTACTTTATTATATAGAGCAGCAACAACAAGTCCTTCCTGTGATGGCTTTATGGCACCCCGGTAATCAGCGTTCGACCCGGTCATCGATAGACCCGTCTCAAACTGATACAGCCGCGACATGGTCTTCTTACCATTACCGACAGCACCAATCTTGCGCGTCTGGATGTATGTTTTCGCGTTTTCCAGCGGAGCAATCCATGTACCTAAAAAGTCAGCTCCAACGCTTACAATCGTCTTTGCTTTGCTAAAATCGTATGATGGAATTACAGCCTGACCGAACGACTGTTGGTTTGCCAACATGATACCGTATGCCGATGTAGCATCGTACATGACGTGCTGAGCCGTTGGGTACCGGGTAATAAAGTCAGCAATTACCGCTTTCGTAGATGGGCTGAGAATAGTACCTGTTACAATGCGAATTGCTCCACCACGGGTAGCGACCGCAGCTAGTTGCGTTCCGATTTCCCGGTCGGCTGTAGCCCAGTCAATTTTTGCATCACCCCGCTGCGGGCCTTTCAGTTTGTCGATATCATATAAAGACAACACCGACGCCTGAACGCGGGCTGTTGTTCCCCCTTTCGTAATACTCGACTGTGGGTTACCTTCAATTTTGATTGGTCGGCCTTCGCGCGTTTCAACCAGAATGGCAGCATAATCACCACCGTCGGTATACGTCGATGCGTAGTAGTCAGAGATAGACGGGAACGTACCGACTGGCTTGTTTATGTATGGGATAGCCTTATGTACAGGCGTTTCGCAGGCAGCTAACGATACAGCGGCCATCCCGAAACCCATTGCTTTCAGAAAATCACGACGTTGGGTGTTTGAACCGCCCAACAGACCTTGCAGATCTTCGGATGAGTCGGTCAAATCAGGGTTGTTGAACTCGTTGTTGGCGTTCTTAACAAACGTTGCATCATTGCGCAGTTCTTCTACCCCTTTCCAATACCGTTTAGATGTATTTTCCATGCTTGTTATAATCCAGCGAGCGCTGGAATGAATAATGGGTATGTTAAAACGGACATGAAACCAATAGACTTGGCTATCAGTCCGCTAGTCATGGATCTTAATAGTGGCATTTCGAGCACTCCAGACCGCCAATGTTTGCGACTTTCAGTGGCTCTTTGCTGTCTTTGCTGTGCAGGGCGACAAGCTTGTCGTAGTACGCGTTGCCCTTCGTGTTGACTTCTGTCCGACGGTGGCAATCGATACACCAGCCCATCGTCAGCGACGACCGCTGTTCTACAACTTCCATCTTCTCGATCTCACCATGACATGTCTGGCATTGAACGTTACCAACATTGACGTGCTGAGCGTGGTTGAAGTAGGCCAGATCGGGCAGGTTGTGTACCCGGATCCACTCGATGGGTTGATTATTCTCGATAGCCGTGTAGATCTTTTGAATCTCTGGCGACTCCTTCTTAATTACCCCGTGGCAGTTCATACAGATGTTAGCAGCAGGAATCGTAGCACTTTTCCCTTTGTTCACGCCTGTGTGGCAATAATTACAGTCAATCTTGTACTGACCAGCGTGTAGCTTGTGCGAGTAAGCAATTGGTTGCTTCGGCGCGTAGCCCTGCTGAACACCGATGCTGTAAGCACCATCGATCGTTTCTTTAGCTACGACCAGCAGAAACAGCCAGATAACAATTGAGCGAAGCGTCGAATTGTTGAAGGCATCAGACGCACCCTGCTTCAGCCGCTGGGCGAATGACGATTGCGTTGCAGTTCCTTCGGCACTTACTGGCGAAACAGCTTTCGAAAGGATCGTAGCGATAGCCAGCAGTACACCAAGTACCAGTACCATCACAATCAACAGAGCAACCAGTACGATCGTGAATAACTCTGAAGGGCCGGAAGTGGCTGCGCCAGCTGTAACCGTAGTTGCACCCTTCTGGTCGGTGGTACCGCCAGTTGCTGCTGCTGCCGGAGCACCTTGCTGGTCGATGTACGCAAGGATACCGTCTATATCTGCGTTTGTCAGGCTTGGGAAGCTCGACATCTGCACCTTACCAAATTTGTTGAAGACTTGGTTGGCGTAAGCGTCACCGCTGGCAACAACTGCCGACGAGTTCTTGATCCACTTGTACAACCAATCTTTACCTGGGGTACGCTGTTGGACACCTTTCAGACCAGGGCCAACCAATACGTCATCACCAGTCGAGTGACACTGTGCACAGTTATTAGTAAACAGTGTCTTTCCTTTCTCAGCGTCACCGCCCCCACCACCTCCTGCTGGAGCTGCGGCAGCTGCTGGTGCGGCACCCGCTGGGGCTGCTGCCGCAGACGAGTCCTGAGCATACGACTGCCCACTGCCTACCATCAGCGCCAGAGCCAGAGACGCGGTCCCTAAAACTCTGTATAAATGGCTCATTTTGAGACGCATTTTAATTGATTGAATCAACATAAACACTACTACCTTTTTCTTGGCTTACAAAAGTACGACACGATCGCTGCATAGGCAAAAGTTGACCTTTAGTTATTTTTTGCCACATTTTTATTTATAAACATTCTAATCAATCGAAAGAATTAGTCTGTTTTTCACCGTTTATCGACCAGTGTGCGTTACTGATCGGCAATAAAAAACCATTCGCTTTTCTTCACTTGGCGTGAAGGTCAACGAATGGTTTTTTAAATTCATAAAAGAGAGGTTCCGAGCGGATTCGAACCGCTGTACGAGCTTTTGCAGAGCTCTGCCTAGCCACTCGGCCACGGAACCGTTTTCCCTTGTCGCGACCCTGCGGTCGGCTTTGGGAGTGCAAATATAGGTTTTAATCGATTGCGATTACGAGGGCGGCAAAAAAAAGCCCTGCATTTAGCAGGGCTTTCCAACATTATTCAGCGATGGTAGCCTAGTTACGGCCTTCCATTTGCTCTTTCAGCGCAGCAAGCGCGTCCAGATCACCTAGCGTAGCACCACGCTCTGGCTGATTCGAGGTCTGGGCAGGCTTAGCCGAAACCGCTTTTGGTTTCGACTCGCGAACCGGCTCGTTTTTCTCCTGCCAGGTACGTGTGTGCGACAGCATGATGCGCTTCTCGTCTTTCGAGAACTCCGTCACGCGGAAGTCGAGCGACTCGCCTACTTCGGCAGCCGTTCCGTCTTCTTTGGTCAGGTTCTTCAGTGAAGAGAAACCTTCGATACCGTATGGCAACTCAAGGGTAGCCATTTTGTCGTTTTTGCTGATGATCGTGCAACGGTGTACGGTGCCAACAGCGAAAACAGACTCAAACGTATCCCATGGGTTTTCCTCAAGCTGCTTGTGACCCAAGGCAAGGCGACGGTTGTCGATGTCCAGTTCGAGTACAACCACGTCGAGGTTCTCACCAACTTTGATGAAATCCGACGGATGCTTGATCTTTTTCGTCCACGACAGATCCGATACGTGTACCAGACCGTCGATACCTTCTTCAAGCTCCAGGAACAGACCGAAGTTGGTCAGGTTACGAACAACACCCGAGTGCTTCGTACCAACGGCGTATTTCGTACGCAGTTCAGGACGGGTCCAAGGGTCTTCGGTGAGTTGTTTGATACCCAGCGACATTTTCCGATCGTTCCGATCCAGCGTCAGCACTTGTGCTTCTACTTCGTCGCCAACCTTCAGGAACTCCTGCGGGTTGCGCAGGTGCTGCGACCACGACATCTCCGATACGTGGATCAGTCCTTCTACGCCCGGCATGATTTCGAGGAACGCACCATAGTCGGCTACGTTTACGATCCGGCCTTTTACTTTCGAACCAACCTGAATGTCTTCCGACAGGGCATCCCAGGGGTGAGCCTGAAGCTGCTTCATACCCAGCGAAATCCGCTTCTTATCTTCGTCGAAGTCAAGCACAACGACGTTGACTTTCTGGTCGAGGTGCAGCACTTCCGATGGGTGGCTGATACGGCCCCACGAGATGTCGGTGATGTGCAACAGACCATCAACACCACCCAGATCGATGAAGACACCGAAATTGGTCATGTTCTTGATCACGCCTTCCAGTACCTGACCTTTCTCAAGGTTGTTCAGGATCTGAGCGCGCTGTGCTTCGAGGTCTTTCTCGATCAGGACTTTGTGCGAAACGACAACGTTGTCGTTAGCATAGTTGATCTTGACGACCTTAACTTCCATTTTCTTGCCAACGAACACGTCGAAATCACGGATCGGCTTAACGTCGATCTGCGAACCGGGCAGGAAGGCTTCGATGCTGAAAATATCGACAATAAGACCACCTTTGGTCCGACGCTTAACGAAACCATCGATAACGAGGTCTTCGTCGAGCGCGCGCTGAATCTTCTGCCAGGCGGTGATAACTTTCGCTTTCTTACGCGACAGCACCAGCTGACCGTTCGGGTCTTCCTGATTTTCTACGTAAACTTCTACTTCGTCGCCCATTTTGAGCTCGGGCATATCCCGGAACTCAGAAGCAGGCACCAGGCCGTCCGACTTGAAGCCAATGTTGAGCAGAATCTCACGATCCGTAATCCCAACGACGGTTCCCATTACGACTTCTTTCTCTTTAACCTCCGACAACGTGTTGCCGTACATTTCCAGCATCTGGTCGCGTTCTGCGTCCGAATAGCCGCTACCAAACCCTTTGTTGTCTGCCCGATCCCAATCGAAAGCAGGCATTTCGCGCTGTTGCGTTTTGCTCATAAAAAATGGTTTCCTAACCCGCTCAGTACATCAGTCCGTGGGTCAATGGCGAACTGACTTTTAGGTTTAAATTTTTCCTTCCGAAAAAGGACTGCAAAGATAGCAAAAGGCTAGTATAAAAAGTTTCAAAATGTTGATATCAAGTGAGAAAGCTCATAGAAAAGCCCAAAGCCACCGGGCCGATTACGTGGTAGTAGTAATCGACCCGGCGGCTTTGGGCCACCGTTAGTTCATCTGTTACTGAAACGCTTTCTCCTTACGAGCCAGGAAGGGAAGCCAGCTTTCTTCGATGGAGCCGGAAAAGTCGCGCAGAAAAACCAGAAATGTTGGTTTGTAAGGCTTCTGACGCAGTTTCAGATTTGCTTCTTCAGGCGTGTAGTCTCCCTTGCGTGAATTACACCGCTTGCAGGCCGTTGCCAGGTTGTCCCAGCTGGTTTTTCCGCCCCGCGATTTTGGAAGAACGTGATCCAATGTCAGCTCATCACTGGTGCCGCAGTACTGGCAGCGGTGATCGTCCCGTTTAAAAATGTTCTGCCGGGTAAGCATTACGCCCTTGTACGGCAGGTTAACGTAGCGATGCAACCGAATGACGGTCGGCATTGGAAACTCGGCGGAAATAGTTCGGAGCTTGAGTAGCTCAGATTCGGCAACGAGTTCGGCTTTGTCTAAATAAACCAGCAAAAATGCTTTCGGGACGGAGCAGATGCTGAGTGCACTGTAATCTTGATTTAAGACTAATACTTTCCTGCCCATGTCGCGTTTGAATGCCTCTGTACGGTAGCAAGTTACAGAGTTATCCACATAACAGCAACAACTGTTGAAAAATTACAAGCCCTTACTATTCTTGATTGGTAGGCTAGTATTGTTCGCGTTGCATATCGCGTTTAACGTCGCGCTCCTTGATACTATCGCGCTTATCGTAAAGCTTTTTACCCTTTGCCAAGGCGATATCCAGTTTCGCGAATCCCCGATCAGTGGTAAACATGCGTACAGGCACAATAGTGAGTCCCTGATCTTTCAAATTTTCGGTCAGCCGGCGCAGTTCGCGTTTCGTCAGTAGCAGCTTACGGTCACGGAGTGGTTCATGGTTGTAGTGCGTTCCTTCAGAGTATAGAGCGATATTCATCTGACGTACGTACAACTCATCGTTCAGCAACAGGCAGTAAGCATCCTGCAAGTTGACTTTACCCTGACGTACCGATTTGATTTCTGTACCGGTCAGGGCAATACCAGCGGTGTAGGTTTCAAGAAAGCTGTATTCGAATGACGCCCGGCGGTTGCGGATGTCAACGCGTTTAACAATAGACGAAGAGGCCATAACAGTCCAATAAGGTCGGCAAAGGTAGCCGTATTAGACAGAAACGCAGGGAGGCTGTAACAGGTTTGTGACCGAAGTGAAGTTTGTCTTTCCCAAGAGCATTTACAGGTCGCCTGGTGGGCCGGTGTTTTCGTTGTAAAAAACGGTAGCGAAGTCACAGCCTCAAGACCCGGTACGGCACCGGCCCAAACCACGGCGATGTAAGCAGTACGCTTTGTAGAAAATCCGTAAACTGCCAGAGATGATAGTGGCAAAAACGATGCCCGAACCAGTATAAACCGATTTTATGGCGAAACTGGGTGCGCTAACTTTTCGCTTTAAAATGAAACGATTCGCCGATGTTACTATAATAAAATGAGGATGAACAGGCACAAGAACAGTGCCATGATTTCATGTATTCACATAGGCTGACCAATAAAAAAGGGTCACTGCTCAGCTGAGCAGTGACCCTTTTTTATTGGTGCCACTTCGCTTATTTCTTGGCAGGCGCTGGCTTGTCTTTATATTCTTTGTTCAGGCCGTCGAGTACAACCTTCGTACGGTCGCCGGAGGGGTCAGCAAACAGGATACCACCACCTTTGGTGTAGCCAAGTACAAACTCGTACTTATTCGTTGCATTCACCTTTTTCAGGTAGTCGTAGATCTGGTCGTACAACTGCTTGTTCTTGTTTTGCTCCTCAACCGCCAGATTTTGGGCGGCCCGCTCACGGTAAGCCAGCAAATCCTGTTGCTCCTTTTGCAGTGAAGCTTCGGTTGCCCGGCCCTGCTCCTGCGTCATGGTAGCAGCCCGCTGCTGAAAGAAAGCCACTTTATTCTGGAGGTTGCGGCCTTTGGTAGCCAGATCGTTTTCCAGTTGAAAGCGCTTGCTCTCCAGTACTTTCTGCGTGTCTTTGAAGAACTCGTATTTAGTCAACAGTGAATCGACGTTGACGTAAACGATTTCACGGCCTTTCGCGGCTGCGGGTTTAGCAACTACCGACTCAACGTCTGGCTGACGGTCTTTGAAGTGGAGATAGTACAAAACAGCGACGGCAACAGCCAGTACAGCATTGATAATCAGTGAGGCATTCTTCACAGGTAATCGACTTGGTTGGTGATAGTTTATCCGGCAAAGGTAATGGTTTATGCGTTTTTCGGGGTACGAGCCGCCGGGTTTATGGACCGACGGGTCAAAAAGCCGGTCAGCCCCGACAATCCCCCGACCAATCCGCCCAGGATCGCCGTTACCACCAGCGGCAACACAGCTGAGCCGGACTTAAAAAGCAGTAAGCCCATTCGGCTAGTAAAAATGCCATTGGTGTGCAGATGAATGATGAGGGCATACACCAGCCAAACAAGCGCAGTACCCACAAAACCGGCCATAAACGCCTGACCACCACTCGTACTGCGCCAGGCGCATACGCTAAACGCAACGATTGCCAGACTCCACCACGGCAGTACAAGCTGCGCCAGTGCACTAAGTAAGATGATGAGTACGATCTGAATCATGTCTTTTGGTTCTCAGCAATTTATTTCAGCGTGACACGCTGCCGAATACGCGCGTGCTTGGCTTGTGACGACGTAAAATAGAGTAGTTCGTTTAGCTTACCCTGCCGCCACGTCTCTACCATATTCACGTAGTACGGACTACCGGGATTACCTGACTGCCCGCCCGGATACACGCCGTAGGCTTTCGGTTCTGGCCCGAGCGCAACGACCATTCGCCACGAGGGGCCCGTCCGTTCGGTCGTTGCGTTGACTATACCAGCCCCACCGCCAACGTCCAGATCCATCACGCTGAATGCGTCGAGGCCGGGGATAAGATGGCGAATGTCGGTGCTTTTGTAGGGTCCCCACGCCCAGTTCTTACCAACAGCACCGTATTTGCGGGTCAGCGTATCACAGGTGGCGCGGAAGCTCTCCTGCATAATCTGCGGCAGGTGTTCGCGAGCGGACGTTTTCGTGTTGTCAAACCAACGGGAGCCGGTATCACGCTTCATCAGTGTCAGTGTACGGTCGAAGGTGGGTGGACGCATAGGCAGCGTATCGCCTTCGTTGAAATCATCAGCCCAAACGGCACGCATCAGCTGAGTTGTCCACTCAGTAAAGATCGTCGGGCCTACTTCAGCCGCATCGTTGTTTAGTTTCCACTGTTTAAGCGTTTGTAATGCCTGCAACTCGGCAGGTTTCAATCCTTTTTCCGACAGCAGCGGTAAGAGGGTCGGCAAAGCATCGGCAGCGCGAAGGTTGTGCACGTCGTTTTGCAATTGACGTAGGCTATCGATGGTCGCCCGGTTCATCTGTGCCAGCCGATCATTTATCCGTTCCCCTCGTTCGTAAGGCGCAAAAATCCAGTTGAGGTAGTACGGATACGTGGGGTCAGTAGATGATTGGTTCGCCGAACTGACAAAGTGCCGGGGTGGGTTTTTCACCAGCGGATTCTGCTCAGCAGGAATGTAGCCGTGCCAGTCGTCGGCGGGGTTGGTACCGTCGAGCATAAATTTGCCCTGCTGTCGCCATTTCAGCGGAAACCGGCCGTTGGGTGAAATAGCGATGTCGTTCTGATTATCAGCGAAAACGAAGTTTTGCGCTGGGGCCACGTAATACGCCAGTGCTTTTCGATAGTCGGCGAAGTTGCGGGCACGATTGAGCTGGTAAAAGCAGATTAATTCGTTCGACGGTTTGTGCGCAATCCACTGAGCCGCGTAGCCAACCGGAATGTTTCGCTTGAACGATTTCTGACCGGTCTCATAGACCACCGGCCCATGATGCGTGTACAGCACGGTGTCGCTGACTGTCGGTTGCCCTTTCACCGCGATTTGCTCGATGCGCTGACGAACAGGTTTCCACCGGTTGTCGTGCCAGTATTCCCGGCGTGATGCATCGCGGAACTTGATCGCGTAAAAATCAAGCACGTCGGAGCCAACGTTGGTGACACCCCAGGCTACGTCTTTATTGAAGCCGATAATCACGTTGGGCGATCCCGGTAACGACGCGCCGTATACGTTTACCGTCGGCGAAACAAGCTGAATCTGGTACCAGATCGACGGTAAGCTCAGCGTTAGGTGGGGATCATTCGCCAGGATGGGATGGCCCGTTGCCGATTTTTCTGCGCCCACAGCCCAGTTGTTTGAGCCAATTGCCGGGTTCGCCCGTGGGTGTTTCATCGCCTGAGTCATCGCGAAGTCGGGCAGGTCAGCGATATTTTGCCCGCTGTCGGCCGGTATTTCGGGTATCGGCAACGGGATAAAATCCCATTTCGTACCCACCGGAATAATCGGGTCTTCGTGCGCCGGATAGTTGGGAAATAGATCGGCCGTGACGGTGGGTCCGTACTTACGCAGCACGTTGGTCATCAGCAAATCGTCGGCCCCGCTCGCCAGCGTACTGGTCATGGCTTTGAGCAGCAAAGCGCACTTCAGTGGTGTCCAGTCTTCAGGCGTATACCCCAACAGCTTGTACTCGACCGGATATTTCGCCGGGGAGAGCTGCCTGATCCAAGCATTGACACCTGCCGAGTAAGCTTCCAGCATCGCCCGCGTCTGCGGGTCTTTGTTCATCTCGGCCAGCGTCTGCTCAGCACCGAATCCCATGCCCATACGCCGGTTAAAACGGTCCAGCTCAAGTGCCCGGCTACCCACCACTTCCGACAAACGACCGGCAGCCGCGTGCGTCTGAAACTCCATCTGCCAGAGCCGGTCGCGGGCGGTCAGGTAGCCTTGTGCGAAATAAAGGTCATGGTCGTTGCGGGCAAACACGTGCGGCACAGCCATATCGTCGATCAGCACCGTGACGGGCTCCTGCGTACCAGCTACCGATAGTTCCTCATCATTGGTATGCGTGGTTTCCGCATTTTGCCAGAAACCCGTAAAGGGACTCAGCAAGGGGCCGAATGCGGGAATGCTGCCCCACGATCGGTTTAAGGCCCAGACGAGTGCGACAGTGAGCAGACCCGTAACCAAAGCAGCGAAATAACGCATAGAACGGAATGAGGAGTAGGGGTTGGTTCTGCAAGATTGCTATTCCGCCATTCAACTAAAAATTCATGCATTTTACGGCTGGTGGGTTCTGCGATAAAAAGAAAGGTATTTGTGAATGGTCGTGTACTTTTGAGGTCAGATTCAGTTGCTTATCCCATGCGCCTACCCATTGCTCTGCTGCTGTTCCTGACTTCCATGACTTCACCCACTACTGAGCCACCAGCCTCATTCGACATCGAGGGGCATCGCGGTTGCCGGGGTCTGATGCCGGAAAATACCATTCCGGCATTTATCAAAGCACTTGATCTGGGCGTAACGACGCTGGAAATGGATGTAGTTATTAGCCAGGACAAACAGGTGGTCGTGTCGCACGACCCTTACTTTAACGCTGACTTTAGCATTGCGCCCGATGGAAAGCCGGTCGATAAAGCGCGGCAGAAAGAACTCAACCTATACCGGCTGGCCTACGACGAGATACGTCGGTACGACACCGGTTCGAACGGCAATCCAAAGTTCCCCGAACAGCAACGATTAAAGGCATACAAACCGTTGCTTTCCGAAGTAATCGAGCGGGTCGAAGCGTATCGGCAGGTGCATAATCTGCCGCCGGTGGCTTACAACATCGAACTGAAAAGCGAAGCCAGTGAGTACAATATCAGTCAGCCGGAACCCGCGCCTTTTTGTGATTTGGTACAGACGGTGCTGAAAGACCGGCTTCCGGCAAACCGAATCATCATTCAGAGCTTTGACTTTGCGGTGCTCAAACACTGGAAGCAGCAGGCCGATGCAGGTCATTACCCAACTGTCAGGCTGGCGGCACTGGTCGAGAACCTGCGCGGGGCAGAAAAGAATCTGGCAGAGCTGGGTTTCAAACCAGCCATCTACAGCCCGTATTATCGACTACTAAGCCGAAAAACCATTCAATCGCTGCACGAACAGGGTATTCAGGTTATTCCATGGACGGTCAATCAGAGAAAGGATATGGAACGGCTTAAACGCTGGGGTATCGATGGGTTAATTACCGATTACCCAGACCGGGCAGTGGGTTTGTGAAAACTAAGCCATCGAAGACGAGTTTTAAAATCAGGTCAAACTGGCCGGGCGAATTTCTGCTTACTTTAGCACCATGACCCTCTTAAACACTACGCTTAAATGGCTGTTGCAACGGCGTTTGCCCCGCATCGAAGCCATGATGAAAGATCCTGGCGCGGTGCAGCAGCGTACCTTTTCGCAGCTCATCCGGTCGGGAACGCGTACAGAGTGGGGGAAGCAGCATCAGTACAAATCCATCCGCAGCGTCGCTGATTTTCAGCGGCAGGTTCCCATTTCCAGCTACGAAGACCTGTTTCCGTACATCGAGCGGGTCATGATGGGCGAAAGTAAAGTACTGTGGCCGTCGCCGGTGCGGTGGTTCGCCAAATCGTCGGGCACCACCAATGCCCGCAGCAAGTTTATTCCCGTTACGCCCGAATCGCTGGACGAAGGGCATTTCAAAGGGGGCAAAGACATGATGGCCCTCTACGTGGCCAACCACCCCGACAGCCGGACGTTTGATGGTAAAGGATTGTCGATTGGCGGTAGTTTGCAGGGCAACCCTTACGCGGCCAACAGTGCCGCCGGTGATGTGTCGGCGGTGGTCATGAAAAACCTGCCAAGCTGGGCGCAATTCATCCGCACGCCATCGGTGGAGGTGGCACTGATGGACGAATGGGAAAGTAAGCTCGACCGGATGGCCGACATTACGAAAGATCAGAACGTAACCAGTATGCTCGGCGCGCCGACCTGGGGTCTGGTGCTGATCGATAAGATTCTGGCCCGGACGGGGAAGCAAAACATCTTGGAAGTTTGGCCCAATTTTGAACTGCTCGTTCATGGGGCTGTCAACTTCCAACCCTACCGCGACCTGTTCCGGCAGCAGGTATTCCCCTCAGAGTCAGTACGGTATCAGGAAGTGTATAACGCATCGGAAGGATTTTTTGCCATCCAGGATGATATGGGTCGGCCCGGCGAGATGCTGCTTATGCTCGACTATGGCATTTTTTACGAGTTTGTGCCCATCGCGGAATCGAATCAGCCGTACCCGAAAGCACTAACGATCGACGAAGTCGAACTCGACCAGAATTATGCGCTCATCGTCTCGACCAACGGCGGGCTATGGCGTTACCGCGTGGGCGATACCGTCCGGTTTACGTCGCTGTACCCGCACCGCCTGAAGGTAAGCGGCCGCACCAAGCATTTCATCAATGCATTTGGCGAAGAAATGATCGTGGAAAACGCGGAAGTGGCCGTTACCCGCGCCTGCGAAGCAACCGGCGCTGTGATTGCTGACTATACTGCTGGACCAGTTTATATGGGTAACGGCACGAGCGGTTGCCACGAATGGATTATCGAATTCGCGCAGGAACCCGTCAGCATGAGCCGATTTGAACAGATTCTCGATCAGACGTTACGGGAGATCAATTCGGACTACGACGCCAAGCGATACAACGACTTTGTGCTGCGCCCACCCCGCATCCATGTGGTACCCCGTGGTACGTTCTACACCTGGATGAAGCAGCGCGGCAAACTGGGCGGTCAACACAAAGTACCCCGGCTGGCTAACACCCGCGAATACCTGGATGACATCCTTGGTCGGGTACTCTCGCGCTGATTAGCCCCGCCCTACCTTTTTCTCCCGCAACAGCACACAAGTTAGTACGCTCAGTTTTTGTTCCTGAGTTGTTTGAGCGGCACGGTAGCAGAGAGTGTGCCTGAGAACGAAGCCCCCCGGCCAATTGTTAACAAAGCAACCGGATGTAGTTTTGCAGGACGCATTACCACCGGGCCGTTTAGCCGCCGAATCATGAAATCGTTCGACATTCCTGACTATTACCGCAGCCACGTCATTTCACCAATCAAAGAGTTTCGACGGAAGCGCGACAAACTCAAGCGAGATTTTACCCCCACGGTGCTTGATTTCGGCCCCGTTCGGTTTTTGGTAGCCCGGCATTTTGGTTTCTGCTATGGCGTCGAAAACGCCATCGAGATTGCCTACAAAGCCATTGCGGAGAATGCAGGTAAACGTATTTATCTGCTCAGCGAGATGATTCACAACCCCGACGTAAACGCTGATTTACAGGCGAGGGGTGTGCAGTTTCTCATGGATACGGCCGGTCGGCAACTTATCCCGTGGTCGGATCTGACGGCCGACGATGTAGTTATCATCCCGGCATTCGGTACAACCCTCGAAACCCAACAGCAACTTGCCGCGATTGGTCTCGACGTGGCCCGCTACGATACGACCTGCCCATTTGTGGAAAAGGTATGGAATAAAGCCGGGCAGATTGGCCAGAAGGCCTATACGGTTGTGGTACACGGCAAGCCAACGCACGAAGAGACACGGGCGACGTTTTCGCACAGTAAGGAAGCCGCCCCTACGGTTGTGGTGAAAGATATGAAGCAGGCCAAACGGCTCGCTCAGTATATCACCCACGAGCTCCCGGCGGAGCAATTCTACAGCGAATTTGCCGACCAGTATTCCGCCGGTTTCGACCCCGACCGCGATTTGCAGCGCATTGGCGTTGTGAACCAGACGACTATGCTAGCGTCTGACACACAGGGCATTGCCGATTATTTGAAGCAGGTAATGATTGACCAGTATCAGCTGCAACCCGATCAGGTCGACATGCACTTCGCCAATACCCGCGACACGCTTTGCTACGCCACCAACGATAATCAGGACGCGACCTACGCGCTGCTGACTTACCCGGCCGATTTTGCGGTCGTGGCGGGTGGGTACAATTCGTCGAACACCGCCCACCTGGTCGAATTGTGCGCCGAGAAGTTGCCGACTTATTTTATCGAGTCAGACCAGAAGATTTTGTCGGCTGACCTGATTCGCCACTTCGATTTATCGACCAAAGCCGAGATTGTAACGGAGCAGTTCATTCCCAACCGTCGGCCTGTTACAATCCTGCTGACCTGCGGAGCCTCCTGCCCCGACGCGGTGGTGGAGGGCATTCTGCTGCGACTCGTCAGCTTTTTTCCCGACGCACAATCCATCGACACGGTCATGCAGGCGTTTAGTGCCTGATCTTTACAAATACCTCCCGGCTCTCGTTGTTCAACCGGTCAATCGACGTCACAACGTACACGTACTTTTTGTGCACGTCAGCCGCACGATCGACAAACTGCGTGCTGAGTTCGCCGTTACACCGACCGACAATGCAACGCGGGTCGTTCAGGCGAATACGCGGCCGGTGGCCTTCAAACCGATACACCAGATAGCCGTTTGCCTCGTCGCCGTCGAGCGCGGGAACGGGTTGCAGCCAGCGCAGTTCAACCCCGTCTGGTGTGTCGGCTGCGCGTAGGTCGCGCGGGGGCAGGGGTGGGATACTGTCGAGCCAGGGCATGGCGGGGACCAGCGCTGTGTACCGGTAGAAATTCTGCTGCAACGAATCACGGAACGCCATGGGATTGAGCGTAATGTTTTTCGCGCTGAACAACACGCTGCCCTTCACGCCCGGAGCCAGCCGGTTATGACGGATCTGGTCGGGGAATTCCGTTAGTTTACCCCAGCCCGGATCACGCTCGGAACCCCGCCCGACCCGGTAGATAGCCTGCCCAACGTACAAATGGCAGGTTGGACGCAGGTTGCGCGTCCACCAGTCGACCAGCGTTCTATAGGGTGCGCGACCAAATTCGGTGCTGAAGTACACCTGAGGCACAATATAGTCCATCAGCCCCTCCCGAATCCATTGCCGGGTATCGGCGTAGTTGTCATAGTAAGACTGCCCACCATTCGTCTCGGAGCCTTCGACATCGTTGCGTTTGTTTTTCCAGATGCCAAACGGACTGATACCAAACTTTACCCACGGCTTGTTGGCCCGGATCGAGTCGCGCAATTCCCGGATGAGCCGGGTTACGTTGTCGCGTCGCCAGTCCTCTTTTTTCATGCCGTTGTAGTTCGCCAGATACGTGCTATCGTCGCGCAGTACCTGACCGGGTTCGGCGTATGGGTAGAAGTAATCGTCGAAGTGAATCCCATCGACATCGTACTCCCGCACGACGTTGGCCACAATACCAGCGATGTAGGAGCGAACGGCGGGCAGGCCCAGATTAAACAGCTTACGGCCACCATAACTCAGTAGCCATTCGGGGTGCCGATACATAATGTTACTGGTCGCGACGCTGGAGTTTCTGCTGAACGTTACCCGGTCGAGATTGAACCACGCGTGGAACTCCAGTCCGCGCTGATGGGCTTCCTCGATCATAAACTCCATCGGGTCGTAGAACGGCTCCGGCGCTAACCCCTGCTGACCGGTCAGCCATTCCGACCACGGCTCGGAACCCCGCGCATAGAACGCATCGGCAGCCGACCGAATCTGCACGATAACCGCATTCAGCCCCATTTGCTGATGGGCGTTGAACATCGAAACAATCTCACGCTGCTGATCGGCAACGGGCAATCCTTTGCGGCTGGGCCAGTCGATATTGTCGATGGTTGCAATCCAGACGGCCCGAAACTCCCGCTTTGGTGGAGCCGACGCGTCGGCGTCGGCCAGCTCATACGCCACCGTATCGATCGGTGCGGGCGTACCCATGGCAGGTTTGGTCGGGGTCGGCCTAGGAGTAGGTGCTTTGGCAGGCAGCGGTTTAGCTGCTACGGGCTTCGTGGCAGGCCGGGGGGCGGGTTTGCGCACAACCACTGGCTGCGGTCGGCGGCAGCTAATACCAATCAGGAACAGGAAAAGAAAGCTAACGAGAGCGGTAACGCGCATTGGCAGGACAAGTTATCTGCCAAAAATAACGACCACCAGCCGGACAGGCATGCTTTAGTCGATCGATTTTTGCCGCTTACTGGCCGAACGGCAGGCATCGCTGCAATAGACGACACTGTCCCAGTCACGTTCCCATTTTTTTCGCCATGCAAACGGCCGATTGCATACCGGGCAAATTTTCGTCGGCAACTCCGACTTCTTCCGCATCTTCATGGATAAAAAACAGTTCGTTTTACGGATTGGTTTATGGTGGCAGCACCGACCAAGCCGCGTAATCCACGTATTGATTCCGTTGCCTAACTTATTGACACGGTACCGACCATTCTTACGTTAGCCCCCCATGAAACAAGCAGAACTACCAGCAGACCTGGCCGATACCGATATCGATCGAATTATTGAAATGGCCTGGGAAGATCGTACCCCGTTCGATGCTATAGAAAGTCAGTTTGGCTTGTCGGAGCAGGCGGTGATCGAGCTGATGCGCCGGGAATTGAAGCCCGCATCGTGGCGTCGGTGGCGGGCCCGTGTGCAGGGGCGGTCAACCAAGCACGCGGCCCTGTCGGCCGTTGACGATGCCCGCTTCAAATCGAATCAGCAACGGACCGTGACACTCAATAAGATAGCCAAACGATAAGCAGCGCATTTGGCATCCCCTAATTTTCCGTTAGTTTTGCCGCGTCAATTGTATGAATAGGCAACGTATATTCCGCCTTTTGCAGTAAACCAATAATTTTTAGACCTTTTTCTTCTAAAAAACTGGCTACCTTGCACATCCTTTTTAGACAATACCTTTCATAGATAACGCTTCGTTTATGTCGAGCCAAAAGTTAGATCATATAGATCGTAACGTTCTTGAGATCTTACAATCCAACGCAAAAATTACAAACGCCCAGCTTTCCAAAGAAATCGGCCTGTCGCCTGCCCCTACGCTGGAGCGCGTCAAAAAGCTTGAAACGTCGGGCATTATCCAAAGCTACCACGCCCAGCTAAACCGGGATAAAGTCAGTCTGGGCGTAACTACGTTCGTTATGGTGACGCTGGTCGGTCACAAAAAAGACACGACCATGTCGTTTGTCGACCAGGTCAACAAGATTCCCGAGATTATCGAGTGCCACCACATTACCGGCTCAGGCGATTTCCTGCTGAAAGTCGTGTCGAAAGATATTTCGACGTATCAGGCCCTGATGCTTGATGTCATCAACGAAATCAATGAAGTCGCCAGCACGCAAACGATGGTGATCATGTCGACATTCAAAGAAAGCAAAGTACTGCCTATCCCCTGATAAGCCGGGTATAAGCCCAAAAAGGCCGCAGGATTCCGATTGGATCCTGCGGCCTTTTTGTATAGCTGCTGGGTTAGTCCCGCCGTTTTCGCCGTTCTTCCCGCCGAATCTTCTTCCACTCGTCGAGCGACTTTTTCGCTTCCTTGTACTGACTGGATTTGCGTTCTGCCTTATCCGTCACCTCGTTGAAATAAGCCTGCGCCTGATCATACTGTTTCTCCTGCATGGCAATCTTACCCAGCGCCAGCACCGACGACCAGTAGTAGCCCGCATTGGTTGAATTCGACTGCTTCGCAAAATCAATCGACTTTTGGTAGTACTCCTTCGCCAGCGCGTTGTTCTTGTAGAAGTGCTGGTTGATGTAAGCAACGATGTAAGCCGCCGTCCGACCGCTCACAGCTTCGTAGCCCGACTGCGACCGACTGATTTTATCCAGAATATCTTTCGACAGTCGCTCAGCCTCCGCAATCTTGCCAACAACAAATGCCGACCGGGCATAGTACCGCTCGAAGAACGGGTTGTCGGGATACTGCTCGGTCATATACTTGGCCATCTCGTACGCTTTTTCGTACTGATTTTCCATGCTGTAGATCTGAAGCAGGAAATAGCGCGCTTCGACCCGCGTATAAAACGCTGAGTTGGCCGTTTTTTCAAGTTCCTTGATACCCTGCTGCTTGTTTCCTTTCGGAAAGAACATCAGGATTGGCTTCAGCAACGGGTAATTTTCCGGAATCCACTGGGCGTAGTAGTTGTACATCCCGTCGCCGAAGAGCAATTCAGGACTGAAATCCGCATTGCCCTTACACTGCTGGAAATATTTCAGCGCATTCTTACCGGCAAAAGTCGCCTTTGTCCACTTCTTCCGCTCGGAATACAACCGACCTTTAAACGCGTAAGCAGCCGCCAGAAAAAACGCTGGTTCCAGCTTGTTTTCGCTGTTGTCGTACAGTTTTTCGGCCAGTGCAATGGTCGAGTCCATGTACATGATACACTTATCGTCGTAGTCGGTAACATCGGTGTTCGGCACGATCTTCCACCACTCCGCCAGCCCCAGCAGGAAGTATGGCATCGGGTGTTTCGGGTAGCGCAGCCGCAACCACCGAAACTCCTTATCGGCATCGTAGAACTTGTAATTGTACATCTGGTTGATAGCCTCCGCCGATTCAATCTGAACGCCGGGGTGCTTCAGCAGACCATCGTATTTTTTATCGAACGCCGACGGATCATACAGCTGGGCTTTTGCCATGAATGCCAGTCCCAGCAGCCACGCCGTCAGCAGCCATTTTTTTGTCAGTTGGGGTGTCATACCTGTATCAACGTAATCAGCTGAAAGTCCGTTTGCCTGACCCGTTTTTTTGCATTTTTTTGTCGGCTACCCGCCCCCGCCGTATCTTTGATCTTCGCCGACACCTCATTTCATGACTATCAACGATAAAACGTTCGTGCCGTTTATTGCCGCTGATGCCATTCAGCAGCGTATTGTCGAACTGGCCGGGCAAATCAACCAGACCTACGCAGACAAAACGCCATTGATCGTCGTAGTTCTGAACGGGGCATTTCTGTTTGCCGCTGATCTGATGAAGCGTCTGACGATTCCCTGCGAAATCACGTTCATCCGGGTCGCTTCGTACACGGGCACGCAGACCACCGGACAGCTGAAAGAAATTCTGGGGTTGACCGATCAGATTGAAGGGCGTGACCTGATCGTGATCGAAGATATTGTCGATACGGGCCTGACCATCTGCGACGTCTGCGAGCAGTTAAAGGCTAAAAATCCGGCGTCGCTGGCGATTGCTACGCTGCTGTTCAAGCCTAAAGCCCTGAAAAAGCCGGTCGAACTACAGTACGTCGGTTTTGAAATCGAGAACCAGTTTGTGCTCGGCTACGGTCTCGATTACGACGGCCTGGGCCGCAACACCGACGAAATTATGGTGCTGGCGTCTTAAGAGCTACCGGTCGACTTCACCCATAACCAGATCGATCGAGCCAATAATCGCAACTAGGTCAGCCAACATAGCTCCCTTACTGATTTCACCGATAACCGACAGGTTGTGAAAACAGCAGGAGCGACACCGGCAGCGAACCGGTACGTCTGACTTACCATCGGTGCGGAAGAAGAAGCCCAGTTCGCCTTTTGCACTTTCGGCGCGGGCGTAAAAGTCCATTGCTTTCGGCCGGATTTTCTTGGGTATCACCGCCTGCGGGTCATAATCACGGGTCCGACGATGATCGCCCAGCAACTGGTCAAGACACTGGTCTACGATACGCAGCGATTCGTGGCACTCCCGCACCCGCACCTGATTGCGATCCCAGCAATCACCGACGGTACCCATCGTTCCCTCGCCAATTGGAATGTCGAACTCCAGTTCCGGATAAACCGAATAACCATCTACCCGACGCAGGTCATAGCGTAGTCCGGAGCCTCGCAATACGGGCCCGGTACAACCGTAATTGATGGCGACAGGAAGCGGCAACACGCCAACGTTGGCTGTTCGCTTCACAAAAATTTCGTTTTCTATAACCAGTTGCCGCAACTCGGTCAGCTTGGGCCGGAGGTAAGCGACAAACTCGCGGCACCGTTCCTCGAAGCCTACCGGCAAATCGTAGAACAGTCCGCCGACCCAGATATAATTGTACAGCATCCGGGCACCGTTCAGCCATTCCATCAGCCGCAGAATATGCTCCCGGTCACGCATCAGCCACAGAAAAGGCGTATAGGCACCAATGTCGAGCGCGTAGGTACCAATAGCGACGAAATGAGCGGCAATGCGGTTTAGCTCCGCGACCAGCACCCGGATGTACTCGGTTCGTTTAGGTATATCGTTCTGAATGCCCAGCATCCGCTCGACCCCCATCACGAAGGCATGTTCGCAGTTCATAGCCGCCAGGTAATCGAGCCGGTCGACAAACGGGATGGTCTGGTTAAACGGCAGCGACTCGGCATGCTTCTCAAAGCAGCGATGCAGGTACCCTACGTGCGGCACCACATCCACGATAATTTCACCGTCGGTGACGACCTCCAGTTTTAATACACCATGAGTCGATGGGTGCTGCGGCCCCATGCTAAGAATCATCTCACCATCGCCGAGTGTATCGGGCTGGTGCAGATTGGGTTCCGACGCCCGGAAATGGCCAGGGGCGTATTCATATTGGATGATACGAGACGTTGTCACGGTGTAAAGGTCGGTAGTAGCCAGAGTAAATCAATAGATTTATGGCTTTGCGGGAGCTAACCGCTTACAAATCATCTATTTTATTCAGGATATAGATTGTCGTAGTCAATATTTTTTGTACCTTTGCGCTCCTTACGAGAAAACAGACACGACAATGGCAAAAAAAGGCGCCAATAGAATCCAGGTTATTCTGGAATGCACCGAGCAGAAAGACAGCGGTGTTCCCGGCATGTCCCGGTACATCACCACGAAGAACCGGAAGAACACGCCGGCTCGTATCGAACGGAAGAAGTACAATCCGTTCCTGAAGAAAGTTACGCTTCATAAAGAAATTAAATAATCTTCAGGTTTGTTGGATAACAGGGGCGGTTTAAGGCCGCGTACCCGGTACCGAACAACCGCGTAAACCAGATACTGTCATGGCAAAAAAGGTAGTTGCAACCCTGAAGACGAAAGACAACGGTAAGTCGTTCGCTAAAATCATCAAAGCTGTTAAGTCGCCCAAGACGGGTGCTTACACCTTTAAGGAAGAAATGGTACCAGTCGACGAAGTTCAGTCGGCTCTGAAAGCGTAATCTGGCTCACCAAGGCCGGACACGGAGACGTCCCACCTGCCCCTTGCGGCCCGGTGGGACGTTTTTTATTATAGCTTTGTTTACCATCGTCGGTTAAGCTCCCTACCTGTTTGGGCATCGCCAACCGACATCACACATTCACGCAACTAACTACGCCCATTCACGATGGCTTTATTTGGGTTTTTTTCGAAGGAAAAAAAGGAAACGCTCGACAAGGGACTGGAAAAGTCGAAAGACAGTTTCTTCTCTAAACTGGGCCGTGCCGTGGTCGGCAAGTCAACGGTTGACGAAGAGGTACTCGACGAAGTTGAAAACGTGCTGATCTCCTCGGACGTGGGCGTTGAAACGACGGTCAAAATCATTAAGCGTGTCGAAGAGCGCGTGGCCCGCGACAAGTACATGGGCACCGACGAGCTGGACCGGATTCTGCGGGAAGAAATCGCGGGGCTGTTGTCAGACACGAACACCGCCGATACCGCCAGCCGTACGACGGACCGTGACGACTTTGCCCTGCCCGCTGGCAAAAAGCCGTACGTTATCATGGTCGTTGGTGTGAACGGCGTAGGCAAAACGACAACGATTGGTAAACTCGCGGCTCAGTTTCACAAGCGGGGTAAGCAGGTCGTGCTGGGTGCGGGCGATACATTCCGGGCCGCGGCCGTCGATCAGCTCAAACTTTGGGGCGATCGTGTTGGGGTGCCTGTGATCTCGCACGGCATGAACACCGACCCATCGGCAGTTGCTTACGATGCCGTTAAGAAAGCGACCGACATGAACGCCGACGTGGTTATCATCGACACTGCTGGTCGACTACACACGAAAGTCAACCTGATGAACGAGCTGACCAAAATCAAGCGGGTTATGCAGAAGGTAACGCCCGACGCGCCCGACGAAGTGCTGCTCGTACTCGACGGCTCGACCGGGCAGAACGCGTTTATTCAGGCCACTGAGTTTACGAAGGCTACTGAAGTAACGGCATTGGCAATTACCAAACTCGACGGAACGGCGAAGGGTGGGGTAGTAATCGGCATTTCGGATCAGTTCAAGATTCCGGTCAAATACATTGGCGTGGGCGAGAAAATTGATGATCTTCAAACATTCAACAAAATGGAGTTTGTCGATTCATTCTTCAAAAAATGAGCACGGTCTCAGGGGCCAATCTGGACGCCATTCACAGCAACGTGATTCGCGTCATGCAGGAACTGTACAGCGATCGGCTGGCCAAGATTCTGTTGTATGGCTCTTACGCCCGTGGCGACTATCACGATAAGTCAGACATCGATTATCTGGTGGTGCTCAACGACGATACTGTTTCGACTTTTACCGAAGTAAACAACATCGCGCCAGCCCTGTACAAAACTTTCGGCGATAACTCGATTGACATTTCAGCATTTGCCGTGTCAAACAAGCAGTTAGCAACGTCGGCCAAGCCGTTTTTCAAAGAAGTACGCAGAGACGCGCAGATAATCTATGAGCAGTGACGCGTTCGTTTATGACCCCTGCGAAGAATCGGGCTGCCGGTACTGTAATGGCAAACTATGAGTCAGACCCTTTCGTCGAAATAAACTATGCATACTCATTCCGCTCCTGCCTGTCGTAGCCGCTGGGCCTGCAATGCATCGGCCTGGCTTGTTTTAGTGGGTTTGCTGCTGGGCGTTGTCTATTCGGCGTCAGCCCAGAAACCGGTGCATCGGAAGGCTAAAACGCGTAAATCGGTGACGACGAAACAGGGTATTTGCGGCACCGTGACTGAAAAGCGCGGGAACCACATGCCTAGCCCCGACGACCCGCGCCCGGCTGGAGACGGGCAACCGGTAGTGCGGGAAGTCTTGATTTTTCCGCTGCTCAACGCCAGTCAGGTCGACATGGGTGAGAACGGGTTTATCAATTCCGTTCGGACAGCAAAGCCGGTGAAAACGGTGAAATCAGATAGTGCGGGCAAGTTCTGCGTCAGTCTGCCCGCCGGGCGCTATACCGTCGTTGTGCGTGAGCCGAAGGGGCTGTACGCCAACCTGTCCGACACACAGAACAATATTTTTCCGGTTACGGTGAAAGCCGGGCAAAACGCACCGGTCAGCGTCATCATTAGTCATAGTGCCGTATTTTAATTTCTTCGCCCGGTCGTGTGCACCGGCTCACGACCGAACTTTGCGGCTCATAATCAGCGTTACTTTTTTCTGACGCCTGAACATTCTCTGTTTTGAAAACCAAAGGAGTACGTACCAATAAAATTAATATCGTCACGCTCGGCTGCTCGAAGAATCTGGTCGATTCGGAGGTGCTGTTTACGCAGCTCAAGGGCAACGGCATGAACGTGACGCACGAGTCAAAGAAAGACGACGCCAACATCGTTGTTATCAACACCTGCGGCTTTATCGACAACGCGAAAGAAGAATCGATCAACACCATTCTACGCTATACCGACGCGAAAGAAGCCGGGATTGTCGATAAAGTGTACGTGACGGGCTGCCTGTCGCACCGCTACAAAGACGAGCTGGAAGTTGAGATGCCGACTGTCGATGCCTGGTTTGGCACGAACGAGTTGCCCCGGATGCTGAAAACGCTCCGCGCCGACTACAAGCACGAACTCGTTGGGGAGCGGCTACTGACGACACCGGCGCATTTTGCGTACCTGAAAATTGCGGAAGGCTGCGACCGGCCCTGTTCGTTTTGCGCCATTCCGCTGATGCGCGGGGGACACGTATCGCGTTCGATGGATGAACTGGTGACGGAAGCGAAATCACTGGCCCGACGAGGCACCAAAGAACTGATCCTGATCGCGCAGGACCTGACCTATTACGGGCTCGACATCTACAAAAAGCGCAACCTCGCCGACCTCATCAACCGGCTGGCCGACGTAGAGGGTATCGACTGGATTCGGTTGCAATACGCCTACCCGTCGGGCTTTCCGATGGATGTGCTCGACGTAATGCAGCAGCGCGATAACGTATGCAAGTACCTCGATATGCCTCTGCAAACCGGCTCGACCGAGATGCTGAAACTGATGCGCCGGGGCATAACCCGTGAGCGAACAGAAGAACTGGTCCGGTCGATTCGGGAACGAGTACCCGGCATCACGCTCCGCACAACGCTGATCGTGGGGCACCCCGGCGAAACCGACGCCCTGTTCGACGAAACCTACGAGTTCGTGGAGCGGATGCGATTCGACCGGCTGGGTGTGTTCACCTACTCACACGAAGATCAGACACACTCGTACAGTATGCCCGACGATGTACCTGACGACGTAAAGCAGGAACGCGCCGACGAGCTGATGGAGTTGCAACAGGGTATTTCGAGCGAGTTGAATCAGGAGAAGGTTGGGCAAACTTACAAAGTGCTGTTCGACCGGAAGGAAGGCGGCTACTTCATTGGCCGCACCGAAGCCGATTCGCCCGAAGTCGACAACGAGGTTCTCGTTCCGGCCCAACAGTACGTTCGTCTGGGCGATTTTGCCCACGTCAAGATTGACCGCGCCGAAGAGTTTGATCTGTATGGCACTGTCATTAACTGATGTGAATCAGGCTATCCACACCATATGAAGAGTATTGATGACATATTAGAGCTGGCTGACAAGCGACTGGCAGAGGCAGAATTTCTGGTTGACAAATTTCCGTCAGGAGCTTATTACCTAGCAGGTTACGCGGCAGAACTCACATTAAAAGCTCGTATCTGTAAATTGCTCGACTTTGATAATTTCTATTCCGTCAAACAACCTATCAAACGTGGCAGTGATGCGTTCTTCACCCACGAACTGACGCAGTTACTGACATTGTCAGGCCTACGCAAACGATTGGAAGACGAAATTGATCGGGAGAAAGGTGCTAATTCGGAGTTAGCCATTAATTGGCAACTGATATGCAACTGGAATGAGAGCCGACGATATGACCTTAGTATTGAAAAACCCGAAGCACTTGATTTGTTAAACGCATTGACCAACGACAAAACCGGATTTTTACCATGGATACGAAAAAACTGGTAGAGCGGGTTACGCAGACATTATGCTCTGTGAATCAAGAAGGCAGGAAGTACGAAACAGCTTGGCTAAGCTTCGAGGATGATCTAACCGGGCGAGAGCGTTATGTGCTGAACATCAAGGCAGATTACACTGTGAATTCGTACTATGAGGAGACCCGTTCGCTCACAGAGTTACTTTGGCGAGAGTTAGATAGTGAAAGTTTACGCATGATTGCTCGTATTGCGGTGTACGACTCTCATAACGATATTCATTCCTGGAGCGAAGACATTGTACTGTTTAAATCGCCAGCCGTGTGTTAAGGACGGCAAGCAGCTACAACTTGCAACCCCGAACCCGCAAGTCTCCGAACCTTGCGGGTTTTTCGTTTGTTGGCTTGGGGTAAACCGCTATTTCTGCATGGACTGTCAGTACCTGCCCCTTACCGCAACGGGCCAGCTTTCGTCGCTTTTTCTCGATTACATCGCTCAGAAAGACAGTCTAGCTCCCTTTTACAACCACTTCCCCACGCCTGACGCTTTCCGGCATCAGATCGCCGAAAAGACGTTTGACGAGCAAAAACGGCAGACGCTGGTCGATGCGCTGGAGCGGCAGTACGCAGGCATTGCCAACAAGCCTGACTTTTCGGTACTCCGGCAACCCAACACGTTTACTGTCACGACGGGCCACCAACTGAACATCTTCACCGGGCCGCTGTACATCGTCTATAAACTCGTTACGACGATTAATCTGGCCCGGAAGCTGGCGCAACAATACCCCGACTACCAGTTTGTGCCGGTCTATTGGATGGCGACGGAAGACCACGACTTCCCCGAAATCAACCATTTTTCGCTGTTCGGCAACCAATACGCCTGGCAGACGGAGCAACGCGGGGCGGTGGGGCGTATGAACCCGCAGGAGCTGAAAACGCTGTTCGCGCAGATCCCCGAAAAGCTGCACCTATTCGAGAAAGCGTACCTCAACCACAACACGCTGGCCGATGCAGTGCGCTATTACGTCAACGAACTGTTCGGTGCCGAGGGGCTGATTTGTCTGGATGCCGACGATGCCGCGCTGAAGCGGAAATTTCTGCCCGTCATGCGCGACGATCTGCTCAATCAAACGGCCGGTGGGCTGGTTGAGAAGCAGACCGAGAAACTCGAAGTACTTGGCTATAAAACGGTCATTACCGCCCGGAACATAAACCTGTTTTATCTGGACGATCAGCTACGGGAGCGCATCGAACGCGCCGACGACGGCACTTACCGCGTGTTACACACAAAGCTGCGTTTTTCGGAGGATGAGTTGCTGACGCTATTGAACGAGCACCCCGAACGGTTCAGCCCCAACGTCGTACTGCGCCCGCTGTATCAGGAAACGATTCTGCCGAACCTGGCTTATATCGGCGGCCCTTCAGAAGTGCCGTACTGGTTGCAGCTGAAGCCCGTTTTCGACAAGTACCAGACGGCCTTTCCGATGCTGATGCCACGCAGTTTCGCACTGTACGTGCCGAAAGTCAGTGCCCGGCGGGTGGCCAAACTCGGTTTGACGCCGGAGCAGTTGTTTCAGGACGATCTGGCCCTCAAGCGCGAATTTGTCGATCACCACACCCGGCATAGTCTGTCGTTCGACAATGAAAATAAAGCCGTCAATAAGGGGCTGGATGCGCTGTTGCACAAAGCCATGATGGTCGATCCGACGCTGGAAAAGGCAGTTCTGGCAGAAACGAAGCGATTTGCCAATGCCGTTGTGCGGCTGGAAAAGAAGATGCGCCGGGCGGAAGAGCGTAATCAGGACGTCGGGCTGCGGCAGTTGCAGGCGGTAAAAGCCGAGTTGTTTCCGAACGGCGGGTTGCAGGAGCGTTCCGAAAATTACCTGACGTTCGCTTTGCGCGACGCGTCGTTCCTGAAAAAACTACTCGCCACATTCAACCCGTTCGACTACCGGATGCACATCTGCCTGGAAGCATGAGCCAGACCAAAGCCGAGTTACGGACGGAATTTCTGGCCAAACGCAAGGCTTTATCCGCCGACGAACTAACCCGGCGCAACGACCAGCTTACAGCTCATTTCATCGACTTTTTCACGGAGCAGTCACAAAGCCGCCCACTACGGCTGGTCCATACGTTTCTGCCCATCCGCCGACAAAACGAAGTCGACACCTGGCCAATCATCCGCTGGCTCTGGCAACGCGACGTAGACATTGCGATTTCTGTATCCAACATCACGACGAACCAACTGACCCACTACCCGCTGACGGCCGATACTCCACTGATCGAAAACAAGTGGGGCATCCCGGAGCCAATAAATACCGGCCTGACACCCGTAGAACCGTCTGCTATCGATTTAGTCCTTGTGCCGCTACTGGCCTTCGACCGGCATGGCCACCGCGTCGGCTATGGCAAAGGCTATTACGACCGTTTCCTCGCTGATTGCCGCCCCGACTGCTTAAAAGTCGGCCTTTCGCTGTTCGAGCCAGTCGAGCAAATAGCCGATGTAAACGAAACGGATGTGCCATTGGATGATTGTCTGGCACCAAATAATATGTAGCTGTCTTGTCTTTAATAGTAGAGATGCTTTTTGTTGCATCCAAAGCAAAGACAAGAGATGCCATACGTGATAATTTTCCGGAACGAACTTGTATCACCCTAGCTGATTATTTACTTTTCATGAAACAGCTCAGCGTATTTCATGAAAAAATTACTCTTTGGTATTCTTATCCTTGTCTTCGCGTCAACATTGTCGATAGCACAGATGCGTGTTGGTTTGGTTGGTGGTGGACAGTTGGCAAGCTTGCCTTACAAAACGCCTTACTATACCTTCGACGGCCCAAACACTCTCGCTTTTCACGCCGGCCTAACAGCTGATATCGCAGTAAGTCGTCACTGGTCAATCAGGCCACAGCTTCTTTATTCGGGGAAGGGAGGGCAGTATACATTAAACGGCAACCCGGAAATAGGACCCGTCGTTGAGCGGTCCCATAAGATCAATTACCTGGAAGTACCAGTCCAGCTCGCGTACAGTTTAAAAGCTGGCCCCGGTCGGGCCTTAGTTGGAGCAGGACCGTACATTGGTTATGCACTTAGCGGGAAGGATAATATTATTCTGGATGGTCAGGGAAGCCCAACAGATATTGAATTTGGCTCAGAAACGAATCAGACAAGACGGATCGATTATGGCCTTCGTGTGTCAACCGGTTATGATCTGACGTCGGGACTGGGACTTTCATTCTTTTACGCACGGGGGCTGGCTAATATTGAGAATAGTCGTTCTTATATAAGTAAAAACAAAGTATACGGCGTTTCTATGCACTTTTTGTTTGGTCGCAGGTAGCTAAAATCGTTGTCTTCGATAACGCTTATTTATGTTGTTCATCAAACTCCCTCTATCTCTATTCGCTTCGATAGTCATCTATTTTTTTACCATTTCTACCTAATTTTTGTCAAACTCTTACCGTACTTTTGCGACTCATTTTCAAATAAATATTGAATAAATTATGAAAATCGCAGTCGTGGGGGCTACCGGCCTGGTCGGTGGCGAAATCCTGAAGGTGCTGGCCGAGCGTAACTTCCCCGTGTCCGAACTGATTCCCGTCGCTTCCGAGCGGTCGGTGGGTAAACAGGTTGAGTTCAAGGGTAAACCGTACACGGTCGTCAGCTTCGAAGACGCCATTGCCGCCAAACCCGCTGTTGCGATCTTCTCGGCTGGTGGCAGCACCTCGCTCGAACTGGCCCCCCGCTTTGCCGAAGCCGGTATTTTCGTCGTCGACAATTCGTCGGCCTGGCGGATGGACCCGACCAAAAAACTGGTCGTGCCCGAAATCAACGCCGATACACTAACCGCCGACGATAAAATTATCGCCAACCCCAACTGCTCGACCATTCAGATGGTTGTGCCGCTGAAGCCGTTGCACGATCGCTACAAAATCAAGCGCATCGTGGTATCGACCTATCAGTCGGTGACGGGAACGGGCAAAGCGGCTGTCGATCAGTTATTTGCCGAGCGCAAAGGCGATCAGGACGCGAAAAAGGTGTATCCCCACCCCATCGACCTCAACGTGCTGCCCCACATCGACGTATTCCTCGACAACGGCTACACGAAGGAGGAAATGAAGATGGTCAACGAGACCAAAAAGATCATGGGCGACGACTCGATTCAGGTGACGGCCACGACGGTACGCATCCCGACGATCGGTGGTCACTCGGAGTCGGTGAACATCGAGTTTGAAAACGATTTCGATCTGGCTGAAGTCGTTGAACTGCTCAGCAATGCCGATGGCGTTATCGTACAGGACGATCCGAAGAACTACGTCTACCCAATGCCGCTGACGGCGCACGGTCGTGATGAAGTGTTTGTCGGTCGGATTCGGCGCGACGAAACGCAGCCCAACACGCTAAACATGTGGATCGTGGCCGATAACCTGCGCAAAGGGGCCGCTACCAATGCGGTTCAGATTGCCGAATACCTGATGAAGAACAAGCTGGTTGAAGCAGCCGAAGTAGTTGCCTAACCGCTTATCTAATACGGTTACCGAAAGTCCCGTCTGGCTTGCTGCCCGGCGGGACTTTTTTTGTACCTTTCCTTACACGCTTAGCTTATCCTATTGTGACAACCTCTCCCATTATTGAACTCCGCAATCTTGTCAAATCATACGGCGGGGCACCCGTGCTGAACGGCATCAATCTCAGCGTCGACGCGGGGCAGGTCGTCGGGTATATTGGTCCGAACGGGGCGGGTAAATCGACGACGCTGAAAATTCTGATCGGGATGCTGCCCGACTTCGCTGGTGACGCGACGGTGCTGGGCATGGACGTTCGCACAAACGCGCTCGACATCAAACGGCGCATTGGTTACGTCCCCGAAAATGCGGCCCTCTACGATTCACTGACGCCGATGGAGTACCTGCAATTCGTCGGGCAGCTGTACGAACTCGATCAGGAGCATATCGAACGGAAAGCCCTCGACCTGCTGCGCCTGTTTCAATTATCCGACAACGCCTACGCCCGCATGACGGCCTTCTCGAAAGGGATGCGGCAGAAGGTGCTGCTGATTTCGGGCCTGCTGCATAATCCCGACGTTATTTTTCTGGATGAACCCCTGTCGGGGCTGGACGCTAACGCTGTCGTACTGGTCAAAGAGATTATCCGGCAACTGGCAAACAGCGGCAAGACAATCTTCTACAGTTCGCACATCATGGACGTGGTCGAGAAGATTTCGGACCGGATCATCATCATCAACAAAGGCCAAATTATTGCCGACGGGACGTTTGCCGAATTGCAGCACCAACGCCCGGAATCGCTGGAGCAACTGTTCGCGCAGATGACCGGCAGCGATAGTCAGACCGACGTAGCCGGGGAATTTATCAATACGCTGACCAACTAACCGGCTATGACACCGCTCATTTTGTCGATTCTCGACCGGCTGCAAGGGCTGTTCCGGTGGCTGGGGGCCGATTATTCGCAGTTACGGGCCATCGTGCAGGTCAAGCTGATGATGGACAACCGACGCAACTACACGACGCTGGGCCGCTACGGGCAGCAGAAAAAAGACAGCGACCCGCCGAACAACACGTTCCTGAAGGTACTCGGCTTTTACGCCTTGTTCGGCACGTTAC
Source organism: Spirosoma rhododendri (assembly GCF_012849055.1). Classification (NCBI taxonomy): domain Bacteria; kingdom Pseudomonadati; phylum Bacteroidota; class Cytophagia; order Cytophagales; family Cytophagaceae; genus Spirosoma; species Spirosoma rhododendri. Next base: position 1,585,476 of record NZ_CP051677.1, on the reverse strand, counting down.
TATCGCTGCAACTGGCGTTCAAAGACCGCGAAAGCTTATTCTTTCCGCTGATTCTCCAGTTTGCTTACGTCATGATTCTGTGCGCCATGACGCTGATTTCCGACTTTTCGTCGATTATCCTAGACTCGTCCGACAATCAGATTATCCTGCCCCGACCCGTTAGCAGTCGCACCCTCTGGCTCGCGCGGATTACACACATTTCGGTCTATCTGTTCGCTATCGCGCTGGCAACGGGCATCGGCAGCATCCTTGTTCTGGGGTATCGGTTCGGGCCGGTCGCCGGGCTGTTGTTTTTGTTTCTTAGTCTGCTGTCGGCCATGCTGATGGTGTTCCTGACCAACCTGCTGTATCTGGGTCTAATGCGGTTTATCAGCGAAGACAAGCTGCGGGAGATCATCAACTACGTGCAGATCGTGATGGCGATTGCATTTTACGGCGGATACCAACTGATTCCGCGCCTGATAAACCGGTCCGACCTGAGCGACGCGCTGGACCGGCAATGGTGGCACTATCTGGTACCGCCGATGTGGATGGCCGGGGCGGTCGATAGTGTACTCCAGCGAACGTTCGACACCGATCACCTGCTACTCATCGCGCTGGCGATTCTGATGCCGGTGGGCGGTATCTGGGTGATGAGCCAGTTTATGACGGGTTCGTTTACTGAGAAATTGAGCAGCCTCGATCAGGACAGCAAATCCGCGCAACCCATCGCGGCTACGGTGGCACAACCCACCCGCCTGCTCGATCAACTGGCCGGGTGGTTCACCGGCTCGCTACTTGAACGGGCTGCATTTGCCTTTGCCTGGCGGATCATGGGCCGCGACCGCAAATTCAAGTTGAAAACTTACCCCCAGCTCGGCTTCGGCTTCGTGTACATCGTCTTTATGTCGGTGCGGGGCGGTGGGTTCAACAATAGCGAATTCTCCACCTTGTTTTCGCTCTACTTCGCGGGGCTGTACGGCATGGTCGCGCAGTATCAGCTATCGGCGTCCGATAGTTTCAAGGCGTCGTGGCTCTACGGTGCCGCCCCCATCCGGCAACCGGGCGACATTCTGACGGGTGCGCTGAAAGCCATCATCGTCAAGCTGGTAACGCCTTTCTACCTGCTGGTGGCGGCTTATCTGCTTGGCAAAAACGGCTTCGATAAAGTAGATGATATAATGCTGGGTTACGCTAACACCATCGTGATGTTGCTGGCGTCGGCCCTGCTGTCGGACCGACGGATGCCATTTTCTGTTCCGGTCGACGCCGTCAACCAAAGCAACACGGGCCGCAGTCTGCTTACACTGGTAGTGTTGACGCTGGTCGGCGGGCTGCATTTCATCTTAACACTTATCCCCTACGGTGTTTGGGGAGGCATCGTGCTTGCCCTTCTCGTCGTCTGGCTCCTGATGCGACAGTATCAGCGCACCAACTGGAATCAGATCGCAATGGCTTGATTGCCTCCGACAGCATCCCTGCTGTCGGGCCGCGATAGCGGCTAACAACGAGTCTTCAGTGGTGTCAGGTCCCCGACCTGACACATTCCGGGCGAAGCTACTGGCTGACGCGAGCGTGTCAGGTCGGGGACCTGACACCACTGCAACTAATTCGCACCAACTTGGCCTACGGCTCGACATCGGACCGCCGAAGCGGCAGGGATGCTATCAGAGACAAGTTCAATGTTAACAATGACATTGATCGACGGGCTTTTCCGTTTGTATCCTTGCCTTTCCCCCCCGTACAATCTACTTTTGCAGGATTTTTAGTCACCCCTCAACGGGTTGGGAATCATCCGCCTGTTGAATGTGATCATTACCGGTGCAGCACTCGGCTGTGCCTTTTCGTTGTCCTGCTGAATAATGCCAAAAAACACCAACATCCGCTCGGTTCTGATTATTGGTTCGGGTCCAATCGTCATCGGTCAGGCCTGTGAGTTCGATTACGCCGGTTCGCAGGCCGCCCGGTCTATCCGCGACGAAGGCATCGAGGTGTCGCTTATCAACTCCAACCCAGCGACGATTATGACTGATCCGATCAACGCGGATTACGTCTACCTAAAGCCACTGGAGAAAAAATCGATTGTCGAGATTCTGGAGAAACACCGGGAAATGGGGCGGCCCATCGACGCGGTTCTGCCAACAATGGGCGGTCAGACAGCCCTCAACCTTGCCATCGACTGCGACAAAGCGGGTATCTGGACGAAGTACGACGTGAAAATTATCGGCGTCGACATCAAAGCCATCGAGACGACTGAAGACCGGGAGAAGTTCCGCCTGCTGATGCTTGAGCTTGGTGCCGGTGTCTGCAAAGGCCGCACGGCTCGCTCGTTTCTGGAAGGCAAAGAGATCGCGCAGGAAATTGGCTTCCCACTGGTTATCCGTCCGTCGTTCACGCTCGGCGGCACGGGTGGCGGTTTCGTCAACACCCCCGAAGAGTTCGACAAAGCCCTGACCAACGGCCTGCACGCATCGCCGGTACACGAAGTACTGGTCGAGCAGAGCGTGATGGGCTGGAAAGAATATGAGCTGGAGCTGCTGCGCGACAACAACGGCAACTTCGTGATTATCTGCTCCATCGAGAATTTCGACCCGATGGGTATTCACACCGGCGACTCGATCACGGTGGCCCCGGCCATGACCCTGCCCGATACGCTGTATCAGAAAATGCGGGATTTGTCCATCCGGGTTATGGCGGGCATCGGGCAGTTTGCGGGCGGCTGTAACATTCAGTTCTCCGTCAACCCGCAGACCGACGATATTATCGTTATCGAAGTAAACCCACGGGTAAGCCGCTCATCGGCACTGGCGTCGAAAGCAACGGGCTATCCTATCGCCAAGATTGCTGCGAAAATGGCCGTCGGCTACAACCTCGATGAACTGATGAACCCGATCACGGGCACGACATCGGCCTTCTTCGAGCCAGCGATCGACTACGTAATTGTAAAAGTACCGCGCTGGAACTTCGACAAATTCCCCGGTGCCGACCGGTCGCTGGGCCTGCAAATGAAGTCGGTGGGTGAAGCGATGGGTATTGGCCGGAACTTCCAGGAAGCGCTACAAAAAGCCTGTCAGTCGCTTGAAATCCGGCGCAACGGACTCGGTGCCGACGGTCGCGAACTGACCGACGTTGCCGCGCTGAAGCAAAGTCTGGCGCACCCAAGCTGGAACCGCCTGTTCCATATTTACGACGCCTTCAAAGCCGGGATGTCGTTCCGCACGATTCAGCAACTGACCCGAATCGACCCCTGGTTCCTGCATCAGATCGAAGAACTGATCCTGCTGGAGCGCGAAATGGAGAAGTACGACCTCGACGATCTGCCGCCCGAACTGCTGCGCACTGCCAAGCAGAAAGGCTACGCCGACCGGCAGCTTGCTCACCTCCTGCAAGTACGCGAGAGCAAAATTTACCAGTACCGGCAGCAGCACAACATTCGTCGGGTGTTCAAATGCGTCGATACCTGCGCGGCTGAGTTTGAAGCCCGCACGCCGTACTACTACTCGACGTTCAACAACCAGTTGCCCATTACGCAGGATCGCCCCGAACCCGTATCGGATCTGCCGGGTAACGAATCGGTGCGCTCGAACCGGAAGAAGATCGTCGTGTTGGGTTCGGGACCGAACCGCATCGGACAGGGTATTGAGTTCGACTACTCCTGTGTTCACGGCGTTCTGGCCGCCAAGGAAGCGGGCTACGAGACGATCATGATTAACTGTAACCCGGAAACCGTCTCGACCGACCCCGACATCGCCGACAAGCTGTATTTCGAGCCGGTATTCTGGGAGCACGTTCACGCCATCATCATGCACGAGCAGCCGGAAGGCGTTATCGTACAGTTGGGTGGACAGACCGCGCTGAAAATGGCCGAGAAACTGACCCGCTACGGCATCAAGATCATCGGTACAAGCTGGGAAGCGCTTGATCTGGCCGAAGACCGGGGCCTTTTCTCCGGTATGCTGCAAAAGCTCGACATTCCGTACCCAAAATTCGGCACAGTGCGCGAGTCGGAAGGCGCTATCGAACTGTCGCGCGAACTAGGTTTCCCGCTGCTGGTGCGGCCCAGCTACGTATTGGGTGGGCAGAACATGAAGATCGTCATCAACGAAAACGAGCTGGAGCAGCACGTGATGAAGATTTTGCAGGACATCCCCGACAACAACATCCTGCTCGACCACTTCCTCGAAAACGCCATCGAAGCTGAAGCCGATGCCATCTGCGACGGTGAAGATGTGTACATCATCGGCATCATGGAGCACATCGAACCGGCGGGTATCCACTCCGGCGACTCCTACGCCGTGCTACCCCCGTTCGACCTGAGCGAGAACGTCATTCAGCAAATCGAAGCGCACACGAAGAAGATTGCGGTGGCCCTGAAAACGGTCGGCCTGATCAACATTCAGTTCGCGATCAAAGACGAGGTGGTGTACATCATCGAAGCCAACCCCCGCGCCAGCCGGACCGTGCCGTTCATCTGCAAAGCCTACCAGGAACCGTATGTCAACTACGCAACGAAGGTGATGCTGGGCGACAAAAAGGTGAAGGATTTTGATTTTAAACCGACCAAGCGTGGTTACGCGATCAAGATTCCAGTATTCTCGTTCAGCAAATTCCCGAACGTCAATAAGGAACTTGGCCCCGAAATGAAATCAACTGGTGAGGGTATCTACTTTATTGATGATCTGACCGACGATTTCTTCCAGAAAGTTTACGCCGAACGGAACCTGTATTTGAGCCGGTAAGACTCACATCAGCTTATTTTGTTTGTTGTGCCATGCCAACCCGGTGTGGCACAACTGTTTTATTGCAGTTTACGTTTGAATAATAGATATTCGTACGAATGTAAAGAGGCCAACTACTATGACTGTTGTAGCTGTCAAATTTGAGGATACCGTTTTTCAGGATTTGGAAGAAGCGTCAACTACCGCTGATCTGTCATCAGAGGAGATGATTAGCCGAATTGTGAAAAACTATCTTCACATCGAGAAGATGAATAAGATTCGTCGTGAGTTGAAAGGATCGGCTGAAACAGCTGGCTTCTTTTCCGAAGACGACATTTATAATGAGATTTCCTAATATTGCCTGTAACCGACTCCACCAAAGAGGCTGGTGAAGTCATATCAACTTTTTTGTTCTATGGAAACGCCCTTGCGTTTACCTGCCTCTACGTCAGTTGTTTTTGACACAAACGTCCTCATTTCCACATTCGTCTTCCCCGGTTTTGCAGCAGACGTGTATGACTTCTGCGTCATTCATTTTGGGTTATACACCTCAGAATGGATCGTAAGTGAGTTGTTCAACAGGAAACTGGACGTTAAGTTCAAGTATTCGCCAGAACGCCGATCGCAGATCATAGACGTTATCCGCGAAAGGCATACGGTTGTACTACCGACAAACGAGATGCCGACTGACTGCCGCGATGCAGACGATAACAATGTCATACAGGCATCTCTATTCGTCAACGCTGATTTCCTAATTACGGGAGATCGGGATTTGTTGGACTTAAATCGCGTCGGCCAAACAAAGATCATCAGCCCCAAAGCTTTTTTTGAGTTGTATATCGTCTGAACAAACGAAACGCCCGCTCTCCAATGGAGGAGCGGGCGTTTTGATGAAGAGTAATCCAGCTTATTAGAAACCCAGGCCGACAGCGAAGCCACGGACGGATGGGTTGCCGGCCAATGCTGTACGCTCGGTCGATACGCCGGTCGTCAGGTTGATCGTGTACAGCCGGGTGATACCGTCGACGCGCAGCGCAGCGTGGCCCACGTTCGAGGTACCGCCGATGTCGAAGCCATTACCGCCTTCGATCTGCCGTCCCAGACTACCTACCAGTTCCAGCCCACCGTTATTTGGTGGAATCTGCCGGTACAACATGGCGTTGCCGGTACGGCTGTCGATGTCGTACAGCGTCGTTGAAGTAGCGCCGGGGAAGTTATTGGTGTAGGCAGCAGCCGTTACGTTGGGGCTGCCGGGGTTCAGACGACCGTCAACGATTACCGAGTTGTCGTTGGGGTTGTAGCGCAGATTCTGACCATCGTTGCTCACGATGCGGATACGGTCGACGGTTGGGTTGAAATCAAAACCAACATCACCCATCACACCGGTCGAGATGGGCGCACCAACGGCCGTAGCGGCTCCACTAGCCATGTTGATCGTGTAGATGCGATTGGTTGTACCGAGCGCGTACAACTGACCATTCACCGGCCGCATATCGATACCACGCAGCGTTTCGCCCGTTTGCAGACCTGTAATCGCTTTGACGGTGTGGGTGGCCCCCGTATTCAGGTTGATGTAGTGCAGCATGTTCATACCATCGGCAACGTAAGCGATATGCTCAGTCGGGATAGCCATACCAACGATACTCATGGCACTGGGCAAGTTACCAAGCAGTTCGGCCCGGCCGGTTGTCAGGTTAATTTCATATAAGCCCTGCACGCCATTGCTGATCATCGTGGCGATAGCACTGCCGTCCGGCGCAATGTCGAAGTTACTTTGTCCGGCTACGTCAACGCCAAGCGGGCCGACTTCGACCAGTCCACCATCGTTCGGCGGATTTTGGCGGTACAGCTTGTCCGTTACGGGATCGATGTCATACAGCGTGGTTGTCGTTACGCCCGAGCGGTTATTGCTGTAGGCAACACCAGATACTGATGCACCGGCTACGCCGTTGATAGGACCATCGACGATCATGACCGCGCCCGTTTCAGGGTTTAGCCGTAAATTTTGTCCCCGGTTTGATACCAGCCGAATACGGTCGACAGTTGGGTTGAAATCGAAACCAACGGCATCACCCATCACGCCGGGTGTCAGTGCCGCCGAACCGACGGGTACTGCGGCTCCAGTACGCAGGTTGATGGTATACAGGCGGCTACCATTGCTGATCGCGTACAACTGACCGGTAGCAGGCCGGAAATCAATGCCGGTGAGCCGCTCGTTGTTCAGAACACCCGTGATGGTCATCATTTCCTGACTGACCGACGGGTTGCCGGTGTTCATCTTCAGGAGCCGGTTGTTGTCTGTCAGCGCATAGAAATCAAAGTTGGCGGCTAGCCGGGCGTTAGCCGTTGTAGACGCTCCTTGAGGGTCAAGCATTTGCCGATCCTGACAGGCATTCAGGGAGAGCAATGAGCCGATGGCCAGCATTCCTGCTGAGAAACGTAGTTGTTTTTTCGTAAACATGTTATCGAGCGTTAAGTATAGGCGGCTGGTTTGTCCAGCACAGTTGTTCGCCTTCCTATACGGATCGGAACTACAAATGGATTCGATAAGATTAAATATTAATTAAAACCCTATTAACCGGCTTTACCCCAAGCCATTATAATGGGGGAGACGGTGTGTATGTATGTTAGTATTCGCGGAGACGGAATAGACTGTAGCCGCAAAACGAACGGAGAATTTGTGATTCGAAAATGGTAATAGTGTCCTATGAATTTGCGTAGTAGATCACCATTAACATCGAATTAAAAAAACCGAATAAAATCGTTATTCAGCCGGACTATTTATCATATCAGCAATACTACCCTTACCATTAATACCCTTATTATCAGTAGATTATCGATAAATAATTCATGAAATATCAGTATGCTCTGATATTCTTCCCTGTAAACCATCGGACTAATTACAAGTATATATCACTACTTACTCGATGAGTAGTTAGCATAGCTACAACCCACTTCTCAGCGTATTGTAACGATCCACAATTTGCGCAACTGTTCACCGTTGGAGGTCATCAACTACAACCCCTGCACCTATGCAAAACATCAGTCCAATCTGGCTGTATCCCCTCATCATTCTGGCTGGTGCCTTTCAGGCATGGGGTCCACCGATGAACGGGGCTTTGCTCAAATCCGTACAGAATCCCTGGCTGGCCAGCGTCGTTTCGTTTTTACCGGTCGTGGCTTTTCTATTGTGCCTGTTTTTGTGTATGCCCAAGCCCATGCCGACTACCGAAAGCCTGGCTACCATGCCCTGGTGGGCACCACTTGGCGGACTGATTGGTGCTGGTGCGGTGGTGGCAGGGCTGATGTTTGTCGACCGGGTCGGGGCGGGTACGCTGGCCGGATTAACCATCACGGCGAACATTCTGATGTCGCTTGTCATCGACAAATACGGCTGGTTCAACGTGGAGATTCACCCGCTCAGCATCGGACGAACAATTGGCGCCGTGCTGATGGTGATAGGCGTGTATCTCATCTCCAAGTTCTAGGCTCGCACGACCGCAAATACCCACTTCTCCGACCGACTGGCGTATCAATGAAAACAGGTCTGCCAGCTGTGGTTATCAACAAAAATGCGCTGCTGGTACAGAACCGACAGCGCATTTTTGTTGATGACTTGACTATCTCCTTCGTCAGAAAGCCACTAGCTGGCTGTTTAGCCAGCCATCGTATGATAAAGCCAGATAACCCCGAGTGTGCAGACCAGCGCGGTTGTCATGACCAGAAAACCGAGCTTGAGAAACTCCCAAGCGCTGACCGTCTGCCCCTCCCGACGTAGGGCGACCAGCCAGAGAATAGTGGCCAATGAACCCGTAACGGACAAGTTGGGGCCCAAGTCGATACCCACCAGAATCGCACTTTTGATTACCTCCGGCACCTGCCCTGCCTGAACAACGGTACCGGCAATCAGGCCAGCCGGCAGGTTATTGACCAGATTACAAATCAGCGCTGTCCCAACCCCACTCAACCAGGTTGTCTGCGTCACCGACCGAGCTGTGCTTTCTTGGAGCAGGCTCGTCAGCGATTGGATAAGGCCGGTTTTGTCGAGCGCTTCAACCAGCACAAACAAGCCAGCCACCAGCGGCAGCACAGCCCAGGAAACGCCTTTCACAACCTCCCACGGACTCTTCTTAGCTCGAATCAGCACCACAATCGAGGTCAGTATGCCCGTAATTGCGGTGGGCAGCCCCAACTCGGCATCCAGTGCCGATGCCGTCAGCAAGGTGAGAGCAGTTGCGCCGATACCCAGCATCGCCAGCTTACCCCCCGGCGACAGCGCAGGAATAGCGATGTTGGTTTCAATGGACTCGCGCAGTGCGTCGCGCTGGGTAAACCGCAGTACCAGGTAAGTAACGGCGATCGATACGATCGATGGCAGACTATACTGAACCAGCCACTGACCCAACGGCGGCATGTGGGTACCGTAGATAACCAGATTGGCCGGGTTGGAAATGGGCAGCACGAAAGAAGCGGCATTGGCAATGAACGCGCAGATAAACAGGTAAGGCAACGGCTTATCGACCTTCGCGGCTTTCACGGCCGCAGCCACCGCTGGGGTGAGCACCACTGCCGTGGCGTCGTTCGAGAGGAACGTGGTTACGACAACACCAACCAGATAAATCAGCCCGAACAGCCGACTTGCCGAGCCAGATGCCCGCTGTGTTGCCTGCGCGGCTAACCAGTCGAAGAGTTTTTCCTCCCGGGCTGTTTCAGCCAGCAGCATCATTCCGGTCAGAAATAAGTACACGTCCGCCCCCTTCGCGATACCCGACCACGTTTCGGCGGGGGTTATCAGGCCCAGCACCAGCAGCAGGACAGCCCCCGTTACGGCCCAGATAGCTTCCGGGATGTTGAACGGCCGTATGATGACGCCCGCGATGGCTAAAAACGTGATAATCCAGATGTATGTGTGAGGCATGTAGTAATTCGTTGAAAAAATCAGGATGGTTTACCGTTACGGTTAGGCCCTAGTTGCGTACCCACGATACCGTTCTGCGGCCAGGCACCGATTGAATCGGCATCACTCCCGTTTTTGTGGCGGACGGGCGTATTTTGGTCAGCCGGGCTTAGCTGAATTATATGTTGACCGGGTCGGCCGCTGCTGTCCACGGCTTCCACGGTTAGCATCGCGACTTCGCCAGCGGGTACCTCTACCTCGGCCTGCCAGCCGCGCCCGCTCTCGGTGGGAGTCATGATCTGCCAATCGTACTGGTTAATCCGACAGGCGACCCGATCAACGGAACGGCTACCCAGCACAACGGCCTCCACCCGGATTACGCCCGTGGAGTAAGACTGATGATCAGTTCGCAGCAGTCGGTAATCGGTGGGTGTGGTGATAAGCACAAACGGGAATGCGTCGTGTAAGGTCTTGAATCGCCAGCTTACCGTCTCCCCCTGAACGGTCGCGACTGAATACCCCACCGGCCCTTCCTCGATCTGCCCGGTCGAGCGGGTAGCGGCAAAAATCGTGTGCCCGTCGTTCGCCAGTTCGTTGTAATGCGTGTGCCCGATGTCGACCAGCACCACGTTATGGTCAGCGAACAGCTGATTCACCACCGTTGTTTCCTGCTCATCCGTAAAGTCGGCGGGGTATGTGTGCATGAACACCACAATCGGTTCGCTTTGGGCGGTTGCCTGAGCCAGCTCCTGACGTAACCAGTCGTACTGGCGCAGGCCCAGCCGAAAATCAGGGCCGCCACTGCCTGTGCCACTGATGTCCAGAAACAGGCAGCACACTCCTTTTACTACCCGTGATTTGGGCAATGGCTCGGCCAGCGGCATCGTATAAAACGCATCCAGATTACCCGATTCCATGTCGTGGTCGCCGGGAATGAGGTGTACGGGTACGTCCAGCATTTTCAGGGCCGTAGACACCAGTTTGTACTGGTACGGCTTGCCGTTATCGGCATTGTCGCCCGGCAACACTACGAAATCCAGCGCGGGGCCGCATTCCAGTGCCAGTTGCGCGACAATAGACAAATAATCGAGGTAGTTGGGTTCGCTGGCTTTGGTAATGTGCAGATCGCCCAGGTGAACGAAAATAAGCGGGTCGGTGCTCGGCATACGTACTGGTGAATGGTGGATAGGTGGTCGGTCAGTGCGCGGGCGCAACGGCCGGCGTCACGGCGCACTCTGATTTGAGCGTAGCCCCGAAAACAACCCACAGCAAAATTGAGACTGACGCGAAGCTACCCAACAGTAAAAAGGTAGATGAGTACCCGATCGACTGCGCCAGCCAGCCGCCAATGGCCGGGCTGAGCGATGCACCGATGCCCTGCACCGTCATGACGGCACCCTGCCCGATGTTGACCCGCCCCGTGCCGTTGAGCAGATGCGCTACCAGTCCGGGAACAGCGACGCTTTGCAGCCCCGCGCCAATGCCATCGAGTATCTGAACCGGAAACAGGCCCGTATACGAGATCATCTGGGAAGCCACCAGTCCCCGCACGGGCAGGGCAATAAACGAGATAAGTAGCACAATCCAGTACCCGCTTCTCTCGGTCATTCGAACCGCAGCCAGCGACATCACGATCATAGCTAGCTGGGCAATGATAATCGTCACGGCGACAAAAATGGTGGGGTTGCCGGGCAATTTTGTCGCAGCCGCCAGCCCAAACAGCGGCAGCATGGCCCCGTTACCCAGGTGAAAACACGCCAGCGCAGCCGCCAGAATCAGCATCGATTTATTCTTGAAAAGCACCTGAAACGCGTTGGTCGGTGCGTTGTTATCCTGCTTATCGCTTAACCCACGGGCCGCTTTATCATCGATAGCCTTAGCCGGGATGAGCAATACTGATACGATGGCCAGTACCCCGAACAAAGCCGCTAGATAAAACACGGCGGGCATACCAAAGCGCATACCGAGGTAGCCCGACAGGGCCGCCCCGACGACGTTACCAGCATGGTTATATGCCTGATTGTAGCCGTTCTGGCGGGTAAACTCAGTTTGTTTGACGATGCCAAGCGTGATACCGACTACGGCCGGACCAATCGCCGAACCGGCAACAGCCGTGGCTACCTGCGACAGACAGACAAGCCAGAAGTTCTGCGAAAGCAGGATAATAGCCGATGCCAGCGTGGTAGCAACGGCGGCAATGACCACATACATCCGCTTGCGCGTGGTGGCGTCGATAAGGGCACCTGCCGGAGCCGTCATCAGCATACCTGCTACCCCGCCAATGGTCATTACGGAGCCGATAAGTCCGCTTTTCCAGCCGTGTGCCAGCAAAAAAACGCCGAGAAACGGGCCGATACCAGCCTGCATATCGGCCATGAAAAAGTTAAGTGATTCAAGTGGCCTGATGGGCCTGGACGTTGATGACGAACTGGTTTGTGAATGGTTCATTTTGCCGATGAAGCAGGTGTACGATAGCTACCGGGCAAAGGTGACATACCAGTATGATGGTGGGCTTAATACGACATTAAATCCTCTTCAGGTGCTCCGGAAGTCGATGCAACGGCCCCCAACGAGCGCAGGGCCCGGGCGAATACCGACTATTTGATAGCTTGCGGGTGTAATTCTTCACAATCAGGATAAAATGGCTCACCAACATCGTATGGAAAACAAATTTGTTACGCTCAACAATGGTGTAGAGATGCCGCTGCTGGGCCTGGGCGTGTACGCGCCAAACCACAATAGCGAAGTGCAACAGGCTGTCGAATGGGCGCTGGAAGCCGGTTGCCGATTGATTGATACGGCATCGATCTACGGCAACGAAGTCGAAGTTGCCGACGCCATACAAGCCAGTGGCCTGTCAGAAACAGATGTGTTTATTACGACGAAAGTGTGGAACACCGATCAGGGCTACGAACAGACGTTGCGGGCGTTCGACAGAAGCGCAGCTAAACTCAGACGAGACGTCGTTGACCTTTACCTGATTCACTGGCCCGTCAAGCAATACCGACACGACACATGGCGGGCTTTGGAGCAGCTGTATACCGACGGTCGCATTCGGGCCATTGGGGTGTCGAACCACTACCAGAAGCACCTCGATGAGTTACTCAGTCAGGCGGTAGTAGTGCCCGCCGTCAACCAGATTGAGTTCAGCCCTTACTGCTACCGGCCCGATGTCCTGACTTATTGCCGCGACAAAGGGATTCAGGTGGAAGGCTATGCACCGCTGGCGCGGGGCAAAAAGCAGAGCGATCCCCGGCTGATCGCGATCGCGGAACGGCATCATAAAAGTACGTTTCAGGTGCTGATCCGGTGGTCGTTGCAGCAGGGCGTCGTTACGATTCCCAAGTCGGTTCACCGGGAACGCATTCAGGCCAACTTCGACGTATTTGACTTTACCCTGTCTGCCGACGAAATGACTGAGTTAAACACCTTTTACGACAACACCCGCATCGCTGACGACCCCGACACACTGGACTAAACCGAAAACGGCCGCTGGAGGGTATCCAGCGGCCGTTTTCGTAGAAACGTCGGCTATTTCTGATACCGACTGCGATACTCCGGACCAACGCCGAAACCGTAGCCCAGCGTCAGCGTGAACGTCGAATTGTGCGAATTCGTGGTGTTGTCCTTACGAACATCGTTCAGCCCGTAACGGTACCGGCCATCGATAAGGAAACGCTGCCGCTCGCCAAAGCCCGGAAAGTTCAACTGAAAGCCAGCCATCAGCCCCAAATCAAGCGGCCGAAACGACGACGTATTATCGATCGTTGGAAACTGAACGCCTAGACGCTCTACGGGCAAACTCTCCCCTTTGACCAGAAACCCTAATGATGGTCCTACGAATAAATTAGGGCGAAACGTACCGCTATTAGTCAGAAAGTATCGGAGTGCCACCGGCACCTCGATATAGGTTAACCGTTGCTTGTACGTAATTGACGTTTGCGATAGTGCGTCGAAGGCCGAATAATTAGCCCCCATTTGTGAATACAGTGCGTCGACAGAAATACCGAAGTGATTCAGCGAACTGTACATGACAAACAATCCAGCCGTCAGACCCGGCCGATATTGGTTTCCCATCGCATTACCGGCAAAGCTGGAGAGATTAGCGCCAACGCGTGGGCCGGCGCTGAATCGCTGCTGAGCCGTTGCAAACGGCATACTGGCACAGAGTAGGGCTACGGCAAGCCAGCTACCCACGGTTTTAGTTCGTGTCATGTGAGGTATTCTATAGTGAATGGATGGTACTAAAAACTACCGGCTGTAGCGGCTGCGGAATTCAGGACCAACCCCGAATGCGTAACCCAGCGACAGGCTGATGGTCGAGTTTTGCAGGTTGTTACGAGCCCCCCACCGGTTAGGCAGGCTGGTTTGTACTTCGCTCAGGCCCAGCGTGTAGCGGGCGTCGATCAGGAAGTGCTGGCGTTTGCCGGTGCGCCAGTTCAGCTGGAAGCCACCCGTTGCGCCCAGATCGATATCGCGGAAATCGCTGGTATTGTCGGCGTTGATGTTGTTCACGTTAGGCTCACCATTGACACGACGGGCGTTGAGCTTGAATCCCAGCGACGGTCCGATGAAGATGTTTGGACGGAAATCACCATTCAGCGTCAGGTAATAACGGGCCACGACGGGTATCTCCAGGTAGTTGACCCGCTGGGTAAACTTGAGCACCTGCGTGTCGTATTTGGCACCGCGTTGCGAGTATAGAACGTCGGCAGAGATGCCAAAATGGTTCAGCGAACTGTAGGACAGGAAAACCCCGGCGTTGACACCCGGCTTGAAGCGTAGATCGTCGGCGTTGCCCCAGTAATTAGATAAATTCAAGCCAATTCGGGGGCCAGCACTGAAACGCTGCTGCGCGTAACTACCTGTGAAACAAAGGCTAACTAAAACAACTAAGCAGTAAAAAGAACGTAAAGAAATTGTGCGAAACATAGACAATTGGTCGAATTGATTCTCGGGGTTAACGCTCGACCTTTTGCAAATGTTTTACAAATGACACTTAGTTTCTTTCACGCGGGTCATTTGTAAACTACATAGCTGTTCCCGTCACACGGCATCTGTAGCCCGATTCGGGCAGAACAGATCTCCGTTAAGTCAACGTTTTCCAGTATATGGAATCAAGATGGTATAAACTCGATTCTGTCGTCGCGTTCCAGCTTGTTTGTGGAATAGCCGGAACTGGTTTGTGCATTTTCTTCGGCACGAAGTAAATCAGGTAAATAGCCACGGCGAACACGAGAAGCAACGCGGCTAGAATCGTCGCTATCCAGAGGTGCCAGAGCCGCTTTTTCGTTGCCGACGCGTGAATCCGGTCCTGTAGCGTATCGCGCAGGCTGGCCAGTTGAGCGGGTGTGGGGCGGGCGGCCTGCTGCATGGCTTCCAGCCCGGCCAACGCATCGGCATAAAACGGGTCTTCCAGCAACACCCGCTCGACACGGTGCCGGGCCGGGCCACTCAATTGGCCCGCCTGATAAGCCCGCAGTTCATCAAATGTCAATTGCTCACTCATTGTCAGGAGGTTGTGTTGCGTACCGCACCTGATATTCCCTGCGGATCGCTTAGGCAAAGTTTAAGTTTTCGCCGACCATTTTGCAAATAACTCTTTACCTGTTTCAGATCGTAACCCGTTTGCTCGCTTACGTCGGCGTAGCTTTTTTTCTCCAGATAAAAGAGTGTCAGGCAGGTACGTTGTTCGATAGGCAACGTTTGCAGGCAGGCCTCCATCCGGCTCAGGTCTTCCTCCCGATCCGGCTCATCGACCGTACTCGTCAGCGCCGACTCGTCTTCATCGGCCAGAACTGAATCGAGCATGGCCATCTGCGGCCGCCCCTGCCGACGGCGCAGCAGCATCAGGCAGTAGTTCCGCGACACGCTATGCAGCCACGGCAGAAACTGTTGCACTTCATGCCGACGCAGATCGACTACCAGTTGCTCGAAGAGCTGCATGACGGCGTCTTTCGCTTCTTCCTCGTCGCGCAGGTATTTGTAGCAGACGGCATACACCAGTTCCATGTACGGTTCGTACAGTTCGCCCAGCAACGCCACATCGCCCGTGGCCCGGTACTGAGCAAGCAGCTCAGCCGGTCGGTCGGCAGGGTCAGCAGCAGGTTTGGGTTTGCGAAAACGTCGTAAAAACATAGGTGGCCGGTCTACGTACCTGTATGATGCAGAAACCCGCCCGATTCCATAGCCACAGGTAAAACCGATACATAGCTAACGACCGGCACAGCCGTTTCTGCCGAACCGCCACGGCGGGATTTTGCCGAATTTGTCCGTATTTCGCCCCGTAACTCTTTCATCGCTTGTGCATCTAGCTGTTGACGTTGGCAATACCGACGCCGTTTTTGGTCTTTACGACACCGACACCTGGCGTTTCGTCTGGCGCACCCCCGCCCGCCCCGACGAAGCCGCTGGGTCATACGAAGCCCGGCTACGGCTGTGGCTGCTGGAAGCCAATCTGCCGCTGAGTGCTGTTCAGGACACCGTGCTGAGCAGCGTTGTGCCTAATCTGACGCCTACGCTTCGAGCCATGCTCGGCGACCTATTCGGCCACGAGCCGGTCGTGGTCGGGCCGGGCGTGTACCCGTTGCTGCCGCTCAACATCCTGCGTCCCCACGAAATCGGGGCCGATCTGGTGGCGAATGCGCTGGCGGCCTATACGCGCTACCAACGGAACTGCATCGTTGTCGATTTCGGCACGGCCCTGACCTTTACGACCGTTTCGGGCGACGGTCAAATTCTCGGCGTCGCTATTGCGCCCGGCCTGAAAACCGCCATCCGGTCGTTGTTTTCCAACACGGCCCAACTGCCCGAAGTACCCATTCAGGTACCCGAATCGGCCTTGGGGCTAAGCACGACGCATGCCATTCAGGCCGGTATCGTGCTGGGCTACGAAGGGCTTGTCCGCTCGCTCATCGACCGCATCCGAACCGAACTAAACGGCGACTGCATTGCTGTAGCCACGGGCGGTTTGTCGGGCCAGATTCCGTCACTGCGCGACGTGTTTGTCGACGTTATTCCGTCGCTGACGCTGGATGGTGTGCGGCTGATCGGCGAAACGGTACGGGCGCAGAAGCAGCCGTAAACCAACTAGAATTCGTTATGCTGACGGTTCGAGTGAATCGTCGGCTTCTGCGGGCGGCTCATCGCGGGAACGGCGTTTGCGTCGGCGCAGGGCGTCGCTGAGCAGAAATTCGATCTGCCCGTTGACGCTCCGAAACTCTTCCTGCGCCCACCGCTCCAGTTCCTTCAGGGTTTCCGCCTGAATTCGCAGTACGAAGGCTTTTTTCTCCGACGGCATAGGCGATTAGTTATACAATGTCCCGGCATTGACAACCGGGCTGACGCCTTTCTCACCGCAAAGTACCACCAGCAGGTTGCTCACCATCGCGGCTTTGCGCTCTTCGTCCAGTTGTACGACGCCCTTGGTTTCAAGCCGTTCGAGCGCCATCTCAACCATTCCGACGGCCCCTTCCACGATTAGTCGGCGGGCGGCAATCATAGCCGCTGCCTGCTGCCGCTGCAACATCGCCCCGGCAATTTCCGACGAATAGGCCAGGTGACTAACCCGCGCTTCGATGATGTCGACGCCCGCCCGTTCGAGCCGCTCGTTGAGTTCCTGCTCCAGAAACACGTTGATCTGCCCCGTACTGTCGCGCAGCGTAACCGACGCCGTATCGTCCTCCATATGGTCGTAGGCGTAGGAATTCGCTAGTTTCCGTACAGCCGCTTCCGACTGAATCTGCACGAACAGCACGTAATCGTCGACCGAGAACAAGGCTTTGGCTGTATCCTGCACCTGCCAGACCACCACGGCCGCAATTTCGACGGGGTTACCCATCTTGTCGTTTACTTTCAGCGTCTGCCCATTCAGGTTACGCGCCCGCAGGCTGATCTTGCGCCGATTGTACAGCGGGTTGACCCACCGCAGCCCGTTCTGCTTTATCGTACCGACGTAATTACCGAACAGCGTAGACACATAGGCTTCATTAGGGTTGATAACGGTGATCCCCGTAAACAGGACCATCGACACCAGAAACAGCAGAACGGCCAGTACAATACTGATTCCGGTGACGGCAACGCCAATGGCAGCGAGCAGGCATAGTACCGCTATAAGTAACAGCACATAGCCCGAAATTGAGGTTAACGGTTTTTCCTGCATGATCGAATCAATCTGGGGAAGGTTGCTATCAGATTGATAGCACAATGGTATTGACGAACAGGTAATTACGTGGGTTAAATCGGATGAATGGTCGGCGGCACAGACCGGCGGCATATTCGGATGAAACTGGGGAAAGGCCAATCCTTTTCGCTATTTTTGCCCCTCAAAATTCGGGTCGCCACGCGACCAACCGACTGACTGCTATGCTACTGAGTGAACAGGAGATAAACCGCCGACAGAAGCGGGAAGAACTGATGCGGATGGGTATCGACCCCTACCCCGCCCCGCTCTTCGACCTTACCCATACCATTGCCCAGCTCCGCGACGCCTTCGCCGATAAGACCGGTGCCGATACGCAGGGCGGCTACCAGCCCCACCTCGACTTCAAAGACCAGACCCCCTGGAACACCGTCCGGCTCGCAGGCCGACTGATGAGCTTCCGCATTATGGGCAGCGCATCGTTTGCCGAAATGCAGGACTCAACCGGCCGGATGCAGCTGTACTTCCGGCGCGACGACCTCTGCCCCGGCGACGACAAGACGCTGTACAACACGGTCTTCAAAAAGCTGCTCGACATCGGCGACATCATCGGCATCGAAGGCTACGTCTTTACGACGCAGACCGGCGAACTGTCGGTGTATGTGCAGTCGTTTACGGTGCTGAACAAGTCGCTGCGGCCCCTGCCGGTGGTGAAAGAAGTGGTGAACGAGCAAGGCGAAAAAGAAACCTACGACGCCTTCACCGACCCCGAACAGCGATACCGGCAGCGGTACGTCGACCTGATCGTGAACCCGCAGGTGCGCGACGTATTCGTGAAGCGCACGAAGCTGGTCAACTCGATCCGGCAGTTTCTGAGCCAGAAAGGGTATCTGGAAGTCGAAACGCCGATTCTCCAGCCTATCCACGGGGGTGCCACGGCCCGCCCATTCCAGACGCACCACAACACGCTCGACATGACGCTGTATATGCGGATTGCCAACGAGCTGTACCTGAAACGGCTGATCGTGGGTGGCTACGACGGGGTGTTCGAGTTCGCCAAAGACTTCCGCAACGAAGGCATGGACCGTACCCACAACCCGGAGTTTACGCAGGTCGAATTTTACGTGGCCTACAAAGACTATCTCTGGATGATGGACACCATCGAGGAGATGGTCGAGAAGGTAGCTATCGACGTGGCCGGTACAACGAAAGTGACGGTGGGCGAAAACGTGATCGACTTTAAGCGGCCCTGGAAACGGCTGACAATGTTTGAAGCGATTCAGGAATACACGGGCGTCGACGTGTCGGCGATGGACGAAGCGCAACTGCGGCAGGTAGCCGAAGACCGGGGTATCAAAACCGATTCGTCGATGGGTAAGTCGAAACTGATCGACGAACTGTTTGGCGATGCCTGCGAACCCAACCTGATTCAGCCGACGTTCATTACGGATTACCCCGTCGAGATGTCGCCCCTGACCAAGAAGCACCGGAGCAAAGCCGGACTGGTCGAGCGGTTTGAAGCGATCTGTAACGGGAAAGAAATCGCCAATGCGTACTCGGAGCTGAACGATCCCATCGATCAGCGCGAACGGTTTGAAGAGCAGCTTCGGCTGGCCGAGCGGGGCGACGAAGAAGCGATGATGCTCGACGAAGACTTCCTCCGCGCCCTTGAATACGGAATGCCCCCCACGGCAGGCGTCGGGCTGGGTATCGACCGGCTGGCAATGATTATGACCAACCAACCGTCGATTCAGGACGTGCTGTTTTTCCCGCAGATGCGGCCGGAGAAGAAGCTGGAGCAGTCGGGCGAAGCCGATTTCCTCGCGGCTGGCGTACCGGCCGGCTGGATTCCGGCGCTGCAAAAGATGAACATCCTGACCGTTGAGCAACTACGCGCTACCAGCCCGAACAAGCTGTTCAACGACCTCGGCGGTGCCCGCAAACGCCTGAAACTCGATATACCGATGCCCACCATCGCCGACGTTCACGGCTGGACAGGGCACGTCAAATTAGCCTGACGGCTCTGACAGCTGGAAGCTGTCGGGGACATTAGCCAATTCAACAGTGGTATCGGGAACCCGCCCCGGCCCCACTGTTTGTAGTTCAAAAAGAATGCTCTGATACCATTTTCCATTAACACAAATGCCCCAACTCATCCTGTGAGTCGGGGCATTTGTGTTGAAAATTAGTTTCGTTACTTCTTCTCGTCCATAGCCGCATCCTGCTTAGCGAACTCACCGGCAGCTTTGATTTCGATTTCTTCGCTGACAACCGCACCACCCGACGAGCCAACGCCGAAGTCGGTGCGCTTGATGGTACCGTTTACTTTCAGACCCGCCTTTTCCATCTTACCACGTGGGCTATCCATCGTAACGGGACCGGTCAGAACGGCGTCGAGCATGACGGGCTTGGTGACGCCGTGCATCGTCAGGTTGCCCATCATCTTGTACTTCTTACCCTCTACTTTCTGAAACGACGTGCTTTTAAACGTGATCGTCGGGTATTTGGCTGCATCGAACCAATCCGGGGTTTTCAAATGACCATCGCGCCGTTCGTTGTCGGTGTTGATGCTGTTCACATCGGCGGTCAGCTCGACAACGGCGTCCGACAGATCGGGCTTGCTAGCTGTCAGTTTCGCATCAAACGTTTTGAAATTACCGTCGACCTCACTCAGCATGAGGTGCGTCACGGTGAAGCCTACTTTCGAGTGGGCCTTGTCGACCGTCCAGGTCTGGGCGCTGGCGACCGAAACGGTCAACAGAGCGGCAATAGAGAGGGCAATTGCTTTCATAGTAAGTGTACTGTTGGTTGGTTAAAATTAAAAAAGAAATCGAACGGGGTATACTACTGTTAATGAGTTGATTGTACAAGTTTGTCTCAGACAGCATCTTGCTGTCGTATGTGCCATTATTGGCTAAGCCAATGACAGCAAGATGCTGTCTGAGACAATCACTATCGGGGCCGTCCGCCACCGGCAGGGGCGCTTTGCTGCTGATCGCTACCGCCGTCGCCTTTTACGTCGTCGTTGTTGACCGATTTACCTTTCCGGCGGTTTTCTTCGTACGTCATCTTACCGATGCGATAAGTGAATGTCACCTTGACGTTGGCATTGTAGAGGTGATTAACGTTGACCTGCGAGATCAGCGGAGAATCGAGCGTAGTGCGCATCGTCACGCCGTTGCCGATAAAGTTCTCGCCCGCGAGGCCAATGCTGCCGCGCTTGTTGGCGAGGTCTTTCCGAACGCCGAGCGAGTACATATAAAAGCCACCCATCGTGCCCTGTAACTGCGGACTTGGTCCCCGGAAGAAGCTGAACAGTTGCGCGCTCCAGCCTTTGTTCAATGTCAACTGACTCATCAGGCGACCGCCCAGGCTAATCCCCGAATTGTTGATCGTAATCGAGCGGCCGGTCGCATCGGGCGTCTGCCCCTGCATGTATACATAGTAGCCGTCGATACCGCCGTTCAGCGTCCATTTCGGCGTCAGCGTCGTGTTGAAGAAAATGTTCGCTCCAGTGGTTCGCTGTACACCAATATTCTGAAAGGTCGTGATGATACCACCCGCCAGCGTGTCCGACGGAATCCGAATCTGCGAGATCGCATTGTTGGTCAGCCGCCCGAAAACCGATGCGTTGATATACGTCCGTTTGATCGTCGAACTGTAGCTCAGTTCGACGTTATCGGTCAGTTCGGGGCGCAGCGTTGGGTTACCCACCATTACCATCTGGGGGTTGGCGTAGTTGGGGTTGGGGTTCAGCTGTTGCAGACCCGGCCGTTGAATCCGGCGGTTATAAGCGGCTTTCAGCGTTGTGCCACCCGTCAGCGTTTTCGAGACGTTAATGCTTGGTACGAGGTTGGCGTAATCGGGGATGGCGAGTTGACGGGCGGCCTGCTGCTCGGTCGACTGCGTTGCCTGAATACCCGTGTATTCGTAGCGGGTACCAACCTTGAACGTGTATTTGCTCGGCGTCACGTAGGTGTACGACACATAGCCCGCCCCGATATTCTGGTTGTAGTTAAGCGTTCCCGACGGATTATTGGGGTCTCTGATCAACGCGCTTTCACCAGTCCCGACCAGATATTGATACGCACTATTCACCTGCCGCATGATGGCTTTACCACCGAACTCCAGCAGTTGATTTTTGCGGATCGGCGTCTGGTAATCGCTCTGAAACGTGATCTCCTGGTTGGTGTTGTTATTAATATTCTGCTGACGCCCCGTCAGCGAACCCGTCTGATTGAGCAGGTCGGCGTAGAAATTATTGACCAGACCCGTGCGACTGTATTGCGTCGAAATGGTCCACTCCTGCTGCGGCTTGAACGTACGAACATAGTCGAGGTTCATATCCACCGAGTTCGATAAATCCTTCCGGTTTACGTCGCGGTTGGTCATGTATTGCAGCGCATCACTGAGGTAAGAATTGGTCAACTGCGTTTGCTGCTGCACGAAGTTACGCGTACCGAACCGCACGTTGGCCGCCAGTGACTGATTTTTAGCCAGATCGTAATCGAATCCGAGTGTGTATTGCCCGAACACGGGCTTATCGAAGGACGTAGCCTGCTGACTGGTGCGCTGTAGCTGCGTCCCGACGAGCGTTGTCTGATCCAGGGTCGACGACGCCCGGTTGTACATGGCCCGGCCGAAACCGCCCAGCGTAATGCCCAGCTTACCCTGCCGGTACGACCCGTTCAACCCCAGGTTCGACGCCCGCAATCCTGCGCCGGCGTCTACGTTCAGCGTCAGGCCGTGCAGCGTGTTCTTCTTCGTCACGATGTTGATAATCCCGGCGGCACCCTCAGCATCGTACTTGGCCGATGGGCTGGTAATGACCTCGACCGTCTTGATCATGTCCGACGGGATTTGCTTCAGCGCGTCGGCAACGTTGGCCGCGACGATGGTACTGGGTTTGTTGTTGATCAACACCCGAATGTTGCTGCTTCCGCGCAGGCTAACATTACCGTCCAGATCGACCGACAGCATAGGTACCCGCTTCAATACGTCCGACGCGTCGCCCCCTTTCGAGGTCAGGTCTTTGTCGGCGTTGAACACCAGCCGGTCGACCTTTTCTTCGATCATAGCCGCCTGCCCAACCACGTTAACTTCGCCCAGCGTCCGAACGTCGGCCGCCATTTTCACCGAGCCCATGTTGATTTCGGTGCCTTTGGCAATCGTAAACGCTTTCGAATCGGAGTTTTTGTAGCCGATGAAGGAGTATTGCAGCCGATAATCGCCGGGTGCCAGCTTCGTCATCGAGAATGCCCCTTTAGCATCCGACGTCGTTCCGTCGACGGGTTTGTTCGTCTTGGTATTGATGAGGGCGATTGTCGCAAATTCAACGGGCTTGCCCGAGGTGGAGTCGATTAATACGCCCGTCAGTTTACCGTTACCTTTCGGTGCATCGTCCGCAACACCAGTAAATTCTTTCTTCTGCCTTTCGTTATTGCCGAAGCCACCGGGACCACCGCCCGGAGGGCCACCAAACTGAGCGTAAGCCGTTTGTGTCAGACTGCCGCTAAGTCCGAGCGACAGGAGCAGGAGGAAAAGTCGTGTATACATGGTCTGGTCGATTTCGTACTTGATGCATCAAAACAACAGCGGCACCACCGGTTCAGAAAATGCAATAGACTATGCAGCCGGGAACGTCGGCAAATTCCCCGTTTTGCCCGACGAACGCCGTTTTAGCCACGTATCGGTTCAGATTGGCCTATTCGTCGGTTCAAACGGGGTAACCATCGACAGATTTGACGCGCCAGCCGATTGATTCCGACGTCGTTACGAATTCACTGTAAACTTGTAGCTTTCCGACTGACTATGGCTACTCCCCTCTTTTCCCGTCGCTACGTTACGCTGCTGAGCCATTGGCTGGGGTGGGGGCTGTTGAGTTATCTGCTGTTTTTCTCGCAATCGTTCAACAACGAGATCAGGATGCCGCCTGAGTTCTGGATCAGACAGGTACTGTTTCAGGCAATGACAATTGGCACGTTCTACCTGAACGCCAACGTGCTGGTACCCCGCTTGCTGCTGCGGGAAAAAACGGGGTCGTACGGACTGGCTCTGCTGGGTACGATCGGCGTGGTTATCTTCATACTGTGGGGTATCGAGATGGGACTGGACCTGCCGATTAAATTCCACCGCATCTTCCACCCCGACGGGAAAGGCGAACCCCGGTATTATGGCTGGGTTCAACCCGCCCTGTTCACCATCGTGCTGGTATTGGGCATCAGTACCAGCCTGTCGCTGGTGCAGAAATGGCAGGCCGACGCCAACAGTCGACTCGCGCTCGAGCAGGCCCGCACCAGTTCGGAATTGTCTTTTTTGAAAGCGCAGATCAACCCGCATTTCTTCTTCAACACACTCAACAACATATACGCACTGACCTCCTTCGATGTCGAACTGGCGCAGGAAGCCATCCACCGGCTGTCGCGGATGATGCGCTACGTGCTCTACGAAACCCAGTCGGGTACGACGCTGCTGAGTAAAGAAATCGCCTTTGTCAGCGACTATATCCAGCTGATGCAGCTTCGACTGACGGACAAGGTACAGCTCACGATACAAACGCCGACGCCCCTGCACGATCAGCCCATCGCGCCGATGATTTTGCTGCCCTTTGTCGAGAATGCGTTCAAGCACGGCGTTAGTGCGCTGGAGCCAAGTCAGATCACAATTTCGATTCAGCAACAGCCCAACCAGCTACTGCTCAACGTGCGCAACACGGTGTTTATGAATCAAAAACCGTCGCTGGAGGCTGGCAACGGTATTGGCCTGACGAATACCCGCCGTCGGCTCGACCTGCTGTACCCCGGTCAGTATCAACTGGTTATCGACTCGCACAATCCGGCGGGGGAGTATGACGTACTGTTAACCCTGAACCTGTCATGACACTAAACTGCATTGCTGTCGACGATGAGCCGCTGGCCCTGGGCCTGGTCGGTGCGTTCATCGAAAAGACCCCGTTTCTCAAGCTAACCGGCCGCTACAGCAGTGCCGTAGCCGCTTTGCAGGCGCTGATTACCACGCCCGTCGACCTGATTTTTCTCGACATTCAGATGCCCGACCTGACGGGGCTGGAACTGGCCCGGGTGCTGGAACGGAGTCAGCGCGGGAATCACGTCACCCGGATTATTTTCACCACCGCCTTCGATCAGTTTGCGCTGGACGGCTTCCGCGTCGACGCGCTCGACTACCTGCTCAAGCCATTCAACTACGAAGAATTTTTACGGGCTGCCAACAAAGCCCGGCAGTACTTCGAGCTGATACACCGCAGCGAGCCGCTGCCCGTCGCCCCCCTCCCGGCTGCACCCGCCGAGGCCAGCGATGACTATCTGTTTCTGAAAGTTGAATACCAGCTGGTACGGGTAGCGTATCAGGACATTTTGTACATCGAGGGGCTGAAAGATTACGTGAAGGTGTACCGGCAGAGCGACCCCACCAAGCCGCTACTATCACTGACGAGTCTGAAATCACTGGAAGAAAAACTACCTACGCAGAAGTTCATGCGGGTACACCGCTCGTTTATCGTCGCGCTGGATCGGATTGATGCCGTGTCGCGCAATACCGTGCAGATCGGCGCGGTCACGATTCCCGTCAGCGATCAGTATAAAGACACGTTCAGCCAGTTTATTCAGCGTTGGTTATAAACAAGAAAACCCACGTCCAGGCGGACAGGGGCTTTCCGATCTTCTATAACCTATGATGTAAACGTACGGACAGCGGAGCCGTCCAGATAATAGAGTCAGGCAGTAGGATAATCTACCGACTCGGACCGCTACAATCGTCCGTAAATTTGAACAATTCTAATTTAAACAGTTACCTATACCTGCTTCATCCCCACAAATTCCTTGCTAAATCAGTAAATTTCGCTACTAAGTGCCTCCTTACTCAGTCACTCTAACGCCAACTAGCCATGCTTGACTGTATCGATATCGTTGATTCACTGAGTGTTCCGAAGTATCAGCAACTGGTCAACTCGATTGTCAGCGGGATTCAGACGAAGGATATCAGGCCGGGCGACAAATTACCATCCATCCACGAAGTCAGTGCCGAATTCGACGTAGCCAAACGAACGGTCGAGAAAGCCTACGACCTATTGAAGGAGCAGGACATTGTGGTGGCGGTGAAAGGTAAGGGGTACTACATCAACCACACGCTGCTGGGCCGGAACCTGAAAATCTTCCTGCTCTTCAACAAGCTGAGTGCCCACAAAAAAATCATTTATGACTCGTTTGTCAGCGAACTGGGCACCGATACGCCCATCGACTTTTTCATCTACAACAACGACTTCCGGCTCTTTCGCGACATTATCCGCAAGGAAGGCACGCGCCACTCGCACTACGTCATCATCTCCCATTTTTTCAATGATACCGAGCAGGCCCGCGAGCTGATAAACCAACTGCCTAAGCATAAACTCGTCGTACTCGATAAACTGATCGACGGCATTACGGGCAAGTACGCGTCGGTGGTGCAGAACTTCGAGAAAGACCTGATCCACGCGCTGACCGAAGCCCTGCCGCTACTGCGCAAATACAGTCAGCTCAACATCCTGTTTCCGGCTGAAACCTACCATCCGAAAGCCATTCTGAACGGCTTTTACCGCTTCTGCTACGAACACGGCTTCGTCGCCCGCGTCGTGCGCGACATCGCCGATGAAGCCATTACACCTGGCAACGCCTACATCAACCTGATGGAAGACGACCTCGTGACACTCATCAAGAAGATAAAGGATACGGGCTACACCGTCGGGCAGCAGGTCGGAATTCTGTCGTACAACGAAACGCCCCTGAAGGAAATCCTGCTCGACGGCATCACGGTTATGTCGACAGATTTTGCGCAGATGGGCAAGACGGCCGCGCAGCTCGTGCTGAACAATACCTGCCAGCATATCGAAAATCCGTTCCGGCTGGTTGTGCGAAAATCGCTCTGACGCACCGGAAACTTAACACCAATAGTAGGCAAGTAGGGGAAGGCACTTTCTCGCAAACCGCCCTACTTTACGCAACGCTGTATAACCTGATCGCTTCAGTACCGTACCTTTTTTGACGGTTTTTTTATGATTGCTTCGCCAAACACATTTCGCCACGTCAGTTACCTCTGGGACAACGCCAAAGCCGCCGAACTCGAAGGCGACGAAGTAGCCCTGCTCATCTACCGCTCGAACCTGCTGGGTGCCGATCTCCGCCTGACCAACTACGGGGGCGGCAACACGTCCTGCAAAGCAATGGCCACCGACCCGCTGACGGGTCAGCCGACCGAAGTGATGTGGGTGAAAGGCTCCGGTGGCGACATCGGCACGCTCACCCGCAGCGGTCTGGCCGCGCTGTACGTCGACCGGCTGCGGAGTCTGAAAAACATCTACCGGGGTATCGAACACGAAGACGAAATGGTCGAGCTATTCAACCACTGCATCTTCGATCTGGCGTCGAAAGCCCCGTCGATTGATACGCCCCTACACGGCTTTCTGCCTTACAAACACATCGACCACCTGCACCCCGACGCAGCCATTGCCATCGCTGCCGCCAAAGACGGCAAGCGCATCACGCAGGAGCTGTTCAACGGCACCATCGGCTGGGTCGACTGGCAGCGGCCGGGCTTCGACCTGGGGCTAAAACTGGCCGAATGCGTCGAGCAGAATCCCGGCATTCGCGGCATCATGCTTGGGTCGCACGGGCTGTTTACGTGGGGCGACACGGCCTACGAAAGCTACGTCAACACGCTGGAAGTGGTCGAACGCTGCGCTGAGTACCTGGCCGACAACTATGGCAAAGACCGGCCTGTATTTGGTGGCTCCAAGCGTGAGAGCCTGCCCGCCGACGTGCGGAAAACGCAGGCCGCCAAACTAGCTCCGGTGCTGCGCGGTCTGTGTTCGAGCGAACACCACATGATCGGTCACTTCACCGATGACGAGCGGGTGCTGGAGTTTATCAACTCGAATGATCTGGACCGGTTGGCCCCGATGGGTACCTCCTGCCCCGACCACTTCCTGCGCACGAAAATCAGCCCGTTGGTACTGCCCCTTGCCGCCGACGCCGACCTGAATGACGGACCGGCCCTGCGCACCGAACTGACGCCCGCGTTTGAGCAGTACCGGGCCATGTATCAGGACTATTACAACACCTGCAAGCACCCCAACAGTCCCGCCATCCGGGACGCCAATCCGGTCGTGCTGCTGTATCCGGGCGTGGGCATGTTTACCTTCGCAAAAGACAAGCAGACCGCCCGCGTAGCCGCCGAATTCTACATCAACGCGATCAACGTGATGAAGGGCGCGGAAGCGATTTCGGAGTACACCTCGCTACCCCGGCAGGAAGCCTTCGACATCGAATACTGGCTACTCGAAGAAGCCAAGCTGCAACGAATGCCGAAGCCCAAACCGCTGTCGGGCAAAATCGCGCTGATTACCGGTAGTGCGGGCGGTATCGGTAAAGCCATCGCCAAAAAATTCGCGCAGGAAGGGGCCTGCGTCGTACTGAACGACATCAATCAGGAGCGGCTCGACGGGGCGCAGGCCGAGTTTACCAAAGCCTTCGGCAAAGACGCTGTCGCCACGACGACGCTGAACGTGACCGACTACACCAGCATTCAGGATGCGCTGTCGGCGGCTAGTCTAGCGTTTGGCGGGGTCGATATTGTTGTGAACAACGCGGGTATCAGCATCTCCAAGCCGATTGCAGAACATACCATCGACGAGTGGGACCGACTGTACGACATTCTGGTGAAGGGCCAGTTCATGGTGACGAAAGCGGCCGTTGAGGTGCTGCGCAAGCAGGACATGGGGGGCGACATTATCAACATCGTCTCGAAAAATGCGCTCGTTGCCGGACCGAACAACGCGGGCTATGGCTCAGCGAAAGCGGCTCAACTGCACCTGAGCCGTCTGAATGCCGCCGAACTGGGTAGCGATAGCATCCGCGTCAACACGGTCAACCCCGACGCGGTCATTTCCGACTCGAACATCTGGGCGGGTGGCTGGGCCGAAGGGCGCGCTAAAGCCTACGGCGTCACAGTCGAGGAACTCCCCGCCTACTACGCCAAACGGACGCTGCTCAACGAGATCATCCTGCCCGACGATATTGCTAATGCTTGTTTCGCCTTCGTCGGCGGCTTGCTCAATAAATCTACCGGCAACGTCCTCAACGTCGACGGCGGTGTCGCCATGGCCTTCGTCCGCTAACGTATAGCCAATCGAGAAGTAGCCTGGACCTCCAGGTCCGGGTGCCCGGTAGGGCAACCCGCGTAGGCGGCAGCTTTTAGGTCGCTTCGCGCCCACCCGGACGTGGACCGCACCGGCGGACCGGTCCAGGCTACTTGCTCCGCAGGCTACTTGTCAACTTGCCACTCACTACCGCCCAAACCTATGAACCTTACTACCGACACCATTGCCAGCCACAACGCCGACCGGGTAGCCCGGCACCGGCAATTGCTGGCCCCCTGGACTGATTCCGTTGAGCAGACGGAGACGATCATCGAAAAATTAGTGGCGTTTCAGATCGCCATTCCAAGCTGGGCACTTGGCACCGGCGGCACCCGCTTTGGCCGATTTCCCGGCGGGGGCGAGCCGCGCAATCTCGAGGAAAAAATCAGCGACGTGGGTTTGCTGCACGCACTGAACCGGGCGAGCGGAGCTATCTCCTTGCACATTCCGTGGGACATTCCGCAGGACCCGAAGGCCATCCGTCAACTCGCCGACAGCTACGGACTGGCTTTCGACGCGGTCAACTCCAACACGTTTCAGGATCAGCCCGATCAGCAGGAAAGTTACAAGTTCGGCTCGTTGCAGCACGTCGACCGGGCGGTGCGGCAGCAGGCTATCGACCACAACATCGACGTAATCCGGCACGGCGTTGATCTGGGCTCCAAGTCGCTGACGGTCTGGCTGTCGGACGGGTCGAGTTTCCCCGGTCAACTAAACTTCCGCAAGGCGTTTGAACGGACGCTGGGCGGTTTGCAGGACATCTACGCGGCCCTGCCCGACGACTGGAAAATGTTTGTCGAGTACAAAGCTTTCGAGCCGAACTTCTATTCGACCACCGTTGGCGACTGGGGCAGCAGCTATCTGTACGCCAGCAAACTCGGCCCGAAAGCCTACACGCTGGTCGATCTGGGGCACCACCTACCCAACGCCAATATCGAGCAGATCGTCGCGATACTGCTGATGGAAGGTAAGCTGGGTGGTTTCCATTTCAACGACTCGAAATACGGCGACGACGACCTGACGGCAGGCAGCATCAAGCCCTACCAACTGTTCCTGATTTTCAACGAACTCGTCGGCGGGATGGACGCGCGGGGCATGAACCACGCCACCGACCTCGGCTGGATGATCGACGCGAGCCACAACGTCAAAGACCCGCTCGAAGACCTGTTACAAAGCGTCGAAGCCATCCAACTCGCCTACGCGCAGGCCCTGCTCGTCGACCGCGACGCGCTGGAAGCCGCCCGCGACGCCAACGACGTCGTGCAGGCGCAGGAACTGTTGCAGGACGCCTTCCGCACCGACGTTCGCCCACTGGCGGCCGAAGCCCGTCGCCGGGCGGGTGGTGCCTTACACCCCCTGGCCCTCTACCGCAACCTCAACATCCGCGACCAACTCATTCAGGAGCGCGGAGCCAAATCCATCGCCACGGGACTCTAACTGAATGATTGAATGATAGAGTGACTGAATGATAGAATAGCCACATCGTTCAGTCATTCTATCATTTAATCACTCAATCACTCAATCATTGGCCATGCACGTCGCTGTTTTTGATATTGGGAAGACCAATAAGAAGCTGTTTCTCTTCGACCGGCAATACAATATTGTCTGGGAAACGAGCACGCAGTTTGTCGAAACAGTGGACGAAGATGGTGACCCGTGCGAAGACGTCGATCACCTGACGAACTGGGTACAGCAGGCGTTGCAGGATGTATTGGCTAAGCCGCAGTTCGACGTGAAGGCCCTGAATTTCTCGACCTACGGCGCGAGTCTGGTCTGTGTCGATGCGCAGGGTCAGGCAGTGGGGCCTTTGTACAATTATTTAAAAGCCTACCCGGACGAGCTGTCGCGGCAATTTTATTTGGCGTATGGTCCGGAAGAACGCGTATCAGTGGAAACGGCATCGCCCGCGCTGGGAAATCTGAATTCGGGGCTGGCTCTGTACCGGATTCGCCATCAGAAGCCGGATTTATTCGCTAGGATGCGGTACGCGCTGCATTTACCGCAGTACGTGAGTTCGCTGTTTACCGGGCAGTTCCACGCCGACCTGACCAGCATTGGGTGCCACACCGCGCTGTGGAATTTCGACCGGCAGCAGTACCACGGCTGGGTTACGGCCGAGCAACTGGATCAGAAACTGGCCCCGCTGTTTCCGGGAAATGCGGTGATGGATACGGTCGTATACGGCAAGCCGATGAAAGTAGGCGTCGGGTTGCACGACTCGTCGGCGGCTTTGATTCCGTATCTGGCGAGTTTCAGCGAACCGTTCGTGCTTATCTCGACGGGCACGTGGTGCATTAGCCTGAACCCGTTCAATACCCAGCCGCTGACGGCCGAAGAACTGCAATACGACTGCCTGTGCTTCCTGAACTATCAGGGCCAACCGGTGAAGGCATCGCGGCTCTTTGCCGGTTACGAACACGAACAGCAGGTGCAGCGACTGGCCGCACATTTCGGCGTCCCCGTCGACACCTACAAACAGGTGCCCTACGACCCGTCGCTGATCGATGAACTACCCACCCGCCCGGTGCAGCCCATCCCCGACCCACTAACGACCAAACAACCGGCCGTGCTAGTGCAGTCGGCGTTTATCCGGCGCGACCTGACTGACTTCGACACCTACGAACAGGCGTACCACCAACTGATCCATGACATCGTAGCGCAGCAGCTCATCTCGACTGAACTGGTACTGCACCGCTCCCCCGTCGACCGCATTTTCGTTGATGGGGGATTCAGCAAAAACCCGATTTATATGGCGTTGCTGGCGTCGGCCTTTCCGCAGCTAAACGTCTCGGCGGCATCGGTCGCGCAGGCAACCGCCCTCGGTGCGGCCCTCGCAATTCACGATAACTGGAACCCGCTGCCCCTACCCGACAATCTGGTTCAGCTTCGCCCGGTCGACGCACCGATGCACAAACCGGCGTAGCGCAGCCCATTTTTTCGTTTCTCTACTTCTGATTCCATTCCTAAACCTGAACCGTTCTACAACCTATGGCCGTCATTTGGGGCGTTGTCTTGCATGCGCTGGGGGGCTTCGCTTCCGGCAGTTTCTATCTACCCTACAAACAGGTAAAAAGCTGGTCCTGGGAAAGTTACTGGCTCGTTGGCGGTATCTTTTCCTGGGTAATTGCCCCCTGGGTACTCGGGCTACTTACCGTACCGCACCTATTACAGATTTTGCGCGAAACGCCCACCGAAACGCTGCTCTGGACGTATTTCTGGGGCGTGCTCTGGGGATTCGGCGGCCTGACCTTCGGGCTGTCGATGCGCTATCTGGGGTTATCGCTGGGTATGGCCGTTGTACTGGGGCTTTGCGCCGTGTTCGGCACGCTGGTGCCGCCGATCTGGCTGGGGCAGTTTGGTAATCTTGTCAGTACCACGTCGGGACAGTTCATCATGGCGGGGCTGGCCGTTTGCGTACTCGGCATTACGATCTGCGGGGTAGCCGGGATGATGAAGGAAAAGACACAGCCGGAAGCCGAGAAGAAAGCCGCCATCGCCGAGTTCGATCTGCGCAAAGGGTTCATGGTCGCCGTATTTTCGGGCATTATGAGCGCCTGCTTCTCCTTCGGGCTGACGGCCGGGCAGTCGATTTCGGAGCGGGCCGTTGGCTTCGGGGCCGATCCGCTGTTCATGAACAACGCCCCGCTGGTGATTATCCTGCTCGGCGGTTTAACCACTAACGCCATCTGGTCGATCTACCTGAATATGAAGAATCAGACGTACAAGGACTACCGTAATTTATCGGCTCCGATTGCCCGAAATATCCTGTTCTGCGCGATTGCGGGGGTTACGTGGTACTTTCAGTTCTTCTTCTACGGCATGGGCGACAGCAAGATGGGCGAGTACCGCTTCTCCGGCTGGACACTACATATGGCTTTTATTATTGCATTTAGCAGTTTTTGGGGATTATATTTGCACGAGTGGAGAGGCTCGAACGCGGCAACTATGCGAACCATTCGTATTGGTATACTAACCGTGATCCTGTCCTCCGTCATTGTCGGAATCGGCAATTACCTGGCTTAGCTTTATCAAGTTTTGTTTTACCATAAATGAAAAAGCCCGTCTGGCATCCGGACGGGCTTTTTATATGCACAAGCGACATCTGTTGACTAGTATTCGCCCTCGATTTTCTTCACTTTTACGGCGTTTAATCCTTTCTTACCGTCGACAACTTCAAACTGAACGCGGTCTTTTTCCCGAATGGTGATACCATTCAGGCCTGTAACGTGGACAAAAATGTCCCGGTTTGAATCATCCTCAACGATAAATCCGTAGCCTTTGCTTTCGTTGAAGAATTTTACTACACCTGTCTGCATAAACAATTGAATAGTTAATAAATAAAAGGACAAAGGGTTAGCGATTGACAAAAGACACGGAACTGGCACCTAGCATACTTCAACGAAACACCTAAATGGCACGGCACGGACTTTGCGGTTTCAGGCAGCTGGTAATCCACTAGAAATCACCGGCAAGCCTGAAATACGAAATAAATGAAATTGTTCCAATGTCAATAGATTGGCAATAATTTTTTGTCTCTTTTTACGTAAATCTGTATGAATTTCTTTCTAAACGGCAAACATTGTACGGCACAGCCTTGTTAGCTTTGCGCAATACCGTTAACGTCTATACGTTTTGTACGTTCCACTAACAGCTATGAACAAACTTCGGTATTTCGTTGAAAAACAGGCGTTCGGCGTTTGCAGCATCCTGGGCGAACGCATGAATATCTCAGCCAGCAGCATCCGGCTGTACTTTATATACACGTCGTTCCTAACGCTGGGATCGCCGGTTATACTGTACCTGATTATGGCGTTCTGGCTGGAGATGAACAAACACCTGCGTCGGCACGCGCACCCCACTATCTGGGAGTTGTAACTTACTTGTCCAGCTGACTGAATCGACGGTGGCCTTTGCCAAAGTACTGCCAGACCAGACTTCGTTCGTATAAGTTTGCCCGCTGCTTTTCCTGTTGCTTTAGCTGGCGACGTTGCTTGTTCAGGGTAGGCAGATGTCCGTAGAACGCGCCATGCGCTTTGAGCACAGCCCCGATGTCGCCCCATTGCCCGGCGGCAAGGTAGAGCACCGACGACAAGCCGTCGAATACCAACCGCATGAATACTTTGCTTAGAAACCAGCCGTCGGCAGGCCAGTTTTTGTACAACATGTACAGGCTGTTGCGGTGGTTTAACAGCGTCTTGTGCGGATTGGATTTGTGTAGTGTTCCACCGCCAACGTGGTATACTGTCGATTGGCCACAGGTCCAGACGGAGTAGCCCAGCCGCTGTACACGCCAGCACCAGTCGATCTCCTCCATGTGCGCGAAGAAAGCCGAATCGAAGCCGCCCGTTTCGTGGAAAACAGTGGCCCGCACAAACAGGCAGGCACCGGTAGCCCAGAACACAGGGCGATTGTCGTCGTACTGCCCGGTGTCGGGTTCCAGCACGTCGAACACGCGGCCCCGGCAGAACGCATAGCCTAAATAATCGAGATAGCCGCCGGCAGCACCGGCGTATTCAAACGACTCCCGCTGCTGCTCTGACCGAATTTTTGGCTGACAGGCAGCAATTGCTGAATCGCCTTCCAGTAATTGAAGTACGGGCGCAATCCAGTTGGGTGTAACTTCAATATCGGAGTTGACCAGCGCATAGTAGGTAGCCCCACCGTATTCACTCCTGACTCGTTCCAGCGCCTGATTGTACCCTCCTGCGTAGCCATTGTTGGTTTCCAGCTGAATAACCCGAACGGCCGGAAATTGTAGCCGCAGCCAGGATACAGACCCGTCGGTTGAGGCATTGTCAGCTACGTAAACAGGGTGGCCGTCGGCCTGCGCCAGGAGTGCGGGTAAAAAACGGCGCAGAAATGGCAGACCGTTGTAATTCAGAACAACTATTGCGAGGGTATCCACTAAATGGCGATTGGCGGGGTATTAATTCCGCCGTGAAGATACGGAGCCAGGGCGGTATGCGCGAAAAACCGCAGCGGCTCCGTCCACCCGATTTACAGCAGCCCGTCGAGATTCATGCCGGGGATATTGGGTAGTAGCCCGTCGGTAGCCTGACGCAGATGTTCACGTGCTTTCACTTCGACAGCGCTAATGGCCTTGTTTGTGGCGGCTACGATCAGGTCCTGCAACATTTCGCGGTCGGCTGGTTTGATCAGATCCGGATCAATGTCGATGCTGAGTACATTTTTCAGACCGTTTACCGTCACCTTCACCATACCCGCTCCAGCATCACCCGTTTCGGTAATGGCGTTCAGGTTCTGCTGCGCATCTTTCATTCGGGACTGAACTTCCTTCATTTTCCCGAACATATCCATCATGTTCATCATCAATCTGTTTTATGGGTTAACGCACTAATAACACCCCGCCCGTACGAACAGTTTTCTGCCCATCGGAATCCTCGACTTCGATGCGGTACATGTACTGCCCCTCAATGGCGGGTTGGCCGCCGACGGTACCGTCCCAACCTTTCGTAATGTCGGTCGAACTGAAAACGGCCTGGCCCCAGCGGCTGTAGACAGTCAGGCGAAACAGGTCGGAGGTGGTGCCTTTGACCAGAAAAATGTCGTTGACCTGATCGCCGTTGGGAGTAAATGCGTCAGGGGCGAATAGCGGTGTAGACCGGCGCAGCGTATAAAAATTGGAGTAGCTAACCACGCCCTGTGCGGAGGTGGCGATGATCCGGTACCGCTGCACACTCGTCACCGGGTCGTTTGGGTCAGGCTCATAGTGGCTATTGGTTCCCGACGGAATCTCACGCTTTGTACCGTTGTCAGGGTTAATCACTTCAACGGTATAATTTTCGACCCCACCGGTCGAGAAGGGAGAGTCGCGGGTCCAGTCGATACCGCTGGGCGATTGCGACGACAGCCATACCGTACAGGCCGTGGGCGATGGCGGTGATACCTGACCGCACGTGTTCTGGTACGCCACCTGATAACAGTACGAACCCGCATTTACATCAGCTGCTTCGTCGACAAACGTGTTGCCCGACAAAGCGCTCACCTGCTGGAAGGGCCCGCCCCCGCTGCTCCGGCTGACAATCATGGTGTAGCTGGTCGATGACGACGCGTTTATTGCGGCAATCAGCCGGGGCTTATCATTTTCAATCGATACCAACACGTTCGTAAAGCTGTCGGGGGCTTCGGTGTTAACGCCCGTTGCGCAGATCGGGGCCGACGTTACTACCGTTGGACCCGCCGTTACTTCGATGGCGTAGCAGTATTGCACTCCGCACTGTATATTGTTGGCGTCACTGGTTGTTGTTGTCGCTTTGTTGGTAATCGTACCGCCCGTTGGCGACCCGCCCCGCGTGATGCGGTAGTAGCGAAACGGCGTGTTTCCCTGATACGCTTCCCAGCTTAGGTTGTTCTGCTTACTGACGGGCGTCACGTTTAGCGCCATGCTGCACACCTGATCAGAGGTCGGGCCAGCCGTGCCGCATGCGTCCTGACTGACCAGCTGAAAGCACTGAGTTTGCCGGGTGTTGGCCTGTATCGAAAACGTACCGGCCGACGTCCCCGTCTGGCTGGTCGGCACGTAGGCACCCGATCCGTCGCGCTGAAGCAGCTGAACAGCAGTCCCCGTGTTGCTTTGGTAGCTTATCGTCAGGTTATTATCACCAACGGTTGCCAGGCGCGAGATAAGGGGAGCCGTCGCCGTGGCGGTACTTGCCAGCGGGGTGATCGACATCGCGAATGGGGTACCGCCACAACTGGCCGGGGCACTGTACACCCCCTGAATGGTTGCGGTTCGGTTACGACTATCGGTGTAGGTATGCTGCGGCCGGGCCTGGAGCTGGGCTAAGGTGTAGCTCTGGACCACGCCATCGCCCCAGTTGACCTGGTACGCATCGTACTTGTTGTTAGAATCGTCGAGCGTGGCCGTCAGCGTTACGACCCGGTTGGCGCAGGACTGCGTAGTCGCCCGCACGACACCCGTGGGCAGCACCTCGACCTGTTTACACGTAATACTTCCTACACCGAGCGAGTTACCGCTACCCACTTGGACAATCGTGTAAGAGCCCGGGGCTGTGTACGAGTACGTAGTGGTAATAGTTGTTTGTATTCTCTGCAAATCTCGACCATCGTACTGAAAGTCATACCCTACTGACGAAATGTTCGCGGGTGTACTCACCGTGATTGGTGTTCCTATGCATACTCTACTCTTGCTTACCGAGAACTCTCCTGGATTGACAGGATTTATGCATACATTTTGCGCAACCGCCAGTGTTGCTGTTATCACTATCAACAGCGCAGCGAATAGGCTGGTTTGCCCGATTTTTGCCCCCTTTTCAGTTAGCCACGTTCCTAAAATTTGCACAGCGGGTAAAGAGTTGAACCAGTCGTCTGATTTTGTGTCAAGCAGTTGGGTATCACTCGAAAAACGCGCCCGGCGACATTTTCGCGCCCGGCGAAACGTATCTTTCTGGAAAACGGTTTTCTGAGCAGTTGATTAACGATGCACACCGTCATGGTTAATTTTACGCCAACGTCAAAAGTACGGACGTCGGTACCCATCAACCAAACTCATGGACAAGAATAGTACCAACATCGCCGACACGTCGGATTTCAATACAAATTCTCAGGCCCTGAAACTCGACTCAATCGAAGACGCCATTGCCGATATCCGGGCCGGTAAAATCGTGCTCGTCGTCGACGATGAAGACCGCGAGAATGAGGGGGATATGATCTGCGCGGCCGAGCTGATTACGCCCGAAATGGTCAATTTCATGATTCGGGAAGCCCGCGGACTGATGTGCGCGCCATTAACGCAGGACCGATGCGACGAACTCGGCCTCGACATGATGGTTACCAGCAACACATCGGTACACACCACGCCATTTACGGTGTCGGTCGATCTGCTGGGTAACGGCTGCACAACGGGCATTTCGGCGTCTGACCGGGCCAAGACCATCCGGGCACTGGTTGATCCCGACACGAAACCCGACGATTTGGGTCGGCCGGGGCACATTTTTCCGCTGCGGGCTGTCGATGAGGGCGTTATCCGCCGGGCAGGGCATACCGAAGCAGCCGTCGATCTGGCGCGGCTGGCCGGGTTAGCCCCGGTGGGTGTGCTGATTGAAGTACTGAACGAGGACGGTACGATGGCGCGGCTGCCGGAGTTGCGCGTTATGGCCGACCGCTTCGGAATGAAACTCGTCAGCATCCAAGACTTGATCGAATATCGGCTGCGTACGGAAACGCTGATTCGGCGCGAAATCGGTGTCGATATGCCGACTGAATGGGGGCATTTTGACCTAATCGCTTATAAGCAAAGCAACACGGGCGATACGCATCTGGCGCTGGTCAAAGGCACGTGGGAGCCCAACGAGCCGGTACTGGTGCGCGTCCATTCGTCGTGCGTCACGGGCGACATCTTTGGCTCCTGCCGCTGCGACTGTGGCCCACAGCTTCATGCATCGATGAAGATGGTTGAAGCGGCTGGTAAAGGCGTGGTCGTTTATATGTTTCAGGAAGGGCGCGGTATCGGTCTGCTCAACAAGCTGAAAGCCTACAAGCTACAGGAAATGGGCCGCGACACGGTCGAAGCAAATCTGGAGCTGGGTCTGCCGATGGATGCCCGTGATTACGGCATTGGCGCGCAGATTCTGCGTGATCTCGGTATACGCAAGCTGAAGCTGATTTCCAACAATCCGAAAAAACGGGCGGGCCTGATGGGCTACGGACTGGAAATCGTCGATACGGTACCCATCGAGATTCCGGCAAATCCGCATAACGAGTTTTACCTCCGCACCAAGCGCGACAAGATGGGCCATACCATCATGACCGAGCCGGTCAATCGGGAGCAGTAAGCGGTGCGGGTTTGAGGTTTGATGTATAAAGTTTAAGGTTGGCCAGCGCAACAGAACCATCGCGTCAGCCAACCTTAAACTTTATACATCAAACCTCAAACCCGCGCAGCCTACCGGTAAAAACCGCCGTTATCGTAGAAGCTACGGCGACGGCTCAGCTTCAACTCCTGAAGGATGGACGAGCGGGCACGCAGATCGAACGAATAGTTACCCTGCCGGATGTTGCTGCCGGAGTAAGGGGTCCAGTTGAAGGCCATTTCCCAGCAGTGCAGGTCACGATTGATGCCGATGGTCGTCAGCGTCGGGCGCTTGTACTGGAAGTCGTAACCAGAGCTAAACGTCACTTTCCACTTGGGTGTCAGACTCAGGTCACCGGTCAGGGTCAGGGCCTGAATTACCTGCGAGTATTCCGGATTGAACTTCGTCAGGCCAAACGTGTAGCTGACGTTCACCGTCCAGGGAATGTTAAAATCAACGTACAGTTCAGGGTTCTGATTGATGGCCCGTACCGTAGCATCGTTTACGTTGACGTTTGGAATCCCGTTCGTACTCCCCACTCCGCGCTTCTGCTGCGACTTT
This sequence comes from Spirosoma rhododendri, assembly GCF_012849055.1. NCBI lineage: Bacteria > Pseudomonadati > Bacteroidota > Cytophagia > Cytophagales > Cytophagaceae > Spirosoma > Spirosoma rhododendri. The sequence goes on along the minus strand of NZ_CP051677.1, from coordinate 1,546,160 downwards.
TTGGGTGCAAATCGTGTGCTGACGTAAGCCTGCATACTCGTCAGTCGGGCCAGCCCCTGCCCGGCCTGAATGGCATACACTCCCGGCACACGGGCGTATTGCTGCGAACCGAACAAGTAGCTGTTACTGTAAAGAATATAGTCTGAGTAGGTCAGGGGCGGCTGAGCCGTTGAGCCACTGCCTGCATTCGGCAGACTGTACAACGGCGTTCCGCCGTACGGGCGGTTGGCGTACGGATCGAACGTCGACGACAGGTTAAAGCTAACGTTCTTAAAAATCTGCGTGTTGGCGCTGATCGCAATCGGCGATAGTTTGAAGTCGGGCGCCAGCAGGTTGTAGTTGCCGTTGATACTGATGTTGTCGAAGATGGGAATTTTCTTAAAGTCCTGTCCCGTCGAATCACCCCCGCGCGTCCTGACCTTCATCTCCAGCTGGTTAACGATACCGAACGAGATAATTGCCGATTGCGTACTACCCGTTCCGGAACTCCCACCCAGGCCCCTGAAAACAGACAACGTTCGCCGGTATTCGGGCAGGTTCGCCAATGAGCCAACGGGCTGTAGCGTTTGAAATAAGCCAAATGCTGGATTTGTAAAGTCAGGGATATAACTGAATGAGATCGACGGCGCTACTGTGTGTCGGATGGCCTCAATTCGCTTGCCGCGTACGAAGAACGTGCCGTAAAAGCGGGTGTTAGCGCTGGCATTAACGGCGAAGTTGTACGACGGAAAGAATCCCCTTGCCGTATCAATTCGGACAGCATCCTGTGCCTGAACGTACGTGTAATTCAGCTTTTTCGTAAAAATGTCGCCCTGTAGCGAGAATCCCGGCGTCACGTTGACATAGCGCAGCAGCTTGATGTTCGGCAGCGTGATCGGAATGCTGTACCGGGCCTGTACCACTCGATTGTTCCAGATCACGCCAGAATTAGCCAGACTGAAGGCAATCAAGTTGGGGTCTGACACGATCTGTCCGTTCAGAATTCGCTGCGCCCGGTTGGCACTGTCGCGGGCGCGCTCGACGGCGCTAACCAGCGACACGCTCGAGCCACCCGTGACGACGGCGAAACCCAGCCCACTGGTGTCGATTGACCGGCGAATCGTGTTACTGACCGTGATCGATCCGCTGACGTCGAGGCCAAACCGGAAGCTTTCATACCAGCGACCCGACCCACCCCGCAACGCAAACGGCGCGATCTGGTTCAGACCAAAGTTGAAGTCCGATGAGATATCCGTTTTGCCGTTTTCGCGCGTCCCCGTCGTTGGGTTGACCTGCCCGAACTGCTGATTGACACGCAGGTTGGCACCGAAGCGGGCGTACTGACCGAGCGTTCGGCTGTACTGCACCGACGAAGCCGCGACGTTGGAGATGTAGTTGTTAGTACCCGTGTAGGAGTTAAACTGGTTGTACGAGTTGCTGCTGGCATTGACGTTGGCCGAGAAGCTTCCCCGCCCACGCGGCACCGGCGAGTGCGCCCAGTTGATCGAAAAGTCGTTGCGGGGCTGCTGGCTTATATCGACGCGGTCGCCGGACCGGTTGCGGTTGAAGGCCAGGTTAAACGAGCCGCTGTAACGATACCGTTTGTTATAGGCCGACGATAGCCCCAGCCCCCAGCTACCACGCGAATAAATCTGCCCTTTGAATTGCAGGCCGAGGTTTTCGTTTACCGCCCAGTAGTAGCCGCCGTCGCGCAGGTAGAAACCACGTCCATTGGGCTCTTCGCCGTACTGCGGTATCAACACACCCGACACACCAATTTCCTTGCGCTTGGGGAACGGGAAAAAGCCAAACGGCAAACCAAGCGGCAGCGGCACCTGACTGATAACCAGATTGAACGGTCCGGCCACGACCTGCTTGTTGTGAATGACCTTCAGCTTGCTGGCGTTGATGTGAAAGTGGGGCGTTGCCAAATTACAGGTCGTGTAAATGGCTTTCCCGATGTACAGGTTGTCTTCGGCGTCTTTCTTCACCGATACACCCCGGATGTTTCCTTCGCCCTGCTGCGTGATAACCCCCTGAATCTTACCCTTCTTCGACTTGAAATTGTAGCGGATCTCTTTGGTATCGTATTTGCCCTCGCCGTCCTGAAAAACAGGCTGCCCGATGGTTTTCTTCGCCGTCGAGTCATACCGCCCGTGGGCATACACTTCGTTAGTGATGTAGTTCAGCCGGATGTAGGCGGCCTTCAGCGAAATATCACCGTATATGACGCTGGCATCGCCAAACAACTCGACAGTCTGACCGTCAGCGAGGTAGATGGTCGAGTCTTTCGCCTGGTATTTAACGGTCGTCTGGAAAGTGGCGTCAGACTGCGCGGTGTCCTTTTTGGCTGTGCGTGTCGAATCGCCGACGCGGCCGGTCAGGCTTTCGGGTATAACGACGTTGGGTGAAACAATGCCGGGCGTAATTGTTCTGGGTTGTATCCGGCGGATTGTTCCTGGCCTGGCCGTGGTCGACGCAGGCCGCGTAGATACGCCTGACTTAGACGTGCCCGGCGTGGTCGTGGTCGACGCTGGCCTAGTCTGTCCTGTCGCTCCGATTGCCCAAAAAAGGCAGATCAGGCAGAGAAACAGACGAGTGAGCGTTAACGAAATCCGGGTGGGCCGCAAAATAAAGTCCGTTTAGTACTGTTTTATTAAAAAAATTATATTTGCTACAAGGGCCTGGTGCCAGTAGTTTACAAAGGTATCGCCCAACCGTTATCCTACTATCGACTTGAAACGTTTTGCCCTGTTAAAAATTATTAAAGCAACGGGTGGTTCCGTTCGCTCAGTATCTCCCGGAATAATGACAACCCTGCTGCTTACTGCCGGGCCATTACTCGGTCTTACGCTGCTGTCTTTCCGCCCGATTTTACCCCTCGGTCCGACCCAGGACTCGGTCCGGCAAACAACGCCAGCCGATACAGAATCTGTACCAAACAGGCTGCGGACGGTCGTACTCGACGCGGGGCACGGCGGAAAAGACCCCGGTACCCACGGCCGTAAAGTAACTGAAAAGCGCATTGTGCTGGAGCTGGTACTGGCGCTGGGGCGTCGGATCAAAGAAGAGATGCCCGGTATAAAAGTTATCTACACCCGCTCAACCGACCGGTTTATCGAACTGGCCGAACGCTCGGCCATTGCGAATCGCAACCGCGCCGATTTGTTTATTTCGATTCACTGTAATGCCAGCCCATCGTCGCACAAGGTGTATGGCACGGAAACATACACGATGGGTCTGCACAAAACCGAAGGTAACCTTGACGTGGCCAAACGGGAAAACGCCGTTATTCTGAAAGAAGCCAACTACGAGCAGACGTACAAGGGCTTCAACCCAAACTCCCCGCTGGCGCACATTATGCTGGCCAATTACCAGCACGCCTTTATGGGCAGCAGTATCAACTTCGCCGAAAAAGTAGAACGCAGCTTCCGGCGCAATGCCGACCGCAAAAGCAACGGCGTCAAACAGGCTGGTTTTCTGGTGCTCTGGCGCACAGCGATGCCGAGTGTACTGGTTGAAACGGGCTACCTCACCAATCCGACGGAAGAAGACTTTCTGATTAGCGACGACGGGCAGGCCGAAATTACGGGGGCTATTTACAAGGCACTTGTCCAGTACAGAGAAGAAGTCGAAGCGGCAAACTAGGCCGTTTCAGCGGAGTCAGGCGGTTTGAGCCTGGCCGTAAGGCGCTTCGCTATCACCTTTTTGCGTATACGTCGGGACAAACAGCCGGTTAACTTGGTTATAGGAAGACTGGTCCGGCTTAGGTCATAGGACCGGTATCACCTTCATACACGCATGAAATTTTCTAAGGAGATTAAGGTAGGGTTGCTGGCAGTTGTCTCACTGCTCATGCTTTATTTCGGTTTCAACTTCCTCAAAGGCTCCGATTTCTTCTCGTCTACCAAAAAATACACGGCTATTTACGATAACGTCGATGGCCTGACAGCCTCCAATCCCGTCCGGATAAACGGTCTGGTGGTCGGGCAGGTCAAGAGCGTCGAGATTTTACAGGACCAGGGCAACAAACTGCTGGTCACGGTCGAACTGAAGAAAGACATTCGTATCACTCAGGGTACGCGTGCCGTACTGGCCGACGATGGGTTGCTGGGCGGTAAACTGATCCGGCTCGTCATCAACCCGGCTCGTCCCCTGCTGGACGACGGCGGCAGGCTGATTGCCACCCGCGAATCGGGTCTGTCGGCTCTGATTCGGGAGCGAACCCTGCCTGTACTGAACAACGTCGACTCGCTTACCTACCAGCTCAACAAGATCGTTGGGCAGTTCGATCAGACGGGGGTTATCCTCAACAAAACGCTGGCGAGTGCCAACGGTGCCGTCGGTACGCTCGATCTGACAATTGCCGAGAACCGGGCGGGCCTGCGGACGGCGCTGGCCAACGTCAACCAACTGGCACGGTCATTCAACGAGACAGAGCAGAAGCTGAACCCGATTCTGGATAAGGCTGATTCGTTTGCCGATTCGCTGCAAAAGCTGGAACTGCGGCAGACGCTGAACACCGTCAACAAGACGATCGACAACATGCAGAAGCTGTTGGGCAGTATCGAGCAGGGGCGTGGGTCGCTGGGTAAGCTGACTACCGACGAAGCGCTGTACAAGAACGTCAACGCGACGACGGCCAACATGGCGCTGCTGCTGTCTGATCTGCGGCAGAACCCCAAGCGGTACGTGCATTTCTCGCTGTTCGGTAAGAAAGACAAGGATAAGCCGCCCGTTGCTCAACCCGGCAGCATGACGATTACGACATCGACAGTGACGACAACAAACATCGACTCGACGGGAAATAAGTAGACTCGACGCAGAGTACGGTTTACAGACTGTGGAACGCATTCGTGCGTTGAGCAAACCGTAAACCCAAAACCTTAAACCAACACAAAGGCCGGTTCACCGTTTGGGGGCCGGTCTTTTTTACTTCATCATCCTAAACTATCTATGACCCTCACCGACCAACTCCACGAACGCGAAGCCCGGACCCGGCTGGGTGGCGGACAGAAAAAGATTGACGATCAGCACAAAAAAGGCAAGCTGACCGCCCGCGAACGCATCGACTACCTCACCGACGACGATGCCCCATTCGTCGAAATTGGTCTGTTTGCCGGTGATGAACTCTATCCTGAACATGGCGGCTGTCCGTCGGGCGGGGTCATTGTCGGGATGGGGTACGTGTCGGGGCGGCAGTGCGTTATCGTGGCCAACGACGCGACGGTAAAAGCCGGTGCCTGGTTTCCGATTACAGCCAAGAAAAATCTGCGGGCGCAGGAAATCGCGATGGAAAACCGCCTACCGATCGTGTATCTGGTCGACAGTGCGGGGGTGTACCTGCCGTTGCAAAACGAGGTCTTCGCCGATAAAGACCACTTTGGCCGGATGTTCCGCAACAACGCCCACCTTTCGGCGATGGGTGTGTTGCAGGTAGCCGCCGTGATGGGTAGCTGCGTAGCGGGTGGCGCGTACCTGCCCGCCATGTCCGACGAAACGCTGATCGTGGAAGGCACGGGGTCGATTTTTCTGGCGGGGCCGTACCTGGTTCGGGCATCAATCGGCGAAGACGTCGACGCGGAGACGCTGGGCGGGGCCGTTACGCACACCGACATTTCGGGCGTGATCGACCACCGTTACCCCGACGACAAAAGCTGCTTGGACGCGATAAAGCGTATTTTCGAGAAAACGGGCCACAGCGAGAAAGCGGGTTTCGACCGCACCACTCCTGCCCCACCCGTCAAAGACCCGGCTGATATTTCCACGGTTCTTCCCCTCGACCGTACCAAGCCCTACGACATGCGCGCTATTCTCGACTGTCTGCTCGATGGATCAGCGTTAGACGAGTACAAGCCCGGCTACGGACAGTCGCTGCTGTGTGGCTACGGGCGTATCGACGGCTGGGCAGTGGGGATCATCGCGAATCAGCGGAAAGTCGTGAAGGCGAAAGGCCGGGCGGGGCAAGCCAGCGAAATGCAGATGGGGGGCGTCATCTATGGCGATGCCGCCGATAAAGCCGCCCGGTTTATCATGGTCTGCAATCAGAAAAGGATTCCGCTGGTGTTTTTGCAGGACGTGTCGGGCTTCATGGTCGGCAGTCGGGCCGAGCAGGGCGGCATCATAAAAGACGGGGCCAAGATGGTCAGCGCGATGGCCAACTCGGTAGTGCCCAAGTTCACGGTTGTCGTGGGCAACTCCTACGGGGCGGGCAACTACGCCATGTGCGGCAAAGCCTACGACCCCCGGCTGATGCTGGCCTGGCCCACGGCGCAGATGGCGGTGATGAGCGGTGCGTCGGCAGCAAAAACGCTGTTGCAGATTCAGGTAGCATCGCAAAAAGCGAAAGGCCAGCCGATGACGCCCGATGAAGAACAGGCGCAGTTGCAGCAGATCACCGATCAATACAACGCCCAGCTATCGCCCTACTACGCTGCCGCCCGCCTGTGGGTCGACGCCGTTATCGACCCCCTCGACACCCGCACCGTGCTCTCCGAAGGCATCGCAGCCGCCAACCACGCCCCTATTACAAAGCCGTTTTCGGTCGGCGTGATTCAGACATAGAAACGGTTTTGTGACGGGTGTGTGAATGTAGCCTGGACGTCCACGTCCGGGTGGGCGTGACAGCGACCAAAAAGCTGCCGTCTTACACAATTGCCCTGCTGGGCACCCGGACGTGGACGTCCAGGCTACAACGCCTGCGCCAGCCACCGAAAACTGTAAACCGTATATCGTAAACCGTTATTTCCGCTGCGCTTTTACGTCTTCCGGCTTTATAGCACCGGCCTTGTTGCCGAAACTACTGCGGATATAGGTCAGCACATCAGCGAGCTGCTGATCGTTCAGAAAGTCGTGGGCGGGCATAACGTTGTCGTAGGTCTCTCCGTCGATTTCCTGCCCCTGCAACCCTTTCAGCAGGACATTAATTAGCCGCGTTTTATCGCCAGTTACCCAGTCTACACCGCGCAGGGGTGGGTTCAGACCCGGCACGCCGGAGCCGTTTGCCTGATGGCAGCTCAGGCAGTTTTGTTCGTATACAATCTGCCCCGGCGATTTTACGGCCGCTGTCGTTGTTTTCGACGCGGGTGGCGTTACGGCGGATTTTGTCTGCGCGAATGCGGTTGTCAGCGCCAGGCAGGCTACGAGCGTAGCAACTAGTTTCATGCGTGTCGAATTGTAGTTAAACTTATTTAGTACGCCACGTCAATGTGTTGAGCAGGTGCATAATATCCTTGCGAATGTAGGCGATAACGGGTTGCAGCGAATCGTTTTCGGTGGCCGTATTGAAATACAACGCTCCACGCAGGAAATGGGTTGTTGAATCGGTCGTTACAAACTGCACCTGACTCGGCACTTCCCCCGTCAGATCGATTACACTGGCTTCCAGCCCCGACTTCAGCCTGATCTTGCGTTGCTCAATCGAATACGCCTTGATGTTGTGTCGGGCCGCCAGTTTGTATGAGTCTTCAAGCATGGCCCGTAACCGGTTTACGTCGTTACGGACGGGCTTGTACGTCAGCTGCACGCTGGCGTGAAAAGCGGGGTAGTTGATGAAGATCCAGTCGGGCTCGGAGCGGGCAAACGTATCGCGCAGGATACGGGCAACCTGGTTGTATTCAAACGCATACGGATGCGTAGGCTCCAACGGTTTGTACCGGGCAACGGGCAGATCAAGGCGGGGGTATCCTTTCGGTTTGGGAACGTACGAATCGCTTTCACCGCTACCGCAGGCAGTCAGTAAAGCCATCAACAGAACAGGCAGGTAACGCATTGTGTAGAAAGTAGGTACGCTATCAACGAAAAAGCCCGGCCATTTGGTGCCGGGCTTTTTCGTTGATAGCGTACCTATACGTTGACGTCGGCGAGTTCCTCCGCACGAACGGGTTGCCCCATCAGCGTAGCAAACCGATTGATATTAAACGTTGGCTCGAACCACACTTCGCCCATAATCGGGTGTTTCACGGGTACGTCGGGATTCTGTATTTCGTTGAGCAGCACCCCCGTTTCACCGGTCGTGTGCCGCTTCACCTGCCGTATGGTATACAGCTGATCTTTTTTTGGGGTTGTAATGCCAAATTCAGCGTAGAATGCCAGTACAGGGGCCGGAAATTTATCGTTGGTACAAATAACGTCCATGACAAAGCGCAGGGGGAATCAGGTGCAAAACTACAACGCAATTGTAGTTCGTTCAGTTTGATAATCCCTGACTATTGCGGAGTTCTATTCGTAAACGGTAACGCCGGACCGTTACCTCACTGATTCGTCCGATTTTTTAGTCCTGGAACAGATTACCCAGCTGACCAAGCACCGAACCGCTCTCCTTGGTGGCCTGCCCACCGTTTGGAGACAACCGCTGTACCAGTTTCGAGATCGGCATCGACTGAATCCAGACTTTGCCCGATCCGCGCAGCGTAGCCAGGAAGATACCTTCACCCCCGAAGATCATGCTTTTCAGTCCACCCGACCGCTGAATATCGAAGCTAACGCTGGGTTCAAAGCCAACGACGCAGCCCGTATCGACCCGTATCATTTCGTTGTTCAGCGTCCGCTCGATAACCACACCCCCGGCATGGATAAACGCCATGCCGTCGCCCTGTACTTTTTCGAGGATAAACCCTTCGCCACCGAAAAAGCCCGAACCCAGCCGCTGATTAAACTGAATGCTCAGGCGCGTTCCGAGAGCCGCGCACAAAAACGCGTCTTTCTGCACGATGAGCGTATTACCATAAATATTCCCCAGGTTGACGGGCATGATCGTTCCCGGATAGGGAGCCGCAAACGATACTTTCCGTTTGCCAACACCCCGGTTGGTGAAGTGGGTCATAAACAGCGACTCGCCCGTAATAACCCGCGTACCGGCCTGTAACAGTTTACCCATAAACCCCTGATCGGGCTGCGAACCATCGCCCATCTTGGTTTCAAACTGAATACCGTCTTCCATATAGAGCATGGAGCCAGCTTCAGCAATAACGGTTTCGTTGGGGTCCAGCTCGATTTCTACGATCTGAATGTCTTCACCAATGATTTTGTAGTCGATTTCGTGAGAATACATGGTTGCTTTGGTTTAAAGAGCCGGTTTGATGGGTGAAACCTACCAAATCTTGGCATCCAGACCACGTTGTTTTTGGACGAACGGCACAAAAAAAGCCCGACCGGATTATTTCACGGGTCGGGCTTGGAAATGATGTGTGCAGATTAACATTAGTCAACCATGCTACTTACATCAGCGGTTCTATAGTATTCAGCGTCTGTAGTTGCTTCGCTAATTCCCAGTTAACCATCAACTCTGATTGGTGAAGCGCGGCCCATTCAATCACCATCCCTAGTGCACGTGATGGAAGCCGCCCGCTGAGTAAGGTCAAATCACGTATTGCGATCAGGCATTCTTCACTACCGTACTTGGCGTGAAAGTGAGGAGGGTTATGATCGTCATAATACATCGCGATTATGATTCCGAAAAAGCGACTAATCTGTGGCATATTGCAAAGAACGATGCCGCCAGTCATCAAACGAAATACCCTTGATTTTCAGGTACGCATTGGTGGCATCGATATCAACTTGTTCATTCCAGCTGATCGAACCCGTTTCGCTGATATACGGATGAAAAAACAGGTCATCCTCATCCCATATTTTGAAAACGCCCTTACCAGCCAGATCAGACAGGTCTAGCGTACCAGCAAGCCCATCCGCGAAAAGGAGGTTTAGCGTATACTTGCCTGTTGCCGTTACCGATGTCAGTTGTGGTATCATACTAGCGTACCTTATTCGCTACCGCTGATTGATGTCGTCGGGCAGGTCGTTATCGGTTTCGTCGAACAGCTTTTCGTCATCGCTTCTCTCTGTGTCGGCATCCTGATCGGGCTGATCGCCTTTCAGGTTGAGGTCCGTGCGGTGGCGCAGCTTCTTGTCATCGACGGTCTTGTTCAGAAACTGATTGATCCGGTCGATGTCGAAGCTGGTTGTGATTTCGCCGAACGAATTGATCTGAATATCAAACCCTTCAAGTTCTTTATGAACGCGGGGTTTTTCGTTTTCGTCGGGGTTAACTTTTTTCTTTGCCATAGTTCGTTTCGGTTTACCGGGTTCAGCCATAAGTCTATGCCTAACAAGCGGATTGGGCCGCATGTTTACCCGTGTTGTCAGGGCTGCGGCAGGGTAGTCAGTGCCTGTTCCAGCCGACGCAGCGTTTCGTCTTTACCGATAATCTCCATCGTCAGCATCAGGTCGGGACCTGCGCCGGAGCCGGTCAGGGCCAGCCGCATCGCCTGCATGATCTTGCCCTGCTTGATACCCGCCTGCGTCATCGCGTCGGAAAGCGTGTGCTTGATCGCATCGGCGACAAAATCACCGTCAAACTGCGTCAGTGCGTCGCGGAAGGCAGTTACAGCTTTCACGGCGTCGGCATTCCATTTGGCCGCCGTCACCGCTTCATCATAGCTGGCGGGCGGGTTGAAAATGGTCGTTGCTTCATCGACAATCTCGCGGGCAAAGTTAACCCGGCCCTTCAGCAGGGCCGCGATCTTTTCCGCCTTCTCCAGCGAACAGTCGTAGCCAGCAGCTTCGGCCTGCACCTGCACGGTCGGTGCCAGCACGGCGTCGGGCTGCTCTTTGATGTACTGATGGTTGAACCACTGCGCTTTCTGGATGTCGAACCGCGCTCCGGCTTTGTGTACCTGCGACAGATCGAAGCTGGCAATCAGTTCGTCCATCGTGAACAGTTCCTGCTCGGTGCCGGGGTTCCAGCCCAGCAGAGCTAGAAAGTTAATCGTCGCTTCGGGCAGATACCCATCTTCGCGGAAGCCCCGCGCCACCTGCCCTGTATTGGGGTCGGTCCATTGCAGCGGAAAAATGGGGAAGCCGCCCAGATCAGCGTCGCGCTTGCTGAGCTTGCCGTTACCTTCGGGCTTGAGCAGCAGCGGCAGGTGGGCAAACTGCGGCATCGTATCTTCCCAGCCCAGATAGCGGTACAACAACACGTGCAGCGGGGCCGACGGCAACCATTCTTCACCCCGAATGACGTGCGTAATGCCCATCAGGTGGTCATCGACGATGTTAGCCAGGTGATAGGTAGGCAGCCCGTCGGATTTGAGCAGCACCTTGTCATCAATGGCCGACGAATGCACATTTACCCAGCCGCGAATGAGGTCGTTGAGCCGCACTTCCTCCTTACGCGGGGTTTTCAGCCGGATTACGTAGGGTTCACCCGCATCCATCCGCGCCTTCACGTCATCCGCCGATAGCGTCAGACTGTTGCGCATCTGCATCCGCGTAATGGCGTTATACTGAGCCGCCGGAGCGTTAGCCGCTTCGAGCCGCTGCCGCATGGCGTCGAGTTCTTCGGCGGTATCGAAGGCATAGTACGCTTTCCCTTCGTCGATAAGCCGCTGCGCTTCTTTCTGGTAAATCTCGCGCCGTTCCGACTGACGGTAGGGTGCATGTGGCCCTCCAATGCCTTGTCCTTCATCGATTTCGATACCGGCCCAGCGCAATGCGTCGAGGATATAGTCTTCGGCACCCGGCACAAAGCGGTTCTGGTCGGTATCTTCGATGCGGAGCAGCATCTTGCCGCCCATTTTACGGGCAAACAAATAATTATAGAGCGCGGTACGCACCCCGCCAATATGCAGCGGGCCGGTGGGGCTGGGGGCGAACCGAACGCGGACTTGTGTTGACATGGGAGAAGAATTTTGAATGATAGATTGATAGAATGATAGAATATGCTGATGCACGAACCTATTCTATCATTCTACCAATCTATCATTCAATCATTGTACAGCAATTACCGAAATTTCGACGTTGACGTCTTTTGGCAGGCGGGCTACTTCGACGGTTTCGCGGGCGGGCGGTTCGCTCGTGAAATACTGGCCGTACACCTCGTTGATAGCCGCGAAGTTGTTCATATCCTTCACGAAAATGCTGGATTTGACCACGTTTGCGTAATCCATCCCGGCGGCTTTCAAAATAGCGCCGAGGTTTTCCATCACTTTCTGCGTTTCGGCCTTAATATCGCCCTGCCCGGCTACGTCGAGTGCGATTTGCCCCGACACGAACAGCGTTCCATTTATTTTCACGGCCTGACTGTACGGGCCAATTGGCGCGGGAGCCTGATCGGTATAAACAATTTGTTTGCTCATGGTTGTTAGTAAAGACCCTATTTTGTGCGGTTCAATACGAACGGCAAAGTTACCACAAACCCGCGTATGACCCAGAATCACCTCATCATCTTCGTGAAAAACCCCATTGCCGGTCAGGTCAAAACGCGCATCGCCCGAATCGTAGGAGACGAAAAAGCCGTGGCCGTGTACCGTGAACTACTACGCCATACGCAGGCAATCACCCAGCCCCTCTCCGACCGGCGCGTGGTTTATTACGGCGATTTTATCAACCCGGATGATGGCTGGAACGGTTACGATAAACAACTACAGCGCAGCCCGGCCGACCTCGGCGAACGGATGCAGGATGCCTTTGCGCGAGAGTTTTCGGCAGGGGCTGAACGCGTCGTTATCATCGGCAGCGACTGTCTGGCGATCACAACCGAGCACCTCCGGCTGGCGTTCGACGCGCTCGAACAGGCCGACATCGTGATCGGACCGGCTACCGACGGTGGTTATTATCTGCTGGGGATGAAACAGCCGCAGCCGTTTCTGTTTGCGGATATGCCCTGGAGTCAGCCGGAACTGTTTCAACTGACCGAACTGGCCATTCTGCAAAACGGATTGACCGTCGAACTGCTGGAAACGCTGACCGACATTGACGAATGGACCGATTATCAACGCGCGACACAACAGGCATGAGCAACTGGAAAGACATATTGACAAACGCAGCCACGACGGCCGAAGCGGGCTTTGATCGGCTGAAAGAAAAGCTGTTCGGGCGCATGGACGCCGATAAACCGTACCGCATTGTGTACTACCGGGGCTTCGGCAGTCCGTCGGCGGTGTGGCTGAAAGGGCGGGTACTGCGCGAACGCGACTTGAGCACCCCCTCCGACCGCGACACCTACTGGAATAACTTGCTGGCGACCTATCAGCGGTTCGAGACCGACGAGGTGCCGGGTGTAACCGTGCGCGTCGAAGCCTTCGGGCAAACCCACACAGCCGTGGCCGATGAGGAAGGCTATTTTGAGGTGACGATCAACCCGCCAAACGATCTGCCTCCCGGCCGGGTCTGGTTTCCGGTGACGTACTCACTCGACGGTATCACGCAGCCAATAACGGGCAACCCGGTGCGGAAAGAGGGCTATTTGATGATTTCACCCCCGTTCAGTCAGTTTGGCGTTATCTCCGACATTGATGATACGGTACTGGTTACGGGTGCAACGAGCCTGCTGCAAACCGCCCGACTGACATTTCTGGGCAACGCCTACAGCCGCCTGCCATTTGCCGGGGTAGCCGCGTTTTACCGCGCTCTGCAAAGCGGCCCCGTCACAACGCTGTTCAACCCGATCTACTATGTATCGAGCAGCCCGTGGAATCTGTATGATCTGCTGGTCGATTTCTTCCGTATTCAGGGCGTTCCGAAAGGGCCAATCCTACTCCGCGATTTGGGCCTTGACCCATCGCTGCTGTCGTCACAATCGCATCACACGCACAAGCTGTCGATGATTCGGAAAGTGCTGGACGTAAACCCGCAATTGCCGTTCGTACTGATCGGCGATAGTGGGCAGCAGGACCCCGAAATTTACGCGCAGGTCGTTCGCGAGAACCCCGGCCGGATCAAAGCCATCTACATCCGCGACGTCTCGACGGGGGCAGAACGCGACGAAGCTGTTAATCAGCTGATTCAGGCGACGCAGCAATTCGACGTGCCGATGCTGCTCGTGGCCGATACAGTAGCCGCTGCCGAACACGCGGCTTCGCTTGGCCTGATAGACTCCGACACCCTCCCCGAAATCCGCGCCGATCAGCAAGCGGATAAGGAATAGCAGACCTGTCTCAGACAGCATCTTACTGTCTGCGTGGGTTGCCTATGGCTTCATTACTGCATCAAAAATGCGCCCTTTGTCATCCCGACGACAGGAGGGATGACAGAAACGATTACTAAACAACCTCTGAGACAGGTTAATCAGCATTGCCGATCAGCCGGTTCATTTTCACGAAGGCGGTTTTGGCGACGGTTTGGGCGTCCTGCGCGTAATAGGATTTGTTGAACACTTCCAACGATAGCACGACGGTCCGGCCGGGAGAGCGGATGGCGTTCAGGGCGGCTTTTATCGGGGCAATACCGTCGCCGGGGTAGATGCGGTCGGCGTCGGTGATTTTTTCGCGGGACAGGTTGCCGGGGTAATCGTTGACGTGGAAAATCTCGATAGCCGGTTTACCCACGAACGGCAACATCTCAACGCCCGACCCGCCTTTGTAGAGGTGGTAAATGTCGAGCAGTACCCGTGCCGCCGGGTGGCCGCTCTCGATGGCTACGTACATCACATCGCTCAGGCGGTTGAGGTTACGGGCAAAGCCCCACAGCTCCAGTTGCGGAATTACCCCGATCTGACTGCCCATATCCAGAATAGCCCGGTACCGTTCGGCGATGGGCGGCAGCGGAATAATCGGGTCGTTGGGCGTATGTGCCCCAATGGGTGGGGTAGCGATGCGTTTACAGCCGATTTCGGCCAGTTGCGCCATTTCCCGTTTCAACTGCTCGACACCTTTCTGCCGGGCCGATGCATCGTCCACAATCCAGGGCGCAAAGCCGATGGCATTTTCAACCCGCAGGCCCAGATCACCGATGCGTCGGCGCGTTTCGGCGGGAGTATTGGTTTTCAGGTATTCCTGAAACGAGTCAATCCAGATTTCAACGGAGCGAAAGCCCGCTTTTGAAGCCGTTTCCAGTTCACCCATAAACCCCAGCTTCTGCCCCGGATCGTGCTCATGTTCAGGCAGGGCACGAAGGCGGGCGGCAGGGCCGTCGGCGACGTGGGCAGGGCTTGCGTTGGTTCAGTCAGCAGGCTTCCGGCGGAAGCCGCCAGCGCAGTCAGGGCATCTCGGCGAATCATTCAGGCAGGACGACGGGAATAACGGTCGTCAGCATCAGAATGCCCGATCAGGCCCGTTTCTACTCACATCAGCGGTTCTTCGACGTCGGTATCGAACACGCCCGTCAGTACTTTGTTCTGCCGTTTCACCTGCACCCAGATTCGGTACCGCCCCGCTTTGGGGAACGAATACGGGAACGAAACCATGTTGTTGATTTTCATCTCGTGCGACGGCATAGCCGCAGCCAGCACCTTGTTTTTCTCCGCTTCGGGCAGCGTTTTCAGGTGCGCCACGTACCGGTCGATACTGTCACGGAACGTTACGGCACTAATCGACGGGACGTTGCGGGCGGTATCAGCAATACGGTTTACCAGCGACCCCTCGGCCGCCATCGAATACGTCCCGACGGGGTGCAGGTGGATGTACACCGACCCGTCGTTGTGTACGATGACGCCGTGCCCGCTCATACCCAGATACGGTTCGATGGGCGTAGCTGTACCGTTGGCGTCGGCCAGGGCGAACTTTAGCACGTAGGGTTTGCCAGTTTCGAGCACCGCGCCCGGCTTATCCATCCAGAGCATACTCGACCCGTCGGACAGCGGCACCCGGTCACCGGGTTTCCCGCAGACGGCCATTGTATTGTCGAGCCGGGCCATAGTGGTCTCGGCGGGTTTCGTGCTGATCGCATTAGTCGTCAGCCAGCTATCGTCGGCATCGGTAACGGCGTTCGTACCAGCCACAGGCGCGGGCAGATCAAGCGTGTCGGTCAGGGTTTCACTAAACCCGCTTCGGTAGACTACGTCGGAAAACAGCAGGTACTTCCCGGCGGGTAGACCGGGCAACTGACTGGTAAATTCGAGCGAGTCGCGCCGGGTGGGGTGCAGGTGGGCAAACGCGTCCAGACCCGGTACCCGCACCAGAAACGTGTGCATCAGCTTACCGTGGTCGGGAATGAGAAAACTCATCTGCCGCCGTTTCTGGTTATCGGGTTGCCCGAAGCCCGTCGTATCGAGCCGGATTGCCAGTTGGCGGCTGGTAGCCGGGCCGGTAATTACCGTATTGAGTGCCGGTTTCTGATAAAGCTGCTCGGTGCGGTATGCATCCGACGTGTGGTTCCACCAGGTGCGCCAGCCAGTCAGTACCAGTGTGACAACGACTAATCCGACGCCCATACCCACCAACCGCCGACGCCGGAGTTTGGCGGGCGTAACCTGACCCGTCGCAAGGACACCATCGGCATTACTAGCCCCGACAATCGTGACCAGCATCGCAATCAGTAGCAGCCCCATTGCCGCCAGACCAATACCCGTCCCGGCGGGCATCTCGCGCAACGCCGTCGCAACCGACACGACCGGGACGATCACCTGCTGATGCCCATCGGGGCCGTCGAGACTCAGTTCGATACTCGACGAGCCGGATTCCATCAGCCAGATGTCGGCCTGATACGAGCCGTCGGCGGTTTTCATCAGTTCGTCGTGCGTGGGTGCGCCTTTATCGCCAGCGAAGAAATAAACCGGGCGTGCGCCTATAGCCGACACGCGGCCCTGTTGCACAAAAACAGCTACTTTCGCCACACCCGGCACTACGTCAGGCGGTTGTACGCTAATGAGCAGGCTATATTTGCCCACCTGCTTTTCAACCACCACGCCTGCACTGCCAATATGCGCCCAGGCGGGCAGAGCCAGCAGCAGGCTCACTGCCAGCCAGATCATCAAAAACCGTTTCATTCTGAATTATCGTTGCTTGTTCAAGGGGGCCGTTATCGAACGACCCGCTTCATCCAGTTTCCCCACAACAAACCAACTCGCGCCGAGAGCGTCGCATACAGAACTGCCCAGGCTATATTCGTCCAGAACAGACTCATTGACTGTATGCGTTTGGGGTTGAACGCGTACCGGTAAGGCCAGTTTGGATCATTATCGTAAGGCCACATATACGACAGAAAAAAGCCGTTCCGTGCATGGGGCGACGTTGCCAGAAAACCACCAAACGGCCATTGTACGGCCAGAAACACCAGCAGAAACGCC
Source organism: Spirosoma rhododendri (assembly GCF_012849055.1). Classification (NCBI taxonomy): domain Bacteria; kingdom Pseudomonadati; phylum Bacteroidota; class Cytophagia; order Cytophagales; family Cytophagaceae; genus Spirosoma; species Spirosoma rhododendri. Next base: position 1,529,179 of record NZ_CP051677.1, on the reverse strand, counting down.
CCGCCGTAGAGCAACGCACGCTTCCAGTCGGCGAAGCGACCCAATGAGTTCGTTGCCTCGAAGCGATGCATCAGCCAGTCGACGGCCAGCGCGGGTATGACGAGCAACAGCGGAAACATAAACGGCTGGTAGGTCGTGATCGGGTTCAGCACCGGGCCTAACCGGGGCGTTGCGGGGAAATTCTGTATCACCCAGCTTGGCACCACCAGCACCAGCATGTGCAGGGCAGCAACCGTCGTGACGGGCCACCGCAGTTTCAACGCCCGCCCAACGGCCAGCAGAAAAAACGGAAAGATGATTGCCGCCGTGCTGTAGTACGACGACCGGTGCGACGACAGCCGCCCCAGCGATTCCGACGACAGCGTGTAGACAATTGTGAGCAGTAGCCCCGACGCCAGTGCGAACAGCCACTTTAAGCGGGTCAGCTGCGTTGGCGACACAGCAAGACCAGCCATCGACCAGCGATTTTGCAGAGCCAGCAGGCTAACCATCGCGCCCAGCTGGAGTGTCATGATGCCGACAGCCAGCACCGTATGCGGGGGCGTCAGAATCTGCACGTCGAGGCCGTATGTGTTGTGCCACCAGTCGTCGAAGGGGGCTGAGGTCAGCATCGTCAGCGCACCCCATACGCAGAACATGGCACCCAGCGGCCCGTAGAAAACGCCCCAGAACGGTACGGCCGTCGCCCGACCGGGGTGATTTTTGGCGAACGTCATGCTCAGAATCTGGTAGGCCGAAAACAACCCGCCTATCACGGCCCCGACGTAGATGACCAGGTGCGGTGGTGCCAATAGCCCGTCGCGACCGATACTCACATGCCACATAATGTCCCAGAGCAGCCCAACGACGATACAGAACGATGCGAAAACAACGGCGTAGAGGTAGACGGGAATCGTGGCCTGTGCCTGCTCGACAGCGGGCCGCGCGACAGGTTCGCGCACCGCTACAATAGGAGAATTGATAGCCGATTGCATGTATAGGGTGTGTTTTGAATCGATTCGAGAAGAAAGGTACGAAAGAGTAACGAAGAGTTGGGCTATTTTTTGATAAGTGGTTGACTATCCGGATCATACAAACCCAACCATGTCACATTCCAGATTTAATCAAACACGAGTCCACTGGCTAATTTTGACCCGGTGTTTGGTATCAATCAACCGTGTGAGCTGACCAGGTAGAATATGGTTTAGCTGATTTATGGCGTTATTTGTCTGACCAACTATGCTTCTTCGATGATTCTTCGGCAAACCGGCATTTCTTCATCTACCCGCTACTGGCTGGCAACGACAATGCTACTGGGTATAAGCCTGCTCCTGAACAGCTGCGTTCCTGACTTTTTGCTGGCCGATCCCAATTGGGTAACGATTGAAGCGGGCGATCACGAGCCATTCCCCAAGCGCAAGACGGGCGTGCTGGTCAGTCCCAGCGAAGTGTCGGCGACCGTTACCTTCGACAGTAGCTGCATCTACGACCTTAACTCGGTCGATAATCAGGACTGGAACAAGGTGATCGGTTTTGGCTTTGTCGGCTCGAAAGATCAGGACCTCGGCGAAGCACCCCATCAGGTCGACGGGGCGCGGGTTGGCTGGCGGTGGAGTCCGCAGCGGCAGCGCATTGAACTAGCGTCGTACGTGTACGTAGGCGGGCAGCGGACGATGTTCAAAGTCGCTGAAACGGCAATCAATCAGCCCACCCTGCTGACTATAAAAATCGATTATCAACGCAAAGTGTATCAGGTGCTGGGCGGTACGCCCGTTCCGTTTACGCACGACAAAACGTTTGCCTATAAAACGGGCCTGTACTTCGGTGGCGACTACCCGGCTCCCCACAAAATCAGGGTCAAGATCGTTGACTAGCCGATGGCTGACTACACCCCACTCCACGACTGGAACCTGTCGCCCACCGACGCCGTAGCCCTGCAACAGCAGCTACGCCATCAGATTCGGATTGAGCCGCTCGGTAAACCACCCGAAACCATTGCGGGCTGCGACATCTCGTTCAACAAGTTCGAGGAGACGGTCTACGCGGGTATCGTTGTGCTACGGCTTGACACGCTGGAAACAATCGATCAGTCGGGTGTAGTCAGCACGGCTTCGTTTCCGTACATACCGGGCCTGTTGTCGTTTCGGGAAATTCCCGCGCTGCTCGAAGCGTGGCAAAAACTCCAGACCGTGCCGGACGTGGTGATGTTCGACGGTCACGGCACGGCTCACCCCCGCCGGATTGGGATTGCGTCGCACGGCGGTTTGTTCCTGAACGTACCGACGTTCGGCTGTGGCAAATCGGTGCTGGTCGGCAAGTTTGATGAACCCGCTCCCGAACGCGGGTCTTGGTCGCCCATGCGCCACTATGGCGATATTATCGGTGCAGCGCTCCGTACCAAAAACAAGGTCAACCCCGTCTACGTATCGCCCGGCCACCTGATCGACCTCGACACGGCTATCGACCTCACCCTCCGTTGCGACGGCGGCTACCGTATTCCCGAACCCACCCGCCGGGCGCACAATCTAGTCAACGCCCTACGCCGGGGCGAAGCCTGATAAACTTGTCCCCGACAGCTTCCAGCTGTCGGAGCCGCACCAGCGGCTAATTTGGCAACTGCATTTAATTTAGCCTACGGCTCGACAGCTGGAAGCTGTCTGGGACAGTTTGCCGCCTGGCCGGTAGAATCATAGTTACACGCGCTTCTGACCCCCATCATGAATTTGCTATTTCGTTTCCTCCTGGTCGGTGTCCTGCTCATCGGCAACCATCAGCGTGTACTGGCCGCGCGGGTCGACACAGTGTCTATCAACAGCCCGGCTATGCACAAGTCGCTGAAGTGCGTCGTTATTACCCCCGATCAATACGGCAGCGCGACGAGCAGCCGTTATCCGGTCGTTTACCTGCTCCACGGGTACAGCGGCAACCACAGCGACTGGGTCAAAAAAGCGCCCGCCCTGACCGCCCTCGCCGACCGGTACCAGCAAATCATTGTTTGCCCGGACGGGGCCAACAGCTGGTATTTTGACAGTCCGTTGAATCCGGCCCTGCGTTACGAAACCTTCGTCGGCGCCGAACTGCCCGCTTATGTCGACGCGAACTATCGGACCCTGCCCGACCGGCGGCATCGGGCAATCACCGGCTTATCGATGGGCGGGCATGGGGCACTGTACCTGGCGATTCGTCACCGGGACACGTTCGGGCAGGCCGGGAGTCTGAGTGGGGGTGTCGATATTCGTCCGTTTCCTAACAACTGGAATATCAAAGAAGCGCTTGGCGAAGAGGCTACCAATGCTGCCAACTGGGAGCGCAACACGGTCATCAACGTCGCCGACAGTCTGCGCAACGGCGATCTGCGATTGATGATCGAGTGCGGTGTCAATGACTTCTTTATTGACGTCAACCGGGCATTGCACCAAAAGCTCATGCAGCAGAAAATCGACCACGACTACGCCGAACGGCCCGGCGCCCATACGTGGACGTATTGGGGCGATAACATCGAGAAGCACCTGCTATTTTTCCAAACCGGCTTCGGAAAGTAGCAGACCTAAACGATTCTACCGTTCGTAGAATCGAAGCCTGTTTTGCAGCGTCTGCAATTGCCCTTGCAGCGATTCCATCCGGTCGAGCAGGTCGGACACGACGTCCAGATCGTCGGTATGGATGTGCAGGTCGCGGTGAAGCCGGACGAACTTTTCAAGCTGGGTAAGCTGCGTCGGTTCAACATAGGTCGTCTGCTCAACGACGGTCGTTTGAATCAGGCCGTTGTCAGCTAATGTTTCTACGAACGTCGTTTCGACGTGATGATATACGCAGAACTCGCGGATCGAAATTAAGGTGGTTGGTTGCATGGGTCAGGTCGGTTAAAGGGCGGCTAATTGCTGGAACAGTTCTTTCTGCTGATCGGTCAGGTTGGTCGGTAGCTTCACTTGCCACGTGATGTACAAGTCGCCAAACGAGCCGTCCTGCTTATATACCGGGAAGCCTTTCCCTTTCAACCGGACTTTCGTTCCGTTCTGCGTTTCGGGTTTCACTGTCAGCTTCACTTTCCCGTCCATTGTCTCAACGACCCGCTCACCGCCCAGCACCGCCGTGTACAGATCGATCTCCTCATCGACGTACAGATCGTTGCCCATCCGCCGGAATCGGGTATCGTCCTCAATGACGAACGTGATGTACAGATCGCCATTCGGTCCGCCGTTGATGCCGGGCGAACCGTACCCCGACAGCTTAATTTTCTGCCCATTTTCGACACCCGCCTGCACCGTGATCCGAATGTTTTTACCATCCACGTTCATGGTTTGCTTGTGGGTCGTGTAGGCATCCCGCAGGCTTAGGTGCAGTTCGGCCTGATAATCCTGCCCTTTAAACTGCGTCTGCCGCCGACCACGCCCCCCGCCTGCTTCCTGCCCGAACATCGACGAGAAGAAATCGGAGAAGTCGGCCCCGCCGAAGCCTTCCGAAAAGTCGTAATCGCCCGCGCCTGCCGACGACTGACCGTAACTCTGCCGCGACTGCTGCTGTTGCCGTTTGGCTTCCTCAAACTGCTCGGCGTGTTGCCAGTCTTTTCCGTACTGATCGTATTTCTTCCGCTTTTCGGGGTCGCTCAGTACTTCGTTGGCTTCGTTGATCTGCTGAAATTTTTTATTGGCTTCCTGATCGTTCGGATTCAGGTCAGGGTGGTGCTTGCGGGCCAGTTTCCGGTACGCTTTCTTGATGTCGTCATCAGAAGCATCTTTGGAAATACCCAGCACACTATAATAATCGATAAAGTCCATAATCGGGTGGGAATACATTGAGTAATGACTACTCCTGTAAACACCGGCAGGCAGTGGAAAGTTAGGTGTCGTGAGCTGCCGACAACCGCATCCGGGCTATCTCAGCGGTAGCGGACACAATACTAATTCTGACGTACTTTTGGTAATTTCACGTCGTGGAAAAGACAGGCTTCATCGAAATACGAATAACAGGCACGAAGGGTAATCTCGACCTGACGCCTGAGACGTATGACGTTCGGGAAGTAATGTCTGTGCTTGAGCAGGTCGAGGGCTTGTTATTCCCCGCCGACAAAAAAGAGCGGCCTATCATCAGCTATCAGTTACAGAGTGGGTCGGTGCGGCACATCTTCAAAACGGCGGTTCAGTACGTCATTGGTTTTAGTGCCCTGATCGGTCAGGTTAGCCAACGACAAACGGTCGATTTTCTGGAATCTGCTACGGCGAAAGCATTCGAAGCCTTTCAGGACATGGCCGTGCAGCGCGGTTATACTTTCGTTATCCGCACGTCCGAAACCGACACCAGTGAATTACGCATCGACGCTACAACCCGATTCTATCGCACCGAAGCAGTGTGGGCAGAAGCTGAATTTTATCTGTATGGCCGGGTAACGAACGCTGGAGGAAAAGACCGGGCCAACATCCATCTACAGACCGACGAATACGGGGTGGTGATCATCAAAACACCGATCACCGTCCTTGAAAAAATAGAGGGGAATATTCTATACAAGACATTTGGGGTTCGCGTTACGGGCCGACAACACACGGAAACCGGTGAGCTGGATCGCTCGGATCTGCGCTTTGTCGAGCTGATCGACTACCACCCCGACTACGACGAAGCGTATCTTGAAAGCCTGCGGTCGAAGGCTAAGAAAAATTGGCTGGGTACCGTCGAGCCGAACAACTGGCTGCGCGAATTAAGGGGAATTTATGATGCTTAAATCTGTACTGCTGGATACCAGTTTTTTCCTGCGCTTTCTAAACGACGAAGACCCGCTCTACGCCCACGCGGACGGCTATTTTCGGCATTTCCTGCGCGAGGAGACAACTATGCTGATCTCTACCATTTCGATTGCCGAATATTGCGTCGGTGGCCACATCAGCGAACTTCCCCTGAAAAACCTTCGGATTATTCCGTTCAACGTCGGCCATGCCCAGCGTACCGGCGAATTTGCTAGGCTAGTGTTCCAGCACCGTAAAAAACTAGACCTGACGAACCGAACAATCATTCCGAACGATACCAAACTGTTTGCTCAGGCAGACACGGAGGCCTCCGTACAGTACTATTTATCGTCGGATACAGAAAGCCAGAAAATATACGGCCTACTGCACGCGCAAAAAGCCGGGCCTAGATTTCAGTTTTTGAACCTGACTACGCCCCCGTCAGAAGCATTCGGTATGCTTGATCTGCGATAGCTTTATAAATTCGCCACGCACTACTTCAGATGAGTGACACTGCCCCTTACACCATTCCCAATCAGACCCGAATCGGGCACATCCACCTCAAAGTGGCCGACCTCGACCGGGCACTGGCATTTTACCGCGATCTGCTCGGCTTTTCACTGGTGGCGATGTACGGTACCGATGCCGCTTTCATTTCGGCAGGCGGCTACCATCATCACATCGGCCTAAACACCTGGCACAGCAAAGGCGCGCCACCGGCCCCCGTTCGTAGTGCGGGCCTGTACCACACGGCTATCCTCTACCCTACCCGCCGGGATTTAGCCGTTGCGCTCAAACGACTCATCGACGCGAAGTACCCGATTACGGGCGCAGCAGACCACGGCGTTTCGGAAGCCATCTACCTCAACGATCCCGATCAGAACGGTGTCGAGCTGTACTGGGATCGCCCGCGCGACGAGTGGCCCCTCGACGCCGATGGCAACATTGCCATGGTTACTGAACCGCTTGATCTGCCGGGCCTGATGCGTGAACTGTAAAAAGCAAGAAAGACTCCTGTAGTGGGAGTCTTTCTTGTTTTCGGAATTGGCTCAGACGCTACTACAGCGGCTTCATCACGATGTCGCGCCAGCGGACTTTGATGCCGCCACCGTCGTGGATTTGCAGCGCAATACCGCCTTCACCATCGCCGATTTTCTCGTCCTTCAAATCGACCATTTCCTGTCCGTTAAGGTAAGTCTGTACGTGATCGCCGTTGGCAACGATGCGGAGCGTATTCCACTCACCGGGTTTCAGGATGTTCTCTTTCTCGTCGGGAATCTGTACCAGCCAGTTTCGGCCGTATGATTCGTATATACCACCCGTATCGTGGTTCGGTGGGGCCACTTCAACTTGCCAGCCTTTCACTTTCGTACCGTCGACGGTCGAGCGGAAAAAGACCCCGCTGTTACCGTTGGCTTCCTGCTTGAATTGCAGACTTAAATCGAAGTTTTTGTAAAACTTATCGGTCAGCAGGTAACCGTATTTCTTGTCGGGGCCGCTTTCGCAAATCAGTTCGCCATTATCGACGTACCATTTTTCGGTGCCGTAGACCTTCCAGCCGTCGAGGTTTTTTCCGTTGAACAACTTGATCGCCTTCTTGGCCGGAGCCGCGACAGCCAGCATGGCCAGTATCGTGCAAAGCGCAACTGCGTATTTCATATGCGTTGATTTGTTGGGGTTTTCAGATAAACGAAGAAAAACACGGGCGGAATTTACTGACCCATGATCACGCAGACCGGTGCCGGTACCGATACCGACTTACCCGTATAAGTCAGCAGACCCGTTTTGGCGTCGCGCCGGAAGATCGTGATGTTGTCAGTGTCCTGATTGGCAACGAACACAAAGTCGCCTTTCGGATCGATAAGGAAGTTGCGGGGTATTTTGCCTTCCGTTGCCTGCTCGCCAATGCTCGTTAGTTTTCCGTCGTTACCCACCGCGAAGATCGCCAACGCGTTACGACCCCGGTTCGACATATACAGAAACCGACCTGACGGATCGAGGTGAATATCGGCACTGTAGTTGGTCGTTGTGAAGTTGCTGGGCAGCGATTTTACCCCCTCCTGCATCATCGTCAGCGCACCCGTTTTCGAATCACGGCTAAATACGGCAACCGAAGAAGTCAGTTCTTCAACCAGATACGCGTACCGCCCCGACGGATGAATAGCTAAGTGACGTGGCCCCGAACCCGGTTTTACCGTCACATAAGGCATCGATGCAGGGGTGACTTTCCCCGTCTTTACATCCGGTTTCACGATGCTGAGCCGGTCCGTCCCGAGGTCCGCTATATATACGTACTGATTATCGGGCGAAATCGTCGCCGAATGCACGTGTGGGCGCTCCTGCCGTTGCGTGTTGGGGCCGCTACCCGCGTCCTGCACACTGTCAGACGATGCCGTTAGCTTGCCATCCGCCTGAATCGGCAGTACGGCCATACTACCACCGCCGTAGTTGGCGACGAAGGCATTTTTACCCGTTTTGTCGATGCTCACGTAACAAGGGCTATTCCCCAGCGACGACTGCTTGTTCAGAAACGTCAGCTTACCCGTGCTTTTGTCGACACTGTAGGCGCTGACCGTTCCGGTTTTGGCCGGACCGTTTTCGGCCCCTTCATCGGCAGAGTACACGTACCGCCCTGACGGGTGGAGAGCCAGAAACGACGGGTTCTTGTCGTTTTTCACCGACTGTACCGGCGTCATCGTTCCCGTCTTCCGATCAAACGAAAACACGTAGATCCCCTCGCTGCCGCGCACGGAATACGTCCCGACGTACATAATCTCGCGTCCCGACTGCGCCTGCGCGCCAATACCTGTCAGCAGGCACAGGGCCGCTAAAAGCTGTTTTTTCATTCGTTGAATATGACCTGTTAATGCGTGTAGTTATCGATTGCGTTGCGTACGTTGCCGTACTGCGCCAGTAGTTGCTCGGCCGTTGCCCGGTCGACGCCAATTTCACTCATGACCATCTTGGCCGCCCGGTCCTGTAGCTTCAGGTTACTCAACTGCATGTCGACCATCTTATTGCCCTTCACCCGGCCCAGCCGAATCATCACGGCTGTCGAGATCATGTTCAGCACCAGCTTCTGCGCCGTCCCCGATTTCATGCGGGTACTACCCGTCACGAACTCCGGCCCGACGACAACTTCAACCGGGTATTCTGCCGCCTGCGCCACCGCCGAACCCGCGTTACAAACAACGCAGCCCGTCAGCAAACCTGCCGCCTGCGCCTGTTCCAGGCCACCGATTACATAAGGCGTCCGGCCTGATGCCGCAATGCCGATCACGGTATCGTTTGCGTCGGGCTGATACGGCGCGATGTCTTTCCAGGCCTGTTCGGCATCGTCTTCGGCAAATTCGACCGCTTTGCGAATGGCTCCGTCGCCCCCGGCAATCAACCCAACGACAAGATCATGCGGTACGCCATAGGTCGGCGGGCATTCCGATGCGTCAACAACCCCCAGCCGACCACTTGTACCGGCACCGATATAGAACAGTCGGCCACCCTGCTTCATACGGGCAACAACCTGCTCGACCAGTGCTTCGATCTGCGGAATCGCTTTAGCCACGGCAAGCGGTACGGTCTGATCTTCCCGATTTATGTTGGTCAGCAGGTCATGGACTGACATCTGCTCCAGATGGTCGTAATGGGATGAAGTTTCTGTTGTCATAGTTCAAAAGTACGCGAAATCTCGGCGACGGCTTATCCAGACAAGCGTACAGATAAGTCGGCGGGGGCCTACTCCTACCGGAGAAACATCATATTTCGGTTAAAACCCGGTTGAATTCTTGCCTTTTCAGAAAAGTAATATTTCCTTTACAGCGTTATTACACTATCAGCGAAATTTCGCTAACTGCTAAGATGACTGCCGAAGAACCCGTTGCTACTGAACTAAATCGTTTTAGTCGTACACTCACTCAAGAGATATCGAACCCAGCTGCCAAAGCTATGCTGTTTGGTGTGGGACTGAGTGAAGAGGATATGCAGAAGCCCCAGATCGGCATTGCCAGCACGGGCTACGAGGGTAATACCTGCAACATGCACCTCAACGGGCTATCGGTTTACGTCAAGCAGGGTATTCAGGCAAACGGCCTTGTCGGGCTAATCTTCAACACCATCGGCGTTTCGGACGGCATGACCAACGGTAACGATGGCATGCGCTACTCACTACCCAGCCGCGACCTCATTGCCGACTCCATCGAATCGGTCGTAACGGCACAGTGGTACGACGGTGTCGTTACGGTTGTTGGCTGCGACAAAAACATGCCCGGCGCGGTGATGGCGATGGCCCGGCTCGACCGACCCGGTATCATGGTCTACGGCGGCACCATCCGGTCAGGCCATTATAAAGGACAGAAACTCGATATTGTATCGGCGTTCGAGGCACTTGGTAAAAAGTACGCCAACAACATTTCCGACGAAGATTACGCAGGCGTTATCCGCAATTCGATTCCCGGCGCGGGGGCTTGTGGCGGTATGTACACCGCCAACACGATGGCCAGCAGCATCGAAGCGATGGGCCTGAGCCTGCCGTTCAGCAGCAGCTACCCCGCAACCCACGAAGGCAAGCAGGAAGAGTGCAAAAAGATCGGTGCTGCAATGCGCGTGCTGCTCGAGCGGAACATCACCCCGCAGGACATCATCACGCCGAAATCGCTGGAAAACGCCCTGACGGTTGTTATGGTGCTGGGCGGATCGACTAATGCCGTGTTGCACTTCCTAGCCATTGCCCGGGCGGCAGGTCTGTCACTATCTATCGACGACATTCAGGCAATCAGCGACCGGGTACCCCTACTGGCCGACCTGAAACCCAGCGGTAAATATTACATGGAAGACATGCTGGCTATCGGTGGTGTCCCGGCTGTGATGAAGTACCTGCTCAAAAACGGTATGCTTCATGGCGATTGCATGACCGTTACCGGCAAAACCGTCGCGGAAAACCTTACTGATATTCCCGATCTCGATTTCGACGCGCAACAGATCATCCATCCATTGACGAACCCAATCAAGAAAACGGGCCACATTCAGATTCTGCGGGGTAATCTGGCACCAACAGGCAGTGTTGCCAAGATTACCGGCAAGGAAGGCGAGCGTTTTGAGGGTATCGCCAAGGTTTGCGAACACGAAGGCGACGTAATCGACGCCCTGCAAAACGGCGGTATTCAGGCCGGGCAGGTTATCGTTATTCGCAATGCCGGCCCCAAAGGCGGACCGGGTATGAGCGAGATGCTGAAACCAACCTCTGCCGTGATGGGTGCAGGCTTTGGCGACAAGGTCGCGCTGATTACCGATGGCCGTTTCTCCGGCGGAACGCACGGCTTTGTAGTCGGGCACATTACGCCGGAAGCCTTCGAAGGCGGACCGATTGCGCTGGTGAAAGACGGCGACCGTATCACAATCGACACGATCGGCCGCGAAATCACACTGCACGTATCGGATGAAGAACTGGCTGATCGTCGCCGGCAGTGGACACCGCCCGCCCCCCGCTTCGTCAAAGGCGTGCTGGGCAAATACATCCGCAACGTAAAATCGGCCAGCGAAGGCTGCGTTACCGACGAAGCGTAAAGCGTATTGAATGTCTGCTTACAAAACGATAAACCGATGACTACGACAGTCCAAAATCAAACGATACTTGACTACCTCCGGCCTTACGAGCCAGAGCAGGTTGGTATTTTCGGTTCCTGGGCGCGAGGAGAAAATCGGCCAGATAGCGATCTGGATATTCTGGTGAAACTGAAAAAACCTGTCGCGCTTTGGACATTCATTCGCATGGAGCGCGAGCTATCCGATGCGCTTAGTGTGAAAGTGGATTTAGTTTCTGAAGGTGGCCTTACCGACGAGGTGTTGAGGCAGTACGTTTTTCAGGATTTGAAAGTCATTTCGGTATGAAAGACGACCGCGTTTATCTGGCTCACATTATCAGAGGGCTCGAACGACTGATCGACTATACGCAGGAAATGACCTTGAGTGAATTTCTAGCCGACACCAAAACACAGGATGCGTGCATACGTCAGTTGGAAGTAGTTGGGGAAGCGACGAAGCGAATCAGTTTTACGTTGCGGGACCGATTTCCGCACATTGCATGGCGTGATATGGCTGGCATGCGAGACCGTCTGATTCACGAGTACATGGACGTCGATTTGTCGATTGTCTGGGCAACGGCAACAAGCGATGCCACGCTGGCACTGATCGAACTGGAAGAAATATATCAGCAGTTGCAGGCAGAGGCAGGCACTGGTAACTAAAACAACAAATACGACTTTAAACCGACCGGGTACCATGGAAACAATTGCCAGTGTCGTTCTCGACTCTACCGGAGTCAATTCAATCAACGAATTAGTCCCTCAGGAGACAGCACCCGTAACTTTTCTGAGCGGTGCGCAGGCCCTGATGGAGTCACTAGTTGCCGAAGGCGTTGACACGATTTTCGGGTATCCGGGTGGTGCTATTATGCCCGTATACGATGCCCTGTACGACTTTCAGGATCGTATCAACCACATTCTGGTGCGGCACGAGCAGGGTGCGGGTCACGCGGCTCAGGGCTACGCCCGCATGCAGGGCCGGGCCGGGGTTTGCCTAGTAACGTCGGGGCCGGGTGCTACCAACCTCGTCACCGCTATCGCCGATGCGCTCATCGACTCGACACCCCTAGTGTGCATCGTTGGGCAGGTGGGCCGGAAACTGCTGGGTACCGATGCGTTTCAGGAAGCCGACGTGATGGGCGTTACAATGCCGATCACCAAGTGGAACTACCAGATCACCGACGCCAACGAGGTAGCTACTGTTCTGTCGAAAGCGTTCTACATCGCGCAATCGGGTCGGCCGGGACCGGTTCTGATCGACATGACCAAAAGCGCGCAGATAGAGCTAATGACCAAGCCGTTCCGCTACGAACAGTGTCAGTCGATTGTCAGCTACCGGCCCCGACTGGTCCCCAAGACGGAACAGGTAGAAGCTGCGGCCCGGCTGATCAACAATGCAAAACGGCCCTACATTCTGGCGGGCCACGGCGTGCAGTTGGCCAAAGCCGAAAACGAACTACGTCAGTTTGCCGAGAAAGCAGGTATTCCCGTAGCAACGACGCTGCTTGGTCAGTCGACCATTCCGGTTGATCACCCGCTGTACGTGGGCTGGCTGGGGATGCACGGTAACTACGGCACCAACGTGCTGACCGATCAGGCCGACGTTGTCGTCGCCATCGGTATGCGTTTCGACGACCGCGTAACGGGTGATGCCAGCAAGTTTATCAAGCAGGCCAAGGTCATTCACATCGAAATCGACCCGTCTGAAATTGACAAGATCATCAAGGCCGACGCACCGGTTGTCGGCGACGCCAAAGAAGTGCTGAAGGCGCTGCTGCCGCTCATCAACGCCAACGATTTCACCGTCTGGCGCAACGAGTTCCGCAAATACGACGCGATTGAGCACGAGCAGATCACTGTTCCTGAACTGTCGTCTACCGAAGGCAAGATTCGCATGGCCGAAGTGATCGACATGCTGTCTACGAAAACCAACGGCGAAGCGGTACTGGTTACCGACGTAGGTCAGCATCAGATGATGGCGTCACGCTATTATCAGTTCCGGCGGCCAAACAGCCTGGTGACGTCGGGTGGCATGGGCACGATGGGCTTTGCGCTCCCCGCAGCATTCGGCGCGCAGGTAGGCGCTCCCGATCGGCAAGTCGTTGCCATCATCGGCGACGGTTGTTTTCAGATGACGTTGCAGGAACTGGGCACGATCGTCCAGAATAAGCAACCGGTGAAAGCCATTATCCTGAACAACAACTTCCTCGGTATGGTCCGGCAGTGGCAGCAGTTGTTCCATCAGCGTCGCTACTCGTTCGTGGAGTTGCAGAACCCCGACTTCATCACCATTGCCCGTGGCTTCGGTATGGACGGTCAAACCTGCGACGCCCGCGAAAACCTGTCCGACGCGCTCGATACCATGCTGGCGCATGACGGCCCCTATCTGCTGGAAGTAGTTGTCGAAAAAGAAGAAAACGTATTCCCGATGGTACCCGCCGGTGCCAGCGTTTCGCAGATTCGGTTGTCTTGAACCGCCGGGCGGCCCCGCGCAATTCGTCTCGAACTGTGATTTTTATGATTAGTTGATTTCCCTGATTTCTTAAATCATAGTCTATCAAAGCAATCATACAAATCACAGTTCAGGACAACGTTCAAGACAATCAAGCAAAATCACAGTTCAAAATGACCACCTACACGATCTGCATATTCACGGAGAATACGATTGGGCTGCTTAACCGCATCACGATCATTTTCACCCGTCGACGCGTCAATATCGAGAGCCTGACCGTATCGGAAACCGAGCGTAAAGGCGTGTCGCGCTTCACGATTGTTATCAAACACGAGTCGCGGGAAGAAGTCGAAAAGCTGGTTCGGCAGATCCGCAAGATCGTTGAGGTGATGGCGGTGTTTGGCTACCTCAACGACGAGATCGTTTACAACGAAATCGCGCTGTTCAAGATTTCGACCCCGCTGGGCGGCAAATCGCTGGATGTCGAAACAATCAATAAGCAGTACAAGGCCTGGGTCGTGTACTGGGGACTGGATTACGTCGTGATCGAAAAGACGGGGAACAACGAAGAGATCTTCGACTTCTTCGGCTATCTGAAACAGTACGAAATCCTGGAATTTGTGCGGTCGGGGCGAGTTGCCGTGGGCAAAACAGAGAAAGGGCTGGTCGAGTATCTGCCCGAAGCCGACTGGGCCTATTACCTGTAGCCAACCCGACAAACGATGCTTGAACAACTCATCGAAGCCTACGTAGACGCATACAACCGGAAAGACATGCCGGGCATGCTGGCGGTCCTACACGATGATATTCGCTTCGAGAATGTGTCGAATACCGGCGGGACAATGGCCTTAACAGGCAAACAGGCATTCGGTGAACAGGCAGCGCAAGTAGTACCCCTTTTCTCGGTACGTCGGCAGGAAATCGTTACGCAGATCATAACGGATAACCGGGCCGCTATCGAAATCTATTACAGTGCGGTCGTAGCGCAGGACATGCCCAACGGTTGGAAGGCCAACCAACAAATTGAGTTGCGTGGCGTCTCTATCTTCGAGTGCAAAGACGGCAAAATCAGCCGTATCAGCGATTACAGCTAACCAAGTAGTAACCCTCAAAACAAGAGTACAAACCAAAAAGAGAATTATGGCAACGATTAATTTCGGAGGAGTTGAAGAACAAGTTGTTACGCGGGAAGAGTTTCCGCTCGAAAAAGCCCGCGAGGTGCTGAACGATGAAACCATTGCAGTAATTGGCTACGGCGTACAAGGCCCCGGTCAGTCGCTCAACATGCGTGATAATGGCTTCAACGTAATCGTTGGGCAGCGGAAAGGCAAAACCTACGACAAGGCAGTTGCCGATGGCTGGGTACCGGGCGAAACGCTGTTTGAAATCGAAGAAGCCCTCGAAAAAGGCACGATCATCTGCTTCCTGCTGTCAGACGCGGCTCAGATCGAGCTGTGGCCAACGGTAAAAGCCGCCCTGAAACCCGGCAAGTCGCTGTATTTCTCGCACGGCTTCGGCGTAACCTATAAAGACAAAACCGGTATCGTTCCCCTACCGACGTCGACGTATTCCTCGTCGCGCCGAAAGGATCGGGTACGTCGCTGCGCCGTCTGTTCGTAGAAGGCAAAGGCCTCAACTCGAGCTTCGCCGTTTATCAGGATGCAACGGGTAACGCCCGTACTAAAGCAATCGCTATGGGTATCGGTGTTGGTTCGGGCTACCTGTTCGAAACTGACTTCTACAAAGAAGTTACCTCCGACCTGACCGGCGAACGCGGTACGCTGATGGGTGCTATCCAGGGTATCTTCGCGGCTCAGTACGAAGTGCTGCGCGCCAACGGCCATAGCCCATCGGAGGCCTTCAACGAAACAGTTGAAGAGCTGACTCAGTCGTTGATGCCGCTGGTGGCGGAAAATGGTATGGACTGGATGTACGCAAACTGCTCGACAACCGCTCAGCGTGGTGCCCTCGACTGGTGGAAGCCGTTCCGCGATGCAACGAAGCCCGTTTTTGAGCAACTGTACAACTCGGTAAAAAGCCAGGAGCAAGCCGAAATCAGCATCACCCGCAACTCGCAGCCCGACTACCGCGAGAAGCTGGAAGTTGAACTGGCCGAACTGCGCGAATCAGAGATGTGGCAGGCTGGTACAGCCGTTCGTTCGCTGCGTCCTGAGCGTAGCTAGTTAGCTCATCGTGTATAGCGGTGTCGGCTAACTGGCCGGCACCGCTTTCGCGTTCACTTCCCCCACCCCATGCTCGACACTGTCACTGATTTCGTTCCTGCCCATCAGCCCATCGTTGCGGCATCTGCCCAACTTGGCTTTTCCATGAACGCTGACACGCAGGCAGCATCCCTGCTCCGTACGCTGGCGGCTACCAAGCCGGGCGGTCGTTTTCTGGAACTGGGTACCGGTACGGGTCTATCGACGGCATGGATTCTGGCGGGCATGGACGAACAGGCCACGCTGGTCTCGGTCGATAATGATGCCGACTGTCTGGCTGTTGCCCGCAAATTTCTGGGCGACGACAGTCGATTGCAGCTCATTTGTCAGGATGGTACGGAGTGGGTAAATACAAACACCGGCCCGTTCGACTTTATCTTCGCTGATACCTGGGCGGGTAAATACACCGACCTCGACACGGTGCTGGCAATGCTGGCCCCGGTGGTTTGTACATTATCGACGATATGCTGCCGCAACCCAACTGGCCGGAAGGGCACTCAGAAAAAGCAGATCGGCTCGTTGACGAATTAGCGCAACGTACCGACCTGCTTCTGACCCGACTAGCCTGGTCGACCGGCCTGATTATCGCGGCAAAAAAGGGCTGAAGTTTTCGTATTTTTGTTGACTAACAGTACGTAATGAACACGACAACGGAAGCAGAGAAGGTCACCACTCCCGACCTCGACAATATATACCTCGCGGCCGATCGGCTCCGGGGCGTGGCAGTGCATACGCCTTTGCAGGAAAACATCAACCTGTCGGACCGCTACGAAGCGTCCATTTTCCTGAAACGGGAAGATTTGCAGGTCGTTCGTTCCTACAAGATTCGCGGGGCCTATAACAAAATGGCCAGTCTATCGCCCGAGGCATTGGCTAAAGGCGTCGTCTGCGCCAGTGCGGGTAATCACGCGCAGGGTGTCGCGTATGCCTGCCGCAAGATGGCCGTTCACGGTACGATCTTCATGCCGACCACCACGCCGAACCAGAAGGTGAAGCAGGTGAAACTGTTCGGCAAGCAGTTCGTAGACGTCGTTCTGGTCGGCGACACGTTTGACGATGCCTATCACGCAGCCGTCGAGTACGTCAATGCCCACGACAGCACCTTTGTCCACCCGTTTGATGACGTTCAGGTCATGGAAGGACAGGGTACGGTGGGGCTGGAGATTTTCAAGGACGCCAATTTCAAGATTGACTATATCCTGATGGCCATTGGCGGGGGCGGTCTGGCATCGGGCGTATCGACGGTGTTTCGGCAGTTAAGTCCCAGAACGAAGCTGATTGGTGTCGAGCCTCTGGGATCGCCATCAATGAAAGTGTCGCTCGATCAGGGGCACGTCGTCGCGCTGGATAAGATCGACAAGTTTGTCGACGGAGCCGCCGTTAAGCGCGTGGGCGACATGACATTCGATGTCTGCCGCGCCAACTTAGATCAGGTTATTCTGGTACCGGAGGGCAAAGTTTGTACGACTATCCTACAGCTCTACAACGAAGAAGCCATCGTTGCCGAACCTGCTGGCGCGTTGAGCATTGCCGCTCTTGATTTTCTGAAAGACGAGATCAAGGGTAAAAACGTCGTCTGTCTGGTCGGTGGCGGTAACAATGATATCACCCGTACCGAGGAAATCAAGGAGCGGTCGTTGCTATACGAAGGGCTGAAACACTACTTCATTATCCGGTTTGCGCAGCGGGCCGGGGCTATGCGCGAGTTTCTGACCGACGTACTCGGACCAAATGATGATATCACGTTGTTTGAATACTCGAAGAAAACCAACCGCGAGCGTGGCCCGGCCCTGGTTGGCCTTGAACTGAAACACAAAGCCGATTTCGAACCGCTGATCGAGCGGATGAAAGCCGCCCGCATTCAGTTCGAATACATCAACGACAAACCCGACCTGTTCGAATTTTTGATCTGAAATAATGACAATAAGTACGGCTGTCCAGAATAAGCAACAGGTATTCGAACGTGTTCAGTCGCATCAGTCGGCGCTGAAACAGTTTGGTGCGGCTAGACTGGGCCTGTTTGGTTCGTTCGTTCGTGACGAACAAACAGTGGACAGCGACGTCGACATTGTTGTCGAGTTTCAGGAAGGTCAGAAGAAAATTCGTAATCTGCTGGATATGGCCGACTATTTAGAAACGTTGATGGGTCGAAAAACAGACCTGTTGACTTGGGAGGGTATGGCAGAATTTGTTCGCAAATACGTAAGTAATGAAGTTGAATTCATCTCCTTTACTGATTGATTTCCTAAAGCGTATCCAGTCAGAAATGCTGTACATCACTCAGCAAACAGCAGGAAAGGATTCGGATCAGGTTTTTGGCGATCCAACATTACAGCGAGCCCTTACGCATAGCTTACTGGTCATTGGTGAAGCCTGCAAAAAGGTCCCCGACGATTTTCGCCACGAACACGCGGAATTTGACTGGAGAGGTTTCGCAGGTCTCCGCGACCGCTTAATCCATCATTATTGGGGAATTGATCAGGATTTATTTTGGGAAGCCGTTTCGGTAGAGGTCCCTATAAATAAGGAGTGGATCGATGTTATAATCGAGCAAGAAGCGAGTAAACTATGAGCACACAACCCACTACATTATTCGATAAAATCTGGGATGCACACGTCGTCAAGCACGCCGAAGGTCATCCCGATGCGCTGTTCATCGACCGGCACTTTATCCACGAAGTGACAAGCCCACAGGCATTCGACGGATTGCGTAAACGCGGCATTAGCGTATTCAACACCAGCCGTACAACCGCCACCGCCGATCACAACGTCCCGACGAAAGATCAGCATCTGCCGATCCGGGAAGCCCTGTCGCGCCATCAGGTCGACACGCTGCGCCGGAACTGCGCGGAGTTTGGCGTTGAGCTGTATGACCTTGGCCATCCGTTTCAGGGTATTGTTCACATCATCGGTCCCGAGCTGGGGCTGACGCTGCCGGGTATGACCATTGTTTGTGGCGATAGCCATACCAGCACCCACGGCGCATTCGGCAACGTTGCGTTCGGTATCGGCACTAGTGAAGTAGAGCAGGTGCTGGCCACCCAATGCATTCTCCAGTACAAACCGAAACGGATGCGTATAAACATCGACGGAACGCTGGCAAAGGGCGTAACGGCGAAGGATATCATCCTGTATATTATCTCGAAGATTTCGGCCAGTGGTGCGACCGGCTACTTCGTTGAGTACGCCGGCGAAACCATCCGCAATCTGTCGATGGAAGCCCGCATGACGATCTGCAACATGAGCATCGAAATGGGTGCCCGTGGCGGTCTGATTGCTCCCGACGATACAACCTTCGACTACATTCGGGGTCGTGAGTTTGCGCCGAAAGGTGAAGCCTTTGATGAAGCCGTTGCAAAGTGGCGCGCGCTCAAAACCGACGAAGGCGCATCGTTCGACACCGAACTGCACTACAAAGCCGAGGATATTCAGCCGATGATTACCTACGGCACAAACCCCGGTATGGGTATCGGCATCGGGCAGCACGTTCCGTTGCTGACCGAAATTCCCGACACCGAGCACGTGTCGTACACGAAATCGCTGGCGTACATGGGTCTCGAACCCGGCATGGAACTGCGGGACAAAGCCGTCGATTACGTGTTCATCGGCTCGTGCACCAATGCCCGCATCGAAGACCTACGCACGGTTGCTCAGTTTGTGCAGGGTAAGCAGAAAGCGGCCGGCGTTGAAGTCTGGATCGTTCCGGGTTCGGTACAGGTGGCCCGGCAGGCGCAGGCCGAGGGGCTGACCGATGTCTTTGCCAGTGCGGGTTTCGAACTCAGAGAACCCGGTTGCTCGGCTTGCCTGGGTATGAACGAAGACAAGATTCCGGCGGGTAAGTACTGCATCAGCACCTCGAACCGGAACTTCGAAGGTCGGCAGGGTCCTGGTGCCCGTACGTTCCTTGCCAGTCCGATCATGGCCGCAGCCGCAGCCGTTTCGGGCCGGGTCATGGACGTCCGCGAGTTACTGTAGTGACCGCTGCGTAGCTTTTTAGTGTTTAAACTGGCATAATTTTCGATTTTCGGATTCGTCTTGGTTTTAACACATCTCTCAGCAGCATGAGTCAGGCAAAGCAAACAGCTGAAAAAGTAGAGTACAACGGATCGGACAATCTGGCGATCATGAGCCACGCCGTCAATTACAACGGAGGCTTGTACAAATGGGTCGCCAGTGACGTTCGTCCGGGCGAGACTATTCTCGACTTCGGAGCCGGTAACGGTGAGTACGCAAACCGCTTTCCCATTGGCAGCGTTGACGCGGCCGAGATCGATCCGGACTTACTGCCGCTGATCAAGCAGCCTGTGTACACCGATATCAATGCGCTGAATAAATCGTACGACCTGATCTACACCATCAACGTATTGGAGCATATTGAGCACCACGGCGCGATTGTGAAAGACCTGTATGCCAAACTCAAGCCCGGTGGGCGCATCAAAGTGTTCGTTCCTGCCCGGCAGGAGATCTTCAGCAACATGGACGAACACGTTGGTCATTACCGACGCTACGACAAACAACTTGTCCGACAGATTCTGGAAGATGCCGGTTTTCGCGTGACCGACGTTCGCTACTACGATTTCGCCGGTTATTTTATTTCCTTACTGTACAAATGGATGGGCAAAGACGGCCGGATCACGAAAGAGTCCGTCGTTTTTTACGACCGGGTTGTATTTCCCGTCAGCCGCCTGTTCGATAAACTGACGCTAGGCCACGTGATTGGTAAAAACGTGATTGCCGAGGCTGTCCGCCCAAACTGACATGAGCAAAGAAACCTTCCACGTATTGACGTCGACGGCCGTTCCACTGCCGATCGAAAATGTTGACACCGATCAGATCATTCCCGCCCGTTTTCTGAAAGCGACCACCCGCGAAGGCTTTGGCGATAACCTGTTCCGCGACTGGCGCTTTACGGCCGACAACGAACCTATCAAGGACTTCGTGCTGAATAACTCCCGCTACGCCGGGGCACAAATTCTGGTAGCCGGTAAAAACTTCGGCATGGGTAGTAGCCGGGAGCACGCGGCCTGGGCCATTCACGATTATGGTTTCCGGGTTGTCGTTTCCAGCTTCTTCGCCGACATCTTCCGCAACAACGCGCTCAATACCTTCGTACTGCCCGTACAAGTATCGCAGCTGTTTCTGGAAGCATTGCTAACCGCTGTTGAACAAGATCCGACGTTACAGATCGTCGTTGATTTGCCGGCTCAGACGATCTCGTTTGGGGAACAGTCAGAAACGTTTGCGATCAACACGTACAAGAAGACGTGCCTGATGAATGGCTACGACGATATTGATTATCTGTTGAGTCTGAACGCTGACATTCGGGAATTCGATCAGGCGCACGCCTAACCACGCACTTCGGCAGTTCAGCGCTGCGCGAGTCTTTACTACATCATGAAAAAACACATTGTCGTTATTGCCGGTGACGGTATTGGTCAGGAAGTGACCGCCGTGGGCAAACAGGTGCTGGAAGCCATTGCCCAGAAATACGGTCACGAATTCACCTACGATACCGCGCTGATTGGCCATGCCGCCATTGAAGCCACGGGTAGCCCCCTACCCGACGAAACGATCACCAAATCGAAAGCATCTGACGCTATCCTGTTCGGTGCTGTAGGTCACCCCAAATACGATAACGATCCGTCGGCCAAAGTACGTCCCGAACAGGGTCTGCTGGGTATTCGTAAAGCGCTGGGTCTGTACGCCAATCTGCGCCCAATCAAACTATTCGACGAACTGCTTAGCGCATCGAGCATCCGCCCCGAAATTCTTAAGGGGTCGGATATTCTCTTCTTCCGTGAGCTGACTGGCGACGTTTATTTCGGCGAAAAAGGCCGGAGCGAAGACCGTAACACGGCTTACGACCAGATGATATACAGCCGGTACGAAGTTGAGCGTATCGCCAAGAAAGCGTTTGAAGCAGCCATGACCCGTCGGCGTCGACTGTGCTCTGTCGATAAAGCCAATGTACTGGAGTCATCCCGGCTTTGGCGTGAAGTGGTACAGGCGATGGCTCCGCAGTATCCGGATGTTGTTGTCGAACACCAATTCATCGACTCGGCTGCTATGCTGCTGATAAAAGATCCCCGGCGCTTCGACGTCGTGTTGACGGGCAACCTCTTTGGGGATATTCTCACCGACGAAGCTAGTCAGATTGCAGGCTCGATGGGCATGCTTGCTTCAGCTTCTATCGGCGACACGACAGGCTTGTACGAGCCTATCCATGGCTCAGCTCACGATATTACCGGGCAGGGCGTTGCCAATCCGCTGGCGTCCATCCTGTCAGTTGCACTTATGCTCGATATTTCGTTTGGTATGAAAGCGGAAGCAGAGGAAGTGGTGGCTGCTGTTGATTCAGCGTTGAAAGCAGGTTATCGCACGCGCGACATCGCCGATGCAGATACTCCAGGCGGCATGATACTCGGCACAGAAGCGATGGGTTCGCAAATCCTGGACCAGCTAAATTCAGTAGCTGAGAATCAGGCGGTATAAATAGTATCGAAGCATTTGCAAAATAAAACCAATCGTATACTTTTGTAGTGTATTTACGCCTTTAGCGAATTTTCGCAGCAATAGTATGAAGTCAACAAATCGCCTTACGCTACGACTGTCAACGCTGTCATAAACGGTGAGGGATTTACATATACCATAGCCCTCATTCGTCAGAATAGGGCTTTTTTTGTTTTATTGGGCTAACCACTTCTTCTAAAACCATGAGTCAGCGGGTTTATATTTTCGACACCACATTGCGCGACGGCGAACAGGTACCTGGTTGCCAGTTGACAACGGAAGAAAAAATTGTTGTTGCCAAAGAGCTGGAACGCCTTGGTGTCGATGTTATCGAAGCCGGCTTCCCGATCTCCAGCCCTGGTGATTTCCGATCGGTTGTGGAGATTTCCAAGGCCGTATCTGAGCCTACCATTTGTGCGCTGAGTAGGGCCGTTAAAGGTGATATCGACGCTGCGGGTGAAGCATTGAAATTTGCCAAGCGGGGTCGAATCCACACAGGTATCGGCTCGTCAGATATTCATATTAGAAACAAATTTAACTCGAGCCGCGAACGTATTCTGGAGCAGGCTGTTGCTGCGGTCAAACACGCAAAGTCATACGTTGAAGACGTAGAATTTTACGCGGAAGACGCTGGTCGCGCCGATTTAGCTTTCCTGGCCCAGCTGACCCGTGCCGTTATCGGTGCTGGCGCAACGGTCGTTAACATACCCGACACTACTGGCTACTGTCTGCCCGACGAATACGGGAAGAAGATAGCCTATATCTACGAGCACGTCGACAACGTTCATCAGGCCACTATTTCTATCCATTGCCACAATGATCTTGGTCTGGCCACGGCAAATACGCTTGCTGGCGTTATGAATGGTGCCCGGCAGGTTGAAGTGACGATAAATGGTATTGGCGAACGTGCCGGTAATACGTCACTTGAGGAGGTAGTCATGGCCTTGAAAGTGCGTAAGGAGCTTGGCTTCTACACCAACGTAGACTCTACCCGGCTTTACCCCGTCAGCAATCTCGTATCGCAAATGATGCATATGCCTGTTCAGGCAAACAAAGCCATCGTTGGGCGCAACGCATTTGCTCACTCGTCGGGCATTCACCAGGACGGCTTTCTGAAGCATTCTGAGAACTATGAGATCATGAACCCGCAGGATGTGGGCATCGATAAGTCTATGATCGTTTTAACAGCTCGTAGTGGCCGCCACGCGTTGAAGCACCGGTTAGAATTACTGGGTTATCGCTACGAAAAGCCCGATCTCGACTCGCTCTACGTCAGATTCCTTGATATGGCCGACATACGGAAGGAAGTCAACGACAAAGATTTGATGGAATTGGTTAGATAAACAGAGAAGCCCGGTTGCACAACCGGGCTTCTCTGTTTATCTTGATTAACAAATTACAGAAACGGTACGTTGACTTATTAAACGATAAACTTTTGTAGTTATGGCACGGCCAACACCCGAATTAATCGAATCGTTACGTCGTACAGCCCGCAAACTTCAACATGGCTCTCCCTATCAATGGGGACATATGGGAGGCTGTAACTGCGGCAATTTAGCTCAGGAGCTTACCAAGCTAACTCGCGACGATATTCACCGTTATGCAATGCAGCGTTACGGCGACTGGAACGAGCAAGTAGAAGATTACTGCCCCACTAGTCAACTCCCAATCGATCTTATCATTAATGAAATGCTAAATGCAGGGTTGACGATTGAAGACTTGAAGCACCTCGAAAAATTAGACGATCGGGATGTTTTAAATCGGATTCCACTTAGCCAGCGATTTTTGAAACACAATGTCCGCAATGACGTAGTTCTTTACATGAACGTGTGGGCTGATATGCTGGAAGAGCAGCTTTTAAAACGGATCAAACTACCGGTTCTTGATGTAGTCGAGATGGCGTAAAATCCACTAACACGGTGTTGCACATAACAAAGAAACCGGCTCGCTTTATCGCGAGCCGGTTTCTTTGTTGTAAGAGTAATTCTCTTGTAACGATCAGTCTACCAACCACTCTTGTAACGGGTATGTCCCATAAGATCACCCTAAAACAGAAAGCGGTCACTGCTTGCGCAATGACCACTCCGTATTTCATCAGGTGGCACCTACCTACTCTCCCGCTTGTGACAGCAGTACCATCGGCAGTACGGGGCTTAACGACTCTGTGCGAAATGGATAGAGGTGTTCACCCGCCTTACCAGCACCAACCTGTTGACCCTTCTGAAGTGCACTTACTATGCAGCCTCAATATCTTTAGTCTTTATACCCGTAGGGAGAATCAGTCTAACCAAAAGCACAACACATACCACACACCACAATTCACATTCAGCTTCTCGCTGACAAACAAAACTCACGCGTCCGGGGCCATTAGTACGGCTCAGCTCCATGCATCTCTGCACCTCCACCTGCCGCCTATCAACGTCGTCGTCTCCAACGCCCCTTTATACCGGAACATTCATCTCGGGGCCAGTTTCGCACTTAGATGCCTTCAGCGCTTATCTTAACCCAACGTAGCTACTCGGCCGTGCCTGCGGCCAGACAACCGATCCGCCAGCGGTTGGTCCATCCCGGTCCTCTCGTACTAAGGACAGACCCCCTCAATATTCCAACGCCCACCACAGATAGGGACCGAACTGTCTCACGACGTTCTGAACCCAGCTCGCGTGCCACTTTAATCGGCGAACAGCCGAACCCTTGGAACCTTCTCCAGCCCCAGGATGTGACGAGCCGACATCGAGGTGCCAAACCTCCCCGTCGATGTGAGCTCTTGGGGGAGATCAGCCTGTTATCCCCGGCGTACCTTTTATCCTTTGAGCGATAGCCCTTCCATGCGGAACTACCGGATCACTATACCCGACTTTCGTCCCAGATCGGCCTGTGTGCCTCACTGTCAAGCTGGCTTCTGCTATTGCACTCCCCTACCGATTACCGTCCGGTATGAGCCAACCTTGGGAAACCTCCGTTACCCTTTCGGAGGTGACCACCCCAGTCAAACTACCCACCAAACAGGGTCCCCGTCTCCAGGTTAGACCGCCAGTCAGCCAAGGGCGGTATTTCAAGGTTGGATCCACGATGCCTGGCGACACCGCTTCAACTCCTCCCGCCTATCCTACACATGCCTGACCGGCGATCACTGTTAAGCTGTAGTAAAGGTGCACGGGGTCTTTCCGTCCCGTGGCGGGTAAGCGGCATCTTCACCGCTACTACAATTTCACCGAACTCATGGTTGAGACAGTGCCCAGATCGTTACACCATTCGTGCAGGTCGGAACTTACCCGACAAGGAATTTCGCTACCTTAGGACCGTTATAGTTACGGCCGCCGTTTACTGGGGCTTCAGTTCAAACCTTCGCCTTGCGACTAAGCTCCCCCTTAACCTTCCAGCACCGGGCAGGTGTCAGACCCTATGCGTCAACTTTCATTTTAGCAGAGTCCTGTGTTTTTGGTAAACAGTCGCCTGGGCCTCTTCTCTGCAGCCTCCCATCACTGAGTAGGCCCCCTTCTCCCGAAGTTACAGGGTCATCTTGCCGAGTTCCTTAACCATGATTCTTTCGCGCACCTTAGAATATTCTTCCCGGCTACCTGTGTCGGTTTGCGGTACGGGTGTCTACACGCTTAACGCACCCTGACTTTTCTTGGAAGCCCCTTCAGTGATTCGCTTCAGCCGAAGCTTCAGCTCAACGCCCTATTCCGTCAGGACCTACCACCCCCGGCACTCCGTCATCAGTGTACCTGTGCAAACAGTTTGGGACTATTAACCCAATTCCCCTCAGGACCCACCCTTCGGCTGCCCCTTAGACCCCGACTAACCCTCCGATGACTGCCATCGCGGAGGAACCCTTAGCCTTTCGGTGTGGAGCGTTCTCGTCTCCATTCTCGTTACTTATGCCTACATTTGCTTTTCTGGACAGTCCACCAACGGCTCACGCCCCAGCTTCGCCCCGACCAGAATGCTCTCCTACCACATCATGCTCTTGCATGAGTCCATCGCTTCGGTGAAATGCTTGATGCCCGTTTATTATCGACGCCCGCCCCGCTCGACCAGTGAGCTGTTACGCACTCTTTAAAGGAATAGCTGCTTCCAAGCTAACCTCCTGGCTGTCTCAGCAGCCGGACCGCCTTTGTTCAACTTAGCATTCACTTGGGGACCTTAGCGGATGGTCTGGGTTGTTCCCCTCTCGGACTTGGACCTTAGCACCCAAGCCCTCACTGCCACGCACCCAC